>NC_008578.1:1221770-2443540 GCF_000015025.1 Acidothermus cellulolyticus 11B | reverse complement strand
ACTGTCCCGTTCGTCCTGCAAGATGTTCACAGGCCATCCACAGGACGGACTCCGGCAACGCCAGCGTATGTGGCGCGTGCTGGATCACTCATCGGCCCTGGACCGCCGGTATTCCGGCCGCACCAGAGGCGGAACGGGTCGGTGGACCGGACGCTAGCAGGAGGCACGCATGCTCGACAAGCACTTCTCCACAACCCGTGAGCGACCTCAGCGGCTCGACCACCTCTTCTCGTTGACCGATGCTCGGCCATCTCGTCTTCTTGACCGATAAGGTTGGAGAACGCTGGCTAGGTTCAGTTCACCCAGCTGATGAAGATGCGGTCCTTGACCGACAGGGTCATAACACGTTCGCTAGGGTTGACAGGCGCGGTCCGGATGTGCACCGGGTGCGGTTTGGCCCGGGGTGGCTTCGTCGTACCCTGACGTAGACGCCGCTGACGGCAACGTCGCTGGGTCGCCGGCCGCAGAACAAGAATCTTGGAGTGGCAGTGAGCAAGCGCACGTATCAACCGAATAATCGTCGCCGGGCCAAGACGCACGGCTTTCGCGTCCGGATGCGCACTCGAGCAGGGCGAGCGATCATCGCCGCCCGCCGGCGCAAGGGACGGCGGGAGCTGACGGCGTAGCGCCACAGAGTCCTATTAAGGATCTACCGGTCATGGACCGCGAAACGCTGCCATGCTGCCGTCCCGTTACCGGTTGCGCCGGAGCAGCGACTTCAAGGCGGTGCTCCGGCGTGGCCGGAGGGTAGCTGGGCGATACATCGTGGTTTATCTCAGTACGTCCGACACAGACCGGCCTGGCCCTCAGGCGGGATTCGTTGTCGGCCGCAACGTCGGCGGCGCTGTCGTCCGGAATCGAATCCGGCGACGGTTGCGCCACATTGTTGCCGCGCGGTTGGCGGTGATTCCCGCTCGGAAACGTATCGTCGTCCGTGCGTTGCCGGCCGCCGCTGCCGCGTCCTTTGCTGAACTCGCTGCTGAATTCGATCGCCTGCTGGGACGACTGACGCAGACCAAGAACTCCCAAGGGACTAGCTGATGGATGCCCGCTTGCCAAAGTTGTCGTCGATTGTGGTGCGACGGCCGCTGACCGCTCTGGTCGTGCTCCCCATTCGCGGATATCAGATCGTCATCAGCCCGCTGCTTGGACCGAGGTGCCGGTTCGTGCCGAGCTGCAGCGCGTATGCGGTGGAGGCGATCATCCGCCACGGCGTGCTGCGGGGAGGCTGGCTCAGTACTCGCCGGCTGTTACGCTGCCATCCTTGGCATCCGGGAGGGTTCGACCCGGTTCCCCCGCGCCGGACAACGAAAAGCCCACAGCGGGTCTCGGCCACACCTGACGAAGGGGTTGCGCCGTGCCGCACCTACTGAACTGGCTTTATGAGCTCGTCACCAGGGTCCTACTCGCGCTGCACGCCGCTCTCGCTCCGGCGTTTGGAACAAGCAGCGGCGTCACGTGGGGCCTCTCCGTTGTGCTCCTCACCGTGATCGTCCGTATTCTGCTCTTTCCCCTCTTTGTC
Organism: Acidothermus cellulolyticus 11B; assembly: GCF_000015025.1. Classification (GTDB taxonomy): domain Bacteria; phylum Actinomycetota; class Actinomycetes; order Acidothermales; family Acidothermaceae; genus Acidothermus; species Acidothermus cellulolyticus. The sequence goes on along the minus strand of NC_008578.1, from coordinate 2,442,018 downwards.
AAGCAGGTCAGATCACAGCGCGCGATGACGGAGCTTGCACCGAAGCTCAAAGAGTTGCAAGCGAAGTACAAGAACGACCGGGAGCGCCTCGGGACCGAAACAATGGCGCTCTATCGGGAGCACGGCGTGAACCCGTTCATGGGCTGCCTTCCGATTCTGGCGCAGGCTCCTGTCTTTTACGCACTGTTTCATGTGCTGCGGTACGTGTCGGATCACGGGAGCAGCAAGCCTCCAGCCGGCTTCCATCCGGAATATGGCTGGACGGTTTCCCTCCTGCAGAGCGCCGGGCACGCCAAGGTATTCGGTGTGCCGCTTGCGCTCGGCTTCCGGACGGCCGACCGTGCTCCCATGTTCGGTGCGGATTCGACGACCGTTCACGTCGTCACATTGCTCGCTATCCTCGCGATGGCCACGACGACGTTTCTCACTCAGCGGCAACTCATCGTGAAGAACGCCGCAGCCGGTAATCCGATGGCACAGCAGCAGAAAATGCTGTTGTACGTGCTGCCGCCGATTTTTGCCCTGTCAGGACTGCTCTGGCAGATGGGTGTCCTGGTGTACTGGGTCACCAGCAACCTGTGGTCGCTCGGGCAGCAGCACTACATCATCCGCACCATGCCGATCAAGGGCCCGGGTGGTACGGCTCCATCCGGCGATCAACGGAGACTTACGGCTTCTACGCAGGCTGCCGCACCGGTGGTGATTCGCCGGCAGCAGGTCACCCGGCCGCCGCGCAGCAAGCGCAGCGGCCGTCGGCCGCAACGGCCGGGCAGTGCGCGCTAGTAGCCGTGCGACGGCTGACTGGAGAGCGCAGACGATAGGAGGCGCTATGCAGGACAACCACGTCGTGGAACCGACGGACGACGCAACCGGTGAACAGTCTGCGGGAGGCGGCGCAGCTCACGAGGGGGAGGCGCTCTCGGACAACCGGCGGTTGAGCCAGCTGGAACAGGAAGGCGAATTCGCCGCCGACTATCTCGAAGGATTTCTCGACATCCTGGACGCCGACGGCGACATCGATATGGCCGTTGAAGGTGACCGGGCCATGGTGTCGATCGTCGGCTCGGACTTGCGTCAGCTCATCGGGCGGGGCGGCACCGTCCTTGACGCATTGCAGGAACTTACGCGCATCGCAGTAGCCAGGCGGACCGGGGTAAGAAGTCGCCTCATTCTTGATATCGCCGGCTATCGCGCGCGGCGTCGTAAGGAGATTGCCGAAACCGCACGGGAGGCTGTGGCGCGGGTGCAGGAAACGGGTCAACCAGTCCGCCTGCAGCCCATGACAGCGTACGAGCGAAAGATCGTGCATGATGTCGTTGCCGCGGCTGGGTTGCGGAGCGAGTCCGAGGGAACCGAGCCGGACCGTCGGGTCGTCGTGTACCCAACCGAGATCGACGGCGTGACGCTGGTCGACGATCCCTACCTGTGATCGTTGTCGGCTGCTGCGGCTGGGATGCAGTGGCGGTTCGGGTGCGTCGATGAACGTGGGAAGCAACGAGGAGGCTGAGACTCTTCGACACCTGTTCGGCGTGCGATGGCCGCTCGTTGTGCGTTACGTCGAGTGGCTGTCCACGGCCGGCCTGGAGCGGGGACTCATCGGCCCGGCGGAGGTTGACCGCCTCTGGGAGCGGCACATCGCCAATTGCGCCGCTCTCGCTCCTCTTATCCCAGTGGATCAGCGGGTCATCGACGTCGGGTCAGGTGCCGGCCTGCCCGGAATAGTGTTAGCTCTCGCACGACCCGATCTCGAGGTTCTGCTCATTGAGGCGATGAGCCGCCGTACGGCTTTTCTTCGAGAGGTCGTCGCTGACCTAGGCTTGCGTGACGTTACGGTCGAGAATTCCCGGGCAGAGAACGTCGCCTGCACCGCGCCGGTGGTGACAGCCCGGGCAGTCGCTCCATTGCCGCGGCTGGTGAAGAACGTGGCGCATTTGCTTGAACCAGGTGGAGTGCTTCTTGCGCTGAAGGGTGCGCGTGTGTGGCAGGAGGTCCACGCCGCGGAGCACCTGCTGGCGAAACTCGGCTATCAGCCCGGCGTGGAGGTGCTCACCGTTCGGGCAGTTGCCGGGCAGCTGACGGTTCAGCGTGACGCCGACGCTTCCAATGATCGTCGGTGGGCGACCGTCGTTCGAGTCATCAAGCAGTGAGACCCCGGGACGTCGTGGTTGGGGAAAGGTGCGAGGGTCGGTCGTCAAAGCAGCACCAGGCGCTGGGTCACGCCCGCGGGACCCACGTCATCCGGACGTTGTGTTGACCGCAACGGCAGGTATGCAGGTCGGCCCGCGGGGACGGACAGGGCGACCCTGTGTCCGGTCCAGTCATGTGCCGCCGAAGAAGGACGCCGCCCTCAAGTGGCTGAGCGCAAGTCTGTGTCCGATTCGGTCGTATGCCACGCGCAGATGGGCTCGTAGGGACGGACAGCTCGAGATCAGAGCGTGTCGGAGGGAGATGCGCGGAGGATGATCCTGCGACCAGTGCTTCAGCACCTGCTGTGCCGGTCGAGTCGACTCAGAAACGGTGTGGACAGCGCAGCCGGCGGGGAATGCGGCATCGCTAGGCTGGCATCGGGCTGCGGAAGGGAGGTGTCGTGAGCGAGCCGTTTGTTTCACGTGAAACCGACGACCCTCCGATTGCCCAGGAGGCGGCAACTGCCGTACGGGTCTTGGGTTTTGATCCGTTTCCTCGACCGGCGCGACCGAGGATCGTCACGGTCGCAAATCAGAAGGGCGGCGTTGGCAAGACCACGACGGCCGTCAACGTTGCGGCGGCGATGGCAATGCGCGGTCTACGTGTCACCGTTGTCGACTTGGACCCCCAAGGTAATGCGTCCACCGCTCTAGGGATTGATCACCATGCATCTATCCCGTCTGTCTATGACGTTCTCATCGAGGGACGTCCACTCGCGGAGGTTGCGCGAAACGTTCCGGACGTACCCGGTCTGACGTGCGTCCCGGCGACTATCGATCTTGCTGGTGCGGAGATCGAGCTCGTGTCGTTGGTCGCACGTGAATCACGCCTGAAACGAGCACTCGCTGAGGCCGCCCTCCCCGCTGATTACGTTTTCATCGACTGCCCGCCATCGCTCGGCCTCTTGACTGTCAATGCCTTGGTTGCGGCGGAGGAAGTGCTCATACCGATTCAGTGCGAGTACTACGCCCTCGAAGGGTTGGGCCAGCTGCTCCGGAACATCGAGCTCGTGCGGGCCCACCTGAACCCTGCCCTTCGCGTATCTACCGTGATCCTCACGATGTACGACGGGAGGACCAAGCTTGCGGCGCAAGTCGCGGACGATGTGCGGCGCTATTTCAAGGACTTGGTGCTGGACACCGTGATTCCACGGAACGTTCGCATTTCGGAAGCGCCCAGCTTTGGGCAGACCGTGATGACGTACGATCCCGGCTCCGCCGGGGCACTCTGCTACCTCAGTGCCGCGCGGGAGATCGCCGAACGGGCGGCTCGAGCTGAGGGTGCCCCAAATGATCAGTCGTTCTCTGGTACCGCCAGCGCTTCAGATCGACCATGGTGAGCGGAATGGGCAAGCCACGGCGCCCGAGCACCGCGGAATGTGAAGCGCAGCGCCCGAGCACCGCGGAATGTAGGTCGCGGGGTGCGATGACAGCCTTCCCAGGAAGTGCGATGACAGCCTTCCCAGGAGGGATGTACCCGTCATCGCGTCGAACCGCTGCCGCAGACCGCTGCGGTGATATGCCCTACCGGGTGCGCAGCCGCACATGTCCGTGTGGCGGGAGAAGACGGAAGGACAGACCATGACCACTCGTCGAGGCCTTGGTCGAGGACTCGGTGCCCTGATACCAGGCGGGACCTACGAGTCGCAGAGCGATGGAGATCGACACTTGGCACCGGTCGCAGGTGTCCGGTTGGCGGAAATTCCTGTCGACGAGATCCGCCCCAATCCCCGACAACCTCGGCAGATATTCGACGAGACGTCGTTGGCGGAGCTTGCTCAGTCGCTTCGTGAGGTTGGATTTCTTCAGCCGGTGGTCGTTCGTCCGCATGACCACGGATACGAGCTTGTGACCGGCGAACGTCGTTGGCGCGCAGCGATGCAGGCCGGGCTTGACCGGATACCGGCAATCGTCCGCGAGACGTCCGATGATGCCATGCTGCGAGACGCATTGCTGGAGAATCTGCACCGCGAACAGCTCAACCCCCTGGAGGAAGCGGCGGCTTATGCGCAACTCCTGGAGGACTTCGGCGTCACCCACGAGGAACTCGCCCGCCGAATCGGCCGATCTCGCTCTCAGGTCACGAACACGATCCGGCTCCTGAACTTGCCGCCCTCCGTGCAGCGAAAAGTCGCCGCCGGTGTTCTCACCGCAGGACACGCTCGCGCGCTTCTGGCCCTGAATGATGCGACAGCGCAGGAGGAATTGGCGCAGCGGATCGTCGCTGAAGGTCTATCGGTTCGCGCGGTCGAAGAACTCGTTGCGCTTGGTGACGCGACAAAGCAGCCGCGTTCACGAACTCGTCGGGTTGCGTCTCCCATTGCGCCGGCAGTGTCCGAACTGGCACACCGCTTGTCGGATCAACTTGAGACCCGGGTCAAGGTGACCATGGGAAAGCACCGCGGAAAGATCACAATCGAATTCGCCTCAGTTGACGATCTAGAACGCATCGTCGGTGTGATCGCCCCATCGATCGCATCATCTGTGTCGGTGGATGGCGCAAGAAGCTGATCTGGACGTCGGGAATTCCCAGTTCACGGTTATTTGGTGGCCCATCTGGCGCGTGTTCGAGCAGCTGCTTTCGCCGGGCCGGATGTTTCGTCGATCATCAAACATGAATAAACAGCCCCGCCCGGTGTCACGGGAGCGCAGTCTTCGCATCTTGGCCACGCGGGCGGCTCACAGAGCCCGGCCGGCTGGCGAACGCCGTCACCGCAAAGCCTGGGGTGAGCGACTCGGGACGGCGCCGGGTTCACTGGGTCCACGGGTCGCTGCACGGACCAGAAGGTCTCGGCAGAGCGTGCCGAGGTCTATCCCAACCTCTGCAGCCGCCATCGGCAGCAGACTTGTCGGGGTCATTCCCGGAGCGACATTGGTCTCAAGGTAAAGGACCTCGTCGTCGGCAGTGACGATCACATCGGTGCGGGAGAGGTCCCGCAACCCCAACGCCTGATGCGCCCGCAGCGCGACATCGACCGCCCGGTCCCGCGCGGTTTCTGTGATCCTCGCGGGTACGTGATATTCGGTCATGCCCGCGGTATACCGGGCGGCGTAATCAAACATGCCGTCGACCGGCCGAATCTCAACCGGAGGCAGCGCGCGCGGGGTGCCGTCGTCATCTTCCACAACGCTGATCGCCAACTCCGTACCGACGACGTACTGCTCGACCAGAGCAACGGTGTCATACGCGAAGCAGGTCACCAGCGCGTGCGCGAACGCCGTCGCCTCCCGCACGATCGTCACGCCAAGCGCCGAACCGCCTCGGGCAGGTTTTACAACCAGAGGTAAGCCGAGCCGTCGTACGCATCGGTCAAGGAGCTGGTGCCCGCCCAAGTCCCGAATGGCGGTTTGCGAGAACGCAATCGACCTCGGCGCCGCCACCCCGGCCGCTTGCAGTACGGCCTTCGCGACCGTCTTGTCAAACGCGAGCCGGGCACCGGCCGCCGTGGCTCCGACGTACGGGACGCCGGCCAGATCAAGCAGCTCCCGAAGGGCGCCGTCCTCACCTTCTGAACCGTGCATGGCGATGAAGACCGCGTCCGGTGGATCAGCGGTGAGGCGGTCGAGGACGGACGCGTCGACGTCGACCAGGTCGACGTCCACGCCTAACCGCCGGAGTGCTTCGATCACGCGCCGGGCCGACGCCAAGGACACCTCGCGCTCAAAGGAAACACCGCCGGCGAGGACGAGAACGTGTCCGAGGTCGCTCATCAGCCCCCTCCGAGCGCTTCGACGAGCTCGCGTTCCTCGGCGACGACCGCGCCAAGGCGCCGCACACCTTCGCGGATTCGTTCCGGCTCCGGGAGGCTGTACGACAGCCGCAAATTGCCGGCGCCTTGACCATCCGCATAAAACCCGGTGCCGGGAACGTAAGCAACCCGGCCTTGCTGAATCGCCCGCGGCAACATCGCCTTCGCGTCGATCCCGGGAGGGAGGGTGACCCAGACGTAGAAACCCCCGGCCGGCCGGGTCCACGACGTCTCCGGCGGGAAGTGTGCGGCCAATGCTTCCAGACAGGCGTCCCGCCGCACCCGGTACAGGTCCCGGAATATCCGCACCTGTTCCTGCCACGGGTGATGGGCGAGAAATTCCGCCACAAGAAACTGCGAGAGCGCCACCGGGCACAACGTAGTCGCCTCGCTGGCCATGATCAGTTTTTCCTTGACCCCGGTCGGCGCCACCACCCAACCGACTCTGATGCCGGAGGCGAAAATCTTCGAGAAGGATCCGAGGTAAATGACACCGTCAGTTGAACGCGCCCGTAATGCCCGGTGGGCCGTGCCGTCGAAGCCCAGCAGACCGTAGGGGTTGTCTTCGACGACAAGCACGTCCGCGGCCGCGCAGATCTCCAGAATCTCGTCCCGCCGCCCGTCCGCCAACGTCACACCAGCTGGGTTATGGAAATTCGGCACGACATAAAGGAATTTCGGCCGCCGGCCCTCCTCGGTCATCCGGCGCAGCGTCTCCCGCAGCGCCTCCGGCACCAGCCCGTCGTCGTCCATCGCAACGTGCACGACCGTCGCCTGATATTGAGCGAACGCGCCGAGCGCGCCGACGTACGACGGCGCTTCCGCAAGGACGACATCGCCGGGATCCAGGAAAATCCGGGCGACGATATCCAAGGCTTGCTGGGACCCAACCGTGACGATGACGTCGTCCGGTGACGCGGAGATGCCTTCCAACGCCATGACTCCGCAGATCAGCTCCCGCAGCCGGGCGTCGCCCTGGCCGGACATGTACTGCAGCGCCTGCGCACCGCGGTCCGCGATGACCTTTGCGGCCAGCTCGGCGACGAGATCAAGCGGAAGTGCGCTGACAAAAGGGGACCCGCCACCCATGCTGATGACTTCAGGCCGGTCAGCGACCGAGAAGAGCGCCCGAATCTCCGACGCGGTCATCCCGTGGGTCCGTGCCGCGTACCGCTCGACATACGGATCGAGCCGAGGGGTTCTCCCGTCCATCGTGACCTCCGCTAGGCACGCCGGCACCGTGGGAAGGCGGTCCGTGACCGCCTGGTGCGTCGGTGGCGTTCTCCCAGGCTATCGGCCGCCCGCCTGACATGCCGTCGGTGACCCGGTACGCTGACTCCGCGGCGGAGGTGCCCATGTCACGACGCGTCGTCTCATTGACGTTGGATAACCTCGACGCGCTGCCCGGGCGGTGTCGCCGGTGCGTCTTCTGGGAGCTTGATCCGGTGTCCCGGGCGCGGGCCGAGGAAGCGGGGGACACCATGCTCGAGAAGGAGGCCTGGGTTTCGTCCGTCCTGTTGGAGTGGGGGAATTGCGGCAAGCTCATTTACGTGGACGGCGTTCCTGCCGGTTACGTGCTCTACGCGCCACCGGCCTACGTGCCGCGTGCTGCCGCTTTTCCGACCAGTCCCGTCAGCGCGGACGCCGTTCTGCTGCTCACCGCATTTGTTCTGCCCGAATTCGCCGGCGGCGGCCTTGGCCGCATCCTGGTTCAGTCCGCGGCAAAGGATCTCACGCGTCGGGGGGTCAAGGCGATTGAAGCATTCGCGGATAATTCGTGGCGCGCACCCGATTGTCTGCTGCCCGCGGATTTCCTGCTCGCACTCGGGTTCAAGACCGTTCGGCCGCATTTTCGATTCCCGCGCCTGCGTTTGGAATTGAAGACGGCGCTCACGTGGAACATGGAAGGCACCATCGAAAAACTTCTCGGGTCGGTGGCACCGGAAGGGGCGCTGCGCCCGGCCTGAAAAGCAGGTCCGGGTGCGGACCTGACGGTGTTGGGCCCACCATGGGGAACCCATCGGTGATGAGCCTCCGGTCGTGACCCTGCCGGCGTGGACCACCCTGTCACAGGGCTGCCGGTTCACCGGGATCTTCGTAAAGGCGGCGTAGTGCGGAGGCGATTCCCTCCGCAATGTGGTCCCGGACACCGGGGTCTGCGAGCCGCTCGGCATCCGCCGGGTTGGTGAGGTATCCGCACTCCACACGCACCGCCGGCATGCGGGTCCGCCGGAGCAACTCCCAGGTCTTGGGATGGGTCCGGCAGTCCAAGAAGTCCGTTCTCTCCAAGACTTCCGCCCGGACCAGTTCGGCGAGGCGTTCGCCGACGACCGACCTTTCGCGGGCAGTGCCGTAGTAGTAGACCGCAAAGCCGTTGCACGCCGGATCGTGATGCCCGTCGATGTGCAGCGAGACGACGACATCAGCTTCGGCCGCATTGGCGAATGAGGCCCGGTCGCCATCGGACGGCGGGACATCCTCGGGGTGGAGCACGTGCTGCGCGGCTCTGGTCCGGAACGGCTGGGCTCCGACAGCGAGAAGTCGGCCCTCAATGCGATTCGCGATGTCGTCGACCAGCGATGCCTCGCAGAGATCGGCCGTTCGCGCACCAGTGTCGCGTCCGCCGTGTCCTGGATCAAGCACGACGCATTTGCCGGCGACGGTCGGCGGATGGTGACGCAGCCGGAGTGTCTCACGCAGTTCATAGGGGCGGCCGCCGACCACGGTCCGGCGCAGCCGCTGGAGCGCACGCAGGGTGTCAGCTCCGCACGTGCCGTCCGCGGGCAGGCCCACGTTGCGCTGGAACTCCCGAAGCGCCGCCTCGGTGAGCGGACCGAAGATGCCGTCGCACCGCCCGCAATCGAAGCCCATGTCGCAGAGTCGTCGCTGCAAGGCGGCGACGTCGTCGCCGACCAGCGGATGCCCGGGGACGTAGCTCAACACCCGATCGCCGAGCCGCCATTTCGCCTCGTCGAGAGCGCGGAACGTCTCGGCGTCCACCACTCCATCGGTGCGGAGACCGCGCTGCTGCTGAAACGCACGGATCGCATGATCGACCGTCTCGTCGAAGACGTCGCACGCGGCGCGCACACAGTCGTGATCCCCATTTGTGCGGCTGAGCAGGCCGAGGTGCGCCAGCCGGTGCCGGATCTCCGCGACCGCAAAGCTCCGATCCCCAAGGCGCATCAGTACGGTGCCTTGCATCACGACCCCTTCGTGCCGAAGACGCCCGAATGCTATCGGCCGGAGCTTGCCCTGTCCGGGTGGACAAACAACCGCAACGAAGTTGACATCCACCGCGCCGATGCGACCAGTTGTCGATGTGACCTTCCACCGCGCCGATGCGACCAGCAACGACGGCGTCCACCAACCGGCGCAACGTTGCGACGGGTCAGACGGCTCGACGGCGAACAGTTCACGCCGCCGTCCCGGCGCACACGTTCAGCCGAATCTCTTGATGGGGCCGGCCGTTAGGCCTGCGTTTTCGGCAGAAAGTGGCAGTGACCCCGGGTCAGCGGCGAAGCCCAACACGGCGCCCGTGGCGACCGTACGGCGCCCGTGGCGAGTCGTACGCAGCGCCGGCTACGAGAGAAACGGCTCGAGGTCTTTCAGGAGTGCGGCCTTGGACTTCGCGCCGACGATCTGCTTGACGACCTGACCGTTCTGGAAAACGTTCAACGTAGGGATCGACAGTATCGAGTACGCCTGCGTGGTCTTGGGGTTCTCGTCCACGTTGAGCTTCACGATCCGGAGCTTGTCGCCGTACTCTGCGGCGATCTCTTCAAGAACCGGGGCGACCATCCGGCACGGCCCACACCACTCGGCCCAGAAGTCCACCAGCACCGGCTTGTCGCTGGCCAGGACTTCGCTTTCGAACGTCTCGTCGGTTACTGCTGTCGTCACGGTCACTCCTCGTCTCCTGCTACTCCGCCATCCTGCCCCTTCGGCGTGCCGCTCGCGCTACCAGGTTGCCGTCCGCCGGTCCCCGCAACGATCCAGCACCCGAGCCGGAGGGCCGTCCTCACGTCAGGCCGACCCGGTCGTGGTCAGTACGGACGTCGACAAGCCTGCATCCTGCTCGGCCAGCCACCGTTCGGCGTCGATCGCCGCTGCGCAGCCCGTTCCGGCGGCAGTTACCGCTTGCCGGTAGATGTAATCGACCACGTCACCGCAGGCGAAAACACCCGGGACGCTGGTGCGCGTCGTGGGATGGGCGACCTGAATGTAGCCGGCGGCGTCGATCTCCAATTGGCCGCGGAACAGTTCGCTGCGCGGCTCATGGCCGATCGCGATGAACAAACCCGTCACGGGAAGGGTTTCCTGGTCGCCGGTTCGGGTGTCCTCGAGCAACACGCCCTCGACCCGGTCGTCGCCAAGGACGTCGATCACCCGCGCATTCCACCGGATACGAATCTTGTCGTTGGCGAAGACGCGATCCTGCATGATCTTGCTTGCCCGCAGTGCGTCACGGCGGTGAATCAGCGTGACGCTGCGGGCGAAGCGGGTGAGAAAAAGTGCCTCTTCCGCCGCTGAGTCGCCGCCCCCGACGACGGCGATGTCTTGGTCCCGGAAGAAGAATCCATCGCACGTCGCACAGGCGGACACTCCGCGACCCAGCAACCGCTGTTCATTCGCCAGTCCGAGGTATCGATACTTCGAGCCGGTGGCGATGATCAGTGCACGGCTTCGGTACTCGCCCTCGTCGGTTCGGACCACCTTGACCGGTTCCCGGAGGTCAACGGCGACGACATCGTGCGGGACAAGCTCGGCACCGAATTTCGCAGCCTGCGCCCGCATTCTCTCCATGAGATCCGGTCCCTGGATGCCGTCCGGAAAGCCGGGAAAGTTCTCCACCTCGGTTGTCGTCATCAGCGCGCCGCCCGCACCGACCGAGCCTTCGAAGACCAGTGGTTGCAATTTGGCCCGGGCGGCGTACAGCGCTGCGGTGTATCCCGCAGGTCCCGATCCGATGATGATGAGGGAACGAATGGTGTCGGACTCACTTGCCACGCGTGCTGCTCCTCGGTCCGCTGATGGCGTCGCATCCGACAACCGATCGTAGGCGTACGGCATTCCCGCCGGCGGGCATCCGCCATCATCCGCCAGCCGTGAGCCGAGCGAAGAATGTCACATCCTGGCTGCAGTCCGCTCCCTCGCGTTCCACATAGACGTCGAGGACGCCGGGGTCGTCGGGGTCGACGAACACCATGACGGTTGCCGGATTGCCGTCAAAGAGCGCGAAGTCCGCCAGCAGCGGGGACACCGGGCGACCCGCGAGCGCGGTCACGCACGCTTGCAGGTTGGCGGCATTGGCTAATCGGCCGGCCGGTGCGGTAGGCGCCGCCGCCGGAACCGGCTGAGCGGCCGAGCTCGAGGTCGAGTTGTTCCCGGACGTGCTTCGCTGTGCGCGGGTCCCGGAGGCCGAGGACGGCGAGGCGCTCGCCAGCTTTGCCACCGCCGGGAACGCCGATGCCAGATCCGGTCGGCGGTTGGCAAGCACGCGCGCGATTTCGTGCTGCAGGAGATCCGGGGTGTAGTTGGTGCCAGAGGCGATCATCACGGTCCGGCTTGATCCTTCCATCACAGGGGAGGCGCGTCTCGAATGATCTGACTGAAGCCGGAGAGCCACCACCGTGCCGACGGCTGCCAAAATGAGCACGCCGGCGGCTGCCAGCACCGGCGTGCGGGCGAATCGCCGGCGTCGGGGCAGTATCGATACCGGGTTCTCATCGTCACGGCGGATCGCCTGGTCAATGCGCTCAGCAATGTCTGCGGGCATGGGTACCGGTTGGAGAGCGCGGAGCAATTGTGGAATGCGTTGCAGCTCCGTCACCGTCTGCCGGCACTCCGCACAGTCGGAGAGGTGTTCGTCGACGTCCGGCAGCTCGGCCGTCTCACCAGCCGCGATGCCGGCTAACGTAGCGGCGTCCGGATGCTCGGTCACGTGACATCCCCCTCCGCTTCAGTCGCCGTCGGCGGTTGGACGTCTTCACCGGTTGTCCGGTTCCCTGCGCGCAGGTGTCCAAGCGCGACAGCCAATGCGGCCCGGGCTCGAAAACAGCGGCTCTTGATCGTGCCGACGGGTACGCCGAGCAGCTCCGCAACGTCGGCAACCGGAAGGCCCTCGACATCCACCAAGACGACGGCGAGCCGTTGCTCGGCGGGGAGCGCCGCAAGTGCGTCCTGCACATCGACCGCGACTGCTGCGCGCTCGGCAGGGTCCGGCGAATCTGTGCCGAGTGCCTCGTCGAGCGGCAGCGCGGCCGGACGGCGGAGCCGGCTCACGCAGGCGTTGACGACGATCCGGTAGAGCCAGGTGCCGACCTGCGCGTCGCCGCGAAAGGACGGCGCAGACCGCACCGCGGAGAGCATCGCGTCCTGGACGGCGTCCGCGGCGTCCGCCGGATTTCCGAGCGTCCGCAGCGCGACCGACCAGAGCCGATCCCGGTGCCGGTGGAAGATCTGCGCAAAGGCATCCCGATCACCGGCGAGGTGACGCCGTAGCAAGGTCGCATCATCGACCTGCGTCATCTCGGTAGGCTCGCCGGCCACGATCGCCACCTTAGCCTTTCGCTGTTGCAGGGCCGGTGTTATGCGGTGCTTGCGATGCGGCACGATTCGGTGGCCGCTGCGCGACGGCGTATCGACCGACGCCGTCACGACCGGCGGATGGGCCGCGGCTGTCGCCCACCGACGCCGTCACGACCGGAAAGTGATCTCGCTGATGCCGCTGGCGTAACCACCCCGCGCCGGCGGCAGCCGGGTGAGCCAGAGCAGCCAGTACCGGTGCGCTTGGTCTGGGCGGAAGGAAACGGTCAGGCCGGCATCCGCGCTGGTCGCAATGTGCTGCATGTCGCGTTCCGTATGGGGTGCGGTGTCGGATGCGTACAGCGCGACGGTTGCTCCCGCGTTCAGCATCCGCACGTCGATGGTCGCGACGTGGCGCGACGCGCCAAGGTCAACGAGAAGTCCGACCCCGGGCTTGATATTGCCGAACGCCGGCGAGAAGAACGTCTGGGTGTGCCAGGCGGTCTCGGGGTCTCCGTCAATCGCAGCGGGCGCTTCCTTGACGTGCGGATCCGTGTGGTCGCCGTACGGATCGAACTCCTCGATCGACGCCGGATGGATGACGACCGGCGCAGGACTTGGCGACCGAGCCGGGACGGTCTGTTGCGCCGGTCCGGTGTGGTGCGGGAATTGCAGGTACCCGCCGGAGTTGTTGCGGAACAACCCGATCAGCCCGGCGATCAGCAGGACCAGGGCCGCGGCGAGACTCCACCGCTGGCCCCGGCCCGGCACCCAACGCGTGCGCTGCGCGGCAGGCACCGGGGCGAATTCGCGCGTCTCCTCGACGTCCTCGATCCTCTGCTGCTGCTCAAGCTGCGTGGCCAGTTCATCGGCTGATGTGATCGGCGGGCCGCTCAGGCCGATCAACCGGGAAATGATGTCGTCAAAGTTCCGCGGTACGCCGCCGCGGACCTGACGGACCGTGCACAGCGCCCCTTCGACTCGAGGCGCCGGTGGAAGGCTGCTGAGCCGCGGCGGGCCCGGCCACTTGGCAGTGGCTGCTGCGTAGCCGAGCCAACCCAGAGCCCGTACGTCGTCTGCTATCCCCGTCGGATCTCCGGTCTCAGCCACCGGAACGCTGTCCAGCCGAGGCTGGCCGGTCGGGAGCAACCGGACAGTGTGCGGTGTGATGGAGAATCGGCAGAAACCAGCAGCGTGCGCCCGAGCGACGCCGTCGGCGAGGACGAGGAGCAGGGCCGCGGCCTCGGCAGGGTCCAGCGGCCCGGCATGGAGCCGGTCCTCGAGGGTCTCCCCGGCGGGGAGTTCCGTGACGAGATACCCGAAGTCATCGCCTTCTCCGGCGTCGTAGATGCGTAACAGCGCCGGATGAACGAGCCGCGCCGCCCCGCGCACGTCGCCGAAGGAGGCCTGCCCGGCGTACTCGCCAGTGCGGTGAATCCGCACGGCTACCGGCCGGGCCAAGAGATCGTCACGTGCCGACCAGACCGCGTGAGACGCTGTTGCGCCATGCGACGGCGCGACGTCGAGGGGTCGCTCGAGCCGATAACGGCCGGCAAGCACCGTACCGGCGGTGAGCGTCGATACGCTGCTCACGACCAGCCCTCCGCCGCCGCATCGTGTGCGTTCCGCTTCGCCGCCCTCCATGCTAGGCCGCACGCACGGCCGCCGGCGGCGGGAAGGGACGCGGGCATCAAGCTGACGCCAGCTGCCGGCGCTGAAAAGCAACGGCGTTCTCAAACGGAAAGCGGCGTTCTCAAACCGTTCTCAAACGGAAAGCGGCGTTCTCAAACGGAAAGAGGTCGCCGGTCAACGTGTTTCCATCCCGCCGGCGTCAACCCGGCCGCACCGCGCCGAAATATCCGTCGAGGTAGACATCTTGGATTTGGACGACGGTTCCCGTGTGCGGCGCGGCAAGCATTCGGCCGTCGCCCAGATAAATCGCGACGTGATGAATCGTGGCCGGATTCGTCGGATCGGTGGCCCAGAAGAGCAAATCCCCAGGGATGAGCTCACCGAGCGGAACCTTCTCGGCGACGGCGAGAAATTGTTCCGCCGCGGTGCGGGGCAGGAAAACGCCGGCCTGCCGGTACGCAAATTGCGTGAGCCCTGAGCAATCCCAGCTGTCGGGTCCGGAACCGCCGTACTCGTACGGCTTGCCGAGCTGCGTCTCCGCAGCCGCGATCGCGGCAAGCGCGATGCGGCTCGGCTGCGGTGGGCGATAACCGGCCTGAAAGGCGGCTTGCCGGGCGGCCGCGAGCGCGGCGGCAGCCTCGGCCGCGCGCTGGGCCTCAAGCTGGGCCTCGAGCTGAGCCTCGAGCGCACGGACTTGAGCAGTGGCGGCGTCCAACGCCGCCTGCTGCTCAGCCAGTGCTTGCTGCACCTGCGCCTCGGCGGCGGCTGCGGCGGCGAGCAGGTCCGCGTGCTGCTGAACCAGTGCCGCCACTGCGGCGGCGGCGGCGTCCAGCTCAGCGCGGCTGCGCTGGACGATCTGCAATGCATGTCGGTCACCGGTGGAGAGCACCGCGACGTCGTGCAGGCCGGTGAGGATCTGCGCGGGGTTCCCGCCGCTCAACACGGTCGCGTACATCCCGAGTGTCCCGCCGGCCATGTACAGCGCACGGATCCGGCCGACAAGAGTCGCCTGCGCCGCATCGAGGGCTGAGCGCGCGGCGTCAGCCCGCAGTTGCGCGGCGCGTTCCCGTACGACGAGATCCGCGAGCTGTGCCTCGGCGGCGTCGTACCGTTCCGATGCCTGCTCCGCCTGCAGCTGCAGCCGCGCGACGGTGTCACGGAGGGCGGCTGCTTTGGCGCGGGCGTCGTCGAGGGGATCACCAGACGCCGCCCGGGGCGGGAGAATCACGGTCGCACCGACCAGGCTGAGCAGCGCGAACGCCATACCGACGATGCGACGCCGACGGCGCACAGCACTTCCGCGCCGGCCGTAAAGGACCGTCATGGCGCGGTGTACCTCGCCTCGCCATGAGCGGTGACCACCGCCCACGTGCGAAGCGGGCCAAGGTGGCGCAGCAGCAGCGTCGTGGCGGTTTTGCGAATCGTCAGGTCCGCCGTGCCGTCCGCCGAGACGGAAAGGCTGTTCGCGACCAGCGTTTCTCCGTGTTCCGCCGCGACCACCTGGGCCGCATGCGCAGCGGCCGCGGTATCGCCGTGGCTGGACTGCCAGGCGGAACTGGCTGCAATGGCCGCCTTGTCGGCGTCATCGATGGCACTGAGGTGAGCGATCGCAATGGAGAAGCCGTCGAAGCACACAAGAGCAACCGCCACGATCCCAACGACGACACGGGCGAGCCAACCCAGCACGATGTCGCCACGGTCGCCGGCGGGGGCGGGGACGGCGATCACCCAGCGCACCTTGTGTGTCATCGCCGCTGTCACCTCGCCTGTGAGGTCGGCGCCTGGCGGTCCGGGCTTGAGAGCGGTAACCCCGACGGGACGCAGCGGCGGGTAACCCCGAGGGGACGCAGCGGCGGGCGACTCGGATGTGGGTCGTGGGCGTTTCCGCGGGCGTCGGGCTCGGGCTCGACGTCGGGCTCGGGCTCGGCGCGTTGCATGCGTGATGGCGTCGTCTCCGGGCGGCGTACCCCCGTATCAGCTCGAGCCGAACCGCGCGCGCACCGCGGCGAGCAACTCGCCGGCCTCCGACACCCGCATGCGCACCAGGAGGGCCCCGAAGATTCCGGCGCCGATGCCCCCGCCGGCGACGATCGCTACGACATCCGGTGCCAGGCCGGTGCCGAGCAGGAGGTGGACCAACCGTGCAAGGCTGAAGGCGACGATGCCGGCGATTGTGCCGGCGACGACAAGGCGGACGTAGGTTCGGGTGACCCGGCGGCCGTCCACGCCACCGAGCCGGACCCTCGCGGCCCGGCCGAGCAGGGCGCACGCGATCCAGTAGGAGAGGGAGAACCCGGCGGCCAGCCCGATCGCGCGGCTGCCGGGCGGCAGGACGACGTATAACACGACGTCCGCGGCGATGTTGGCGGCGGTGGCGAGGAGGTTGATGAGCGCCGGTGTCCGGGTGTCGCGCAGGGCGTAGAACACCCGGGTGAACAGCTGAAAGAGGCAGAACGGGACGAGTCCGGTGGCAAAGGCGACGAGCAGCCAGCCGATGTAGCGTGCGTCGGCGGCGGACGTGTTGCCGTGCGCGAAGATGATTCCGGTGATTTCCGGCGCCAGTGCGATGAATGCGATTGCCGCGGGGACGACGGCGACGCCGGAGAGCCGGAGCCCGACGGAAAGGTCGCGCCGGACCTCCGCGGTGCGCCGGTCGACGGCGTGTGCGCTCATCCGCGGCAGCAGTGCGGTGATGACGGAAACCGCGACGATGGCGTACGGCAGTTGAAAAATCTGATAGGCGTACGCGTATGCGGCGTAGCTGTCCCCGTGCGAAATGTGGTGTGCAGCGGCGACCCGGCCTGCAGCGCTCGCCAGATTGGTGACGACGGCAAAACCAATTTGGTTGACGACAACGTAGACGACGACCCACCCGGCGAGCCGAGCGATCTCCGCAAGGCCCATGCCCCACCAGTCGAACCGCGGACGCCACCGAAATCCCGTCGCCCGCAGCGACGGCCAGAGCGCCAGCGTCTGCGCAACGATACCCCCGGTGGTGCCCACGCCAAGCAGCACTTGTTCCCCCGTGGTGAGATTCACCGTGGCGTGACCCGAGTTCATCGCCAAAAATAGCAGTCCGGTAATGATGAGCACGACATTGTTGATGACAGGAGTCCACATCGGAGCGGCGAATTTGCCGCGGCTGTTGAGAATGGCTCCGATCGTGGCGCTCAGGCCGTAGAAGAAAATCTGCGGCAAGAAATACCGGGCGAAGACGATTGCCAGGTCGCGCTGCTGCCCGGACAACCGGTTCGCATAGACGTCGATGATCCAAGGCGCGGCGAGGACGGCACATACCGTGCACGCGCCGAGAAAGACCGCGACAAGAGTGAGGAACCGCTGGGCGTACGCTACTCCGCTGTCCGAATCTTCTTTGGCGGCGCGAACGAGCAACGGAACGACGACGCTCGTCAGAACGCCCCCAAGCAACAGGTCGTACAGCGCATTGGGCGCCGCGTTCGGGACGTTGTAGGCGTCGGCGAGCTGCTGTGAGCCGAGCGCCGCGGCGAGCACCGCGGTCCGCAGAAAGCCGGTGACCCGGGAGGCGAGAGTTCCGAGGGCCATGACCCCGCTTGCGGCGACCAGTCCGCTGTCCACGGAACGCTCGGCATGTCCCGGGCGAATGGTCCCGGCGGCGCGGTGCGGGCCGGTCACGTGAGCTCTCCCGGCGTACCCGGAACCGAGGTCTTGGCGGTGTCGTCGGCTGGTGGACCGGCCGCGGGGGTCGGCGGCGTGCGGCGGTGCCGGCCGTGGCGCCGCCGACGCCAGATCCGGATTGCTGACCAGACGATGAGCAGGCCGGCGGCTCCGGCGGCGATGGTGAGGGCGACTGCGCCGTACGCCGTGGCGTTGAGCTGAAAGGAGACGGGGGTACCGTACGGGCGCTCCGCCAGGTCTGGAGTCAGCAGCTGCGCCAACACCGGGAATCGGCCGTTCGTTCGCGCGGTCACCTCGATCAAAACATCTTGCCGGCTGTTCGCCGGAACGGTGAGTTCCGGGATCGGGCCGACGGTCAACCGCGTCGGGTTCACCGCCGCCAGGCGCAGCCGCACGGTGACCGGGTTGGGCAGTTGGTTGACGACGGTGAGCGGAATCTTCTGCGTTCGGCTCGTCAGCGTAATGAGACCGGGATTGCTGATGTAGACCTTCGCGGTCTCTTGCTGAACAGCGGTGAGGACGTCGTTGAGGATGGCGGCCGGCTCTCGCGGTTCCGGCCGAAGGTTGGCCGACTCGGCCCGGAGAATCCCGAGATTCGCTTGATCGACGATGGGCACCACGGTGCCCGGTCCCAGGATCGCGGTGAACGCCGCCAGTTCATCGCGGGCAATAGGCACGCGGGCCAGGGCACTCGCGGGCAATTCCGCCTGGCGGGCGGCGTCCGGATAACGCAGGCCGGCTCGCGGTGTCTCATCCGGCGGCCGTTGCGCGATGGCGGCGAGCGTCACGGGACGCAGCCACGGCACGACCGCCGTATCCGCGAGGAGCTGTCCGAGAAAGCCGTCGCGAGGATCGACGAACCGCGGCGGTGTCACCACGAGAGCACTGCCGACACCCGGCCGTTGTTCGGTGACGAGCATGGTCTCAGCAAGGAAACGCTGCTCCGCGGCTCGCAGACCGCCGGGCACGGTCTCGGGCGCGGCGAGCAGTCCGGTGAGTGTGGAGTCCGCGAGGAGTGCGGTCACCCGGCCGGACGGCGTTTGCAGATCGACCCGGATGCCCGGCACCGCATCGGGGTCACGCGTCGGCAATGCGTCGTCGCTGAGGACGACAGTGTCGACAAGGTCGTTAGCGATGTCGTCCAGCGTGCGGGTGTCGAGATATCCGCCGACCGGCCAGACCGTACCGGTCATGACGTTGGGATTACCGGCAAGCAGGCCGCCAAGTTGGGCATTGAGCGTGATCTGGCCGGCGGACCGGGCGGCGGCGATGTCGTCGGGCAGGCCGGCGTGATCAAGTGCGGTGAGATCGACATCCGCGTAGGGCAGACCGAAGACGCCGACCTCCGGCGCAGCGAGTGCCTCCCGGAGGTGCCGCAGCCATTGATCCGCAGCCGCGGTTCCTGTTCCGGCCCGCACGCCGTGGTCGCTGCGAACGGTGTAGGGGGGCGCGGTCGCGTGGGGCGTCGCGGACGCGTGGGGCGTCGCGGACGCCGTTGGTGGTGCCGAAGGGCTCTGGGCCGCGCCGCCGGCTGCACCGGATGTCGGATTGGGGTTGCTCAGGGGCGGGTTCGGCGTGGAGCCGGCGGAGCCGGATGATCCTGCGGGGGATGGTGGTTCTTGCGGTGTTCCCGCCATGACGGCGGCATCGTCGATCAAAGCGGGATCGATCGCGTAGGTGATGGGAATGCGGCTATGTGTCGCAGCGGCCAGCAGGCTGCCCAGCCGCCCGGTGGGTGCCAGGTCCTGCGCAAGTCGGTCATCGAGGAAGGTCTGTCCCATTCCGCGATGAATGCCGCCGACCAGGGGGATGACCCAACTGATCTCGGTGGGAACGAAGTGCGCGTTCGGCGGCAGCCAGAGCAGAGCGGTGGCCAGCCGGGTCATCCCGCCCGGCACCGAGCCTGGGACATTGTCGGCCGTGTGCGCCTCGACCGCCAGGGGGTAGGCGCCGAACTGGTCCGGATCACGTGGAAGGCCGAGTCGATCGACCGGTAAGCTGATCCGCCACGAGACGGTCGAACCCGCGGCGAGGTCGCCAAGCTGCTGTCGCGAAGCCGCGATCGTCGATCCGGTGATGGTTGACGGGTCGAAATCCTTCGCGAGGTCATATCGGGTCGTGATGCGGTTCGTCGAGAGCCGGAGGACGACGGTGACGTCGTGCAGCGTCGCGTCGGAGGTGTTGGTCAGCGTCCCTGCGAGCGACAGCGTGTCACCCGGCTGGACGACGCGGGGCTCGAGCGTCTGGAGGGTCAGGCGGGCGACCG
This sequence comes from Acidothermus cellulolyticus 11B, assembly GCF_000015025.1. Taxonomy (GTDB): domain Bacteria; phylum Actinomycetota; class Actinomycetes; order Acidothermales; family Acidothermaceae; genus Acidothermus; species Acidothermus cellulolyticus. Next base: position 2,422,000 of record NC_008578.1, on the reverse strand, counting down.
GCGTGTCGGCGGCGGAAGCCGAAGGCGGCGGCAGCGCCAGCGCTGCGCCCACAGTGATGACGAGCGCAATCAGCCGGCCGATCCGGTGCGACCAGGGCACGACGTGCCGATTGGATCGCGCCGTCCCCGCAGTCCGCGCCACGGGTCGATCGTAGCGACGCGCCGCCGCGGGCCCGGTTCCCGAAAACACCGGGACGACGGGTACCGGGGTGACGCGTGGTGAGTCTGGTCAGATCGCTGCGGTGAGCGGCGGGTGGGGAACCCCGGTGGACCGTGGATCCAGTCGGGCATGGAGTGCCGGCTCCGGCAGCCGGGCAGCCGACCGGCGGGTTGTCGGCTCGAGCACGATGAGGTTCCGGGTCTCGACCGGCGCGATCCGCGCACCCACCAAGGTGATCAAATCCCCGGCCGGGATGGCGAGCGCGGTCCCGCTGTCACCTGTCGCCGTATAGATCACGACGGCGCCAAGGGCGTCAAGGGACGGGGTGGCGAAGACCGGGACGTCGTTGGGCAGCAGGAGCGGCGCCAGATGGCTCGCGACGTAGTCCGTGTGCCGGCTGACAAGCTCTGCGCCCGCGGGCCGGACGGTGACCGGAACGTCGAGCATGTCCTGGAGCAGGCGGGCCAGCACGGTTTGGCAACCCAGCAGTTCCAACCGGGTGCTCGCCGGGGCCAGCAGGATGGTCAGCCGGGTAAGACCAGCGTGCTCGGCACTGAAGGGATGGGCGATGACGCAGCGGTCAGCCGGGACGCCGAGAGCGTCGGGGAGTTCCTGGGCATGGGCCACTGGCCGCCTCAGTCGGACGATCTCGTGTGAGACGTCGTAATCGAGGAGGTAGCAGTGGATGTCGAGCGGACCCTTCATGTGACCTCGCTCAGGGGAAGGGCATCCGGGTGTCATCACATTAGGCATCCGGGAACGGAAAAGGAAGAGGCGTCCGGCATAATTTCCGCTGAATCTACCGGAACGGGCGAGTGACCAATAAGCGGCACAAAAGTACATCGATGTAGGTCACCGGAGATCTCCACTGTGCCGCAGCCGGCCCGACACCCCTACGCTAGGAACCCGTGTCCAGCCAGCCTGTTACCGCGATGACCGCTGTCAGCCTCCTGGCCGAAGCGCGCGCCAAGGCGCTGTCCGATCTTGCCGAGGTCCTGCCGATGCTCGACGAGCTCGGCCAGCGGTTCGCGCATGGCGGGCATGAGCTGGCGCTTGTTGGTGGGTCGATTCGTGACGCCCTGCTCGAGCGTCCCGTCGTTGATCTTGACTTGGCGACCAGCGCCCGGCCCGATGAGGTGCTGAAACTTGCGAAGGGCTGGGCGGAGAGCCAATGGGAGACCGGGATCGCCTTCGGCACGGTGGGCCTACGGAAGGACCGCTACCACCTGGAGATCACAACGTACCGGGCCGAGCGGTACGATCCGACGTCCCGGAAGCCGGCGGTGGAGTACGGCGAATCCCTGCTGGATGACTTGAAGCGGCGGGACTTCACGGTCAACGCGATCGCTCTGACGCTGCCCGAACACGAGCTGGTCGACCCCTTCGACGGCATCCGGGACCTGCTGCGTCGTCGGATCACTACCCCAGGGCGTCCGGAGGATTCCTTCAGCGACGATCCGCTGCGGATGCTGCGGGCCGCGCGGTTTGCCGCCCAGCTCGGTTTCACCGTCGACCCGCACGTGGTTGCCGCGATGACCGCGATGGCGGCACGGCTTGACGTGGTCTCCGCTGAGCGGATTCGCGACGAATTCACCAAACTGCTCCTTGCGCCGGAGCCGCGGCGGGGGCTGGTTCTGCTCGTCGATACCGGATTGGCGGACCGCTTTCTGCCGGAGCTGCCCGCGTTGCGACGGCTTGAGGCGGACCGCGAGTACCGGCACAAGGACGTCTACGAGCACACGCTCACGGTCCTCGACCAGGCCATTGCTCTCGAGGACGGCGAACCGGACCTGGTGCTGCGGCTTGCCGCGCTGCTGCACGACATCGGAAAGCCGGCGACCCGCCGCAAGGAGCCCGATGGCCGGGTCTCCTTCCACCACCACGAAGTCGTCGGCAAGAAACTCGCCAAGGCCCGGCTGACCGCGCTGAAATTTCCCAAGGACGTCGTGAACGACGTGAGCCGCCTGGTCGAATTGCACTTGCGTTTCCACGGCTACGGCACCGGGGAGTGGACGGACTCCGCGGTCCGCCGGTACGTGCGGGACGCCGGCCCGCTGCTCGACCGGCTGCACAAACTCACCCGGTCGGACTGCACGACCCGCAACAAGAAGAAGGCCGCGGCGCTGCAAGCGGCGTACGACTCGCTGGTGCAGCGGATCGAGGCGTTGCGCCGGCAGGAGGAAATCGACGCGATCCGGCCCGAGTTGAACGGCCACGAAATCGGGGAAATCCTTGGGATTCCACCCGGCCCGGAACTCGGTCGTGCGTACCGTTTCCTGCTGGAGTTGCGCCTGGAGCGGGGACCGATCGGTAAGGAGAACGCGGCTGCGGTGCTGCGGGAATGGGCCGCCGAGCACGGGATCACCCCGCGGACGACAGCCGCACCTCCGCCGCCTCGGGACGACGCAGGCGCATCCTCGCCCGACACGGCGGCTTCATCGGGCGAGACCCGTGAAGCCTCGTCAGCCGGTGATCAGACCAGCTGATCCCCAACCGGCGCTGCAGCCGCAACGTGGCTCCGGGCGTCAGCAGCGGCTTGCCTGAGCCGAGGGTGGGTGGCGTCGGGAACGGCGGAACGCCCCCTCGTCATCCCCGCCGTTCCCGAGAATTCCGAACCGCTTCTGTCGATTGCTTGTATCGGCGGTCAGCGTTCGACTTTTCCGGCGATGAAGTCCTCCACGAGCCGGCGGGCCTCGTCATCGCTGTACTGCACCGGGGGGCTCTTCATGAAGTAACTGGCCGCGGAGAGCAGCGGTCCGCCGATGCCGCGGTCCTTGCCGATTTTCGCGGCTCGAATGGCGTCGATGATGACACCGGCGGAATTCGGTGAATCCCACACCTCGAGCTTGTATTCCAAATTGAGCGGTACGTCGCCGAAGGCTCGTCCCTCCAAGCGGACATACGCCCATTTGCGGTCATCCAGCCACGGCACGTAGTCGCTCGGGCCGATGTGCACGGCCGCACGCTCCATCTCGTGAGGGATTTGCGAGGTGACCGACTGCGTCTTGGAAATTTTCTTCGATTGGAGCCGCTGCCGCTCCAGCATGTTCATGAAATCCATGTTCCCGCCGAAGTTCAGCTGGTACGTGCGGAGCAGTTCGACGCCGCGGTCCTCGAAGAGCTTGGCGAGGACGCGATGGGTGATGGTGGCGCCGACCTGCGACTTGATGTCGTCACCGATGATGGGTACGCCGGCGTCGGTGAATTTCTGCGCCCAGACCGGATCGCTGGCGATGAAAACCGGCAGGGCGTTGACGAACGCCACACCGGCGTCGAGAGCGCACTGCGCGTAGAAGCGGTCCGCAACCTCAGAACCCACCGGAAGGTAGGAGACGAGGACATCCGCCTGGGTGTCACGCAGGACCTTGACCACGTCCACCGGCGGCTCATCGGACTCTTGAATGCGCTCCCGGTAGTATTCGCCGAGCCCGTCGTAGGTGTGACCGCGCTGCACGATGACGCCGGTCCGGGGCACGTCGCAAATCTTTATGGTGTTGTTCTCGCTGGCGCCGATGGCGTCCGCGAGATCGAGGCCGACCTTCTTCGCGTCAACGTCGAAGGCGGCGACGAATTCGACGTCCCGTACGTGGTAAGGGCCGAACTGCACGTGCATCAACCCCGGCACACGCTCGTCAGGGCTTGCGTTCCGGTAATACTCGACGCCCTGAACCAACGAGGCGGCGCAGTTGCCGACGCCAACGATGGCTACTCGAATTGAACCCATGGAGTGCTCCTCGTCCCTTCCGATCGTTACTCGGTCTCGTTGCTGATCGATGTCCCAGATGTGTCATCCCAGGCGGGATGAGCCGTCTCGCGGCACGTCACGGCGAATCACCGGTCCCGCCGGCGGTACTGTCCCGATCCCGGCCTGCCCGAGGGCGGTATGCCGTCTGCCGTTCGGTCTCGATGAGCTCGGTGAGCCAGCGCACCTCGCGTTCGACGGATTCCAACCCGTGCTGCTGGAGCTGCAGGGTGTAGCTGTCCAGCCGCTCCCGGGTGCGCGCCAGGGTGGCCCGGACCTGCGCGAGCTTCTCTTCCAGCCGATTCCGCCGTCCCTCCAGGATGCGCAGCCGCACGTCGGAGCTCGTCTGACCGAAGAAGGCGAAGTGGACGTCGAAATTCTCGTCGTCCCACGATGACGGGCCGGATTCGGCGAGCAATTCTTGGAGATGCTCCTTGCCTTCTGCTGTGATCTTGTACACGATGCGGCTGCGGCTGCCGGTTGGTTCGCCGTCCACGGTCACCAGCCCTGCGGCGAGCAGTTCCTTCAGGCACGGGTACAGCGAGCCGTAGGAAAAAGCCCGGAATGGACCGAGGATGGCGTTGAGGCGCTTGCGAAGCTCGTAGCCGTGCATCGGCGATTCGTGAAGCAGGCCGAGGACGGCGAGCACGAGCACGCCGGAGCGCCGGGACGACGCCATTGAGCCTCCTCGACCAGTCACCACGATGTATCTGCACGATACATCGCAACGATAGAGTCGCGGAGCTTGGCTCGCAACCGGCGTAGTGTGACTGCGTGGAGACGATGCGATCGGTGGTCGACTACTCCCTCGCCCGTCGCGCCACCTTACAGGCCGTGGCCCGCGGTCAAGTACCGCTCAGCGACGTCTGCGACGCGCACCCGTACCTGCTGCGCGCGGCGAAGTTTCACGGTGAGCCGACCAACGAGCCGTGCCCGGTGTGCCGAAAGGAACTTCTCACCCGGGTCTCGTACACCTACGGCGATGCACTCGGCGAGTACAACGGGCGGATCAAAGCGACGCGGGAACTGGAGGAGATGGAGCACGAGATCCACGAGTTCCGGGTGTACGTCGTCGAGGTCTGCCAGGGCTGCGCGTGGAATCACCTTGCCCTGACCTTCGTGCTCGGTCACGGCCGCGCGCCGCAGCGGTCGGGCGGACGGCGGCGGACGCGGGCCGATCAGTTGACGGCCGACGGCTGATCACTCCCCGTGCCTGATCGGTACCGGCCGTCGCACAGCGGCTCGGCTGAACGGCGGATGAGCCGTGTCGCGCCGGGTACGAAACGCTCCGTGACGACATCCCCGGCGCGCACCCGTCCGGCTTCCCCACCGCGCCGCACCGGCTGGCGCCGGTGGGTCCCGTCGTGGAAGGTCCTTGTTCTCAGCGGGGGGATCGGGATCGCGCTCCTGGCCGGGCTCTTCGCGCTCGGCTACGCCTTGGTCCGGGTGCCGCAACCGTCGAGTCTGTCGCTCGCACAGGCGGCCACCGTTTACTACAACGACGGGCGGACGGTTCTCGGCGAGATCGGCGCCCGGAACCGGGAATCGGTTCCCTTGGCGCAGATACCGTTGCCGGTTCGCCGCGCCGTGCTCGCTGCGGAGGATCGGAACTTTTACTCGGAGCCAGCCGTCTCGCCGATCGGCATCCTGCGGGCGGCTCTGGTCGATCTGCGCCATCGGGACTTCGTCGAGGGCGGCTCCACGATCACCCAGCAGTACGTGAAGAACGCTTTTCTCACGCAAGACCGCACCCTGACCCGCAAGGTCAAGGAATTTTTCATCGCCATCAAAATCGGTCAGACGCAGAGCAAGGATCAAATCCTCGAAAACTACCTGAACACTATTTACTTCGGCCGCGGCGCGTACGGAATCGAAGCCGCGTCACGGGCCTATTTCGGCAAGGACGTTCGCCAGTTGACGGTGCAGGAGGGAGCGGTGCTCGCTGCGTCCATTCAAGCGCCGTCCTATCTCGATCCCGCGATTCATCCGCAGGCTGCGCATGACCGATGGAATTACGTCCTTGCCGGCATGGTCGCCAAAGGCTGGATGACGCCGGCCGAGCGCGCCGCCTCACAGTACCCGCGAGTTTTGCCGCTCACCGCGTCGAGCGCGCTCCGCGGCCCAAACGGCTACCTGGTCGCAGCCGTCAAGGATGAGCTGGCGGCGCATGGCATCACCGAGAATGAGATCAATCGCGGCGGCATGCGGATTGTGACGACATTTGACCCGAAGGTGCAAGCCGCGCTGGTGCAAGCGGTGAGCCGCATCACCAGCGGTCTCCCCCCTGACGTACGTACCGGTGTCGCCGCCGTTCAACCCGGCACGGGGGCGGTGCTCGCCATGTACGGCGGCCCCGACTACGCCACCAGGCCGTTCAATGACGCGACGCAGTCCATCCCGCCGATGGGTTCGTCGTTCAAACCGTACGTACTCGCAGCCGCCTTGGAACGCGGGATTCCGTTGAGCGCGACGTACGACGGCCACTCGCCGCAGATCATTGGCGGCCAGCGGTACGTGAATGACAACAACGAGCAATTCGGTCGCATCGACCTGGTCACGGCGACGGCGTACTCGGTCAATACCGTGTACGAACAGCTCGGTCAGCAGGTCGGCCTCGACCGGGTTATCGACGCGGCCCATCGCGCCGGCCTCCCGGGGGAGCTGTCCCGGAACGGCTCGATGCTCTTGGGCAGTGACTCGGCGCACCCAATCGATCAGGCGACCGGTTACGCCACGTTCGCGGCGGACGGCGTGCGAGCCGAGCATTACCTGGTCACCAAGGTGACGGACAGCGCCGGGCACCTGCTCTACCAGGCGAAGGTCAAGCCGGCCAAGGCCTTTGCCCCCGGGGTCGCCCGCGGCGTGACGTATGCGTTGAGGCACGTCATCTCCGAGGGAACCGGAACTGCAGCCAACATCGGCCGGCCGGCTGCCGGAAAGACCGGCACGACCTCCGGCAATGTTTCCGCGTGGTTCGTCGGCTACACGCCGCAACTCTCCGCCGCAGTGGCGATGTTCCGCGACGGCAACGCGCCGCTGGTGAATATCGGCGGCTATCGGCAGGTCTACGGCGGCACCCTGCCGGCCAAGCTGTGGGCCGCCTTCATGACGGCCGCCCTCGCCGGAACGCCGGTCACCGATTTTTCCCCGGTGCCGCCGACGGTGCTGGCCGCGACGCCGTCGCCAAGCCCGAGCCCGAGCTCAAGCCCGAGCCCGAGCCCGAGTCCGACGCCGACACCGGCGTCGCCGGCGAGCCCCTCCCCGACGGGGACAACGTCGCCGTCCCCGATGTCGCCGCCGTCCTCCTCGGCGTCGCCGTCGGCCGGGTCGCCTGCCGCATCCACATCGGCGGTACCGTCACCGCGGGGAAGCCCGTAGCGGGAGTCCGGCGAGCCGTGGCGCGCGCCGGATCGGCACGCGATACGTTGACCTGCTGTGGATGCGCCTCTCCCGACAGAGATCGCCGCGCCGACGTTGGAAGACCCGGTCGTTCGCGGCGCGAGCTATGCCTTCGGCGGACCGCTCGGCCGGCACGCCCTTCTCGGCAGCTCGTGGTGGACGCCGATCCGGGTTCTCATCGTCTTCGTCCTTGCGGCGTCCGGGCTGATGTACGCCCAGAAGCTCCCCTGCCGGAACGCCGCGTGGAGCAATGGCTTCCAGTACAGCCACGTGTGTTACACCGACATTTTTCCGCTCTACTACTCCGAAGGACTGGCCCAAGGAAAGCGGCCGTATCTGGACGCACATCCGGACGCCAACGGAAAACCGACCTACGTCGAATACCCGGTGCTGATCGGCGCGACGATGCAGGTGACCGCTTCGCTCGCGAAGCATCCGATCACCCCGAAATCCACGCCCGGTCAGCGGTTTCTCGACGCCAACTGGTTCATTCTCGCGATTGCGGCTCTCATCACCGTTGTCGCGACGGCATTGACGAATCGACGCCGTCCGTGGGACGCCGCGATGGTAGCCCTCGCCCCTGGGCTGATTCTCGCCGGCTTGATCAACTGGGATCTCATTGCGGTCGCATTCAGCGCGTTGGCTTTTTATGCCTGGTCCCGCCGCCATCCGGCGATCGCCGGCCTGCTCTTTGGTCTCGGCATTGCCACAAAGTTCTACCCGATCATCTTCTTCCTGCCGCTCTTCCTCCTCTGCCTGCGGGCAAAGCGACTGGGTGCGTTCTTCGCCTGCCTCGGCGGCGCCGCCTTCTCCTGGGCATTGGTTGACGTGCCGATATGGCTGAAATCACCGGAAGGTTTCGCGACGTTTTACCGGTTCAACGCGGAGCGCGGTCCGGATTGGGGTTCGATCTGGTATGCGATCGAGCAAATCCGCGGCATCGGCTACACCACCCGGCAGGTCAATCTCGTCGAAGCAGTCGCCACGGTGGTCGTCGTCCTCATCGTCGCGGTTATTGCCTTCAGTACGCCGCGCCGACCCCGGTTGGCGTCGCTGGCCTTTGTGACGCTGGCGCTCTTCCTGCTGGTCAACAAGGTGTACTCCCCCCAGTACGTGCTCTGGCTGCTCCCGCTCGCGGTGCTCGCGCGGCCGCGGTGGCCGTCGTTCCTGGTGTGGCAGTTCGGCGAGGTGCTGTACTTCCTCGCGATCTGGCTGTACCTGCTCAACGTGGAACGGCCCGGCAAGGGGCTCGAGTGGCAGCCGTACCTCGTCGGCCTGGCGATCCGCGACCTCGCCGTTCTCTTCCTCTGTGTGCTCGTCACCGTCGAGATGTTCAAACCGGAACGCGACATCGTCCGCCGTGACGGGAGTGACGACCCCGCCGGCGGCGTACTCGACGGTGCGCCGGACTGGCTGGCGCCCCGGAGCACCGTTGCCGCCCAGCCGGCGGTGCCGGCGGGAGCCGCGGCGGAGTTCCGGCTTGCACCCGGGTGAGCTATTCTGTGCTGACGCCAACTGTGGCGTCGGCGTTCCTCCTGCCACCCTGGTGGCCGTCAGACCGAAGGAGGTCTTTCGTGCGGCATTACGAACTCATGGTTCTGCTCGACCCCGACGTCGAGGAGCGCAGCGTCGAGCCGTCGCTCGATCAGTTCCTCAACGTCGTCCGCCAGGACGGCGGTACCGTGCAGAAGATCGACGTATGGGGTCGTCGTCGGTTGGCATACGAGATCCGCAAGAAGTCCGAGGGGATCTACGCGGTGATCGATCTGATCGCCAACCCGCAGACCGTCAAGGAGCTGGACCGCCAGCTCAATCTCAACGAGAACGTCTTGCGGACCAAGCTGGTCCGACCGGATGCGCGGTAGCCATGGCAGCCGGCGACACGATCATTACGTTGGTCGGCAATCTGGTGGATGACCCGGAGCTGCGGTTCACGCCGAGCGGTCAAGCCGTCGCAAAGTTCCGGGTGGCGTCCACCCCGCGGTACCTCGACCGGCAGACCAACGAGTGGAAGGACGGCGAAAGCCTTTTCCTGACCTGCAATGTCTGGCGACAGACGGCGGAGAACGTGGCCGAGTCGCTCTCCCGCGGCATGCGGGTGATTGTGCAGGGTCGGTTGAAGCAGCGCAGCTACGAGACCAAGGACGGCGAGCGCCGTACCGTCTTCGAGGTCGACGTCGATGACGTCGGTCCGAGTTTGCGCAATGCGTCGGCGAAGGTGACGAAGGCGTCCCGCAGCGGTGGGCCGGCGGGCCTCGCTCCGGTAGCGGAGGATCCGTGGGCGGCCGGCTCAGCGACCGGGAACTTCTCCGACGAACCACCTTTCTGACTTCGACGATGACGAATGGTCGGGACACCGGCCGGTATCAGCACGACGGAAAGTGAGCACCATGACGAAAGCTCCGGCACGCAAGCCGAAGAAGAAGGTGTGTGTCTTCTGCAAGGAAGGCATCACCTACGTGGACTACAAGGACACCAATCTGCTGCGGAAATTCATCTCGGACCGCGGCAAGATCAGGGCCCGCCGGGTGACGGGGAATTGCGCGCAGCATCAGCGCGACGTCGCGACGGCCATCAAGAACAGCCGCGAAATGGCGCTGCTGCCCTACACCAACGCGGCACGGTAGGAGGAGGCGTGAAACTCATCCTGACCCAGGAGGTCGCCGGACTCGGTGGTCCCGGCGACGTCGTGGAGGTTCGCGACGGGTACGGCCGCAACTACCTGCTCCCCAAGCGGTTGGCCATGCCGGCAAGCCCCGGCGCGGTCAAGCAGGTTGCGCTGATCAAGCGTGCGCGGGAAGTCCGGGAGATCCGGGACCTCGATCAGGCGCGTGCCTTGCGGGATCAGCTGGAGGCCCTGCCGGTTACGCTGCCCGCGCGGGCGGGAAGCGGCGGCCGGCTCTTCGGATCGGTCACGCCGGACGACATCGCTGCCGCGGTGCACGCGGCGGGTGGGCCGAAGCTCGACAAGCGGCGCATTGAGATCAGCGGCCCGATCAAGACGATTGGCAGCCACCAGGTCACCGTGCGGCTCCACCCGGAGGTCAGCGCGACGGTTTCGGTCGAGGTGGTTCCCGCGAGCTGAGCCGTGGGTTCCCGCGGGCTGAGCCGTGGGTTCCCGACTCCCAGCCGCGGCCTTACTCCCAGCGGCGGCCGGTGATCCGCTCGTACGCTTCGATGTACCGCGCCCGTGTCTGCGCCACGACGTCCTCCGGTAGCGGGGGCGGTGGGGCGGATCCAGCCGGATCCCATCCGGTGCTGCGCAGCCAGTCCCGCACGTACTGTTTGTCGAACGACGGTTGCGCCCGCCCCGGCCGCCAGGATTCCGCCGGCCAGAACCGCGAGGAGTCCGGCGTGAGGACTTCGTCGGCGAGGACGAGCGTCCCGTCCGCACGCCGGCCAAATTCGACTTTCGTGTCCGCCACGATGATGCCGGATGCGAGCGCACGGTCGTGGGCCTGCCGGTAAATCGTGAGGGTGAGCTCCGCGAGCCGCGCCGCCGTCTCGGCTCCGAGTGCTTTCTCCACCGCAGCCAGCGGGACATTCTCGTCGTGCGTGCCGCGCGGCGCTTTTGTCGCCGGCGTGAAGATGGGTTCCGGGAGCCGGTCGCCGTCCACTAAACCGGGCGGCAGCGGCACACCACAGACCTGGCCGGTGCGCTGGTAATCGGCGAGTCCCGAACCGGTGAGGTAACCGCGCGCCACGCATTCGAAGGGAATCATCTCCAGCCGCTCGCAAATCATCGCCCGGCCGTGGAATTCGGCCGGTACATCGGTGGAGACGACGTGGTTCGGCACGACGTCGGCCAGCTGGTCGAACCACCAGAGCGAGAGCGCGGTGAGGATACGGCCCTTGTCCGGGATGAGGGTCGGCAGTATGTGGTCGTAGGCGGAAATGCGGTCGGTGGCGACAAAGAGCAGCCGGCCGTCGGGCAACTCATACAGGTCGCGCACTTTCCCCGAGTAGATGAGCCGATACGTGCTCGCGGTCATCGGATCCTCAATTCCGGCCGAGGCGGCGGGTCATGGTCAGCGTCACCGGAGGCGGGCCGAGCGACGTAGAGGGTGAGGGGGCGGCACGGCCGCCCGATCGAGCACCGCGCACTGCGGTTGTGCCGTCACAGAATCGGCGCCGGCACATAGTGGGCAGCCTCGGGGTGCGCCGCCACGATGTCGGCGGCACGTGCGCAGAAGGCGGAAATCTGCGCCGCTGCGGCTCCGGTGAAATCGAGCGGAGCACCGATGATGTCGACAAGTTCGGCTCGACTGAGCGGAAAGCGGTCGTCGTCCGCCAACCGATCCAGGAGGTCATTCTCGTCGGTCTTTCCCTCCCGCATGTCGCGGAGCACCGCGGTGGCGTGCTCCTTGATGATGGCATGTGCCTGTTCACGACCGAGACCACGGCGGACCGCGGCAAGCAGCAGCTTCGTTGTCGCCAGGAACGGCAGGTACCGGTCGACTTCGCGGGCGATGACCTGCGGGTAGGGACGCAATTCATCCAGCACCGTGAGGAACGTCTGATACAGGCCGTCGGCGGCGAAAAAAACGCCGGGAAGCGCAACCCGCCGGACCGCGGAACACGACACGTCCCCTTCGTTCCACTGCGTTCCCGCAAGTTCCCCGAGCATGCCGGCAAAGCCGCGCACCACCACGAGCAGGCCGTGGATCCGTTCACACGACCGCGGGTTCATTTTGTGCGGCATCGCGCTCGAACCGACCTGTCCCTCGGCAAAACCTTCGCTTGCGAGCTCGTGTCCCGCCATCAGTCGGATCGTCGTCGCGAGGCTCGCCGGTGCGGCGCAGACCTGGACGACGGCGAATGCCATGTCGGCGTCGAGAGAGCGGGGATAAATCTGGCCGACGTTGGTGAGGAGGTGGTGGAAGCCCAAGTGTGCGGCGATCCGGCGTTCGAGTTCGGCGAGGCGTTCCAGGTCTCCGCCGAGCAGGTCGAGCATGTCCTGGGCGGTGCCGGCCGGGCCTTTCATCCCGCGCAGGGGATAGTGCTCGAGCAGGTGCTGCAACCGCTCATAGCCGATGAGGAGCTCCTCGCCTGCCGATGCAAAGCGTTTGCCGAGCGTGGTTGCCTGCGCCGGCACGTTGTGCGTTCGGGCCACGATGACGAGAGTGGCGTACTCGGCAGCGAGGCGTGCGAGCCGCGCGACCGCGGCCACCACCCGGTCGCGGAGAATTTCCAGCGATCGGCGGATCTGCAGCTGCTCGACGTTCTCGGTCAGATCCCGGGACGTCATTCCCTTATGAATATGTTCGTAGCCTGCCAGTGCGCAGAATTCGTCGATCCGCGCCTTGACATCGTGGCGGGTGACCTGTTCACGGGCGGCGATCGACTCGAGGTCGACGACGTCGAGGACCCGTTCGTACGCCGCAATTGCCTCGGGTGGGATGTCGATGCCGAGGTCTGCTTGCGCGCGGAGCACCGCCAGCCAGAGCCGGCGCTCGAGAATTATTTTGCTGCGCGGGGACCAGAGATCGACCAGCTCCGCGGAGGCGTACCGGCTGGCCAGGACGTCGGGGATCGGCGTTTTCATCGGGCGTATTCCGGAACCCGAATCTCACCGCGGACGGCGCGCAGCGCGATGTCCTGCCGATAATGCCCGCCAGGCAGGGAAATCTTGCTCATTTCGGTGTACACCGTCCGGCGGGCGTCGGCAAGGGTCGGGCCGGCGGCCGTGACGGCAAGCACCCGGCCGCCGGCACTCCGCAGCACCCCGTCGGACCACTCAGTGCCGGCGTGCAGCACGTACGCCGGTGCGGTGACGGCGTCGACACCGTCGATGCGGTCGCCCAACCGCGGCGTGCCGGGATACCCGGCCGCGGCCAGGACGACGGTGACCGCAGCCCCGCTCCGCCAAACCGCTCGTACGCCGGAGAGCCCGCCGCCGGCCGCAGCGGCGAGCAATTCTCCCAGCGGGCTTGCGAGCAGGGTGAGGATTGCCTGGGTTTCCGGGTCGCCGAATCGCGCGTTGAATTCGACGACCTTCGGACCGCGGCTGGTGAAGGCCAATCCGACGTACAGCAAGCCGAGGAAGGGCGTCGTCCGGGCCCGTAGTTCGGACAGGGTGGGGGTGACAATCCGCTCGACGACGTCCTCGACCACGTCGGGCGGCACCCAATCCAGGGGAGCGTACGCACCCATTCCGCCGGTGTTCGGCCCGGTGTCACCGTCGCCCACCCGCTTGAAATCCTGCGCGGGAAGGAGCGGAACGACGTCCCGGCCGTCGGTGACGACAAAGAGCGAGGCCTCCGGGCCGTCAAGGAATTCCTCGACGACGACCCGGCCGCAGTGCTGGGCGTGCCGCAGGGCTTCCGCGCGATCGGTCGTCACGACGACTCCCTTGCCGGCGGCAAGACCATCAGCCTTGACGACGTAAGGTGAGCCGAATTCGTCGAGCGCCGCGGCGGCCTCGCTCCCCGAGGTGCAGATCCGCGCCCGGGCGGTCGGCACGCCCGCAGCGGTCATCACGTCCTTGGCGAATGCTTTGCTGCCCTCGATGCGCGCCGCAGCTGCCGAGGGACCAAAGCATGCAATGCCAGCCGCCCGGACGGCGTCCGCCACTCCGGCGACGAGCGGTGCCTCCGGTCCGATCACGACCAGGTCAACGCCGTACCGCTGGGCGGCCGCTGCGACGGCTGTGCCGTCGCAGGGATCGAGGGCGATACGGGTGCCGAGCTGCCCGGTGCCTGGATTCCCCGGCGCGGAGAGAACCTCGGTGACCGAAGGGTCGGCGGCCAGCGCCCGGCACAGGGCGTGCTCTCGGCCGCCGCTACCGACGACGAGCACCTTCATGGCTCACACCAAGGCCTTGAGTTGAATGGTCTGATCGCGTCCCGGTCCCACGCCGATGACACTGAACGGCACACCGGCGAGTTCCTGGAGAAATTCCACGTATCGCTGGGCGTTCTTCGGCAAGTCTTCCAGGCTGCGTGCCGCGGAGAGGTCCTCTTGCCAGCCGGGAAGCTCCTCGTAGACCGGCTCGACGTGATGGAGCTCGGTCTGGGTCATCGGCATTTCCTCGACGGTTCGCCCGTCCGGGAGGCGGTACGCGACACAGACCGGGATCCGTTCGAAGTGCGAGAGGACATCCAGCTTGGTGAGGACGACGTCCGTCACACCGTTGATCCGCATGGCGTACCGCACGGCGACCGCGTCGTACCAACCGCACCGACGGGGTCGTCCCGTCGTGACGCCGAATTCCGCACCGATGCGGCGCAGTTTCTCGCCCTCGCCGTCGTGCAGCTCGGTGGGGAAAGGCCCGCTGCCGACCCGGGTGGTGTACGCCTTCGCGACCGCAATGACCCGATCGATGCGGGTCGGCCCGATGCCGGAACCGGTGCAGGCTCCGCCGGCAGTGGCATTCGAGGACGTGACGAACGGATACGTACCGTGGTCGACGTCCAGCAGGGTGCCCTGTCCCGCCTCGAGCAGCACTGTCTTGTGGTGATCGAGTGCATCGTTGAGCAGTGCCGCAGTGTCGGCGACCATCGGGCGAAGCCGATCCGCGTATCCGAGCAATTCGTCGGCAACCGCCGTCGGGTCGATGGCCCGGCGGTTGTACACCTTGACCAAGAGCTGGTTCTTCTGGTCGAGAGCGCCTTCGATTTTCTGGCGGAGAATCTTTTCGTCGAACAGGTCCTGCACCCGGACGCCGACCCGTGACATTTTGTCCGCGTACGCCGGCCCGATGCCGCGACCCGTCGTGCCGATCCGCGCCTTGCCCAAGAATCGCTCGGTGACTTTGTCGATGACGCGGTGGTAGGCGGTGATGACGTGCGCATTGGCCGACACGACGAGCCGCGACGTGTCGATGCCGCGCGCGGTGAGCAGGTCGATCTCGTCAAAGAGCACACCGAGATCGATGACGACGCCGTTACCGATGACGGGGACGACGCCCGGGGTGAGCACCCCGCTGGGCAGCAGGTGCATGGCGTACGTTTCGCCGTCGATGACGATGGTGTGCCCGGCATTGTTTCCGCCGTTGAAGCGCACGCAGTAGTCGATCCGCTCGGCAAGGAGATCGGTGGCTTTTCCCTTCCCTTCGTCACCCCACTGAGCGCCGAGCAGCACGATCGCAGGCATGAAGCATTCCTCTCCGCCGGACGGCGCGGCTCGTCGCCCGGCTCCGGCGCGGACTAGTTGCGGCTCAGGCTGGTGCCCGTCGACCGCAGGTCCTCGCACGCGGCGACCACCCGGGCGGCCATGCTTGCCTCCGCAGGGCGGCTCCACGACCGCGGGTCGTAGGCCTTCTTGTTCCCTACCTCGCCGTCGACCTTGAGAACCCCGTCGTAGTTCTTGAACATGTGGTCCGCCACCTTGCGGGTGTACGCGTACTGGGTATCGGTGTCGATGTTCATCTTGACGACGCCGTAGTCGAGGGTTTCGCGGATCTCCTCGAGGAGGGAGCCGGACCCGCCGTGGAACACGAGGTCGAACGGCTTTTCCTTGTTGTACTTCCGGCCAACCTCCGTCTGAATGTCCTTGAGAATTGACGGACGGAGTTTCACGTTGCCCGGCTTGTACACGCCGTGCACGTTGCCGAACGTCGCGGCGAGCAGGTACCGGCCGTTCTCGCCCAGTCCGAGCACTTCCGCGGTGCGCAGCGCATCGCCGGGGGTCGTGTACAGCTTTTCGTTGATGGCGTTCGAGATCCCGTCTTCCTCGCCGCCGACGACCCCGATCTCGAGCTCCATGATCGTGCGCGCCTTCGCGCACGCTTCCAGGAGCTCCCGAGCGATCTTCAGGTTCTCCTCCAGGTCGATCCCGGAGCCGTCCCACAT
Source organism: Acidothermus cellulolyticus 11B (assembly GCF_000015025.1). Lineage (GTDB taxonomy): Bacteria > Actinomycetota > Actinomycetes > Acidothermales > Acidothermaceae > Acidothermus > Acidothermus cellulolyticus. The sequence continues at coordinate 2,405,907 of NC_008578.1, read as the reverse complement.
GTGGGACTGGAAGAGCGGCTCTTGGCCGCGGGCGACCCGTTCCTGGGAGAGGGCGATGAGGGGGCGCATGTAGCCGTCGAGTTTCTCCGGCGGGCAGTGGTCGGTGTGCAGCGCGATGTGGACCGGGTACTTGGCGGCGACGACGTGCGCGAACTCCGCGAGCGCGACGGCCCCGGTCACCATGTCCTTGACCTTCTGCCCGGACGCGAATTCGGCGCCTCCCCAGGAAATCTGAATGATGCCGTCGCTCTCCGCCTCGGCGAAGCCCTGCAGTGCCGCGTTCAGGGTGGACGACGAGGTCACATTGATCGCTGGATAGGCGAAGCGGCCGGCCTTGGCTCGGTCGATCATTTCGGCGTAGACCTCAGGCGTGGCGATCGGCATCTCAAGCTCCCGGTGTCACTGGTTCCTCGCGGACTGGCTTGATCATGACTGGCCGGATTGGCCGTGTCGAGTATCGCGCATTCGCGGCCGAGCGGCCAACGGGGGATCAGCCGCGACGGCAGCGAAGCGGCCGCGAGGCTTAGGGGGTGTTGATTGGTCATGTCGGCGGGTTGCGCCCGATGCACACCGCGGCCACGCGACTTAGGAGGTGTTCAGGTTCCTCCGGTACCGTCGAGGGGTGCTCGGGCATCTCCTTGCCGGCGCAGCGGCCGCTCCCCGGATCGTTGCGCTGAATCCGCTCAGCCCTCGGGATCTGCTGGTCACCTTCGGTCTGGCCGGCGTCTTCGCCATCCTGTTCGCCGAGACCGGTCTCCTGGTGGGCTTCTTCCTGCCGGGCGACACGTTGCTCGCCCTTGCCGGTGCATTTGCGTCGCCGCACGTCCACGAGGCGGTGCACCTTCCATTGCCGGCCCTGCTCATCGGATGTCCGGCCGCGGCGATCATCGGTGCTCAGGTCGGCTACGTGATCGGCGTCCAAGGCGGGCAGCGGTTGGCGCGTCCCGGCTCGGCGTTTGCGCACGGCATCGAACGCATTGAACCGCTGTTCGCCCGGTTCGGCGAGGGATGGGCGGTGCTCCTCTGCCGGTTCATTCCCGTGCTGCGCACCTTCATCAATCCAGCGGTCGGCGTGCTTCGCATGCCGGTCCGCCGCTTCACCGTCTGGAACGTGGTCGGCGGGTTGGTCTGGACCGAGGCGATCGTGCTCGCCGGATACTACGGTGGCGAGGCGCTGCACATCGAGCGGTACGTGCTCCCCGTCGTGGCGGTCGCCGTGCTGGCCTCGGTTGCGTCGCTCGCATTCGAACTCAACCGCATGCGCCGCCGGCGCGCAGCCGCCGCGGCGTCTCGTCCTGACCCGGTCGGCGCGGCGGCCGATTCTGCGGGGCTTGCCTCCCGGGAAGCGGACACCATCGATTCAACCGGTGTGTAGTCGGTACGGTCGGGTTGGTGCTACAGCCCGAGATCGGTGAGCTGATACGCGGCCCGGTACTCCAGGCCCGCCTCCGCGATTGCGCCAGCGGCGCCGCGCTCGACGATGACCGCTACCGCGACGACATCGGCCCCAGCCTCGCGGAGTGCCGCCACTGCGGTGAGCACCGAGCCACCGGTGGTCGAGGTGTCCTCGACGGCGAGCACCCGCCGGCCGCGAACATCGGGACCTTCGATCCGGCGTTGCAGGCCGTGCGTCTTCTGCTCTTTGCGCACGATGAATGCGTCCAACCGCCTGCCCCGGGCCGCCGCGGTGTGCAGCATCGCGAGGGCCACCGGGTCGGCTCCGAGGGTGAGGCCTCCGACGGCGTCGTAGTCGAGGTCGGCGGTGAGGTCCAACAGGACCTGCCCGACGAGCGGCGCAGCATGACCGTCCAAGGTGACCCGCCGGAGGTCGATGTAGAAGTCGGCGTGCTGCCCGGAGCTGAGCACTACGGGCTGGCGCACGACGGCCTTCCGCATGATCTCATCGCGGAGGGCCTGCCAATGCGCAGTCTCCCGGATCGTCGCGGGCGTTGCCGGGACGGGTGCGGCCGTCGGAGTCTTCGTCACGTGCCGAGCGTACGTCGCCGCGGGCGGTCAACCAGGACCGGGCACACGCCGGCGCGCGGTGCGGGCCGAGCTGCTGCGGGGCGGCGCGGCGCACCCGGTCAGCCGCGGAACAGGCGGCCGTACCACGAGACCGGCAGGAATCGACCGACGGCGGCAATCAGGCGGTACTGCCAGCCGGGAATGGACACCGTCTTGCCGCGCGCCAGGTCAACGAGGCAGCGGCGGACGACCGTGTCGACGTCCAGCCAGAACGCCCGCGGCGCCCGGTGTACCTCGATGCCGGCGCGGTCGTGAAATTCCGTCCGGGTCAGGCCGGGACAGAGCGCAATGCAGCGGACGCCGGTGCCGGCCAGTTCGAAGGAGAGCACCTGGCTGAATCGCAGAACCCAGGCCTTGATGGCTCCGTAGCTGTCATGCGGCACGATTCCGGAAATGCTGGAGACCATGATGATCGCACCGGATCGCCGCTCCAGCATGCCGGGGAGCACGGCTTTCGTCAGCCGCATCGGCGCGCGAATCATCACGTCGATGGCCTGGGTTTCCGTCTCCACACTGGAATGAAGAAAGTCAGTCCCGATGCCGAAACCGGCGTTGTTGACGAGGACGTCGACGGGGTGTTCGGCCGACGCGGCCCGTTGTTCGACCTTCTCGAGCGCGATGGGGTCAGCGAGGTCTGCGGGGATGACTTCGACGTCGACGTGGTGGCGCGTGCGGAGCTCGTGTGCGAGATCAGCGAGCCGACGCTCGTCCCGGGAGACGAGCACCAGGTCGTGCCCGAGCTTCGCGTACTGGGTGGCGAAGCCACGGCCGATCCCCGCACTAGCGCCTGTGATCAACACCCTGGTCATGGCACGCCTCCGACGTACGACGCTGCCGCCACGATAACCGGCTGAAACCCGCCGGCGTAGTGATCGCACGCAGAGACCTACGCTGGCTGCATGGTCGGTGAGCGTCTGGTCCCCCACCTGCGCGGTCTCGGCACGACGATTTTCGCCGAGATGTCCGCGCGTGCCGAGGAGACGGATGCGGTGAACCTGGGTCAGGGATTCCCCGACGTCGACGGCCCGGACGACATCAAGCGGCTTGTCGCCGACGCGATTTGGCACGGTCCCAATCAGTACGCCCCCGGCATCGGCTTCCGCGAATTGCGGGAGGCGGTTGCCGCGCATCAGAAGCGTTTTTACGGCCTCGAGGTGGATCCCGACAGCGAGGTCCTCATTACGGCCGGGGCCACCGAGGCGGTGACCGCGGCATTGTTGGCATTCGTCGACGCCGGCGACGACGTCATCGCGCTCGAGCCGTATTACGATTCCTACGCCGCGGCGATTGCGATGGCGCGCGGCCGCCGGGTACCGGTGACGTTGCATGCTCCTGATTTCCGGCTGGACATTGCCGCACTGCAGGCCGCCGTGACGCCGCGGACGAAAGTCATCCTGCTCAATTCGCCGCACAATCCCACGGGGACCGTGCTGACCGAGGAGGAACTGCGGGCGGTCGCCGAGGTGGCCGTGGCGCATGACCTGCTGGTGATTACGGACGAGGTGTATGAGCATCTCGTCTACGAGGGCCGGCACATCCCGATTGCCACGTTCCCGGGCATGTGGGAGCGGACGGTCACGATTTCGTCCGCAGGGAAGACGTTTGCCTTCACCGGTTGGAAAATTGGATGGGTGACCGGACCGGAGCCGCTGGTCAGCGCGGTGCGGACCGTCAAGCAATTCCTCACCTACACGAACGCGGCGCCGATGCAGCGGGGCATCGCCGCCGGGCTGGGCATGCCGGATGCTTATTTCCAGCAGCTGGCCGCGGATTTGGCGCGCAAGCGCGATTTTCTCTGCACCGGGCTTGCCGAGCTTGGTTTCACCGTGTATCCGCCGGCGGGTACGTACTTCGTCACGGTCGATGTCCGTCCGCTCGGTTACCTGGACGGACTCGCCTTCTGTCGGGATCTTCCGTACCGAGTGGGTGTCGCGGCGATTCCGCACGTCGTTTTCTACGACCACGCCGACATCGGACGTCCATTGGTTCGGTTCGCCTTCTGCAAGCGCGAGGACGTGCTGGCCGAGGCATTGCGGCGGCTGGCGCGGCTGCGTGGGTGATTCATGACCGTCACCGGGGACGCCAGGAGTGTCGCGTGATCGTGGTATGCGGTGAAACGCTGGTCGATCTCGTACCGGCGGGCGACGGCCTGTGGCGGGCATTGCCGGGCGGGAGCCCGGCGAATGTCGCCGTCGCCTTGGCCCGGCTTGGCACGCCGGTCGCAATGCTCGCCCGCATTGCGACGGATCCGTTCGGCGTGCTGCTCCGCGACCGGCTGATGCGCGAGCACGTTGACATGCGGTACGTGGTCACCGCGCGGGAACCATCGACCCTTGCCGTCGTCTCATTCGACGAGGCAGGCAACGCGCGTTACTCGTTCTACCTGGAGGGTACGGCGGATTGGCAATGGCGGATCGAGGAATTTCCGCCGGTGTTCGGCCCAGAGACAGTGGCCCTCCATGCGGGATCGATGGCGTTGATGCGTCCACCCGGGGGGGCCGTGGTGGAAGGCGTGCTTCGCCGGGAATTCCCGCACCGGGTGATTTCCGTCGATCCGAATGTGCGGGCCGTGCTCTGCCCGGATCCCGCGCAGTACCGGGCGGCCGTCGAGCGGTGGCTCGAGCACGCGCACATCGTGAAGGCGAGCGTGGACGACGTGCGGTGGCTGTACCCCGGTGTGTCACCGGACGACGTGCTGTTGCGCTGGCTGCGCCTTGGTCCGCTCGTCGTGGTGCTGACCCTCGGGGCCGACGGAGCAATGGCCCGAAGTGCGAGCGGGGCGGCCGTCACCGTGCCCGGAATGTCCGTCCCGGTTGTTGACACCATAGGGGCCGGGGACACCTTCAGCGGCGCATTGCTCCACCACTTCGCGCGCAACGGCGCTCTCAGCATTGAGAAATTGCGCGTCATCGACGAGGGAGAGCTTGCGGCTGCGCTCCGATTTGCCGCAGCCGCGGCTGCCGTGACGTGTCAGCGGGCTGGCGCGGATCCCCCGCGTCTCCAGGAGATTCCCGGGGAAGCCTCAGCCTGATTCCGCGCTCGGTGGCAGCGGACATGCCCGCGGCCGAATCAGGCGCTCGGCACCGCGACCCGCAGATCCAGGCCGGTCTTGTCAGCGGTCAGGTCGACGAGCACGGTGTCGCCGTCCCGGACGTCGCCGGCGAGGAGCGCCTTGGCGAGCCGGTCGCCGATGGCGGTCTGGATGAGCCGCCGAAGCGGGCGTGCGCCGTACACCGCGTCGTACCCGTTGAGCGCAAGCCATTCCCGGGCGGCCGGTGTCACCTCGAGCGTGATCCGCCGGTCGGTCAATCGCCGCTGGAACCGCTCGATCTGCAGGTCGACGATTTTCGCGAGCTCCGCGGTGCCGAGGGCGTTGAAAATGATTATTTCGTCAAGCCGGTTGAGGAATTCCGGCTTGAACGTGGCCCGGACGACGGCCATGACGGATTCCCGCTTCGCCTCGTCGTCGAGGGTCGGATCGATGAGGTAATTCGACCCGAGGTTCGAGGTGAGAATGAGAATCGTGTTGCGGAAATCGACGGTGCGGCCTTGGCCGTCGGTCAGCCGGCCGTCGTCGAGGACTTGCAGGAGGATGTCGAAGACTTCGACGTGCGCCTTCTCGATCTCATCGAGAAGAATGACGCAGTACGGCCGGCGGCGGACCGCCTCGGTCAGCTGACCACCTTCTTCGTAGCCGACGTAACCGGGCGGGGCGCCGATGAGCCGCGCGACGGAGTGCTTCTCGGAGTACTCGCTCATGTCAATGCGGACCATCGCCCGCTCGTCGTCAAAGAGAAAATCGGCAAGCGCCTTGGCAAGCTCGGTCTTGCCGACGCCGGTGGGCCCGAGGAAGAGGAAGGAACCGGTCGGCCGGTCGGGATCGGCGATCCCGGAGCGGGCCCGCCGGACCGCATCGGACACCGCCCGGACGGCGTGCTCTTGGCCGACCACCCGGCGTCCGAGCTCTTCTTCCATGCGCAGCAGCTTGCCGACCTCTCCTTCCATGAGCCGCCCGGCGGGAATGCCGGTCCAGGAGGAGACCACCTCGGCGATGTCGTCGGGACCGACTTCCTCCTTGACCATGGTGTCGCCGTGGCCGTCCCCGCTGCTCTGCGCTGCGGCGAGTTCCCGTTCGAGCGCCGGAATTTCTCCGTACATCAATCGGGAGGCGGTTTCGAAGTCGCCGTCGCGCTGGGCCCGCTCGGCCTGGCTGCGCAGGTCGTCCAGACGCTGCTTGAGCTCACCGACCCGGTTGAGCGCGGCCTTCTCCCGCTCCCAGCGGGCGACCAGGGCGTTCAGCTGTTCCTGCTTGTCGGCGAGTTCGCGACGCAGACGCTCCAACCGCTCCTTGCTCGCCGGATCGTCCTCTTTGGCCAGCGCCAGCTCCTCCATGCGCAGCCGGTCAACCGTTCTCCGCAACTCATCGATTTCGACCGGCCACGAGTCGATTTCCATCCGCAGCCGGCTCGCGGCCTCATCGACCAGGTCTATCGCCTTGTCCGGGAGAAATCGACCGCTGATGAAGCGGTGGGAGAGCGTCGCGGCGGCCACCAACGCGGCGTCCGAAATTTGCACCTTGTGGTGCGCCTCGTACCGCGATTTCAGGCCGCGAAGAATGCCAATGGTGTCTTCGACCGACGGCTCACCGACGTACACCGGCTGGAACCGCCGCTCCAAAGCAGGATCCTTTTCGATGCGCTCCCGGTATTCATCGAGCGTTGTTGCGCCGATCATGCGGAGTTCGCCGCGGGCCAACATCGGTTTCAGCATGTTGCCGGCGTCCATCGCACCTTCCGCCGCGCCCGCACCGACGACGGTGTGCAGCTCGTCGATGAAGGTGATGACCTGGCCGTTGGATTCCTTGATTTCGTTGAGGACGGCCTTGAGCCGTTCCTCAAATTCACCGCGGTACTTCGCTCCGGCGACCATCGCACCGAGGTCAAGCGCGATGAGGCGCTTGTCCCGCAGGGATTCCGGCACGTCGCCCGCGACGATCCGCTGCGCGAGCCCCTCCACGATCGCCGTCTTACCGACTCCCGGCTCGCCAATGAGAACCGGATTGTTTTTGGTGCGGCGAGACAGCACCTGAATAACCCGGCGGATTTCCGTGTCGCGCCCGATGATCGGGTCGAGCTGGCCCTTGCGGGCCCGCTCGGTCAGATCGACGCCGTATTTCTCGAGCGCTTGATACGTCGACTCCGGGTCGGGACTGGTGACCCGCGCGTGGCCGCGGACCCGTTCGAATGCGGCGAGGAGATTCTCCGGTGTGGCGCCGTGACGCCGCAGCAGCGCGGCGACGGCGCCGCCTTCCCGGGCGAGTCCGACGAGCAGGTGCTCGGTGGAGACGTACTCGTCGCCGAGCTCGGCCGCCTCTTTCGCCGCAGCGTTGAGCACCTGAATGGACGGCCGATCCAAGCCGGGCGGTGCCACGGTTGCCCCGCTCGCCCGCGGCAGCCGGTCCAGAATCTCCCGGACGTCGCCCTGAAGCGCAACAGGATTCACCCCGACCGCCCGGAGAAGCGGAAGCGCCGTGCCGTCACTCTGCTGGAGCAGAGCCATGAGAAGGTGTGCGGGTTCTACGTGAGGATGGCCGGCTTCGGCGGCCGCGTGCACCGCCTGGTTGAGCGCCTCTTGGCTCTTCGTCGTCAGCCGGTAGCCGTCCATTGCCTGCCTCCTTTGCGGTCCGTAGCGTCACCGGCCGGCTGCGCCCGCAGGGAATCGTCTGTTCGTGCTCCGGTCACGGCGTTGTCAGTGAGCGGGCCGGCAGCAGGAAACGGTGGTGTTTGTGTCGCTATTTCTTGCTCTCGGGAGAATTCCCCGTTCGATCCGGCGTATGCCGCAGCAAGAAAATCCGGTGCGACGCGGCGTGGTTGCCACGCGAGCAAGGCTCTGCTCGTCTCCGGCAGCGGCATCAGCTCATGCCGATACCCGCCGCGAGCACCGGCAATATTCGGCACCTGCTGGTCACGCAGGTCGGCGATTGCTTGCCGCAACTCGGCGAGCGTACGCCGCAGCGCCGCGACTTCGTTCTCCAGCGCCAAGATGCGCTTGATGCCGGCCAGATTGATGCCTTCCTGAGAAAGTTGCTGTACCTGCCGGAGCACTTGGATGTCCCGCGCGGAATAACGGCGCCCACCGCCGGGGGTCCGCTCGGGGGAGACAATGCCCAGCCGGTCATACGTCCGCAGGGTCTGCGGGTGCAATCCGGCGAGCTGCGCCGCGACGGATATCACAAAGACCGGTGTCGTCTCGTCGTCCAGCATGTGAGCCTCCTCTCTCAGCTGCCGACCAGCAATCCGGCCCGGGGATTCTCGTCCTCGGTCGCACTCCGGAACGCTTCCAGTGCCTCGCGGGCTTTGCTCGACAGCTTCTTCGGTACGACGACCTCCACGGTGACGAGCAGATCCCCGCGGCTGCCGTCCCGGCGTGGCGCGCCTTTGCCGCGCACCCGCAGGACACGGCCGCTGGACGTCCCAGGCGGCAACTTCACGGTCACCGGCCCATCGAGCGTCGGAACCTCGATCGTCGCGCCGAGCGCCGCCTCGGGGAACGTCACCGGCAGCGTGAGGGTGAGGTTCGGCCCGGACCGGCCAAAGACCTTGTGCGGTTGGACATGCACGAGGACGATAAGGTCGCCCGCCGGTCCACCGTTCTCACCGGGAGCGCCGCGCCCCTTGAGCCGGATGCGCTGGCCGTCGTCAACACCGGCGGGAATGCGCACCTGCAGCGTGCGCTCGCTCGTCGCCCGGCCGCTGCCCCGGCAGCTCGGGCAGGGGTCATCGACGACGAGACCCCGGCCGCGACACTCCCGGCATGGTTCGGACAGCGCGAAACCGCCGACCACCCGGGACACCATGCCGGTACCCGAACAGTTCGGGCAGACGCGCGGCATGGTGCCGGCACGGGCTCCGGTCCCGTGACAACTCGGACACGGTCCCGGGCTGGTGAGCCGGATCGGCACCGTGACACCACGAATCGCGTCGGTGAAGCTGATGGTGATTTCGGTCTCGACGTCCGCGCCGCGCCGCGGCTGGGCACGCCGCGATCCGCCGCCGAAAATTCCGCCGAGAATGTCGCCCAAGCCTCCGGTGCGCAGCCCACCGAAGAGGTCACCCAGGTCGAACGGGAAACCTCCGGTCGTGCCGGTGCCGGAGCCGGTGGGGATGCGGAATCCGCCGCTGCCGAAGAGCGAGCGCGCTTCGTCGTACTCCTTGCGCTTCTTCTCGTCGGAGAGAACGTCGTAGGCTTCCGAAATCTCCTTGAACCGCTCCTCGGCCTTCGGGTCGCCCTTGTTGGCATCCGGATGATACTGGCGGGCCAGTTTCCGGTATGCCTTCTTGATTTCGTCGATGGACGCGTCCTTAGGGACGCCGAGGACCTTGTAGTAGTCCTTCTCGATGTAGTCGCGGGCGCTCATCCTCGTTGTCGGATGGGCGTGCATGACGCGGCCACCCGGCGTCCCTCCTTTCCTGACGACTGTTGCGGCATGCGGTTATGCGTTGGCGTGCGGCGTGTCCGGACCGGAAGCATTCGGCTCCGACGACGTCGTACGGCCGTCGGCGCCGCCTGCAGTGCCGGCGCCGGCTGCTCCGGCTTCCGCGGCCGTGCCGTCGGGCGGCGTATCGTCCGGCAGCGCCACGGTTGGTTCCGCCACGGAGACTCTGGCCGGCCGGATGATCCGCCCGGCGTACGTGTAACCGGGCGCGAATACCTCAACGACGGTCGGTTGGGTGACCTCGTCGGAGTACGCATGCATGAGGGCCTCGTGTCGTGTCGGGTCGAACGGTTCGCCGACATCGCCGAATGCCACCAGCCCAAGCTTGGTGACAATCGCCTCGAATGATTCGGCGACTTGCTTGAAGCCGCCCTCGAGTTCGCCGTGCGCTCGGGCCCGGCCGATGTCGTCAAGGACCGGAAGCAACAGGGCAAGTGTGTCGGCCACCGCGAGGTCGCGGACCAGCGCCCGGTCGCGTTCCACCCGCTTTCGGTAATTCGCGTACTCCGCCTGGACCCGTTGCAGATCCGCCGTCCGCTCGGCGACCAGATTGCGCAGCTGCTCCACTTCCGCCGCTAATTTGGCGCGCTCGGCATCGTCAGGCGACGGCAGACCGGCGTCCGCCGCCGGCGCCGACCCGCCGGTGGGGTGCGTCGACGCGGCGTCCGCACTGTGCGCCGCGGGCGCCGACGCCGCATGCGCCGCCTCACCCGGTGCCGTCCCGCCGGGGACGGCACCGAGCAGCGGATCGAATCTCACACGCCGCTTGTCGCGAATGACAGGCTCCTCACGCTCGCTCACTTCTCACCCTCGTCGACGATTTCCGCATCGACCACTTCGTCGTCCTTGCCGGCCGAACCGGACGCACTGCCGGTCGCGCCGGTCGCTGATCCGCTCGATCCACCGGCGGCCGCCTGCGTCGCGGCGTACATCGCCGCGCCCAGCTTCTGACTTTCGGTGGCGAGCTGCTCGGTGGCCGAACGAATCGCCGTGACGTCGCTGCCCTCCATCGCCTTCTTCAGATTCGCGATGGCCGTCTCGACGTTTGCCTTCTCCGCGGCAGGCACCTTGTCGGCGTTCTCCCGCAGGAATTTCTCGGTCTGGTAGATGAGCGTGTCCGCCTGGTTGCGGGCTTCCGCCTCTTCGCGCCGCCGCCGGTCTTCTTCGGCGTGCGCTTCGGCGTCGCGCATCATGCGCTCAATTTCTTCCTTGGGAAGCGCCGACCCGCCGGTAATCGTCATGGATTGCTCTTTTCCGGTGGCGAGGTCTTTTGCGGAGACATGCACGATGCCGTTGGCGTCAATGTCGAAGGTGACCTCGATCTGCGGGACGCCGCGCGGCGCAGGCGGCAGGCCGGTCAACTCGAACATTCCGAGTTTCTTGTTGTACGCGGCGATTTCCCGCTCTCCTTGGTACACCTGGATCTGCACGCTCGGCTGGTTGTCTTCCGCCGTCGTGAAGATTTCCGACCGGCGCGTCGGGATCGTGGTGTTCCGCTCGATGAGCTTGGTGAACACGCCGCCCTTCGTCTCGATGCCGAGGGAGAGCGGTGTGACGTCGAGGAGCAGGACGTCCTTCACTTCACCCTTGAGGACGCCGGCCTGCAGACATGCGCCGACGGCGACGACTTCGTCAGGGTTGACGCCCTTGTTCGGCTCCTTGCCGCCGGTCAGTTCGCGGACCAGGTCGACAACCGCGGGCATCCGGGTTGAGCCGCCGACGAGAATGACGTGGTCGATCTGGTTCACGGTGATGCCGGCGTCCTTGATTGCCTGATTGAACGGCCCCTTGCACCGCTCGAGCAGGTCCGCGGTCATCCGCTGGAATTCCGACCGGGTGAGCTTCACCTCCAGGTGGAGCGGGCCTTCCGAGCTGGCCGTGATGTACGGCAGATTGATGGTCGTCTCCATCGCGGAGGACAGCTCGATCTTCGCCCGCTCGGCGGCTTCCTTGAGCCGCTGCATGGCCATCTTGTCTTTTGACAAGTCGATCCCGTGCTGGTTCTTGAACGTGGTGACGAGGTGGTCGACGATGCGCTGGTCCCAGTCGTCACCACCGAGGTGGGTGTCGCCGCTGGTGGCTTTGACTTCGACGATTCCCTCGCCGATTTCGAGGAGGGAGACGTCGAAGGTGCCGCCGCCGAGGTCGAAGACGAGAATCGTCTGCTCTTTCTCACCCTTGTCCAGCCCGTAGGCCAGCGCCGCCGCCGTCGGCTCGTTGATGATCCGGAGCACGTTGAGTCCGGCGATTTGGCCGGCCTCCTTGGTTGCCTGGCGTTGCGCGTCGTTGAAGTACGCCGGAACCGTGATGACCGCGTCGCTGATCTGCTCGCCCAGGTATGCCTCGGCGTCGCGCTTGAGTTTCATCAGGATACGGGCACTGATCTCTTGCGGCGTGTATTTCTTGCCGTCGATGTCGATCGTCCAGTTCGTGCCCATGTGCCGCTTGACCGAACGGATGGTCCGCTCCGCGTTGGTGACCGCCTGTCGTTTGGCCACTTCACCAACGAGCACCTCGCCGTTCTTAGCGAACGCGACCACCGACGGCGTGGTGCGTGACCCTTCCGCGTTGGGGATCACTGTCGGTTCGCCGCCCTCAAGGACGGCGATCACAGAGTTGGTGGTACCGAGGTCGATTCCGACCGCACGTGCCATGGCCTCTCCTCCAGAGTTGAGTCGTCTCGACTCATATTATGTGAGCCAGCCCGCTGGGCAAACCTGCTTCCCGTCGATTGATCGTGCGGCCCATACAGTCGAATGGTGGTCTTCACGCGGCCGCCGGTCTCCGGTCGAGGGTCCGCCGGGCGGTTGGATCGGGCATACCAGGAAGCTGCGGCGCCGTCGGCGGTTGGCAACGGCGGACTGAGCTTTCGGTTGATCACACTTGCGGGGGCGGGTTACGCGCTCACTGCCGCGTTGCTTGGCTTTGCGATCTGGCTCGTGCTCACCCGGCCGATGAGTGCTCTCGTCTCCGGGATCAGCGCCGCGGCCGTCGCGGCGCTCGCGTTGCGGACCGCGCCCTGGCCGCCGTCCGGCCGCCGGCTGCGGCCCGTTCCCCTCGCTGACCTGCCGCGCTTCGGCGCTGCCATAGCGGCCTACTGCCGTCGCGCGGGTCTCCCTCCCCCGGCGGGAATTGCCCTGATCCGCCACGACGTCGTCGATCTGCGCATCGTCGGGTGGCGCGGTCGCCGCATTCTGCTCCTTGGCGTACCGCGGTGGGTGGCGGCGGAGCCGGAGGAGCGGGCCTGCCTGCTCGTGCACTACCTGTCGCATGCCCTCCCGCGGCGGTACCGCTCGGAGAACCGGCCGGCGGATCCCCGTGGTTGCGGGTGGATTCGGAACGCGGACGCCGGGGTGAGCCGGTGGTGCCGGGCGCTCCGTCCACTGACCCCTCGCGACGTCGTACGCCGCCGGCCTGGGATCGCGCCTGCGCACCCCCCGCGCGGCTCGTTGACCTTAGCCGCGACGAATGCGTTGGTGTATGTGCCGTATCGGCTGGTCGCGCAGTGGCAGATCGCGCTGCGCGCCGAAATTGCCCGGTGCGCTCAGTGCGCCGAGCACGCGGCGGACGTCGAGACCGTGCGCGTTGTCGGTGGTGAGGCGGCGCAGCGCTGGTTGGGCAGCTATTTCTGGCGTGACGCGCTTGCGGACTGGCTTGCCGAACGCGAGGAGCGCGGGCTCGACCTCGATGTGGCGGAACTCTCGGCGGCGTGCAGGCAGTGGCGTGCCACCAGGCATCACCGCTCGCCGGCCGGTCGCGTGGACGATGCGCACGCCGCGACGTCGCTTCGCCTCGCGGCCGTTTCGGCTCTCCGGATTCCACCGCGTGAGCCGGCCGGCACGGGTTATGCGGCCGGCGCGGGTTATGCGGCGGGCGCGGAGCATTCCGACATAGCCGAGGCCTGCGATGCGGCAGCCTGCGACGAGCTCCTCACCGCGTACCGTCGGTCCGGCGGTGCTGATCGGCTCTAGCCGTCCCGGTGTTCTGCTGAGCCTAGGGAGTCGGCCGGTGAGCAGCAATTCGCGGGGGAGCCGGCCGCCGCGGGACGACCGTAAGGCACGATGACGCCAGCGGGATTCGCCGGAGCCGTCACCGAGAGGAGCGCCCGTGCGCTTGGTCATCGGCCTCGTCGTTACCGGTGTTGCACTCGTCGTGGCGGGCTGGCGGTTGTCGTGGTTGGCGCGGCGGGTGCTTGCCGGCGGACCGCCGGTCGAACGGTGGGGGGCCGGTCGAGTCGCCGCCATCAAAGGTTTCCACGGAATTGCCGCCGAGGTTTTTGGCCAACGCCGGCTCGTACAGTGGCGATGGCCGGGGATTGCGCACGCGGCAACCTTCTGGGGATTTGTCGTCTTGACGCTGACAATTGCGGAAACCTACGGCGATCTTGTCGATCCGCGCTTTGGCATTGGGCACTGGGCCGGCTTGGGTTTCATCGAGGACGTGTTCGCCGTCGCCGTCCTCGCGGCGCTGGGCATTTTCACGGCGATTCGCTACCGGCAGACGCCGCGCCGGTTAGGGCGTTGGTCGCGCTTCCACCGATCGCACACCGGCATGGCGTGGGCGATTCTCGGGATGATTTTCGCCGTCATCGCCACTCTGCTGGTCTATCGCGGGGCCCAGATCAATACCGGCCATTTCCCGTACCGGCCGTACCAATGGTCGTTTGCGTCGTGGTTGGTCGCGCAGGCGCTGCCTGCTGGTGCGGTCAATCAGGGCATCGAGACCTTTTTCGTGCTGGCACAATTGGTCGTCATTCTCGGGTTTCTCATTCTCATCACGTACTCCAAGCATCTGCACATCGTGACCGCGCCGCTCAATGTCTTCTTCGCCCGGCGGCCCGATGGCCTGGGTCCGCTCATGCCGGTCGTTTCCGCTGACCACATCGTCGATTTCGAGAATCCGCGCGACGACGACGTCATCGGCTGGGGTCACATCGCCGATGTCAGCCGCAAGGCTCGGCTCGACCTGTTGAGCTGCACGGAGTGCGGCCGGTGTCAGTCGCAATGCCCGGCGTGGAACACCGGCAAGCCGCTCAATCCGAAACTCATCATCACCGACTTGCGGGACTATCTGCTCACGGGCGGCTCCGACGGGACTCGGCCGCTCGTCGGGCCGTCCGGCGGCGGCGTCATCGACCCCGAAGCCCTGTGGGCCTGCACGAATTGCGGGGCGTGCGTGCATGAATGCCCGGTCGACATCGAACATCTCGACCACATCAGCCAGCTGCGTCGGCACCAAGTTCTGATGGAGTCGGCGTTTCCGGCCGAGGCGGCCGGCCTGCTGCGGAATCTGGAGCAGCGCGGGAATCCGTGGGGCATGCCGGATTCTGCGCGCCTCCAATGGGCCGACGACCTTGGCGTGGAGGTTGCGGTCGCGGATCCGAGCCGACCGCTTCCTGGCGACGTCGACTATCTGTGGTGGGTCGGCTGCGCCGGGGCCTTCGACGAGCGGGCGCGTCGGGCGACTCGCGCGTTGGCGCAGCTCCTGACGGCCGCCGGTGTGCGGTTTGCCGTCCTGGGGCCGGCGGAGGCCTGCACCGGGGATCCCGCCCGGCGGATCGGCAACGAATTCCTCTACCAGATGCTGGCTCGGCAAAACATTGAGGTTCTGACGCAGCTGCAACCGCCGGCGATACTTACCGGCTGCCCGCACTGTTTCAACACGCTTGGCCGGGAATATCCGCAGCTCGGCGGGACTTTTCCGGTCATCCACCACAGCCAGTTGCTGGAGCAGCTCGTCACCTCGGGTCGGCTGCGTCTCGACCGTGACCTGCACGCCCGGGTGACCTACCACGATCCCTGCTTTCTCGGACGGCACAACGGGATGTACGACGCGCCGCGACGGATCGTCGCGGGCATTCCGGGCGTGGACATTCAGGAAATGCCGCGGTGCCGCGACCGGAGTTTCTGCTGCGGTGCCGGGGGTGCCCGCATGTGGATGGAGGAGCGTATCGGCAAGCGCATCAATCACGAGCGGATTGACGAAGCTTTGGCCGCCGACCCCGACGTCATCGCGACGGCGTGCCCGTACTGCCGGGTCATGCTCGGTGACGCGGTGAATGACCGGCGACCGAACGGACCGCGGCCCGCCGTCCGGGACGTCGGAGAACTGCTTCTCGACGCGCTCGCCGCGCCGATCGATGACGGACCGGGTCGATGACGCCGGTCAAATCTTCGTGCGGTGAAAATTCTGCCAACTACGGCTCGGGGTGGGTCCGCGTTGCCCCTGATACCGGGAGCCATAAACAGGCGAACCGTAGGGATGCTCGGCGGGCGATGAGGTTCGGAACAGGCAGAGCTGACCGATCTTCATCCCCGGCCACAGCTTGATCGGCAAGGTCGCGACGTTCGACAATTCGAGGGTGACGTGACCCGTGAAGCCGGGGTCGATCCAACCGGCGGTCGAGTGAGTGAGGAGGCCGAGACGACCGAGACTTGACTTTCCTTCGAGACGGCCGGCGAGATCATCGGGCAGGGCGATCACTTCATAAGTGCTCGCGAGGACGAACTCCCCCGGGTGAAGGATGAACGGTTCGTCGCCTTCCGTCTCCACGAGCCGGGTCAGGTCCGGTTGCTCGACCGCTGGGTCGATATGGGGATATCGGTGGTTTTCGAACACCCGGAAGTACTTGTCGAGCCGGACGTCGATGCTCGACGGTTGAATCATGGCCGGATCAAATGGGTCGATCGTGACGCGGCCGGAGGCGAGCTCGGCGCGGATGTCGCGGTCGGAGAGGAGCACGGGCGCAATCTACCGGGTGGCGGGATGCTGTGCCTCGACGGCCGGTTGGGCGGTGTGTGTGGCCTCCCGGAGCGTCGGCACACCAGCGCGGCACGCCACAAGCGCCACCGGGTAGCGTCCGCGTCCCCGGATCGTCGGCACATTCCGCGACCGGCCGGGACCTCGGCTGTGGGCGCCCAATCCATCGGCGGTTGTCCGCTCCCCCCGGGATCGTCGGCACACCGGCATGCGCCACCCTGCGACCTCGACCGGGCGGCGTGCCCACCAGGCTCGTCGCTCGGTGCGGAAGGGGCCGCGGCGTCCGGTACTATCAGGCGCGTCCGCGGGTGTAGTTCAATGGCAGAACGTCAGCTTCCCAAGCTGATAATGCGGGTTCGATTCCCGTCACCCGCTCGGCCCCTGTGCACGGAAGGTGCGGTACCACCGTTGCGCTGGGTCGGCGCGAGCGCGGCCTCGGTCTCTGCGTGTGGTGAGGGTGCAGGGTAACCTCCGCATGCCGCCAGGGGTCGCTCTTCGCGCAGGAGATCGCCGGGTACGCATCCAGCAGGTCCGCATCGACGCTTCGGCTCTCCCGCCGGCTGGCTCGCCAGGCGCGGCGCGCGCCGTCCGCTCTAGACCGAGCCGAACCGACCGGCATTGCTCCGAAGCGTGTCCGCGTACCGTTTTCCACTCGTCCCCGTACCGTTTTCCACTCGATCGAATAATCGCTTGGTTTTGACGGTCCGGTTGCCGAGAATGTGACCATGACTGACGATCTCCCCTACGGACAACCTGACGGCTCGCCGTCGGCTGGCGGCGGCTCGGGCGGAGAGCACTGGGCACCTGGACCGTCGCCGGCGGACGCCGTATCGCCCGGTCTCACCCCGGCCGTCCCGACGCCGTCGGGTCCAGGGGCGTGGTCCGCCGACGTCCTTCCGCCGGGGCCCGAGGTACCGGCGGGCAAGGGGAAGCGTCGATGGCGTTGGACGGCCGCGGTCGTTGGGGTGGCCGTTGCGTTCGTCGCTGCGGGGACGGCAGTTGCCGCGTATCGTCTCACGGCGCATCAGGGTGGTGACCGCATCGATTCGCTCGCGCCGGCGACGACGGTCTTCTACGTCAAAGTGAATGTGAGCCCGGGAGGTTCAGCCGGGACCGACGTCGGCGCGTTTGCCCGCCATGTTCCGGCTCTTTCGGGGGTAACGGATGCTCGGACGTTGCGTGATTGGGTCGTGCGCCGTGCTCTCGGCGGATATGCCGCCGAGTACGACGCCATGGTGAAACCGTGGCTCGGCGATGAGGTTGCCATCGGTGTCTTTCCCTCCGGGCAGGAACGTCACAGTTTTGCCTTGCTCCACGTGACGGATGCGGCGAAGGCCGAGCAGGCGCTCGGCGGTCTCGCCGCACTGGTCAAGAGCCGGAACAATCCCGGCAACGACCTGGCGTATCGGATCACCGACGGTTTCGCGGTCGTCACCGATTCACCGGCGGCACTCAATGACCTACTCGCGGACGTTCCGCACCAATCCCTGGCCAACCAGCGGACGTACACCACCGACGTCGCATCGCTGGGATCCGGTCACCTGGTAGTCGGTTGGGCCGATCTGGCGGCCGCTTCGCGGCTCGCGATGGACGAAGCCAAGGCACTGGGCGCGGCGGGCAGTCTGCTGGGCAGTGTGGACACCGCAGCTGCACAGGGACGGCTCGTTTTTGCCGGAACAGTGCATGCCACGTCTCTCGATCTAGACGCCCGCGTGCTCGGGGCAACTGCGACCACGGCGCCCCTGGCGGATTTGAGCGGTATGTTGGGCCGCCTGCCGGCCGACACCCAACTTGGTGTTGCGCTCGCCGGACCGGATCAAGTTCTCAAGAGCCTGTTCGGCCGCCTGTCCAGTGATCCGCTTACCTCCGCCTTCCTCGGAAATCAGCTCGGCAGCCTGCAGAGCCAGACCGATCTTCATCTTCCGGACGACATTTACGGTTACGTCGGCAGCGCGTTGGCGATCGGCATTTCCAGGCCGGCCGGTGCGGCGGACAAGCCGCAGGACGCCGACATCACCGTCCTGACCGAGCCGACGGATTCTGCTGCAGCGACTCGGGTCGCGGCCGCACTGCGTGGATGGGCGGCGGGCGGCCGTGCTCTTACCGTCGCGCCTGGGCACCCCTTCGTCATCAGCACGAAGCCACAGCCGTTGGCAGGTCCGGCGCTTCAGAATGATCCGTTGTACCGGGCGGCTATCGACGGCATGCCGTCGCGCGTGATCGCCGCCGGATATCTCGCCGTCCCTCGGGAGCCTGGAACGAACAGCTCCACGGACGCCGGGTCGGGCGGTGGTCTCGGCTTCTACGTGGTCCCGGGCGGGGATTCGAGCGTGGTCGCCCATCTCCGTCTGGTATTTCCCTGACGGCAATCGCCGCGGCGGTCTCCTGACGGCATCGTGCAGGCTTGTTGATCCGCAGCGCATCGTCCGCCGGGCGCTAAGGATCACCTCGTGGGGTAAGCACGAATCATGAAGCTCAGTCACCTGCCGACGCGCCTGGCTACCGGAGCTTTTCTCGTCAACTCCGGCGTGGAGAAACTCGCCGCGACGGACGACGCGGCCAAACTCTGGCACGACCGCGCGTGTGTGGCCTTCCCGTTCGTCCGGCGGTTGGACCCGCGCGTTTTTGCCCGGCTTCTCGGCCTCGGCGAGCTCGCCCTTGGTGGCGCGTTGCTGAGCCCGATGGTCCCGCCGGCCACGGCCGGGTTGGGACTCACGGCGTTCTCAACGGCACTGCTCCGGCTTTACCTGAAGACGCCGGGTCTCACCAAGGAGGACGGGATACGTCCCACCGCCCAAGGCACACCGCTGGCAAAAGATGTTTGGATGCTCGGTATCGGCCTCAGCCTGATTCTGGACGCCGCCCGTCCCCGCCGGCGAATGTTCCGCCGGCGGCTCGGCGACCGGCGGAGACTACAGAACTCGCGGGTCCGGGCGATTCAAGCAATACGCCGAACGGCATGACTGACCTCACGTGAAGCCGCGGCGTCGAAGGCGTGCCGTCGGCGAGCCGGTCAGGAGTTGCGGTGGTGCAGGTCGCCCCGCCGGATGCGTCGAAGGCGTGCCGTCGGCGAGCCGGTCAGGAGTTCAACCGGCTGACCCGGGCCGCCGTTCCGTATGCGCAAATTTCCGTCCACATTCCGCCGATCTCGCTGGTGTCGAACCGCATCGCCAGTATCGCGTTCGCGCCCCGCGCGGTCGCTTCTTCGACGAGTCGTTGCATGGCCTGGTTTCGGCTGTCAATCAGGACGGTTGTCATGCCCCGCAGCTCACCACCGAAGATGGATTTGAGCCCGGCGCCGAATTGGCTGACGATATTGCGGGATCGCACGGTCAAACCCCAGACAGATCCCAGAATTTCGTCGATGCGGTAGCCGGGAATCTCATTCGTTGTGACGATCAACATGGATCCGCTTCCTTTCCGCACGTTCCAGTCGGCACGCGCCCGTGCTGTTCCGGTTTGGGCTCGCGCCGGCAATCGCGTCGTCTCGTGCCCGTGCCGTCGCCGCTCAGGCGCTTGCCTACCCCGCCGACCGGGCGCTTGCCGACCCTGCCGCCCTGCAACCGCCGTGATCGTACGTCGTCGCCGGACGGGTGACCACGCGCCACGCCATGGCCGCAGTGACTTCATGGCTCGGAAGGCGCGTAGGAGTCGCAGCTCGATGCCACCCACGTCAGGTCCGCGGTGACTTTAGCGGGCGGCGCGGCTCGCGGCGCCGACGGTCCGCTGGAAGCGCCCACCTCCGCCGTACCGGCGAATGCGGCGCAGCCCTCCGGTGCCGCTGTTGCGGCACTGACGGCGTGTCGCCGACCCGGCGCATGATCCCACACGGACACTAACGAGGGAACCGCACGGACGAGTCCTGATGTCCAGGTGGGAGAAATCAAGCTGCGCCACGTGTTTCCCGAAGTTCTAGCGGAGATATACCGATCGCATACCTGTACGTGTGTCGAGGTCGGAAGATGACCACGCCGCGGAGGCTCAGCGAGGAGGGAGGAGCCGTGCATTCCGTCCGGGTGCCGGCGACCGCCGCGAGCGTCCGCGGTGTCCGAGCACTGCTCCGCCGCGAGCTTGCCGATCTCCCGACGTCCGTTCGTGATGACGTCGTCCTCGTCGCCAGCGAGCTGTTCTGCAATGCGCTGCAACATGGTCGGAGGCTCGATGACGGGATGCTGGAGGTCTGCTGGGACGTGACTCCGGACGGCGTCCAGCTCGCGGTTGTCGACGGCGGTGGCCCCACGCTGCCTGCGGTCCAAGATGTCGGCACGACGGCCACGGCTGGGCGTGGGTTATCTATCGTGGCGCGACTTGTCTCCCGCTGGGGTGTTGACCGGCAGCCCGGACGAACAATGGTCTGGGCCATTGTGCCGATTCAGCAGCCGGAACGCGTCTGCTGCTAGCTGCGCGCGGGTCCAAATGACCGGGGGAATTCAGCTGATCGGGTGACGCCATAGCTCCTTGGGACCCTAACGGGGTATCTCTTACCGCGATCCTCTTGGCGTGACTCGACAGGCGTTGTAAAGTTCAGTCACCCGGGTGCTGCTGCATCCCCCGTCGGCGGCACCCGGGCCCTGTCTTCTCTGGCGTCTTCTCTGCGGTCCAGCCGCGCGCCGCTTCTGGCCATGACGTGCCACAGCCCCCGGGCCCAGTCTTCTCCGGCCGGCGTTCGGCTGGCGAAGCGGTCCGTTCGCCGGCGACCGCGAACGTGCGACGATCCCAAGGGCCTGTCTTGACATTGAGCGTCCGCGTGGAGCCTCGCAGCGGGACGCTCTCGCGACCGGCTGCTTCAGCGCAGATCAGGTGTCCTGGTGACGAAGAGCTGCGCGTCCACCGCGAAGTCCGTTGTTTACGGAGTGATCACGACAGCCGGATCGTCCGGTTTGTCGAATTCTCGGACATACGACAGGGCAATTTCGGGAATTTGCGCACGATTTCCCGCCGGCTGCCGGTGATTTCCTCTTAGAGAGAAATATGGCAATGCAGGTCCGGCAAGCGGGTTAAGCCGAATGGCCGCCGCGCCGAACCGCCGGATGTCCGATACCGCCGTCCTGATCGGCATGTCAAGCTAGAAAAAGTACGAAGGGTGGGGGGATGCGCACGGGTTCTGATGCCACGGCATTTACCATGCCGGGACCGGCCGGGCATGCGCCCGGATCGCCCGGGAATCCGCTGGACGATCCGCGGCCGATGTCCTATTTGCTGATACCGCTCATTTCCCGCACAGCGGCCGAGTTGCCGCCGTTGCGGGAGGCGTTACGGTCCTGGGTGACCGTCGTCGCGACCGCCGCCGACCCGTGTCTGGTCCTGGATCGTGACGGCCGGATCGCGGGAATCTCGACATCGGCGGCAGCTCTCGTCGATGAGGAGCCGGCGGCGCTCGTCGGACGGCGGCTCGTGGGCGACGTCTTCGCCATCGTTGACTTCTCGGCAGCCGCTCAGCCTCTCGGTGACCGGGCGCATGTCCCCCCGACTCAAGCGCTCGCCGGCGGCGTTCTCAGCCGCGGTCTCATCCGGATACGCCGTCCAGACGGCACGACGGCGACGCTGGACGCGATTTCCGCGCCGCTTCACGATTCGGACGGCGCCATCATCGGTTCGCTGACTTTCTTTGCACCCGTCGCGGGTCATTGACGGCGTTAGCTGGTACGGCGGCGCCGGCCTGACGGCCCTGGCGTGACTCCCCGGCTCCGGTGCCGGCCTGACGGTCCCGGTCCGCCCCGTCCGGCGCGGCTCGGCCCCCGGCCCGGCGCGGCTCGGCCCGGCGGCGGTCCCGGCCCGGCGGCGACTGCCGCCTGGTGCGCGCCGGGTGGGTCCAGCTGCCGCGGGATAGGCTCTTGACGTGTCGTTGTCCACCACCACCGTCGCTCTCATCGCGCTGGGAGCGCTCGCGGTCGCTGTCCTTGGTGGCGTGTTCTCCGTGATCGGGCACCTGCGGCTGCGCCGCATGCGGCGCGCCTACGAGCGGGCGTTCGCAGGCACTGACGGCGATGCGTTGGTCTCCACCGTCGCGCGCTACGTCGAGGAGACGGCGGGCCTGCGCGCCGACATCGCCGCTGCGCAACGGCGGCTGACCGCCCTGAGCGGTGACGTGGCCCGTTCCTTACGACACGTCGCCGTCGTCCGCTATGACGCTTTCGGCGACATGGGCGGGCGCCTCTCGTTCTCCGCGGCGATTCTCGATGACGCCGGTGACGGCCTGGTCATCAGCGCCATCCACGGCCGGACCGAGACACGTACGTATGCCAAGGGTGTCCGGGGCGGGAGCAGCGACCAGCCGCTCTCTCCGGAAGAAGAGCAGGCTATCCGGTTTGCGCTCCGGTCGGTCTCCGCCGGGCCGGCGGCCGGATCGCCCCCGGCATCGGAACCACGAATGGTGGATGCACATGGGTAATCGGCTGCTCGAAGGTACGCCGGATCGGGACGTCGTCGAGGTGTCAGGTTTGCATGGCTGACGTTCCGAGGTACGCCTATTTGGGGCCGGAAGGCACCTTCAGCGAAGCGGCGTTGCGCTCACTGCCCGAAACAGCCGGCGCGATTCTCCTGCCCTATCGCAGCGTGGCGACCGCCCTTGATGCGGTGCGTCGAGGTGAGGTGAGCGCAGCGCTGGTTCCGGTCGAGAACTCCGTCGGGGGCGGAGTGGACAGCACGATTGACGAATTGTCCTCCGGCGAGCTTCTCCATATTTGCCGCGAGGTGCTGCTCGACGTCGGATTCGCCTTCGCCGTTCCTCCGGGTGCGACGCGCGAGCAGGTACGCCGGGTTGCCGCGCACCCGCAGGCGGAGGCCCAGTGCCGGCGGTGGATCGCGGAGAACCTCCCGGAGGCCGAGGTCGTTCCGGCCGGCTCTAATGCTGACGCCGCAGCAATGGCGGCCTCCGGCACGGAAAATCTCGACGCGGCCATTACCTCGGCGCTTGCGGCGGAACGGTACGGCCTGAAAATCCTGGACGATGACATTCACGACCACGGCCACGCCGTGACCCGATTTCTCCTCCTCCGTCGGCCCGGGCCGCCGATGCCGCGGACCGGAGCGGACAAGACGTCGCTCGTCGCGTGGATCGGTGAGGACCACCCGGGCGCATTGCTCGAGGTGCTGACCGAATTCGCCGTCCGCGGCATCAACCTCACGTGGATCGAATCCCGACCCGCCGGCGGCAAGCTCGGCCGGTACTGCTTCTCTATCGACTGTGAAGGTCACATCGCGGACGCCCGGGTGGGCGAAGCTCTGATGGGATTGCGTCGAATCTGCGCCGCGGTCCGGTTCCTCGGCAGTTATCCACGAGCCGACGGTGCCGAACCGACAACCCGGCGCGGTACCTCGGACGCCGACTTTGCTGAGGCGGCTGAATGGTTGCGCCGGCTCCGCGCCGGCATCGTCGACGAGGAGCCGACCGAGCCGTGATCGACCTCAGGCTTCTGCGGGATGACCCGGAGCGGTTGCGCGCGTCGCAACGGGCTCGCGGCGAGGATCCGGGCCTCGTCGATGCGGCTCTCGCCGCGGACGAGAATCGCCGCGCCGCCGTTGCGCGGTTCGAAGCGCTCCGCGCCGAGCAGAAGGCCTTAGGCCGCCGGATCGCCTCGGCTCCGCCGGACGAAAAGCCGGCTCTCCTTGACCGAGCCAAGGAGCTTGCCGAACTCGTCAAGGCGGCTGAAGCGGCACGGGACGACGCGGATGCCGCATGCCGGGAGGCGCTGCTTGCGATCTCCAACCTTGTCGACGACGAGGCGCCCCGCGGCGGCGAGGAGGATTTCGTCGTCCTCGAAGAGATCGGCACGCCACCAACGTTCTCGTTCCCCCCTCGCGACCATCTGGAACTCGGCGAGCGGCTCGGTGCCATCGACGTCGAGCGGGCGGCGAAGGTGTCCGGAAGCCGGTTCTACTACCTCACCGGAGTCGGCGCACTGCTCGAATTCGCGCTCGTTGACCTTGCACTCCGGCAAGCGGTCACCGCCGGATTCGTACCGGTCATTCCGCCGGTGCTGGTGCGTCCCCCGGCCATGGAGGGCACCGGATTTCTTGGCCAGGCGGCGGAGAATGTCTTTCATCTCGAGAAAGACGACTTCTATTTGGTGGGAACGTCGGAGGTCTCGCTCGCCGCGTATCACATGGGGGAAATTCTCGACGCTGCCCAGCTGCCGCGGCGTTACGTCGGTTTCTCCACCTGCTTCCGGCGCGAGGCTGGATCACACGGCAAGGACACCCGGGGCATCATCCGCGTCCATCAGTTCGACAAAGTCGAGATGTTCTCCTTCACGACCGTCGGAGAGGCGGCAGCCGAGCATCGGCGACTGCTTGAGTGGGAGAAGCAATTTCTCACCGCGCTCGAGATTCCGTTCCGGGTCATCGACGTCGCTACCGGAGATCTCGGCGCCAGCGCCGCCCGAAAATTCGACTGCGAGGCCTGGATTCCGACCCAAGGCCGCTATCGCGAGGTGACGTCCACCTCGAATTGCACGGAGTTTCAGGCTCGCCGGTTGGATATCCGAATGCGTGACGAGCAGGGAATCCGTCCGCTGGCCACGCTCAACGGCACCCTGGTCGCTATTCCGCGCACCATTGTGGCGGTTCTGGAGAACCATCAGCAGGCCGACGGGTCGGTTGTCGTTCCGCGTGCGCTCCGGGACTATTTGGGCACCGACGTGTTGCGGCCGAAGCGGTGACGGTGACAACGATCCGCCTGGTCGCGACTGACCTCGACGGCACGCTGGTCCGCTCCGACGGCACGGTCTCACCGCGGACCGTGACGGTGCTGCGCCGGGTGGTCGACGCCGGCGCTGTCGTCGTCCTCGTGAGCGGCCGGCCGCCGCGGTGGATGAAGCCCGTCATTGCGGCGACCGGGATCGACAGTCCGGCGATCTGTGCGAATGGTGCCATCATCTACGATCCGCGCGCCGACCGGGTCGTCGAAGAATTTCTCCTGGCGCCGGTCGATGTCGCCCGGATCGTTGCGGTGCTCGCAGCCGCGGCACCTGACGTCCGCTTCGCGGTGGAAACGGGCGCGGACACGTATGCGGTTGACGGATATCGCGGTGGGTGGCATCAGGACGGCGGCGTGCGGCCCTGTTCACTACGGGAACTTGCTGGGTTGGCGGCTGCGAAACTGCTGGTGTACCACCCGAGGTTGTCCGCCGATGAGCTGTTGGAATTCGTCCGGCCTCGTGTGGATGCCATCGCTGAGGTTACGCATTCAAATGGCCGGAACCTGGTGGAAATCAGCGCCAAGGGTGTGAGCAAGGCAAGCACGGTTGCGTTGCTTGCCGCCAGGATGGGTATTTCTGCGGCGGAGGTTGTTGCGTTCGGTGATATGCCGAACGACATCGGATTACTTCGCTGGGCGGGCTGCGGCTACGCGATGGCCAACGCGCATCCGGTGGTTCGCGCGGCAGCCGATGCGCTAGCGCCGTCCAACGATGCGGACGGAGTAGCTCGTGTCCTCGAGGACTTCCTCGGGTCTCACAAATACATGCCGGAGCCGGAGCGGGCCTCCTGCGAGGGGTGCTGACCGGCGGGCAGGGCGCGCCGCATGTGCTCGAGCTGAGCCCGGGCGGCCATCTGTTGAGCGACCAACGCGGTCTGAATGCCGTGGAATAATCCTTCGAGCCATCCGACGAGTTGCGCCTGAGCGATGCGCAGCTCGGATTCGCTCGGCACTTCGGAATCGCTGAACGGCAAGCTGATCCGTTCAAGCTCCTCGACGAGCTCCGGCGCGAGACCGCTCTCCAATTCGCGGATCGACGAGCGGTGTATTTCCTTCAACCGGTTCCGTCCGGCTTCGTCGAGCGGAGCGGATCGCACCTCCTCCAGCAGCTGGCGGATCATGCTGCCGATCCGCATGACCTTCGCCGGCTGGTTGACAAGATCGGTGATGGACTCGTCGTCGTCCTGATCGGGGCGCTTGCCCGGTTCACCGCCGGCCACGGCCATCCCCTCCGGGCCGACGACGACGACGCGGGGATGCTCCCCCTGCTCCGGTTGCTGCGTCATGTCATCAATTCTCCCAGGATCGCTTCAGTTCATTTCGGCGGTGTCGACTGCCTACCCGACGGTGCCGCCTCTGTCTCTTCCGGCGGTGTCGACGTCTCGGTCATGACCCGCGCGGGGTGCACCAAGACGACCTTGCCCACGTGCCGACCGGCCTCAAGGATGCGGTGCGCACGTGCCGCCTCGTGCATCGGTACCTGCGCCTCGATCACCGGCCGGATTTGGCCGGATCCGATGAGCGGCCACACATGCGTGCGCACCTCGCTCACGATCTCCGCCTTCTGCTCGGGCGGCCGGGCGCGCAGTCCAGCGGCGTAGATCGAGCCGCGTTTGGTCATGAGCGCAGCGAGGTCGAGTTCGGCCCGCCGGCCGCCCTGCAGGGCGATGACGACGATCCGGCCGTCCGGCGCCAGGACCGCGAGGTTGCGGGCCAGGTACGGGCCACCGACGATGTCGAGGACGACGTCCACGCCCCGTCCCCCGGTGCGTGCCGATATTTCCGCCACGAAGTCTTGCGTGCGGTAATTGATGACAAACTCCGCGCCGAGTGCGTGGACCCGCTCGCACTTCTCCGCAGTGCCTGCCGTCGCCGTCACCCGGAGCCCCCAAGCAGTCGCAAGTTGCACCGCGAAGGTGCCGATTCCGCTTGCACCTCCGTGGATGAGGAGTGTTTCGCCGGCCCGGGCCCTGGCGGCCATGAACACTGTCGACCACACGGTGCAGGCGGCCTCTGGAAAGGCGGCGGCCTCAACCAGTGTCACGCCGGCGGGAATCGGGAGGACGTGGTCGGCACGGACGGCGACCCGCTCGGCGTACCCCCCACCGCCAAGGAGAGCGCAGACCCGGTCGCCCGGCTGCCAACCATCGACGCCGGGACCGACGGCGGAAATAACACCCGCGCATTCCAGGCCGGGTATGTCGGGCGCGCCTGGCGGCGGGGGGTAGTGGCCCTCGCGCTGCAGGAGATCGGCGCGATTCACCCCGGCGGCGACAACATCGATGACAACCTCGCCGGACGCAGGAACCGGGTCGGGGACTTCGGTCCAGGTGAGGACGTCCGGGCCGCCGAAACCGCGAATCGTGATCGCATGCATAGGACTCAGCCTAGGAAGCCGCTCGGTTCAGCGGTGCACCGAACGTCCCAAATCGGAGATTCCGCTTGAACCGGAAGCGGAGCTGGGTTCATGCTCGAACGTGAGATCACGACCACTGGGCGGGCGTAGCCGGTACGACCGCCTGTGAGCCGAGGAGGGGGGCGACGCGTCGGCGGTGTGGTTGGTCAAGGCATTTCGGCGCCTCCGGCGCGTGGTCCCGGCGCGGCCGGGTTCGATGAGTCGGCACCTGCTCGATGCGATCACTTGCTCGGGCCCGGTCGTCGTCCTGCGTCTGGACAACACCGGCATCACCTACGCCAGCCCAAACGCCGCCACCCTGCTCGGCATCTCCCCCGAGCAGGCGCGGCGCCCGGAGACGTGGCTGGCAGCAGCGCCGGCCGATCTGTTCGAGACGCTTCGCACCGCGGTCCGCGGACTCCTCGCCGGCGAGACGACGGGGCCGATCGAACTTGAGGGTGAGGTCAACTTTGGCGTGCGCCCTCGAGTCCTGCAGATTGTTCTCAACCCTGAGCCGACCGCCGGCCGGCGGATCCGGGCGGTTTTTGCTTTCCTTCAGGACGTTACCGAGCGGCGAGCCGCCGAGCGCACCGTTGCTGATCGTGAACGCCAGCTCCGCGCGATCACCTCGGCTTCTCCCGATGTGATTGCGGTCGTTGGCCCTGACCTGCGGGTCAGGTTCGTCAGCGATGCATCGACCGGCCTCACCGGTATCCGGGCCAGTGACCGGATTGGCGCGCGGATCGGGGAGACCGTACATCCCGACGACCGCCCCGCCCTGCTTGACGGCATTCGTGCCGTTCTCACCGGTGCGGCCGAAGATTTTGTCGTACGGGTTCGGACCCGGCATGCCAGCGGTCGATACATCGTGTTGGAAGGCCACGGCCGGCCGGCGCTCGGGCCCGACGGCGCACCAACGGCAGCGGTCATCGTCTTCCGGGATATCAGCGAGCGGCTCGCGTTGGAGGCGGAGCTGGTGAGGGCCAAGGAAGCGGCGGACGCCGCGTCGGCCGCGAAGAGCGATTTTCTCTCCCGCATGAGTCATGAATTGCGCACTCCGCTCAACGTTATCCTCGGATTTTCCCAGCTCCTGCAGATGGAGCGGCTGACCGATGAGCAGCAGGAGTGGGTCAACCAGATTTTCAAGGCCGGCCGGCATTTGTTGGACCTCATCAATGAGGTGCTCGACATCACGCGCATCGAGAGCGGCCGGTTGGCTCTCTCCCTGGAGGCCGTATCACTGCGCGACGTCATCGGAGAAACGATGGTTGCACTCGCGCCATTGGCAGCCGAGCGGGAGGTCACTGCGGATTGGGTTATCGAGGACGACGATGTCACGGTCCGCGCCGACCGGCAGCGGCTCCGCCAGGTGATGCTGAATCTGGTCGTCAATGCCATTAAGTACAACCGTCGCGGCGGCACCGTATTGGTGAGCGCACGGCGGTGCGCCGACCGGGCACTGATCCGCGTGGCCGACACCGGTATCGGCATTGCGCCTGAGCACATCGAGCGGCTTTTCGTCCCCTTCGACCGCCTCGGTGCGGACGCGATCGACGCCGAGGGCACCGGCGTCGGACTTCCGCTTACGCTCCGGCTCGTGCAGGTCATGGACGGTGAGCTCACCGTTGACTCCACGCCCGGAGACGGCAGTGTCTTCACCGTGGCCCTTCCGCTCGCCGCACCGATGCCGCTCGACCCGGAGAGCCCTGCGGAGAGTGCGCACGACGGCGCGCCTGCCGCGACGGGAACGGTCTTGTACATCGACGATAACGACCATGACGACGGCGTGCTCCGGCACATTGTCGCGTTGCGGCCGGGAATACGGTGGCTGCGCGCGGAATGCGGATCGAAGGGCATGGAACTCCTGCGCCGCGAGTCGGTCGACCTGGTTTTTCTTGACGTGCACCTGCCGGACATGAGCGGCTTCGATGTGCTTCGTGAAGTCCGCAGCGACCCCCTGACTGCTGCCCTGCCTGTCTATATGGTGAGCGCGGACGCAACCTCGGGCCAGGCTCAACGCATGAGTAGCCTGGACGCCACCGGTTTCGTCCCGAAGCCGGTCGATGTCCCCCGCCTTCTCGGGATCGTCGATTCGGTTCTCCGCGCAAAGTCCGGCGGGCGGGATGGGTAGTCCGGTGGCCACCGCTGACGCGTCCGGCGCCTTGGAACGGTTCTCCGACGCCCATGTCCTCGTCGTTGACGACAACGAGGCGAACGTCCAACTGCTCGAGGCTCTGTTGACCCGGTCGGGGTTGCGCCACGTCGCAACGGCGCGGGACGGCGACGAAGCGCTGCGCATGGTGCGGGACTTTCAGCCGGACCTCATTCTGCTCGATCTGCGGATGCCGAAGCTGGACGGGTATACGGTGTTGGAGCGGTTGCGGTCTTTGGAAGATGCCGAATATCTACCCATCCTGGTCCTGACCGCCGACCTTACCCGGGACGCTGTGCACCGCGCCCTCGATCTGGGGGCGCGGGATTTCCTCACCAAACCGTTCGATGCGACGGAAGTCGTGCTCCGGGTGCGCAATTTGCTGGAGACGCGGGCGCTGTACCGTACGCTGCGCGCGCATAACATTGCTCTCTCCGACGAACTGGAGAAGCGGCGTGCACAAGACGAGGAGCTGACCCGGGTGCTCCGTGAGCGGATCGAGCGCATCGAGCGGGCGATTGCGGACGACACCGCGTTGACGACGGTTTTTCAGCCAATCATCCGGCTCGCCGACACCGAGGTCGTCGGGTTCGAGGCGCTCTCGCGATTCGCCGATCCGGCCGGCACACCCCCGGATCGTTGGTTCAGCGAAGCAAGTTCAGTCGGACTGGGTCCAGACCTCGAGCTCAAGGCGATGCATACCGCCCTGCAGTATTTGCCGACCATTCCTGACGGGGTATTTCTCGCGCTCAACGCCTCGCCGGAACTCGTGCTGTCACGAAAACTAGAGAACTTGCAGGATGTCTCCTCACTCGACCGACTTGTACTCGAACTCACCGAGCACGCTGCGGTTGAGGATTACGGTGTCATTCAAGAGCGGCTGGCTCCGTTCCGCGAAAAGGGCATGCGGGTCGCCATTGACGACACCGGCGCCGGATTCGCCAGCCTCCGGCACATCCTGTTGCTGCAGCCGGAAATCATCAAGCTCGACATTTCCATCACCCGCAGCATTGACCGCGATCCCGCACGGCGCGCCCTGGCGTCGGCACTGGTGTCCTTCGCCGCCGATGTCGGCGCACATCTGATTGCCGAGGGTGTCGAGACGGCCGCCGAACTCCAGACCCTCGTCAAGCTCGGCGTGGAGTGGGCGCAGGGTTACCACCTCGGACGGCCTGCACCGCGTCCAGCCTGAACGGCGACCGCGTCGGTCTGAACCGGCGCCGCGTGCGGTCCCAGCGGGCGCCGCAGATGCCCTGCACCGGCAACGCGCATGGTCTGAGCTAGCCCTGCGTCTAGCCTGCACCGGCGGCCGGGCCGCTCGTGACCCGCCGGACGGCGATTGCAAAGTGAGCGGAGGCGGTGGGATTTGAACCCACGAGGGCTTGCGCCCTACCGGTTTTCAAGACCGGCGCCATCGGCCGCTAGGCGACGCCTCCGGACTTAGGGTATGCGGCGGGTAAGGTGCGGCCGTGACCGTGTGGCGCATGCACAACCCGATCATGAACTACGCGTGGGGCTCCCGCGACGCCATCGCTCGGCTGCAGGGCCGTGCACCGACGGACCGGCCCGAGGCAGAGCTGTGGATGGGCGCACATCCACTGGCTCCCTCGGTGGTCGAAGTGGACGGGCGCGAACTGCCGCTTACTGCTGTGATCGAAGAGAATCCAGCCGCCGCTCTCGGCACCGCTGTCGTCGATCGTTTTGGTCCGCGATTGCCGTTTCTCGTCAAAATCCTTGCCGCCTCCGAGCCGCTCTCCCTGCAAGTGCATCCACCGGCGGAGGTCGCGGCCCGGGGTTACGCCGCAGAGGAGCGCGCCGGTGTCGATCGGCGGGCGGCGGAGCGGGTCTACCGGGATCCGTATCCGAAACCGGAAATGCTCGTGGCATTGGAACCCTTCCAGGCGCTTCTCGGATTTGCTCCCGGCGCGGTGAGCGCGGCGCGGTTGACAGCTCTTGACGTTGGTCAGCTCGAGCCGCTGCGCGGCTGGCTCGCGGCCGGCGAATCACCGGGTGAGGCTTTCCTTGCCGTCCTGCAATGGCCGAGCGAGGAGTGCGCCGGCCTGGTCCGGGCGGTCGCCGATGCGGCGCACCGGCTGACGGACGCTGACCTTGGCGCGTTAGTGACCGAACTTGCCGCGGCGTACCCGACGGATCCGGGCGTGGTCGGCGTCCTGCTAATGAATGTGGTGCGTCTCGAGCCGCTGCAGGCGATATATATTCCGCCCGGCTGCATACATGCGTATGTCCGCGGCACTGGATTGGAGATTCTCGGCAATTCCGACAACGTCATTCGCGGCGGCCTGACGCACAAGCACGTCGCACGTGGGGAATTGCGAAACTCGCTGGATGTTCAGCCGCTCCAACCGGAGATTCTCCATCCGATCTGGATTTCTGGGGTGGAACGGCGATGGCCTGTCCGCCAAGAGGAATTCGACGTGACGCTGCTCGTTGTCGAGCGTCCGTACCGGTTTACGCCGGTGAGCGCGGAAATTCTTGTCGGGATCTCGGGGGCGTTAACAGTCAGGGATGGCGAGACGGAGTTCTCGTTCGGCCCGGGCGCCTCCGTCTTTCTCACGCCGGATGGTGCCTCGGCGGAGATTGCCGGCTCCGGTACCGTCGCCCGGGTCCGGCCCGGCTGCGTCGTTCACCGTGACGCGCAGACCTGACTGGAACCGCACAACCGGTAGGTGATACCGGGTCGCACCGGCTCGCGGGAGGCAAATCGGTAGGTGATTCCGTCGGGTCCGTGCGCCAACACGACGACATAGGGGACGCCGATCTGCCATCCGCCGTCGAACCCGAGAGTGAACGCGTCGTTCGCTCCGTCGGTGTAGCCGCGCTGATATGCGTTGCTCACCGCTAGGCCGGCCGTTCCGCCGAGTCCGACGGTGCCTTGGAGCAGTCGGCCTTCCCGGACGCCGGCAATCTCTCCGTTCGCATAACCGGCGTCGTATCCCCGGTCGGTCGCGGTATGGCGGCCGAGGAGGAAGGCTCCGACCAGCAGCAGGACGCCGGCCCCGGACACGCTCGCGTAGCGCATCAACCGGCGTACCGTGCGCCGACGGCCGGTTGTGTCAGCGCCACTGACTGGATCGATCATCGTCACTCCCTCGTCTCGGTGGATGGACGCCGAGCGGGCGGCGCATCGAGCGCGGGCGGTGCGGTGCCAAGCTCGGGCGGCGCGGCATCAAGCTCGGGCGGTGGAGCATCGGCTCGGGCGCTGTTGCATCGGGGTGTAGTCGGATCGGGTGGTTGGTGCCTAGTTCGTCCGGGCGAATTGCGAGCGATGGCAGTCACATTCTCGGCCCCCAGCTTGTCTGCCCGCTGTCGTCCCGGTTATGGTCGAGCGGTCCGTGTAGATAACGATTCGGTTACTACGTCGGAGCCGCCGAACCTGCCTCGCAGGACCGGGGACCCAGCACCGGCGCACAGCGCCCAGGGGTGAATCCGGTGTTCGCACCGGTAGGGCGATCTTCCCCGCCCGAACCCGTCAGCTAACCCGGTAGGCGGTCAAGGGAGAGAGGTCTTGTGCCGCACGCCGTAGCTGCTGCCTCGACGACGTCGAGGGCGCGTCGCGCAGCGATCGGGATGCTGGCTGCTCTCTGCGTGGCCGTGACCCTGGTTGCCGGGTGGCCGGCGGACGCCTTCGCCGCCAAGCCGAGCACGACGGCCGCTATTGCGAAGGCGCAGCAGCAGCTCGATCAGCTGAATATCGCGTCGGAGAAGGCGGTCGAGGCATACGACCAGGCGCAGAACGCGTTCGCGGCGGCGTCCGCGCGGTTGGCGGCGCAACAGAAGGCGGTCGCGAACGCGAAGCTTCAACTGGCTGCCCTGCAGGAAAAGATCCGCGGTCTAGCCGTCCTGGAGTATGAGAGCGGAGGCACGACCCCGCTCATCGCCCTTCTCGTCTCAGGCGATCCGCAGACGTCATTCCGGCGAGTGGATCTGCTTGCGCAGGTCAACCGCTACCACGAAGCAGACCTCGTGGCCGTAGCGGCTGCAGCGCAGAAGCTGGAACAGAGTGAGAAGGTCCTGGCGGAAACCGTTGCCGCTCAACGCAAGGCGCTTGGCGAGGTCAGCGCGAAGAAGGCAGCGGTCGAGAAGTTGATTGCCAAGCAGCAGGCGTTGCTCGCGTCCCTGCACGTGAAAGCCCAACAGGAGGACGCAGCGGCGCGGGCCGCTGCTCAGGCGGCGGCTCAGGCGGCGGCGCGTCAGTATCTTGCCGCGCCGAGGGTCTCCCGGTCTGCGCCGCGGGTCCTGGCCGATGCGTCGCAGCCGTCGGACGGAGGCGTGGCGCCTCCTGCGCCGAGCGGCTCGGGTGCCGCGGCCGCACTTGCGTTCGCGTATGCGCAACTCGGCAAGCCGTACGTGTTCGGTGGAGCCGGACCGTACGGGTACGACTGCTCGGGATTGACGATGCGGGCCTGGCAGGCCGCCGGGGTGCAGCTCAGCCACTCCGCGGAAGCCCAGCGGCACGAAGGACGGCCGATTCCGCTCTCCGCGGTCCAGCCTGGTGACCTGATCTTCTGGGGGATTCCGGCCTGGCACGTTGCCATCTACATCGGCGGCGGCCGCGTCATCACCGCGCCGCATACCGGGACGGTTGTACAAATTCAAAGCATTTGGGGATCCCCAAGCGGCGCGGTTCGTCCGTAGCGACGCCTGATTGCCGGTGAGTGCCGGCGGGTAACGCCGAACGCCGTCCCGCCACGACCGTTCCGTCGTCCGTGAGTGGCTCGCCTCGGTGTGGACGGCGTCCGGGTGACCCAACCGTTGTGACAGATCTCACTCCGTGCACCCTTCCACCTCAGGAGAGATTTGATGCACTCAAGTTCTTGAGTCGTTCAAGAAACAGTGCAAGAGTGGGCGCGTGAGCGAGGTTCCCGGGTCTCCGGGGGTGCGGTCCCCTGTCGACCGGTTGCGGGCGGCTGGAATGCGCGTGACGCCCGCGCGGCTTGCCGTGCTGCAGGAACTTCCGGTCGGGGTGCACCGATCGGTCGACGAGATCGCGACGGCGGTGCGGCGGACCCTTGGCGCGGTTTCCCTCCAGGCGGTGTACAACGTGCTGGATGCTCTTGCCGGCGCCGGTCTCGTTCGCCGGATCGAGCCGCTGGGACATCCGGCCCGTTACGAATCGCGGGTTTCCGACAACCACCATCACCTGGTCTGCCGAGTCTGCGGTGCGATAGCGGATGTCGACTGCGCCGTCGGCGTCGTGCCGTGTCTGTCACCCGCCGATGCAGCGGGTTATCTCGTCGACGAAGCAGAAGTCACGTATTGGGGACTCTGCCCGCAATGTCAGAACCATCGCCGACCGTCCGCCGACCACGGCGGGACAACGGCCGGACCCACCGAGAAGCATCATGTGCCGGCACGAGGTGAAGGAGGAGACCGATGACGGAAACGACACGTCCGGTGACGACGACGGATGCCGGGATTCCCGCGGCGAGCGACGAATATTCGCTCACCGTCGGCGCCGGCGGCCCGATCCTGCTGCAAGACCACTACCTCATTCAGAAAATGGCCCAATTCAATCGGGAACGAGTTCCCGAACGGGTCGTGCATGCCAAGGGCGGCGGTGCTTTTGGCTTCTTCGAAACGACGGAAGACGTCTCGCAGTTCACGAAGGCGGATCTGTTTCAGCCGGGACGCCGCTGCGAGGTTCTGGTACGTTTCTCGACCGTGGCGGGCGAGCAAGGTTCGCCGGACACCTGGCGGGACCCGCGCGGCTTTGCGGTGAAGTTCTACACCCAGCAGGGCAACTATGACCTGGTGGGCAACAACACGCCCATCTTCTTCATCCGCGATCCGCAGAAATTCCAGGATTTCATTCACTCACAGAAGCGGCGGGCGGACAGCGGTCTGCGCGACCATAACATGCAGTGGGACTTTTGGACGCTGTCGCCGGAATCCGCACACCAGGTCACGTGGCTGATGGGCGACCGCGGAATTCCCAAGACCTGGCGGCACATGAATGGTTACGGGTCGCACACCTTCCTCTGGCAGAACGCCGGCGGGGAGCGTTTTTGGATCAAGTATCACTTCAAAACCGATCAGGGCATCGATTTTCTCACCCAGGACGAAGCCGACCGGATCGCCGGTGAAGACGCCGATTTTCACCGCCGTGACCTCTATGAGGCCATCCGGCGCGGCGAGCACCCGTCGTGGACGCTCTACGTCCAGGTGATGCCCTTCCACGAAGCCGCCGACTACCGGTTCAATCCCTTTGACCTCACGAAGGTTTGGCCGCATGGCGATTACCCGCTCATCAAGGTCGGCCGGATGGTCCTGAACCGCAATCCGGACAACTTCTTCGCCCAGATCGAGCAAGCGGCCTTCGAACCGGCGAACATGGTTCCCGGCATCGGTCCGTCTCCGGATCGGATGCTCCTCGGCCGGCTCTTCTCCTACCCCGACACGCACCGGTACCGCATCGGCACCAATTACCTACAGCTGCCGGTCAACCGGCCCAAGGTTCCCGTGCACTCGTACAACCGCGACGGCGCGATGCGGTACGAAAACCCGGGCGACCCGGTATACGCACCGAACTCGTACGGCGGGCCGCAGGCCGACCCGAGCTACGAACTCCCGTCCTGGTTCGTCGAGGGCGGAGAAATTGTCCGGACGGCGTACGTCAAGCACCGGGACGATGACGACTTCGTGCAGGCCGGCACGTTGTATCGCAAGGTGCTGGACGACGCGGCCCGCGATCGGCTGGTCGACAACATCACCCGCCACCTCAAGCAGGGGGTCAGCACACCGGTTCTGGAACGTGCCTTTGAGTACTGGCGCAGCGTCGATCCCGATCTCGGCGCCCGGGTCGCCAAGAATTTCGGCCGCTAGACCGTCAGCGGGTGCGGCGTCAGTCAGGTAGGGCCGGCGGTAGTGACTGCCGGCCCTACCTGTCGCGTCTCGTCATGACGCGGGTGAACAGCTCCGCTTGTTCCAGTGCATCAGCCAGTGCGTTATGCGTGTGCCGCCGCTTCGTTCGCAGCTCTGCGGGCAGTCGGTGTTTCGTCAAGCCGCGAATCGGCACCTGCAGGCGGTCCGCCGCGAGGTCCCGGATGTCGCGGTGCTGTCCGTGGCTGAACGGCGATCGCCCGGCAAAGCGCGTGAGATACCAGAAAACCCAGGTGCCGAAATCCCACGAGGACGGCCAACCGACCGCGACCGCACTACCGCGGTAGTCACGCTCTGCCGCCTCGACCCAGCGGACAAAGTCCCGCATCGCCACGGTGGGCGGCGTGCCGTGGTGTACCAACGCGGAACGCGGCATCGATAGTCCCCGTTCGCAGGCCGCGAGAGCCTCGGCGTTGACATCGTCGGAAATCGGTTGGAGTTCGACGTAAAACGTTGACCGATCGGGTGCAATCGGCTGGAAACCCGTGTCGTCCATGACGCCCGCGATGCATGCCCCGAGGCTCAGCATCGAGAAACCCCAACCCGTCGGCCCTGGTATCGGACCGTCTGTCTCGACGTCCAGTGACACGTATACGTCCCTCGGCATTGTGTGTCGTCCTTGTCCACGAATAGCCAATGACCAGGACCATCCCATCACGGGTAAGAGCGCTTTCGTGTGCGGCTTGGGGATGACTCCGTGCGCGGCGCCGTCAGTACCGGGTGATGACAAAGGCGGGGGCCATCACGATGACCGGATGTGCGGACGGCGACAGCCAGCGGAGAATCCGGATAAGGTTTGTCTTGCCAACCGACACGCATCCCGCGGTTGGCCCGCCGGTGTCGACGTGAAGGAATATCGCGCTTCCCTTCCCCGGCACGACGGGGTCTGTGTTGTACGCAATGACGGCGGCGTAGGCATACGCGGTCGCATATCCCGGACTGGCGAGATGTTCGCCTTTGAGCGCGGCATTCTCCTGCCACGTGTTGTAGTACGGCGAACTCGGATCGTCCACCCAGACCGAGGCGGCGTCCGGTACCCGATAGAGGAATGACACACCCGGATTGGGCGGCTGCCCGAACATCATCGTCAATCCGAAGATGCCGGCCGGTGTTTTCCCGTCCCCTTCCCGCTTGTCGACCGCGAAGCCGTTATAGCCGATATGTGCAGGCATCGCGGGGAAAACCGCTCGCCATCCGGCGGCTGTCTTCTCGAACGTCTGTACAACCGCGGTGGTGGACGTCCAACTCGAGGACGTCACGGTGATGACCTGGCGGGCATCGCCGACGTCCAGCTGGGTGACCAGGAGTGGTGGGCCGGGGCTGGGCGACGTCACGCGCGGCGCCGGCTGCGTACGTGGCTTCGCCGGGTGCGTGCTCGCGATGACGCCGGCCGCGGGCGATGGGGTGAGCGGGCGAGCCGTTGTCCCTTCAGGTGACGGTGGCGGTGTGACAGCGGGCGTTGCGCTAGGCGCCGGCGTCAGTTGCGACAGCGGTGACGACACGCCGGCGCGCGCGGGCGGCCCATGGCGAGCTTCGTTCGTGCAACCGCAGACGAGTCCGGCGACGGCGAGAATGGCGGCAGCTCTCGCTATCCACACTGTCTTATCGTGCCTCGGCGGACCCGTCTCCGGAAGCACGCACGCGGCATGACGGCGATACCGAACCTGCGCCGCCGGACAGCCGCCAGGCAGGTGACGTCTCGGCAATCGGCAATGCCGTCATGGCTCGGCTACTTCGGGTACGACGAGCTCATCGCCGGCGGACCGGCCGGCCCGCCGCGTCGCGAGCACGCAACCGAGGAGGATCAATGGGAAGCCAAGCGCTATGCCAAGGGTGAACCGCTCACCAAGCACTCCGACTCCGAGCAGCACGGCCACGGCTGGGTTGACATAGGTAATCACGGTCGCCCGTCCAGGACCGACCTCGTCGATGAGCGCGAAGAAGAGCAGAAACGCTATCGCGGTGCAGATGACGCCGAGGCCGGCGACCGACCAGCCGGCAGCGGCGCTGACATGGGCCGGCCAATGCGTGACGGCGTACGGTGCATAAGCCACAGCGGTGATGAGCAACGAAGCGGTGACGACACCCAGGCTTGGCAGGGTCGATAACCGCCGCGCAATGATGATCGGGCCGATCGCGTAGCCGATCGCGGTTACGCACATTTCCACAACAGACCAGACGTCACGGGAAGAAAGATCGACCCCCATGAGGAGACCAACGCCGCTGATGCCGATGGCCAGTCCGATGATCCGAGTCGTGGTGAGCCGCTCATCGTGGCGGTCGTGCGGCAGAAACGCCAGGATGATGGCGCCGATAAGCGGGACGGACGCAATGAGCAGCCCCGCGAGTGAGCTGGACAGCCGCACTTCGGCTTCGGAGAGCAGCAACCATGGGATCGCGATTTCGACCGCTGTATAGCCGAGAACGATTCGCCAGCGTGACAGCAGAGGAGGGAGAGCGCGCCGGCGGACGGCGAGTGGGGTGAGCAGGGCGGCGCCAACTGCAGTCCTGGCGAAGACGAGAGTTCCCGGTGGAAAATCGCGGACGGCCACCCGGATGAGCAGGTAGGGGATGCCCCAGATCAATCCCATTGCGCCGAACAGCAGCCAACCACGCCTGGACACTCGCACCCTCCGTCAAGTC
Source organism: Acidothermus cellulolyticus 11B (assembly GCF_000015025.1). Classification (GTDB taxonomy): domain Bacteria; phylum Actinomycetota; class Actinomycetes; order Acidothermales; family Acidothermaceae; genus Acidothermus; species Acidothermus cellulolyticus. The sequence continues at coordinate 2,366,840 of NC_008578.1, read as the reverse complement.
CAACTCTGTCACGGACCCTCCGATTCCGCGGTTGGGGTATCGACGGCAGGCGCAGCGACCGGCCCGTGTCTCGGTGTTCCGCCCAAGCCGACCGGGATTGTTGCCTGCGCGGTTGCCGGCCTGCGCGGTGGCGTGGAGCAGCGAATCAGCAGACGCGGAGGACCTCTTCAAAGGTCGTTTCGCCGCGGAAGGCCTTGCTAATGGCCGCTTGACGGAGCGGGCGCATGCCGACGTGGGCCGCCGCTTCGGCGATGGCAGCTTCCGTCGGATTCCGCACGACAATGCGATGGGTTTCGTCGTTGATGGGAAGTACTTCGAACACTCCGGTCCGTCCACGGTAGCCGGTACCGTTGCATTCCACACAGCCCACGCCACGCACCGGCGCGGCGTCCGAAGGCAATTCCGTCCGTACGCCGAGGCGATGCAGCACGTCGTCGTCGGGGCGATAGGGCTTGGCGCAGCCGGGGCAAGGCCGGCGAAGAAGTCGCTGAGCCACGACGAGTCGGAGCGAGGAGGCAACGAGGAACGGCTCGACACCCATTTCGACGAGCCGGGTCACCGCTCCCGGGGCGCTGTTCGTGTGCAGGGTGGTCAAGACGAGATGCCCGGTAAGGGCGGCTTCCAGGGCAAGGTGCGCTGTTTCGCTGTCGCGTACCTCACCCACGAGAATGACGTCCGGGTCTTGACGCAGGACCGCACGGAGTCCGCGGGCGAACGTCAGACCGGCGCGTTGGTCGATTTGCACTTGGGTAATGCCGGGAAGCCGGATTTCCACCGGATCTTCGAGTGTAACGACGTTCTTCTCCCGGGTCGCGGTGTCCACCAGAACCGAATACAACGTATTCGTCTTGCCGGAGCCGGTTGGTCCCGTGATGAGAATGAGCCCCTGCGCCGCCCGGGCCGCCGCCAAGAGAATGTCCCGCTGGGCGGGTTCCATGCCCAATCCATCGACCCGTGTGATGCGGTCCGCGCTGGCGAGCAGGCGGATGACAATTTTTTCCCCATGTACTGCGGGCAGACTGCTCACCCGCGCCTCCGTGCTGACACCGTCGGTGTCGATTTTCATCCGCCCGTCCTGCGGAAGGCGCCGCTCGGCGATGTCCATCCCGGAGACGATTTTCAATCGGCTGATCAGCGCGGGTGCAGCTCCGCGCGGCACCCGCGTAATGTCCCGCAAGACGCCGTCAATGCGATGGCGAACCCACACGCCGTCGCTCTGCTGCTCGATGTGCACGTCACTTGCGCCCATCCGAATCGCATCGGTGAGTATCTGGTTGACGAGCCGGACGGTGGGCGCCTGGTCCGCAGCGCGGGCAAGTTCTGCGTCCTCGAGGAGATTCGCTTTGGTGTCCTCATCCTTGCTGGCGTCAAGCTGAGCCTCCGCCGCCATGGAGTACACGCGGGCAATTTGCTCTTTGATGACGGATTCCGGAGCGACGACAACGGAGAGCGAGTGCGCGCCGGTGTAGGCGCGAACGTCGTCCAACGCGACGACATTTGTCGGATCGGCGGTTGCGACCTTCAGACCGTCCGGCGTGCGGCCCAGTATAAGAACCCGGGCTCGTTCTGCGACCTGCCGGGGGAGCAGCCGGGCGACCTCCATCGGGACCGCGAGATCGTTCCCGTCGACGAGCTCGAGGGCGAGCAGCTCCGCCAACGCCTGAGCGACCTGTCGCTCGGTGAGGTAGCCCATCTCGACGAGCAGTTGACCGAGGCGTTTGCGGTCTCGGCCGGTGAGTCGTCGCTGTGCCGCAAGAACCTCCTCCAGCTGCTCGCGGGTCAGCAGGTCCCGCTCGACGAGGACGTCACCGAGCCGGCGCCGCTGCGGCAGCTGCGGCGGATCGATTTCCGTCGGTTGGACAGACATCGCGATCCTCACTGGTGGCGGTGTCAGACGGGCCTCATCCGGGCTCCCGTCTGCCTTTCGGCAGGGACGCCGCTCAGCTGAGCGCGATCGATCAGCCAGCCGAGTGGACCAATGCCCGCCGGGAAATCAGCCGACGCACGCGCGGCGCGCCGGCGCAGGCGAACTCGAACGCCGCTGTCGCGAGGATCGCGAAGCTTGGCGGGACGTCGGGCAGCGCGTACGCAACGAAGAGCCCGGACCAGACGGCGAGCAGGGCAAGGAGCGCGGCCAGCAGCATGCCGGCGATCGGACGAGGCGTGAGGAGGTGCGCTGCTCCCGCCGGAGCCGCGAGCAAGCCGAGAATGAGCAGGGCGCCCATCGTCTGCGCGGCCTGGCCTACGGTGAGACCGACAAGGAGCAGGAATCCGGCGTCGAGCCACCGAACGGGTACGCCGCGGCCGGCGGCGAGCCGGGGGTCAACCGTCGCGAACAGCAGCGGCCGACCCACGACCCAGAGCGTTCCCACGACGATCGCCAGCACGACACCGCTGATGACCACCTGGGTGGTCGTCAGGCTCAAGACCGTACCGAACAAGTACGAAATGCTTGCCCGGCCGTCGTGCGCGCCGGTGACCCGGGTGGTGTATATCGCGGCGAAGAGGGCGCCGAGACCGAGCGCCCAGGAGAAAGTCGCGCCGATGGTGACGTCGTCCGCACCGCCTCTCGGTCCGCCCGCGACGGCGAGGAGGCCCGCGGTTATCGACACGGCAAGGAAAATCCCGGCCAACGGATTCACGCCCGCGACGAGGGCGCCGAGCGCGCCGACATACGTGATGTGACCGAACGCATCGGCGGTGAAAACCTGAGCGCGCAGGACCAGGAAATATCCGATGACGCCCGCGGTTATTGCCGCAGCGCTACCGGCGATCAGCGCGTGCTGCAGATAACTGGTTGTGACGAATGCGGCGATGTTCACGGCGAGGTCACCACCTGTCGTGCGATGCGCCCGCGTTCGTGGCGGCGGAGAAGTCTCGTGACGACAAAGCCCGCGAAAACCGGTGTCGTCACGCAGAAACCGCTCGGGTACGAGGTGGCGTAGGCAATGACCAATCCAATCCAGACCGCGGCCAGTCCGAAACCAATGCTGAGCAGCAGACTGACGGCCGGCCTGCTGGTGATGTCCCGGGCGATCGCCGCCGGCAGCACGAGCAGTGGAAAGACGAGCAGCGCGCCGGTGATCTGGCTTCCTTCAGCCGAGGCAACGGCCAGCGCAGAAAGGAATGCGAGGTCGAGAAGGCGCAGCGGCAATCCGCGGGCCTGCGCCAATGTCGCGTCGACGGAGGCGAAGAGTAGCGGACGTCCGACGACACCGAGGACGACGAGCAGCGCGGCAGCAGTGGCCGCGAGCGCCACCAGCTCAGCCTGGGAAATACCGAAGATGAAGCCGAACAACGTGTGGGTGGTCTCGGACAACAATGTTCCGGAGAGCGCGGAAAAGAGATAACCGCAGCTGAGGATGAACGCGAGAACTGTTCCGACTATCGCGGATTCCCGCGGCGTCCCAGGCTGGCTTCGCGGTCCGAGAGCGCTAAGGATCCCGGCGACGAGAAAACAGCTGACGAAATATCCGGCCGTGACGTTCCAGCCCAATGCCGCCGCGCCTGCGGCTCCGGGAAAGGCGGCGAGCGAGATGGCGTGACCCGCGAAGCTCTGTCGGCGTAACACCATGAACCAACCGACCACGGCGGCGATGACCGCAACGATACTGCCCGCCGCGAGGGCATGAATCATGAAGGGATAGCGCAGCATGGCTTATCCTGCGTGCCGATCAACGTGCCGGGCCGGCGCCTCCGGTTCACCGACGATGACAAGACGACCGTCACCCGCGCGGAGCACTTCGATCGGCGTGCCGAAGAGCGCGGTCAGCCGTGCAGAGGTGATGACCTCCGAGGGCGCACCGCACAATCCGGTCCCATTGGCCAGATACACGACGCAATCGAGGTACGAAAGAATGGGATTGACATCGTGCACCACCATGACGATGGTCACGCCGTCGACGTGACTCAGCTCCTTGAGCAGCGCCGCGACCGCTACTTGATTGGGCAGGTCGAGACTGTCCAGCGGTTCGTCGAGCAACAGCATCCGTGGTTCGCGGACGAGTGCTTGCGCGATGAGGAGACGCTGTTGCTCCCCGCCGGAGAGGCTGCCGATCGGCCGCCCGGCGTACGGCGCCGCGCCGACCCGCTCCAGTACGGCTGCAACACGGGCGCGGGCTTCGGCCGCCTTCCGTCCCCAGGGGAGCGGCACACCTATCCGGTCGCCGTCCAAGCCGAGCCGGACGATGTCCACGCCGCGGAGTCTCGTCGTGGCGTCAAAGTGCCGGCGTTGCGGCAAATAGCCGATGAGATCGCGACTCTGACGGGGCGGTCGGCCGAAGAGCCGCACGACGCCCTCGACCGGCTCGATCTGGCCGAGCAGTGTCCGCACCAACGTCGTTTTGCCCGCGCCGTTCGGTCCAAGGATCGCGACGAATTGACCAGGCTCGACCTCGAAGGAGAGGTCCCGCCAGATGACCCGACCGCCAAGGGCGACGGTCGCGTTCGTCACCTCGATGGCGGCCGCCGTGCCGTCGGCGGGCCCGCGTCTCGCGGTAGTGCTCACGCTGTCACTCCTTCGGCCAGCGCTCTTTCGAGCGCCAGTAGTTGAGCCGCCTGCCATTGCTGAAAGGATGCGGACGGAGGGTCGAGCATCTCCGTCATCGGGACAACGGGAATCCCGTGCGCCTTCGCCAATCGGACCTGTTCCTCGACGTCCGGCGTCGTGTTCTGCGCGTTGAAAAGGTAGACGCGAATTTCCCGGTCGGCCAACTGTCGCAGGATGGTCTGCTTGTCGGCGACGGTCGGATCGGTGCCTTCGCTGACGGCCCGGAGAAAACCCGGCGGGGTGACGAGGCGCAGTCCCAGTGCCGGCGTGAGCAGGGCGAATATGCTCTCCGACGCCCCGACCGGAACGCCGGCGTAGCGGGCGCGGATTTCGGCGATCACGCTGTGATACTCCGCAAGCGCGACGTGTGTGAACCATTCGTAGCGTTGGGCGAAATACGACCGCTCGGCCGGCTGGAGCTGCTGATACGCGGCCGTGATGGCGTGGGCGACTTTGACGACATCGGCGGGGTCGTACCACCGGTGCGGATTGCCGCCGGGCCTCGTTCCGGTGACGGCGCCGACGTCAACGACGAGCCGGCGGTGGACCGCGCCGGGTGCGAGGAGTTTCGTGGCCCACGGGTCGTAGCCGATGCCGTTCACGATGACGAGGTCCGCGGTGGCGAAGGCCCGAGCGTCGCTGGATGTCGGATCGTAATCGTGCGGATCGATCGCGGGGGAGCGGATGATGTCGGTAACCGCAACGTGATTCCCGCCAAGTTGGGCGGCGATCGAACCCCAGACGCTCTCAGCGGCGACGACGTGCAGGTTGCCGGACTCCGGCTGCGGGGCAGTAACGCTGCAGCCGGCGCCGAGCATTCCGAGCAGCACGGCGGCCGCGATCCTGCCGCGGAGGCGGGCCCGTGCACTGTACGCCGCGGCGCGGCCGCGTCGAGCGGTCTTACGCTCCAGGTGCGGCGTCTCACTGGTCACCTTGTTGGAAATCATTGCAAGTAGCTTATCTGAAGTCGTTGCCAATAACAACCCGGCGGCCTGGGTGGGCGCCCCACAGCCGCTGCCATGGCCGCCACGGCTCGTCGGCTGCCAGGTGGCTCGCTACCGTAAGAAGGGCAATGACCATGAGCGGATCCAGTGAAGGCCGGCAGAGTCGTTCGACACGGCAGAAGCGGGCGCTCGCCCAAGTCATGGCTGAGTCACGCCAGTTTCGGAGTGCTCAGGAGCTGCACGAGGCCCTGATTGATCGTGGCGAGTCGGTCGGGCTCACCACCGTCTACAACCAATTGCGGGCGATGGCGGAGGCCGGTCTCGTGGATACCTTGCGCGCGCCGGACGGCGAGACCCTCTACAGGCAATGCGAGACGAACGCCCATCACCACCACTTGCGGTGCCGGTACTGCGGCCGGACGGTCGAAGTCAAAGGGATATCCGTCGAACGGTGGGCCGAGCGGGTTGCGGCACGCGCTGGTTTTGTCGATGTCGACCATACGCTGGAGGTGGTTGGCACCTGCCCCGGTTGCGCGGCCGGCCGACGGTGATATCGATCTCGCCGATGAGAAGTGGCCGCGGTTTCCCAGCAAGTCGATCGTGCTAGCCGGTGTGTCGGGCGGGCCGTCGGCGTGCCGGTGAATCGGTTGCGTGTTCCTCTTGCATCGCCGCCAGCTCCTTTGTCAGACGGGCAAATGCCGGCGCCAGACGCCGAATCTCCGCGACGTGCTGGCTTGTGAGTCCGGTCAGACGCTGGGCGCCGCGCCTGGTCAAGGTCACCCGCACGACTCTCGCGTCGCGATCGGTGCGATGGCGGACGACGAGACCCGCGGCCTCTGCACGGTCAACCAGGCCGACCGTGCTGTGCGGCCGTAGGGCGAGCGCCTGGGAGATCTCCCCGATCGTCGGCCCCCGTGAGTCCGGGTGATACCGAATGGCGAGAAGCAATTCATGCTGCGCGGGGGTCAGGCCGGCTCGGCGTACTGCTGCTTCACTCCAGCGAATGAAGCGGCGCAACTGGAGTCGGAAGTCGACGACGGCCCGGAAATCATCGTCAGTCATGCGGCTCATTGCGGCCTCCCGTGCCGAAGGGCGGACGCCATTCGATGCTCGGATCGTCTCGCATCCGACCACGCACGGCGAGTGTTTTTCGCGACTCGGTTGCCAGTGAATACGACAAACGCCGCAATTCATGCGGGAGTGCTGAGATCTGTCAGGTTTCCGGGCGTAACGAGCCGGGGCGCGGCCGTGACGGCTGCCTCACCGGCTACGCGTCGACACCGACCGGGTCTCCGGGGTACGCGTTGACACCGACCGGGTCTTCGGAGTAACGAGCCGGGCCGCGACGTCCGAGGAATTGTTGCGGCCGGACCGGACCGATCTCACGTGACGGGCGCCATGTCCACGAACCGGCTGTAATGTCCTTGGAACGCCACCGTCAACGTCGCCGTCGGGCCGTTGCGGTGTTTGGCGACGATGAGGTCCGCCTCGCCGGCGCGTGGTGATTCCTTTTCGTACATATCCTCGCGATGCAGCAGGATGACGACGTCGGCGTCTTGCTCGATGGCACCGGATTCCCGTAGGTCGGCTAGTTGCGGGCGTTTGTCGGTGCGCTGTTCGGGGCCCCGATTGAGTTGTGAAAGTGCGACGACCGGCACACCGAGCTCCTTGGCGAGCAACTTGAGCGAGCGGGAGATCTGGCTGACCTCCTGTTGGCGGTTCTCCACTCGGGTGTGTGACGTCATCAGCTGCAGGTAGTCGACGATCACCAGCCGGAGGTCGTGCCGCTGTCGCAACCGGCGGGCCTTGGCGCGAATCTCCATCATCGACAGGTTGGGCGAATCGTCAATGTACAGCGGCGCGCTCGCGAGCTCGCCCAATCGGCGGGTCAGTTTCATCCAGTCGTCGTCACGCAGCTGGCCGGTGCGCAACGCCTGCAGCGGGACCCGGGATTCCGCGGAGAGCAGCCGCATGGTGATTTCGTGCTTGCTCATCTCCAGCGAGAAGAGCACCGTCGTGAGCTGGTGGCGAATCGCAGCGCACCGGGCGACGTCCAGCGCCAAGGTCGACTTCCCCATGGCCGGTCGCGCCGCAACGACGATCAGCTGTCCGGGGTGGAGGCCGTTGGTGAGGGCGTCCAGGTCGGCAAAGCCGGTGGGGACACCGGTAAGGCCGATGCCTCGGTGTCCGCTGGCCTCGATTTCGTCGAGGGTCGGCTGGAGGAGTGCTTCGAGGACGACGTAATCCTCGCTGTCACGGCGGGTGGTCACATCAAAGATCGCAGCCTGGGCGGCATCCACCACCTCGTCGACGTCCGACCCGTCGGTCGCGTAGCCGAGCTGGACGATCCGGGTGCCGGCCTCGACCAGGCGCCGTAGTACGGCCTTGTCGGCCACGATGCGGGCATAGAAGCCGGCATTGGCTGCCGTCGGCACCGTTTGGATCAGTGTGTGGAGGTACGCCGCGCCGCCCACGCGGTTCAGCTCACCGCGTTTGGTCAACTCGGCGGCCACCGTGATCGCATCGGCTGGCTCACCGCGGCCGTAGAGATCCACGATCACGTCGAAGATCAGTTGATGCGCCGGCCGATAAAAGTCCGCGCTGCGCAGGATCTCGACGACGTCGGCGATGGCGTCCTTGGATAGGAGCATCCCGCCGAGCACCGACTGTTCCGCGACGACGTCCTGCGGCGGGGTACGGAGGCCGGCCGTCGGACGGTCAGGCAGTTCGATCACGGTCACGCCGGTCAGACTCCTTCACTCGGTAGCTGCGATAGAGAGTTCTATCGCACTGCGCCGACAAAACAGGCAGGCTCGGCGATGGAAGTCGCCGATTCAGTGGATGACCCTGGGGAAAGGGTGCGGACGGCGCCGCGCGTCACTGTGGATACGGACATCCCGTCGCTGTGGAGAACTCGTGACCCGCGGCGTCTTGTCGCGTGCGTGGCTTCCACAGGCTGGGGACGGAAAATTCCAATGCGGCGTACGCCGGTGGATCGGCGGTGACCTCCCGGAAGGCAGCCCGGCAGCGGCCGGCCCCCACCGGCGGGGCGCAGGGCATCGGCAGGCTGGCGTCCTGTCGGTGGTCAGCCGCCGTCCTGCCGACGACCAGCCGCCGTCCTGTCGGTGGTCAATAATCCGGCATCCGGGCGCCAAGCCGCGGCATTACTGCAAGCTTCATGCTTTTTCGCGCTAGACTGTAAGAATGACTGAGTGTCTGACTGGGCCAGTAGGCAATCCAACGAACTTCGCGTCGCTGTCGCTTAGTCGCAGAGTAGGCTTTCTCAGCTACAAGCTGACCCAAATTCTGCTGCACACCTTCGAAGAGCGACTAGCCGCGGTAAAGCTGACAACACGGACATATTTCATGCTCAGTGCTATTGATCGCGAACCACCTCTGTCCCAACAAGAATTGTCACGGCTTATCGGTGTCGATCCGACCACCGTCGTGGCCTTGGTCGACGACCTCGAACAACTGGGCTACGTCAAGCGATCGCGTAACCGGAGCGATCGGCGCCGGCACGATCTGCTCCTGACGGCCGCGGGACGGCGTAATCTCGCCGCAGCACATCGGGTCGCCGACGAGGTGGAGGCCGAAATCTTCTCCCCTCTGACCGCCGCCGAGCGAGACACCTACGCCGATCTGACCCGGAAGGTGCTCGCCAACCACTGGCCGGCGTAACGTTCGCGGCGCGTCCCGGTGCAGGCTGAGCGCCTGCACCGGGACGCGCCGTGTTGCTGCATCGCGGTGCTGTCCCGATCCTAGGAGCGGGCAGCGACCGCCGTTCGCTCCGCGGCGTCCGTCTCGGTCTCCGGCGGCACAAGCGAGAGCGCGGAGGCGTGGAGGTCCTTGGTACGCAGGAGCAGGGCGGCGAGAGCGGCTGCGGCAAGAGCGCACGTCGCGCAGGCCAGCATGGCGTCGTGAAATGCGGCCACAAAGGCGGCTCGGCCGTCACGGAGGACCATGTCGCGCAGCCCACTGAACGCGGCGGCGACGGAGTCCAGGGAACCGGCGCTGATGCCCCGGGCCGCCCCCGAGGCAGCCTGGCCGCCGAGCAGGTGTCCCGCTTGCGAATCCGCGAACAGCGACACGACGCGGTGTTGGAAAAGCGCGCCGATGCCGGCGATGCCGACCGCAATGCCCACCTGCTGGAAGGTCTCATTGATACCGGAGGCGACGCCGGCGTCCCGCGGTTCGGCGACCCCGATCGCGAGTGCGGCGCGCGTCGGGTTGAAAATGCCCATTCCAACGCCCATTCCAATCATGCTCGGGACAAGCGCCGTCCACCGTGAATCAGCGGTCGTCGTCCGGGCGAGCAGCAGGCCGATGCCGAGGGCGACACAGGAGGCGCCCATGAGAAGACGGAACGGCACCCGACCAGTCAGTGCGCCCGCTACGGCGCCGAACACGAACAGCGCCAGGGTCAGCGGAAGAAAGCGAACGCCCGTGCTGAACGCCGACAGGTGCATGATGTTCTCCACGTAATTCGTCTCGAGGAAAATCGCGGGCAGTGCCGAGCCGTTGGCAATCAGAGCGACAAGCGAGATGCCGACAAATATGACGTTCCTAAAGAAAGAAAGCGGAAACATCGCCCGCTCGCCGAGCCGCCGCTCCGTCACAACGAAGGCAACAAGCATGACAGCCGAAATGCCATACATTGCGAGGATCTCCGGACTCGTCCAGCCGATCTCATTGCCGCGGATGAGTGCGTAGACGATGGCAGCGAGGGCGACGGTGAAGGTCAGCATGCCTGCCCAATCCGCTCCCCGAGCGCGTGGGTCCCGGGACTCTTGTACGCGCAGCCGGGTGATGACCGCAGCCGACACACCGAGCGGGACGTTGAGCAAAAAGATCCACCGCCAACTCACGCCCGAGGTGAGACCACCGCCGATGAGCGGCCCGGACGCGACAGCGATGCCCGTGACGGCGCCGAAGACACCGAATGCCATCGCCCGCTCCTTGCCGTGAAACGCCTGGCCGAGCAGCGCCGGACCCACGGCAAAGAGAATTGCAGCCCCCACGCCCTGACAGCCGCGGCTCACGTTGAGCGCCACCGCATTGGGGGCGAGACCGCAGCTCAGCGAGGCGGCGGTGAACACGAGAAGGCCGAGAAAAAAGAGACCGCGGCGCCCCCGCCGGTCGGCGATTGAGCCGGCGGTCACGAGAAAGGCGGCGAGTGTCAGGGCATACGCGTCAAAAACCCACTGCAGCTCGGCGAAGCTCGCGTGCAATGACGCGCGGATCTGCGGCAGCGCAATACTCGCCACGCTGATGTCGAGCATCAGCATGAAGGTGCCAATGCCGACGACGAGCAGGGTCCACCAGCGGGATGTTGTCGGAGCGGTCATGAATCCTCCATGGTCATCGGGTCTTCCGTTGGGTGCCGACGTGGATGCCGGGCATGCTGTCGGCGTCGGGCGGCCGCCTAATAGCGCGAGGCGTATCGCATTCGGCGGACGATCGACGGCTGCTCACGGGTGGCGAGCCAGCGTTCGTGGAGTGCATCCCGGCTTGCGCCGATGCGTTCTCGGGCGAGCCGAACGGCATCCTCTATCGGCATGGCAAGGGGAAGACGATAGTGGTCGACAATTGCCGCGATCCGTTCGGATAGGGTGCCGCGGACGACCGCGCACGGTATTCCGAGCTCGTTGACGGTGTCGAGCAGCAACGTGTCGGAGAGCGTGCGGTACCTCTCGGAGACCGGCCGGTGACCGTCCGGATCCATCGGAAACTCAACCGGCAGGTGAACAAAGCACGTGTACAGGCGCTTTGCGCGCTCCTTCACGACCGTACCGTAGGCGTCCAGGTAGCGTTCCGTGAAGCGTCGGGCGCCGAAGCCGGCGATGCGGCGCAGCGCCCGCTCAAGCAACGGTGCACCGGGATTGAGTCCCACAATCATACGGACCCTTCCGTAAACCCACTCGTTCAACACCGAGCCGTCAGAGAGAAAGCAGCCGTTTGATGCGGCAAGAGCCTCGCCGTGAATGCGTTCTTCGAGCCGACGCAGGCCGAGAGCAAGAAGCTCACGTGCATCCAGGTGCTGAAAGTTCTTCTCCGGCGTCAGGTCAAAGAGAATTTCTCTCGCTGATCGGGCCTGGATTGTCGGGATTCCGGTCGCCAGAGACAGTGCTTCGGTTGTCGTCGTCTTTCCGGTGGAGTATGTTCCGGAAATTGCGATGGCGACCGGTTGCGGGACGGACTGCGTCATGCCTTGTGTACCTCTTCTCTGAACGAATGCGCCGGTTCAAGCGGCGGCAGACTGCCGCGCGCGTAGGCGGCGAGGGCCGCGACATCGGCGTCACTGCATAGATGTGGGCGCAGCCGGAAGGCAAAGCGCACGCTCTCCCGGCTGTCGACGTCGGTTTCGAACAGCCACGGCGGCAGCAAGGGCGTCGGCGATGTCGCGCGAAGCGCCGTCGCACGGCTCACCAGAATCTGCGCCCGGCCGCGGACGTCTTCCGGCAGCCAGTCGAGGAATGGAATGACGAATTCAAAAAGCCCACCGTCGGTGGGGCGTACGTAGCGCAGGAGCTTCTTGGGGAAAGCCTCAACCTCCTCCGGCAGGAACGTGAGTCGGGCGGGAGGTTCCTCGAGAAGAACGAGGATCGGCCGCCCGCCGTTCCTTCGTCTGGCGATCCACTCGATGTCGGCCTTCTGGGGCCACAATTCAGGGACAGCGTCGCGACGGCCCTGAGGACGCCAGATGAGACGACGGGAGCCCTCGAAGATGACGAGAATGTCGTCTCGGAGGAGGAACGGCGCGCGGCAGTTCACGGCGCCACCCGGTCTAATTCCGGAAGACTCACGCGTTCAGGCAGGGCATGCGCGAGTCGTGCGCCGACGTCAACGCCCGGAAGGGATCCGTAGAATTCGGCCAGCCGCCAGGTGCGCGAGTCCATTTGTACCTGGTCCCACCGGCGTGTGCCGACGCGGATCGGGATGGGCGCGTTCAGGGGATGCGAGGGCGTATGGGCGGTGAGCCAGATCGCGCGCATCCAGAGCGTATTGCTGTGTTGCCGGGGCAGATCGTCCGCCTGGTAGAGGACGACCTGCGCGAGTTGGGCCAGGCTCACGATGATTTCTATGACGGAGACGGTGGGCTGATATGCGCCACCGAGACCGGTGTCGGATCGGCACGTGTCGCCGCTCACCATGAGACTGGCCGCGGCGGCGCGGCGTTCAACGTCCACGAGGAGCTCAGAAATCGTATGCCGCCGGTTGCGATAACCCGTGCTGAAGTAGCGGCTGCCGTCCGTCCCGAGGACCGATGCGTCGACAACGGTGCGGCCGGTCTGGGGAAGCGGCGGGAGCGCGACGTCGTGCTCAATCTCGAGCCGGACACGGATCGACCCGATTCGCCCGTCAAATCGGGTCCGAAAATGCCCGTTCTCCCGTGAGCCGCCCTCCGCTGCGTGAAGCGAGCAGGGAAATGCCGTGCGCACATCAGTGGGGCGTGAACCTGCAGTCAGGGCAAGTTCGGATATCCAGCTGCGTCGGCGGGCGTCGCCGTCGAAACGTTCGCCGTGCGACACATACAACTCGGCAAGGTCGATGGCGATCAGTGCCGCGTCAATACTGCTCAGGTGAGGAGCAAGCTCTCCGGCGGCCTTGCACGACCAATCGACGGGATAGTGGACACGGGCACAGGCTTCGATTGAGTCTCCCAACGACATGGCCCGCAGCACAACCTCCGAGAGCTCACGCGTGACCCGGCGATAACCGGAGCCGAAGAATCGACCCTCAGCGGGGCCGAGACAAGCGTCAACGTCCGTGACGACATGCCGATGCGGTTTCATGATCCCCCCGAAACTTCGTCAGTCAGTCGCTTACACCGTCCATTACACTAACCGTCTGCTGAGACTACTTATGGTGAATTCGTCTGTCAAGGGTGCTTTGCGTGGCGCGTGCCCCCCGCCGTCCGGCGTGCCGGCGGAGGACATGCGCCGCGTGGGCACACCACCCAACCTGCGCAGCCGCCCGGGTCGCCTGGGGCATGCCGGGCACGGCGAAGACACGTCATCCGACCTGCGCAGCCGCTGGGAACGGGGTGCCGCACGCATTGACCGGGGCCTCGGCGTCACCCGTGCCGCCCGGCGGGCCATGGGGGAGCACCGCGAGCCGTGGACGTCAGGGTGAGCACCGTGCCCGTGCCGCCCCGCGCGCCGTGGGAGCACCGCGAGCCGTGCCCGCCTGCTCGATTACGCTGGACGCGTCCGGTCGCCCGTACCGCAAGGAGTTGATGTGGCGCGCGTCGCTGTCGACGTCATGCTCAAGCCTGAGATCCTCGATCCGCAGGGTCAGGCGATTCTTGGTGCGATCAAGAGATTGGGGCACACGGGAGTCCGTTCTGTCCGTCAAGGGAAGCACTTTGAGCTGGACGTCGACGGCACCCTCGACGACGCCACGCTTGCAATGATCGAAGAGCTGGCCGCCACGCTGCTGAGCAATCCAGTGATCGAAGACTTTGTCGTGCGCCGGTCCGAGTGAGCGGGCAGCCGGCAGCGATCAGGAAGTGAGGAGTCGGTGGGCGTCCGCGTCGGTGTGGTGACCTTCCCCGGCTCGCTGGACGATCGGGACGCGTCCCGGGCGGTCCGGGCCGCTGGCGCCGAGCCGGTCAGCTTATGGCATAAGGACAACTCCCTCGCGGGAGTCGACGCCGTCATCCTCCCCGGCGGTTTCTCCTACGGCGACTATCTCCGCCCCGGCGCAATCGCGCGGTTCTCTCCGGTCATGGAAGCCGTCATTGCGGCGGCGCGGGACGGCATGCCGGTGTTGGGCATCTGCAACGGTTTCCAGATCCTGTGTGAAGCCCACTTGCTCCCGGGGGCGCTGATCCGTAACGCGCACCTTCATTTCCGCTGTGTTGACCAGCCGCTGCGCGTCGAGAGCGTCGAGACACCGTGGACGTCGGCGTACCGTCCCGGGAGCCGGATTCTGATCCCCGCCAAGCACGGCGAGGGCCGGTATGTGGCGGACGAGCAGACACTCCGTCACCTCGAGGAGACCGGCCGGGTCGTCGTCCGGTACGCCGGATCCAACCCCAACGGCTCGATGCACGACATCGCAGGAATTGCCAATGCGGAAGGCAATGTCGTCGGGTTGATGCCCCATCCGGAGCATGCGATTGATCCGCTGACCGGTCCTTCGACCGACGGGCTTGGCTTCTTTGTCAGTCTGCTCCGTTCCCTGGTTCCAGCATGATCGATACTGTTGCGCACGCCACCAGAACGCCCGATCAGGCCCTGCCGTACCGGGAGCTTGGCCTGACCGATGACGAGTACGCACGCATCCGCGAAATCCTCGGACGGCGACCGACGTCCTGCGAATTAGCCATCTATTCCGTCATGTGGAGCGAGCATTGCTCGTACAAATCGTCGAAGGTGCACCTTCGGCAATTTGCGGAGAAGGTGCCTCCGAGCGCGCGCGATGTTCTCGTCGCGGGAATCGGCGCGAATGCCGGTGTCGTCCGGGTCGGGCGTGGCTGCGCGGTGACGTTCAAAGTGGAATCGCACAATCATCCCAGCTACGTCGAGCCGTACCAGGGTGCGGCGACCGGTGTCGGCGGGATTGTGCGGGACATTCTCGCGATGGGAGCGCGGCCCGTCGCGGTCATGGACTCCCTGCGTTTCGGGCCACTCGAGGCGCCCGACACCAAGCGGGTCGCGCCCGGGGTGGTCGCCGGCATCGGCGGATACGGCAATTGCCTGGGTCTGCCGAACATCGGCGGCGAAATCTCGTTCGATCCGTGCTATGCCGCTAATCCGCTCGTCAACGCCTTGTGCGTCGGGGTCTTGCCGGTCGACGGGGTGCAGCAGGCGAGTGCAACCGGTATCGGCAACAAGGTGGTTCTGTTCGGAGCGCGGACCGGCGGCGACGGGATCGGGGGGGCGTCGGTGCTGGCGAGTGCGACGTTCGACGAGCATGCCGCCAAGCGGCGGCCGAGCGTGCAGGTCGGGGATCCGTTCACCGAAAAGGTGCTCATTGAATGCTGCATGGAGCTTTTCGCCGCCCACCTCGTCGTCGGTATCCAGGACCTTGGTGCGGCAGGACTGAGTTGCGCGACCGCCGAACTGGCATCGGCCGGAAGCGGGGGAATGCGCGTCGAGTTGGACGCCGTCCCGCTCCGCGACGAGTCGCTCGCCCCGGAAGAAATTCTCATGAGCGAGTCGCAGGAACGGATGTGCGCGGTCGTCACGCCGGAAAATATTCCGCGTTTCATGGAAATTTGCGACAAGTGGGACGTGCCGGCGACAATCATCGGCGAGGTCACCGATACCGGCCGACTGCACGTCTACTGGCGGGGCGAGCTCGTCGTCGACGTTCCACCGCGGAGCGTCGCGCACGATGGCCCGGTCTATCGGCGTCCAATGCGGGAACCAGCCGAGCGGGCCGTGATGCTCAGCGACGACCCGGGGCGGCTCGCCCGTCCGACATCGCCGGACCAGCTGCGCGCCACCGTGCTGCGCCTTGCGGCTTCGCCTAATCTGGCCGACAAAACGTGGGTGACCGAGCAATACGACCGGTACGTCCTCGGCAATACCGTCGCGGCAATGCCGGACGACGCCGGTGTGGTGCGTCTCACGGACGATGACGCAGTACGCATAGGGGTCGCGCTGTCGCTCGACGGGAATGGCCGATACGCCCGTCTCGATCCGTACGTCGGAGCTCAGCTCGCGCTCTGCGAGGCGTACCGTAACGTCGCCTCGGCGGGTGCGCGTCCGCTGGCGGTCACGAACTGCCTGAATTTCGGCTCTCCTGAAGATCCCGAAGTGATGTGGCAATTCGCCGAGGCGGTCCGCGGCCTGGCGGATGGCTGCCTTGCGCTCGACGTCCCCGTCACCGGCGGCAACGTCAGCTTCTACAACCAGACCGGCGCACGCTCGATTCACCCGACACCCGTGGTGGGTGTCCTCGGCGTATTGGACGACGTCACGACTCGGTTGCGCATCGGATTTTCCGACGACGGCGACGTGGTGTACCTGTTGGGCACGACGCGGGACGAATTCGGCGGCAGCGAGTGGGCGCACGTCATCCACGGCCATCTCGGCGGGCGGCCGCCCGCGGTCGATTTCGCGGCGGAGCGGTCCCTTGCCGCCGTCCTCGTGGAATCGGCGCAGCGGCGGCTGGTGCACGCCGCGCACGATCTCTCCGACGGCGGGTTGGCGCAGGCTCTTGTCGAATCGTGCCTGCGGGGCTGGCGCGGAGTGCGGATTTCCCTGACGGGTGATCCATTCGTTGCGCTTTTCGCCGAATCAACGGCTCGGGCCGTCGTCGCCGTTGCGCCCGGCAACGTGACGGAATTCGAAGCTCTCTGCGCTCGTCACGGCGTTCCCGCCGCTGTCATCGGCCGTACCGGCGGCGCCGACTTCGTGGTCGAGGATTATTTCGCGATTCCGTTGGACGACCTGCATGCCGCCTGGGCGACGACCCTGCCGGCCGCCTTTGCCGCGCTGATGTCATGAGCCGCCGGCTGCTGCCTGCCAACCTTGCCGAAGCCGTCCTCGCTCAGTGGCGGTCCATCGCCGCGGAACCGCTTGCCGGCGCGACGACCGAGCATCTGCGCGAAGTTCTTCTCGCGACCCTCGGTGCCGACCCCGCCCTTGCCGGCGATGACCTGGCTGGGGTGGTCGAAAGAACGGCGCCGCGGTTCACCGCGCGTCGAAGCGGTGACGCCGGCTTGGCCGTGTTATGCGGCGAGGCCGTCGTCCACCAGCTCGACCGCCATCCGGTCGATGACGGTGCGCTCCGCATGGCGGTACGAGCCACCCTCTTTCTGTTGGCGGAGGAATGCCCGGGGAAGGCGGTCGAGGTGCGGGTACCGCCCGTGGCCGCCATTCAGTGCGGAGCGGGTCCGCGGCACACCAGAGGAACGCCGCCGAACACCGTGGAGACGGACCCGGTCACCTGGCTGGCCGTCGCCAGCGGCCGATTGTCCTGGGACGAAGCGGCTGATCGCGGAAGCCTGACGGCCAGCGGACCGCGCAGCGACCTGAGCGCCCACCTTCCGGTCATCTGCCGCACCTGGCGCCTCGCAGCGCGGTCCCGCGAACCGTAAACTGAGACCTGCGTGCGGCCGGTGTCCGCCACGGAAGGGATTGCCTCACAGTGCGTGTCTGCGACGGCCGAGCTCCTGCCCCGGCTTTTTCCGGCGCCCGGGAAGAGTGCGGAGTCTTCGGTATCTGGGCTCCCGGGGAGGAGGTGGCTAACCTTACCTACTTTGGGTTGTACGCACTGCAGCACCGCGGTCAAGAATCCGCAGGCATCGCCGTGAGCAACGGCGAGAAGATTCTCGTCTACAAGGATATGGGCCTCGTCTCTCAGGTCTTCAACGAGGCGAATCTTGCCGGCCTGCGTGGACACGTCGCCATTGGTCATACTCGGTATTCGACGGCAGGCGCATCGGTCTGGGAGAACGCGCAACCAACGTTTCGCGCCACACCAGTCGGGAGCATCGCTCTGGCGCACAACGGAAACCTCACGAATACCGGTGAGCTCGCGAAAATGCTCGAGGACGTGGGCGAGCGGAGCGGTGAGATTCCTTTTACCAGGCGGCCGGTGTCCTCGACGTCGGATACCGATCTGGTGACCGCTCTTCTGGCGGCGCACCTTGAACAGAGTCTGGAGAACGCCGCCCTGGCGGTATTGCCTCGAGTCGACGGGGCCTTCAGCTTTGTGTTTCTCGACGAGACCACTCTGTACGCCGCCCGCGATCCACGGGGTTTTCGCCCGTTGGCGCTCGGCAGAATCGAACGTGGTTGGGTGGTGGCGAGTGAGACAGCGGCGCTCGATATCGTCGGCGCGGCCTATGTCCGGGACATTGAGCCCGGTGAATTGCTGGCGATTGATGAACGCGGTCCGCGGTCCCTGCGCTTTGCGCCGCCGGCACCGCGGTTCTGTGTCTTTGAATTCGTTTACCTGGCGCGCCCCGATTCGCGATTCGGAGGCCGCAACGTGCATGCCGTTCGGGTTGAGGTCGGGCGTCGGTTGGCCCGCGAGGCCCCGGCGGACGCCGACCTCGTGATGCCCACCCCGGATTCCGGAACGCCTGCGGCGATCGGCTACGCCGAGGAATCGGGCATTCCGTACGCCGCCGGCTTGGTGAAGAACGCATACGTGGGCCGGACGTTCATCCAGCCGTCGCAGAGCCTGCGGCAACTCGGCATCCGGCTCAAGCTCAATCCCCTCCGTGACGTCATCCGGGGGAAACGGCTTGTCGTCGTCGACGATTCGATCGTGCGAGGGAATACGCAGCGAGCGGTGGTTCGCATGCTGCGCGAAGCGGGGGCGACTGAGGTGCACGTGCGCATCTCCTCGCCGCCGGTGAAGTGGCCCTGCTTTTACGGCATCGACTTCGCTACACGCGGTGAGCTCATCGCGAACGGCCTTACCGTCGACGAAATCTGCCGCTCACTCGGTGCGGATTCCCTCGGCTACGTCTCACTTGATGGCCTGGTTGCCGCGACGGGGATGCCGCGGCATGCACTCTGCCGGGCGTGCTTTGACGGCGATTATCCGACTCCGGTTCCGGACGCTGAGCTCTTCAGCCGGGGTGAGACGATCTCGACGCGGAGCCTGCTCGCCAGCCTGCCGTCCGTGGGCGGCGGTTCGGCTTTGGAGCGACCGTGACCGGCCCGGTCTCGTATGCGACGGCCGGCGTCGACATCGACGCTGGTGAGCGGGCCGTCGAACTTATGCGGACGGCGGTGGCTCGATCGTCCCGTCCCGAAGTGCTCGGTGGGCTGGGCGGTTTCGCAGGCTTGTTCCGGCTCGACCTGACGCGCTATCGGCGCCCAGTGCTCGCGACGTCGACCGACGGCGTCGGAACCAAGGTCGCCATCGCACGGATGCTCGACCGGCACGACACGATAGGCCTCGATCTCGTCGCGATGGTGGTTGACGACATCGTCGTCTGCGGCGGTGAACCGCTCTTTCTGACGGACTACATTGCCTGCGGAAAGATCGTTCCCGAGCGGATTGCGACCATCGTCGCGGGGATTGCCGAGGGTTGCCGGATCGCCGGTTGCGCGCTGATCGGCGGCGAGACCGCCGAGCATCCCGGGCTGCTCGAGCCCGATGAGTATGATCTCGCCGGAGCAGCCACCGGCGTCGTCGAGGAAGATGCGCTCCTTGGCCCGCATCGCGTCACCGCCGGTGACGCCGTTGTTGCGATGGCATCCTCCGGGCTGCACGCCAATGGGTACTCGCTCGTTCGGCACATCTTCTTCACGTTGGCGGGCTGGCGACTCGATCGGTACGTCCCCGAGCTCGGCAGGAGCCTCGGCGACGAGCTGCTCACGCCGACGACGATCTACGCACCGCACTGCCTGAGGCTTCGGGAAGCCGTCGACGTTCACGCCTTCGCCCATATCACCGGCGGTGGACTGGCGGGGAACGTCGCTCGCGTCATCCCCGAGGAGTACACGGCCGTGATCGATCGATCCACCTGGCAGCCGCCGTCGATCTTCCGCCTGGTCGGCGAGCTCGGCCGTGTGCCGCAAGCGGAGTTGGAGCGGGCATTGAACATGGGCATCGGCATGGTTGCGATCGTCGCGTCACCGGACGCCGATCGTGCCGTCGAGCTGCTCAACGCGACCGGCATCCGCGCCTGGGTCGCCGGTCACGTGCAGCCCCGGGCGGACGACGCGGCGGCCCACTTGGTCGGCGTCTATCGCTGACCTGTTTGGCGTCTAGCTGCTTGGCGGCTATCGCTCGATGGTGCCGCGACGAGGCGCCCTGCCTGGTGCCAGGCATGCGCTGCCGAGACGCGCACGTGCCTGACCGGCGTCCAGTTCAGCTGGAGAGCCAAAGTGAGGATCAACGGCGGCGCTGATCGGCGCCACTCGAGAAATCATCGTCCAGCAGCGGGTCGCCGTACTCGGCGTCGTCTTCGTCGTAGTCGCCGTAGTCGTAGCCGTCGTACTCATCAGCGGCGTCGGAATCCTGACGCGCTTTGTTGCCGAGCAGTTCGCGACGCAATGCCTCAAGGTCCGTACGACCCGTTGAGTACTTGAGCTGGCGAGCGACTTTCGCCTGCTTGGCCTTGGCTCGGCCGCGCCCCATCGGCTCGACCCCCTCGTTTTGGAGCTCGCTGCTCCCCGTCGGACGACGTTGGTTGTGCTTCTTAGGGTACCTGCTCACGTCGGTTGAGGCAGAAGGACGGCGGTCTGCGGCGCAGTGGAGGTGTGGGACCCCGCGCTGACATGGTCGTGCGCGGTCGGTCGACTGTGCCTTGCTTGGAGCAGGTGGACGGCGTTCTGACGTGCTCACGGTCCGGCTGTTCACTTGGTCGGCCCGGGGTCTGGTCGGCCCGGGGTCTGGTCGGTCGGGGATTTGCCGCAATGGCGGCGCTCGTCCGGAACCCGCCGTGGAGGTCGCCTGCGATGTCGGCGCCCGTCCGGAACCCGCCCGGGCTGATCACTTCCCGTCGCGCTTTCCGCCGATTGTGATCACCTGGTGGGCGCGCGCCTGTTGGTCACGCTGGTCGCGTGGTATGCGTCGTCACCTCCGCGCGGTGACGCGCCGCTGCCTCGACACGCTCGTTTGGTACGTGTCGATCGTGCGTTCTTCGTCCTCGGACGGTGGAGTCGTCAGCGGCTTCGGTTGACACGCGTGCGTTATGGGATAAACCGCATGCGCCCGGCCGTGAATTCTTTGCACCCGGTAATTGTGGTGTCACATTCCGTCATATCGCTGCTGGTATGGGCGCCGCACGGGCCGAGGGACGCTGTCAAAAACATTGCCAAGTGACGCAGTTATGTCGCAAATTGCCGTGTGCGCGGTCAGCGCAGTTCGGTATCGGCACGCGACTCAGCAGGATCGTGCGACGCGGCGCCGTGTTCCGTCCCGCAGGTACTGACGAGACAGAACTCCTTTCCGTATAAGGAATTTCGTGTCGTGCGACGCTCGACCAGATGGGTTCTTTCGTGCAATCCGGTCAGAGCTTTCCGCTGAATGGCGTATCGGGTACTAGTACATCAAGATTCCAAGATGACCCGCCTGGACCATTTCGGACATCCGGGTCATCAGGCACTATTCATCTACGGGTTGGGTTACGCCATCCCGTAGTGGGGGGCCGACGCTCCGTCGGCTCAAGGAGGAGGAGTCGGCAGCGCGTCGGCTCTGATTGGAGGAAGTTCCGTGGTACACGCACGCACACCTGAGGCGGAGTCGCTGCTCACGCCGGCGGAGGTCGCGACGATGTTCCGGGTCGATCCGAAGACCGTCACCCGCTGGGCGAAGGCGGGCAAGCTGACCTCCATCCGCACCCTCGGCGGCCACCGCCGCTACCGGGAGACCGAGGTCCGGGCGCTCCTCGGGGGAGTTCCACTCCAGCGCTCCGGGCAGTAGCCGCGCTCCCGTTTCGGTCCTTGGGCCCCTGGGATGACCAGGGGCCCTCGTTATGCACGCTCTCAGATCGAACCGCTACTGTGGCGGCGTCGTATGCTCAGTGGCGCGGCAGGGTTCGTGCCGATCGGCGGAGGAGGACGCACGTGAGCGGCGACGATCGAAGCGTTCACTCGTCGGAGCGGGTCTCCGCCAAGTACGCCGCCAAGCGTGCGGCCACCGAACGGATCGCCGCGCAGCGCGCCGCCCAGGCCCGGAAGGAGCGGCGCCGGAACATCATGGTCGTCGGCGGCTCCGTGCTCGCCGTGCTTGCCGTCGTGGCAGCGGTCATCATCGTCGGCGTGGTGACCAAGTCGTCACACGGCGCGAAGGCGAATCCCGTGACACCCGCTGCCCCGTCCGTCCTCAACGCGCTTCAGGCTGCGGCGCAGCGCACCTCGACAACGCCGGATTTCTCGACGATCGCCGGTCCGCCGGCCAAGCTCGACGGTCAACCGCTCACCTCCGGGGGAAAGCCGGAAGTCCTCTACGTTGGCGCGGAATACTGCCCGCACTGCGGCAACACCCGGTGGCCCCTGGCCATTGCGCTCAGCCGGTTCGGCCAGTTCAGCAATCTGAAGACGACGTACTCGTCGAACAGCGACTCACCGGCCCACATTCCGACCCTCTCCTTTTACCAGTCCAGCTACTCCAGCCCGTACCTGGTCTTTGTCGGCAAGGAAGAAGAGGACGGGCTGGGGCGCCCGCTGGAGCAGCTCACCAGCGCCGAAAATTCCCTCTTCCAGTCAGTAGGCGGGCTGGCCTACCCGTTCATCGATTTTGCCGGCAAATGGGCGCAGAAAGGCGATGCCCTTCAACCGACGTTGCTGAGCGGAATGACGGTGGACCAGGTTGCCAAGGCGCTTGAGGATCCGTCCTCCAAGCAAGGCAAGGCGATTCTTGCCGCCGCTGACATCTACACCGCGATAATCTGCGAGGCGACCGGCGGTCAGCCGACAAATGTCTGCAGCGCACCGTCCGTCAAGGCGGCCGAAGCGGCGTTGAACGGCGGGAAGTAGCGCCTGCGATGCGCACACCGCGCTGGGCCGCGCCGATCGGGCTCCTTCTCACCATCATCGGCGTCGGTCTGGCGGCGTACCTCACCGTCGTGCACTACGACCAGTCCGTGCAGCTCATTTGCTCGAGCAAAGGCGTCATCAACTGCGAGCAGGTGACGACAAGCCCGCAGTCGCGGGTGTTCGGCATTCCGGTGGCTGTGCTCGGTCTGGCGTATTTCCTCGGCATGGTGCCCTGGCAGCTCCCCGCCGCATGGCGGTCGTCCGATCCCCGTGTCCGGTACGGCCGCGTCGGATATTGCGTCGCTGGAATTCTCTTTGTGTTTTACCTGCTGTATGCGGAATTCGTCATTATCGGCAAGATTTGCCTCTGGTGCACGGCGGTGCACGTCGTGACGTTTCTGTTGTTCGTCATTACGGCGTTGGCGACCGCCCTCATGACAGACGTCCCGATCGAGCACGCTGAGCCGCAGCACGAACCCGGCCGTCCTGCGCAGCGGTCGTAACAGCCGCTCGACTGCGCGGCCAGGCGACTGACCGGTGCGTCGTCAGTGCGGGAGTCGCTGCGCCACCAGGTCGCGCAGCTCCGCGTACCGCTCCCGCACCCACGGTGTAGGGGATGCTTCGTAGCGATCGGTCCGCGTGGCCTTCCACTGCGGAGGTTCCGCCTCACCGAGGAGAGTCCACGCCGCCTGCCGGGCGGCGCCGTCGGCGACGTATTCACCCGGTTCGGGGACGATCACCGGCACTCCGAAGACGGCCGGCGCGATCTGCCGGACGGCCGCATTCCGTGCCCCGCCGCCAATGAGCACCACCCGCTGCACCGCGACGCCGTGCGCGACGAGCGCGTCGAGGCCGTCCGCGAGGCCGCAGAGCACGCCTTCAATGGCCGCACGGGCCAGATGCGCCGGCGTCGAATTGGCCAGCGTCCAGCCGTGGACGGCGCCGGTCGCATTCGGGCGGTTCGGCGTTCGTTCTCCTTCCAGATACGGAATGACAACCAAGCCGTCAGCGCCCGCCGGCGCGGAGAGGGCAAGCTCGGCAAGCCCATCGCCGTCGGTCCCCAGGATTCTCGCCGTCACATCAAGGACACGGGCGGCGTTCAGGGTGCAGACGAGCGGCAGAAAACGGCCGGTCGCATCGGCGAATCCGGCCACTGCGCCGGTGGGATCGGCGGTCGGGGTCTCGCTCACGGCGAAGACGGTTCCCGAGGTGCCGATTGACACGATCACGTCACCGGGACCGGCGTCCACACCGAGCGCGGCTGCCGCGTTGTCGCCGGCACCAGGCCCCAGGACCTGACCGCCGCGGGCAAGTCCGCTGCGCTCCGCGGGTTCCAGGACGAGCGGCAGCAGAGGACGACGTCCAAAGGCCCGCTCCAGGAGGTCCTGCCGGTAGCCGGTTGCGGCTGCCCAGTAGCCCGTGCCGCTGGCGTCTGAGCGGTCGGTTGTCAGCGCCGTCAGATCCGGCGTCGTCGAGTCCTCGGACGCGCGCAACCGCCAGGTGAGCCAATCGTGGGGCAAGCAGACGGCAGCGGTCCGTGCCGCGTGCGCCGGCTCGCAGCGAGCGAGCCAGCGCAACTTCGTGACCGTGAACGAGGCGACGGGAACCGTGCCGATTGCGTCGGCCCACGCCTTGGCGCCCGCTTCCGGGTCGCCGTTCCCTAGCTCCCGGACCAGATCGTCGGCGTCCGGCGCCGAGCGGGTGTCATTCCACAGCAGGGCCGGCCGAACCACGGTTCCCGTTGCATCCAGGCAGACCATGCCGTGCTGCTGCGCGGCGACGGAAATGGCAGAGACGTCGTCCCACCCGCCGGCGTCCTCGACTGCGGCCTGCAGGGCCGTCCACCACTCGTCGGGGTGAACCTCGGTGCCGGGCGGGTGCGGCGCCCGGCCTTGCCGGACGAGTTCTCCGGTGACGGCGTCGCGGATCACCACTTTGCAGGCTTGGGTCGACGAATCGACGCCGGCGACGAGCGTTCGCGTCATCGGGTGTCCGTTTCGTAGCCGGGTCGTCGCGGGTCAGCCGCGTGCGCCGAGGAGGTGCTCGATGGCGAGCTGATCGAGACGGGCGTACCCGTAGCCTTGGTTGGCGGCTCGATCGACGTCGAATTCCTCCCACGCGGACCGGTCGGCCAGCAGGTCGGCGTACGACTCGCCCTCGCCGAGGGTGGGGACGGCCAACTCGGGAACACGACTTGCGGTGAGTGCGGCCTGCACCTCCGGATCCGCTCGAAACGCCTTTGCCCGCTGCTTGAGGAGGAGGTACGTGCGCATGTTCGCCGCGGCGGACGCCCAGACGCCGTCGATGTCCTCCGTGCGCATCGGCTTGTAGTCGAAGTGCCGCGGACCGTCGTACACCGGGCCGCCGCCGGGAAAGCCGTTCTCCAGCAGGTCGACGAGGAAGAACGCGCTGAGCAGGTCACCGTGACCGAAGACCAAGTCCTGGTCGTACTTCGGCCCGTGCTGGCCGTTGAGGTCGATGTGGAAGAGTTTCCCGTGCCAGAGGGCCTGTGCGATCCCGTGCACGAAATTCAAATTGGACATCTGCTCGTGACCGACTTCAGGATTCAGCCCGACGATGTCCGAATGCTCCAGGGAGTTGATGAACGCGAGCGCATGCCCGATCGTCGGGAGGAAAATATCACCCCGCGGCTCATTGGGTTTCGGTTCGAGGGCGAACCGGATGCCGTAGCCTTGGTCTTTGACGTATTGCGCGAGGGTGTCAATCGCCTCGCGGTACCGGTCAAGCGCAGCACGAATGTCCTTTGCGGCGTCGATTTCGCTTCCCTCGCGGCCACCCCAGAAAACGTACGTACGGGCGCCGAGTTCGGCCGCCAGATCCAGATTGCGCATCACCTTACGGATCGCATACCGCCGAATGGACCGGTCATTGGCGGTGAACGCACCATCCTTGAAGATCGGATGGGTGAAGAGATTCGTCGTCATCATCGGGACGACCAGGCCGGTGTCGGCAAGCGCCTTCTTGAAACGGTCGATAAGCCGAGCGCGCTCCGCATCGCTGCTGCCGAACGGAACGAGGTCGTCGTCATGGAAGGTGACCCCGTAGGCGCCTAATTCGGCGAGCTTGTGAACAGCCTCCACCGGATCCAGCGGCGGACGTGTCGCTTCACCGAAGGGATCACGCGCCTGCCAGCCGACGGTCCACAGACCAAAGCTGAAACGGTCTTCCTTCGACGGCGTGGCAACTTCGATAGTTTTCGACGATGCAGTGGTGAGTGACATTCCCGCCTCCGGTCCGGATTTTGTTGACAGTCCCAACTTATTGGCCGGTGCCGAGAAGCGTCAACACGCATGGGCCGGTGCGCAGGGGTGTCAACATGCATGGGCCGGCGCCGAGAAGCGTCAACACGTGTGGCAACGCGGTCGCTGGTGTGCGGCGGGATAGCGTAGATGACCATGAGCGTTGCACTTCCGACGGTTCCGGGTGGTTTCCGGACCGTGTTGGCCGATCCGCCATGGCGGTTTGTCAACCGAACAGGCAAGGTCGCGCCGGAGCACCGACGCCTTGGCCGCTACGAGACCATGACGGTTGCCGAAATTTCGGCGCTGCCGGTCGGCGAGGTTGTCGCCGATGCGGCTCACTTGTACCTGTGGTGTCCCAACGCGCTGATCCCCGACGGTCTTCAGGTGATGGCGGCGTGGGGGTTCCGGTACGTTTCCATGATCGTGTGGGTGAAGCGGCGGAAGGACGGCGGCCCTGACGGCCGCGGCGTCGGATTTTATTTCCGCAACGTCACCGAACCGATCCTTTTCGGCGTCCGCGGCAGAATGCGCACACTCGCGCCCGGACGGTCGCAGGTGAATCTCATTGAGACCCGGAAACGGGAACACAGCAGGAAGCCGGACGAACAGTACGACATCATCGAAGCCTGCTCACCCGGGCCGTACCTCGAATTGTTCGCCCGGTATCCACGCCCTGGGTGGACGGCGTGGGGGTTGGAGGCCTCACCGGACGTCGTGCCGCGGGGTCGGCGATTTCCGAACTATGCGTGGGACACAGCCGCCGCGGTATCGCCGTCCCGTTGAGCAGCCGGGGTTTTCGATCGTGGTGGCCAGGGGCGGGATCGAACCGCCGACCTCCCGCTTTTCAGGCGGGCGCTCGTACCAACTGAGCTACCTGGCCCCGCGCTGAGCGATTTGGCTCGGCACCGGCTGCAGATACGGTTGGCGGTCCCGACGGGATTCGAACCCGCGACCTCCGCCTTGACAGGGCGGCGTGAACTCCAGGCTTCACCACGGGACCATGCTCATGCACAGGCTAGCCGAGCGGTATTCGGTTCGCCATCCCAGCCAGCGTCCGTCGCGGCACGTGGCCGCCGTCCTCGCGTGCCCCCAACGGGATTCGAACCCGTGCCGCCGCCTTGAAAGGGCGGTGTCCTAGACCGCTAGACGATGAGGGCGGCAGCAACGGCGGTCGACGGCCGCGCCCGAACGGACGTTCCGGGACTGACCAAGCATAGGGGACGGCGGGACCGGCCGCTACCGCGGGTCCGGCTTGCCGTCCGCCACCGGCCGCAAGGTGATCGTCTTTCGCCGGTTCGCGGGTGCCGCGCGGTGAGCTCGACGTCCGGCGGATCATTGTGGTTTTCTCGAGTCGTGGTGTACGTCGATCCGGACCGGTTCGACGAGCTCGTCGCCGAGGCGCTTGACGGCATCCCGGAGGAGTTCGCCCGGGCGATGCGGAACGTCGCAGTCTTCGTCGAAGATGAGCCCGACGATCCAGAACTGCTGGGGTTGTACGTCGGCATCCCGCTGACCGAGCGCACCACGGCGTACGGCGGCGTCCTGCCCGACCGCATCATCATCTACCGCAACACCATCTGCGCGCTGTGCGAAACCGAGTCCGAAGTGATCGACGAAGTGCGCAAGACCGTCGTGCACGAAATCGCCCACCACTTCGGCATCGACGACGAGCGGCTGCACGAGCTCGGCTATTGACGATGACACGTGTTTGGCTCTTGATGCCTGCACGAGCTCGGCTCGTGACGACGCCCCGAGGCTCCAGAGCCAGCCGCTGCAGCGACGGGGATCGCCAGGCCGCCGCGGCTTCGTCATCCTGCCGGTCGAGACCGAGCCGCGTCAGTAACGGGGAATCCAGCCTTGCAGTTCGGCGACAAGGTCTTGCACCGGCTTGGGCAGGGCGCGGTTGGCGACGTCCTCGACGCTCACTCGCTCGAGCACAGCCCGAAGTCCGGCGCGAACGGCGACCCACACATCCTGCAGACCAGCGGCCGCACCCTCGTAGCGGACGTTCTCCGGGCGTAGTCCCCGAACCTCGGCGAGGGGGCCGTCCACGGCGCGCATCACGTCCGCGACGTAAATCGCCGACGCCGGCTTGGCGAGCCGATAGCCGCCTTCGGCTCCCCGTAGACTCTCGACAAGCCGCGCCCGCCGTAAGTCCGCGAGGATCGCCTCCAAGAATTTGCGCGGGAGCCGCTGTTCGTCGGCGATCTCCTCGGCTTTGACCCACGCGTCGGCTCGCTCGCGGGCTGCGTGTGCCAGGACGAGCATGGCGCGCATCGCGTAATCGGTCTTGGCGGAGATGTGCACGGGGTCATCATCGCAGCCGGTCGGGAAAGTTCGTAGATTCGAGCCCGAGGAGGTGGCGGTGCGCCGGGACGTGGTCTCTACGCCGGCCGCGGGTCCGTCCCGGGAGGCGGAAATCGCCGCCCGGTTGCGGATCGTCGTCGGCCGATTAGCGCGGGCGGTGCGCCAGCACGCTTCCGGCGGGTTGACTCCGTCGGAGACTTCGGCACTGGCGAGTGTTGAGGCGCATCAGCCGGTCCGGTTGAGCGAGCTTGCCGCGGTCGAGAACGTGGCGCCGCCGATGATGAGCAGGGTTGTCGACCGCCTCGTCCGTTCCGGCCTGGTCTCCCGATCGCCTGATGCCGCCGACGCCCGGGCCTGCCTCCTCAGCCTTACCGAGAGCGGACGGCGCACGCTTGCCGAATTGCGGCAGTCGCGGGCCGCGGCCCTTGCGGAACGGATTGCCCGTCTGGCCCCGGAGCAGGTGGACGCGATCGAAGCGGCGCTGCCGGCGCTGGAGGCACTTGCCGCAGAGCCGCCCTCAGCGCGGTAATGCGTTGCGCGGCCGGGAAATTCCGCAGCGTCGGACGGCGGCAGGGTGTCGAGTCACCCGGCGACTCCTGCAGTGTGCAGTACATCGCCCACTGGAGTGTGCCGTACGTCGCCTAGTGGAGGCTGCGGCACACCGCTCCCGTCAGCAATTTCTGGCAGAGCACCGACAAGCGCAGCGAGGCGTTGAGATTCTCCACCAACGGCGCTTCGGTGCCGGACGCGTATCCCCAATCGACGATGCCCAGCACATTTCCGGAGCGGTCGACGACCGGGCCACCGGAATTGCCGTTGCTTATCGGCGCTGTATCGAGAAAATAGGTCGGATAAACCTGAGAAATTATGCCGGAGGTCACATTGTTGACGACGATGCCGAGGGCATTTCCGACTGCCATGACGAATTCGCCGACGACCGGACCGTTGCTTGCCGGCTGCAACGGCGGTATGCGGAGGCTGGTGTCGAGCAGGGCGACATCGTTCTCCGCGTCGTACGCCCGAACGGCCGCGGATGCGGACCGATTCCCGGCCGTGATGGAGAGGACACCGGAATTGGGGTCAGTGCAGCCGTCGACCACGTGCTCGGCCGTCACCAATGTGGTCTGCGATCCGGACGCTTGTGGGAGAGCAAGTGCGAACGCTGTGCCGCTCGTTGTCGTCGTCCCCGAGACGCAGCTCACGAGGACGACGGACGGCGTCACGCGTGCCGCGAGCTCGGTCAAGTCCGGCGGCAGCTGAGCCGTTGCGATGTTCAGCCGTTCTTCGTCGGATTTGAGTTGGTTCTGGGTGTTCTGGAGGGCACTGCGGGCCGCCACGAGTTGACCGCTCAATGCGGAAATTTGCTGCCGCTGGGCGCTGAGGCTCGACTGCAGGGCCGTGACCTGTTCGGCCTGCGCGGCGCGCAGCGCCGCAACGTCGGACCGGAGGTGCGCAAGCTGTGATTGTTGCCAGGCGAGACCGGTGCCGGCGGCGCCGAATGCGAGTACGATCAACGCCGCGAGAACCGCCCGCAGCCACCGCCGCCCATGTCGGTGCGCGGGAAGGCTCGGTTCTGGGCCTGGTCCGACGTGTGCGGGCAGCACGATCGTCGCGTCTCCGCTCGGCGGTGCGTCTCCGACGGACGGCGTGTGACCGGCTGGCGTCGCCTCTCCGGTGGGAAGCGCGTCTCCGGTGGACGGCGTGTGGTCGGCGGGAGTCGGGTGGTCGGTCGCGGCGGGGGCAGGGTCGCCGCTGTCGGCGGCCGACGTCACGGCCGGGTCGGTGGTCGCTGTGGTGCTGCCTGCCGTTTCGGGGTTGTCGGGCCTATCCGTGACCGGCTCGCGATTCGTCAGTGCTGGGGCCTCTGTCGTAACGGCGACTGAATTGGTGTCACCTGGTGAACCGAACCGTGCCATGATCGACCCCCGCATCATTCTGCCGTACTCCTCGACCCTATTGTCCCGAGTGGTCCGGATCCAGCGGACCACTCCGGTAGCGCTCCGGCCATTGCCGGCTGGCACACTGGACGATGCCCACCGTGTGACGCGTCACGCTTCGGGCCGTTAGCTCAACTGGCAGAGCAGCGGACTTTTAATCCGCGGGTTCCGGGTTCGATCCCCGGGCGGCCCACTCGTCCACCGGAACGGATCCGGTCGCCACGGGACGTGCGGCTGGGCGGCAGGCGATTCGGCGTCGGCAGCTGCTTAACGCCGTTGCGGCATTGCGAGAGTGCCGTCCGGATTGATCACCGCTGCGGCAACGCCGAAGTCCTGTCTGGACAAGCCGTTGATGAACGCCGCCGCGCGGCCTGTCGGGTCGAGGGTTGGCCGGCCCGCGGCGTCGAGGTGCGTGGAGATGAAACGGCCGCCGACGAGACGGCCGGCCCGGTCGAGCCGGACGTGCAAGATGCCGGAGAGCGCAAGCGTTCCGTTGGTGGCGAACGTGTAGTAGCCAGCGAAGTCACCGAGACTGTACGCGATCAACTT
Organism: Acidothermus cellulolyticus 11B; assembly: GCF_000015025.1. GTDB lineage: Bacteria > Actinomycetota > Actinomycetes > Acidothermales > Acidothermaceae > Acidothermus > Acidothermus cellulolyticus. Next base: position 2,335,889 of record NC_008578.1, on the reverse strand, counting down.
GCCACGGTAGTACTCCATGCCGCGCAGGACGTGCGGGCCGCTCCCGATGACGAGATCTGCTCCCGCGTCGATCGCAGCGTGCGCGAATGCCCGTGCATTGCCGCGGTCCTCGCCGAGGTAATACTCCTCCGTTCCGGTGACGTGCGCCGCTCGTGTTCCTTCGGCGCCGGCGTGCATGTAGACGACGACAATGTCCGCTTGGGCGCGCGCCAGCGTGATGAGTGATTGTGCCGCGGCGCCCTTGCGCATGTCGTTTGTGGTGTCGTAGGGGGCGAAGCCGATGAACGCGACGCGAATTCCGTTGGCCGACACGAGAGCAAACTGACCCGGCAAGCCGGTCTGTGCGATGCCCGCGGCTTTCAGAGCGGCCGATGTATCGGCGACCCCGCTGGGCCCGAAGTCGTGCGAGTGGTTGTTCGCACTGTTCAGTACCGTGAAGCCGCTCGACTTCAATACGGACGCAGCGAAATCCGGCGGCATGCGAAATGCAAAGCACGCCCGCGGGGATGGCGAGGCGGTCGTCTGCGGAGTCCCGGACGCGGACGGCGACCGCGTGATCGTCGGTTTGCTGGCGCGTGGAGGCGCCGACATCGGTGACGTGGACGACGACGGGCTCGGTGACGGTGTCGGCGTCGGGCACTTGGTCGCCGCTGAATTCGTCAACGCGCCCTCGAGATTCGCAAAGACAATCGGCGCGGCGAGGGCGCTGCGGACCGACGCCAGATAGCCCGCGGCGTTCGGCGGCAACCGCGGTGTGTTGCCGAGGGTGAGATCCCCAACTGCGGCGATCTCCACCGTCGGTAGGTCGTCTGCCGGGCTGTTGGCCGTAGGAGCGGTCGCGCTCGCGACGTTGCCGGTCGGCGAGCCGGCGGCGGTCGTTGGTACGACACTGGTGACGCCCCGCCCTGCCGGGTTCGGTGGTTCCGGCGGACGGGTGGCGTGGTTGCCGAGACTGCACGCGGAGACGAGCACCACCGTCATTATGGGGAGTGCGACAGCTGTGCGCACGGTCACGATGCTCTGACTTCGATCAACGGAATGCCGTGGTCGTCGGGATACACGAAAGCCGTATCACACCCACAAACGATACCGGGATGGCCGTAGACAAACAGATTCGCCTCTCCACTCCGGTCCGGTCAGGAGCCGGGCGGTACGCGGACGATGAGCGATGTCGGGTGCAGCTGGGGGCCGTCAAAAATAACGGGCTCGCCAGAATCGCCTCGATTCAACGCCCACAAACCGACTATGCCAGCGGTAGCGATGATTATGGTCGCGATAAAAGTAGCGACAAGCCTGCGCCGACGCTCTCGACGACGCCATGCTGCTTGGGTGCGTTGATATCCCCGGGTATCGAGCCTGACTTGACGTGCCACTGCGTCTAGAACGTCACGCAGGCGTTCTTCAGTGTCCGGCATCATGGGAGGACTCCTACCTCGGCACTCGAGCGGGGGACAGCCGGCAGGGCGGGCGATGCTGTCAGATATCTCGTCAACGCCGCCATTCCTCGGGAAATGTGCGCCTTCACCGCGCCGGTCGTAATGCCCATCGCCTCGGCAATCTCGTGCTCCCTGAGGTCCATCCAGTACCGCAACACCAAGGCCTGGCGTTGACGCTCGGGAAGACGCCGAAGCGCCGTCATGACCTCACGCTGATCTTCACGCAGGACGACTTGTGATTCTGCGGAATCACTATCAGGCAGCCGCTGTTCGGCATGCCGGCGGACAACCTGCAGGTGTCGTAGATGCATACGCACCAAATTGCACACGACGGATCGGAGATATCCCGGAGCGGCCATCGGATCACGAAGACGCGGCCAGTGTCTGTGCAGCTGACAAAACGCTTCGGTCACAAGATCTTCCGCTTCCTGACCGCCGCCCAACAGAACAGCCAGTCGCAGAAGCTCCGGGTAATGACGGTCAAAGAGCCAGGTAAGTGCCGCCTCGCGCTCGGCGTTGCGAAGGTCGAGTGCACCGCCCGCGGCAACGTCCGCTGCGGTGTCTTCGTAGTCTCGGCCGCGCGGATTCATCGGCGGTCCATCGCAAACAACGCTTGGCGCATTGCTTCCTCCCGTCATCCCTGGTCGATGTCCGTCGTGTCGAGCCTTTCCGCCACCTTCACGAGCCGCAACAGGGGCGTCAATACGGCTGCAACCATCAGATTTACCAGTAAGGCCGGCGATCCGGCGTAGACACGCGCGTGCAGCCCGTCGATGGTGAGGGGTACGGCCCACGTGAACTCCGGCCGCCGCAGCACCCAACCCGGCGAGTGCGACAAGAGCGAGGAGCGCCGTCCAGGCGAATAGACCGAAGCAGGTCCGCGGAACGACGTCGGCGCTCCTCGCGGCGAAGGTGCATGTCATGACGTGCGGATACAGCAGCAGCCGTTTCGGACCGCAAGGGTCCAGAACCGAGGCAGAAAGATGAGTGCAATCGAAAATACGACAATTGTGTACGGAACGGCGGAAAATCCCAAACCGCCTTTGCCGTAGACCAAGGCGGGTACGGCGACCAAGGTGTACGCCGTGACGACCCACCATCACCGGGACCCATGCCATCCGTGCCGATCTCCGGGATTAGCGCTCTGCACGTGGTAGGTGCGGGGTGGGGCGCATTGTCTTATCGCGGCTGGCGGGTCGGTGGGCGCCAGATTATCGATCATGTGATTTTGCCGTCCGGGTTACTCTCGTCGCCCAGGTAACTGAGGTAAACCTTCATGCCCTCCCGCGCAACCTATAGGCAAAGGGTGAGCGGCGATCGCCGTTGCTCACCCGGTCGCTCACGTCGGTCTGTGCGCGGCGCCCCGCCCCGCACGCTCCTACCGGAGGTCCGCATGGCGTCATCACCAGATTCTGGGAAACCCGCTGCACCGAACGCGCCGGGCTCGCGCGCGTAGGCGAGCCGTTTACCTGCTGCTTCTCCTTCCGCTGATCGGAACACTGGTTCCACCGTTCTATAACCGTTACTCGCCGACCATCGGCGGCATGCCGTTTTTCTACTGGTACCAGCTCGCTTGGATTCCCATCGCCATGATCTGCACCTGGATCGTGTACCGCGCATCGCGAGGTGAGAAGCGATGAAGGTTCCGTTCAACGGCACCGAGTTTGCCCTCGTCGTTGTTCTCTTTGTGTTCGTCGCGGTACTCGGTTTTCTCGCGGCGCGTTGGCAGCGTGGCGAAACGCTTGCGCATATCGATGAATGGGGCTTGGGCGGCCGCCGTTTCGGCACGTGGGTCACGTGGTTCCTCGTCGGCGGTGACCTCTACACCGCGTACACGTTCGTGGCCGTTCCCGCCCTGGTCTTCGGATCTGGCGCGCTTGGATTTTTTGCCGTGCCGTATACCATTGTGGTCTATCCGATCGTCATGTTCGCAGCCGCCCGCATGTGGTCGGTGGCCCGGCGGCATGGTTTTGTTACCGCTGCAGATTTCGTCCGGGGCCGGCACGGTTCCCACGCGCTCGCCGTCGCGACCGCGCTCACCGGCATCGTGGCAACCATGCCATACATCGCCTTGCAGCTGGCCGGCATCAGAGCGGTGATCGAGGCGGCAGGCATCAACGGCGATTGGCCGTTATGGATTGCGTTCGCCGTGCTCGCTGCGTACACGTATTCGTCAGGATTGCGTGCACCGGCGCTGATTGCATTCGTGAAAGACATCCTGATTTACGCCGCGGTGCTCGCGGCCGTCATCTGGATTCCGTACAAACTCCACGGGTACGACCACATCTTCTCGGCGGCGAATGCGCATTTCGCGGCGGCCAAATCCGGCGGCATTACGCTCAAGGACACGCAGTATCTCGCATACTCCACGCTGGCCTTCGGTTCGGCGCTGGCCCTGTTCCTCTATCCGCACTCGGTCACCGGCGTGCTCGCTGCGAAGAGCCGAGACACGGTCAAGAAGAACATGTCGCTGCTTCCGGCGTACAGTCTGATGCTCGGCTTCCTTGCGCTGCTCGGCTACATGGCGATCGCGGCTGGTGTCAAACCGGCGCTTGGCGCCGGTGGCAAGGCGGATACGAACACGATCGTGCCGATGCTGTTCCACGCGGAATTCCCGGCCTGGATTGCCGGTCTGGCCTTCGGGGCGATCGCCATTGGAGCGCTGGTGCCTGCGGCGATCATGTCGATTGCCGCGGCCAACACCTTCACCCGGGACATCTATCGGCCGTACTTCCGGCCGACCGCCTCCCCGGCTGAAGAGGCGTTGGTCAGCAAGATTGTGTCCTTGGTCGTCAAACTCGGCGCCTTGCTCGTCATCCTCTTCCTGAACGTCAGCTTCGCGCTCGACTTCCAGCTGATCGGCGGGATCATCATTATCCAGATCCTGCCGGCCGTCGTCTTCGGGCTCTACACGCGGTGGTTCCACCGCTGGGCGTTGATGGCCGGCTGGGTCGTCGGCATGGTCTCGTCGCTCTGGATGCTCTGGCTGACACCGAAGGCGGGCGGACACGGGCACTTCGGCGGGTCCCAGTGGGCGTTTACGCATTGGGGCATCCACACGAAGGTGACCATGTGGATCGGGTTGATCACCTTAGTGTTCAACATCGTCGTCGCTGTCGTTCTCACCCCGGTGTTGTCGAAAGCCCCGCGCGGCCTCGACGCCACCCGCGACGAGGACTACCTCGTGGCGGACGCCTCCGAAGTGCGGGTGCCTGCCTGAGCGTCCCCGGTCGCCGCGGTCGCGTCTGGGGCGTGGCTGTCCTGCGTATCCGTACTTCGTATCCGTGACGGAAGGGATCGGCCGTACCGCCGGGCATGGCGGTACGGCCGATCCACGCCAGCGACCGATCCACTCTCCGTCGGCTCGCCTTGATCACATCAGCACGGCTGGGCCCGGTGCGACCGGTTCGGTACACTGTTCGCCATGATTCGTGCACGGTGCTCAGGGGTCGTGGGTGTCATGATCCCTTGTCTCTGCCGTTGTACGAGTGCGCCCCGCGGCGATTGACCGGTCAGTCGTTTCCTGGCCGTCACTTGATTAGTGAGCCGCAATCGCCGATAACCGTGTACCTCAAGGCACATGATGCTCGCCCGTGAGCAATAACCTACTCGTCCGATCGGAAAACATCGTTAAGGTTCGGAGACCTCTGTGACTCTTACCGCCCCGTCCCGCCAGCTCCGGCCAGCGCCGGACTGGGACCTTGTATACAAGCGAAACTTCATCGAACGGCTCAAACGCGATCGTCCCGGGCTTGCGGTTCGAGACGAGCTTCCCGAGCTGATCGAGCGTGGGTACGAGGAAATCTCCGAGGAGGAGATCGTCCGGCTGTACTGGTGGGGCCTGGCCCATGACAAGCCGAAGATCGGCACATTCATGGTGCGGATCAAGGTTCCGGCTGGTCGCGTGACCCCGGCCCAGCTCCGGGCGCTGGGTGACATCAGTGCCGCTTTCGGCCGCGGCGAGGCGGAATTGACGACCCGCCAGGGCATCCAGCTGCACTGGGTTCCCATGGCGCAGCTTCCCGACGTGATGGCGGCGATCGAGGCCGCCGGGCTCACGACGGCCGGGGCCGAGGGCGACACCGTCCGGAACATCACCAGCTGCCCAGTCGCGGGGTTGCAGGACGGGGAGCTCTTTGACGTATGGCCCATCGTCAAGGAGGCCGCTGCCTTCTTCTCGGGCAACCCGGAGTACTCGAATCTGCCGCGCAAGCTGAAGTACACGATTTCGGCCTGCCCGGCTCAGTGCAACGGACCGGATTTCCACGACGTCGCTCTCGTCGCGACTGAGCAGGACGGCGAACTGGGCTTCGGTCTTCGGGTCGGCGGCGGGATGTCGAACACCCCGCGGCTCTCGCGCGACCTCGGCGTTTTTGTTCCCCGGGACGATGCAATCGCCGTGCTGCGTGCGGTGACCGATGCCTGGCAGCGTGATCTGCGGTACCGGCTTTCCCGAGCCAAGGCGCGCATCAAATTCATGGTCGACGATTACGGGCCGGAAGGCATGCGCGCCAAAGTCGAGGAGGTGCTGGGCCGCCGACTCCCCGACGGCCGGGCGCCCGAACCCGTCGGTGAGGCCGACCATCTCGGCGTGCATCCGCAGCGCAATCCCGAGCTGGTGTACGTCGGCGTTCCGGTGCCGTCCGGGCGGATTACCGCGCACCACCTGCACGCGATCGCCGACCTTGCGGACCAGCTCGGCGGCGACGTGCGGTTCACCCGGCAGCAGAACTTCATCCTCGGCAATGTGCCGCGGGATCGATTGGACGACGTCCGCGACGCGCTCGCGGCCATGGATTTTCCGCTCGACCGAAGCCGGGCGTACGGTCGATCGGTCGCGTGCACCAGCCACAAGTTCTGCAATTACTCGGTTGCTGAGACGAAAGGAAAACTCGACGCGATTCTCGACCATCTCGCCGCCACCTTCGGCGCGCAGGAAATCGACGGACTCACCATTCACATGGACGGCTGCCCGCACGCCTGCGCCCAGCACTGGATCGGTGAAATCGGTCTGCAAGGTACGTCGACCTCCGTCGAGGGTTCCGACGAGCGCATTGAGGCGTATGACGTCACCATCGGAGGCGGTCTCGGACGGCGGGCGGCGATCGGACGGCGTCTGCTGCGACGCGTCCCGACGACTGAGATCGAGCATGTTCTGGCCCGGCTTGTCGGCGCGTGGCTCGAGGAGCGACGACGCCGCGGCGCCGCCGATTTCACCTTCGGCGATTTCACAGCGACCCGGACCGACGAGGAATTGCAGCGGATCGCCGGCGGCGAGCGGGAATCCGAATCCGCGACTGGCGTTGTTGTTACCGTGCCCGGTCCGTTGCTCGCGATGATCGGTGGTGCGGATCGGTACGAGGTGTCGGCTCGAACGGTCCGCGAGGCGCTGGAGGCCGTCAGCCGGCGGCATCCGGCGTTCGGTGCCGCCGTCCTGCCGAACGGCGACGTTGCCGAGGCGTATCTCGTCACGGTCGGAGATGACGACATCCGCACCCTTGACGGTTTGGATACTCCGGTGGCTCCGGGTACCGAAATTTCCCTCGTCATGGCCATGTCAGGAGGCTGACCATGGGACGCGTCTTTGACGACTTGGAAATCGGTGAGATCGCGGTTCAACTCGACGATCAGGAACCGCAGGACGTTATCGCCTGGGCGTTGGAAGAACTCGGCGATCGCATCGCCGTGGTGACCGCGCTGCAGATCGACGGCATGGTCGTCCTTGACATGGCGGCGAAACTCCGTCCCGACGTCCGGGTCATCACCGTCGACACCGGCCGTCTGCCGCAGGAGACGTACGCCTTCATTGACGAGGTGCGGGAGCGGTATCCGCAGACACGGTGGGAAATTCTGTTTCCCGACGCAACCGAAGTCAGCGAGATGGTGAGCGCTCAGGGCATGGATCTCTTTCGGCGGAGCGTATCGCAGCGGATGTTCTGCTGCCAGGTCCGCAAGGTGCGCCCGCTGGTTAAGAAATTGCGCGACTTGGACGGCTGGTTCACCGGTCTGCGCCGTGACCAGTGGGCGTCTCGGGCCGCCATCAAGAAAGTGGAACTCGACCACGACCACGGCGGGATCGTCAAAGTCAACGCACTTGCCGACTGGACCAATGACGAGGTCTGGGAGTACGCCCGGAGCAACGACGTCCCGATTCACCCCCTCTACGAGCAGGGGTACACGAGCATCGGGTGTGCCCCGTGCACCCGTCCTATTCAGCCCGGTGAAGACGACCGCGCCGGGCGCTGGTGGTGGGAGCAGGGCGCTCCGAAGGAATGCGGCATTCACTGCCCGATCGAGACCGGCACGTTCGAACACGAGGCCAAGGAACTCATCGTTACATGACATCGGAGCAGGACGCGCCGCCGTTGGATCCGATTCCCGTCACGGTTTCGGAGGACGAGGCTCGTGCCGTGGCAGCCGCCCTGAAGGCGTTCGCCGCTGCACTGCCTGACGATCGACGGGCCGATTATGCCCGGCTCGCTCAGGACGTTGCCGCCGGGACCATTCCGGCCGACGATGTCGACGCGGTCGAACGTACCTGCCGGTTGGCCTTGGAGACCGGGCATGCCCGCCGCCTCGGTCCGGATGTCGAACTGCTCCTCGGTAGCGTGATGCACCGGTTGCCGCTGGGACGCCGGTACGACGAGCAGGTCCGGACCGTCAACAAGGCGCTCGAGACATTGACCGGCCGGGAAATCCGATCCGCCCGGGTGTCGTGGCGGATCCCTGGCCACTATGAATGTGCCTTACACGTCGAGGGGTTCCACCTCACGCTTGCCTTTACCCCCGATGCGGTTGAGATACGACGTCTCGAGGCCGGCTGACCCCACCGCCCGCAGTCGCCAACAGAAGTCGAGAAGCCGCACGGTGCGACCAGCGAACGGCGTCGCTCGGAACGAGCTATTTTTCCGGGAGAAGCCACCGGACGCCGTCCGGTGTGTCCCGCACTTCGACACCGGCCCGGATGAGCCGGTCACGAATGTCGTCTGCCGTTTGGTAATCACCGCGGCTGCGTGCCTGTGACCGGACGTCGAGGAGCGCGGTGACGAATGGGGCGACCAGGTCGGACGTGTCGAGTGCCCCTGCTTGGGCGAATTCGCCGAGCCGGACGATGAGCGACCGGAGTTCGCGCCGTGCTTCGTCACGGTCGCTGCTCTGTAAAGTGTCCGCACTCCAGTCCTGAATGGCCTGTTCCAGACCAAGGATCGCGTCGACCATCGTTGCTGCGTCACGGTCCGCTGCGGCGGCGTCGAAGCGGGTCCGTGCGCGGAGGGTCGCCTCGTGCAGGGACAGCACGGGCGCGTCACCTGCTAAGACCGGCACCGCGCCGGTTGTCGGCGGCGGTGCTGCCCCGGTTGCCGGTTCGGGGAAGCCCGACCCGACCGTCGCCTCGCCTGCGAACCACGCTCGCACGTCGCTTACCTGCAGGCACGAACCGGCCGGGAAAATCCGCGACCGACCGCGCGCTCGAAGGGTCATCGTCCGGTTACCGGTCACGCGTACAGTCTGCTCGGCCACGTCGATGATGACGGCGGTGTGTTCGTCAATGCCCAGAATCCCCGACCCATCCGGCAGTTCCCGTTCGAGCGCGGCCAACCGCGGTTCGCCGAGATAGCAGTAGCGGGTGTCGTGCGTGCCCCCTTCGGCGTTGTCAAAATGCGGAATGACGGCAAGCTCAAGGTCGAGGAATGTACCCAGCAGGTCGAGACCCTCGTCCCAATAAGGATCGAAACCCGCCTTGTACACCTCGTAAACCGGAACTGCGTACTTTCCGACGGTTATGGCAGCCGCGCTGCCCAACACGAGCGTGCCGCCCCGTCGGATGACGCTGCCGAGCGCACCGACCATGGGCGTGTCGCGCCACTGGCGCAGGGCGTAACTTGGGCTTCCCGGACCGGCGAAAACCCACGTAGCCGTAGAGATCCTTGCGAGAGCACGGTCCAACGTCGACGCGGCGGCGTCCGCGCGCCGCCATGACACCGCATCGACACGGCGGCCGAGGCTCTCCGCGAAATAGTGTTGCGTACGAGCGACGAGTTCGTCCGCGTTGAGTTGGAATCCGAACGTGGTGTCCACCAGCACCGCGTCACCCGGCGGCGTCAGGGCGAAGATCTCGCGGTGGACGCCCACCATCGTCGGCGTCGTTTCTCCCGATCCGATCAGCGCGATGCGACCAGGTGCGGTGCTGACGACCACACCGTCACCTTAGCGGAGAGTTGTCCGCCCGGTCGGGCCTTATTCGACGACCTCGACCCGGTCGATGTTGACCCAGACGTAGCGGGACTTGGGATTCGCCTCACCGAGAACCGTGAGCGTGAACGTGTGCTCACCCGGCGGCAGCAGCGGACTCTCCCACTGCAAGGCCCCGTGCACCCGTTGCTCGGCGTACTGATCGATAATCGTCTCCGGCTGGTCGTCGACGCGGACGCTGGCCAGACCGTGGTTCGGTGCGAGGACGCCGTAGAACCGGATTTGCCGTCCCGAAAAGCGCAGGGTCGCCGTGTCGCCGGGCATGCTCGAATGGGAATTCGTGCCTTCCGCCTCGATATTCGCTGTCGCGTGTCCCCATCGCCCGCGGTATGAAAAGCGATGCAAGCCTTCGCCGATCGCATAATTCTGGATGGTGATGACGCCGTTCTCTTTCGTGACACCGGAATCCGGGTCCAAGCCGGCCGCGGGTTCCCCGACGTCATCGTCGGGCATCTCGGCGAAGGTCCACCGCGCCAATGCGTCGTTCAGTGCCTGCTCGGCGTGCGCCACTTCCGCGGCGACCGTGCGGGCCTGAGCACCGGCGTAAGCGGAGAGCCGGACCGCGTGCGTGAGCGCCTTGACGTGCTCGGCGAGAACGGTCGCGCGTTCGGCTGCGGCCGACGCGCTGTCCCCGATCGAACTTGTTGTCGCCGTCTGCTGGACGACCGCCGCGGCGATGGCCGCCTGTCCGGCGTCCACCTGATCAATCGTGACGGTGACGTCTCGGACCGCGTCCGCGGCGGCTGCCGAGCCGGTTTCGATGTCCCGCATGGTAGCGATCACATCGTCGGTGGCCCGCCCGGTTGCCTCGGCCAACTGCTTCACTTCGCCGGCGACGACCGCGAAGCCGCGCCCCAGCTCACCGGCTCGCGCCGCTTCAATCGACGCGTTGAGGGCGAGCAATTGCGTCTGGGACGCGATGCGGACGATCAGTTTGACAATGTCTTCCACCCGTTGCGTGGCGGCACGCAGGGTTTCAAAGCATTCTCGGGCGATTTCCGCCTTCTTGGCGCCGTGCGAGGAGACCGTCGACGTTTGCGATGCGTGGTCGGCGATGCTCCGAATTGTTGCCGCGGTTTCTTCCACTCCGTGTGCGATGACCGTAATCCGTTCGGAGAGCTCGGTTGCTGACGCTGCGGCGTCCGCCACGTCACGGACGGTATTTTCGGACGCCGACATCATCTCCCAGGCCACGTCGTTCATCCGCCGCCATTCGGTGGCCAGCCCGCGGACGATCCGCCGGTCCGTGTTGAGGTGCGCAGACCACTGGCCACGAAGTTCGTCGATACCGGTCAAGATCTCGTGCGCCCACCGGGTACGCATTACGGGCGGCGACGATACGAGGTCACCGGAGGCGATTCGTCGCAGGTAACCCTGGAGAGCGCGCGCGTCCCGCCGGCTCCGCGGCGAGACCACGGCCGCCAGCCAATCGCGGACTCGGGTCTGCGCAGCTTCCGCCATGCGTCACTCCCTCGGTGGTCGGATGTTCTGGGCACGTTATCGGTGCCCCATCGAGGACCACTAAGTGTGGACGCGAAATTCGAAACGTTTCTAGGCGAACGGCAGCGGACGCCCCCCGCGTCATTCGTGGGTGTCGGCGGCCTGTTATTCGGCTAGTCCCTCGCCCTGGTGTTGTCCGGCGGCGGCAACGGGTTCGCTCACCTGCGCCGTCGTTACCAACGCACGGTCGGGACCGAGACGCCGTACCTCACCGACAAGGCGGACCGGGACCGAGAAGCGCGGGCAATTGCTGGATTCCGACAGGCGCAGTTCAATCTCACCGGGCTCGACGATCCGGTGCCCGTCGCGCCCGGTGAATCCGAAGACGTCGGTCGGGATGCGGAATGTGACCCGGCGGCTCTCCCCTGCAGCGACGGTGACTCGGGCATACCCAATGAGCTGAACCGTCGGCCGGGTCACTTGGGCGATCGGATCGTGAAGATAGAGCTGGACGACGTCGGTGCCGAGCCGGTGACCGGTGTTCGTCACCCGCAGGGAGAGCTCGACGACGCTGTCAACCGGCGTCTCCACGGGCTCATTGATCGGCACGCCGTCCAACCGGACGTCGTCCCAGGCAAATGACGTGTAGGACAGGCCGTAACCGAACGGCCAGAGCGGCGTCGGGTCGACACTGCTCACGTCCGATCGCTGACCGAGCCGCGGCGTGAGGTAGGTACCCGGCTGGCCACCGGGGTGCCGCGGGATGCTCACCGGAAGGCGACCGGACGGGCTGACCCGGCCGGAGAGGATGCCGGCAATCGCCGATCCTCCTTCCTCACCGGGGAAGAACGCTTGCACGATCGCCTGAACCCGATCGGCCAACCCGCCGAGAGCGTACGGCCGTCCGGTGAGGAGAACGAGGACCGCCGGTGTGCCGGCATCACAGATCCGGTGGATGAATTCTTCCTGCACGCCGGGTAGCCGCAGGTCCGGGACGTCGGAGCCTTCCCCGGAGGTTCCTCGACCGAAGAGCCCGGACCGATCGCCGACGACAATCACGCAGAGGTCTGCGCTCTCCGCAAGGGCCACGGCCTCCGGGAAGCCGGATCGGTCGTCATTGCGGACGTCGCAGCCTCGGGCGTGCTCGATTTTGGTCTCCGGGAATTCGGCCCGCAGGGCCTCGAGAACGGACGGAATGTCGATTCCGGGCGGCACCTGCGGATGGGCGGAACGGACGTGACTCTCGAAGGTGTAGCAACCGAGCATCGCCGCTGGGTCGTCAGCCAGCGGGCCGACGACAGCCATCCGTCGTACGTTGCTGATGGGCAGCACACCGGTGTTGGCGAGCAGCACGACGGATTCCTCCGCCAGGCGCCGGGCGAGGGCGCGGGATTCCGGGGGGTCAAGGTTGATCGTGCCGCGGGCGTCATCGGCGTCGGTCTCGGCATGGTGGCCAAGTTCGCGGACAGCCGCCGGCTCCGGTGTCCAATCCGGGTCGAGCAGGCCAAGCTCGCACTTCTGCTCGAGTACCCGGCAGACTGCGCGGTCAATGAGCTCCTCGGAGACCAGGCCGGCTCGAACCGCTTGGGTCAACGGCTCTCCATAGCAGTGCACGGTGGGAAGTTCGACGTCGATGCCGGCCGTGAGGGCAAGAACAGCGGCACCGGTGTCATCTTCCGCGACCTGGTGCAGGCGACGCAGGAAAGCGATGCCGAAGTAGTCCGAGACGACCGTGCCGTGAAAATCCCATTGGTCGCGAAGAAGGTTGGTGAGCAGATCCGCATTTGCTGCGACGGGTACGCCGTCGATTTCGTTGTACGAATGCATGACGGAGCGCGCGCCGCCTAGGCGGAGCGCCATTTCAAAAGGCAACAAAAAAACATCCGCGAGTTCGCGCGGTCCCGTCGCCACGGGTGCGAAATTGCGGCCCGCCCGCGAACCGGAATATGCGACGAAGTGTTTGAGGGTCGCGACAATTCCGGCGGATTCGAGCCCCTTCACGTACGCGGATCCGATCGTGCCCACGAGGTAAGGGTCCTCACCGATGGTCTCCTCCACCCGGCCCCAGCGGTAATCGCGGACGACGTCGAGAACCGGGGCGAGTCCTTGGTGCACACCCATGCGCCGCATGGCAGTGCCGATCTGGCGGCCCATTTCCTCGACGAGCGCCGGGTCGAAACTCGCCCCCCAGGCCAACGGCGTGGGGTATGTGGTGGCGCCCCACGTCATGAAACCCGTGAGGCACTCTTCGTGCACCAGTGCCGGGACGCCGTGACGATTGGCGGCGACGATTTCCGCCTGAGTTCGCGCCAGCGCACGTGCGCCGAGGGCAGGATCCACCGGCGCCGTACCAAAGGGACGGGTCAACTGTCCGATGCCTCGCGAAATCAGCGCGTGCCAGTCAAGGTCCGGGTTGCTCATGTCGTGTTGGTGCGGCGCCACGCCGTCGCCGGACGCGTCCGCTCCCACCCAGACGCCGTACAACTGGGCGATCTTTTCCTCGAGCGTCATCTTGGCCAGCAAATCCGCAACCCGCTCCCGCGGAGAACGCGTCGGGTCCCGCCAGATCGGCAGAGAACCATTCGCGGCCGACGTCTGGTCCGTATCACGTCGCAGCACTGCTCTCTCCGTTTCATTCGCCGCCGCAGCAGTCCGACCAGCGGATGCTGTCCGAAAGTTTCGGACGCCGGTAGTAGCGCTCGGCCCACCGCACTTGCAGAAATGTAACGGTTCGACAGCCTATCTCGAAAGGTGTTGACCGTAGTTCGTTGGTGCTTTACCTTGTGGCCGAGCGGTAGAAGTATCGCAACTCGCCCGGTCAAAGTTCCGAAACTTTCCGGGCAGTGGGGATCAGCCAGCTACCCGCGCACCCGCGCGGGTCTGTCCTCGAAGGGGCGCCCATGAGCACAAGCAGTGAGGATCGCCGCCTCCCCGGCGGTTGGACTCGCACGAAAGCGCGGCGGCGCGCCGGGCTCGCGCTCGCCGTCGCCGTCGCACTCACGGTGGCTGCCTGCAGCTCCGGCAAGAGCACGGGAGGCTCCAGCGGAACGTCTCCCAGCGCCGGCGGGTCAAGCAGCACGAACGCCAGCGCGTCGAGCAGCGGCGGGGCGTCATCGTCCTGTCCGTTCCCGACCGACTCCGTCACGCTGACGTGGTGGCACAACGCCACAGCCGATCCGGGGAAGGCGGCGTGGCAGAAGACGGCCGACGATTTCCACGCACAGCACCCGAACGTGAGCTTCAACATTGTGCCCATTCAAAATGAGCAATTCACGACAAAGGTGCCGGCCGCACTCGAGTCCAACAATCCGCCGTCTCTGTACCAGCAGTGGGGCGGGGGATCCGAAGCGACGCAGGTCAAGTCCGGCAAACTGATGGACATGACGGCCTGTGTCTCGAGCTGGGTCGACCGGCTCGGCCCGTCGGCCAAGGGTTGGCAGGTCGACGGCAAGTGGTACGGAATTCCGTACGACTACCACATCGTCGGCTTCTGGTACCGCACGGACCTGTTCCAAAAGGCGGGCATCACCTCGCCGCCGAAGACGATGGACGAGCTGTACCAAGACATCGACAAGCTGAAGGCGGCAGGGATCACCCCGATCGCGCTGGGCGGCAAGGACCGTTGGCCGGACGCCTTCTACTGGGAGTACTTCGTGCTTCGGGAATGCCCGAAGGACACGGTGACGTCGTCCATCGCCAACGTCAAATTCTCTGACCCCTGCTTCGTTAAGGCCGGTCAGGACATGAAGAAGTTCCTTGACGCCAAGCCGTTCCAGACCGGATTCCTTGGCACGCCCGCACAACAAGGCGCCGGCAGCTCGGCCGGCTTGGTGGCTAACGGCAAGGCGGCAATGGAGCTGCAGGGTGACTGGGAAATCCTGGTCATGCCGTCGCTCACCCAGGACAAGAACTTCGCGTCGAAACTCGGCTGGTTCCCCTTCCCGTCGGTGTCCGGCGGTGCGGGTGACCAGAACGCCGGACTCGGCGGTGGCGACGGTTTCAGCTGCACCTACAAGGCCACCAACGCCTGCCCGGCGTTCCTGGAGTACATCACCAGCGCCGATGTCCAGCGCTACCTGGTGAAGCAGAGCGCCGTCAGCCTGCCGTCCAACAGCGAGGCAAGCGACGCCATCACCGACCCCACGCTGAAGACGGTCCTTCAGTACATCGGAACGGTGTCGTACAACCAGCTGTACTTCGACCAGGCGCTGCCGACCGATGCCGGACAGGCGCTTGACTCGGCGGTCGCCGACTTCTTCGCGGGTTCCGGCAGTCCGGAGAGCCTGGCGGCGTCGGTGTCGTCGAAGTAAGCAGTTCGCACTGACGGAGCGACATGACAGCAGAACGCAACGTGGCTGGGGCGGTCGGGACGGCTGCCCCAGCCACGACTCCCGTGGCGGCGGCTCGGCTCCCGATGAGGCCGCGCCGAGCCCGCCTCTCTTGGCGGGTTCGCGCCGAGCTGCTCCTGCTCCTCGGCCCGGCATTTCTCCTCTTCGTGGGATTTGTTCTCGTACCGATCGCCGTCGCCGTCTACTACAGCCTCTATCACTGGTCGGGATTCGGCCCGCTCACGGATTTCGTCGGCATCCGTAATTACCAGACAGCCTTATCGGACCCCGTCTTTCATAAGGCGATTCTGCACAATGTGATCATCGCATTGTTGTCCCTCTTCATTCAGCTGCCGTTGAGCATCGGGATCGCCCTCTTGCTCAACCGGAGGATGTTCGGGCGCGGCTTTCTCCGCCTGGTGGTCTTCTCGCCGTACGTCCTCTCGGAAGCGGTCACCGCGGTCATCTGGCTGCTCATGCTGCAGCCGGGTGGCTTCGTCGACCAGGTTGTCAAAGCGATCGGGCTCGAGAGTCTGATCCGCCCGTGGTTGGCCGATCAACACCTGGTGCTGTACACGCTCTTTGTCGTCATCACGTGGAAATACATCGGCTTCGGCATTGTCCTGCTGCTCGCCGGCCTGCAGGGCATCCCCGACGAGTTGCGCGAGGCCGCTGCGCTGGACGGCGCGACCCCGTGGCAGGTCACCCGCCGGGTCACTCTCCCGCTCCTCGGACCGACGATCCGAATCTGGATCTTCCTCTCCATGATTGGCTCGCTCCAGCTCTTCGACCTCGTCTGGATCATGACGCTTGGCGGCCCGGCGAATGCGTCGACAACCATGTCGGTGTACATGATTGATCACGGATTCCGGCGGTACGAATTTGGCTACGGCAGCGCGGTGGCCGTCATTCTCTTCGTCATCTGCTTCGTATTCGCGCTCATTTACCAGCGATTCGCCCTTCGGCGCGACGTCGAAGGTGCATTGACGAGGGCGGTGGGCTAGATGTCGGCGGTCGCGTATCGTCAACCGCGTCAAGCGTGGGAGCCCCGAATACCGTGGGGGACGATTTCCGCGTATGCCGCGGCCGTCGTCGTGTTCGTCGTCACCCTGATCCCGCTCTTCTTCGTCTTCATCGGTGGATTCCGTACGACGGCCGCGATCAACGCATCGCCGGCGGGTTGGCCGCACCCGTGGGTCTTGTCGAATTACCGCGACATTGTCACGTCGTCCACATTCTGGCGCTTCATGGGAAACAGCGCCATCATCGCTGTTGTCGCGACGGTCCTCACGGTCGTGATCGGTGCGATGGCGTCATTTGCGCTGTCGCGGTACGCATTCCGCGGGCGGGAGGCTATCTACGCGTTCTTCACCATCGGGTTGCTCTTCCCGCTGACGGTCGCCGCACTCCCGCTCTACCTCTGGTTGCGGGATCTCGGGCTCCTGGAGAATTACTTCGGAGTCGCCATCCCGGAGGCAGCGTTCTCGCTGTCGATCACCATTGTCATCCTCCGGCCGTTCATGCGGGCCATTCCGGCTGAGCTGGAGGATGCCGCCGTCGTCGACGGATCCAGCCGCCTCGGATTCTTTGTGCGCATTCTCCTTCCGCTCTCCCGGCCGGCACTGGCGACGGTGGCGATTCTCTCGTTCGTCACGAGCTGGAACTTCTACCTGCTCCCCCTGCTCGTCTTCAATGACCAGCAACATTTCACCCTTCCCTTGGGCGTTGCGGCTTTCCAGACGCAGTACTCCCAGGACACGGCGCGTGTGCTGGCTTTCACTGCGCTGTCGATCCTGCCGACGTTGCTGTTCTTCGTGGCAGCGGAGCGGCGCATCGTTGGTGCGCTCACCGGCGCGGTCAAGGGCTGATCGGCTATGTCGTTCCCCGACCAAGCCGGTTACGATAGCTCACCGAGAGTTTCGCACGACGGCGGAAGGCGGACCGCGGTGTCGGCAGAGATCGGGGAGCGCAACGGCGCAAACCGGGCGGTGGCCGGGCGGCGAACGCGGATCACCCTGGCATCTATTGCTGCTGAAGCGGGTGTCTCGCTCCCGACGGTGTCGAAAGTCGTCAACGGCCGGGCCGACGTAGCCCCGCAGACCCGTGCCCGCGTCGAGGAGTTGCTGCTTCAGTACAACTACGTGCGGCCGGGACGCCGGTCCGCGCGCCGCGCCGGTCTGATCGATCTCATCTTCAACCAGCTCGGCAGTCCGTGGGCCATTCAAATTCTTCGGGGCGTGGAGGATTTCTTTGCCGATCAGCGCCGCGGGGTCGTCGTGTCAGCGGTTCGGCACGGCAGCGCCCGGCCGACGAGTTGGACGAGTTCGCTGGCCAGTCACGACACCGACGGCGTGATCCTGGTGACGTCGGAATTGACGACGGAGCAGTGGACCCAGCTGCACAAGCAGTCGATTCCCCTTGTCGTCATCGATCCGGCGAACCTGCCCGCGCCGGAAGTGCCGAGCGTCGGGGCGACGAACTGGGCCGGAGGGATGGCGGCGACGGAGCATCTCCTCGAGCTTGGTCACCGGCGGATCGGGATCATCTCAGGGCCGGAGGATTGGCTGTGCAGCCGCGCACGTGTCGATGGGTACCGGTTCGCCCTTGATCGCGCAGGTGTCGCGGTCGGCCCGGAGTACATCCGGTACGGCGATTTCCAGCACGAAGGCGGATTTCGTTGCGGCCAAGAGCTCCTCTCACTTCCCGATCCACCGACGGCGATATTCGCCGGCAGTGGCCAACAAGCACTTGGGGTGTACGAGGCTGCACGGCAACGCGGCCTGCGCATACCGCAGGATCTCAGCGTCATCGGCTTTGACGATTTGCCCGTTGCACGCTGGCTCTCACCCCCGTTGACGACGGTCCGCCAACCCCTCACGGCGATGGGCCGGACCGCTGCCGAGATGCTACTCAACCTCATCAACGGCGTCCGGCTGCGCACCCAACGGATGGAATTGTCCACCGAGCTCATTGTTCGCGAATCCACGGCGCCGCCACCGGCGTCGGGCGGTCCTGGTCAGTAGCCTCAGGCTGGCGGAACGCGTTTGCAGGCACCGGAAATCCCGGTCGCGACGGATTGGCGCCGGCGCCCTGGTAGTGGCGCTCTGGTATTGAGCCGGAAGGCGGTTGCGGCATGGCAGATCGGCGGCTCCGCAGGACGCCGGGACGGCGTCAGACCATCCCTGGTGAGTAGCGTGTGCGTTGACCGGGCGCCGGTGGCGGCGTCCGACCCAGCTGCAAGCGCGAGGAGGGCGTGTCGTGCCGAATATTGATCTGCCACTGGACCAGCTCACCACCTACGCACCGGCCCTGCCGCAGCCGGCGGACCTTGACCAGTTCTGGTCAGCGACGCTGGCTGAGGCACCGGATCCCGAGCCGACATTCACGCCGGTCGACACCGGCCTGCGCTGTGTGGAGTCGTACGACGTCACGTTTTGCGGCTATGGCGGCCAGCCGATTCGCGCCTGGCTCCACCTGCCTCCCGCTGCGTTGCGCCACGAACCGCTTTCCGGCGTCGTCCAATTTCAGGGCTACAACGGCGGCCGGGGATTGGCTCACGAACACGTCTTCTGGGCGTTGGCCGGTTACGCCCACCTGGTGATGGACACCCGTGGGCAAGGAAGCGGTTGGACGACGGGCGATACGATCGACGCCGCTGAGGCGCCGCCCGCGCAACCCGGCTTCATGACCCGTGGAATTCTGGACCCTTCCACGTACTACTATCGCCGGGTCTACGTCGACGCCGTGCAGGCCGTGCGTACGCTGCGCGCTCATCCGCTCGTCGATGCGGCACGAGTCGCCGTGACGGGCGTGAGTCAAGGCGGCGGGCTCAGTCTGGCGGCCGCCGCTCTGGTGCCGGATGTCGCCGCTGTCATGCCTGACGTCCCATTTTTATGTCACTTTCGCCGGGCGTGCGAGATTTCCCCCGCGGATCCATACGGTGAGATCGTCCGGTATCTCAAGGCTCATCGCGACCAGGTGGAGCAGGTTTTCGCGACCCTGGCCTATTTCGACGGCGCGGTCCTCGCCACCCGGGCGACCGCTCCCGCCCTCTTCTCGGTCGCCGTCATGGACCAGATCTGCCCGCCATCCACGGTCTTTGCGGCTTTTCACGCCTACCGAGGACCGAAGGAGATCGTGGTGTATCCCTTCAACGACCACGAGGGCGGCGGACCGTTTCAGGCGGGACGGCAGCTGCGCTGGCTTGCGGCCGTTCTGGAGAAATGACCGCGAAGCGGAGCGCCGGCATTGTCGCGTACCGCCGGACACCCGGCGGCGGCGTCGAGGTGCTTCTCGTGCACCCCGGCGGACCGTTCTGGAGCCGCCGTGACCACCATGTCTGGTCGATTCCGAAGGGCGAGTACGCCGACGGTGAGGATCCGAAGCTCGCGGCGGCACGGGAATTTCTTGAAGAGGTGGGCCAATCGGTGTCCGTCGACCGGGCGGTCGATCTCGGCGAAATTCGGCAACGCGGCGGAAAGGTGGTGCGCGCGTGGGCGGTCGAGTGTGATCTCGATGTCACCACCGTGCACAGCAACACGTTTCGCCTGGAGTGGCCGCCAGGATCCGGACAGCTGCGGGAGTTTCCGGAAATCGACCGGGCCACCTGGTTCTCACCGGAAACCGCGCGCGACAAGATTGTGCCCGAGCAGTTTGCTTTCCTCGACCGGCTGCTCGACGTGCTCAGCCGCCGGCGACCGCCGTGACGATGAGCAACGGTTCGTGTCCAAGCTGTACGGGATCCGGCAGCGGCTGGTCGGCGTCGGTGTGCGACACGTCCGTGCCGCATGCGAAGAACCGAATGAGCGGCCGGCGCGCACCGGTCGCCTGGTCGCGCAGCGTGCCGCGCAGCATTGGGTAGCGGGTCTCGAGTGCAGCCAGCACACGACCCCAGGTGGCTGGACCTGCGACGGTTACGCTGACATCAGCACCGGGATCCGCTGCGCCGCTGGAGCGAATGAGATCCCGCAACGCCGTAGGCAAAACGACCCGTACCGTGGCTTCCGTCATCGCAGAGTCTGCACCTCGACGGAGAGCACGGCGGGTAGGTCACGGCCGATCGTCGTCCACGTGGCACCTTCGTCGGCGGAGGCGTAAATCTGGCCGCCGGTGGTTCCGACGTACAGTCCACACGGCTCAAGCTCGTCTGTTGCGAAGGCGTCGCGTAACACGTTGACGTAGCAGTGTTCTTGCGGAAGTCCCTTGCTCAACGGTTCCCAGTACCGCCCGCCGGTGCGACTACGGTATATCCGCAGCCGTCCCTCCGGCGGGAAGTGTTCGGTGTCGCTCGTGATGGGAACCACGTACACGGTGTCAGGGTCATGGGGATGAACGGCGATCGGAAAACCGAAGTCGCTGGGGAGGTCGCCGCTGATTTCGTACCAGCTGTTACCGCCGTCGTCGCTGCGCATCACGTCCCAGTGTTTCTGCATGAAGAGGACGTCCGGCCGCGCCGGATGACGGGCGATTTTGTGCACGCAGTGACCGACGTCGGCTTCGGGTTGCGGCAGGAAATCCGAGCGGAGTCCGCGATTGGCGGTCCGCCAGGTGAGGCCGGCATCGTCGGAGCGCAAAACACCCGCAGCGGAAATAGCCACATGCATGCGAGTGGCATCGCGCGGATCAAAGAGGATGGTATGGAGGCATAATCCGCCGGCGCCCGGGGCCCAATTCGGTGCCGTGTCGTGGCAACGAAGCCCGGTCAATTCCGGCCAGGTCTGGCCGCCGTCGCTCGACACAAACAGCGCGGCGTCCTCGGTTCCGGCATACACCGTGTTCGCGTCGACCGGCGACGGCGCGAGGTGCCATACCCGGGTGAAATGCCAGGGCCGGAGCGTTCCGTCGTACCAGAAATGATCCCCGATCTCGCCGTCGTAACGAAAATCATTTCCGACCAATTGCCAGGAGCGACCGCCGTCGTCCGAGCGCTGGATGGTCTGACCGAACCAGCCCCGGGACGGCGCGGCGTAGAGGCGGTCCGGATCAACGGGCGACGCTTGAACGTGGTAGACCTCCCATCCGGCAAACAGCGGCCCGGTCACCGACCAGCTCCGTCGGGTGTCGTCGGACGTCGCGATGAAGGCACCCTTGCGGGTGCCGATGAGAACTCGTACCGCCACCTCGGCCACCTCCCCGGCGCGACCGCACCTGCCGTGTCTCGGCACGGTACCGCACGGGGTGACGGTGCGGGGTTCGCGTCCGCCGTTCTCCGCACGTGCTCGCCGACGGGGGGCGAACTCTTCTCGCGTCGCAACTCCGCATATGCGGAGACAGAGCGGCATCCAGATCCGCAATCGCGGTATCGTTGGCCCGTGACGGCGTTACGGGTTGGTGAAGCGGCCCGCCTGCTCGGAGTCAGCGACGACACGGTCCGACGGTGGATCGCGGCGGGCGCATTGAGCGTCGCCCGGGATACCTCCGGCCGTCAGGTGGTTGACGGTGCCGAGCTGGCTCAGTTGGCTCAGTCGCGGCATGAGGCGATCACCACCGGTCCGACGGCCCGCGAAAGCGCGCGGAACCGATTGGCGGGAATCGTCACCCGGGTGGTTCGGGACACGGTGATGGCTCAGGTCGAGATGCAGTGCGGACCGTACCGCGTTGTTTCGCTGATGAGCCGCGAGGCGGCGGACGACCTGGAGCTCCAGCCGGGAACCCTTGCCGTTGCCGCCATCAAAGCGACCAACGTCGTTGTCGAAGTTCCGGCGTCATGACGAGAGGATGTGGGTTTTGCCGGCTCTGACACGTACGTCGGGCATTGAGCGGCTGGTTGCGAAACAGCGCCCCCGGCGGTTGACCTGTGCGGGACACGGTGACGGGCCCGGATCGCGGCGCGACTATCCGGGCGGCGAATATCCGGGCGGCGTCCGATCCGGCTTGCGGCGCTGCCGAGCCGTGCTCCTTATTCCCGTTGTTGCCGTGTTCGCGGCGGCGTGCGCGAGTGGGCACGGATCGAAAGCGTCATCAACGGCCTCCGGCGGCGGCCGGATCGTGGTCTTCGCTGCGGCGTCACTGCAGGATGTCTTCACCCAGCTCGCCGGAGGTTTCGAAGCAGCCCACCCGGGGGTTCGGGTGGTGACGAATTTCGGCGGGTCAGACACGCTGGCCGAGCAGATTTTACAAGGTGCGCCCGCCGACGTCTTCGCATCCGCCAATGAGCAGATCATGCAGCAGGTCGTCGCGCACAACAAGGCAAGCAACCCGGTGACTTTCGCACGTAATGAACTGGAAATCGCAGTCGCCCCGGGGAATCCCCGTCATATCCGCTCGTTGGCAGACCTCGCAAGTTCGGCGATACGGCTGGCGCTGTGCGCGCCTACGGTGCCGTGCGGCTCGGCCGCCGCGAAGCTGCTGCAAACAGCCGGCGTCACGGTCCATCCGGTGACCCTCGAAGACGACGTCAGTTCCGTGCTTGCCAAAGTGGAGCTCGGCGAGGTCGACGCCGGCCTGGTATACCGGACGGACGTGCGCCGGGCCGGTGGGAAGGTCGACGGTGTGCCGATCGCGCAGGCTGGCTCTGCGGTGAACACGTACGTCCTCGCGGTCGTCACCGGCAGCAGGAATTCCGCGTTGGCGGCCGCGTTCGTTGCTTTCGTCCGTAACAACGAGCAGGTGTTTGCCGATGCCGGCTTCGACGTCCCGTAGGTACGCGCTCCAGACAGGGCTCGTCGCCGTCTTCGCCCTCGCCGGCTTCCTCTTCTTGTGCGTTCCGCTCGTCAGCCTTGCGGTCCGGGCGCCGTGGCGCAATCTGGTAGCCGAATTGGGCAAACCGGAGGCATTGACAGCGTTGCGCTTGTCCCTGGAGACGGCGACGATCGCGACTTTCCTCTCGCTGCTGGTCGGGCTTCCGCTTGCCTGGACGATGTGCCGGCTCCCGACGTCCATTCGGAACGCCGCGCGGGCGGTCATCGCCTTGCCGCTCGTGCTGCCGCCGGTTGCAGGAGGGCTCACTCTCCTGTTGGCGTACGGGCGCCGCGGTCTGGTCGGGAGCTGGCTCTGGCACGCCGCGGGGATCTCGCTGCCGTTCACCACCGCCGGCGTCGTCGTCGCCGAGACTTTTGTCGCGATGCCGTTCCTTGTGCTGTCGGTTGAAGGTGCTCTGCGTGCGGTGGACACGAAGTACGCCGATGTTGCATCCACGCTGGGCGCCGGGCCGCTGTTCATCTTCCGGCGCGTGGTTCTGCCGATCGTGTTGCCCGCCGTTTTCGCAGGTTCATTGCTCTGCTGGGCGCGGGCGATCGGTGAGTTTGGAGCAACGATTACGTTTGCGGGCAGCTTCCCAGGGACCACGCGCACCATGCCGCTGGAAATCTATTTGCAATTTCAGCACGATCCGCAATCGGCAATCGGATTGAGCCTGGTGTTGTTGCTGGCGTCCACCGGCGTACTGCTGGCGTTGTGGCGTCGATGGATCGCCGCTCTGTGAGACGAAACGTGCCGTGAGCATGCCGGAACCAACGGACACGACGCCACGACACCCGGGGCTGGACGTCCACGCCGTCGTGCGACGCGACACTTTCAGGCTGGATGCGGCCCTGTCCGTTGCACCGGGTGAAATTCTCGCCGTCCTCGGTCCCAGCGGCGCCGGCAAGAGCACATTGCTGCGAGCGATTGCCGGTCTGGAGCGGTTGACCGCTGGATTCATCGCGATCGGCGGCCGCATCGTAGACGATGCGGACCGGATCAGGCTCAGCCCGCGGGAGCGACAGGTCGGCTACGTTCCGCAGGATTACGTTCTCTTTCCCCGGATGACGGTATTGGATAACGTTGCCTTTGGTCTGCGGGCTCACGGAGTCAGAAAAGCCGCCGCGCGACGCCGGGCACAGCAGCTGCTGGATCGCTTCGGCGTCGGGGCGCTCGCGCATCGGCGTCCGACCGAGATCTCGGGAGGTCAAGCCCAGCGCGTCGCACTCGCCCGGGCGCTCGCCGTCGATCCAACCGTCCTTCTGCTGGACGAGCCGCTTGCCGCCCTCGACATTGGGACGCGAATGAGCGTGCGGGCCGAGCTGCGGGAGATGCTCACGACATTTCCCGGCGGTGTCATTGTGGTGACCCACGACCCGATGGATGCGTTCGTCCTGGCGGATCACCTTGTCGTGATGGAATCCGGCAGGGTGGTGCAACGCGGCGCCCCGGCGGCGGTTGCATCCCATCCGCGCACGGAGTACGTGGCACGGCTCTGTGGGATCAATCTGCACCGGGGGGTGTGTGACGGACGGGTGATTCGACTCGGAACCGGAATGGAATGGCAGGTGGTCGACGCGCCTGTCGGTGATGTCTTCGTCGCCGTGCGGCCAAGCGCTGTCGCCGTGTACCGCGAGCGGCCGGACGGCAGTCCGCGCAACTGTTGGAAAGCCCGCGTGACGAGTGTGGAGGAGTACGGTCACGTCGTCCGCCTTGGCGTGTCACGTCCGGCGAATATGATCGCAGATATTACCGCCGAATCACTCGCCCTGCTCCGGTTACGGGTCGGTGATGACGCATGGTTTGCCGTCAAAGCGACCGACCTCGTCGTATACCCCGCGGCAGAAGGCAGCCCATATCACCCTGCAGAAAGCGGTGCTCAACCGTCGGATGGCGCGACCGGACTGGGCGTGTGATCTCCTATCGCGGCGCGACGCACCCGGAGGCTCCCGGCCCTGGTGTTCTCGTCGCTGGTGAATCGGCCTAAAATCCGTCCGTGCCCGAATCACGGTTCGAACCGGATCCGCGCAGCGTCGCGGCCGCTCGGCGCTTCGCGCGCTCCGCGCTGAATGAGGCGGGTGCTTCAGCTGACGAGTGGGTTGTCACTCAGATCGTAAGTGAGCTGGCTACCAATGCGATCTTGCATGCCGGCACCGCTTTCGTCGTGCGGCTTTGGATAGGAGAAACGTCCGTACGGGTCGAGGTGATCGACGAGGCGCCGTGGATCCGGGCGGTTCGGCGAAATTTCTCCGACGTCGCCACCACAGGTCGCGGGTTGCGCGTGATAGCTGAACTCGCTCGTGCGTGGGGAGAAGAGGTGGGACCGTCGAGCAAGACCGTCTGGTGCGAGGTTCCGCGTACCAGCGGCGGCGGTCACGGCACGGGCGGCGATCCGGGGAACGCGGAGCGGCACGGTTTCGGTGAGTGGGGCGTCGAACCGCCCGATGTCGTGCCGCCGGCTCGCTACAGTGATCGGAACGGAGGTGCGCAGGTCATGAGTGACGCGCGGCGCACCGAGCGAAACCGCGTGGTACGGGCGGCGTGACCGAACCGTTGCACGACGTCCAATTGCTGCGCATACCGGTGCTCTTGCATGCGCAGGCGGGAGAACATTCCGCCGAACTCCTGCGCGAGATGTATCTCATCGCCGAACAACTCGGTGAACACGATGGTGTCAGGGCCCTGCCGAAGCGGCTGATTGATCTGATTGACGAGCTGACGGGGCGTTACGTTGGTTTCACCCGTGAACAGGATCGGCTCCTTGACGAAGCGCGCGTCTCCG
Source organism: Acidothermus cellulolyticus 11B (assembly GCF_000015025.1). GTDB lineage: Bacteria > Actinomycetota > Actinomycetes > Acidothermales > Acidothermaceae > Acidothermus > Acidothermus cellulolyticus. The sequence continues at coordinate 2,309,973 of NC_008578.1, read as the reverse complement.
GGGCGGCCGAAATCGACGTCCATTATCGAGTTCCGGCCGATGTCGCCGACGCGGCCGTTCATCTGGGCGAACTGCTTGACGAGGCGGATGAGTACTGCCGTCAAGGCCAGCATTTGCTCACCCTCGCCACCCCTCCGGAGCTCGTTCACTACCGGCACTGGTTCCTGGGCGAATTCTCCCGGCAAATCGGCGGCGCCGCGCCGACTCCGTGGCCGGCGTACCGTGCGCAAGGCCGTTGACGACGACCCCACCGCCGACAGCGCGGGAGCTAGCTGGAGCGCGCCGCCCGGCTGCGTAATTGCAGCTGAAGGATCCAGCGACGCAGCGTTTCCGCGTGAACGCCGAGCGTTTCAAAGACGATGACAGCTTCGGCGTCGGTTGGACCGCGCAAGGTGCGGCGCAGAAAGTATCCGGGCAATTCCACCGGCTGGCCCGCGATAGTGGCGTGCACTGTGGCACGCTCCAGTTCGGCAATATCGCGCGGCGGGATCCGGACGCGGAAGCCGCCCTCCGACACGTCGACCGTCGTCGCCGGCAGCGATTCGCCGGAGACCTCTATGACGACGGGGACGGCCGCGCGGACGCGGATATAGCGGCGTCGTTGCACTAGCACGGCAGGCCGGAGCGGCCGGAGCCGCCACTGCCGCGAGGTTCCCGCGCTGTGTTCGAGCTCACACCGTTGTTCGTACCGGCCGCGGGGTGAGAGCCATGACAGGTCGATCTCGCGGGTGCCGCTGGCGATGAGAGCCGCGTTGGCTCCCGGTGGCGCAGCAACAACCACCACGCGCGGCGAAACACTCTCGACGCGGGTGGCGAACTCGCGGCCGTCGCGATGAACGAGGCGGACCGTGACCGGTCCGCCGGTGACAAGTGGAGGGACCAGCATGATCCTCCGAGTGGTCGTGGTGCAGGGTGCTCATCGAGTACGTCGGCAGGCTAGGGGTCCAGCCAAAGCGTTCGGGCGCGCCGCCTTCGTGCGTGTCGGCCTGGGCGAAGGCGACGGCGCGGCACTCCGCGGCGCATGCTCTGGACCGTGGCGCTCGGCAGCTGGACGGCACGGCACTCCGCCGCGGACGGCGCCGGTTCGCGGTCCGGCGCGTTGACGCGATGGCACGGCGGTGCGCGCGGCGCGGGTCCAAGGCACGGACGGCGTCCGTCTGCCGGCCGCCGATCCGGGGCTGGCGTCGATTCCCGCGTTCCGTCGGTAGGCTTGGCCCGCTGACAGTTGCGACGGAGCGGGACCTCACCATGGCTCACGGATTGATGCGCCGGTACTCGCTCGGCGCGGCGCGCCGGGAACGCGTGCCCGGGGTGTGGCGGGATGCCGTCTCCTACGTCGTCCGGGTCTTTATCGCTGTCCGCGTCGGCCTCTTTCTACTCGCGATTCCCGCGGCGGCCGTCATTCCTCCCAACCAGCCCGCGGACGTGCCCGATTGGGCTACGCCTCCCGTGACACACGGCCTGGGAATTATGTTCACCGCATGGGAGCGGTGGGATGCGTTGTGGTATCTGCGCATTGCCGCGCACGGATATGCCGTTGAGGACCATAGTGCCGCATTCTTTCCCGGGTATCCGGCGGCGATCCGGGCCGTCGCATTTCTGACCGGAGGGCACATTCTCCTGGCGGCGTACGTGGTGTCGAATCTCGCATATCTCGCAGCGCTGGCAGTCATTTACCGTTGGACGCAGGATGAATTCGATGTCGATCTGGCGAAGCGCACCGTCGTACTCCTCGCGATATTTCCGTCGGCCTTCTTCTTTTTCGCGCCGTACTCGGAATCGCTGTTCCTCTTGGCGGTTGCGGTAGCGCTGTACGCAGCACGCCGGTCACGATGGCTTGTCGCGAGTGTGGCAGCCGGTTTCGGTACCGCCGTCCGGAGCATGGGCGTTGTCCTGGCGCTTGCCGTGGTGTTCGAATGCCTGAGGCAGTGCGTTTCCGCGCGACCGGCCGGGAGGGACGCCATCCGCGGCATCATGCGGTGTCTCGGTGTGGCCGCCGTGTCGGTGTCCGGCGTCATCGCATATCTCGCGTGGTGGTGGCAGCGAGCAGGACAGCCTCTATTGCCGTTTCGATCCGAAGGCGGCTGGGACCGGAATGCGCAATGGCCGTGGATCACGCTATGGGACGGTGTACGCGACGGTATACAGTGGGTCGGCATCTATCCGGGCGGCTATCACTTCCTCGACCTTCTTGTCGTCGCCGTGGCAGTCGCCTCCGCGGTATGGGTGATACGCCGGACCGCGCTGACGTATGGGATATATACGGGCGCTAGTCTCATCGCACCGCTGTGTATGGAGTTTCCGGGTCGCCCTTTCATGTCCATGATGCGGTTCGTCCTCGTCATCGCGCCAATCTTCTGGGGCATCGCGGAATTTTCCCGCCGTATCCGGTCATGGACGCCGATTGTCGCAGTCTCCGCAACTGGTCTTGGAATGTTCTCCTTGCTCTTCATCAACTGGTACTGGATTTACTGACGATGCCGGCGCCGCGAGCGTCTGGTACGGAATCGACCGACGATGCCGACGCCGCGGGCTTCGCGGCGCCGGCATCGGGTGGTGTGGTTGTGGGGGGTGGGTGGCGTGGCGCCCACCCCCCGTGTTGTGGGGTTAGGTGAGGGGTTGGTGGTGTCGGTGTTTTCTGCGGTGTGCGCCGGGGTTTAGGTGAGGGTGATGTCGTCGGCGTAGTAGGTGGGTTGGGCGTACCAGCCGTGGATGTAGACGGTCATGGTGGTCTGGGTGGGCCCGGTGGTGACCCGGATGGTCAACTGCTGGTAGGCGCCACCGGTGCCCGGGGTCCAGGTGTTGACATCCCCACTGGCCCCATTAGCCCCCAGGTACACATACGACCCGTTCACCCACGCCGACACCGTGTAGGTGGTATTCGGGGCCACGCTCACCGTCTGGGTGCACTGGCCGGTCGTCGAACCCGTCGGCACCCCCGCCAACGCATACCGGCCGGAATGCACCGGCGATCCGACCACCGCATCCGGCGCCTGACAACTCCACCCCGACACATCACCGGTCTCAAACCCCCCATTCACCACCAACCCCGCCGACGGCGACGGACTCGGAGACGGCGACGGAGACGGCGACGGCGACGGGGACGGGGACGGGGACGGGGACGGGGACGGGGACGGGGACGGGCTCGGGGACGGCGACCCGCTCGGCGACGGGCTTGGGGACGGCGACGGGGACGGAGACGGGCTCGGGCTTGGCGACGGGCTTGGGCTGGTGGTCGCGCACGGACCATTGTCCTGCCAGACCCCCGACCCGCCCGTGCTCGGCGGCTCCCCCTGCGTCCACCACTTCGCCGTCCAATTGTGCCCGTTATAACTCACCACATTCCCCCCCACATACACCGTGCTGTTGTCATACGCCGGCGCACACACCGGCAACGACGACGGAGACGGAGACGGATTTGTGGTAGGGGGGTTACTGCCGGCGAACTGTACGTCAAACTTCGTGAAATCCCAGTCATTTTGGACGACGCTGCTGCAGGTGCCGGACGTCGTACTTGTTGCGCCGCCCGGGCACTGCCGGTCTCGATTGACGGACCAGAATGTGTAACGTCCCAACCCGACTGAACGGGCGAAGTCGAGGTTTGACTGAAAATCAGCCTGGTAGAAGTATTCGCCGGTGTCAGATCGACCATTCATCTGTGAGATGCCTTCATGCGCCCAGGCGGTAGCCGAATCCCAGCCAAACGTGTTCATGAGGATGGTATGGAACTGCTGAAGAGCGCTCTGCTGACTCGCAGCTCCATTGAAGCCGCCGTCGAAAGGCATGATGGAATAGTTGTTTGGTGTAAAGCCAAGACCCTTTGCGGTGTTCAACACGTTCTGGCCGAAGTAGCCCGTTCCGGATGCAGTCCCGGGCAAGGTGATGGAGATGTACAAGCCGGGATTGTTGCGCTGAAGAATTTGTGCCGCCCCGACCTCGTTACTGACGGCGGTGAGGTTCTCGTACTCCGGCTCCTCCAGGTCAAAGTCGATCGCCTTGAGAGCGTATTTATCGATGACCGCTTGATAGGCTGCGGCGGTTGCCTGTGGTGAACTGCAGACCTGCCCGAGTTTTGTACCTGCATAACCGCCGATGGAGACGGACACATCGCCACCAAGCGATCGGACCTGGTTGATGACATTCGCGACGGTCGTGTCAGAGGATACCGGGTTCGTGCCGTCCCAGGCTGGACTACAGGAACTGCCGTTGGCCAGAATGAAGGCCAGCATGAACGCCTTTTCATTTGTCGCGGCCATGACGGTGGCCAGGTCGGGCGGGCTATTGTCCAGCGGCATGACGTAGGGAGCCTGGGCATACCACGCTTGGGCGAGGGTCGCGGCCGAAGCCGACGGCGCGGTGGCGGCGACGGTTACACCCGACAGGACCAGGCCGGAGGTCAGTGCGGCGATCGTTGCAGCTTTGGCGCGTTGCACGGCAACTCCTTACACCTCGGATGACGACGCACGCTGTGCACTCGCACTGCTGGAAACGCAGGTGGGCGTCGTCACCCGTCCACGTGCCGGCGAGCGTCGCCGGAACACACTCCCCCGCAGCGACCAGGGTGCGACGAGAGGTCCAGTCCTGTCAAGAGATTGGACTAGACCAACGGACGCGCGGCAGCATTCGCCGTCCTTGGGCGGTAGGGTTCGCTGTCCTGTCGACGGCGTGACGTCGCCCGCCATAAGTGCCGCATGGCCGACGGTGTTGGGTGGACGCCAGTGAAGGGGTTGGCGTCCGGCGAGGCGGCCGGGCACAGGGGAACGGCCGACCGGCGACTCGGCGGCCGACGGTGGCTCTGCGGTTGTCCCCGGGATCCCGCAACCAACCGGCGGCTCGGCGGTTGTCCCGCGATTCTGCAGCCGACCGGCGGTCCTATAGCCGACCCGCGGTCCCGCAGCCGACCGAACGCCGTGCGGTTAGGCGGACGCCCTCCGTTCGGTGAGATCCACGCGGACGTGTCGGGCGCTGATCCGTGTCCGGAAATCAGAACTGGCGGCGATCGCGGCGTAGTACGCGGCCTTCCGTCGGGCCACGCAGCCGTCGGGCCGCGGCTCTTCGGGCAACTGTTCCGGAGCCAACATTGCGGTCATGCCGTCCCGGAGCAAGCTCAGCGCCTCCGCCCGCATCTGAGAGATTCGCGATTCGGTTACCCCGAGTTCCTCAGCGAGCTCGGCCATCGGCCGCTCCTGGAAGAAGTAGCCTTCGACAACCGTCCGCAACCGCGGCGGGAGTGCGGCGACCGCATCGAGCAGGTAATTCACCCGCTCGCGGTTGAGGAGAACATCCTCCGGCCCAGGGTCTTGGTGGGGAAGCATTCCCTCGAGTGTTCCGGCGTCCGCAAAGCCCTGCAGGCTGAGCACGACCGCACGGTGAACGTCACCCTCGGTCGAAGCGAGCTCATCGACGGAAACTCCAAGGTGCTCGGCAAGCTCGGCCTGCGTCGGCAATCGGCCGAGGACCGCGGCCAGCTCTTCTTCGGCTGCAGCGCGCTGACGTGCCTTCACGCGGACCGAGCGGCTCGCCCAGTCGTGGCTGCGGAGTTCGTCAATAATGGCGCCACGGATTCGGACGGTGGCGAATCTCGCGAATGGTACGCCTCGGGACGGATCGTACGTCCGGGCGGCCTGCGCGAGCGCCATCATTCCGGCCGATGTCAGGTCATCGCGGTTGACGTGCCCCGGCAGTTTACTGGCCGTCTCGGCAACGAGATACCCAACAAGCGGCAGGTGGTCTTTCACCAGCTGGTCAATCGTATCGTTGTGCGATACATGAGCACCTGGTTGCTCACGGGGAGTCTTGGTGGTCGCCATGTCAGTGTCATCGCCGATTCACCCGGTGCGTCTTGACTCCAAACGGAGTAACCGCTCCGCTGATAGACCAGAAACTGCCCGGAGTGACTAGGTGCGGCGCGGCAACCGGCGGAATGCGCGTTGGTCCGGACGCGGCCTCGTGATGCCGGTCAGCGCAATCGCCGCAGTTTGGGCGGCGGGCACGCTCAGTCCTCATCGGTTGGATGTCGAAGTCATCCAACAAGTACGCCGAATGCGAACATGAGATGATGACCGGACCGCGTCACGAGGTGAGATATGTCACAACTTGCCGAGCTGTCTGAGCTCCTCTGGCGGGAACGACAGGCACTCGACGTGCTGCTCTTCAAGCTTGAGGAGGAGCGGCTCGTGCTCGACGCCGGACGACTGGAATGGTTGGCCCGCGCCGGCCACGAGGTTGAGCTTGCTGCTGAAGAGCTTCGTCTCGCCGGACTCGCCCGGGCGGTTGGTGCCGAGGCTGTTGTCGAGGAGCTCCGGCTTGCGCCCACCGCAACCCTTGCGGAGATTGCCGCTGCGGCACCGACGCCATGGGGAGAGATGTTCGCCGCTCATCGGGAAGCGATGCTGCGGCTCTCCGCACGCATCGACGAGCTCGCCGAGGCGAATCGGCGGGCGGTGGAGGCTGCCCGGGACGCCGCGGTTCGCGAGGCACGGACGGCGACCGGGGAGTTGATCTGGTGACCTTCTTTTCGACCGATCTACGCGGCGAGCCGGCCACCGGGGTCACCGATCGGCTCGGTGCCGTGGATCCCGATGCTCTCCGATTTCGGATCACCCTGCTTGATGCGGCAGCCCGGGTGACCGTGCGGCGGAACGTGACACTGCGCGGGCTGCTCGCGCGCCTACGTCGCGGGTTGGGGACGACGAGCTCGAGCCGGCACGAGCCTCTCCTGTTACCGCCGTCCGACGTCCGGGGTTCCGTCAGTGATTGCCACGACGGGCATGCAGTCGACGACTTCGACGGCTGCTCCGCATACCGTTCGCGGGAGGGCCGCGTGCTGGTCGACGCCGCCTACCGGGCGGTGCTGCGCCGTCCTCAGCCGTTACCGTCCGCTCTGCGCGAATTCGTGGGCTGCCAGCGGAATGAACCGCGCCGAATGATCTGATCGACCTCACCCATCACGACCTGCTCCCCCAGTTCCCCCCGACCGCAACTATTTCCTGCGTCACCTGCACTGTGGGTGGAGCTTGCGGATGACTCTGGGGTGACGTTCGCGGATGACGCTTGGCGGATGTGCGCATGACTCTTGGGTGGTGTTTGCGGGCGACACTTGGTGGGTTTGCGGATGACCGCCAGACGGAAGGCGTTGCGTGCGTACGTCCCAGGCAGTCCCGGTCGGCTACGACACCTCCCGTACCTCCTCCTAACGGATTACTCCATTCGATGGGTGCCGATCCGAGGCGGCGTCGAGTCGCGCGACGAGGGGAAGCATCGCACCGTGTCGTATCTGGCGGAAATCCCACAATGTGACCGCGGCGTGCCGCTCAGGTGTCTAAGGTGAACTCCGCGAGGGGGGAGGCGGCGTACCTGACCAGCGACACAACGGGCAGGCTGGGCGCGAGCTTCGCGGGGAAGGAGGCGGGGCTCAAGTGACGAGGCGCGCGCCGGAGAATCAGGCTGGTTCGGAATCGTCTCGCCGGAGTTCCGGACGAGGATCAGCCGCGGCGCCGAAGACGATCGTCACATCGCAACCCGGTGATCCCAGGTTGGCGGATCCGGACACCCTGGAAGAGATCGACCTCTACAGCGAGCTCATGATCCACGCTTCTCGCAGAGATGGACGGCTCAGCACACAAGAGATCGACAAAATTCTTGGCCTCACCAGTGAGTCGCACCAGGCCGATGAGTCGCGCCAGCAACGTGATCGTCGTCCGGACCGACGCTCGTCGTGATCACCGGCCGGTAGAACGCGTACCGCCGCACCGTTGCTTCCGCGCATCGCACAGGGGGTCCTGCTCTCCTCAGCGGTGCACGGTACGGCCTCGCGGCCGATGCCGATCGCGGGCGGTGCAGGGTTTGACCCCGCGGCCTGCACCGATCCCGCTTGAACGTACCGGGACGTCACGTCGCGGGAACGGTGGCGGGTAGGTTGCCGTGGGTCTGGTGAGCACGGCTCATCAGGACTCATTAGCATCAGCGCGGAACCGTTCGACGTCTGTGGCCGAGGAGATCAACTGTGCGATTCCGCCTGACCCCGGAGGGTCCTGCCTTCTTCGACATGTTTGCGACCTCGGCCGCCACGCTCGTGCGCGGGATTCAGGCAGCAAGCCGGATTTTCCTCCCGGACGCCGACCGGTCGGCGGTTGCGGACGAGGTGCGCCGTATCGAGCATGAAGCGGACGAAATTACCCACGGCATTTTGCGCCGGCTCAACTCAACATTTGTAACCCCGTTTGATCGCGACGACATTTACCGGCTCGCCGGCCGGCTCGACGACGTCATGGACTTTGTCGAGGCCGGCACCGACCTCATCGTCTTGTACCGGTTGAGCGAGCTGCCGCAAGAGATCGCCGAGCAGGTCCACGTCTTGGAGCGGGCAGCCGCCATTACGGCGGACGCGATGCCCCGGCTCCGCACCCGCAAGGGACTGGACGCGTACTGGATCGAGGTGAACCGGTTGGAAAACGAGGCTGATCAGTTGCATCGCCGGCTGCTGGCCAAGCTCTTCGACGGCCACCTCGACGCGTTGACCGTACTCAAGCTCAAGGAGGTCTCCGACCAGTTCGAGTCGGCCGCGGACGCCTTCGAAAATGTGGCGAACACGGTCGAGACGATCGTGGTCAAGGAGACCTGACGATGACCACGGCCGCAATCATCCTCATCGTCGTGGTCGCCTTGGCATTTGATTTCACCAACGGCTTTCATGACGCCGCCAACGCGATCGCGACGTCAATCTCCACCCGGGCGCTGACGCCGCGAGTCGCCCTTGGCATGTCGGCGATCCTGAATTTGATCGGAGCTGCGGTGTCAACCCGGGTCGCGGGTACCGTCGGTAAGGGCATCGTCGCTGCTCCCCAGGGCAGCCGCGGTCTTGCGCTCGTGTTCGCAGCGGTCATCGGTGCCATCGCGTGGAATCTCCTCACCTGGTACTTCGGCCTGCCGTCGTCCTCGTCACACGCGCTCATCGGCGGGCTGGTAGGTGCCGCCGTCGTCACGAAGGCGGGGTTCAACGCCGTCCACTGGTCAGGGGTCATCGACAAAGTCGTGATTCCGATGGTGATTTCACCATTGGTCGGCGTGGCGGCGGCATTTGTTCTGATGCTCGTCATTCTGTGGGTTTTTCAACGCGCCAAGCCCGGTCCGATGAACAAGGGCTTCCGGTATTTGCAGACGTTGTCCGCGGCGGCCATGTCCTATTCACACGGCACCCAGGATGCGCAGAAGACTATGGGTGTCATCACGCTGGCGCTGGTGACCGGAGGCTACATTCACAGTTTCCGCGTACCGGCGTGGGTCATCTTCTCAGCCGCAGCCGCGATGGCGGCCGGCACGTACGCCGGGGGGTGGCGCATCATCCGAACGCTCGGGCGCCGGATCATCCAGCTCGACCCGCCCCGGGGTTTCGCCGCTGAAGCGACCTCATCTGCTGTCCTTCTTACGGCGGCACATTTCGGCGCGCCGGTCTCGACGACGCACGTCATCACCTCCGCAGTTATGGGGGCGGGTGCGACGCGGCGGATATCGGCCGTCCGTTGGGGTGTCGCGGCCAACATTGTGTTGGCGTGGATTTTCACCATTCCCGGTGCCGCGGTGACCGCCGCGCTGGTTCATCTCGCGGTGATGCCGATCGCCGGCTGAGCCGCCGGGCGGTCAGCTCGTTCCTTCGCCGTTCGCAGTGCCGCCGCGCTCGAAGAGGACATCGGTGCCCCAGTGCCGAAATCCGAGGGACTCGTAGAGCCGGATCGCCGGTGCATTGGTGGCATCGACGTACAGCATGACGTGCGGAAGGCGGCGCGACCGCAGGTAGCGGAGCCCGACGATGGTGAGGGCGCGGCCGAGTCCCAGTCCCTGAGCCTTCGGATCCACCCCGAGGATGTACACCTCGCCCAGCGGCTCGTGACCGTGGCCTGAACTGCCGTTGGAGGCTTGGCCCGCCGGCGAGCCGTGCACCTTCGTCCAGTGAAATCCCACCAATTCACCGTCACGTTCGGCCAAGAAGAAGCCGTCCGGATCGAACCAGCTTTCCTGCATCCGCCGGTGGAGGTCCTCCAGCGTCCACGAACCTTGCTCCGGATGGTCAGCGAACGCCCGGGCGTTCAGCGCGATCCACGCGTCGTCATCCGCGCCAGGTCGAAACGTACGGATCTGGACGTCATCGGGCAGGGTGACCGGCGGCAGCGGGGCGAACAGATCCCGGCGCATTTGCAGCAGAACGCGTCGGCGCGCGAAGCCCAGCCGGCGGGCCATTGCCTGCGCCGCAGGGAGTTCGCCGTGCGCCCAGAGCCGCAACCGGCCGCCGGTCCTGGCGAGGATCGCCTCGACCAGCATCGTGCCGAGCCCACGGCCGCGAAAATCCGGCGCGATGACCAGCTCCGCACTTGGCGCCTCGACCGGATCGGTTGCGTCGAGATGCGCATAACCCGCCAGGCGCGGCTCGTCGTCGTCCACCCAGAGCAAGAGGTTGCAGCCGCGCTCGTCGCCCCCGTACCGCAGGTGCAGGACGACGTGCTCGGAGAGCGGTTGGACGCCGTCGGTGTCCGTCGCGTCGTCAACGAGAGCAAAGACCCTCGGGAGGAGCGCAGGTGCGAGTCGTCCGTGCGGTTCGATCCGAATCGAAGCGGGCAATACCGTCACGTGCCTACGGTAGTGCGGCGTCTTCAACCCCGGTCGCGCGGTCGGAAACCCCGGTCGGACGGTCGGACTCTTGATCATCTCCTGGAGCCCCGCGATGGGCTGCCGCGCGGTCGGCCGAGGGAAGGACGAACTTGTACCCGACGTTGCGCACCGTGCCGATCAGCGATTCGTATTCGGTGCCGAGTTTTGCGCGCAGCCGGCGTACGTGCACATCGACGGTTCGGGTGCCCCCGTAATAGTCGTAGCCCCACACCTCCTGGAGCAGTTGCGCACGGGTGAAAACCCGGCCGGGATGCTGCGCGAGGTACTTGAGGAGTTCGAATTCCTTGAACGTCAAGTCGAGGGTGCGGCCGCGCAACCGCGCCGAATACGTCGCCTCGTCGATGACCAGGTCACCGGAGCGGATTACCTCGTCGCTCCCGCTGCGCCGCTGCGCCGCGGCCATTCGCCCGGTCGCCAGCCGCAGCCGTGCCTCCAGCTCCGCCGGGCCTACCGTGTCAAGGAGAACGTCGTCGAAGCCCCATTCGGCGGTGACCGCTGCCAACCCGCCTTCGGTGACAACCACGAAGAGCGGGATGGCCAGGCCGGTTGTCCGCAGCGTCTGGCATAGCGACCGGGCATGTGCAAGATCCCGGCGGCCGTCGACGAGAATCGCATCGGCGGCCGGGACGTCCAGCAGGGCGGAGAGCTCGGCGGGGAGGACGCGGACCCGGTGCAAGAGGAGACCGAGCGCAGGCAACACCTCCGCCGACGGTTGGACGGCGTTCGTGAGGAGGAGAAGTGTGGCCACGGCTCTCGTCGTCTCGGTGTTCTGGATCACAAGCCAGGATACGGCGTCCACGTTTCGGCAGGATTTCTGACGCGTGACCACCGGTGAACGCGAACAGCCGCGCTGCACGGTCCGGTACTGGGCCGCGGCGCGGGAGGCGGCCGGGGTCAGCAGCGAGGAAGTGGCCGCCGGAACCCTCGCCGACGTGCTTCACGTGCTCCGGGCGCGCAGCCCGCAATTGGCGGAGGTCGTCTCGCGGTCGGCGTTCCTGGTGGACGGCGTACCTGCCGGGCGGCGCGACCCGACACAGGTCCTGCTTCATCGCGGCAGCGTCGTCGACGTGCTGCCTCCCTTCGCCGGGGGTGCCCGGTGACGAAGCTGCTCGGCGTCGTCGTCCTTCTGCTCGGGTTGCTCTTCGCCGCCGACCGGATTGCCGCACATGAGGCGGAGAGCGAGCTGGCCAGTGTCGTGCAGCACGCCGCCCGGCTGCCGCGTCGGCCGACGGTCAGCGTCGGTTTTCCGTTTCTCACGCAGGTTCTGCGCGGCCGCTACACCGATATCACTGTCCGGGCGACGGATCTCTTCGCGGATGCGGCCGGGAAGCCCATACCGGACACGTCGTCCCTGCAGCTGGATTTCGCCGGCGTCCACGTGCCGCTGTCCCGTCTCCTCCAGCGCGACTTCCGGCACGTCCCCGTGGACCGGATCGCCGGGACGGCGGTCATACCCTTCGACCGGATCAGCGCGGCGGCGCATGTGCGGAACCTTGCGATCGCTCCTGGTCCCGCGCCTGACGAACTCGAATTCCGGCTCTCGGTGGCGGCCATCGAGGTCGGCGTTGTCGCTCGGCTGAGCATTGACGGGACGGTGCTTGCCGTCACGCCGGTGCAGATCACCGGCACGGAAGACGCGGCGGTCAGCGCCGTCATCGAAGCTCAACTGCGCCGGGAGTTGACCTACCGGGTGCAGATTCCCGGCATGCCGGCAGGAGTGAGCCTCACCAATGTCACCGTGAATCCCGCCGGCGTTTCCCTCGACGCCGCAGGCCGGAACGTCACCCTCGACGCGGTGGTTCCGGCGAACGCCCGTGCCGCTGAGCAGGGGTCGGCGATGGCGCGCCGCTGTCGTGCCGTAAGTTGCGTGCCATGAACATCGTCGCCGTCAGGGAGACTGCCCCCTACGAGCGTCGGGTCGCCGTCGTACCCGACACGGTGACTCGACTTCGATCCGCCGGACACACCGTTGCCGTCGAACAGGGGGCCGGCGAGGCCGCCGGGTATCCCGACGAGGTGTACCGCGACGCGGGCGCACAGATCGTGCAGCGGGAGGCATTGTCGGACGCAGACGTCGTCCTTGCCGTGCAACCGCTGCCAACAGAAGATGCCCGGCGATTGCGGGCGGGCTGTCTTGTGCTGAGCTTCCTGCAACCGGCGGCGTACGCAGAGTTGCTTCACATCCTCGCCGAGCGCAAGGCAAGCGCGATCTCCTTGGACCGCCTGCCGCGTATCTCCCGGGCGCAGAGCATGGATGCGCTCTCCTCGCAGGCGCTGGTCGCCGGCTACCGGGCGGCCCTCATCGCAGCCGAGAAATTGCCGCGGTTCTTCCCCTTGCTCATGACCGCCGCCGGGACGGTTCCGCCGGCAAAGGTCCTGGTTCTCGGCGCCGGGGTCGCCGGGCTGCAAGCGATCGCCACGGCGCGTCGCCTCGGCGCAGTGGTCTCGGCGTACGACGTCCGGGCCGCGGCGGCCGAGGAGGTGCGCAGTCTCGGGGCGACATTCATCGATCTCGGCTTGGAAACGCTCGAGGGCGCCGGCGGTTACGCCCGGGAGATGACCGAGGAGCGGGCCGCCAAACAGCGGGAACTGCTCACCCCTCATCTGGCCGCGTCGGACGCGGTCATCACGACCGCGGCGGTTCCCGGCCGGCGGGCGCCTCTGCTCGTCGACCGGCGCATGGTCGAGGCGATGCGGCCCGGCACGGTCATTGTGGACATCGCGGCGGAATCCGGTGGGAACGTCGAACTCTCCAAGCCGGGTGAAGAGGTTCTGCATAACGGCGTGCTCATTTGGGGCGGCCGGAACGTGCCGAGCGGCATGCCGTACGACGCCAGTCGGCTCTACGCGCGGAATCTCGCGAATTTGCTCGTCATGCTGACGCGGGACGGGGAGGTCGTCCTGGATCTCTCCGACGAGATCGTCGCAGCGTCGCTCGTCGTCCACGAAGGGCAGGTGCGGACGTGAACAATATCGAGCTGCTGACCGTTTTCATGCTCGCCGTTTTCGTGGGCTTCGAGGTCATTTCCAAGGTTTCCACGATTCTGCACACGCCGTTGATGTCCGGCGCGAACGCGATTCACGGCATCATTCTGGTCGGCGCAATTCTCATCACGGGTGTCGCCTCCACCGGCGTCGAACTCGGACTCGGTCTGGCGGCCGTCGTTCTCGCGACCGCGAACATGGTCGGCGGCTTCGTCGTCACCGATCGGATGCTCGAAATGTTCAAGGGACGCCGACCAGGGCGCGACGCTGGGCAGGCGGGAATGAAGGAGGGCGCCCGGTGAGCAACGGGGTTCTCTTCGCCTATTTCGTGACGGCGCTCTGTTTCATCCTGGCGCTCAAGGGTTTGTCGTCGCCCAAATACGCACGGTACGGCAACCTTATTGGTGCGTTCGGGGCGGCGCTCGCCGTCGTCGTCACGTTGACCCTGCACGGTCTCGGCCACCGGCTGCCCATCATCATCGCGATTGTCGTGGGCACGCTCATTGCCGTGCCGGCGGCGCGGTTGGTGAAAATGACGGAAATTCCGCAGATGGTCGCGATGTTCAACGGCGTCGGCGGCGCCGCCGCGGCTTTGGTCTCTCTCAACGAGTACGTCAAGCAGCACGCGGTTGATTCCGGCGGTGTCGCGGCGGCGGTCGTCTTCAGCGGGATCGTCGGGAGCGTGAGTTTCACCGGTTCCCTGGTGACTTTTGCGAAATTGCAAGGCATCATGACGGGCCGGCCGATCGTGCTCCCTGCCGCGCGGGTCGTCACGCCCGTGGTCGCCCTTGCCTCGCTCGGGCTGGGTATCGCCGGCATCGCGTTGACCAGCGTGCCGCTGGTCGTCGTGTGCGCCGTTCTGGCCCTGCTCCTCGGCGTCCTGTTCGTTCTTCCCGTGGGCGGAGCCGACGTGCCGGTGGTCATTTCCTTGCTCAACGCCTTCACCGGGTTGACCGTCGCAGCCTCCGGTTACGTGCTGCAGAACACCCTGCTCATCGTGGCCGGAACCTTGGTGGGCGCATCCGGAACGCTGTTGACGCAACTGATGGCTCAGGCGATGGGGCGCCCGTTGACGGGGATTCTCTTCGGTGCGTTCGCCGGTCCGACGACCGCCGGTTCCACCGCCGAGCTGGCCGGCGATCGCGCAGTCCGGTCGGCAGGGGCGGAGGACATTGCGATTCTGCTGGGTTATGCGCGGAAAGTTGCGATCGTCCCAGGGTACGGATTGGCCGTCGCGCAGGCGCAGCATACCGCCCGGGAACTGGCCGACGTCCTGGAAGCGCGCGGGGTGCAAGTGTTCTACGCGATCCATCCGGTGGCGGGCCGGATGCCGGGGCACATGAACGTGCTGCTTGCCGAGGCGAATGTTCCGTATGAGCAGCTGAAGGAAATGGACGCCGCCAACTCCGAATTCAGCTCGACCGATGTCGCGGTGGTTGTCGGCGCAAACGACGTCGTCAATCCAGCAGCGCGCGACCTGCCGGGCAGCCCGCTCTACGGGATGCCGATTCTCAACGTGGACGAAGCAGCGAACGTCGTCTTCCTCAAACGGTCGCTCCGCCCGGGATTCGCGGGCATCGACAATGCGCTGCTCTACCACCCAAAGACCACGGTCTTCTTCGGGGACGCCAAGGAGTCCCTGGCGAAAATCGTTGCCGCGGTCAAGAACCTCTGATCGTCGGCCTGGCGCGACGCCCGCGTCCGCGGGTATCGCCAGCGGGTCCGGTGCCGGTCCACCGGACACAGCCACGGTGTTCGGCGCACAATGAGGCCTAGACGCCCCTGCGGCGTTGGGTCGACGTCCGAGAGCGTGGAACGGGAGACAACGGTGTCGCAGCTGGCTGCGCTGGTTGCCAAGGACGGCCACCGGTGGCACGGCGCCGAAATCGATCTCGGGGAACTCCGGGATATCGACGACCTTGCGGACGCGATGCGGCTTGCCGCCCGCGGTGATGAGCCCGTCTTCGTCTTCGTCGAAGAAGATGACGAATGGTTTGCCGTGGTCCGGATCGACGGGGGAGAGGAGCCGCGGGTCTTCGTCTCCGACGTCCGGATGCTTGCCGTGAGTGATATTGCGGAGCGATTCTTCGCAGATCTCGTCGTTGACACCGCGGAGACGGAGACCGATGACGCCGTCGCCGGCGCTCGGATGCGGGCGGACGCCCAACCCGGCGGCGACACCGGAATTCTCGCGGACTTCGGTATCTCAGCGAAGCAACTTGTGGCAATGTGCCGCCGCGAAGGGCAGGTCCCGGCTGACGTCATCACCGAGATTGCTGACCAGCTGGGATGCGTCGACGAGATTGAGGTCTACCGCTGAACATCGCCCCTGGCGTCGCGGCTTCATTTGAGGAGCCGATGCGGCTCGCCCTCCAGGAGGCCGCCCGTGCCGAGAAGGTGGCGGACGTTCCCGTTGGCGCGATCGTCCTCGGCCCCGGCGGCGACGTACTGGGTCGCGGGCACAATCAACGGGAAGCGGCGGCGGATCCGACAGCGCATGCAGAGATCGTCGCTTTGCGGGCCGCGGCTTGGCGCCTCGGTCGATGGCGGCTCGACGGGTGCACGCTGGTCGTCACGTTGGAACCGTGCACGATGTGCGCGGGAGCCATCGTCCTCGCGCGGCTTGATCGACTCGTCTATGGCGCCGTTGACCCGAAATCCGGCGCGGTGGGGTCGCTCTGGGACGTCGTCCGCGATCGGAGGCTCAATCACCGGCCGGAAGTGATCGCCGGCGTGCTCGCCGACGAATGCGGGCAGGTGCTGCGGACGTTTTTCTCCGGGCGTCGCGGCTGACAAGGGTGGTAAGCCGACGGCCGGTTCGCTTCGCTACGCTGTCTGGCGGTGGAGTCGCCTAGTGGCCGATGGCGCACGCCTCGAAAGCGTGTGAGGGTGCAAGCCCTCCGTGGGTTCAAATCCCACCTCCACCGCCACGACTGCGGATGACGCAATACGAAGCTCGTCAAGACGTCGCGCGATGCGGCGCGAAGAACGTGACGCCTCGCACGATGCCGTGCGAAGCGCGTCAAGACGACTGATGATGTCGTACGGCGCGAAGCACGTGGCCACAGGTGATCACCTTGTTGCGATCGCCGCGCTGAACGCCGGGCGATCCGTTCCGTGTGCACTCACCGGAAGAAACGACTGTGGGTTGGCCACGACGGCCAACCCACAGTCGGTGCGAAGTCTGCGTTAGATCGGGCGAACGTTGGCGGCCTGCGGCCCCTTCTGCCCTTGCGTGATCTCGAAGTCGACCCGCTGGTTCTCCGCCAAGGTCCGGTAACCCTCGCCCTGAATGGCCGAGTAGTGGACGAAGACGTCCGAGCCGCCGTCGACCGCGATGAAGCCGAAACCCTTCTCGGCGTTGAACCACTTGACTACACCTTGCAACGTGCTCTCCTTACTGGAACTTCGCCGACCACACCTCGCGGCCGACCGGCCGCCGCGATGGGTGTCACCGCGCAATGGTTCCGCGGCGTGAGAGAACACGTGCTGGGAACTGCGACCTTCGATCACGCTAGCAGGTCCGCCGCCGTACCGCCAGGCCGAGGCCATCCCGGGGAATACGCCGAGAGCGGACGGACGACGCGGACCGCGCCGGACACCAGCCGCCTTCCCGGGGCCGGCGTACCGCCGCACCGCGGGTGGGTCCGAGCGGAGGATGCGGGATTTGAACCCGCGAGAGGGTTGCCCCTCTACACGCTTTCCAAGCGTGCGCCCTCGGCCGCTAGGCGAATCCTCCGCAGGCAGGGTAGCCGATGTGGACGCCGGCCGCCGTCGGTGCCGGCGTGCATAGACTTGGCGGAGACCCCTCGCGCGGCGTCCATCTCGCCAACCCCCCCAGGGCCGGAAGGCAGCAAGGGTACGCGGGCTCTGACGGGTGTGCGGGGGGTCCTTTCGTGATTTCGTGCGACCGGCCGGACAGACACGAACCCGTCGCGTGCGCGACGATGGGCGGGCGGAGGATGGCGTCATGACCCTTGCCCTGTACCGCAAGTACCGGCCCGCGACCTTCGCCGAAGTGATCGGCCAGGAGCACGTGACCGAGCCGCTTCGGCAGGCGTTGCGTCACAACCGGGTCCACCATGCGTACCTGTTCTCCGGCCCCCGTGGCTGCGGCAAGACGTCGTCCGCCCGCATCCTCGCCCGGAGCCTCAACTGCGAGCAGGGCCCGACACCGGACCCATGCGGGGTCTGCCAATCATGCCGGGATTTGGCGCCGAGTGGTCCGGGGAACGTCGACGTCATCGAGATCGATGCGGCGTCGCACGGCGGCGTCGACGATGCGCGTGACCTGCGCGAGCGGTCGTTTTACGCCCCGGCTGTCTCGCGATTCAAGGTGTACATCATCGACGAAGCGCACATGGTGACCGCCGCAGGTTTCAATGCGCTCCTCAAACTCGTCGAAGAACCGCCCCCGCATCTCAAATTCGTTTTCGCCACCACGGAACCGGACAAGGTTCTGCCCACCATCAAATCGCGCACCCACCACTATCCATTCCGCCTGGTGCCGCCGGCGGTTCTCCGCCAGCACCTGGCTCACATTTGCGAACAAGAAAAAGTCGCGATCGAACCCGGGGCGTTGAATCTCGTCGTCCGGGCTGGAGCGGGATCCGTACGGGACGCCCTGTCGATCCTCGACCAGCTGATTGCCGGGGCCGGGAGCGAGGGCGTGACCCATCGGTACGCCGCGGCACTCCTCGGTTACACCGACGCCGCCCTGCTCGATGAAGCCATCGAGGGGCTGGCCCGCGGCGACGGCCCGGCGGTTTTCTCGGTGGTGACGTCGGTCATCGACGCGGGTCACGACCCCCGGCGTTTTGCGGAAGATATCCTGCAGCGGCTGCGCGACCTGATCGTTGTGGACGCCGTGCCGGATGCGCCGGCGCGCGGTTTGCTCGACGTCCCAGAGGATGCGATGGACCGGATGCGCCGGCAGGCCGCTGCATTTGGTCGCACCGCGTTGTTGCGTGCCGCGGAGATTGTCAGCGCCGGCCTGGCGGAAATGCGCGGTTCGGTCGCTCCGCGACTGGTGCTGGAATTGATCGTCGCGCGGCTTCTCGTTCCGGCGGCGGATCGGGGAGAGACCGGTGTGCTCGCCCGGTTGGAGCGGATCGAGCGGCGGCTCGGGTTATCGGCCGGCGGGTCCGTGGCCGGTGAATTACCCGATCAGGGACAGGCGACCGGTCCTTCGACACGACCGAGCCGGGCGGTTGATGAACCGGTGCGACATGGCCCGGCGGTTGGTGAACCGGGCCGTGAAAGCGCCCAGCCCAGGACGGGTTCCCGGCCGTCGGCCCGTGAGGCCGTCGAATCCTCGGCCGGTCCGCCGGGCCGTGAGGCCGTGGACTCCTCGGCCAGTCCACGGGTGCCGCGGCGAGACGCACCGGCCGACCAGGCGGCTGTCCTGCGGGCGTGGGACGACGTCCTTGAAGCCACGAAGCAGCGCCGCCGCGTCGCGCACTCTCTCCTGATCTCCGGTCCAGCCCAGGTGGTCGACGTGCGTGGGTCGACCATTGTCGTCGGCTTCACCACCCCGGCGCTCGAACGGCAATTTGCGCTGGGACCGCGCAACGAAGAAGCGCTCGCGGGGGCGCTGACGGACGTCCTCGGCGGGCAGTGGCGGATCGAGACGACGGTCCTTGGTTCCACCGGATCCGGCCCCGAGGTGACCGGAACCGCCGCGGTCGGCGCGGAACGACCCCACTCGTCCACCTCGGGAAATCGCGGAGCAGCTGAGCCGCGCGATCCTGAGCCGGACGATCTGCCGGGAGACGGGGTCGATCCGGATGATCCACCCGTTGAGACGTCCGAGAGCGAGACGGAGCACCTCGCGCTGCTCCAACGGCACCTGGGAGCGACTGTGATCGAGGAGGACGTCGACTGACGGCGTTGCAGCCGTCTGTGATCTTCCCGGCACCGTACGCTCGTCTCGATGACGACGGAGGCGCCCGGATTGCCCGGGTGCTGCGGATGGCGAGAGGCAGTGCGGTGAGCCGTGTACGAAGGCGTAATCCAAGATCTCATTGATGAGCTTGGCAAGCTGCCCGGGATCGGCCCCAAGAGCGCGCAACGCATCGCCTTCCACATCCTGGGCGCGGACCCTAGCCAGGTCCGGCGTCTGGCCGAGGTCCTGCTGGATGTCAAGGAGCGCATCCGGTTCTGTGCGATCTGCGGCAACGTCGCCGAGCACGAGCAGTGCCGGATTTGCGCGGATCCGCGCCGGGACCCGACGGTGCTCTGCGTGGTCGAAGAACCCAAGGATGTCGTGGCGATTGAGAAGACCCGCGAGTTCCACGGGCGTTATCACGTCCTCGGCGGCGCGATCAGCCCCATCGACGGCATAGGTCCAGATGATCTTCGAATCCGTGAGCTCCTTCAGCGCCTGGCCGACGGCACGGTCAAAGAACTGATCCTGGCCACAGATCCGAATTTGGAGGGTGAAGCGACCGCGACGTACCTGGCACGATTAGTCAAACCACTCGGTGTGCGGGTCACCAGGCTCGCCAGCGGTCTACCCGTCGGCGGCGATCTCGAGTACGCCGATGAGGTGACCCTCGGCCGCGCGCTGGAAGGTAGGAGGCAGCTCGATGTCTGACCCCCTGGTGGAGAGCAGGTCGGAGGACCTCGGCGAATTCGCGGCCGAGATCGCCGATCAAGTTGAGAGTTTCGTCATCGCCGTACGGGAGATCGCCCGCAGTACGGACGCCGGTTCCGCCGTGTCCCTGCTTCTGTTGGAGGTGTCGCAGCTGCTGCTCGCCGGCGGGCGGCTGGGGGCCATCACGGACATCGTTCCGCCGGAACCGTTCGAACCTGATGTCGGCCCGGACCCGGATATCGATGATCTCCGCACCCGATTGGCGAAACTGCTGGCACCGATCGACCGATACGTCGAGATTTTCGATCCGTACGAGAATCCGCCCAGCGCCACGACGTTCGTGATATCCGACGACCTCGCGCTGATCGTTTCGGATCTGCTGCATGGGTTGGCGCATTTCCGGGCCGGACGGCCGGTTGAGGCCTTGTGGTGGTGGCAGTTCTCGTACCTGTCGCATTGGGGGACGCACGCCGGCGCCATGGTCCGGGCCCTCCAATCGGTCGTCGCGCATGATCGGCTCGACGTGTAGGCCTGGCTCCGGTCTGCGTGCCTCGCAGGATCTCAGCCGCCGGAGCCTGCCGGGGTCGGCTGCGGCGTGAGCGGCACCGGCGACGCGGGGAGCTGGAAATCGCCCGGAACCGGTGCGCCGTCCACGCTGATGAGGCTGATGGAACTGGACCGGAAGAGTGCTGCGGCGAGGATTCCGTCAGCCGTGAAGCAGTAGGTCCCCGGGGTGAGCGCGATGGACGCGGCGGTGAAGGTGACGGCAAAACAGGTCGCGCTGTAGCCGGCGATGGTCCGGGGTTCAGGCGTGCCGGCGACACGGACGTCGTCGCTGCCGGCCAGGGCCTCCAGGGTCGAGGTGAAGACGTGCTGCAACCCCGGGTCGAGGGACGGCGGAACGGTGCTCTTTGGGCCGGCCAGTGTCACGCACGCCGGTGCGCTCGTACCGGTCGGCGGCGGTGTCGGCGGCCCGGGGAGGGTGCAGGAGAAGGTTCCCTGGGCCGTGACGAGAATCCGCAGTGCCGCGGCGCCGGTCTCGGTGACGTCCAGCCGGACGGCGTCCGGCGTCCGGTATACCGCGACCGTGCCGCTTCGCGGCGGGCTGGTGCCAAGCGCGCGGTACGTGGCGGTGTACGACGCGTGCAGGGCCCGCGCGGCCGCGGCGCGGAGCGCCAGGAGCGGACCAGCGGTCGACGTCTGGGCACCCGTTGACGGCGGCGGTGTCGGCTGATGCGCCGAGCAGCCGGCGAGAAGGACGCCGACGAGGCCGACGGCAGAGCAGACGACGACCGGCGCCGGCCACCGCACACCGCGGGATGATCGGCCGCCCGCTGACCTCGGCATGGGCGTCAGCGTAACCGGGACCGGTAGACTGCCGGCGGTTCGTCCATGTGAGGAGCACGCGTGCCGCTCATCGTGCAGAAGTACGGTGGGTCATCCGTTGCCGACGCGGAGCGCATCAAGAAGGTTGCGCAACGGATCGTCGCCACCCGCAAGCAGGGCTACGACGTCTGCGTCGTCGTCTCCGCGATGGGCGACACGACCGACGAACTTCTCGACCTCGCCGCCCAGGTCTCGCCGATGCCGCCGCCGCGCGAGCTCGACATGCTGCTGACGGCCGGAGAGCGCATCTCCATGGCCCTGCTGGCGATGGCGATCGCCAATCTCGGCATGGAGGCCCGTTCGTTCACCGGCAGCCAGGCCGGCGTCATCACCGATTCACGGCACGGTCGTGCGCAGATCATCGACGTGACACCGGGCCGCATCCGTGAGGCGCTTGCCGCCGGGCACATCGCCATCGTCGCCGGCTTCCAGGGGGTGGCCCAAGACACGAAGGATGTGACCACGCTCGGCCGCGGCGGGTCGGACACCACCGCGGTTGCCTTGGCCGTCGCGCTCGGCGCCGAGGTCTGTGAAATCTACACCGACGTGGACGGCGTGTTCACCGCGGATCCGCGGATCGTCCCCACTGCGCGGCAAATCCCTCGAATTTCGTACGAAGAAATGCTGGAAATGGCGGCCGCCGGTGCCAAGATTCTGCACTTGCGGTGCGTCGAATACGCGCGGCGGTTCAAAATGCCGATTCACGTGCGATCCTCGTTCTCGACCAAGCCGGGGACGTGGATCGTCGATATTCCCCCGGAGGAGCAGATGGAAGCGCCGATTATCTCCGGTGTCGCACACGAACGCGGCGAAGCGAAGATAACCGTTGTCGGTGTCCCGGACAAACCCGGTGAGGCCGCACAGATTTTCCAGGTCATTGCCGACGCCGGCATCAATGTCGACATGATTGTGCAGAACGTGTCGTCGACGGCGACCGGACGGACCGACATCACCTTCACCCTCCCGACCTCCGATCTGCCGACTGCGATGGCCGCGCTGAGCAAGGCGAAGGACCGGATCGGGTTTGAGGGTCTCCTCTCCGACGACCAGATCGGCAAAGTCTCGTTGATCGGCGCCGGCATGCGAACGCAACCCGGTGTCACGGCCAAGTTTCTGACGGCGCTGGCGGACGCGGGCATCAACGTCGAGATGATTTCCACGTCGCAGATTCGCATTTCCGTCGTCATCCGCGAAGATGACCTGCCTGCGGCGGTGGCTGCGCTGCACCGGGCCTTCGAATTGGACGATCCGGAGGGACAGGCGGTCGTCTATGGTGGAACCGGCCGGTGACGATTCGGGCGGCTGAAGGAGGGGTCGTGACCGAGCGGTCGTTCCACGTCGGCATCGTCGGCGCAACCGGGCAGGTCGGCGGCGTGATGCGCCGGATCCTCGCGGAGCGGCATTTCCCGGTCGCCTCGATCCGGTTCTTCGCCTCGGCCCGATCGGCCGGGCGTACCCTGCCGTGGCAGGACGGCGAGGTTGTTGTCGAGGACGCCGCCGCCGCCGACCCCGCAGGTCTTGACATCGTGCTCTTCTCGGCGGGAGCCGGCACGTCCCGTGCTCTTGCGCCGAAATTCGCGACCGCCGGCGCGGTTGTCATTGACAATTCATCGGCCTGGCGGATGGACCCGGACGTCCCTCTCATCGTCGCCGAGGTGAATCCGCACGCGCTCTCCGGCATGCGCAAAGGCATCATCGCCAACCCGAATTGCACGACGATGGCGGCGATGCCGGTGCTCAAGCCGTTGCACGACGCTGCCGGATTGATTCGCCTGGTGGCGAGCACGTATCAGGCGGTCTCCGGCAGCGGGCTGGCAGGCGTCGAAGAGCTGGACAAGCAAGTCCGCCAGGTTGTTGACCGCGCCCATGACCTGACCCATGACGGACGGGCGGTCGACTTCCCGGCACCGCAGAAGTACGTCCGGCCGATTGCGTTCAACGTCGTGCCGGTAGCCGGCAATTTCGTCGATGACGGCAGCGGCGAGACCGACGAGGAACAGAAGCTTCGCAACGAGAGCCGGAAGATTCTGGGAATTCCGGATCTCCGGGTTTCCGGCACGTGTGTGCGCGTTCCCGTTTTCACCGGCCACTCGCTGTCGATCAACGCGGAATTTGCGCGCCCGCTGCCGGCGTCCCGCGCCGTCGAATTGCTCGAGTCCGCACCCGGCGTGCGCGTGGTCGACGTCCCGAATCCTCTGGAGGCGGCAGGGACCGATCCGAGTTATGTCGGGCGGATCCGCCAGGACCACTCCGTCCCCGACAACCGTGGGCTCGTCCTGTTCGTGAGCAACGACAACTTGCGCAAGGGCGCGGCGCTCAACGCCGTCCAGCTCGCTGAACTCGTCGCCGCGCAGTGGAGCTCGCTCCCGCGGCGGTGACAGGTCGCTGAGCGCGGTCTGTACTCCAAACCGGTGGGCACGCTCGCTCCGACGCCGAACAATTGCAGCGCTTACTGACCGCTCGGCGTCCTACGGCAAAACTGTGCGGGAGGAGGACCACCCATGCGCGGCCATCTTTCCTGGATGGGTTGTGCGGCCGCCGCTCTTGTCTTGGTGACGGCGTGCGCCGCGCCGAATGGACAATCCCCACGCGCCGCCGGATCGGCGCCTGGTCTAGCGGCGAGCAAGGCACGTAACGGCTCCGCGTCCCCTGCCGGCGGGGCGAGTCGGGGCGGCGCCGTGGGCGCCGCCGCGGTGCGGCAGCTCCGCCTGCGAGGACAGATCGGCGTCCGACTTGCCGGCGAAACCTTGGCCGTCACCCATGACGGTGGCCGGACCTGGGCGCCGGTATCGCTGCCGGCAGGGCTGGCTCCGGCGAACATCGCGGCCGTTGATTCAGCTCCCGACGGTGCTCCGCTGCTCGCCGCGGTGGACCCCACGGGGTCGGTGCACGTCTACCGCTACGCCGCCGAGTGGAGCGCGGTACGGCTCGATCCACGGTGGCCGGCCGGCACCTCGACGGCGGACGGCACCGAACAGGTTGCATTCCACCCGGCCGCCGGCGGGATCGTCGCCGTCGTCGTCTCCCTCGCTGGCGGCGGATTCAGCGCCGAGCATGCGCTTTTCGTCTCCACCGACAACGGCGGGCATTTCGGACCGCCGGCGACGCCGAACGGTCCGGATGTCAACGTGCGCTGGTCCGGTCTGCTCATGGTGACGCCGCGGATCGGCGTCCTCGTCGCGGGTCCCACGCAGGAATTGCTCCTGCGCACCACGGACGGCGGTGCGTCGTGGCAACGACTGTCTGTCCCCGGCGTCGGCGGCCCCGGCACGTTCGCCCTCGGGGCTCCGGTGCTCAGCGGGTCACGTATCGACATTCCGGTGACCGTGCAGGCGGCGGCCGACGGAAGCCGGGAGAAATTCTTCCTGCTCGCTAGTGACGATCAGGGTGCGACCTTCACCGTCCGGGGCGTCGCTCTGGACATCCCAGCGGATTTCGCCCCGACCGGCGCCGTAACGGGAAACACCGGGTCCACCTGGTGGGTGGTTGCGCCGTCCATCGGCACGGTGTATGAGACGACCGACGACGGCGCCAGTTGGCGGACGGTTCACGAAACCGGACTCGCGCTGAACACCGTCGCGGTCACCCTCACCGGCCCAGCAGCCGCAACCGCGGTAATCGCGGTGAATTCATGCGCCAATGACAAGAGTGAGTGCACGATGACCGTCACGGTCGAACAGACCACGGACGGCGGTGCGACCTGGTCCCCCGCGTGAGCCGATCAGGAATGTTGGGCGCGTCCGGCGGATTCGCAGCCGTGCCACCTGGTCCCCCGCGTGAGCCGGTCAGGGCGCGGCGAGAGTTGCGAATTCGGCGAACGCGTCCCGATGCATGCCCAGATGCCGGAGCGCGAAAGCAATTTCTTTGCCGACCTGCCGAATGCGTTCCTCGGTGACGAGTGACCCGTGGCCCGCATCGAAGCGGTACACCTCATGGGTGATACCGCGCCGTGCCAGCGCGTCCACGTAATTCTCCACCTGCCGGATCGGACACCGCGGGTCGTTCTCGCCGGCGAGGATGAAGACCGGCGCCCGCACCTGGTCGATATAGGTGATTGGTGACGCTTCGCGATACCGTTCCGGCACCTCCTCCGGCGTGCCGCCGAAGAGAGCGCGGTCGAACGCCTTCAACGGTTCCATTTCCTCGTAATAAGCGGTGACGTAATCGGCAACCGGGACGCTGGCGATGCCGACCGACCACGCGTCGGGCATGACGCCGATGCCGAGCAGCGTGAGGTAACCGCCCCACGATCCACCGGCCAGGACGAGGCGTCGTGGATCGGACAGGCCGGTCGTGACGGCCCAGTCGCGGACCGCCCGCAGGTCCGCCAATTCCGTGAGCCCTGGGCGGCCTTCGATGGCGTCGCGCCAAGCCTTGCCGTAACCGGTCGAGCCGCGGTAGTTCACCCGCACGACGGCGAAACCGGCATCCACCCAGGCGGCGACGGCGGGCGTGAAACTGTCGGTGTCATGGCTTGCCGGACCACCGTGCACGAGAAAGACGGTGGGATACGGTGGCTTGCCCGGCGGCCGGGAGATCAGTGCGTGGATCCGCCCGCCGGGACCGTCGACCCACGCATCAGTGGCGGGAACGGACGCCGGGGCGGCTGGACCCGGCGGCTGGATGACGACGCGGCCGGTGTCGTCGACGACAGCGGGCGGTTCGGCGCTCGATGACCAGAGAAATTCCACCACTCCGTCCGGACGGACCGTCGCGCCGGAAATTGTGCCCGCCCGGGTGGGAATTCGCGTCCACGCGCCGGACGCGAGGTCAAAGCGGTACAGCTCCGTGCGGGCGTGGACATCGTGGCCGACGAGGAGGGCCGCGCCGTCCGGGTACCACTCGGCGTACATATCGCCCGGTAGGTCGATGTCCGGGTCGAATTGCTCGCCGGTCAGGGGATTCCACACCAACGGCTGGACCCGGCCGCGCCGCTCGTGGAGAACCAGCAGGCGGGGGTCGCCGTCCCTGGGTGCGAAGTCGACGACCGTGAGCCCAAGCCCCGGGCCGTCCCACAGGTCGGCGACCGTGCGCGTCCCGGAGTCGTCCAGCGCCACGACCCGGAGCGCCTTGTGGCGGGCGTCGCCGTGCTCGGCGTGTGCCAATGCCAGGAGCCGTCCGTCGGCGGAGAGTGCGCCGACCTCGCCATCGGCGAGATCGGGGATGAGTTGGTGCGCCGAACCGTCCGGGCGAACGAGGTGAACCGACGTGGCCGCATCCGTGCAGCGCCCGAGAACAGCGGTTCCGCTGCGGCCCAGCGCGAGACCCGCCGGATAGGACGGCGGCAGGTCGGAGGAGGCGGGGAGCGCGGAGCGTCGCGCGTCGTCCGGGACGTCCGCCGGGAATGGTTGGCGCCGCCAGACGCCGAATTCGTTGCCGCCGTCGTCGTCAAACCACCACACCTGCTCACCGGCCGGATCGATCGCCGCGAGGTACGTGCCGGCCGGACGCTTCGTCAGTTGGTGGATGGTGCCGCGACTGCGGTCCCAGGCGTAGATCTCAACCGTGCCGGATGCGTTCGACGTGAAGATCGACCGCTCCGGCCGGAGCCGCGCCCAGCGCGGTAAGGTCATCCGCGCGGCGCGGAACCGCAGTTGCCACGCCGGCTCGTTGGGCGGGGTGGTCGGCGTCGATTCGGTCACACGCGACAGTCTGCCCCATTTCTCCAGACCCGGCCCGGATCGGCATTTCTCCAGACCCGGCCCGGATCGGCGGCAACCCCGCTGCCGCGTTGTTTGGCTGCCAAAGGGGTCGGTTGGGCCGTTTCGTCACCACGGACGTCGGCGTCGTTGCTCCCAGGCCAGGGCGCAGAGCGGGCAAGCGTCGCGGGGCGGCCGATCGGTGCACTCGCCTTGGACGACGATCAGCTCGCCGCAGTACGCGGTGGTGAGTGTCCCGGGAGCGCGGACCGGCGGCGGATATCCGTGCTTGACAGCACCTACCGCAGACCAGACGCTCTCCGTGAGTTCCGGTTGCTGGACCGCCATGACGCCACGGTACGCCGCGGCCACACCGCACGCGAGTGCAACGGCATTCACGCATGGTGCGTGGGTTCCCGTCGGCTCCACGGGGAACGAATGGGAACACAGGTACGTGTCGAGTCAAGGAGGGTTCCATGCCTGCACATGCTCGCGTCAGCGAACCGGCGGCACGTTTCGTGGGATCACAACGCCTCGCCGAACATCTGCAAGCGGTCTTAGCCGATCTCATCGAGTTGCACATGCAAGGCAAGCAGGCACATTGGAACGTCGTCGGACCCAATTTCCGTGATTTGCATCTCCAACTGGACGAGATTGTGAATCTCGCCCGTGAGGCGGGCGACACAGTGGCCGAACGGATGAGGGCATTGCACGCGACGCCGGACGGCCGGACGGCGACGGTCGCCGGTTCGACGTCGCTGCCAGCCTTTCCGCCCGGTGAGCAGAGCACGAAGCGTGTCGTCGACCTGATGACCGAACGACTTGTCCGTGCGGCTGCGACGGTCCGCCGGGTGCTGCCGGACGTCGAAGCCGAGGATCCGCCCACCGCGAATATGCTGCAGGAAATCATCACAGACCTTGAGAAGCACGCCTGGATGCTCAGCGCCGAGAATGTCGGGGTGTAGCGGTCCACGTTGGTTAGCCGGGCGGGATCACTCCCTCGGTGCTTCGTCTTGAGCTGCTTCGACTACACTGCTCCCGGTCGACGGGGTGTGGCGCAGCTTGGTAGCGCGCTTCGTTCGGGACGAAGAGGCCGTGGGTTCAAATCCCGCCACCCCGACCACGTGGTCGAGCCCATTGCGCCTGTATTTTCTGGTGTCAGCCGACGGGCGCGTGGTCGCGGCCAACCAGCGTGATCAGCGTCGCCTCCGGTGGACAGGAGAACCGCACGGGCGCAAGCGGCGACGTTCCCAGTCCCGCGGAAACGTGCAGCCAGGTGGCGTCGTACCGTGAGAGTCCCCGCGCTCGGCGTCGATCGAGGCCGCAGTTGGTGACGAGGGCTCCGTAGAACGGCACGCGGAGTTGACCGCCGTGGGTGTGTCCGGCGAGCACGAGCCGGCAACCATCGGCGGCCATCCGGGACACGACCCTCGGCTCCGGTGAATGCGTGACTCCGATGCCGATCAGCACATTCCGGTCGACGGGGCCGGCGATGTCGTCGTACCGGTCACACCAGATGTGCGGGTCGTCGACGCCGCGGAACTCCACCCGACGCCCCCCGATTTCAAGCACGGCACGGGCGTTTCCGAGGTGTCGCCAGCCGTGGCGCTCGAGGGAATCAACCAATTCCCGCCACGGCAACATCGGCCCGTGAACCCGCCGTCCGTCGTCCGGGAGAAGGTAGCGGAGCGGATTCTTGAACCGAGGCGCGTAGCGATCGTTTGAGCCCAGGACGAAGACGCCGGGCCGGGCGAGCAGCGGTTGAATCGCGTCAACAAAAGCCGGTACGGCCTCCGGGTGGGCGATGCTGTCCCCGGTGTTGACGATGACGTCCGGTTGGAGGTCGTCGAGTTTCCTGAGCCACCGGCGTTTCCAGCCCTGTCGCGGCGTGAGGTGTGCGTCCGAGATGTGAAGCACGCGCAGCGGTCGTTCACCCTCCGGCAGGACGGGCACGGTGACGCGGCGGAGCACGGGAGTCCGGCGCTCGATGCCGGCCGCGTAACCGACGGCCGCGGTTGCCAGGCCGAGGGGGACGAGCCACACCGAACGAGTGACCATGCCGGCTAGTCTTCCAGAAACCGGTGTATGGTCAGCGGGCTCTTCGCCGACCGCCCCGAGCGCGGGACACCGGCTCGGGAACCGATTCCCGGAGGGACGCCCGGTCGCACCGGGTAGGCGGGACGTCCAATCGCCCGGATGCAGATTCCGTTGGAGGAACGCCCGGGCGCGCCGGGCAGCGATGAGGAACGCCCGGGCGCACCGGGCAGCGATGCGAGACTGAACAGTATGTCCCTCAAGGAGCGACTCCGCGCTGACCTCGCACACGCGATCAAGGCCCGTGATGAGGTGCGAACCGCGACACTCCGGATGGCCCTCGCGGCGATTACCACCGAAGAGGTGAGCGGCGCGACGGCCCGTACGCTCACCGACGAGGACATCATCAAGGTTCTTCTTCGGGAGCGGAAGAAACGGGACGAGGCAGCCGAAGCCTTTGCCGCGGCCGGCCGGCAGGATCTCGCCGATCGGGAACGGGCCGAGGCCGAGGTGATCGCCGCATATTTACCTGAGCCGTTGAGCGATGACGAGTTGCGCGCCGCGGTTCGCGAGGCCATCGCCGAGGTTGGCGCGGTCCCCGGTCCGGAGGGGGCTCGTTTCATCGGCCCGGTCATGAAGCTGCTGACCGCCCGCCTGAGCGGCCGCGCGGACGGTTCGCGGATCGCCGCCGAGGTTCGGCAGCAGCTTGCCGGCTGACCGCTTCAGCCGGAGGGGGTCGGTGCGCCACGCCCCGGGTGGTGAGGCGGCGGGAGCGGGACGATGAGCGGCGGGCTGGACGAAGCCGACGGCGACGGGCTGGCGGACGGCGATTCCGTGGCCGATGGGGACGCCGACGGGCTAAGGCTGGCCGACGGAGAAGGCCCTGCTCCGTTGCTCAGGTGCACGGTGATGGTGTTGCCCACGTACACGGTCGAGCCGGCCGGCGGGTCGGTGCCGGCCACGGTATTGGCCGGTTGGTCGGAGTACACCGGGGTCGGATCGACCGTGACGACCAGACCCAGCTGTTGCAAGGTGGTCACCGCCGTCTGCGGATCCTGACCGGCGACGTCCGGCACGGTGATGGGCTGACCCTTCAGCACGCTGTCCGGCGCTTGGGGAAACGCTTGCACCGGTAGGTTCTTCACCGCCTCCTGCATGGCTTTCTGCCAGATGGGACCGGCCAAGGTCGCCCCGAACACCTCCCGGTAGTAGTGACCGTTCACGGTGATTGCGCGCATCGGCGTCGTCGAGTCGGGATTCCCCACCCACACCGAGGCAGCCAGATTCGGGGTGTAGCCGCTGAACCACGCGTTGCGGTATTCATCGTCAGTTCCGGTCTTGCCCGCCGCCGGCCGGCCGATGCCCAGGCCCGCGCCGGTGCCGCCGGGCTCGAGGACGTGGGTGAGCAAGGACGTCACGCCGTTCGCGATGGCCGGGTCGATTGCCCGTCGGCAGGTGGACGCGGGCACCTGAATCGAGGTGGTTGTATCGCCGAGTTGGCGGGTGACCGCGGTGATGGCGAACGGCGGACAGTAGGTGCCTTGATTGGCAAGAGTCGCAAACGCACCGGCGATCGTGAGCGGGTCGACGTCCTCGGCACCGAGCACGAACGAGGGCACCTGGTCGAGCGGCGCCCCGGTGGCTTGCCGTACTCCCATCGCTTCCGCGATTTGGATCGGCTTGCAGAGCCCGGTCTTCTCCTCCAGCTGGGCGAAATAGGTGTTCACGGAGAGTTTCGTGGCCTGCACCATGTCGAACGTACCGGCTTCGCTGTCGCCCGCATTGGCGACGTTCCATTCACTTGTCGGAGCGCCGTTGCAGTCCGTCATCGCACCTTTCTTGATGGTGATGCGGTTCGGTGACACCAGAGTGAGCCCGGTCGGAATGCCTTGCTGCAAAGCACTGGCGAGCACGAAGATTTTGAAAGTGGAGCCGGCGTGTCGGCCGCTCGAGCCGCCGTGGGCCAAGTCCGCGGCGAGGTTCACTTCGGTCTCGCCTTCGCCGCTGCCGAATGCACGGTCCACGGCCATTGCCCGGATTGCACCGGTCTTCGGGTCGACGATATCGATCGCGGCCGCGAGTCCCGCGTTTTTCGTTGGGTCCGGAGGTATGACGGTATTGACGGCGTTCTGTGCAGCGGCCTGCATGTGCATGTCGAGCGTTGTCGATATCGTGAGCCCGCCGCGGAGGAGTAAGTTGGTCCGCGCGGCCCGGGTCGGCCCGAAGGCGGGATTGTTCAGAATTTCGTCGACGACGTATTGGCAGAAGAACGGCGCGACGGACGTGGCGCAGCCGTTGGGGATTTTTGAGACTTTCAAGCCGATCGGAGCCTGCATCGCGGCGTCCGCCTGCGCCTGCGTAATGTAGTGCAGATCAGCCATCCGCTGGAGGACGACATTCCGCCGGGCAAGCGCGTCCTGTGGATTGAGGATGGGGTCGAAGCGGCTCGGGTTATTGACGACGCCCGCAAGGAGGGCGGCCTGCGGCAGGGTGAGCTGGGATGGATCCTCGCTGAAGTAGTGCTGAGCGGCGGCGGCGATCCCGTATGCGCCGCTGCCGAAATACACGGTATTCAGGTAATCCTCAAGAATTTGGTCCTTTGACAGCTTCTGTTCCAGGGCGAGTGCGTAGCGCGCTTCGGTGAGCTTTCGGCTCAACGTTTTGGCCGTCGCGGCCTTGGCGCCTGCTTGATTCTCGTTCTGCGTGTTGATTTCCACCAGCGCCTGGCGGACGTACTGCTGCGTGATCGTCGATGCCCCCTGTACCGCGGATCCGCTCGACGTGTCACGGATCAACGCGCGCAGAATGCCGATGGGATCAATGCCGTGGTGTTCGTAGAAGCGGGCGTCTTCGATGGCGACGATTGCTTCCCGCATATCCGGGGCGACGTCCGACAGCGAAACTGACTGCCGGTTTTCGTAGTAGAAGGTGGCCAGTTCCGTACCGTCAGCGGCGAGGATCACTGAGCGTTGCGCCAACGGCGGAGTCTGGAGCTCGGGCGGCAGGTCGGTGAAGCTGATGTTGCCGATCATGTCGCGGACGGCGAGGCCCGCGCCGCCGACGACCGGAAGGGCCAGGGCGGCTACCAGCGCCCCGGTGAGTAGTGCAAGGAAGCCGAGGGTCAGGAGGTGCCCGAAGATCCGGCCGGGCCCAAGCCGGCCTTCGGTCGACGTCCCAGTGGCCACCCCTGCAGGGTACCCGCGGCGGACAATGGCGCATCGCACCTGCGACGGTCTCATCGCGTGGCCAGCCGGTCACGGAGGGTATGGTCCGCATGGACCACCGGGAAATGGGCCGAACGGAGTCTGGTCCGCCGTCCGCATCTTCTCTACCGTCGAAGAACACATCGGGCGGTTGTGCAGGTGCAGCCGGCGATGTGCACCAAGGGGGGTAGGCGTTGACGGGTTGCTGTGGGCGCTCGCCGCGCCGGTGGACGGAACGGGGCGATCATGGCGTGGATCAAAGACTGGGCGGCGTATGCGGCCTGCCGGAATGTCGATCCGGACGCATTGTTCGTGCAGGGTGCGGCGCAGAACCGGGCAAAGGCGATCTGCTACCGGTGCCCGGTGCGGGCCGAGTGCCTGGCCGATGCGCTGGACAATCGGGTGGAATTCGGGGTGTGGGGCGGTTTGACGGAACGGGAGCGGCGCGCGTTGCTCCGCCGCCGGCCCAACGTGACGTCGTGGCGCCGCCTGCTTGCCGCAGCGATGGAGGATTTCGAACGCAGCCATCGTGACGGCGTCTCTGCAGCGAGCTGAGAAAGCCCGTCCAACAGCGCCGTCTCGTGCGGTCACGTGCCGGCCGCGATCGAGGATCCCAGAGTGCGCAGCGCCGCCACATCGTGAATGTCGTCGGCGAACGCGGGGGCGAAGGCGACCGGTACCCGCGGATGCGCGACCGTGAAACCGTGTAGCCGTTTGTGCTCCACCGCTGCGATTTCCATTCGCTGGGCATGGGTGCGTAATACGGCGGCGGCGAAGACCGTGTCGTCGTCCGCTGCGCCGTCGAGCGTTTCGGCGGCGGCGCGTGCTTGGGCGGCGGAAATTTCGGGTGCTCCGCTCAGGTGAAGCCGGTTTATCACCACGCCTGCGAGCGGCAGGTTGTCTTCGATGAGCCGTTCGATGAAGTACGACGCCTCCCGAAGTGCGTCCGGTTCCGGTGCGGCGACGACCACGAATGCCGTGCCGGGCGTGCGGAGCAACCGAGCGGTTGCCTCCGCCCGTTCCCTCAGGCCGCCGAACATGGTGTCCATCGCGGCAACGAAGGTCTGCACATCCGCGAGCAGCGCGGCTCCCAGTAAGCGCGTCATTGTCGCCGTGACGAACTGCAGGCCGGCGTGCACGACGCGCAGATATCCGCGGCCAGTGGGCACCAGCAATGTCCGGATGAACCGGCCGTCAAGAAACCGGGCAAGCCGTGCCGGGGCATCAAGGAAATCCAGCGCCGACCGCGCGGGCGGGGTGTCGACGACGATGAGATCGAACCGCCCGGACGCCTTGAGCTGGCCGAGCTTCTCCATCGCCATGTATTCCTGAGTGCCGGCGAAACTGGAGGACAACGACTGGTAAAAAGGATTGGCTAAAATTTGCGCGGCGCGCGCCGGTGTGGTGTGGGCTTCGACGATTTCGTCGAAAGTCCGTTTCATGTCGAGCATCATGGCGTGCAGCTCGCCCGTTCCGCGGACGCCCGGCACCGGACGCGGCGTGTTGTCCAGTTCGGTCATTCCCAGCGACTGCGCCAGCCGTCTCGCCGGGTCGATCGTCAGCGTGACGACCCGCCGGCCGGCTTCGGCGGCGCGCAGGCCGAGCGCGGCGGCCAGGGTCGTCTTCCCTACACCGCCCGAGCCGCAGCACACGATGATTTGGGTCCCGGGATTCATCAGCAGGGCGTCGACGTCCAATCGGGGAGCACGGACGCCCGACGGCGTACCGTTCGTCGGTTGCCGGTGGCGCGGCGTCGATCTCGTCGGGCGGGCAGACGCCGGAGAACGACGAGTCCGAATCGGCGCAGGCTGGTCGGCCGGCGCGTCCGCGTGGAGGGATGACGGCAGCGTCGGTGAGCTGCGGCGCGGAGCCCGCCGGGTCGATTCGCTTGCCAGCGGCGTCGATTCTTCTGCCGGCGGCAGCACGGAGTCGTTGGCCGTCATGCCGCTCCTTGCTCGCGAAGTGCGGCGGCCAGCGTGTACAGCCGGGCAATGTCGCCGATGTCCAGTTCGGGGAGGTCGTACGTCGGGCGGCCCGCCTGGGACAGCGTGTGCCGGAGACGCCGCTCCCGTACCGCCGTCCGTGCCGCATCGATGGTCTCGGCTGCGAGGGCGTCGACGGTGGACGGTTCGGCGGCTATGCCGAGTTTCGCGAGGCCGCGTTGCAGCGCCGCGGTGTCGACCTCGCCGCGGGCGACGGCCCGCAACGCCGAGGTCGGCAGATGAGCCGGCTGCACCCTATTGATCACGATTGCCCCGACGGGAAGTTGCTGGCGGCGCAGCTCCGCGATCCCGTCCAGGGTCTCCTGCACCGGCATGTCTTCCAAGACTGTCACTAGGTGGACGGCGGTCTGTGGTGATCGGAGCAGGCTCATGATCGATGCTGCCTGCCGGTTGATCGGACCAACTCGGGCAAGGTCGGCGACCTCGGCATTGACGTTGAGGAAACGGGTGATCCGGCCGGTCGGTGGCGCGTCGAGCACCACGGCGTCGTACACGTAGGCATCGGCCGGCACGCCGTCGTGACGGACGATCCGCGCAGCGGTTCTGGCCGGACGGCTCCCGCTGAACCGCCGTCGGGTTGCTTCGTACACCTTGCCGGTGAGGAGAACGTCCCGAAGGCCCGGTGCGATGGTCGTGGCGAAATCGATGGCACCCACCCGTTGCAGAACCCGGGCGGGGCGGCCCAGGTGGTAATACATCTCGAGGTATTCGAGGAGCGCCTGTTCGGGGTCAATGGCCAGGCCGTACACCATGCCTTCACCGGGGGCGACGGCCAGTTTCCGTTCGGCGTACGGCAACGGCGGGGTGTCGAAGAGGCGGGCGATCCCCTGGCGTCCCTCGCATTCGACGAGCAGGGCTCGCCGTCCGTCGCTGGCCAGGGCGAGGGCCAGGGCGGCGGCCACGGTTGTCTTGCCCGTGCCGCCCTTTCCGGTGACAACGTGCAATCGCACGCCTTCCCAGTCGCGGTCGACGCCCATGATGGTCGAGCCTAGAGCCGACGCCGCGGCGGCGCTGGTTAGGCTCAGGTCATCGATGAGTGTCCGGTGGAGGCGTCAGCGCGCACCGGTGGGGTGCAGGGAGGCTCGGTGAGTGCCTGGGAATACGCGACCGTGCCGCTACTCGTCCATGCGACCAAGCAGATCCTTGACACGTGGGGCGCGGACGGTTGGGAACTCGTGACGGTGATTCCCGGACCCGGTCCCGACCAACTCGTCGCCTACTTCAAGCGACCGCGGCAGGCGTGATCCGATGACCGCGTCCACTCCGGAAGAGCGCCTCGCCGCCCTCGGCCTCCGGCTGCCGGCGGTGGCGCGGCCGGTTGCGGCGTACGTGCCCGCCGTCCGGACTGGACGCTACGTGTACACCTCGGGCCAGCTGCCCATGGTGGACGGCGAGCTGGTCGAGACAGGCAAGGTCGGCACCGACGTGGACGCCGAGGTCTCGCCGGAGGCGGCGCGTGCCGCCGCCCGCATCTGCGCGCTGAACGCGCTGGCCGCGATCCGCGACCTGATAGGCGATCTCGCTAAGGTACGCCGGGTGGTCAAGGTGGTCGGGTACGTCGCGAGCTCGCGAAGTTTCACGGGCCAACCGGGTGTCATTAACGGCGCCAGCGAATTGCTGACCGAGGTTTTCGGGGATGCCGGCGCGCACGCGAGGAGCGCGGTTGGGGTGGCGGTCTTGCCGCTGGACGCGCCGGTCGAAGTCGAGGTGATCGTCGAAGTCGCCGACGACTGAGACCGGGAGCGCCGCATCACGTGCCTACCGTGCGATTCCCGCCGCCTGACGCTGCTGCGATTGCCCGGGCGCGGTCCTTTGCCACCAAGGGCGCCAGCCCAGTGCCTGCCGTTCCGGCCGCGACGCTTGTCCTCGTGCGGGACCACCCGTTACGGGTTCTCCTCGTGCACCGCGCCGCGGGGCTTTCCTTTGCCGGTGGGCACTACGCTTTCCCCGGTGGCAAAGTTGACGAGAGCGACGATGTGCTGGATGACAGGGCCGGCTTGAGGGACGCAGATCCCGGTCGCGGAGCCGGAGCACGGGCCACCGCCGCACGCGACCCTTCGGCGGCCTTCCGGCGGGCTGCTGTCCGGGAGACGGCCGAAGAGACCGGCCTTGTCGTCGAACCCGCCGACCTTCGCCTGTGGTCGATTTGGCTGACCCCGCCGTATGAGCCGCGTCGGTTCGAGACGTATTTCTTCGTCGCACCGGCACCCGAGACGACGCGGGTTGTCCTTGACGCCGCCGAGACGCAGGCGGCGTACTGGGTCGAGCCGGCCGCTGCATTGCATGCCGCACAGACGCGAGGCTGGCTCATGCTTCCGCCGACGCTGTACACCCTCGCGGAATTGGCGGAATTCCGGTCCACAGCGCAGGTGCTTCAGGCTGAGCACCGGGTGCGTCGGTTCGCGCTCACCATTGACCTGACAGCGGATCCGCCGTGTTTCGTGAACACGGCCGCGCCGTGACCGACGCCGGTCGCTTTGCCACCGGGCTGCGGCTGACGCGAGCCGCCGCCGGCGCGAGCCGCCGCCAAGGCGTCGTGCGTGCATAGCCTGGCAGCGGAGGAGCCATGCACACGCAGTTGATTCGCGCGGACAATCCATCGCCGTACACGCTGGCCGGCACCAACACGTGGGTCATCACCGACGGCGGCGAGGTGATTGTCGCCGACCCAGGTCCGGCGTCCGCGCGGCATCTGCGCCGTATTGCCGAGGCGGTGCGCGGAGCGCGCGGAGTGGCGGTCGTCCTCACGCACGGTCACGTGGACCACGCGGAGGCGGCTCTGCGGGTGGCCGCGATGGTGGACGCCCCCGTTCGGGCGGCGGATCCGCGACTCTGCCAGGGCGGTCCGCCGCTGGCGGACGGCGAACAGCTGCGGGTCGGCGGTCTCGCCGTTGAGGTTATCGCTGCACCGGGTCACACCCAGGATTCGGTGTGTTTCGCGGTGACCGCCGACCGCGCCCTGCTCACCGGCGACACCGTGCTCGGCGCGGGAAGCAGCCTGGTTGCCTGGCCGGACGGGAATCTCGGCGCGTATCTGCGCACCCTGCGCCGGCTTGCAGAATTCGTCGCGGACCATGCCATCGACACCCTGCTACCCGGGCACGGTCCGGTGCGCACGGACGCCGCCGCCGCGCTTTCGGAATTGTTGCAGCATCGGGAGCAGCGGTTGGAACGCATCCGGTCGGCCTTGAGAAACGGTGCCCGCGACGTGGACGAGGTCTATGACGCGGTCTATCGTCCGGAGGTCGTGCCCGAGTTGAGTGCGGCGGCGTATTCGACTCTGCTCGCGCAACTCGCTTACGTGCGGGACATTGGCGAGCTTCCCGCAGATTTCGCGGACTGGGAAGCGGCATTGTCATCGGAAGGTCACTGACGACGCACTGCGCGCCGCTGTGGGGTATGTGCTGGTCTGCCGCAGCACCTCGGCGCCACCCGCCCGGCAATGCCTGCAGTCATTCCCGGATGCGTGCATTTTTCCCGTGAGCGGGCGGGACGCTTCTTTACCTGCCTGATGAAAACCGCGTTGCCGTCTATTCCTCCGTGAGCGGGCGGGACGCCGTCTTGGCACCCGCCCGCTCGAATGCTTCGCCCAATCAGCCTTGCGCCGCTGTCATGGCGCTGACCGGAGTCTCGGTCATCTTTTGTGCGATGACGTTGAGTTGGTCGTGGATACGGAAGAAGGCGACGAAGAATTCCATCAGCAGACGCCAGTAGATGAGGCTCAAAATGAATCCGAGGGGACCTATGATCAGTAGCGTGAGCACGCCGAACACCGGGGACAGCATGAATGACGTGATGACGGACATCAGCGCAGCAAAACGCGGCGTACGGCGTTATTTTGCGCGGCGGGTCAGGCCGTCAAGGTCCTTGATGAGGACGGCGCGTGGTTCGACCCGCAGCCAGCCGCGGTTCGCGAAGTCCGCCAGCGCTTTATTGACTGTCTCGCGAGACGCACCGACCATCTGCGCAAGTTCCTCCTGGGTGAGGTCGTGCGCGACGTACAACCCCTCCGGTGTCTCTTCGCCAAAACGTTCCGCCAACCCGAGGAGAGCCTTGGCCACCCTGGCGGGGACGTCGGAGAAGACCAGATCGGCGAGTACGTCGTTGGTCCGGCGCAACCGCTGGGCGAGGGCGCGGAGCAGCTGCATCGCCACGTCGGGACGGCCGGTCAGCCACGGGCGCAGAGCGTCGTGCGCCAGCGATGCCAAGACGGCATCGGTCACCGCGATCGCACCGGCGGTACGCGGCTTAGGGTCAAAGAGCGAGAGCTCACCGAACATCTCTCCTGGCCCCAGGACGGCTTGCAGGTTCTCCCTGCCGTCCGGCGCTGTGCGGGCGAGTTTGACCTTGCCTTCGATGATTGCGTACAACTTGTCGCCGGGATCACCCTCGTTGAAAATCACCTGGCCGCGCGCGAACCGCTCGTAGGACATCGCTTGGCGCAAGGCGGTGTCCGCCTCTTCATCGAGGGCGGCGAACAGCGGTAAACCGCTGAGCACGTCGTCCATGTGGGTGATTGTCACACCGGGCGTCGGCGTTCGCGCATCTGGGCCGGTTCGACGGGGAGGGCGAGCAGGCAGAGGCTGGGATCTTCGCGGTAGCGGGCAATCAATTCCTTGGTGGCGGCCTCGATTCGCCGATGCAGGGCGGCACGGTACGCAGAGAGTTGGATCTCCGCTCCGGCGAGTTCCCGGGCCAGCATCTCGTTGTAGCGGGTGTCCCCCGGTCGGGGCTGCCGCTCCCAAAGGCGGTCCAAGTTTGGCAGCGGGGGCATGTCGTCGTTCGGCAGGATGCGGATCAACGCCCTACGGCCGGCGTCCAGCCGCGCTTCCGCGAGAACGTGGCGGACCGCCGCCGTGTTGATCTCACCTGCTTCGCCGGCACGCACGAGATCGAGCCGTGCTTGGATGATGCGCCGCCAGTACGAGACGCGGTCCTCCTCCTCGACGAGGGCCTGCCGGTAGGCACGCAAATCGTGAAGCGAGAGAT
The DNA here is from genome assembly GCF_000015025.1 of Acidothermus cellulolyticus 11B. GTDB lineage: Bacteria > Actinomycetota > Actinomycetes > Acidothermales > Acidothermaceae > Acidothermus > Acidothermus cellulolyticus. Next base: position 2,270,474 of record NC_008578.1, on the reverse strand, counting down.
GGTCGAAATTGGGGTTCCGTTGCGGAGTGTGCGACCGGGCGGTGTTCTGCGGGGTGGACGCCGATGGTCGGGTCCGTCCGGCCACACGTTCCGCGCTCACGTCGCTCCGTCTCTGGGTCGGGTCAAAGAGTCGGCGATCCTGCTGTCGCCCCGTTCCCTTGCCGGGATCGGCGGCCTCTCGGAACCGCTTGAGCACCCGATCGGCGCATCATCGGCATGTCACCCGGACAGCGGAATTGCTCCGTTCACCGGCCGATGGTCACCCGAGGCTGAGATCGGCTCGTCCCAGCCGTCTAGGCTGCAATTCGTGGTTTCCACCAGCGTCAATCGGACCGCGGCGACGCGTGCCGCGGCGAGCCGCGGGACCGCCGTCCGTGGCAAAGGGCAATCCTCCGCTCCGCCGGACCGGGCCCGGGTCCGCCAGGCCCGGGCGATCGCGAAGGCGCTTGCCGAGCTGTACCCCGATGCGCACTGCGAGCTGAATTTCTCCAACCCGCTGGAACTTCTGGTGGCCACGATCCTGTCTGCGCAGTGCACGGACCAGCGGGTCAACATGGTGACCCCCGCATTGTTCGCCAAATACCGCAGTGCTGCGGATTACGCGGCCGCCGATCGCGCCGAATTGGAGAAGCTCATCGCCTCCACCGGCTTCTATCGCAACAAGACAGCCGCCATCATCGGCATGGCACAGGCACTCTGCGAGCGGTTCGGCGGTGAGGTTCCGGACCGCCTGGACGACCTCGTCACTCTGCCGGGTGTCGGGCGCAAGACGGCGAATGTTGTTCTCGGCACGGCGTTCGGCATCCCGGGGATCACCGTCGATACGCACGTGCTGCGACTGGCCAAGCGGTTCGGCTGGACGACGTCGAATGATCCGGTTGTCGTTGAGCAGGAGATTGCGGCGCTTATTCCCCGCGAGGAGTGGACCGCGCTCTCCCACCGGATGATCTGGCATGGACGCCGGGTGTGTCATGCCCGGAAACCGGCGTGCGGCGCGTGCGGCCTTGCGCGGTTGTGCCCGTCGTACGGGATCGGCCCTACCGACCCCGTCGAGGCGGCAAAACTCGTCAAGACCGGCCCGGTTGACGCCCTGCGGTGAGTACGGCTCGGGATGGGTGGGATGTCGCGGCGGCGGGTGTGGACGGGGGCAGCGGTCGTCGCGCTGCTGGTTGCGGTTGCTTTCGCGATCAACCGGGTGACGGCGACCGGCAGTTCCGTGCCCAAACCGAGCGTGGCGCTCGTTCAGCAGGCTGATCTCGACCGGTGTCCGTCGGCGACTGGATCGGCTGCGCCGAACGGATTGCCGGATCTGACCCTGCCCTGTCTGGGCACTGGACCTGCCGTCAACCTCGCCCGTCTCCGCGGGCCCCTCGTTGTGAACATTTGGTCCTCGCATTGCACGCCGTGCCGAGCCGAAGGTCCGCTGCTGCAACGGTTCTTCGCGGCGCACGGCAGCCGGGTCGGGGTGCTCGGCGTTGTCGACGGCGCGTTTCCCGACACGCCCAACGACGCGCTTTCTCTGGCCGCAGGGCTCGGGCTGCACTATCCGTCGGTCTTCGACGCGACCGGGACGCTGGTGAATCGCCTGGCGCTGACCGGTATCCCCGTCACGCTGTACGTCGCCGCCGATGGTTCTATCGCGGGACGACATATCGGGGAGCTGCACCGCGGGGATCTGGAACGCGACGTAGCCCGCTACCTCGGCCTCCCGCTGTCATGACGGCACCGTCCGCCGGGGGCCGCGCCGATGTGCGTCGACAGGCGGATGCACCGGATTGGCTTGCCCCGCTGCTCACCGCGCCGGACGAGGCCGCACCGCCGAGTTCCGGCGGTCGCGCAAGTGCGGTGCTCATCCTTCTCGGCACCGGGCCGCACGGTCCGGACGTGCTGCTGATCGAGCGGAGTCCGGCGTCCCGGCACCATCCCGGCCAGGTCGCATTCCCCGGCGGGGCGCGCGAGCCGTCCGACGACGGTCCGATTGCCACCGCGCTTCGTGAGGCGGCCGAAGAGACCGGCTTCGACCCGGACGGTGTTCGCGTCCTGCGGGTGCTCGCGCCACGTTCGCTGGTCGTGTCGGGCTTCGACGTCGTTCCGGTCCTTGCGTGGTGGGCACGACCGTCCGCGGTGCGGCCGGTGGACCCGGCCGAGGTGGTCGCGGTTGCGCGGGTGCCGCTGCGGTGGCTGGCCGATCCGGCGCATCGGTACCAGGTGCGATACCCCAATGGCGGGTCCGGTCCGGCGTTCGACCTCCGGGGGACCGCAGGCGGGGGATTCTTCATCTGGGGCTTCACCGCCCGGCTATTGGACTGGCTGCTCACGGCCGGCGGGTGGGCAGTGCCGTGGCCGGTGGACGACGTCCGGGATCTGCCGGCGTCCGCCGACCGGGCATAGGCTCCCGGCCCGGGTCTGTGGCACGCTGGGCGCATGCCCATCCCGGACCATGCCGTCGTGTTTGCCGAGGGGCCGTGGGGACACCGGGACATCACCGCCAACGGCATGCGGTTCCACGCAGCCGAGCTCGGCGACGGGCCGCTTGTCCTTCTGCTGCACGGTTTTCCGCAGTTCTGGTGGAGCATGCGGCATCTGCTGCAGGACGTCGCGAGCGCGGGGTACCGGTGCGTCGCACCTGATCTGCGGGGCTACGGCGGCAGTGACAAGCCCCCGCGTGGGTACGACGCATTCACCCTTGCGGGTGACGTCGCCGGCATGATCCGCGCCCTGGGCGCCCGGGACGCCGTCCTCATCGGGCACGACTGGGGAGGATTCGCCGCCTGGACGACGGCGGCGCTGTATCCGGCGCTGGTGCGCGGACTGGTCGTCCTCGGCGCGGCGCATCCCCTTCGCGCCCGGACCGCGCTCGTCACCGATCCCGGTGGCCAGTTGCGGGCCAGTGCGCCGCTCTTCACCTACCAGCTGCCCTGGTGGCCGGAGCGGGCGCTGGTACGCCGGGATGCCGAGGCGGTCGCCACGCTGTTGACCGCGTGGAGTGCAGGTGGCTGGCGGGACGATGACGCACTGCGTCGCTACCGGGCGCACATGCAAATTCCGCACGTCGCCCACTCGGCGTTGGAGTATTTCCGCTGGTGGATGCGATCGCAATTCCGTGCTGACGGGCTGCGGTTCGCGCGATTGCTCCGGCGGTCGCGGATTCAGGCGCCGACCCTGCAGCTCCACGGCGGTGCTGATCCGTTCGTGCTGCCTCGGACGGCGGCTGGTTCCGGGCGGTATGTCGACGGCGCATATTCGTGGCGCGTGATCGCCGACGCCGGGCATCTGCTGCCCGAGGAGAAACCCAAGCTCGTTGGCCAAGAAATCCTGCACTGGTTGGACGAGTTGGACCGGAGCCGGTGACGGGATGAGCCCGATGTCGCGGGACAGGGACGCGGACGGTCGGCCGCGGAACGCCCGCCCTCGCGACATCCTTGGCCGGCCGTTGCCGCGGGACGCTGAGAGTGCGGTGCCGCGCGTGCCGGACGACCTCGTGGTCTTTGGCGAGGCGGCGGTCGAACTCGGACAGCGTTATCTCGACGAAGGGCTGCCGTTTCATGCCCATGAGGTTTTTGAAGCGGCATGGAAACAGGGGCCGCCGGGTGAGCGGGATTTCTGGCAGGGCTTGGCGCAGCTGGCCGTCGGCGTCACCCACGCGCTGCGGGGTAACCGAATTGGCGCGCGTGCGCTGCTCGGCCGGGCCGTCGAACGGCTCAGCCGATACGCGGGACCCACCTATGGTGTCGACACCGATGAGGTCGTGCGCCACGTGCGGGAATATTGTGCGCGTCTCGACGACGGCGACGGTGAGCTTCCGGGCATTCGCCTTCTCGGCCGGACAGCGCAACCGTCGACGACGTCGGTTTCCGCTGGCAACGGCAGTGCTGGCATCGGCAATGCCGGCACGGACGTCGGCAACGGTGCCCGGTAACGCCGGCAGCGCCGGAGGCGACGGGTCTTCACGCGATGAGCAGGAACGCTAATCGCATCCCTGGGTGGAGACCGGCTGCGTCGCCGTGACGCCGGCGCGCGCCGCAGCGGCGACTTGCGCGGCCGTGAGCGCGTAACCCGTCTGCGGATCGTTGACCGCTTTCCCAAAGATGACGCCGTCCACGCGGCCCGCCGGGTCGAGAAGCGGGCCGCCGGAATTGCCCGGCTCCACGTCACCGCGGATTGCGTAAACTTCGCGGGTCACTTGTGTCGACTGGTAGATGTCCGGCCCGCGGGCGAATTCAGCGCCGCGGATTCGGGCCGGAACGACGGTGTACGGCCCGTTCTCCGGGAAACCGGCGATGGCCGCGGAATCCCCGGTCTCCGCCTGTGTCTGGTCGAATTGCAGTGGCGGCGCGGTGAGACCGTCGACCCGCAACACGGCGACGTCGACACGTGGGTCGTAATACACCACGACTGCGGCGTAACGGGCGTCGGACGTGGCGAGGTGCACGACGGGGTGGGTCACGCCGGCGACGACGTGCGCATTGGTCATCACCCGGCCGGGTGCGAAGACGAAGCCGCTTCCCTCGACATCCCGGGAACAGGCGCGGGCGATTCCGGTGATTTTCACCACGCTCGCTTCTGCGCGGCGCACATCCGGGTCGCTCAGAATTGCCGGATCCGGAGGCGCGACCGGAATGATTCGCTCAGCCCCGAGTGCGCTGAAGACCCGGGGCAACGCGCCGTCCACGACAACGCGGCGAAAGTTGGCGAACCACGCTGCCACGGCCGGCGGCATTTCTCGGTCAACCGCGGCGAGGATCCGGGAATTGTTCACCGCGCGGGCGACGGCAGGGAACGGTGATCGTACGAGCGAACTTCCGATGAACCATGCGACGAGCAGAACCGCGATGACGGAGACGATTGCCCCGGCTATCGCGTCGACGACCCGTCCGGATTGCCCGCGGACGCGGTCCCGCAAAAATGCCCCCAGCGCACCGGCGAGAGCTCGACCAATGGATGCCAGGACAAAAACCGTGATGACGCCGGCAATGGCGCGCGCATTTCCGGAGAAATGACGGGCGAGAACCGGGGCGAGGAATGCGCCGGCGACGCCGCCGCCGACCAAGCCGACGAAGGACAGCACGCCGACGACGAACCCGGCTCGGTACCCATCGAAGGCCGCGCCGGCGATGAGGACGAGCAGGAGGAGGTCGAGCCAATCGCCGTGCATGGAATCACCGTAGCGGCCGGCGCCGGCGGGCTGCGGTTGCGCCGGGACCGAGGTTGCGGTGATCTGCCGGGCCGGTGGTGTCCGCGGCCGCGTCCGCCGCAGGACCGCTGCCCACTACCCTCCAGCCCGCCCTCTCGTTCGCGCGTTCCGGCTGCATAGGGTGGAAGCCGATGTCGTTGCTCGAGGCGGTGCGGCTTGGCGGTGATCGGTATTCACTCGCTTATTGCGACGGCGGCGATACGCCCGGTGGCGCACGAGCACGACGTCCCACCCCCGCTGACGACGCATCGCTTGCTCACCGATTGGCAGTTCGCCCCGGTGGTGACGGCCGGGTTGGCGGCCGCGGCCGCGGCGTATCTGTTGGGAATCGTCCTGGTACGCCGACGCCATCCGTCACGTCCGTGGCCGATTGCACGCACCGGGGCATTCTTTGCTGGGCTTGCGGTCATCGCGGTGGCAACGGAGAGCGGGCTTGCGGCGTACGACGACGTGCTGTTCTGGGTGCACATGTGGCAGCACCTGTTGCTCTTGATGGTCGCTCCGCCGCTGCTCATTCTCGGCGAACCGCTCACGCTCCTGCTGCACGCGAGCCGGAATCCCGTCCACCGCTGGGCGGTACGCCTGCTGCGCTCCCGGCCGATTCAATGGGTGACCCATCCCCTGGTTGGCGTATCGGCCTACACCGTCACGGTGGTCGTGACGCATCTCACGTCGTTCATGAATCTCGTGCTGACGAATTCAACCGTGCATGACCTGGAGCACGTGTGGTATCTCGCCGCCGGCTATCTGTACTTCCTGCCCCTCCTCGGCCGCGAACCGATCCGTTGGCGGTTGACATTCCCGTTGCGCCTCTTCCTGCTGTTTCTCGCAATGCCGGTTGACACCTTCACCGGCGTCGTGCTGCTCCAGACCAGCTACGAACCATTTCCGGCGTACATCGGACGCCGGGACTGGGGGCCGTCTCTGCTGGACGATCTGCATGCGGGTGGCGCCGTCATGTGGATCGGCGGCGATGGGATCATGCTCGTCATCATGTTCGCCGCCTTTGTCGCGGTTCTTGCCGGCCGCGGCAGGATGGACATGGGCCGCTGGCTGGAATCATTGCGGGCGGCGCGGTTCGCTGCGCTCGGTGCTGCATCAGGGGTTGGGGTACAACCGCCCGCGGAAAACACCCGCGATGGTGCCGGTACCGATACGGACGTCGATCAGCAGCTTGCGGCGTACAACGCCTACCTCGCCCGTCTCCATGCGATGGAGGAACACGATTCGCGCGGTGAGCAGCACTCGACAACTACCGGAGGCTCGTCGTGACCGATACCCACACGCACGCGCAGACCACGACTGCTGCAACGCGCCGCAACAAGCGCCGGTGGTGGATCGGCGGTGCGATGGTCGGCGTTCTCGCGGTCGTCGCAGCGCTGATCGGAGTTTCGCACTCCTCCCCACCGTCGCCACCGCCGGCATCGCTCGGCACCATGCTCGACCGGCCGCTGCCGCCGGAAATCGTCAATTTGCCGCTCGTTGACGACAACGGCAGGCCGACAAGCCTTGCCGCGTTGCGCGGGCGCGCGGTCGTGCTCACCGACTTTCTTACCCTGTGCCAAGAAGTCTGTCCTATTACGATGTCTCAACTCAATCGAGTCGCCGGGTCGGTGGAGCACAATCACAAAATCGTTTTTCTCGGTATCACCGTCGATCCGCAGCGAGATACGCCCCAACGGTTGCACGCGTACCGGAGTTTCGCCGGTCTGTCCGCCAATTGGCAGTTATGGACAGCAACGCCGCAGCACATCGCCGCTCTGTGGAAGTTTTTCGGCGCCTATTACGCCAAGGCTCCCGAGGAGCAACCTCCCGGTATTGACTGGATGACTGGACAGCCCCTCACCTACGACGTCACCCATCAGGATGTGCTGGTCTTTCTCGATGGGTCGTTGCACGAGCGATTTGTCATTCAGGGACCGCCGGTTGGCACGGGCGCGCCGCTCACCGCAGGGGAGCGGAATTTTCTCAACGACGAAGGGCGGGCAAATCTCACCAATACTGCCGACGCGACGTGGACACCGGCCGACGCATTGCGGGTGCTGAGCTGGCTGACCGGCCATCGGTTTTCGCTGCGCAGCTGATTGAGGTATCCGCGGCCGGCGTCGTCGTCAGTCAGCGGGTGCCGGTCGGGTGGCAACGCCGAGCCGTTCCGCCACCGTGGAGAGTGTCGCTCCCTGCACGCAGACAGACAGGGCGACGACCACGAAGACGACGGCGTACAGGCGGGTCGAATCCGGGACACCGGCATGGACGGCGAGCGCGCCGAGGAGGATCGGCACCGCCCCTTTCAAGCCTGCCCAGCCGATGAAGATGCGTTCCCCCCGCGTGAGGCGGACCGGAATCAACAGCGGCAGCACGGCGAGCGGCCGGAGCACGAAAATCAGCAGCGCCGTGAGCATCAAGCCGATGAGCCAGGCGTGCCCGGCGGTGAGGTCGGAGAGCCGGAACGAGAGTCCGAGCATGACGAACGCGACGATTTCTCCCAGGTGTGCGAGCGTTCCGTGGAACTGGCGTACCGCGCGTCCGGGCCGCTCCGGCTCGTCGGCGAAGACGATGCCGGCGAGCAGGACGGCGAGAAATCCCGACCCGTGCAACACAACCGCAAGACCATAGATGGTGAGGACAACGGCCAGGATCCGCAGCGGTTCCGGCGCTACCGTCGTCGGCGTTGGCCTGGCATGCACCACGCGCAGCAGCCAACCGCCGAGCATGCCGACAACAGCGCCCACGCACATTTGTACCGCGAACGTTGCTGCGATCTGCCCGGCCGATCCATGAGATGAGGTAGCGAATGCGGCGAACCCCAGCAGCAGAGCAATGCCGGCAGGATCATTAACCCCCGACTCCCCCTCCAGGATGGCCGATGTCTTGCCGGTGAGTTCGCGATGTGCGAGAACCGAGAAGACGACCGCCGGATCTGTCGGAGCCAGCGCTGCGCCGAGGGCCAGGGCGGTTGATGTGCCGATGCCGAAGAGGAAATGCGCCGCGAGGGCGATGAACGCCGCGGTCAGGAATGTGCCGAGCGTTCCCAGGCTTACGATCGGTCCCGCGGCGCTGCGAAACCGGCGTCCCAGGTGCATCCCGCCGTCAAAAAGGATGACGACGAGCGCCACCGTCACGACGTCGACGACGAGGGCGAGGTGCGGGCGGTGCGCGCCGAGCACCGTGCCGACCGCAGCGGCCAGGACGAGGACGAGGACCGCTGCCGGGATGCGCAGGATCCGTGCTATTCGCTGACTGAGCAGCACGGCAAACCCGACGACGCCCCAGATGAGCACTTGCGCGCCGAACTGCTCGAGGGTGTGCATACGCTCCCGCCTGGTCGACATTTTTCGGACGCCGACCAGACTTCCCGGCACGCCCCGCGCTGAGTATAGCCGTGCTCGACGAATTCCCGGCCGGTGACGCCGTCCGTCCAGTACGACCGGTCGTCACGAGAGCCCTGGCGCGGTTACGCGGGCGGGTATGCCGCTGCGCGGTTACTCCTCGTTTCCGCTGCCGGCCAGCTGTGCTGCGATCTGCTGGACGACGCCCGGATCAAGGAGTGTCGTCGTGTCGCCGAGTTCGCGATGGTCGGCGATGTCCCGGAGCAGTCGGCGCATGATTTTGCCGGACCGGGTCTTGGGCAGGTCGGCGGTGATGAGAATGTCCCTCGGCTTCGCGATCGGCCCAATCTCCTTGGCCACGTGCGCCCGCAGCTCCGCGGCAAAAGCAGCTCCCTGCGCCTCGTCCGCCGGTACCGATCCCTTAACCGTGACGAACGCGACAATGGCTTGACCGGTCACGGGGTCATGGGTGCCGACCACGGCGGCCTCGGCGACTTTCGGGTGCGAGACAAGGGCGTGCTCCACTTCGGTCGTCGAAATCCGATGGCCCGAGACATTCATGACGTCATCGACACGGCCGAGCAGCCAGATGTCGCCGTCTTCGTCGCGTTTCGCGCCGTCGCCGGCGAAGTATTTGCCGGGAAACCGCGACCAGTAGGTGTCGATGTACCGCTGCGGATCGCCCCAGATTCCGCGGAGCATTGACGGCCACGGTTCGGTGATGACGAGATAGCCGCCGCTGCCGTTCGGGACGGGGTTTCCGTCGTTGTCGACGACGTCCACGGTGATGCCGGGGAACGCCCGCATCGCCGCGCCCGGTTTGGTCGAGGTGACGCCCGGCAGTGGGGTAATCATGATGCTTCCGGTCTCCGTCTGCCACCACGTGTCGACGATGGGGCAGCGATTCCCGCCGATATGGGTGCGGTACCAGATCCACGCTTCCGGATTGATGGGTTCACCGACGCTGCCCAGCACGCGCAGCGACGACAGGTCGTGTTTCGCCGGCCATTCCTCCCCCCACTTCATGAACGTGCGGATCGTGGTCGGCGCGGTGTAGAGGATCGAAACCCGGTATTTCTCAATCATTTGCCACCAGCGGTCTTTCGCCGGCGTGTCCGGGGTGCCTTCGTACATGAACGACGTCGCCCGGTTGGCGAGCGGCCCGTACACGATGTAACTGTGCCCCGTGACCCAACCGATATCTGCTCCGCACCAATACAAATCCGTGTCCTCGTGCAGGTCGAAGACCATGCGGTGCGTTGCGGTCACGCCGGTCAGGTAACCCCCGGTGGTATGCAGAATTCCCTTTGGCTTGGCCGTTGTGCCACTGGTGTACATGATGTACAGCGGATGCTCGGCGTCGAATGCTTGCGCCTCGTGGGTGGACGGTTGACGGTCGACGATGTCATGCCACCAGATATCGCGTCCGTCATTCCAGGGAATGTCCTGACCCGTACGGCGTACGACGAGCACCTTGTCCACTTGCGGACACTGCGCGCACGCGTCGTCGACCGCCGGTTTGAGGGCATGCGCCGCACCGCGGCGGAAACCGCCGTCCGCGGTGATGATGAGCCGAGCTTGCGCGTCATTGGTCCTGCCAGCGAGCGCTTCCGCGGAGAAGCCACCGAAGACCACCGAATGCACCGCCCCGATCCGGGCGCACGCGAGCATGGCGACGACCGTCTCCGGGATCATCGGCATGTAGATCATGACCCGGTCGCCGGCGGTGACACCCAGCTCGGTGAGCGCGTTTGCGGCCTGGCAGACCATCGCGGTGAGCTCGGCGTAGGTGATGACCCGGGTGTCACCAGGTTCGCCCTCCCAGTAGAACGCCACCTTCCCGCCGTAACCCGCTGCGACGTGCCGGTCGAGGCAGTTCACCGCGGCGTTCAGCCGACCGCCCACGAACCATCGGGCGAAGGGCGCGTCGCTCCAGTCGAGCACCTGTTCCCAAGGCGTCGCCCACGTGAGCCGCTCGGCCTGCGCGGCCCAGAACGCCAGCCGGTCCCGCGCGGCCTCCTCGTAAATGGACGCCGTCGCGATGGCGTTCGCGGCGAGTTCCGGTGGTGGATCAAAGCGGCGCTGTTCGTGCAGCAGGTTGGCTAGGGTCGGGGAAGTCGCGCTCACGGCTGCACCCTTCCTTTCGTGATCGGGACGGCGCCGAGCCGACGGCCGGCCGGCTGTCGCCAGGATAGGGGAGGGCACTGGTCTAGGCCAATTATCCGCACGCGGTTTTCGCGCGGTGGCGACATATGGGAAGAACGTGGCGGCTACAGACGGGAAGAAAAGCCGACATACGGGAAGAAAACGAGTCGGCGAACGGGATCATCACGTCCGATCGGTGGGCCGCGACGCCCTGTCTCACCGGAGAGTGGCTGGGCGGAGGCGTCCGCAGCAGAAATGGGCGGAGGCGTCATCGGCGGAAATGGGCGCAGGCGTCCACGGCAGAAAAATCATGAAGCTCGCACTCCGCCCGGGTTACCAAGCGTGCACTCGTCACGTCGAGGAGAGCCCGAGGCTGCCCCTGCGACGGCCTGAGACGGTCCAAGCCCCGCGTGGGTACCGCGGGCGGAGTGCGTAGCTCCTGACGTTGTTTGTACTCCCCACCGGCGTTGATCGGAAGGGTCATTCGGGGAAAGGTTGCGACGAATCCGGAGCGATCGGCAAAAATCTTGACGATTTGTGGTTGCGCCACCCGGGTCCTGGGAATTCGATGCGTGTCCGGGGTTGCGTTCATCCCCGGAAGCGTTACCGTGTTGGGGGTGCGGCTCTTCCCCCCAGAGCCGTACCGGGCAGTGGCCCCCGCTACCCCCCCGGCGGGGGCCACTCCTTTTGTGCGCGTTTTCGCCGGCGATGTTGGCGTTTCTGTGCCGGCTGTCCGTCCGGTCTCTGTGCGTCCTGCGTCTGCCCTGCTGTGCGATCGCGTTTCCGCTGCTGCCCCAATCCCGGCTCTGCGCGTGCATTGCCGTCCACAACTGCGATGGAGACCGTCCACAGCATGGTGTGATCCGCGGCCGATCGCCATCCACGTCAGAAAGACTCCAGGTGCGAGAGCGGAAATCACGGATCTCACCGAAATGGGGCGTCGTGACCATCTGGAACACCACAGCTGATCCCATTGGCGACGAGCGCCCGCGTGGGATGCCGTCATCGGCTCAGTGGGTGCCGGAGCAAGCCTTCGACGTGCGGCCCCGCCGTCCGCTCGTCATTACCGGCTCTGAGCAACTCCTCGATGACCTGCTGCGGATTGCCGCCGCGACAGGAACCGAACTGGATGTTGCTCCTGATCTGGTGGCCGCGCGGGACCGCTGGACGGACGCTCCATTGATCATCCTGGATGCCGCGCAGGTCACTGATCAGGTTGCGCGGTCGCTGCCGCGTAGGCCGGCGGTCGTTCTGGTCGTCCAGGGCGAGCCGGCGATGGATGCCTGGCAGCGTGCGGTCGTTGTGGGTGCTGAGCACATCGCGGCGTTGCCGACGGCGGAACCATGGCTCAGCGAACAACTCGCCGACGTCCTCGAAGGACCCCCGCGCGCGGTCAGCGTCGCGATTACCGGGGTCGTCGGTGGGTGCGGTGCGACGACATTGGCCGCCGGATTAGCGACCGTCGCGGGACGGCATGGCATTCGCACCGCACTTGTGGATGCCGATCCGTGGGGCGGTGGCATCGACCTGCTCTTCGGCGGAGAGGGAGCGCGGGGCCTCCGGTGGGCCGATCTCACGGGCGCCGAGGGACGGCTGCCCGCGGGCGCGTTGCGTGACCAGTTGCCGCGGCTTGACGATCTCGTTGTGCTGAGCCATAGTCCGTCGCGGTTCACCGCGATGAGCGAGCCGGTCGTCCCGCAGGTGATCGGAGCGCTGAGTCGATGCAACGACCTTCTCGTCTTCGATCTGCCGCGGTATGAATGCGGGCAGGCCAGCGCGGCGGCGCCCGCTCCGCCGCGATCGTTTCCCGACTCTGAGGTGACGCTGGCCGTCGTGCCTGATGACGTTCGCGGGATCGCGGCGGCCCGTGCTTTTCTCCCTCGGTTGGGCGGTCGCGTCTGGGTGGTCACCCGACGCCGGACTGCCGCTCTGAGTGGACCGGAGATCGCCGGGCTCCTGGGCGTTCCGTGGCTGGGTGAAGTTCGACACGAAGCCCGGCTCGTCGCCGCTGCGCAGCGGGGCGAGGCGCCGGGTGCGTCCGGCATGGGCGCGCTGGCGCGGCTCTGTGCGCATCTCCTGCAGCGGATTGCGGCCGCGGTGGTGACCACGCGTCCGGGTCCGCTCGCTGCACGGTGGCAGGCCGTGGCGCAATGACCACATCGACCCCGACAGCGACCGAGGCGTTGACCCGATCCGTTCGGCTGCGCCTCGCCGCCGCGCACGCCCCGATCTCCCGCGCTCAGGTCGCCCATGCCCTGGTCTCTGAAGGCGCCGCCCCAACACTTGGCGTCCGGGGTGTTCTTGCGGCTGCTGAGGCGGTGTTCGCCGATATCTCCGGAGCCGGCGTCCTTGAACCGCTGTTCGCCTCGTCTGGTGTGACGGACGTGTTGGTCAATGGACCAGATGAGGTGTGGGTTGACCGTGGAACAGGTCTGCAGCGTGTCGACGTCGACCTCGGTTGCGACGCCGACGTACGGCGACTAGCCGTCCGGCTGGCAGCCGCCGCTGGACGTCGGCTCGATGAGGCGGCGCCGTGTGTCGACGTCCGGCTACCGAACGGGGTTCGCATGCACGCCGTTCTCCCACCGATTTCCACCAGCACGCACCTATCGTTTCGGGTTCCTAGTCGTCGCCCGTTTCGGTTCACGGAATTCGTCGAGAGCCGGACGATTGATCCGCGCCTTGCGCCGTATTTACAGGCGCTCGTGGCGAACCGGATTTCCTTCCTTGTCAGCGGCGCGACCGGCAGCGGGAAAACGACGCTGCTTGGCTGCCTCCTCGGTTTGGTTCACCCGAGAGAGCGGGTCGTCCTCGTTGAGGACGTGCCCGAAATCCAAACAATTCACCGTCACGTTGTCCGCCTGCAGGCGCGCCCCGCCAATGCCGAAGGCGCCGGTGCCGTCAGCGTGCGGCAATTGGTTCGCGAAGCCCTCCGGATGCGGCCGGACCGCATCGTGATCGGTGAGGTACGCGGTACTGAATGCATCGACCTTCTCGCTGCGCTGAACGTCGGCCACGACGGCTGTGCGGGTACGCTGCACGCTAATTCGCCGGAGGATGTTCCGGCCCGCCTGGAGGCTCTGGCGATGGTTGGCGGGATGCGTCGGGCTGCAGTGCACAGCCACATTGCCGCCGGACTACGCGCCGTGATTCACATCGTCCGGGATGCGGCTGGCGTGCGTACGGTGTCGGCGATTGGAATTGTGCAGCGTCGCCGTGACGGTCTGGTGACGGTCGTGCCTGCGGTGGGGGTGGCTGGTACGCAGTTCTGGCGCGGCCGAGGCGTTGGGGTGTTGGAGAACTGGTTGGGCGCGCACGTGGCGGTGTCATGAACCCGTGGGTCATCGGGGGCTTGGTTGGCGCGGCCGTCCTCAGTGCAACGACTGGTTCACGTCGCGCGCCGCGAACGGCGCGCGGTCAGCCCCGCCGTTATGCGTTGCCGATGGCGGCGGCGCTGTTTCTCGTGTGGCTCATCCTCGTCGTGGGCGTCATTCCCGCAGCAGTGATCGGCGCGTTCGCTGGTGGAACCGTCGGCTGGGCGACACGGCGCGTGCAGCGTCAGCTCCGCAGAACGGTCAAGGCGGAACTCGTCCGATTTGGGCATGTGTGGGCTGCGCAGTTGCGATCCGGGCGGGTACCGGCAGATGCGTTGGCTGCGGCCGCCGGCGAGATGCACCACCCTGCGCTGGCTCGGCTGTTCGTTGCTATTGCGGACGCCGCGCGCCACGGGGATATCGACCGCGTCACCGAACTTTTTGTGACACCCACGGCAAAAATCGGCGGCCCGCCGCTTGCCGATCTGGCGCGTTACGCACCGTGCTGGCGGATCGGTGTCGAGAGCGGAGCGGGTCTTGCTCGGCTGGTCGAGCGGACAGCGAATGCGATCCAAGCCGATGTGGACCTCCACCAGGAGGTGCAGACCGCGCTCGCTGCGCCCCGTGCCACCATCCGGCTCCTCGGTGCGCTGCCGATCGCCGGTCTTCTCTTCGGCACGGTCATTGGCGTCGCGTCTTGGCAATTTTTGTTCCGGCACCCGCTTGGTCTGGCCTGCCTGAGCGCAGCTGTGGCTCTGGAAGTCGGCGGCCTGCTGTGGTGTCGGCGCATCGCGGCCCGCATCTATTCTGCGGCGACTCTCCAGCACCACTGACATGCGGACCGATATCTTCTTGTGGCTGTTTCTCATCGGCCTCGGATGCGCGGCCGCCGGCGGCGACGCACGTAAACGCATGCACCGACGGCTGGCTGCACCGGGATTTCGGTGGAATGCCGGCCGGCCACGGCGACAGGTCCTGACGCGAGCACGACGATCTCCTGCGGTTACCGGTGATCTTCTTCCTCTCGCGTGTGACCTTCTTGCCGCTTGTCTCGAAACGGGTGTGACCAGTCGGCGGGCGTTGGAGCTTGTTGTCGAGGCGTTGGGTCGTGACAGTCTCAACACGCCCCTTCCCGCGGTATCCAGCGCGCTTCGGCTCGGCGCGTCTGCGGTGCAAGCGTGGGCCGAGGTGCCGGCCGAACTCGGCTGGACCGAGGTCGCGCGGGCATTTGGACAAGCGGAGAACTCGGGCCTTGCCCTTGCCGGCACATTGACGCGGCTGGCTGACGAACGGCGCCGGACGGTTCGAGCGTGGGCGGCGCAGGCCACCGCCCGGGCGGGCGTACGGATGGCGCTGCCCCTTGGTGTGTGTTTCTTACCGGCATTTCTTCTGGTCGGCGTTCTGCCGGTCATCTTTGGTTTTGCGCATTCACTCTGGCCGCGGTAATCGCGTGGCGCAGCGTTTCCACAACGTACGGGCGCAGCATCCACGGCCTATGCATCAAGAACGCCGTATGTCGCCGCGGGTTGGAATGCTGGACGCGTCGTCGTAAGACGGAACTTTTGCACCGGAGGAGGAACGATGTCGACTGTCATCGGAGCATTTCGGCTCATGTCTCAGCATCTTCGACGGTCGCCCGTGCGATGCAGGTCCGTCGCGCTTCTCAAGCGGGTGGTGCGGTGCAGGGCCATGCACGACGCAGGCATGTCAACAGCCGAATACGCCATCGGCACCCTGGCGGCATGTGCCTTTGCTGCGTTGCTGTACAAAGTCGTGACGAGCAGCACGGTGCTGCAACTGCTGACCGGTCTGGTGACGCGTGCGCTCAAGGCTCCGTTCTAGTTTCGAGTGAAAGCGGTTGGTCTGGCATGCAAGGACGCAGCGGATTTTGGTACCGGTTGGTGACCAGGCGTCGTGACAGACGCCTGGAAGGCATCGAACTCGTCAACATCGGCGTCGGTACGCCGACGTCTGCAGGCTTCGTCACCGCCGAAACCGCGGTCGCGTTGCCGGTGGTCGCCCTCATCCTCACCTTCATCCTGTGGGCGGTCGCCGTCGGTATCGCGCAGATCCGGGTCATCGATGCGGCGCGGGCCGGCGCCCGAGCTGCGGCACGCGGGGAGCCCGATTCCCTAGCAGTCGCAGCCGCCCGGCTCGCGGCGCCGTCCGGTGCGAGTGTGCTTCTCACACGACGGGTCGATCCGACGGATCCGGATACCCCTCAGCTCATCGAGGTGGTCGTGCAAGCCCGGATCGGGCCAGAGCTCCTTCACCATTCAGGCATTTCCTCGGTGACCGCCACCGCATTCGCTGAACCCGAATGGTAACGCCAAGACGCTGGGATCGACCGACAGCTACATGTGTCGGCGTTCTCCAGACGGCTGATAGAGAGGAGAAATCTACATGGCGATACATACGTGGAGACCGCGCCGGAGTACTGACAATGGCAGTGCGAGCCTCTGGTTTGTGTCGGCCGTATTTCTGGCCATGACGATCGGGTGGGTTGGCCTCTCACTCGGAACCGTCATCTCAGGGCGACACGCCGCGGGTGGAGCTGCCGATCTCGCTGCTCTGGCGGCCGCTGCTCGGCTCGAAACCACGGCGGAATTCAACGGAACCGCGGCCCTGAATACCGGTGACCGTGACGGCGCCACCACACCATCCACCGAATCGGACGAAACGACCCGCCGGTCCGCGTGCACAGCGGCAGCCCAGGTCGCTGAGCGAAATCACGCGAACCTCACCACGTGTCGCATTGTGAACGGCATTGTCGACGTAGAGGTACGCGTCGATGTGCCGCTGTACGCTGCGCACCGCTGGGTTGTCACCGTGAGAGCGGAAGCTCGAGCCGGTCCCGCAGCGGTGACATCAGAGGGTCTGGCGCCAACAGGAAATCACGTCTCTTCGTGACCATCCATAGTCAGGCTGCGGTCGACTATCCGCCTGCTAATACGACGTCGAGGAGCTCAATTGCCCCGGCCTTATCCAGCGGCTCGTTCCCGTTTCCGCACTTTGGTGACTGAATGCACGACGGACAGCCGTGGTCGCATGCGCATCGGGCGATGGCGTCTCGGGTCGCGTGAAGCCACTGTCGGTACGCTGTATAGCCGCGCTCAGCAATTCCCGCCCCGCCGGGATAACCGTCGTAGACGAATACGGTAAGCCGGCCGGTGTCCGGATGCCAGGCGGTGGACACGCCCCCGATGTCCCATCGATCGCAGGTCGCGAAGAGCGGCAGGAGGCCGATTGCTGAGTGCTCCGCTGCGTGCGCGGCTCCCGGATACCGCTCCGGTGTCAGGGCGGCGCGACGCAGCGCGTCCTCCTCAACGGTCCACCACACCGCCTTCGTGGCCAACCGCTGCGTGCGCGGTTCCAGCGGAAATCGATCCAGAAACTCTCCGGTGAGCAGTCGCTTACGGGCGAAGCCGACGACCTGCCGCAGCACGGCCACCTGGCCAAAACAGACCGTCGCCGTGTCCCGCATTGTGGTCGCCACGGTTTCAACGACGCGAATGTCGGTCACTTCCTCTGCGATGGTCACATAGTCGACGTCCGCCGCCCGCACCAGCACAGCACGCGCCTCGGCATCGTAGCTCTCCACGAGAAAACTCTGTCCCTGATGCACATACACCGCCCCGGGGTGCAAGGTGACATCGGCGTGCACGTCGGTTGCGGTTCCGAGCAGCTGACCGGTCGGGAGCTCGACAATGTCGACCGTCCCACCGCCCGCGCCCCGCAAATCGATCGACGCCGTCGGCGACTCGCGCCTCACCCAGTGCCAGCCGTCCCGACGGCGGCGAAGCAGCCCCCGGCGTGTCAGGTCGTCGAATAGTGCGGCGGCATCGTCAGTAGGTGCTGACCCGGCCGCGGATACCGATGCGCTGGGAATCGCCGGACCGCCCGCGGATACCGATGTGCCGGGAATCGCCGGACCGGGGGGAGGTGCGTGAGGTGCCGACCCGCGCGAAGACACCGACGTGCCAGGGGGTGCCGAAAATACAGCACCGCCTGGAGGTGCCGAGAACACCTCGACATCCTCCGATGTCAACGGCAATTCAGCTGCGGCTGCGCATACCTGCGGCGCGAGCACATAGCGATTCCCTGGATCGAAGACAAATGCCTCAACCCCTCCGTCCAGCAGTGTCTCGGGACGCCGGACGAGGTAGCGATCCAGTGGGTCATCCCGGGCAATGAACACGGCGAGTGCCGGGGAGTTCCGGCGTCCCGCGCGGCCGACCTGCTGCCATAACGACGCACGCGTCCCGGGGAAGCCGACCAGCACTACCGCGTCAACCCCGGCGACATCAACGCCCAACTCCAGTGCGGACGTCGCCGCGAGTCCCCGCAATCGTCCCGAACGCAGCTCAGCCTCCAGCCGGCGGCGCTCGTCGGGGAGATAGCCGCCCCGATATGCCGCGACAGCGTGCACAGCCGAGGGTCTGATCGTCTCCAGGTGGCGCCGGGCTGCGGCCGCGAGAATCTCGGTCCCCCGGCGCGAATTGATGTACGCGATGACCCGTTGACCGCGGGCTACCAGCTGCGCCACAGCGTATGCGGCCTCGGCCACCGCCGATCCACCCGTTGGTTCAACGAAGGCGAAGCGAAGCGGTGCGCGCGGAGCCGCGTCACCGTGTACCACCCGGGCCGGTACGCCGGTGAGCAGCCGGGCCGCACGGTCCGGCTCGGCGACCGTCGCCGATGCGCAAACGAAGACGGGATCGGCGCCGTAGTGTCGGCAAATCCGCCGCAATCGGCGGAGCACGGCGGCGACCTGGGCGCCAAAAATTCCCCGGTAACAGTGGCATTCATCGACGACGACGTAGCGGAGTCCACGCCAGAGCGACGTCCACCGTCGATGACCCGGCAGCAGCCCGTAGTGCACCATGTCGGGATTGGTCAAGACGACGTTCGCGTACCGGCGGGCCCAGGACCGGTCCGCCGGCGAACTGTCTCCGTCATAGATCGCCGCACAGACGCCCGGGACCGCCCACGCTCGAATCCGGGTCAGCTGGTCCGCTGCGAGTGCCTTGGTTGGACTGAGATACAGCACGGTCGGCGTCCGCCGCTGGCCGCGGCCTTGCGCCTCCGCTGCAGCGATCGCCGCCAAGCCGGGAAGAAGGCAGGCGAGCGACTTGCCCGACGCCGTCCCGGTCGTCACGATCACGTGCTGTCCGCGGTAGGCAAGGTCCGCTGTCTCGACTTGATGACGCCACGGCTGGTGAATTCCGGTGGCCTGCAAGGCATTGACCACGGACGCCGGCACCCACGATGGCCACGGTTCGGCGCGCTCTGCCCGCGGCGCAAGAGTCGCGACTCCGGTGACGTGGACCGAGCGTCCGGCGAAGAGCGCCGCGACATCGGGATGGTCGCGCTCACCTGCCGTGAGAACGGCGCCGGATTCGCCGGGCTCGGACTCCTTCGCGCTGCGTACCACCGCGGCAGGCACCTTCACGCCGATCCAGTCTCCCAGCCAGGGCCGTGGGTGACCGGGATCGACGCGGCCGTCCCGCCGGCGCCCGGGATCGACCCGGCCGTCCCGCCGGCGTGGGTGATTGAATACCTCCTAACCGGGTAGCCACCGGCACAGAAGAGCGGGTAGCCACCGGCACAACACCGTAGGGCAACCCAACCCGACCCACCGATCTGCTTGGGAGGCAATCCGTGGACCTAACCCTGTCAACGCGGACCGAGGGTGACCGTACGGTGGTCAGCGTCAGCGGCGAGATCGACGTCTACACGGCACCGAAACTCCGCGAACAGCTCATTGATCTTGTGTCAGCCGGCGTCTACCACATCATCGTCGACATGGAGAACGTCGAATTCCTCGACTCCACGGGGCTCGGCGTCTTGGTGGGCGGGCTCAAACGGGTGCGCGCCCACGATGGTTCGTTACGGCTGGTGTGCACCCAGGAGCGCATCTTGAAGATCTTCCGGATCACGGGACTTACCAAGGTCTTCCCGATCTACAGTTCGGTCGAGGAGGCGTTGGCCGCGACGGATTGATCGGGTGCGCCATGCTGATCACAAACGGCGCAAGAGCCGGCGGGTGAGGGTCCAGGGACCGCGGAGCGGCCCGCGGGAAGGGGTCCGCCGTCGGCAGGAACGGGTCCGCGGACCGGAGAGCCGGCAGCAGGGGTCCGCAGACGGCAGTGCCGGCGGAAGGGGATCACGACGGGAGAGCCCGCAGGTGACCGATCACAGAAGGTTGGAGAGCAGACCGGCGGGGGCTCACCGACGGATGTGGGCTCACAGACTCGATGGGGGGCCATGGTGCGGTCGACGGTGACCTTGCGGTTTACCGCGCTTCCCGCCCACGTGCGGACTGCCCGGTTTGTCGCGACAGCGGTCGCCCGTCGTGCCGGACTGCCGGAGTCGTTGCTCGACGAGGTACGGCTCGCCGTCTCCGAGGCGTGCTCCCTTGCCGTCCGGGCGCATCAACGACATGCGCCGGCCGTGCCGGTCGAGGTACGGCTGAGCGACGACGGGAAAACCTTCTGCGTCGAGGTGCAGGACGCCGTTCCGCGCACCGGGCGGGCTGTCGTCCAACCGCCATCAGGACGCCCGAACGCCAATGCGGCCGCCGCGCGGGCGGTGCTCGGTCTCGACGGCGCCGAGGGACTCACTGACGTCGATGACCCGGCAACCCGCGAACAGCTCGGCCTCGCGGTCATCGCCGGCCTCGTTGATGATCTCCGGGTTGAGTACGGACCGGCCGGTGCGGTGATCTCATTGCGGTGGCCTGCAGCCGAAGGCGTCGCCGAGTGAGCGATGTCACCCGACTGCCGGACGGGTCTCGCGGGAACCCTGCAGCCGAAGGCGTCGCCGAGTGAGCGATGTCACCCGACTGCCGGACGGGTCTCGCGGGAACCCTGCAGCCGAAGGCGTCGCCGAGTGAGCGATGTCACCGCGTGACAAGTCTGGTATCGCTTGCGCTGGCGGGGATGTGGTGACGTAGACTCCGGCATCCACAGAATCCGCCGGTGCCGTGACGGCGCGGCGACCGCGCCAGGTGTACCGGCGGCCGGATGGCGTCGCCGTGCGCGGCGCCGGTCGAGGAGGGTAGATGTCCTGGCTGGATGAGGTAGGCAACCGGTCCACGGGCGGGCGCATTGGCGGGGCGGCGCATCTCGCAGACACCGTGCACGTGACCGGTGGGAATTACACCTGGATTCTGGTCATCGCAGTCGTGGCAGTGCTGGCCTTGGTCGTGGCATACGGCCTGGCACGACAAGTACTTGCCGCCGACCAGGGGACGGCGAACATGCAGCGGATCGCGGTCGCCGTACAGGAAGGCGCGGCCGCGTACTTGCGTCGGCAATTCCGCACTCTCGCGGTCTTCGCCGTCATCGTTTTCTTCCTGCTCTTCATTCTCCCGGCCGATTCCACCGGTGAGCGGATCGGACGGTCGATTTTCTTCCTCGTGGGTGCGGCGTTCTCCGGTATCACCGGATACACCGGGATGTGGCTCGCCGTCCGGGCGAATCTTCGGGTCGCGGCGGCGGCCAGGCTGGCCCAGGATCGCCGGGCGATGCGGCTGGCGTTCCGGACCGGTGGTGTGGCGGGCATGTTCACCGTCGGACTCGGCCTGCTCGGGGCGGCCGTCGTTGTGCTGATATTCCGGGAGAATGCACCGAAGGTGCTGGAGGGGTTCGGTTTCGGCGCCGCACTCCTCGCAATGTTCATGCGGGTCGGCGGCGGCATCTTCACCAAAGCCGCCGATATCGGCGCCGATCTGGTAGGGAAAATCGAGCAGCATATTCCGGAGGACGATCCGCGCAATGCAGCCACGATCGCCGATAATGTCGGCGACAATGTCGGCGACTGTGCCGGAATGGCCGCCGACCTTTTTGAGAGCTACGCGGTCACCCTCGTCGCATCGCTCATCCTCGGCAAAGCCGCCTTCGGCGACCTGGGTCTTGTCTTTCCGTTGATCGTGCCGGCGATCGGCGTCCTCACCGCCATGCTCGGCATTTACGTCGTGTCACCCCGGGCCCGGGATCGCAGCGGCATGACGGCCATCAACCGCGGATTCTTCTTGTCGGCGGTCTTTTCACTCATCCTGGTCGCGATTGCGGCGTTCACGGTTCTGCCGTCGAAATTCTCCGCTCTTCGCGGCATCGACCCGAACGGTGAGATCGCTCGGCATTCCGGGGACCCGCGGGTCTTCGCGTTGGTCGCCGTGCTCCTCGGCATTGTGCTCGCGGCGGCGATTCAGCAGCTGACCGGCTATTTCACTGAGACGATCCGGCGGCCGGTGCGGGACATCGGCCGGACGTCGCTCACCGGCCCGGCGACCGTCATTCTCGCCGGCGTGTCGGTCGGTTTTGAATCCGCGGTCTACTCCGCACTGGTCATCGCCGCCGTCGTCTACGGCGTCTTCCTCCTCGGCGGCGGCTCGGTCATTCTCGCTCTCTTCGCGGTCGCCCTTGCCGGCACCGGGTTGCTGACCACCGTCGGCGTGATCGTTTCCATGGACACCTTCGGACCGGTCTCCGACAACGCCCAGGGGATTGCGGAGATGTCCCAGGACGTGCACGGCGAGGGCGCCGTCGTCCTCACCAAACTGGACGCCGTCGGCAACACAACCAAGGCCATCACCAAGGGGATCGCGATCGCGACTGCCGTGCTCGCGGCAACGGCACTGTTCGGCTCGTTCACCGATTCCATCGCGACGGAAAAGATCAAAGCCGGGGTCACCTCGGTGGTCGGCGGGCTGAGCGGCCTCAACCTGGCGTCCGACATCACGCAACCGAACACCATCGTCGGCGTCGTCATCGGGGCGTGCGTCGTTTTCCTCTTCGCCGGGCTGGCCATCAGCGCGGTCGGGCGGGCCGCCGGCGCGGTGGTGTTCGAGGTACGCCGGCAATTCCGGGAAATCAAGGGAATCATGGAGGGCACCGCGCGTCCGGAGTACGGCCGGGTGGTCGACCTGGTCACCCGGGACGCGCTGCGGGAGCTCGCCACACCGGGGCTGCTCGCCGTCCTCGCCCCGATCGCCACCGGTTTCGCCCTCGGCGTCGGCGCGCTCGCCGGCTATCTCGCTGGGGCCATTGCCGCCGGCACGCTGATGGCAATCTTCCTGGCGAATTCCGGCGGCGCTTGGGACAACGCGAAGAAGCTCGTCGAGGACGGCAACTTCGGCGGCAAGGGTTCGGAGGCGCACGCGGCCACCGTGATCGGTGACACCGTGGGCGATCCGTTCAAGGACACCGCAGGTCCGGCCATCAACCCCTTGATCAAGGTGATGAACCTGGTGTCGCTCCTCGTCGCACCGGCGATCGTCCGGTTCAGCGTCGGAACGCACGCCAACCTGGGACTGCGGATCGGCGTCGCGCTCGCCGCGTTCGCCATCATTGTCGGTGCAGTGATCGTCTCGAAACGCCGGCCGGTGGCGGTGGCCGCCGCCGCACCTCAGGAGCCGCGCGGCGAGACCGTGTCGGTCCCGTAGCGGCATCCACTGATCGGACGGGTGCGCCGCAGCCGGGCACCCGGACCGGTTACCGTGTCCGGCGGAACCTCAACAGCCCGGACGTCGAAGCCGTCCGGACCGGAAACGGAGAACGACCAAGCAGTGGCAACGACAGCAGCGCGGAGCGGACGACGCTCAGGCACGCCGGCCGACGGCGCGACACGGGCGGCGTCCGGGACTCGCCGAGGGCCGGCCTCGCAGGGCGGCACCCGCCTGGTGATCGTCGAGTCGCCGGCCAAGGCGCGGACGATCGCCGGCTTCCTCGGACCCGGCTACGTCGTGGAATCCAGCGTCGGCCACATCCGGGACTTGCCGGCGTCCGCGGCGGAGATTCCCGAGAAATATAAGAAAGAGCCCTGGGCCCGGCTGGGGGTCAACGTCGACCGGAATTTCGAACCGCTGTACGTCGTCGCCGCTGACAAGCGCAAACAGGTCACCAAGCTGAAGCAGGCGCTGGCCCAGGCCGAGGAGCTCTATCTCGCAACAGATGAGGATCGCGAAGGAGAGGCCATTGCCTGGCACCTCGTCGAGGTGCTGAAGCCCCGCGTGCCGGTCCGCCGGATGGTCTTCCACGAGATCACCCGCCAGGCGATCGAGGAGGCGGCCCGCAATCCACGGGAAATTGACCAAGCGCTGGTGGACGCACAAGAGACCCGCCGCATCCTCGACCGGCTGTACGGCTACGAGATCAGCCCGGTGTTGTGGAAGAAGGTCATGCCGGCGCTCTCCGCCGGCCGGGTGCAGAGCGTCGCCACCCGCATGGTCGTCGAGCGGGAGCGGGAGCGGATCGCGTTCCGGCCGGCTGCGTACTGGGATGTCATCGCCGAGATTGCGACCACCCCGTCGTTCTCCGCCACCCTCGTGGCGATTGACGGCAAGCGGGTGGCGGTCGGCCGGGACTTCGACGCCCAGGGCCGGTTGAAGAACCCGGACGTCGTCCATCTCGGGGAAGCCGACGCGCAGCGGCTGGTGCGCGGCTTGGACGGCGCGGAGTTCGTCGTCCGGAGCGTTGAGCGCAAGCCGTACCGGCGCGCGCCGGCTGCACCGTTCATCACCAGCACCCTCCAGCAGGAGGCGAGCCGCAAACTCGGCCTCAGCTCGCAGGCCACGATGCGGATTGCGCAGCGGCTGTACGAAGCCGGCTACATCACCTACATGCGGACCGACTCCACCACGCTCTCCGAGACGGCGCTTGCTGCGGCCCGAGCGCAGATCGCCGAGTTGTACGGTGACCAGCTGCTCCCGGCTGCGCCGCGGCGCTACGAGAAGAAGGTCAAGAACGCCCAGGAGGCGCATGAGGCGATCCGCCCGGCGGGCGACCGGTTCCGGACGCCGGCTGACCTGGCCGGGGAGCTCTCCGGTGACGAATTGCGGCTCTACGAATTGATCTGGCAGCGCACCCTAGCCTCCCAGATGATCGATGCCACCGGATACACGGTGAGCATCCGGATCGCCGCCGTGACGGACGCCGGCCGGGAGGCGGTATTCGCCGCCACCGGAACGGTGATCACGCAACCCGGGTTCCTCCGGGTGTACGTGGAGAGCAGCGACGAGGAGGACGACTCCGGCTCGGGCCGCACCCTCCCCGACCTCACCGAGGGTGAGACGGTGCCCGTCGCGGCGCTCACTCCGGCGGAGCACACGACGACACCGCCGCCGCGGTACACCGAGGCCAGCCTCATCCGGGCGTTGGAGGAGCGCGGCATCGGTCGGCCGTCCACCTTCGCCAGCATCGTGAGCACCATCATCGAGCGCGATTACGTCTTCAAACGCGGTCAGGCGTTGGTGCCGACGTTCCTCGCCTTTGCCGTGGTGCGGCTGTTGGAGAAGCACTTCGGCAACCTCGTCGACTACGACTTCACCGCCGAAATGGAGGAGAACCTTGACCGGATCGCCAACGGCGAGGCGCACCGCCTGGAGTGGTTGACGCGGTTCTACTTCGGTTCACCGACCGACGGCGGCAGTGCCGCCGGGCTCAAGCAGCTGGTCACCGAACGGTTGGCGGAGATCGACGCCCGGGACATCAGCACCTTCCCGCTCGGTGAGTCCGGGATCGTCGTCCGGGTCGGCCGTTAC
The DNA here is from genome assembly GCF_000015025.1 of Acidothermus cellulolyticus 11B. GTDB lineage: Bacteria > Actinomycetota > Actinomycetes > Acidothermales > Acidothermaceae > Acidothermus > Acidothermus cellulolyticus. Next base: position 2,244,947 of record NC_008578.1, on the reverse strand, counting down.
GGCACGTACGTCGAACGGGACGGGCAGCGGGCGTCCCTTCCGCCGGGCACGGCACCCGACGAGGTCACGGTCGAGTTCGCCACCCGGTTGCTGGAACAGCCGACCGGCGAGCGGGAACTTGGCGTCGACCCGGCGACGGGTCACACCATCGTCGCTCGGGTCGGCCGGTATGGGCCGTACGTCACCGAGGTCCTGCCCGAGGGCGCCAAGGGCAAGCCGCGGACGGCGTCCCTGCTCTCCTCGATGACCGTTGAATCGATCACCCTGGACGATGCGCTGAAACTGCTCAGCCTGCCGCGGGTGCTTGGCGAGGTCGACGGCGAGCAGGTGATCGTGAGCAACGGGCGGTTCGGTCCGTTCGTGAAGAAGGGCGCCGAGACCCGGTCGCTGGGGTCAGAGGAGGAGCTCTTCACCCTCACCCTTGACGAGGCGCTGCAGCTGCTGGCGCAGCCGAAGCAGCGCGGCCGTCGTCTGCCGGCCGCGGCCGCGCAGGTCCGGGAGCTGGGGGTGGACCCCGCGACCGGACGGACCGTCACGGCGCGGACCGGGCGGTATGGTCCCTACGTGACGGACGGCGAGACCAACGCAACGCTCCGCCATGGTGACACCCTGGAGAACGTGACCCTGGAACGTGCCAGCGAGTTGCTCGCGGATCGGCGCAGTCGTGGACCCACGACGCCGCGTCCACGACGGGGGCGCCGGGCCGCCGTCCGTTCGGAGTAGGTCATCGCCGCGCTGACGCCACCTGCCGAGAACCCAGCGAGCGTGGACAACACGGCTCGTCTCGGGTCTGCGGTGAATGCCGTCGGTACGTCGGATTTGCGCGGCGTGCTGCGGATTCCGTCGTTCCGCAAACTCTGGACCGCGCTCGCGGTGTCGAGTTTCGGCGACTGGCTGGGCTTTCTCGGCCAGACGGCGCTGGCCGCCAGCTTGGCCAGCGGGCACACGTATCTGGCGCAGAATTTCTCGGTCGGGACGGTGGTCTTCGTCCGGTTGTTGCCCGCGGTGACCCTCGCGCCGTTGGCCGGAGCATTGGCTGACCGCTTGGATCGCCGGCTCACCATGGTGATCGCCGACATCGGACGGTTCGCGCTCTACGCGTCGATCCCGATCGTGCACACGCTCTGGTGGCTCTTTGTCGCGACTTTCCTCATTGAGACGTTGAGCCTGTTCTGGATTCCGGCGAAGGAAGCGACGGTCCCGAATCTGGTGCCTCGTGAGCGCATGGGCGACGCCGGCTCGCTGAATCTCCTCGGCGCCTATGGCACGGCCCCGATCGCCGCGGCGGTTTTCGCACTGCTCAGCCTGCTCACCGGCGTCCTTGCCCGTTGGATTCCGTTGTTCACGACGAATCGTGTCGACCTCGCCCTGTATTTCGATGCGGTGACGTTCCTCGTCTCGGCGGCGACGATTTTCAGCCTGCGGGAAATTTCCACGCACGGGGGACGGCGGCGGACCGCCGACGGCGTCGTCACGCATCCGTCGGTGTTCCGGTCAATCGTCGACGGGTGGCGGTTCATGGGCCAAACACCGGTGGTGCGCGGCCTTGCGGTCGGAATGCTCGGTGCGTTCGGCGCGGCCGGGGTCGTCATCGGTGTCGCCACGATTTACGTGCGGGATCTCGGCGGCGGGGGAGCCGGGTACGGCATGTTGTTCGGGGCGGTTTTTCTCGGGTTGGCCATTGGCATGTTCACCGGTCCGCGGGTGCTGCGCGGATTCTCCCGGCGTCGGCTCTTCGGGTTGAGCATCGCCGCAGCGGGAGTGATTCTCGCGGCGACCGCGCTGGTCCATAATCTGGTGCTTGTTGTTTTCGGTGCGCTGCTGCTCGGCTGTTGCGCCGGCATTGCCTGGGTCACCGGGTACACCTTGCTCGGCTTGGAAGTTGAGGACGCCACACGCGGCCGCACCTGGGCGACGTTGCAGTCGCTCATGCAGGTGGACATTCTTCTGATGGTTGCGGCGGGACCGTTTCTCTCTGGCGGCATCGGCACGCACGTTCTGCGCATCGGCGACGTCACGTTCCCGGTCAACGGCTCGGCGATGACGCTGCTCTTCGCAGGCATTGGTGCACTGGTCGTCGGCCTCGTCGCCTATCGGCAGATGGATGACCGCGACGTGCCGTTGTGGCGTGATTTCATCGATGCCGTTTTCGGCTGGCACCCGTTGACCGGGCGGGGTGTCGCCACCGGTTTCTTCGTCGCGTTCGAAGGCGGCGAAGGGGCGGGCAAATCGACACAGGTGGAATTGCTGGCCCGCTATCTTGCCGATCGCGGATACGAGGTCGTGGTGAGCCGCGAACCCGGCGGGACGCCGCTCGGTCATCGGCTTCGCGAGATTCTCCTCGACCCCCGGGAACCGGCTCCCTCCCCGCGCGCCGAAGCGTTGCTGTACGCCGCCGATCGGGCGGAGCACGTCGCGAAGGTGATTCGGCCGGCGTTGGCGCGCGGTGCGATTGTCATCAGCGACCGGTACGTCGATTCATCCCTTGCCTATCAGGGCGGCGGGCGGGATTTATCGCCGCGCGACGTCGAGCAGCTGTCGCGGTTCGCGACGTCTGGTCTGCGCCCGGATCTCACCGTGCTGTTGGATGTTCCGCCGGATGAGGGATTGGCCCGCACGGGACGGCGGGACCGCGCACCCGATCGTCTGCAAGCTGAGGACGCGGCTTTTCACGAGCGGGTGCGGAACGTGTTTCGGCAGCGTGCCGAAGCCGATCCGGAACGGTACCTTGTCATCGACGCCCGGTTGTCCGCTGCGGACATTCATCGGCTCGTCGTTCAGCGGATCCTGCCCGTCTTGCCGTTTCCCCCGAAACGAGCTCCGCGCGACCCGCTGCCGTCAACCGCCGGAGGGACGCCGTGAGCCGCGGTGTTTTCGGGGAAATTATCGGGCAGCAGCAGGTGGTCGAGACGCTGCGTGCGGTCGCGGCGGCGGCCCGCGCGTCGGGGGCCGGGATGACGCATGCGTGGCTGTTCGTCGGCCCGCCGGGTTCGGGACGGAGCGTGGCCGCTCGGGCGTTCGCGGCTGCCCTGCAGTGCCGGGCGGCTGAGCCGGGTTGCGGCGAGTGCACCGACTGCCGGACGGTTCTCGCCGGAACCCACCCGGATGTGACGATCGTCCGGCCGCAGGGTCTCTCCCTTGGGGTTGCCGAGGCGCGTGAGCTGGTCGCCCGCGCCGCGTTGGCCCCGGCGAATGCCCGCTGGCAGGTGGTCGTGCTCGAGGACGCCGACCGGTTGACCGAGGGCGCGGCGAACGTGCTCTTGAAGGCAATCGAAGAGCCGGCACCCCGGACGGTGTGGTTGCTGTGCGTTCCCGCGCCGCACGATCTGGTGCCGACGATCCGGTCCCGCTGCCGGCTGGTGACCCTTCGCACTCCGCCGGTTGCCGCGGTCGCGGAGCTGCTGATTCGGCGGAACGGCGTCGCCGCCGACACCGCGGAACTGGCGGCCCGGGCGGCGGGTGCGCATATCGGCCGCGCGCTGCGGCTGGCGACCGACGCGCGGGCGCGGGCCCGGCGATCGGCGGTGTTGGAGGCGGCGGCCCGGTTGGCGGGTCCGATCGATCTCGGCGGGTGCTTGCGCGTCGCCGCCGACCTGGTTGACGCCGCGACGAGCGAAGCGACCACGGAGACGGAAGCGCTCGATCAGGCCGAGACCGCTGCCCTGCGGGAAGCGCTCGGCGAGGGTGGGACGGCGTCCGGCGACCGGCGGCGGGTCGCGTCGGGCGTGCTGCGAGGTAGTTCCGCTGCACTCCGCGAGCTCGAGGCGCGGCAAAAATCCCGGGCCAGCCGGGCCCAGCGGGATGCGCTGGACCGAACCCTCATGGATTTGGCCGGGTTCTTCCGCGACGTGCTGCTGGTTCAACTGGGAGTGGCCGCGGAGACGGTGTCCGGGGTTGCCGAGGCGGTCCCCGGGGTTGCCGAAGGGGTCTCCGGGGCCGGGGCTGCCGGGGCGGTCCCCGGGGTTGCCGCGCGATCCCGTCCGTGGGTGATGAACGCCGACGTCCTCGATCGAATCCGCGACGTTGCCGCCCGGTCGACTCCCGAAATGACCCTGCACCGGATCGACGCGATCATGGAGTGCCGGGCGGCCCTGGCGGCGAACGCCAATCCGCTGCTGGCGTTCGAGGCGTTGGCCATTCAGATCAGCGGCCTGGCGGCTGGCAACGTGAGGCAGGCCGCCGAGTAGGCCGGCTCCCACTCGTGCCGGGCCGGGCTGTGCTCACCGACGAAGCAGGCCGTATGTGCGACGAATGTGGATGCGCAGGACGAGCCGTTTCTCGGCCACCATCGCTGTCCGGAATTCCGACCAATCCGGGTGATCCTCGCCGCGGATCGAGCGGTAGATCTCGGCGAGTTCGTCGACGGTCGGGTCATCGGGCTGCGCGGCAACCGGCGAGAGTTCCGCAATTCCCTCGGCAGCAAGCCAGGTCCAGCCGTCCGGGCCGTCGACGTGCAGCACCGCGCGAGGGTCCTGTCGAAGGTTGCGCACCTTGACCCGATCATCGGTAACCGAGATCCGGATGATCGGCTGGTCGGCGTCCACGTGATAGAGGACGTTGGAGATGTGCGGCCATCCGTTGGGCCGAAGAGTGACGAGGTGCCCGAGGCGACGGCCGGAAAGGAAAGCGATGTGATCGGCGGGCAGCTTGCCGTGCGGCTCGTCTCGGGTCGTGGTCATCGGTTCTCAGGGTACGCCGGCGTGGGTGACGGACCCCCGCTCCGTCGTGTTGCCGGTCCTCTACCCAACTGCTACCACTCGTGACATTTCGGGCAGTGGCATCGGTCTTCGCTGCGTTGAGAATCATGGCACCTTCGCCACGGATTTGGTGTGTATGTGGTGCCACGTGTGTAGATACACTTCGCGTTCTTCACCCTGCCCTGCTCGACGATCACGCTCCGGCGATATGGGTCGTTGCGACGCATTGATGTCGGCTGCTGGAGGCGTCTAGGTATCCGAGTGCCATCCTCCACCGGGTTAGCGCTTACGCTCTGGTGATCCGTCTGACCAGATTTCCAGCGTGGAGTCGTCCCGCGGTAATCGTCCTGTCCAGGCCAGCGTTCCTGGGTTAGCAGGCACTCCGCTACGTGCGTCGATTCGAAGCTACGGTGATCGGCTCTCTTCCACCATTTTCCGCCGAAAGGCGTGCGCACGTCCGCCGTAGCGCGTATGGTACGTCCGAAAGCCATCTCCGTGTGCGCTTGGCATACAAGGTGATCTGCGTGTTGCAACGACGAGCCCGCGCAGAAGCGGAGGTACTACCCGCAGGTCTGCGCCACCTGCATTGCTTGGCTCAGGCACTTACCTGTCTTGAGACCGCATCGGCCCGGAACTTGCGGGTGATCATAACGGTTCCAACCCCGCAACTTGCCGGAGTTGTTGTCACGCTCGGTGCCACACTCGTCAACCGATTATGTCGGGATTGCCCACATACGCGCCTTGAAGTTGGGGCGAGGGTGACCGGTTGGTTAAGCGGCGAATTTATCGATGCTTCGCTGGATCGTATGAGTGACGAGGAACTGATGTTCGCGGGCGTACATTTCCGCGGGGATCGGGGCAGTGTGCACCGGCTGCCGGAGGGATTCCCAGAGCGATCCCGATGGCGCCTTCCCGACGAATTGCGGAGGGAAGTAGCGGAGGCGCTGAAATGTAACCCGGAAATTGCCGGTCAGCGACTATCCGCGTCGGCCGCCCATCCAGTGGTTGTTGTCGGCGAATGGTCTACATTTCTTAAGGACGTTGACCTACTTGCGAAGGCGAGCCCCGTGTTACATGTGCGAGGCCGTATGCACAGCGGCAGGCTAGAGGAGTGGTTCCGCCACCCCGTCCTGACGGAGCGGACTATCCCGCAGCCGGAGAGAATACCCTGGGCGCGCGAGCTGCAGCCACGATTAATTCTTTTCACTGGTTCAGCGGCATGGGCCCGCAGCTCACGGAGCGTTTGGCCAAACGTGCCAATAATCCTGCTGTTGTCGAGGCGCTCTCCAGCAGCATCCAGAGTCGCCAGTGTGATATCTGTCTCTGGTTGGCCTGCGCCAAGAAATCTGCCACCAACACTCGTGTCATTGCTGAAGCCAACCGCGGGACTTGAAATCTTTTGCCGGATAGAGCCAGAAACCACCTGCGACGAAGAAGATATGTGGTGAGCGAGCTACAGGCATTATTCGAGATGTGGCATTGCGCGGAGTCACCGGCTGTCGTTGTGACCCGCGTCTCTTGGCCGGAACTCGCGCGCGTGCTTCAAGTGGCAAAGGCATTTCGACCCCATGTCGAGACGTCCACAATAGCTGGTAAAGTGCTTCGCGGAGTGTTCGATGCGCGAAAGGTGCTCACGTGCACCCCTTTGTGGCCAGCACACGAGCTTACTGGCATTGGGTTCCTAATTAAAGACTTGGAGCAATTTCTTGTCGACAGGCCCGGCCACACACTGTGGCAAAGTGCAGCATCGCTTACGGAGGCTTTGCGCGAACTGTTTGCTACTCAATCACCGGTGGCATCGGCGCTCGGGGAGCTTCTGTCGGAGTATGGTGCAGCACTAGATGGCACTCCCGAGGCGGTCTTAGCAGTGCCTCGTCCGGAGTGGATGGATCCCATACAGGACTGGCTTGCCGCCGAAGAGTTTGACTGTGTCGACGTCGCTATAGCGTCTGACCTGCGAACCCGGTCCGACATACGACGCGTCTGCATTATCCTTGGCCATCCGGCGATTGCGTTTGCTTCGCCGTTCCGCGGCCAGGATGTTATCCTCCGGGAATACGGGTGGCTCCTGACAGCGCCGGCAGCGACAAAGGTCCGCGTTGTGCTGACGGTCGATGCGCCGACGCTACCAGCCGATGATATCTGGTTGCTCCCCTCGGAGGCGCATCCGCAACTATCCGTGTGCGACGACGGTCCAGCACAGCCCATAGAGAGCTCGCGCGACTGGGCTTGCGCGGTAGAAACCCCTTCTTCGGTGCGTCGAATCTCACGCCTACAGGCTCCCTCGAGCGTCGGCGAGACGATGGCGGTCGAGATCCAACTCAGGTCCGGACACGCGATCTTCTTCCATAACGAACTTGGTCCACGGCCGTATGTCGTAAGCGTAGACGATGAGGCCGGCGCGGTTATCTTATTACCCTGCCCAGTCCAAGCAATCGAACGTGGCGACGTGCTCGCTGTGCGCTGCGCTACGGCTCCCCATATGCAGATTGTCGTGCGCGCCAATGAGTGGTTGAGTCGTTCTGGCTGGACGCTTAAGAAGATCGAACGGGTATCTGGATACCCGGACCAAATCAGAAAAGCTCTGCGTCGCGCGCTTGACCGCGAAGGTCACGACACACTGTGGCGCCAGCTGACCGACATACTCGGCGATGGCGAGTACGCGCGTACGTTGCTTCGCAGTCCCCTCGACGAGTCTTACATCGCTCCACGGCGTTCTACGGCGTTTGAAGCCCTGACAAAGGTCATTGGAGTTGAGCATCTGGCCGCACACTTCGACGACCTGGTCAGGATTCGCATCGCCCGCCAGCAAGCCGGCGAGGAGATTCGGCGCGATTTGCTCGAGTGCTTGAAAGATCGACGCTGGGCGAGCGATGTAGATCGCAACGGATGGGCCGTACTGGACGTTAGCGACCTCGGTACGCTCCTACTCGCTATGGTGACAGCTCGCATTGAAGAGCCGGTTCCGGTTCCTCTGAGCTGCCTCGGCGCTTTGTTTGACGATCATGGCTGCCGTGTGACCACGTTGTCGAGGAAGGTGGGCGCATGACACCAGAACAGACCCGCGATGCGATTATCGATGCGCTCCGCCGAGACCTGGTCGGCCCGCTTGTCGACAAGTCCGGTATATATCCTGGGGCTACGGCCAAGCGCATTGAGCGCGGATATTCCATGGTCGGACGGTTGGGTCGGGATCGACTCTTCGTTGCCGACGACGGCGAGGAAATCCTCTTGGCCTCGCCGACATCCCGATACATCATCGGTGTTCTGTACCCGATGGAGCTTGACCTTAGCGAAGAACACATACTCGACGCTGAGCAGGCGCCGGTTAGACCAGACGAAGCCGATGAAGATCTAGATACGGATCCAGGAAATTCCATTCCCGAACCATTCGCGACACGAGGAGGCGAGTCCGGCCACGGAATGGCCGAGGATGATGTTGTACTCGAAAATTTGCCGAGGGACCGCCCTGGTCGTCCGTCGTCACTCGGTGTGTCCTTCGTAATACGTGACACGACGCCGTTACTGACCTTGCGAGTGACAGGTGCGCGCTACGAACCATTCCCGTATACAACAGCCAACGGTCAGCCGGGCACAGCCTGGCACCGCGTACCCATCGACCGAACGGTACCGTTCTCGCTACAGGTCGAGCAGCCAGAATTTTGGGGAAAGACGCTGATCGACGTCGATCCGCTAAATCTCGAAATAGGTGTCCGCGCAAGGAAATCTTCCGACGGAAAGCGAGTTGTCACCTGTTATCTGGCAAACCGCACCCCGCGGAATGGAGCAGCCTTGGCTGAGCGTGTGCTATTCGCTTCACAGCTTGCAGTTGCCGTCCCAGAAGGTCTCCTGTGTGATTACCCGGAACGAGACTCGGATACAACGGCGGAGGCCGCCAGCCTGCGGCTCTTATATAGGGATTCACCCATTCGTGCCGTCGGACACGGAGTTGACGCCGTAGTGCACCGAGTCAAAGGTGAGGACATTGTGCGCACGGAAGCCTTGCCGGTTGCGGCAGTCTCTGGGACGACACCCGACATCGAAGATGAGGACGGCCCACTCGCCGTCGACATGGATGGGCTTGGACGCTGGGAAGTATCGGCTGTCGCCACCGTCGAGCGGCTGATTCGCAGCTACCGTGATTGGATCACCTCAATCGAGGAGCAGGCTGCACGTCTCACCGGCACGGCAGGAGCGACTGCACAGAAGCATGTGCAGGTATGTCGTTCCTTTGCCGACGCCATTGAAGAAGGATGGGAAACCGTCAAAACCAATAGCATAGCACGTCAGTGCCTAGAGTGGGCTTCGGTGGCAATGGCGCAGCAGCGCCGCAGCTATGCGGCGGCTACGCGACATGTCACCTTGGTCGGTGACCAGGTTCAGGTTGACGGCGCCGAGCCGACAACGGGTCCTGCTAAATGGCGACCGTTCCAGTTGGCATTCTTACTCGCGAACCTCTGCCCGGTGATTAATCCCCGGCATCCGCGCCGTGGTGTTGTGGACGTCATATGGATGCCTACCGGCGGTGGGAAGACTGAAGCGTACTTGGGACTTGCAGCCTTTGCAATGTTGTACCGACGCCGCGCCCAATCGAATGCAGGCGGCACCACCGTCCTCATGCGCTACACGCTGCGCCTACTTACGGCTCAGCAGCTACAACGAGCTGCGTCGCTCATATGCGCGCTGGAGACGTTGCGGTTAAAGAACCGTGAACTACTTGGCAACGATCGGTTTTCGATTGGTGTCTGGCTTGGCCAAGCCAGCACCCCAAACCGGCGTGAAGATGCGCTTAAGGCGCTTGAGCAAACTGTGAAGGATGCAAAAGCTCGTCGTGATGCCAGGCCGTTTCTACTTTCCCGGTGTCCAGCGTGCGCCACCGAGATCGGGCGTGTCGTCGAGGGACGGGTGTTGGGGTATGACGTGCAGCACTTGGAGAACAGTTACCGGGTGCGGGCATCGTGCGAGAATCCTGTTTGTGCCTTTCACCTTGCTCGCAGTGGCGGTCGTGGTCTGCCGGTCTACGAAGTCGATGAAGATATCTACAAAAAACCACCGGCGTTTTTAATTGCGACCGTGGACAAGTTCGCCCAGCTGGCGTGGAAAGAAGACGCCCGTGTCATCTTTGGCATCGATCGACAGGGCCGGCGGGTAAGACCTTCACCCACTCTGATCATCCAAGACGAGCTGCATCTGATTTCCGGGCCGCTGGGTAGCTTAGTGGCTCTCTATGAGTCCGCTCTGCACGCACTCTGCTGTCACGATAAGGGTGAGTCGCCTCACGTCGTCGCCGCGACGGCAACAACCCGGGCGTACGCCCGACAGGCGGAAGCGCTCTACAATTGCCCAGCCGATCAGGTCCGGCTAGTCCCACCGCCGGGCCTGAGTATCGACGACCGCTTCTTTACCCGACGCGACGACCGTATACCGCCGCGCAAGTTCGTCGGCGTCTGTGCCACGGGTGTGAACAGTTTCCCTCGGACACAGATGCGCGTAATCGCCAGCCTCGCGCATGCAGCTGCGGCGATTGAACAGTGCGGAGCTAGCGTAGACCCCTACTGGACGAATCTCGTGTTTTTTGGCTCCTTGCGGGACCTCGGTCACGCGAAGGCACTTCTTGCTACCGACCTTCGTGGTTACGCGTGGCGATTGGTGTCGGCGACAGGGGTCCGTACTGGGCCGGTTAAGAAGGGTAAGCAAAGGCTCGCGATTCGTACGCTAGAGGACATTGAGCTTACCAGCGCGTCGAGTAACGCGGCGAGCGAGGCACTGGAACGCCTTGCACGTCGCCGTTGGGAGCGCGGTACGGTTGATCTGGCGTTGGCGACCAGCGTCATTGAGGTCGGCCTTGATATTGACCGACTCGGACTATTGACGATCGTGCGGCAGCCTAAGACCTCAGCCCAGTACATCCAGGTTGCGGGCCGAGTCGGCCGTGATCCGACAAATGCGCCCGGTCTCGTGGTTGTGCTTCTCAACCCGTTGACAGGCCGTGACATGAGCCACTATGAGCGGTTTACCTCGGTGCACGAGCGACTCTACGGGTCAGTGGAGCCTGCGAGTGTTACACCTTTTACGGACGCTGCGCTAGCAAGGGGCTTGCGCAGTACGATAGCCGCGGTTGTACGTCAGATCCGTTCAACTGACTTTAAAGACGTCGTGGAAGCGGATGTTCCGCTCGTCGAGGCCGCCGCGGCCGCGATCCGTGACCGGGCAGGGGCTCTTGTCGGTAAAGCTGTCGGTGAGCGTATTGAAGCCCTCACACGAGCCGCAGTGACCGAGCTACGGGCCGCGATCAACGAAAAAATGCCTTGGGGTACAGCCGGACGCCACGGCGCGCAGTTTCTGCGTGCGCTGGAGGATCCTGCGCCGCCTGATAAAGCCAGTTGGGCGGTGCTGACCTCACTGCGCAACGTCGATGCCTACGCGGCGGTAAGCATCGATGAGGACTGGCTACCGCCTGATCCCTGCGCAAGGAGGAGCGTGATGCACCGACAGGACTCTGCTACCGACGTAGATGAGGAGGATGCATGGTGAGTCGCTCTGTGACGCCTCTCCGGCGGGCGCATGTCATCGCCCCGTTTGGTCCCGGCGCGCTGCTGCTGACCCGCGACCGGGTCAGCGCGGTGGTCTGTGCGCCAGCGACGTGGCTGAAGTCGTTACCGAAGCGCCCTTCTGGATCTGTCCCCGTGCTTGATGAGTTGACCATCAATGACACGAACCTGCAGGCGGCAACGGGCGTTGCGCGCTTCGTCATGCCGTGGCCGTCCGGTAGTAACCCAAAGAAAGATCGCGATTGGCTACTGCCCGCGGCGCGCTTTCCGCTTGTCGAAGCATGTTCGAATCCTAAGTGCTTTCGGCTGATTTACCGCAGTCCTGCGGATGCTAGCCCAGGACGGTGCAACGCGTGTACGCCGCCGAGCTCTAAACGACGCTCGTGGCCGACATTCCAGACTGCGCTGGTACTCGCTTGCCCAGCTGGTCATCTCGACGACATCGACTGGGTCGGCTGGCTGCACGCTCTACCCGGCTCATCCTGTCGCGCTCCGGACGTGCGCTACCGTGTGTCCGATGTAGCTGATCGTCCGTATCTAAATTGCGAAAGTTGCAGCCGAAGCGCGCAGTTCGATCCAAATACCACCTTCAGGTGCACCGGCGCCCGCCCATGGCTGCCACACTCCGAGCCGGAGACGTGTACACATTGTGCTCGCCCGCTGGAACGAACGTCGACGGCTGCGTACTATGCATGGCAACTGTCAAGTCTCACCATACCGCTGGCCGACGCAGACAACCCGGCTCTACTCCACGCTCTGACGGAGAATGCAACGCTGCGGACGTTGAGTCGACTAACTCGTAGGACTGAGGTCATCGAGAAGATCGTGGAGACTGCCGAACGCTTGGGCATCCATACCGATGCTGCTGAGGTGACACGCCATCTCAAGGCTATACAGAGTGGTCGGGTCAGTGTACCTCGACACGTCCAAGAATTGCGTACTCGAGAATTAAATGCGCTGTTGTCATCTGACCATCCACGACGGATTACGGCAAGGCTGCCGGACCTTATTGTCGAACCACAGGATATTGGCAAATTCCAGCACAGCCGCCTCGGCCGTTGCCTTGCGGCGGTCAGTCTGGTTCCGAGGCTGCGCGAGACGCGGGTTTGTGTGGGATTCTGCCGTGTCGAGCCAATAGCGCCGGACCCGGAGATAGGCTACGCGCAGCTCTGGGGAAAGCCGCGTCCAAAGGATTTCGCTAAGGACTCGCCAGACGACTGGTTGCCGGGATACCAGGTTTTCGGCGAGGGCATACTGCTTCTCCTTGAGCCAGTCGCAGTGGCAAGGTGGGCGGGTCGCGTGGCCGGTGACAGCCGCTTGGCGGCCGCTGCGCGGGCCGCACCCCCAGGACCTGAATCGCAGCGGTTGAGGTGGCTGCTTGCTCACACGTTAGCCCATCTTGTGATGCGGGCCGCCGCGCCGCACGCAGGATACCCGCTTCCATCACTTCGGGAACGGATATTCGCGGTGGACGAGCGCACTGGGTTTCTCGTTTATACCGCTTCCGGAGACCTGCACGGCACCCTCGGTGGCCTAGTCGAGTTGGGCACACCGGGCCAGCTTAGCGACATCCTCGAAGCTGCGGTCGACGCAGCGTCATGGTGCGCCACGGACCCGGTGTGCGGAGAGGATGCGCCCGGACCTCGCGGAAGTGGTTCCGCTCCAGGGGCGTGTCACCACTGTCTGCTGGTGCCCGAGACCTCCTGTGAGGCGTTCAATCGTGGCCTCGATCGAGCCGTGCTCAACGGGCACGACGACATTCCGGGGTTTCTCGGGTAGCGTGAGCCACGTATATTTCGCAATCGCGTGTCCTTAGCTCAAAAGCCGAGGTGTCTCGACGAGCACACCCGCGGTTCCTGATGGACGATGACGATGCCGTGATCACCAGTGCTTCGTCGCCGCGCCAGCGGCGCGCTCGGTCATCGCAGGAGCTGCACCCCCTTCGCTACGCTCCCGATCTTCCGTAATGCCGTTACTACCGCACCGCAGGCATGTGGACAGAGAAGGTACGCCGCCGGAGGTGACCGGCCCCCGCTCCGTCGTGGCCTGGCCCGGCCCCTCGCTCCGTCGCTGCCTGACCCGGCGGCCGCCGGAGCGCTCGCCCAGACAGGCCGCGTCGGTCGTTGCGGGCGGTCTAGGGTCGAGACGTGGGCATGATGATGGCCGTCAGCTTCAACCGATACGGGAGGCTGTATTACCTTGACCCCGGGCCGTACGCCCCGAAGGTCGGCGACAAGGTGCTGTACCCGACAACGGCGGGCAACGAGGTTGCCGAGTGCGTCTGGCCCCCGACGTACGTGTCCGAGGAGATCGAGGGTCTGCCGGTCTGCGCCGGGTTTGCCACGGACGCCGATCTTGCCCGTGACGAGCGGAACCGCGGGCGACGGGCGCACGCCCGGGTGGTCGCCCGCCGGTTGATCCGCGAACACAGCCTGCCGATGAAGCTGGTCGGGGTTGATTTTCTGGACGCCGACAATACGTTCCTGTTCTATTTCAGCGCGCCGCACCGGGTGGATTTCCGGGCGTTGGTCCGCGCTCTCTCGGCGGAATTGGACGCACGTGTGGAGCTGCGGCAATTGCGCGCCCGCGACGAGGCTCGTGTGCAGACGGCGATCGGCCCATGCGGCCGGGACACGTGTTGCTCGACTTTTCTCAAGGACTTTGAGCCGGTCTCGGTCCGCATGGCACGCGACCAGGATTTGCCGGCGAATCCGCTGCGGATTTCCGGTGCCTGCGGACGGCTCATGTGCTGCCTGAAATACGAGCATCCGTTGTACGCCGAATTCAAGGCGGATCTCCCGCGGATCGGGAGCCGGGTCTCCACACCGGACGGCGACGGGGTGCTCGTCGGCTACAACGTCCCGGCCGGAAACGTGGTCGTGAAGCTCACCGCGACTGGAGAACGGTGCGTGTGTCCGAAGGCGAGCGTGTGCGGTTCGCGCCGCAGCTACGAGGAGCGGTACGGCCGCCGCGAGCCGCAGGAGTGATCGCGCAGGGCCCGCCGCCTGGCCGGCTGATCCGGCCAGCCCGGTCGCTCCGGCCGTGACCCCGTTACACTGCTGAGCGTCCGCCGCCTTAGCTCAGCCGGCAGAGCAACGCACTCGTAATGCGTAGGTCCGGGGTTCGAATCCCCGAGGCGGCTCCACTTTCCCTGAGGCGGCTTCGCCTGCGCTTCGTCGTGATCCGTCTCCTTCCCGGCGCCGGCCCGCCCGCGCGGGCGTACCCAAGGGCCGCCCGACTCTCACCGGAGGAAGATCAGCCCGGCGGCGAATCCGGCGTACGGAACGGCCGCGTATGCCAGCCGGGCGCTGCTCAGCCGGTGACGGCCGATCGTCGCGAGCAGATAGCCGATCGCCACCATGGTCGCCAGGCCGGACAGCAGAAGCGGCCCGTCGAACCGCCACGGCGTGAAGAGCAACCCGAAACCGCTCGGAACCGTTGCCTGAATCATCATCGCTCCGGAAATATTGGCGAGCGCGAGTTGTGTCTTTCCTTGCCGCACCCAGATGAGGGCGTTGATGGTTTCTGGAAGCTCGGTGGCCACCGGGGAAAGGAGCAGCGCGACGACGCTTGCGGAAAGCCCAAGGGTTTTGCCGGCCCAGGCAAGCTGGTCGACGAACAGTTGCGAGGCAACGAAAATTGCGGCGAGTGCTCCCACGGTCTGTGCGACAACGGCACCGACATGCGGCCGCACCGTGCGCGGCGTTAGTTTCAACGGTTCCAGAGTGGATTCGTCGTGTTCGCCGCCCGCTGATACTTCACGTATGAAATACACGATGTAGACCGCGAAGAATGCAAATCCCAACCACGGTTTGACGGCGAATGTCACGAGCCCCAGCCCAACCTTGACCACGAACACCGCGAGGAACCACCGCTGGTCGCGGACGAGTTGTTTGGTCGGGACTTCGACGTCACTATCGGATTCCCAGGCCGGATTTCCGGACGCAGGCCTCGTGTTTCGCATCACGACCTGGCGCCGTCCGCGCAACAAAAGCACAAAGCCGACCACCGCGTAGGCAATCGTCGCGAGTACCAGGGGTCCGCCGAGTGCGGCACCCATCCCGATGGCGTCAAACGTTGCACTGTGCCCGAAGACGACGGCGACAAAAGTGACGACGCTCTCCGGCAAGGCGGTGCCCACCGCGGCGAGAATCGTCCCCACGGCAATCGGCCCGATGCGCAGGTGCAGCCCAAGCCACTCGATGGCGTTGACGAACCACTCACAGGCGACGTAGATGACGACTGCGGTGCCGACGAGCAATGCGACGTGCACCAACGGTTTCCTCCTCCCGGCGATTGCGGGAGGAGGGGCGGCCTCGACCCGCAACCGCTTTCGTGAGCGTGCGGTCGAAGGTCTCGCCCACCCGGAACGGGCTCAGCCGCCGGGAGCCGGAGCTCCAGCATGTCGACGAACTGACGCGGGACTACTCCCCTTCGCTGCAGATCGTAGCCAGCGTCCAAGCTGTCGACGACGCCGCCCGGTGCCGACGCCCGGCCCCGCGACGTACGACGCCGCCCGGTGCCGCCACCCGGCCCTGCGCCATTCGCCACCCGGCGCCAGCGGTCGGCCCTGCGCCACCCGGCCCTGCGCCATTCGCCGCCCGGTGCCGACGCCCGGTGCCGGCGGTCCCCTGTGACGGACGGCGATGGGTTGGTCCCGTTGCTCGTACGCCACCGATCAACACGGGCTGCCCTCGTAAGGTGGACGGCGTAGGCCGCGGTCCGCGCGGGTGTCGGTGGCCGGAATCCGCCGGTGCCCGGGCGGGACCGCTGACGGTGCCACGCTTTCCGCCCGGTGTGAGCATGGTTGCGACGTCGTACCTGGTGGTGCGACGCGGCGAGGAGGCGGAATGCGCGCGCCGAGTAGTGGTGTCCAGCTCTGGGGTGTAACTGGACTGCCGGAGATCCGGGCAGGCGATGACCTGGCTGCGTTGATCGCGCGGGCTGAGCCGGGCCTTCGGGATCGCGACGTGGTGGTCGTCACCAGCAAGGTGGTGAGCAAAGCCGAGGGCCGGCTGGTCGCCCTCGATCGGGAGGACGCGATCGACCGAGAGGCGGTCCGGATCGTCGCCGAGCGCGGCCGAACCCGTATCGTCGAGACCCGCCACGGTTTCGTCCTTGCCGCAGCCGGTGTGGATGCCAGCAACGTGCCGCCCGGCCAGGTCGCCCTGCTTCCCGTGGATCCCGACGCGTCGGCTCGGCGCATTCGTGACGGCCTGCGCCGGTTCCTCGGGGTGGACGTAGCTGTGATCATTACGGACACCATGGGCCGGGCCTGGCGGACCGGTCTGGTCGATCAGACAATTGGCGCCGCTGGTGTTGCGGTGCTACGGGATTTCCGCGGGCAGCCGGACGCGTTCGGCCGTCCGCTCGACGTGACGGTCGTAGCAATCGCCGACGAGATCGCCGCTGCCGCTGACCTGGTCAAGGGGAAATTGTCGAACGTCCCGGTCGCAATTGTCCGCGGTCTGGACCTCGAATTCGCCGACGACACCGCCCGTCGGCTCGTCCGCCGTCCGGAAGACGACTTGTTCCGGCTCGGCACCCACGAAGCCAAGCGACAGGCGGTCTTCGACCGCCGCACGATCCGCGCATTCACCGCCGACCCGGTCGATATGGACGCCGTCCGGCGTGCGGTCGCCGCCGCGGTCAGCGCACCGGCCCCGCACCACTCCGTGCCGTGGCGGTTCATCGTCGTCACGGAGAAGAGAAAGGAATTGCTCGACGCGATGGCCGAGGCTTGGCGGGAGGATTTGCGCCGCGACGGATTCACGCCCGAGCAGATTCACCGCCGATTGCGCCGGGGCGAGGTGCTGTACCGCGCGCCGCTGCTCGTCGTCCCGGCCATGACGATGACCGGCGCGGCCCACCGCTATCCGGATTCCCGCCGGGCATCGGCTGAACGCGAGATGTTCGTCGCCGCCACCGGCGCCGGGATTGAGAATTTCCTCGTTGCGCTCGCCGCCGAAGGGCTTGGTGCCGCGTGGATTTCCAGCACGATGTTCTGCCGGGACGTCGTCCGCGCCGTCCTTGACCTCCCCGACGATCTCGAGCCGATGGGTGCCGTCGCAGTCGGCAAACCGGCGGAAGCTCCCTCACCGCGGCCCGCCCGGGATCCCGCCGACGTCATGCTCTGGCGGTGAGAAGCATCATCGCGATGGACGAAGCTGCGCGCGCCTCCGAACCGTGGGTGGTCGTCATCCCGGTGAAGCGCCTTGCCGAAGCCAAGAGCCGGCTGGCCGCCTTTGGCCCGTGGCGGACACGGTTCGCACTGGCCGCCCTGGAGGACACCCTTGCGGCGGCGTTGGCATGTCCCAGCGTCCGCGACGTCGTCGTCGTGACGTCGGATGCGGTGGTCGCCCAACTGGCCCGGCGTCAAGCCGCCACCGTTGTGGACGAAGCGGACGTCGTCGCCGGCGCCGGGCCCACCGGCGCGGTCCAGCAGAACGCCGCCAGCACGGTGGGAAGCTACGGGAAATCCGCCGGCGTGGGGTCCGGGAGCGGTGAACCGCGGCTGAACAGTGTGCTCGCCGCGTTCGCCCATCACGTGGCACCCGGAACACGGCTTGCCGTCCTGCCGGCCGATCTGCCGACGCTGCGACCGGCTGATCTCACCACCGCACTGCATCGGGCGAGTCGGCATCCGTTTGCGTATGTGCCCGATGCCGATGGGGCAGGGACGACGCTGCTCACGGCGATCCCCGCTGAGCGGCTCCGCCCCGCCTTTGGCGTGGATTCTGCGCAACGCCATGCCGTACTGGGCGCGGTCTGTCTCGACCTTGCCGGCTTGCAACGGCTGCGTCTCGACGTCGACACGCCGTGCGACTTGGTGCGTGCCGCCGACATGGGACTGGGCGCGCGCACGGAACCGATCTGCCGGCAGATTCTCCGTGCATTCCCGGAGGTCTGCCGGACCGGTTGACACCGGACTAAGGCGCCGCAGAGCGCCGGCGGGGTGGCGGCACGGACCCTGGCCGAATCCGCCGCAGCCGCAGGCGCGGCAGGATGCCGGCGGGCCTGCGCAGTCGGGGGGTTGCACCGTGCCGCAGCCCTGGAAGAATGCGAGTCGAGAGTGACCAACAGCCCGAGCACGAGGGTGACCTTTCCGCTGGGAGGTTGCGATGCAGGCTCACGTTGGTGATGAAATCGCGGTACACAGCCGGCATGTCGGTGAACCGGCGCGTCATGGGGTGATCACCGAAGTGCGGGGCGCCAACGGCACGCCGCCGTACGTCGTCCGGTGGCAGGACGGGACGGAGGCGGTGTTCTTCCCCAGCGCCGATTGCACGATTGCGTGCAAGGACGGCGAGAAGGCCGCGAGCTGAAATTTCGCCGTACCTCACGTGCCGGGAACGGCGCAGCTAATCCGCACCGGACGCGCCGACGCCGCGGCTTTACGGCTGACAGTCATTGATGGTTCATGGCGGCCGTTACGGAGGGCCGCCTTTTTGCGCCTCTGACGAGCGTCAACGCGGCCGCGGCGAGAGCGAAACCGCTGAGCGTGATGACCGCGGCGCGGAATCCCGCAGTGACACCGAGAGTCGGGTGCGTGTATCCGTGTCGTGCGGCGTCAAATGCTCCACCGGCGACCGCGATACCGAGCGCGGACCCTAACGCCCTGGTGGTGTTGAGAATTCCCGCCGCCTGCCCGGATCTCTGCCGCGGCACACTGGTCATGATTGCCGTATTGTTCGGCGGGTTGAAGGCACCCAAGCCCAGGCCGACGGCGGCCAGAATGACAACGACCACGGCGATTCCCCGGCTGACGAAACCCGCAGCCAGCAGGGCGGCGCCGACAAGGGTGAGGCCGGCTGCGGAGAGGAGGAACGCCCACGGTCGCGCCGCGCGGCGTCCGGCCCAGGGTGCGATGAGTCCCAACGCAGCCGGCAGGGCGCTGACGATGAGCCCTGTGCGGGCCGGCGCAACGCCGTGCCCGTTCTCAAGAAAGAACGGCACGACGAACAGCGTGCCGAACAGCACGAGGAACGCGAGAAGACCCGCCACGATGCCGCTGCTGAAAACGCGGTCAGCGAAGAGCCGCGGCTCAAGAAGTGGGTGGTCGCAGCGTCGCTCGTGCCGGATGAAGCCGCCCAGCAGGAACGCGCTGACCACGAATTCGGCGAGAACACCGGGGGTCATGTAACCGGAGTGCTGGCCAGCCGAAAGTCCGATCAGCCCAAGACCGATGGCAGGCAGGAGGAGTACCAACCCCGTCCAATCGAAGGGCGCGCGGGCTGCCAGGTCTCGTGAGCGGGGAAGGAAGAACCAGCCGGCCAGCACGCCGAGCAGCCCGACCGGCCCGTTGACGAAGAAGATCCATCGCCAGCCGAGCGTGTCGATGAGCACACCGCCGACGGTCGGCCCGAGCGCGAGTCCAAGCGCCTGTGCCGCGCCTTGCGCGCCGAGACCCGCACCCACCGCGTCCCGCGGCAACGCGGTGGCAATGAGTGCGACCGAATTCGCCTGCAGCATGGCCGCCCCGAGCGCCTGCACGGCACGGAACGCGACGAGACTGCCGAGATTCGGCGCCAGACCGCACGCCACCGATGCCGCCGCGAAGACGATAAATCCATAGGTGTACAGCAATTTCCGGCCGACCATGTCGGCGAAATGTCCGACGGCGGTGAGCGTGCCGGCCAGAACGACGAGGTATGCCAGTGCCACCCACTCCACGGAGGCCACGCTGGCGGCGAAATCACGTTCAAGAGTGGGAAAAGCAAGCGTCACGATGCTCGCGTCCAGCTGGCCCATGAAGGCGCCGACACAGACCGTCGCGACGACGAGCCAGGGTGCCCGCGGATGATCCCGGATTGCCGGCGGCCGGCGCGGCTCCACGAACAATTCCGCCACGAATCGGCGCATCCCGGAGGTCCGCACCGGTCGTGAGCGTGCCACGGCACCAGCGTAGCGGAGATATCTCGGCCACCGAGCTATTTGTTGGGCTAGCGTGAGGGCGTGCGCACGGAGACATCGAGCGACGCGCGGCACCCGAGCCGCCGCGGACTGACGTCCCCGGCGGAGAGCCGCCGGGACTGCGAACGGTCGTCGCCCGGGCCGGATGACCACGACGTACGGCGTGGTGACGACGTCGTACGGCGTATCGCCGCCCTGCTTGACGCCAGTGGAACGCTCCGGCGGGTCCTGCGGGCCCGGATGCGCAGTGCGTGGCCGTACGACGACCTGCCCGTCGGTCAGCTGGACCTGCTTCGGTTGCTCGTTGAGTCACCCGGCTTGTCGGTCAATCAGGCGGCCGAACGGCTCGCTCTTGCGCCAAACAGCGTGAGCACGATGGTCCGAGGCATGATCGCCGCCGGTCTGGTCGAACGACGCAGCGACCCTGCGGACGCCCGTGCCGCGCGGCTCTATCCCTCCGCCCACGCCGCAGCCCGGCTGCGCCGCTGGCGGGCACGCCGCGCCCAAGTGCTGGCGGCAGCGCTTCCCCGACTGGACGGTGACCACGACTGGCTCGATGCGGCCGTTGCGGCGGTTGAGCGGCTGACCGCGATCCTCGCTGGTGACGACGAAACCGGCGTGCCCGATCCGGCAGACGCGACGGCCGTCGCTCGGCGTCCGGCGGATCGCCACGGCCGTCGCTCGGCGTCCGGCGGCGGCAAAGCCCTGCCGGGCGGCGCAGATGAGCCGCGGCCGGCATCCGGTTCGACGTCCGGCCGTGGGAAAACACACAAAATCGGTAGAGGTACTAGACTCATCGACCGTGATCTGCCAGAATGACGCCATGACTCCGACCACGCGCCGCGGACTTCGGCTGACCCGACGTCGTCATGTCGATCATCTTCGCGTCTGCAGCGCCATCTGTCGGGAAGACTGAGACCTCGGTTCGCTCGCGGCGACGGCTTCGCCAAACCGACGTGCACGGCTGTGCCTACCGGCACGGCATGTGAGCCGCTCGCGATGCGGACAGGGCCACGGCGGCGCCATCCGTAGGCATGGGCGCAGCGTCGCGCGACTCCAATGGCGTGAGCCTGCCGGCGGAGTGAGCCTGCCGGCGGCGCCGGATGGTCTGCCCGAACACCCAGCATTTCCCGGTGGCTTGGTATTGCCGCCGGACGCGGTGAGCCTCAATCCGGAGGCTGACGTAGTAGCCACGACGCAATCGGTCGTGACACAACGGGAGTCCACGAAAGCAAACGAAATTACCACGGATCTCAAGCGACGAAGGGATTGTTGCTGTGCATATCGCCCCTGATTTATCAATCGCCGGCGCATTAGTCGGTTTTCTCATCGGCCTGACCGGTATGGGCGGCGGCGCGTTGATGACCCCGATCCTCATCATGTTTTTTGGCGTCGCACCGCTGGCGGCGGTCTCCAGTGACCTGGTGGCGTCGCTGTTCATGAAACCCGTCGGTGCGGCCGTCCACTGGCGCCGGGGTACGGTTCACCATCGACTTGCGCTCTGGCTGATCGTCAGCTCGGTACCCGCGGCGTTCGGTGGTGTGCTGCTCATCCGTGCGTTAGGCGGGTCGCACGTGCAGAGCACGGTCAAGGTGCTGCTGGGCGTCGTCCTGTTGCTGACCATTGCGTCGATGCTGGTACGCAACCGATTGACCCGGCACGTCCCTGTTGTCGCTGTCTCCCAGGTCAAAGTCCGTCCGCTGCTGACCGTCGCCATCGGCGTCTTCGGCGGTCTTGCGGTGGGAATGACGTCGGTTGGTTCGGGAACGCTGGTCATCGCTCTCCTGCTGCTCGCCTATCCGCAGCTTCGAGCAGGTCAGCTCGTCGGGACCGACCTGGTGCAGGCGATACCGCTGGTCGGGGCCGCCGCGTTGGGTCACGCGCTCTTCGGGGACGTCAAAATCTCGGTGACCCTGTCGCTGTTGGTCGGTGCAATTCCCGGCGTTTATCTGGGCGCGCGGCTCTCCGCGGGTCGCGCGGTCGGGTGGGTACGGCCGATCCTCACCGTCGTCCTGCTCGCATCGGCGGTGAAACTCGTCGGCGCGCCGACACCCCTGACGCTCAGCGTGACAGGGATCTGGGTGGTCCTGCAGATCGGTGCCGCATTTGCCCCGCGGATCAGCCGGCGCCTGGTGATTCGGCGCATTCTGCGGCAGGCTGCGGCGGAGACGCCGTCCCGTACCCCCGACGCGGTGGGCTGACCGGCGGCGCTGCCGCCGGGAAGGTTCGGATCTTCCGGCGGCGTGCCGTTGTCGCCCTCACCGGCGTGGTAACCGGACGTTCGCCTGGTGCGGCCGGCGATCTGTGGCGTGCATCACGGAGCCCGCCGGTTCAGTGCTCTTCCGATTGCGTCGTAGGCTGGCCGCAGGCGGACGTACCAGGAGGACGGCGATGGCTATTGCCACGGTAAATCCAGCAACCGGTGAGGTTGTCAAAACCTTCGATCCGATGACCCCGGCGGAAATCGATGCGAAGCTGACTGCTGCTTTGCAGGGCTTTCAAACTCTCGCCGCGTGGAGTTTCGAGCGACGTGCTGCCGCAATGCGGGAGGCCGCGCGCATTCTGGATGAGGAGCGCGAGGAGATCGCCCGCATTTTGACCATTGAGATGGGCAAAACCATCCGTTCGGCGCGGGCGGAAGTCTCGAAGTGTGCGCGGGCGCTCCGCTTTTATGCAGAACATGCCGAGGAATTCCTTGCCGATGAGCCCGCTGACGCCGCGGCTATCGGCGCGAGCCGGGCGTTCGTGCGTTACCAGCCGATCGGCCCGGTGCTGGCGGTCATGCCGTGGAATTACCCGCTCTGGCAGGTGATCCGATTCGCCGCGCCCGCTCTGATGGCCGGCAACAGCGGGGTGCTGAAGCACGCGAGCAACGTGCCGCAGGCCGCGCTCTTCTTGGAAGAGCTCTTTCGGCGGGCCGGATTTCCCGACGGCGCCTTCGTCACCGTTCTCGTGGGTTCCGATGCGGTCGAAAAAATAATCGCGGATCCGCGGATCCGCGCCGTGACGCTGACCGGCAGCGAATACGCGGGCCGGCAGGTCGCCGCAATCGCCGGCCGGGAACTGAAGAAGACCGTGCTCGAATTGGGCGGCAGCGACCCGTTCATTGTCTTGCCGTCTGCGGATATCGAGCGTGCCGCCGAGGTCGCCACCACCACCCGGTGCCAGAACAACGGCCAGTCGTGCATTGCCGCGAAGCGGTTCATTGTGCACGCGGAGGTCTACGAGGCGTTCGCCGAGGCGTTCGTCGCGAAAATGTCCGCGCTGAAAGTCGGCGATCCGCTCGACGACGCGACCGAGATCGGCCCGCTCGCCACCGAGCAGGGACGCGCCGACGTGGAAGAGCTGGTGGAGGACGCGCGGGCGAAGGGTGCGCAGATTCTGTGCGGCGGACGGCGACCGGAGGGGCCGGGATGGTGGTATCCACCGACGGTCGTCGCCGGCGTGACACCGCAGATGCGGATGTTCGACGAGGAAGTTTTCGGTCCGGTGGCGGGCCTGTACCGGGTCACCTCGGCGGATGAGGCGCTGCGCCTCGCCAACGCAACGCCGTTCGGCCTCGGCTCCAATGTGTGGACACGCGATCTGGCGGAGGCGGAGCACTTCGTCAATGGACTCGAGGCGGGCATGGTTTTCGTCAATGGGATGACGACGTCGTACCCGGAGGTGCCGTTCGGCGGCATCAAGAACTCCGGGTACGGCCGGGAACTGTCCGCCCACGGAATCCGGGAATTCTGCAACATCAAGACCGTCTGGATCGGCTGAACACTCCGGCAGCGGACGGTGGCGGCGTCGGCGTCCGCGTGGCTAGTCGACCGTGTGGTTGCGGGTGAGCCTGAGGTCCGCATGCCGATGACTGAGGCGGGGACGGCGTCGCAGTAAGGCCTGTTCCAGCTGGCGGAAATTCTGTGACGTGCCGACCAGAACCACTCCGGCGACGATTGCGGCCAGGCCGCAGGCTTCGCCGGCAAGAGGCAGGGTGTCCAGCCGTACGCGCTCGCCGAAAACAATGACGCCCATCGCGATCCCGGCTAACGGCTCGGCCGCGGCGATGACGGGCAGCGTGGTGCGCAGGCGTCCGGTCTCGAAGGCGCTCTGCGCGAGCAGCATGGCGACAATGCCGATGGCGATGAGCGTGTACGGCGCCCAGTGCAGGAAAATCTTTGCGATTCCGGCATGCCACGCCGCGGTCGCCCGTCGGGTGAGCCCGTCTTGGACCCCGAAGAGCAGACCGGCGGCGGCCGCGAGCAGCATCGGCCGGACCTCGCCGCCACGCCGACGTGCCTCGACGACGCAGAGTTGGGCGAGGAGAAGCACGCCGATAGCCAGAACCCAGCGGAGCAGTGAATCGGTGTCCGGATCACCGCCGCGTGGGTCGCCAGCCCAGAGAAAAACTCCCACACCCGCGCTCAGCACAAGGGAACCAGACCACTCGCGAAGTCCCAGGGGCTGGTGGTAAAGCAGCCGGGCCAGAATCAGCGCGAACAATACGTTGGCGCTGAGCAACGGTTCGACGAGGGAGACGTCTGCGGTCGCAAGGGCCATGGCCGAGAGCACCTGCCCCGCAATCATCGACAGCACACCAACAATCCAGATCGGCTTGTGCAGCAGGTCAATGAGGAGGCGTATCCGTAGGAAATCGCTGGCAGGCGCGGAAGCGGCGGCGTGCTGCTGCAGGGTGAATCCCAGGCCAAGAAAGATGGCAGCGGCGACGCCGAGGAGGTAGGTCATGAGAGCCTCTTCGGCGGACGGTCAGGCGAGTCAAGGACCGGCCGCTGGCTTGCGGGGTGCTCAGGTCCTCGGATGACCCGTTCACACACTCGGCGCAGCGGCGCACCGAAGATCCGCGTTGCCAGATGATCGGCACGCAATGCCGCCCGCGCCGCATTGGCGCCGCAGGCGCCGTGCACACCCGGACCCGGATGGGCGGAGGAGGACGCCAGATACAGGCCGGGAATGGGCGTTTCCGGGCGGGCAACACCCGGAAGGGGCCGGAAAATCAGTTGTTGGTGCAGGGCCGCCGTGCCTTGCCCGAATGCGCCGTTGTGCAAGCCGGGATGGTCGGCGTCCATGGCCGCCGGGCCGCGCACGACGCGGGTCTTGATGCACTCCCGGAATCCCGGCGCGTAGCGCTCGATGTGGTCTTCAATGCGCCGGACGAATGCCTCGATCTCCGTCTCCGTCCACGCTCCGGAGATCCCATCCGGTCCGGCGTCACCGCGAATCTGCTGCGGAATGTGGGTGTATCCCCAGAGGGATTCGGTGCCGGCGGGTGACCGGCTTGGATCCACCGTCGACAGCTGGCCGAGGACGACGAACGGCCGGGCCGGAACCAATCCCATCGCCAGGTCGGCGGCATATCGGGTCAGGTCGTCCATCGACGCGCCGATGTGCACGGTCCCGGCGCGTCGGACAAGGTCGTTGGTCCACGGTATCGGCTCGTGCAGCGCCCAGTCGATTTTTACCGTCCCGAAATCCCACTGAAAATTCCGCAGGTCGCGGCGCACATTCTCCGGCACATGCTCGGGTGGTATCAATTCGCCGTACAAGGATGGGGCTGGGACGGCGGCCAGCACAGCCCGGCGGGCGGCAATCTCGTCCCCGTCGGCGAGACGGACCCCAACGGCCCGCCCGCTCCGGATGAGGATTCCGGTCACGCGCCGGCCGCAGAGCAATTCGCCGTCCCGGTCGCGCAACCGGGCGAGCAGCGCATCAGTGACGCGCTGCGCTCCCCCTTGGGGAACGGGAAATCCGACGTCACCGGCGAGCATGGCGAGCAGCCAGCCGTACAAGCCGCTCATCGTGGATTCCGGTGCGAAGTCTGCGTGCAGAGCGTTGCCGGCGAAAAGAAGGCCGGTGGGTTCGCGGACCCATTCCTCGGCAAACCGCCGCACCGGAAGAAGCGCCATCCGGGCGAACCGCCCAAGACCGCTGCGGTACAGCGCCCGGGCGAGTCGTACTCCGGCGCGCACCGGCGGGAACGGCGTACAGAGCGCGTCCATCAACGCAGGCGCGGCGCGTTTCCAGAGCGCGGCGAGCTCCATCCAGCCGGCTCCGGATCCGGGGGCGACATCATCCAGCAATGCAGCGGTTTCCGTGACGTCCCGGGAGACGGCGAGCGCCCGGCCGTCCGGAAGCGGATGCGCAAACGCGAAATCAGCGTGGCGCCATCTCACGCCGTACCGTTCGAGCTGCATGGCCTGCATCGCCGGTGAGGCGATCGCGAGCGGATAGAAGGCGCTGCAGGCGTCAGAGATGAAGTCCGGATCGACGTAACGGCCGGAGCGCACCCCGCCGCCGGGTTGCTGCGCTGCTTCGACGACCAGCACCGACCATCCGGCGTCCGCGAGCAGATTTGCGGCGACCAGGCCGTTCGGCCCGCTCCCTATGACGATCGCGTCGGTTTCCACGACCAGAGCCCGGTGAACTCGGCGAGATCTGTGAGCTGAAAGTCCAGCCACTTCGTCACGTTGTTGGCCCGCACAATTTCCGCCGCCGCTTCCAGGCGTTCCCGGCGTTCCTCCTCCGGCATCATGAGCGCAATGTACAGCGCATCCGCCTGCTGTTGGATGTCGAAGGGGTAGAGCGTGACGGCGAAGGCACCTAATTCTTCGTACGCGCCGGTGTTCTCCGAGAGAGCGAGCACGGCGTTGCGCCGGGAGACGCAGACGGCTTCCTTCGCGACGAGGTTCATCCCATCGGCGATTGAATTGACCATGACGACGTCGCAGATGCTGTACGCCGCCACCGCGGTGAGGAAGTCCTCATGCAGACGGAGGTCGATCGGCGCTTCACCGCCGCGGGTGTACTTCGCGTTGATGCGCGCGACGACAGAGCCGATGCGGCCAATGTATTCGACGTACTCGGGGACATCGAGACGGCTTGGCTGCAGGAAGGCGAGGAAGCGCACTTTCCCGACCAGTTCAGGATGGTCGTCAAGGAGCCGTTCGAACGCAAGGAAGCCGCGAACGATGTTCTTTGACGGATCCGTTCGGTCCACTCGGACGATGAGCTTGCCTCCTTCTGCGGCGAGCCAGGTCTCCAGGTCGTCCAGGCGGGTGCGGACAGCCTTGCTCCTCGCGACTTCCTCGAGGGCGTCGACGTCAATGGAAATCGGATACGTCTTTGCAGCGATGGTCCGCGGCCCGTACTGTACGGTCATTTTGTCGAGATTGATGGGAAGGCCGAGGAGTTCCTGCGCGCAGAGCAGGAAATTGCGGGCGAACCGCTCGGTGTGGAACGCGACAATGTCGTTGCCGAGCAGCCCGGCGAAAATCTGGTCGCGCATGTGCGGCGGGAGGACCCGCCACGCGTCCGGTCCGGGCCAGGGAATGTGGACGAAATGCGAGAGTACGACGTCGGGGCAGCGTTCCCGGACCATGGCGGCGACGAGGTAGAAGTGGTAGTCGTGGAGCATGACGAGGGCGCGGCCGCCTCGGCTCTCCACTTCTTCCGCGATGGTGTCGGCGAAGGCGCGGTTGACCGCGACGTAGCCGTGTTCGAATGCCTCGTGTTCAACCTCGTCGATGTTCGGTGCGCGGGTCAAGTCGTAGAGCCCGTGCTGAACGAACCAGAGCATGGGGTTGGAGATGACCGAGTAGAAGTCCTCCCGGGCTGCGGGATCAATTTCCACCATGCGGATCGCGGCGACTGGTTCGTCATGGGCGTCCGGGTCGGCGATGCGCGGCAATGGCCCGACGGCGATGGGAATCGCCTTGCCGCGGTGTTCCGCGACGACCGCAGCGTCCTCCTCGGTGCTCGCCGCGCAGACCCATACGGCGTCCGGGATCTCGCGGACGAGACCGAGCAGCGCGGTGACGAGCCCACCGGCCCCGCGGCGGGCGATCCGGCGGCCGCCTTCGCGGCGGAACTGGACGGGGGCCCGGTGCGAAGCGACGATCACGGGAACACCAAGCTGCCACCGTCCGCCCGCTCGTTCCGCCACGCCTGACTCCCTCCTGTGCTGCGGTGCGCGCCGTCGCCTTCTGCCCGTAGGTTATGCCCATGACGGTTGCGTCCACCCCTGAGCCGGCGGCCGACTTTGAACGTTTCGCCTCGGAGGCGGTCGACCAGCTGCTTGCGTACCAGCCCTCACTCGCCACCGCAATCGGCGATCACCGGTTTGATGACCGGCTCGAGGACCTGCGGCCCGCAGCGGTCAACGACGAGATCCGGGCGCTGCGCGCCGTCCTCACCCGTCTGGAGCGGTACCCGCTCGACCGACTGCCCGTCGGCCACCGCGTCGACGCGGAGATCCTCCGCAACAAGGTTGCGGAACGGCTTTTCGAGTTGGAGACGCTACGGGAACACGAGTGGAATCCGCTGCAGGCCAACCCCGGCACGGCGCTGTATCTGCTCCTTGCCCGGGATTTCGCTCCACTCGATGACCGGCTTCGCGCCTTGGCCGGCCGGCTCGCCGCGGTTCCGGAACAGCTGGCGGCGGCGCGCGCGTCGTCCCGTGACATGCCGCGCGTGCACGTGGAGACGGCCATCGACCAGTTCAGCGGAACGCTGCGGCTGTTGGAGGACGAAATTCCCGCGCACGCACAGGGAAGTCCGTACGCCGGCCTGGTTGCCGAGCGGTTGGCGCCGGCGGTCGAAGCGGTCCGCACCCACCTGGCGTGGCTGTGTGAGCAGCTCGACCAAGCGGACGGCGATCCACGGCTCGGACCGGAGCTGTACACGGCGAAACTCGCGCTGGTGTTGGATGTCGCGCGGCGCCCGGAAGACGTCGCCGCCGCTGCGTGGGCGGAGGTTCAGCGGGTTGAGCAGGCAATGGTGGAGACAGCGGGCCGGCTCGGCGGTTCACCACAAGAGATTTTCGCCCGATTGGCCGAGCAGGCTCCCAATGACGAGACGGTCATCACCGAAGCACGCTCCGCGTTGGCTGAGGCGACGGAGTTCGTCCAAGGACGCGAGTTGGTCACATACTACGCCGATCCGCTCGACATCATCGTCATGCCGGAGATTCACCGCGGGGTCGCCGTGGCGTATTGCGAACCGCCGGGACCGCTGGATCCACCGGATACGCCTACTTTTTTCGCGATTTCCCCGGCTCCTGCTTCGTGGCCCTCGGAACGGGTTGCGTCGTTTTACCGGGAGTACAACGTGCATGCGCTGCGCAATCTCGTCGTGCATGAAGCCATGCCCGGCCACATGCTCCAATTAGCGCACGCCCGGCGGTCGGAAACTCCGACCTTGGTACGCCGGGCGTTCTGGAGCGGGCCGTTTGTCGAAGGGTGGGCGGTGTACGCCGAAGAGGTGATGGCGCGGTACGGGTTCGGCGGCCTTGCCGTGGCGATGCAACAGCTGAAAATGCGGTTGCGGACGGCGTTGAACGCGGTGCTTGACGTAGGGGTGCATTGCGAGGGGCTGACGGAGGAGGAAGCGCTGCGGTTGCTGCGCGACCGCGGGTACCAAGAGGAGGGGGAGGCGGTCGGCAAGTGGCGACGCGCACTGCTCACGAGCGCGCAGTTGTCGACCTACCACGTCGGAGTTCTCGAGGTGAGCGAGGTGGCGGCGCAGCTTCGCGCCGCCCACCCGGAGTGGAGCGACCGTCGTCTGCACGACACGCTGCTGAGTTTTGGGAATCCGCCGCCCCGGCACTTGCCCCGGCTGCTCGGCCTGGCGTGAGCTGGCTCGGCGTCGGTGTCGCCGGTGCGTTCGGCGATCCCGCGGGCGTGCGTGAGAGTGATTCGCTGGGCGTTAGTGTCACGGTCCCTGAGGCTGCGGACGAGACGCCGCGGACGAGTCTCTGACGCTGCGGGCGGGTGGCATCCGTGATCATAAACGAACCCCCTCGCTGCTGCGAGGGGGTGAAGAATGCGACCCCACGAAGGGGTCTTGCTAGGTAGCCTGTCTCGCTGCGAGTATACATCGCGCCGCTCTGATCGCAAGGTATTGCGTCTCAAAAAATCCGTGCATTATGTCGGTCCATGTCGCTATCGTGAGCTTGCAACTGATCATCAAAGGCGTTGAGTACGGACGAGGAGCTGATCCGACCATGGGTGGTTCTGAGGTGGGGACGGTGCCTGTCACCTGGCGGCTGGGCGTCGACGTAGGCGAGCGGTCAATCGGCCTCGCGGCGGTTTCCTATGAGGAAGACAAGCCGAAAGAGATCTTGGCCGCAGTGTCGTGGATACATGACGGCGGCGTCGGGGATGAAAGATCGGGAGCGAGTCGGCTGGCTCTGAGAGGCATGGCGCGCCGTGCTCGCCGGCTGCGACGCTTTCGTCGCGCACGCCTACGTGATCTCGACATGCTTCTTTCGGAGCTCGGCTGGACGCCGTTGCCGGACAAGAACGTGTCGCCAGTCGACGCTTGGCTTGCTCGTAAGCGGCTCGCCGAGGAATACGTCGTCGATGAGACCGAGCGGCGCCGCCTGCTTGGATACGCGGTGAGCCACATGGCACGTCACCGGGGATGGCGGAACCCGTGGACGACCATTAAAGACCTCAAAAATCTACCGCAGCCTAGCGACTCGTGGGAGCGCACTCGGGAGAGTCTGGAAGCCCGGTACTCCGTGTCGCTCGAGCCGGGGACGGTTGGTCAGTGGGCCGGCTACCTGCTTCAGCGCGCACCGGGGATTCGGCTGAATCCAACGCAACAGTCCGCCGGACGCCGCGCCGAGTTAAGTAACGCAACTGCCTTTGAAACGCGTCTTCGCCAGGAGGATGTGCTCTGGGAATTGCGGTGCATTGCCGATGTGCAGGGGCTGCCGGAGGATGTCGTGTCAAACGTCATCGACGCGGTGTTCTGTCAGAAGCGGCCAAGTGTCCCGGCAGAGCGCATCGGCCGCGATCCCCTTGACCCCAGTCAGCTTCGCGCGTCACGCGCGTGTCTGGAGTTTCAGGAGTATCGCATCGTTGCGGCGGTGGCTAACCTGCGGATACGTGATGGCTCTGGTTCACGGCCGCTTTCCCTTGAAGAGCGCAACGCGGTGATCGAAGCGTTGCTTGCTCAAACCGAGCGTAGCCTCACGTGGTCAGATATTGCGCTGGAGATTCTTAAGTTGCCGAATGAAAGCGACCTGACGAGCGTGCCGGAAGAAGACGGGCCGTCGTCGCTCGCATATTCACAGTTCGCTCCGTTCGACGAGACGTCGGCCCGTATTGCTGAGTTTATCGCTAAAAACCGGCGTAAGATTCCAACCTTCGCTCAATGGTGGCAGGAGCAGGATCGCACGTCGCGTTCAGATCTTGTGGCCGCCTTGGCCGACAACTCTATTGCCGGCGAGGAAGAGCAAGAGCTCCTTGTGCACCTACCGGACGCGGAGCTCGAGGCGCTTGAGGGCCTGGCTCTACCAAGCGGCCGCGTCGCGTATAGTCGGCTGACCTTGTCTGGTTTGACACGGGTTATGCGGGATGACGGTGTTGACGTGCATAATGCTCGAAAAACGTGTTTCGGGGTTGACGACAACTGGCGCCCGCCGCTACCGGCGTTGCACGAAGCGACTGGACATCCGGTGGTGGACCGCAATCTCGCGATTCTGAGGAAGTTTCTTTCGTCAGCCACGATGCGCTGGGGTCCACCCCAGAGTATCGTCGTTGAGTTGGCACGGGGAGCCAGCGAGTCAAGGGAACGACAGGCGGAAGAAGAAGCGGCCCGTCGTGCCCATCGGAAAGCAAACGATCGAATCCGCGCTGAACTTCGCGCCTCCGGCCTTAGTGATCCGTCTCCAGCTGATTTGGTCCGTGCGCGGCTGCTCGAACTCTACGACTGCCATTGCATGTACTGCGGCGCGCCCATTAGCTGGGAGAATTCGGAGCTTGACCACATTGTCCCGCGTACGGACGGCGGCTCGAACAGACATGAGAATCTCGCGATTACCTGCGGAGCGTGCAACAAGGAAAAAGGTCGACGTCCCTTTGCGTCGTGGGCTGAGACAAGTAATAGAGTACAGCTTCGCGACGTGATCGATCGTGTCCAAAAGCTGAAATACTCAGGCAACATGTACTGGACTCGCGACGAGTTCTCTCGGTACAAGAAGTCTGTCGTCGCCCGCCTCAAAAGGCGCACCTCCGATCCCGAAGTGATTCAAAGCATTGAATCCACCGGCTACGCAGCTGTCGCGCTAAGGGACCGCCTGCTCAGTTACGGCGAAAAGAACGGAGTAGCTCAGGTAGCGGTTTTCCGCGGTGGCGTGACCGCCGAAGCGAGACGCTGGCTCGATATCTCGATCGAGAGGCTCTTCTCCCGTGTTGCAATTTTTGCTCAGTCAACGAGCACGAAGCGGCTCGATCGTCGGCACCATGCCGTGGACGCGGTTGTGCTCACAACGCTGACTCCGGGCGTCGCGAAGACCTTGGCCGACGCGCGGAGTCGTCGCGTCTCAGCGGAGTTCTGGCGTCGGCCTAGCGATGTGAACCGGCATTCAACAGAGGAGCCTCAGTCGCCAGCTTATCGTCAATGGAAGGAGTCCTGCTCGGGTCTAGGCGACTTACTCATTAGTACCGCCGCCCGTGACAGTATCGCCGTGGCCGCACCGTTGCGACTGAGGCCGACCGGCGCGCTGCATGAGGAAACACTTCGCGCCTTCTCGGAGCACACGGTGGGAGCTGCGTGGAAAGGAGCAGAGCTACGACGCATCGTCGAGCCTGAGGTTTATGCCGCCTTCCTCGCCCTTACCGATCCTGGTGGTCGATTCCTCAAGGTGAGCCCTAGTGAAGACGTGCTACCCGCTGACGAGAACCGGCATATCGTCCTTTCTGATAGGGTCTTGGGTCCTCGCGATCGGGTAAAGCTGTTCCCGGATGATCGAGGCTCGATACGGGTGCGCGGCGGTGCGGCGTACATTGCATCTTTTCACCACGCCCGCGTCTTCCGCTGGGGCAGCAGTCATTCCCCGTCCTTTGCTCTGCTGCGTGTTTCACTTGCGGACTTGGCTGTTGCTGGCCTTCTTCGTGACGGCGTGGACGTCTTTACTGCTGAGTTGCCGCCGTGGACGCCGGCATGGCGCTATGCCAGCATCGCGTTAGTGAAGGCGGTGGAGTCTGGCGATGCGAAACAGGTTGGCTGGCTTGTCCCCGGAGACGAGTTGGATTTCGGCCCGGAAGGTGTGACAACGGCAGCCGGGGATTTAAGTATGTTCCTGAAGTACTTCCCGGAGCGGCATTGGGTCGTCACAGGCTTTGAGGATGATAAAAGGATCAATCTTAAGCCGGCGTTTCTCTCCGCGGAACAAGCTGAGGTTCTCCGCACGGAGAGAAGCGATCGTCCCGACACCTTGACTGAAGCCGGGGAGATTCTCGCACAATTCTTCCCGCGGTGTTGGCGGGCGACCGTCGCAAAGGTCTTGTGCCACCCTGGCCTTACGGTGATCCGACGAACTGCGCTTGGTCAACCTCGGTGGCGCCGGGGTCATCTCCCGTACTCGTGGCGGCCTTGGAGCGCAGATCCCTGGAGCGGCGGTACACCATGACAGGACCGTGGCGTGTCGTGGATCTGTCCGAACTGTCCGGTGAGGTGCATGCGGCTCAAGGGGCACTTCTTGTCGGTGACGAGCGGGTGCCGCTGGTTGACGTCGCGATGATGCTTACGGGGCCGTACGTCTCCCTGCACGGCAGCGTTATTGACCGCGCTGCGGCGTTCGGGGTAGGCGTGGTGCACTGCGACTGGCGGGGTGTTCCGGTAGCCGCTACATTGCCGTGGTCGACTCACAACCGGGTGGCGGCTCGTCATCGCGCGCAGGCGGAGCTTTCGTTGCCTAGGCAAAAGAACGCATGGATGAATATCGTGAAGACAAAGATCCGCAATCAGGCCGCTGTGCTACGGGCGCTTCGCCGAGACGGTGTGGCGCAACTGGAGCGACTCGCGGCGCAGGTTCGATCAGGTGATGCAAGCAATGCTGAAGGGGCTGCCGCGCGCGTGTATTGGGCTCGCTTGTTTCAGGACAAGCACTTTCGTCGCGTTCCGCGAGCACGTGACGTTGTCAACGGCCTCCTAGACTACGGCTATGCGATCTTACGTGGTTGTTGCCTTCGCGCGGTGGTCGGTGCGGGACTCGCGCCGTCCCTCGGCCTTTGGCACCGGCGCCACGATAATCCGTTTACGCTGGTTGACGATCTTATCGAACCATTCCGACCTGCGGTGGACAAGACGGTCATAGAGATCGTCACTGCGGGCGCATCGGGTCTTGACCGTCCCACTAAGCGCCTTCTTGTAGCGGTGCTTGATCACCAATTTGATGCGAGCGGAGCGACCGTGGGAACAGCCGTGGAGCGGTTTGCCCAGCAGGTCGGTCGGTACGTCGAGGGCGAGATACGAAGTCTGAGACCACCCGCCATGGAGCTGTCGCATGCTTAAGGACGAACCGGTGTGGGCCATCGCAGCTTTCGATCTACCTACCCAGACCAGGGAGCAGCGGCGGGACGCGAACCGCTACCGACATCATCTCCTGGAACTTGGCTTCAGCCGAGTTCAGCTCAGTGTCTACGCGAAGTACATGATCAATGGGGCAGGGTTCCGATGGGTGGGATCCGCAGCCGGAGCGGTCGTCCCGCCGGGGGGCGTCTTGCGGGTGATCCCCGTCTCAGATCACGAATGGGCCCGCGCACTCTGCTACGTTGGCGAAAGGCTCGTTCCGCCGGAAGATCCACCGCAGCAACTAGCGATTTTTCCATGATCAACAAGGCTGAGATCCCAGGTCAACCCAGGGATCTCAGCCGTCCTCCATTTTAGCCGGGGGATTGAGACAGGCTCCCCAGCTCCGCTGGTCGCGGGTTCAAGTCCCGCTCCATTTTAGCCGGGGGATTGAGACAGGCTCCCCAGCCGCACCGGGGAATATCGCACGCCATCAACCATTTTAGCCGGGGGATTGAGACAGGCTCCCCAGCTCTCGCACCGGGCGTTTCGCTCGGTCGGCCATTTTAGCCGGGGGATTGAGACAGGCTCCCCAGCAGGTCGGCCACCACTGAATTGACATGGACCATTTTAGCCGGGGGATTGAGACAGGCTCCCCAGCCTCCGCCGCGCGCTACGGTGGCCGGGTGGCCATTTTAGCCGGGGGATTGAGACAGGCTCCCCAGCCGCGCGTTCTGGTGCTGGGTGTGGGATCCCATTTTAGCCGGGGGATTGAGACAGGCTCCCCAGCAGACACAGCTGCTACCGGTGCTCGAGCACCATTTTAGCCGGGGGATTGAGACAGGCTCCCCAGCAATTCGACCAGCTCAGGCGGCGCGGGCGCCATTTTAGCCGGGGGATTGAGACAGGCTCCCCAGCGCGGCACCGGGCACGCACTCAAGGATCTCCATTTTAGCCGGGGGATTGAGACAGGCTCCCCAGCCTGCAGGCGTACGAGTCGACGGTGCGGACCATTTTAGCCGGGGGATTGAGACAGGCTCCCCAGCTGGCAAAGGCACCGTTTTTCACAGTTTCCCATTTTAGCCGGGGGATTGAGACAGGCTCCCCAGCTGCAAACCTCGACCATGTACGCGGTTGGCCATTTTAGCCGGGGGATTGAGACAGGCTCCCCAGCCAGGTCCCGGCGGGAATACCACCCGGAGCCATTTTAGCCGGGGGATTGAGACAGGCTCCCCAGCAATCTCCCCAGCTTTAGCATCAATCTGCCCATTTTAGCCGGGGGATTGAGACAGGCTCCCCAGCAATCTCCCCAGCTTTAGCATCAATCTGCCCATTTTAGCCGGGGGATTGAGACAGGCTCCCCAGCAAAACCCGCCGGTCCGCACCAAGCCGATCCATTTTAGCCGGGGGATTGAGACAGGCTCCCCAGCCGTGGGGTGCGCAGCCGTGGGATGATTGCCATTTTAGCCGGGGGATTGAGACAGGCTCCCCAGCTATCATATCGGCGATCTTCCGTTGGTCGCCATTTTAGCCGGGGGATTGAGACAGGCTCCCCAGCGTCGTGACCACGAGCACTCGGCCAGATCCATTTTAGCCGGGGGATTGAGACAGGCTCCCCAGCGTACGGTAATCGTGCCGCGGCTGACGCGCCATTTTAGCCGGGGGATTGAGACAGGCTCCCCAGCGGGTGAGGCCGGCAGCCCGCCGTGCTTTCCATTTTAGCCGGGGGATTGAGACAGGCTCCCCAGCTTCCCGCGAGCAGAGCCCGTCAAGCCTGCCATTTTAGCCGGGGGATTGAGACAGGCTCCCCAGCATGCGCGATAGCTGTTTCCGCGGTACGCCCATTTTAGCCGGGGGATTGAGACAGGCTTTAAACAAAGAGCTGTCTTCTTCGCGCAAAACGACCAGGAAATACCGCTTGGGAGCCAGTGGAAGAGGCCGATAACGATTCGGCCGGCTCGTAACGGCATAGGCTGCGTAATATCCAAATCTCTCGCCTTGACGGAACGTGTGGCGGGTCATCTCAATGTCGGACCCGCGGCATCTCAACCAGCCGGTTGAGTCTGTGTCAGTCGTTGCGGCGATGGCAGGTCAAGCGCCACCGATCCGCCGCCCCGGCACTTGCCCCGGCTGCTCGGCCTGAGTGATCCGGTCGGCCTGGAGTGATCCGGCTCGGCGTCGGTGTCGCCGGTGCGTTCGGCGATCCCGCGGGCGTGCGTGAGAGTGATTCGCTGGGCGTTAGTGTCACGGTCCCTGAGGCTGCGGACGAGACGCCGCGGACGAGTCGCTGACGCTGCGGGCGGGATCAATCAGCACGGCCATATGCGAGATCGGGAATGCAAGGGCCGCCGGCGCCGTTCCCGGCAGTGAGTCTCGTCGTGGAGGACACCATGCCCGCTGTCACCGTTGACAACATTCTTGCGCTGCCCCGGCTTCGCCACGTCGATCCGGCGGTCGAGCGCGACCGTCCGGTGGTTTCGATCACAACAGCGCCGTCCGGGCTTGAGGGCGAAGGCTTCCCGGTCCGTCGGGCGTTTGCGGGCGTGAGCCTCGCCGCGCTTGATCCCTTCGTCCACATGGACCAGATGGGCGAAGTCGAATACGCGCCGGGTGAACCGAAAGGTACGCCGTGGCACCCGCACCGCGGATTCGAGACCGTCACATACATGATTGACGGCATTTTTGAGCACCACGATTCCAACGGCGGCGGCGGACTTATCACGAACGGTGATACGCAATGGATGACAGCCGGTCGCGGGATCCTGCATATCGAACGGCCGCCGGAATACCTGGTCGCGAGCGGCGGCCTGTTCCACGGTTTTCAGCTCTGGGTCAATCTGCCGCGCCGGTTGAAATTCGCTCCACCGCGCTACCAAGACATCCGGGCCAGTGCGGTGTCGCTCGTCGCGTCGCCGGACGGCGGTGCGCTCCTTCGTATCATCGCGGGCGAGGTTGACGGATTTCGAGGCCCGGGAATCACCCACACACCGATCGCCTTGCTCCACGTGACGCTTGCCGCAGGCGCGTCGGTGACAATTCCGTGGCCGCGGCATTTCAACGCCCTCGTGTACGCCCTCGGCGGTTTCGGCGCCGTCGGCGCGGGCCGGCATCCGTTGCGCTACGGTCAATTGGCCGTCTTCGGCGCTGGGGACGCCATTACGGTATCGGCCAGCAAACAGCAAGAGAGCCGCAGTCCGAACTTTGACGTCCTTGTCCTCGGCGGCGAACCGATTCGCGAGCCGGTGGCAATGTACGGACCGTTCGTCATGAACACGAAAGCCGAAGTGCTGCAAGCATTCGAGGATTACCAGAAGGGGATCCTCGGCACGATTCCGGCTGAGCATGCCGTGGTTCCGCACGGATCGGTTCGCGGTCAAGCGAGCGCGGACGAAATGACCGCGGGCGGAACCGATCAGCCCGCCGCGGGGTGACGATCGCCGCGACGAGGTCCGACAGCGCCCAGGGACCGGCGTCCGAAACACTTCCGGCGGCGCGCTGACCCGCGCCAGGAACGCTTCCGGCGTGACCGGCGTCCGAATGGCCGCGCCGGAGCAGGGACTTCGCGCAAGTCTCTCCGTGCATCCACTGTCCGCAGGTCATGCTGCGCCGCCGCGCGCGGGCGGGTAGGTTTTACCTGCGGTCACGGCACATCCGCGATCGTCTTCCCGGGTCGTCTAAGGGCAGGACAGTGGGTTTTGGTCCCATTAATGGGGGTTCGAATCCTCCCCCGGGAGCAGGCAGCGGCGCGGGCGGCGACATCCCGGCACAGTGTCACCGACCAGGACCCGGCGGCTGAGTGGTCAGACGCGGGCGCAGGGTCGGTCGTGTGCCCGACTCGACCGTGCGCCAGGGCCGGTCGTGTTCCCGACCGCGGGCGCCCGGGCCGGGCGGTACCGGGGTCGCAGCCGTGCGGCAACGCCGGCGGCCCTGCGATACCGCCGCTGCGCAAGCCGCCGGGCCGAAGGCCAGGAAACGCTAATCAGGCGGGAGGAGTGAGGCGCGGATGAGCGAAACCTCCCGCCCGGCCGCGGCGATCGTGCTGGCCGCCGGTGAAGGCACCCGGATGCGCTCGACTCGGCCCAAGGCGCTCTTCCCGATCCTTGGCCGCAGCCTTCTCGGCCACGTGCTCGCCGCCGTCCGAGCCCTCGATCCGGAGGAACTCGTCGTCGTCACCGGTCACCGGCGCGCGGAGGTCGAAGCCCACCTCGCCGAGATCGACCCTGCCGCGAAGCCGGTCTACCAGACCGAGCAGCGCGGCACCGGTCACGCCGTCCGGGCGGCCCTTGAGGCGCTCGACGCTGAACGGCGCGCCGCCGGCCGTCCCACCCTCACCGGCACGGTCCTCGTCACCGCGGCCGACACCCCGCTGCTCACCCCCCGCTCCCTCGCCGCGATGGTTGCGCATCGGGAGCAGACCGGGGTCGCCGGCGTGCTCCTTACCGCGACAATGCCCGATCCCACCGGCTACGGCAGAGTCCTGCGCGACGACTCCGGCCGGGTCCGGGGCATCGTCGAAGAAAGGGACGCCGATCCGGCGCACCGGGAGATACGTGAAGTCAACGCTGGCGTCTACGCCTTTGACGCAGCAAAAGTACGGGCCGCGCTGGCCCGCCTCACCACCGACAACGCGCAAGGCGAGGAGTACCTCACGGACGTCGTTCGGATCTTTGGCACCGAGGGCGAGCCGATTGCCGCCGCCGTCCTCGATGACTGGCGCGAAATCCTCGGCGTCAACGATCGAGCACAACTTGCTGTCGCCGCCGCACTCCTTCGCGATCGGAAAAACACCGCGTTGATGCGTGCCGGGGTGACCATCATGGACCCGGCGACCACCTGGATCGACGTCGACGTCGATGTCGCGCCGGACGCCGAAATCTGGCCGAATACGATCCTGGCCGGGACGACGCGGGTTGCGGCGTCCGCTCGGATCGGCCCCAACTGCCATCTGATCGACACCGAGGTCGGGGAACGGGCCCGAGTTCGGGACGCCACCTGCGAAAACGCGCAGATCGGTCCGGACGCCGAGGTCGGGCCGTACACCTATTTGCGCCCAGGCACGCGACTGGGGCGCGGCGCGAAAGCCGGCGGATTCGTGGAGATGAAGAACGCTGTCGTCGGCGCGGAATCGAAGGTGCCGCATTTGTCGTACGTGGGCGACGCGACGATCGGTGAGCGGACCAACGTAGGCGCGGCGACGGTTTTTGTGAATTACGACGGGGTCGCCAAGCATCATTCCGTCGTCGGGAACGACGTCCGAATCGGCAGCGACACGATGATCGTCGCTCCGGTGACGATCGGCGACGGGGCGTACACCGCCGCGGGTTCCGTGATCGTCGAGGATGTGCCGCCGGGTGCGCTCGCGATCGCCCGCTCCCGGCAACAGAACATCGAAGGATGGGTGGTCCGGAAGCGGCCGGGTACCCGCGCGGCGGAGGCAGCGAAGCAGGCTTCGGCAGCGGGCGGACCGCCGGCGGCGGGCGGTACGTCCGGCCGGGACGCAGGCGACGATGCATCGCGCTAGCCCTGCGTGACAATGAACGGGTACAGGCTCTCGACGTAGACAGGACAGGCGAGGCGGCGTGACCGGTATCAGGCGGCAGGGTCAGAAGACGCTCATGCTCTTCTCGGGGCGCGCCCACCCCGAGCTTGCTGCCGAAGTGGCCGCGTGCCTGGGCATCGAGCCGACGCCGACGTCCGCCTATGAATTCGCCAACGGCGAAATCTTCGTCCGCTTCGACGAGTCCGTGCGCGGCAGTGACGCGTTCGTGATCCAAAGCCACTGCGCCCCCATCAACAAGTGGATCATGGAGCAGCTGATTATGGTCGATGCGCTCAAACGCGCGTCGGCCAAGCGCATCACGGTCGTCGTCCCGTTCTACGGATACGCGCGTCAAGACAAGAAACACCGCGGTCGCGAGCCGATCTCAGCCCGGTTGATGGCGGATCTCTTCAAAGCCGCCGGAGCCGACCGGTTGATGGCCGTCGACCTCCACACCGCGCAGATCCAAGGCTTCTTTGACGGGCCTGTCGACCATCTCTTCGCACTGCCGATCCTCGCCGATTACATCGAGAGCAAGCTGGACACCTCGCGTATCACGGTGGTCGCACCGGACGCCGGGCGGGTGCGGGTCGCGGAACGGTGGACCGATCGGCTGAACTGTCCCCTCGCCATCATTCACAAGCGGCGCGATCCGCTGGTCGCCAACGAGGTGAAAATTCACGAGGTGGTCGGCGCGGTCGAGGGGCGCATCTGCGTCATCGTCGATGACATGATCGACACAGCCGGAACAATCACCAAAGCGGCTGACGCATTGATGGAGAACGGTGCCGCCGACGTGGTGGCAACCGCAACCCACGCAGTGCTCTCCGGTCCCGCCGTCGATCGGTTGAAGAATTCACCGATCAGCGAAGTGGTGGTGACCAATACGCTGCCGGTGCCCTCGGAGCGGCGCATCGACAAACTCACGGTGCTGACCATCGCGCCGATGCTGGCCCGAGCGATCCAGGAAGTCTTCGAGGACGGCTCGGTGACCAGCCTCTTCAATGGCGCAAGCTGATCTGGGCCACCGCGGTCGGTGCATGCGGTTGGATCAGCGTTCGGCAGGGGACCGCTCACGCGGGCCGGTCAGCGACGGCTGCGGGACGGTCGGCGTCTGGGTGGGTAGCGTGATCACGTTCGCAGCCCGCGGGGCCGTGACACGGTGTGCCGGGCGTCCGGCTAAACTGGCGGACCGCTGCCCCTTGCAGGTGCAGGCGGTGTGATCCGCTCATTGAGATTCCGACGAGCCGCGAGGAGTGTTACGCCGTGTCCGAGGTACGCATCAAGGCCGAGCCGCGGACCGAGTTCGGCAAGGGTGCCGCGCGTCGGGTGCGCCGTGCCGGCAAAGTTCCCGCCGTGCTGTACGGTCACGGCACCCCGCCCCGGCACATCAGCCTCCCCGGGCATGAGTTGATGCTTGCGCTGAAGACGCCCAACGTTCTGCTCCGGCTCGAGGGGCTGGAGGGTCCGGACGACGGTGAGCTCGCGCTGCCCAAGGCCGTGCAGCGCAACGTCGTGACCGGATTTCTCGAGCACGTCGATTTGCTGCTGGTACGCCGCGGGGAGCAGGTCGAGGTCGATGTGCCGCTGCGATTCGTGGGGACGCATGCTCCCGGCGGGGTTCTCGAGGAGCATCTGGTGGCTCTCCCGGTGCGCGCCGACGCCACCCGCATCCCGGAGGAAATCGAAGTTTCCCTTGACGGGCTGGAGATCGGCGGTTCGATCTACGTGCGTGACGTGCGTCTGCCGGACGGGGTGACCGCCGCGGCGGAGCCGGATGAGGTCGTCGTCCACCTGTTGCCGGCGCTGACGGCGTCCGAACTGGCCGAGGCGGTTGAGGGCGCGACCGAAACCGGTGCCGGCGCGGCCGCCGGCTGACCGTAGCGATGTGACATGCCGGACGAGCCGTGGCTCGTTGTCGGGTTGGGCAACCCGGGACCGGCCTACGCCAAGAATCGGCACAATGTCGGATTCATGGTCGTCGACCTGCTCGCCGAGCGGGCCGGAATGCG
Source organism: Acidothermus cellulolyticus 11B (assembly GCF_000015025.1). Lineage (GTDB taxonomy): Bacteria > Actinomycetota > Actinomycetes > Acidothermales > Acidothermaceae > Acidothermus > Acidothermus cellulolyticus. The sequence goes on along the minus strand of NC_008578.1, from coordinate 2,202,934 downwards.
GTTCACGGTGCATCGCACCCGCACCCAGCTGGCCAATGGCCGACTGGCCGGTCAGCCGGCGATGCTCGCCAAGCCGCTTTCGTACATGAACCAATCCGGCGGCCCGGTCGCCGGCCTGCTGCACTACTTCCGCATTCCACGGGAGCGGCTGATCGTCGTCCACGATGAGCTCGACCTGCCCTTCGGCGTGTTGCGGGTCAAACGCGGCGGAGGGGACGCCGGTCACAACGGTCTCCGGTCGATCACCGCTGCGCTGCGCGGCGCCGATTACCTGCGCGTCCGGTTCGGGATCGGCCGCCCACCGCCGCACCTGGATCCCGCGGAGTACGTTCTGCGGGATTTCTCCGCGGCGGAACGCGCCGAGCTCGGCGTACATCTCGAAGAGGCGGCAGACGTCGTCGAAAGCCTGCTCAGCGTCGGATTAGCGGCGACGCAGAACGCCGTGCACGGGCGGGGTCGTCAGCGGCCGTAATGCGTCACCGTGGTGAGGGAGACCCCGAACCGGTCAGCGGGAACCCGAATCGGTGACGGAGACCTCGAACCCCGGCGCGTCGATGGTCAACCGGACGGTGATATCGGCCTCCGGCTCCGCTAGACCGCCGGTGCGTCCGCGTGGCAGGCCGACAGCGATGGCGCCGAGGAAATCGCGGGGAACGGCGGTGTCACCGGCCGGCTCGCAGGCCGCCGGGGTGTGCCGGACGTCGAGGTCGAGCAAACGCCAGGCCCAGCCCTGTGCCGGCGCTGGTAATTGCCGAAGGTCCGGGATATCGCCAAGACCGAGATGCACGTGGCGCATCGGCGTCGTCAGGCCGGTGCCGAGGGCTTTGAGGAACGCCTCCTTTCTCGTCCAGGCACGGAGAAAAGCGTTGCGCTTCTCGTCGTCCCGTAATGTGTCGAATTCCGTCCGTTCATCGGTGGTAAGACAGCGGCGGGCCATGCGCGCCACGGCATCGTCTGTCCACGGTTTTACTCGGCCGCGCCATTCCAGGTCGATCCCGAGGGCGAGCCTGCCTGTCGTTGCGATAATTGCGCCGACGTGCGCGGTGTGTGTCACGCTGAACTCGACACGGCGTCTGGCGACGGCGCGCGGCCTGCCATGCGCGTCGTTTTCTATCACGATGCCCCCAGGTTCCGTACGGAGGAGGCTGCTGAGAACCTGTCGGAGTGTCGCGCGGGTGACGACGGCATTCTCGCGGCCGTGATGCTGCGAGAACCGCGCTCGTTCGGATTCGGAGAACATGGTGAGGAGGCGTGGAATTTCTGCCTCGCGGCCAAGGGCCGAGAAGATCGTGAGAAGAATAGGCTCCGGATCGTCCCGGGCCCGGCTCATGACAGTTTCGCGATTCATCGGTGCGTGCACGACTTAGTATGACCTCTGATCGGAAAGGACGGCATGGCGGAGCCCGCAGCAACCATTGTCATGGCGGCGCACAACGAAGCGGCGGTCATCGAGCGGACCTTGCGTGCTTTCCTGCCGCAGAGTGCGCCGGGCGAATTCCAGGTTCTCGTGGTGTGCAATGGTTGCTCGGACGGCACCGCCGAGGCGGCGCGCTCAACCGGAGAGCAGACCGGCAGGCCGGTCGAGGTTCGGGAAATTCCGGTGGCGTCCAAGATAGCCGCCCTGCGGAAAGCGGAGGACGAGCCGCTGGTTGAGCGTGCGGATGTGCGCATTTATCTGGACGCCGATGTGCTCGTCGACGTGACAACGCTCCGGAACGTGCGGGATGCTGTGGCGGGTGACATGCCGCGGCTCGGCGTCGTGTGCGGCGAGGTCGATGCAGCCGGCTCGTCCCGGCTGGTGCGCGCGTATTACGCCGTCTGGTCGGCACGGCAGCATGCCGCCCCTGATGGGTCGGGTGCGGGAATTTTCGCGGTGAACCGCGCGGGAGCGGCGCGGATCTCGCAGTGGCCGGATGTTCTCAGCGATGACGGTTTTGTTGCGCGCCAATTTGCAGCGTCGGAACGCGTCGTCGCGGCGGGCCGCTCGGTCATCCGGGCGCCTCGGACGGTGTCCGCTCTGGTACGCCGGCGTGCGCGGATTGTGAACGGGAATCGCGAACTCGACATCCGCTGGCCGCGTACGGCCGCCGAACCGCCCGCCGTCCGCCGGCTCGTGCTGGCTCGCCGTGTCTCGCTCGTCCAAGCCGGTGTCTTCGTCACGCTGACGATTGCGGCACGCGCGTTGGCCGCCTGGCGTCGATGGCGCGGCCGAGCTGCTATGTGGTCAGCGGACGACACGTCGCGGCGGGCATACTGAGGCGGTGCGGGTGATGCGATGAGCACGGCGCAGGCGTCGGCGGACGTCGCCGTCATCGGCGGCGGGATTGTCGGACTCGCGGCGGCCCGGGCCGTGCTCCAGCGGGAGCCGACGCTCTCGCTGGTGGTTCTTGAGAAGGAAGAGCGTCTCGCGTGCCACCAGAGCGGCCGCAACAGCGGCGTCGTTCACGCGGGTGTCTACTATGCCCCGGGTTCGTTGAAGGCGCGGTTCTGCACGGCGGGCCGGGCCGCGCTTGCCGCATACACCGCCGAACGTCACTTGCCGTACGTGGAGTGCGGCAAAGTCGTGGTGGCGCTTCGCGACGCCGAGATTCCGCGTCTTGAAGAGTTGTATCGACGGTCGTGTGCCAACGGCGTCCCTGACGTCCGCCTGATCGACGCCGATGAGCTGCGGCGTATCGAACCGACGGCCCGCGGAGTAGCCGCGTTGCACTCGCCGCGGACGGCGATCACCGATTTTCCGGCGATTGCCCGAAGTTTTGCCGACGACATCCGGGCCGCCGGCGGCCGGATAATGACGGCTTTTCCCGTGCAGCACATCGAGCAGCGCCAGGACACCGTGGTTCTCACCGGGAGAAACGGGGATCGCGTTGTTGCGGGTCGAGTGCTGATTTGCGCCGGCTTGTATGGCGACCGGCTCGCCGTCATGGCCGGAGATGCACCGGAGCCACGGATTGTTCCGTTCCGAGGCGACTATTACCGATTGACGCCTGAGTGGCGCACTCGCGTGCGCGGGTTGATTTACCCGGTGCCGGATCCGGGTCTGCCTTTTCTCGGCGTGCACATTACGCCGACGGTCGGTGGAGAGCTGCTGGTCGGGCCGAACGCCGTCCTTGCCATGGCACGTGAGGGATACCGCGCCCGGACCGTGCGGCCGGACGAGGTGCTCGATGCGATCGGTTGGCCGGGATTCCTCCGGTTTGCCCGCAGGTATTGGCGGGTTGGTTGCGCGGAAATGTGGCGGGCCGTCAGCCGACGCCGTTTTGCTGCCGACGTCGCCGCGTATCTGCCCGGTATTACGGCCCGGGATCTGATCCGGGCACGGGCCGGAGTGCGTGCGCAAGCGATGGACGCCGCCGGTCGTCTGGTCGATGATTTCATCGTGCGTCGCGTCGGCAAGGTGGTCGCGGTGCGCAATGCGCCGTCTCCTGCCGCGACGTCCAGCATCCCGATCGGCGAAGAGCTGGCCCGGCTGCTTCTTTCGACGGACGACGTACCAGCCGTGGAGTCACAATGAGCGATTCATCGGTGACCGAGAGTCCCGAAACTTCCTTCTTCTGCCATCCGACGGCGGAGGTCGAACCCGGTGCGCAGATCGGCCGCGACACTCGGCTCTGGCGTCAGGTACACGTGCGGACCGGCGCATCGATTGGCGTCGGATGCAACATCGGGAAGAACGTCTTCGTGGACGAGGGCGTCCGCATCGGCGACCGCGTCAAGATTCAGAACAACGTCTCGGTATACCGGGGCGTGACCCTTGAGGATGATGTCTTCGTCGGTCCGAGCGCTGTCTTCACCAACGACTTGCGCCCGCGTGCCGGCAGCACCGAGTGGACCGTCGTACCGACGATTGTCCGGCGGGGGGCGTCGATCGGCGGCGGCGCAGTGATCGTCTGTGGTCACGAGATTGGCGAGTGGGCGATGGTGGCCGCCGGCGCTGTGGTAACCCGGGACGTCGCTCCGCACCAGCTTGTCGCTGGCAACCCGGCCCGTCATCGTGGCTGGGTGTGCCGCTGCGGCCAGAAAATCAGTGATGCGGTTGAGCCGCCGGCTGTACTGACCTGTCCGACCTGTCAGCAATTGCAGTAGTCTGTCCTGACTTCGGGTCATTACCGCGGCCGTACCGATGCGCGCGAGGACGCTACCGCCGCGCTGAAGGTCGGTGCATCCGCCCGCGAGCCTGATGCATACGCCCGGGAGACGTCGTTGCCGCGCTCAGGCCGTCACCGCTGCCCGCGAATGCTGCGAAATGCGACAAATCGGAAATCAGCCGATACTCAGCCTATTCCGGTTTGTGCTGCTCTCACGACGCTTAGCGGCATTCGTCTGCGACGAACGGGTGAGTTTACCCGTGGATGCGTCGGTTCCTCTTCGCAGAAGGGGCCAAGTATCGTACAGTGAGCTAGGGCCTGGGGTGGGTCCAGTAACGGAACGGTCCGCAGGACCTCCGTTACATGGAAGGCATCGGCGAATTGTCTCGGGAACTTGAGGCAAGACGTCACACAGTTTCGGAAGGTGGGGGGCGTGGTCGTTCTTGATGAGGTCTCGACGCTTCCGCGTCGGACCGATCGGGTGTTGCGTACAACGCGGAGCCGGCGTGCCGTCCGGGACCGGCTCAGCTTCCTGCGTCGCTATGGCCGGGTGCTTGCCGTAGCGGAAGGGGTCATCGCGGCTCTTGCGGTTCTCGTGTATTCATCCGGGTACGCCGGCCGGGTCGATCGAGCAGCCTGGCTCCAGGTCGTCGCGCTTGGCTTGGGCTGGCCGGCGACCTTGGCGTTGCTGCGCGCGTACGAACCCCGCTTTCTCGGGCTGGGGTCTGAGGAGTATCGCCGCGTCGTGCATGCGGGACTCGGCCTCACCGCGTGCATTGCGACCGCCGGGTATGCGACGTCCTCGCTCGGCGGCCGCGGCGTCGCTCTCTTTGCCGTGCCCGGCGCGATGACCGCGACCCTCGTGACGCGTTACGGTGCGCGAAAGTGGCTGCATTTCCAGCGACGGCAAGGCCGCCACCTGCAACGGGTGCTGATTGTCGGACACGATGCGACTGCGGCTGAGCTTGCGGAGGCGATGCGGCGGGAAGCGTACGCGGGTCTCTTCGTCGTCGGTGCCTGCGTTCCCGGTGGGAAGGCCGGTTCGCACCATCGGCTGGACGCCGCCGGTGTACCGGTCATCGACGATCTGGAGTCGGTGACGCGGGCGGTCGTCGCGGTAGACGCCGCGGCCGTCGCCGTCCTGCCGTGCCCGGAATTGTGCGGACCCAAGCTCCGAAAACTCGGATGGGATCTCGAAGCGGCAGGAGTCGATCTCATCGTCGCTCCCACCATCGTGGATGTCACGGGTCCACGCATTCACATCCGGCCGCTCGCGGGCTTGCCGCTCCTGCACGTGGAAGCCCCCGAATTTCACGGATTCCGCCGTGTCTTGAAAGAAGCGTTCGACCGGTTCGCGGCGGCGATCGCCCTTATCGTTCTCAGCCCGCTTCTCCTCGCCGTCGCGATTGCGGTGGTTGCAACGAGCGACGGCGGTGCATTCTTCTGCCAGCAGCGGGTCGGCAAGGGCGGCAAGTCTTTCCGGATGTACAAATTCCGGTCCATGTACGCCGACGCTGAGCACCGGCTCACCGAGTTGCTGGACAAGAACAAGCATGGTGCTACTGGTGTGCTGTTCAAACTCGTCGACGATCCGCGGGTGACGCCGGTCGGCCGATTCCTCCGGCGGTATTCCCTCGATGAATTGCCGCAATTGGTCAACGTTCTTCTCGGTCATATGTCGCTCGTCGGTCCTCGGCCGCCGTTGGCCCGCGAAGTCGCCATGTATGGGCCGGAAGCGAAACGCCGCCTCCTCGTCAAGCCGGGCCTCACCGGGCTCTGGCAAATCAGCGGCCGGTCTGACCTCGATTGGCAGACCTCCGTGCGGCTTGACCTCTGGTACGTCGAGAACTGGTCCTTCTGGTTGGATCTCATGATTTTGTGGAAGACCGCCTTTGCTGTCGTCCGTGGGTCCGGTGCGTATTGACGGCGGAGCTTGGGACGTCCGATAGGCGGGATGCCATGAAGCACACGGGCGGTGCGACCATCACCGGTCTGAACGCCTCGGACTCGGCGGCGCTCATACCGGTGATGAAGCCGTGGCTCGATGAGGCCGAGGCGCAGGCGGCCGCTGAGGTGGTCCTCTCCGGCTGGGTGGCGCAGGGCCCGCGTGTTGCAGAGTTTGAACGCGCGGTCGCCCGACGGCTCGGGGCCGAGCACGGCATTGCGGTGTCATCCTGCACGACAGGCTTGCACCTTGCGTTGCTGGCGGCAGGAGTCGGCCCCGGTGACGACGTCATCGTTCCCTCGTTATCCTTTATCGCCACGGCAAATGCCGTCCGGTATTGCGGTGCGACACCAGTGTTCGCCGACGTCGATCCGGGCACGTTGAATCTCACGCCTCAGACCATCGAGAGCGCCTGGACACCGCGGACTGTTGCCGTCCTTCTTGTCCACCAGGCGGGAACACCGGCGGACGTCGACGCTGTCGCCGCGTTATGTGCCACGCGAGGAGCCGTCCTCATTGAAGATGCCGCCTGTGCCATCGGTTCGACGTACCGCGGGCGGCCGATCGGAGCGCATTCCGATCTCGCCGTACTCTCGTTTCATCCGCGGAAGATTATTACGACCGGCGAAGGGGGCATGATTCTCACCAGCCGTGAGGATTTCGCCGTCCGCCTACGGCGTCTCCGTGAACACGCGATGAGTGTCTCGGCCGCGCAGCGCCATGAGCTCCGCCGGCCCGTCCTGGAACGTTATCTCGAGCTCGGCTACAACTACCGGATGACCGACGTCCAAGCCGCTATCGGGCTCGCGCAACTTGAAAAGCTCGACGCCATCGTGGCACGCCGCCGTGAACGTGCCAGCCGTTACATTGCCGCCTTCGCCGACATGCCGGGTCTCCAAACCGTGGCCGACCCGCCATATGGCACGACGAACTTTCAGTCATTCTGGATTCTGCCCGACGGGCGTTACCACATTTCGCAGGAGGAATTTCTGAGCCGACTGCTCGATGCCGGCATATCTGCACGCCGAGGCATCATGGCGGCGCATCGTGAACCGGCGTATGCGGGAATGGCGTCGCGCGCCCTACCCGTGACCGACACCGTGACGACACGTTCCATCATCCTTCCGCTGTTTCACGCGATGACGGACGGTGAGCAGGAGCGGGTCATCACCGCCGTCCGCGACGTTCTCCGAGAGGCATGCCGATGACGAGAGAACCACTGGGCGTCGCCGTCGTCGGAGCCGGGTACTGGGGTCCCAATCTGGTGCGTAACGTTCTCGCGAGTCCGGAATTCCGCCTTCGCTGGGTCTGCGACGTCGACGTCGACCGAGCGCGCCGGGTGGCCGGCCGGTTCTCCGACACCCTGGTGACGGACAATCTCGAGGACGTGCTGACGGATCCGCAGACCGACGCCGTCATCGTCGCGACGCCCGTTGCCACGCATTTCCCGATTGCGGCGGCGGCGCTGCGGGCGGGGAAACACGTACTGGTGGAGAAACCGCTGGCCGCCAGTTATGACGACGCGGCCATTCTCGTCGCCATGGCGATCGAGCGCGGGCTCGTGCTGATGTGCGATCACACGTACTGCTACACGCCGGCGGTCCGCAAGATGCGGGACATTATCGCAAGCGGGACCCTTGGCGCTGTCCAGTATCTCGACTCCGTGCGGATAAACCTTGGTCTTGTGCAGCGTGACGTCGACGTCATTTGGGATCTCGCGCCGCACGACTTGTCCATTATGGATTTCGTTTTCCCTGCGGAGGTTCGTCCGATCTCGGTGGCGGTGCACGGCGCCGATCCCATTGGCGCGGGGCGGGCGTGTCTGGCGTATCTCAGTCTCGCCCTGCCGGGCGGCGGCCTCGCGCACATCCATGTGAACTGGCTCAGTCCGGTGAAAATCCGGACCATGCTGATCGGCGGGTCGCGACGGATTCTGCTCTGGGACGACCTCAATCCGGTGACCCGTATTGCCCTCTTCGACCGCGGCGTCGACCTTCGCGCCACGACCGAACTGGACGGGGATCAGCGACGCGACGCATTGGTTTCCTACCGGGCGGGAGACATGGTGGCACCTGCGCTGGTGGAACGGGAAGCACTGGGTGAAGTGGTCAGCGAATTTGCAGCCGCGATCCGGGAGGGACGCCCGGCGCTGACGGACGGTATGAGTGGACTGCGGATCCTCGACATTCTCGAGGCGGCGTCGCGCAGCCTGGAACGCGGTGGAGCGCCGGTTGCGCTGCGGGACGGGCGGACTCGGGAGCCGGTGCCGGCTGGAGCGGCAGGAGCCGCCGAAGCGGAGGATTCCGGGGATGTATCGCGGCCGAGCGCAGACCCGGCGGCATACGGTGGTAGGGAGCGCCTGTTGTGATTGCTGATGTTGACGCGTTGCGCGGTTGTCGGGCCTTGGTGACGGGCGGTGCTGGAACGATCGGCTCGACCATCGTGGACCAGCTCATAGCGGCCGGTGCGTCGCGGGTCGTGGTGCTGGACAATTTCGTCCGCGGTCGTCGGGAGAATCTCGTCGCCGCATGCGCGTCCGGCCGGGTTGAGGTCATCGAGGGCGATATTCGGGATCCGGCGGTGGTCCGCGACGCCGTCGCCGGGACGGACCTTGTCTTTCACCAAGCGGCGATTCGTATCACGCAGTGTGCGGAAGAACCACGGCTTGCGTTCGATGTGCTGGCGACGGGGACGTTCAATGTCGTCGAGGCCGCCGTTGCAGCCGGGGTTGACAAGGTCGTCGCCGCGTCGTCGGCTTCGGTGTACGGGCTGGCGGAGAGTTTCCCAACGGAAGAAACGCACCATCCGTACCACAACCGAACGCTGTACGGCGCCATCAAGACCTTCAACGAGGGGCTGCTACGCAGCTTCAACGACATGTACGGGCTCAAGTATGTCGCGCTGCGGTATTTCAACGTGTACGGCCCGCGCATGGACGCCTTCGGCGTCTATACGGAAGTACTGATCCGTTGGGCGAAACGCATCGCCGCCGGTGAGCCGCCCATCATCGAAGGCGACGGATTGCAGACCATGGACTTCGTGCACGTCGCGGATGTGGCGCGGGCGAACCTTCTTGCTGCTGCGGCTCCGGTGAGCGACGAAGTGATTAATGTCGCCTCCGGAACGGAAACCAGTCTGCGCGAGCTGGCCGATGCCCTTCTCGCAGCGATGGGCAGCGATCTGCGTCCGGAATTCGCCCCGGCACGGCGGGTCAACAACGTCACCCGGCGGTTGGCGAGCACGCGCAAGGCGAAGGAATTGCTCGGCTTTGAGGCCCGCATCAGCCTCGCTGACGGTTTGCACGACTTGGTGCGGTGGCTCCAGGCCGAGGGTGTCATTCCGGTGAGGGTCGCATGACCCGGCCGCTCGTCATTGCCGGCTCCGGTGGGCTCGCCCGCGAGGCGGTCCAGGCGGTGCATGCCGTGAACGCCGAGCGCGCGACGTGGCAGCTCCTCGGCTTTCTCGACGATGACGCAACCCGCCACGGTACGGTGATCGACGGGGTGCCGGTCCTCGGACCGATCACCGCCGACAGCATCCCGGAAACGGCCCAGGTGCTTCTCGCGACCGGCCGGCCTAGTGACTTCTCCAGCCGTTACCGGCTTGCCCGTCGCCTCTCCTTGCCGGCGGAACGGTACGCGACGGTCGTGCATCCCAGCGCCTGCTTGGCCGCCGACACGGTTCTTGGTGCTGGATGCCTCGTCCTGGCGGGTGTCGTCGCCACGGCGGCGGTCCGCCTCGGCGCACACGTCGCCGTCATGCCGCGTGCGGTTTTCACGCACGACGACGTCGTCGCGGATTTCGCCACGATTTGCGCCGGCGCGACGTTCGGCGGCTCGGTGCAGATTGACACCGGCGCTTACGTCGGCGCTGGCGCGCTGGTTCGGGAAAACCTGCGGATCGGCGCGTGGGCGCTGGTCGGGATGGGGTCAGTGGTTACGGTGGACGTCCCTGCCGGCGAGATCTGGTATGGCACGCCGGCCCGGCGCGCCGGTTTCACCACTCCGCTCGGTGTCGAACTCGTAAGGACGGGGTGAACATGCCGATTCCGCTCGTCGACCTTACGTGGCAGCACAGTGTCATCGAGCCGCAGGTTTTGCCGACGCTGCTCGATGTCATGCGGCGCGGCGCTTTTATCGGAGGTGCCGCCGTCGAGGAATTCGAAGCGGACTTTGCCCGCTACTGCGAGGTGACGCATTGCGTCGGAGTGGCCAACGGTACCGACGCGATCGAAATCGCTCTCCGCGCTCTGCATATCGGACCCGGCGATGAGGTCATCGTGCCGACCAACACTTTCGTCGCCACGGTGGAAGCCGTCCTGCGCGCGGGTGCGATTCCCCGGCTTGTCGATTGCGACGACGAGTACCTGCTCATCGACCCACGCGGGGTGGAAGCGGCAATCTCGCCGCGTACCAGGGCGGTCATTGCCGTGCACTTGTACGGCCAGGTCGCTCCGATGCGCGACCTGGCGAAGATTGCGGAGAAACACAATCTCGCTCTCATCGAAGACGCCGCCCAGTGCCAAGGCGCCCGACTGGACGGCCGCCGTGCCGGCGGTCTTGGGCATATCGCCGCGACCAGCTTCTATCCAGGGAAGAATCTCGGAGCCTACGGCGACGGGGGAGCCGTTCTCACTGATGACGAGGGGCTCGCCCGATACGCGCGCCGGCTCGCCAATCACGGAAGCGCGCGGAAGTACCACCATCCGGATATCGGGTTCAATTCCCGATTGGACGCCCTGCAGGCGGTGATACTCCGCGAAAAATTGCGCCGGCTTGACGACTGGAACGCCCTGCGTCAAGAGATCGCGGTATACTACAGCGAGCGGCTCGCTGAGATCGACGAGGTGCGGGTGCCGACGGTCCGCCCGGGCAATGAACACGTGTGGCACCTGTACGTCATCCGAATTCCGCGCCGTGACTCCGTCCTTGCGGCGTTGAACCGAGCCGGTATCGGTGCCGCGGTGCATTACCCGATACCAGTGCACCTGCAACCCGGGTATGTGGGATTGGGCTATCGTGCGGGTGACTTTCCTGTCGCGGAGCGGGCGGCGACGCAGATTCTCTCCCTTCCGATCTTTCCGGGCATGACGACGTCGCAGTGTGACGTGGTCATCGACACTCTTCGCGAGGCGTTGACCGTCGGTGAGACATCACCCGGCGATGGCTCGCCGTTGGCTCACGAGACAGGAGCGGTTCGATGATGGCGCGGATAACGACGAGGTCGCTGCACGTGGCGCGGGTGTTCGCGGCGGCTGCTTTGGCAGCAGGAGGACTGCTCGCTGCACAGCCGGCGGCTTCCGCCGCGACATCGCCGTGCGGACCGGGGAGCAACCCGATCGTCTGCGAGAACTCCAAACCGGGGACCCCGGAGAGCGTCTGGGACGTGACCGGCGTCGGCGATCCGACCATCCAGGGTTTCGCCACCGACATGAGCGTGAACATCGGCCAGACCGAGTACTTCAAAATTTCGACCGACGCGTCCGCATACACGATCGACATTTACCGCCTGGGCTGGTATGGCGGCGACGGAGCGCGCAAGATTGCGAGCATCACGCCGTCGGCGGCCTTGCCGCAGAATCAGCCGGCCTGCATCACCGATCCGGCCACCCAGTTGGTCGACTGCGGAGACTGGGCCGTCTCGGCCTCCTGGACGGTACCAACCACGGCCGTCTCCGGGGTGTACCTGGCGGTTCTCACCCGGACCGACACCGGCGGGCAGAGTCAGATTCCCTTTGTCGTCCGCGACGACTCGAGCCACTCCGACATCGTCTTCCAGACGTCGGACACCACCTGGGAGGCGTACAACACCTACGGCGGTGCGGACTTCTACACCGGGAGCAACGGCCGGGCATACAAGATCAGCTACAATCGGCCGTTCTCGACGCGGGGCGACAACGACGGCCGTGATTACTTGTTCAGCAACGAATATCCGATGATCCGCTTCCTGGAGCGGAATGGATACGACGTCAGTTACATTTCCGGCGTTGACACTGCGCGCAACGGCAGCCTGCTCCTCAACCATCGCATCTTCTTATCGGTCGGACATGACGAGTACTGGTCGGGCGAACAGCGTGCGAACGTCGAAGCGGCCCGCGACGCCGGCGTCAATCTCGCCTTCTTCAGCGGCAACGAAATTTATTGGAAGACTCGGTGGGAACCCAGCGTTGACGGCTCGAACACGCCGTACCGCACGCTGGTCAGTTACAAGGAGACCTGGGCGAACGGGCCCATCGACCCGTTGGAACCGACGACGACCACCGCCACCTGGCGGGACCCGCGTTTTGGCCCACCGATCAATCCGCAAGGTGACGGGTATCACCCGGAAAATGCGTTGAGCGGCACCATGTACATGTCGAATACCGGCGGCTTCGCCATTCAGGTGCCGTACCCGTACAGCAGGGATCGCATCTGGCGGAACACGTCGGTGGCCAGCCTTGGTCCCGGTCAGACCGCGACCTTGGCGCCCAACACCCTCGGATACGAATTCGACTCCGATGTCGACAACGGCTTCCGACCCGCCGGCCTCATCGACTTGTCATCAACCGTCGAGTCCGTCCCACAGAAAATGATTGACTACGGAAACACCGTGGCGCAGGGCACGGTCACCCACAGTCTCACCTTGTATCGGGCACCGAGCGGGGCGCTCGTTTTCGGCGCCGGCACGGTGCAGTGGGCGTGGGGACTTGACGACGATCACGATGGTACGACGTCGCCTGCCGACCCGCGCATGCAGCAGGCCACAGTGAACCTTTTCGCGGACATGGGCGTACAACCTCAGACGCTGATGAGCGGACTGGTGCCGGCGTCGCCATCCACGGACACCACGCCGCCGACGGTGACGATTTCGTCGCCGACGTCGTCGAGCACCCTGACGGTCGCCAGCCCCGTGACGATTTCCGGAACGGCAAGTGACGTTGGTGGAGTGGTCGCCGGGGTCGAGGTGTCGGTGGACGGCGGGCAAACGTGGCACCCCGCGACAGGAACGACGTCCTGGCAGTACACGTGGACGCCGACGACATCGGGGCAGGTGACGCTCGCGGTTCGGGCAACCGATGACTCGGTGAATACGTCCTCGCCGGTGACAGAAATCGTCACCGTCGCGCCCCGCGGCTGCCCGTGCACGATCTGGCCAACATCGTCGGCGCCGCCGCCACCCCCGCAGATAACGGCGTCCAGCGGCGAGGGTGCGGGATCGCCGGACTATTCCGAAAGCGACCCGTCGTCCGTCGAGGTCGGGGTCAAATTCCAGCCGACGGAGGACGGTTACGTGACCGGCGTGCGGTTCTACAAGCTGTCGACCAACACGGGAACGCATGTCGGGAGCTTGTGGAGCAGCTCAGGCCAACTGCTGGCGACGGCGACGTTCACTAATGAAACCACGTCCGGCTGGCAGCAGGTCACTTTCGCCACGCCCATCGCGGTGAAAGCGGGGCAGACGTATATCGCCTCGTACCACGCGCCGAACGGTCACTACGCCGCGCAACCGTTCTACTTCGAGACGTCCGGCGTCACCAGCGAGCCGCTCGTTGCACCGAGCGGCCCCGCGATAGGCGGCAACGGGGTTTTCGCCTACGGCTCAGGCACGATTTTCCCGAACCAGTCATACGACAACACGAACTACTGGGTTGACGTGGTCTTCGTCACGCCGGACCACAGTGTCACGGTCTCGGCGGTGACTCCCGCCAACGGTGCGACCGGTGCCGCGACGACAAATCCGATCACCGCAACCTTCACCGGCGATGTCGACCCCGGTTCGGTCGTCTTCCAGGTAAGTCAGAATGGTCTGACCATCAACGGCACGACGTCGTATGACACCGCCAGCCGCACCGCGACCTTCACGCCAAGCACGCCCCTCGCCGCCGGCACGCCGTACACCGTCACGCTTGATGCACGCGCCGCGGCGAGCGGACTCCCGATCGCGCCCTACCAGTGGTCGTTCACCACGACAAATGCCGCGCCGTGCCCATGCTCGTTCTGGCCGTCGGCGGGTACGCCGTCGGCAGCCCCGGCTAACGACTCGTTGAGCGTCAATCTGGGCCTTCGCTTCACGCCGGCGGTCAACGGATATGTGACCGGGGTGAAGTTCTACAAGGGCGTGGGGAACGGCGGTACCCACGTGGGAAGCCTGTGGACCGCGGCCGGTCAGCTTCTCGCGGCGGCGACGTTCACCAACGAGACGACGACCGGTTGGCAACAGGTCAATTTCGCGACGCCGGTCGCGGTGAGTGCCGGGACGACGTACGTCGTCTCCTACCTGGCACCGCAAGGTCACTACACCGCGACCCCGAACTTCTTCACCGGTACGCTGACCGTGGGTCCGCTCACCGCCGCCGCGACCCCGGGGAACGGTGTATTCACGTATGCTGCGACGAACGCTTTTCCGTCCCAGTCCTATCAAGCGAGCAATTACTGGGTGGATCCGATTTTCACCAACGCGCAGCTGGCCCCGCAGGTTGTTGCGACGACTCCAGCCGCCGGCGCAACGAATGTGGACCCGACGGCGGAAATCACCATTACGTTTGACAAACCGGTCACCTCGCCGAGCGTGACCGTGGTGCTTGACGCGAGTGGAGCGCCGGTATCGGGCATCGTGACGTTGAGCACCGACGGCACCACCGTGACCTTCACGCCCAGCAGCGCGCTGCCCGCTGGCTCGGTAGTCGACGTCACCGTGCAGGCGACCGCCGCTGCGGATGGGGTGCCTTCCAACCCGTACGCGTGGTCGTTCACCACTGCCGGGACGGCGCCGACGTGCCCATGCGCCTTGTGGAGCGAGTCAGCGGCGCCGGCAGTTGCGGCTGTCGACGACGCCAGCAGTGTGGAACTCGGCGTGAAATTCACGACCAGCCGAGATGGCTACGTGTCCGCCATCAAGTTCTACAAGGGGAACGGGAACACGGGGACGCACGTCGGACATCTGTGGTCCGCTGACGGCACGTTGCTCGCGTCCGTCACCTTCACCAACGAAAGCGCGACCGGATGGCAGGTCGCCGTCTTCTCGTCGCCGGTGCCGGTAAAGGCCGGGCAAACCTATGTCGCCTCGTATTACGCGCCGAACGGGCATTACGCCGCAACGGGCGGGTACTTCAACGCCGCGTATTCGAACGGCCCGCTGACGGCGCCGAGCTCGGGCGGCAGCGGCGGCAACGGTGTCTTCCGTTACAGCACGGGCGGCGGATTCCCGTCGAGCAGCTACAACGCCACGAATTACTGGGTGGACGTCGTCTTCACACCGCCGACCAGCGGCGCAACCGTTGCAACGGTCAGCCCCGCCGCCGGGTCGACCGGCGCACCCACGACATCACCGGTGTCGCTGACGTTCAGCGGCGCGGTCGACCCGTCATCGGTGGCACTGACGGTCACCGACACCGGCATGGCCCTGACCGGCACGCTCACGTACGACGCGACCACCTACACGGCCACGTGGACACCGGCCGCGCCATTCAGCGCCGGTACCACGTACACCGTGAACGTGACGGCGGTGGATCCGTTCACCGGCCTCTCGATACCGCCCTACACGTGGTCGTTCACGACAGCGGGCGATCCAAGCGGTTGTCCATGCTCGCTCTGGTCCACCGCGCTGCAACCGAACGCCGGCGAGGCGAACGACCCGAACAGTGTTGTGGTCGGTGTGAAATTCACGCCAACTGCAGATGGGTACATCACCGGTATTCGCTTCTACAAATCAACGAACAATACCGGCGTGCACAGCGGAAGCCTGTGGACGGCAAGCGGTCAGCTGCTGGCGCGGGCGACCTTCGCGAACGAGTCTGCGACCGGCTGGCAGACCGTTACGTTCAGCACCCCGGTGGCGGTGACAGCCGGACAAACGTACGTCGCCTCGTATTTCGCGCCAAACGGCCACTACGTTGCGTCGCCGAATTACTTCGCGGCCGCACGCTCGGCGGGTCCGCTCGTCGCGCCGGCGTCAGCGGATGTCGGCGGTAACGGCGTCTACAGCTACAGTCCCGTCGATGCCTTCCCGACGAACACGTACAACGCGACGAATTACTGGGTGGACGTGCTTTACACGGCGTCACCGCCTCCGCCGCCGTCTGTGCCGTGTCCGTGCTCCATATGGTCAGCCGCCACCGTACCGGTCCAAGCGTCCGTCAACGAAGGCAGTTCCGTCGAGCTTGGGCTCCGCTTTGAAACCACCCAGGCCGGGTTCATCACGGGCATCCGGTTCTACAAGGGAGCCGGCAACGACGGAACGCACACGGGCAGTCTGTGGGATGCCGACGGGAACCTGCTTGCCACGGTGACGTTCACCAACGAGACGGCGAGCGGCTGGCAGGAGGCTGACTTCAGTGCGCCGGTGCCGGTTCAGCCGGGGGTGGTGTATGTCGCCTCGTACTACGCGCCGAACGGCCATTACGCAGCCGATCCGGGATATTTCACGAGCAACGGCGTCAGTTCGGGACCGCTCGTTGCGCTCTCGTCCCCGGCAGCGCAGGGCAACGGCGTCTACCGCTACGGAAGCGGTGGGGTCATGCCGACCGATTCATACAATGCGACCAACTACTGGGTCGATGTCGTCTTCACGTCCAACTGAGATTGCGGAGAGTACGGAGGTAGCGGCGCTCGGATGGCGAAGCTCGTTGACGTGCGAAGTCCAAGCACCCGCACCGTGAGCGGGACGCGGCGGCAGCGGACTGGTCTGCCGACTGTGACGGTATTGGTCCCCTGCTACAACTACGGCCGGTATCTCCCGCGCTGTGTGAAAAGCATCCTGAGTCAGGACGGCGTAGATGTCGATGTGCTCGTCATCGATGACGCGTCGACGGATGACAGTGCCGAGGTCGCCGAGCAACTCGCCAACTCCGACCCCCGAGTGCGCCTTATGCGACACGCTATCAATCTGGGGCACATCGCAACGTACAACGAAGGCATCAGCGTCTTGCGAGGAAAATACTTCGCACTTGTTTCCGCCGACGATTTTCTCGCTCCTGGCAGCCTTAGCCGAGCTGTAGACGTTCTGGAAAGCGACGACGGTATCGCGATGGTCTACGGACGGGTCGCCATTTGCCGCCACGTGGACCCGGACGATTGCGTGCACCGAGAGCGCCGATCACGGATTCGTGCGGTAACGATGGACGGCACCGCGTGGATCGAGAAGATCTGCCGCCTCGGCTGGGATCCGATCGCATCGCCGGAGGTCGTCGTCCGCTCGGAGGTTCAGCGACGCGTCGGTGGATACAGTGCACACCTGCCGCATAGTGCAGATTTTGAGATGTGGCTGCGGGTCGCCACACAGGGCAGCATTGTCCAATTGGTTGGACCCCCACAAGCCTATTATCGCGTGCATTCCGCCAGTATGGCGCGGACGACGTACGGCCAGAAGATCGCCGATCTCAGGCAGCGGCAGGCGGCGCTTGAGTCTTTTTTCGCCGCCTGGTCGGCGCGACCGCCCGAAAGTGACGAGTGGCACCGAGCGGCGCGCCGTCATCTGGCAAGCGTGGCGATCAGTCACGCCTGCGACATCATTGTTTTTGGTCTCCCGGAGGATGTTGACGAGTATCTTGCGTTTGTCATGAGTCTGGGCGTCGAATACACCACGCTGGCCGATTGGCGACGCTACCGCGCCCTGAGGCGTGATTCCGGTTCGCGCTCGGCCCGTGCGGCAGTGCGTGCCGGGTACGTGACTGCCCGGTGCCACCTTCGGAAGTGGTATCACGCGCTGGGGCGTCCTCTCGAGCGATGGCTATGAGCGCGTACGCGGTTCGAACCAACGGAGTTGGTCAGGCGGCACGTCTTGACGTGGCGGCTGTCTCATTCCGCGACGTGACCAAAGTGTATGCACCGCAACCGCGTTGGATGCGCCTGTTCTCGCGCACGCCCATTCGGGAGCCGGTCGCAGCGCTGCGCGGAGTCACGTTTGACGTCCGTTTCGGAGAGATACTCGCCGTCGTAGGTCCGAACGGCGCGGGCAAAACGACGATGTTCCGCATTGTCGTCGGCCTGACCACACCGACGTCGGGCAACGTGTCGGTCGCGGGTCTCGACACGCTGCGGGCGATTGACGATATCCGCCAACTTGTCGGTTGGATGTCCGCGGAGGAACGGAGCCTCCTCATGCGGGCGACCTGCCGGGAGAATTTGCAGCTTCACGGACGGCTTCAGGGGCTCCGACCTCCGTTGTTGCCGCGACGCATCGACACGGTGCTCGAAATGGTTGGTCTTGCCGCCCAGCGCGATGCGATCGCCGCCAGCCTTTCGGCCGGGATGAAGGCACGCCTGCGGCTCGCGCGCGCGCTGCTACCCTTGCCGCGGGTGCTGCTTCTCGACGAACCGACGGGCGCGCTTGATCCGCTGGCCGCAAAGAGCCTCCTCGACCTGGTGACGGAACTGGTCCGGCAGGAGAACCTGGCCGTGCTTCTCTCCTCCCATCGCCTGGAAGAGATTGATGCATTGCGCTCAAATGCCGTGCTCATGGATCGCGGCCGCATTCGCTTCTCCGGCAGCCTGGATGATCTCCGCGAGCGCATCGACGTCCCTACCGTGGAGATTCGTTTCGACCACGAGTCGACCGCGCGACAGGCCGAGAAGCAATTGATGGCGAGCGGCAACACGGTCGATCGTGACGGTAGGGACGTTTATGTCCGGCTTACCGTCCGGACTGCGGTCGGCGACGTGTTAGCGACTCTCGGGTCCCTTCTTCCGCGCGTTCACCGGATCGGTGAAGTCACCACTCCGCTGCGCGACGTTATTGCGAGTGCGTACGAGGATGACAACGATGAATCTCGTTGAGTACGAAGCGGATTCGACCTGGCGGAGCGCCGTGTCCCGTCGTACGACGGGTCAGAAACTCCGTGACCTCTTTGCCGCGTACCTGCGGTTGGACGTGATTGAAGAGATCATGTTTCCGGCGAGCAATGCGCTGGCGTATCTCGCGCTGGTGGTACCTGCCTTCATGTACTATTTCCAGTCGATCTTTTTGCATACCCGGTCCCAGTACATGTCCATTTTGATCGGAGTGGCGGTAGCGGCGGGCCTGCAGGAGGCCCTTACCGGCTTGACGACGCGACTCCAGTTTGCGCAGGAGCGGGGTGTCTTGGAGACGTACCTCATCGAGCCGATCTCCTGGCGGCTGATACCTCTTGGTATGAACGTGTGGAAGTCGTTCGTCGGAATCGTGATCACGCTCATCACCATCGCCATCGGCTGCGCCTTGGGGGGTCGAATTGACTTCTCCGGGCTGCCATTGTTCTTCGTGCTTCTGCTGCTCGGCGTCCTCGCGTCCAATGGCCTGGGATTGTTCGCTGCCAGCTTTCTTATCCTCTTCAAGCGGGGCTCGCCGGTAATGGCGGTGTACGGATTGCTGGGCGCATTGGTCGGCGGCTCACTCTTTTCGATCACAGTCTTGCCGCCGGCGATACGCTGGGCGAGTTACTTGGCGCCGCAAGCCTACGTGATCAGTGGAGCGCGTAGTCTACTGACCCCCCATGCCGGTGCCACGGCCATGCCGCTCTGGCTGCCCTTCGTCGTTCTCGGGCTTGCCTCGGTCCTGTCTATTATCACCGGGCTCTGGGTATTTGAGCGCGCTCTGCACCGCGCGCAAGTTATGGGCATTCTCGGAACGTAGCCGTGAGCAATCCAAACCTGAGGGGCGGACCTGCCGTTCCCGATTCGGCCCGTCCGGTGGTTCTTCTTGCTGCAAACAATTGGGATGACACGAAATTCGCTGATCGCCATCTTGCGGAGCGGTTGGCGGAGAAGACGTTTGTGCTCTACGTCGATCCGCCCATGTCGCGCTGGACGGTCCGCCGCAAGCCGCAATTGCAACCCGCTCTTGACAAGCCGCGCTTACGTCTTCTGTCTCCGAGTCTCGCGCGGCTCACCCCGGTCGTCACCCCCTTTCCCGAGCGTCCAGGCATAGTCCACCTGACCCGACTCCTTGTCACCCGGTGGATCCGCCAAGCGGTCCGTCGCCTGCACCTTGCGGGTCCCTACGTGATTCACACCAGCCCGCTTGGCCCCGCGCCACGTCAATTGCCGGGCATCGTACATGTCTACTGGGTGCAAGATGACTTTGTCGCCGGTGCCGAGCTCTTCGGCGTTTCGGCAAAGCGGATTCGAAAGGGCGAGCGGAGACTGCAGGAGCAGTGCGACGCCGTCATCGCCGCCACACCGGGTCTCTATGACACGTGGCGGACCCTCAAGCAAGAAACCGTATTGATTCCGAACGGATGCGACGCGAAGGCGTTTGCCGCGGTCGGGCGGATTGCCCCCGCCGAGGACGTTCGCCTGCGTCGCCCAATTGTCGGATATTCCGGCGGTCTCGGTGGCCGCGTCGATTACGACCTCCTCATCGCGATCGCGGAGGCCGGCTATTCACTCCTGCTCGTCGGGCCCCGTCACCGCGGAAGCCATGACGAGCGGTTCGACGCCCTGGTGGCTCGCCCGAACGTTCAATGGGTGGGGAACCAGCCGTTCGAGCGACTCCCGGCATATTTTGGCGCCATGGACGTTGGGATTCTGCCGTATGCGCCATCGGACTTCAATCAACAGAGTTTTCCCTTGAAGCTCCTTGAGTATCTAGCGGCCGGCCTTCCGGTTGTCAGCACGGATCTCTATCCGGTGCGATGGTTCGACCGCGAATTCGTCGCGATCGGGCGGGATCATGCTGAGTTTCTTGCGCGCGTTTCCGAAGTTCTCGCGGGCAGGGGCGACGTATCGGCAACCGAACGGCGCCGTGCGTTTGCCGCGCGGCACTCCTGGGAGGCGCGCGCCGCCGATGTGTTGAACTGCTGCGCCACTGCTGCGCAGACGCGTGCGCAGCGCGCAGCTAGTGCTCGCCCGCGGCTACCGACCTGACCGGGTACCCTCGGAGAGAGATGTCGTTCGTTGTCCAGGAGTCTGCCCTTGTCGCTCGGATCTGTCGTCGCCGTGATGGTGCGGCGTTGGTACTTGCTTCTCGCAGTGGTCGTCCTCGCCGCCGTCGGTGCGGTCGGCACCTACCGCCTTGTCTCCCCGCCGTATCGGATGACCGGGCAGGTCCTCCTGCTGCCGACCGCCCGGTCCGCGGCAATGGTCCTCGGAGTCGGCGGTGATGCCGCGAATCCGTACCTGGCGCTGACGCCCGGCCTGGCGCAGACCGGTCAGGTTATTGCCGTTGCGACGATGGATCAGCAGGTTGCCGCGCGTCTTGCGAGCCAAGGCTTTGTCGGCACCTATGTGCTGACGGAAATCACGGCGATTAATGCGCCGGTCGTAGCCGTTACGGTGACCGGTCCGACGCCTGCTGCGGCGGCAAAGGATCTTCGCCTCGTGATCGCCGAGTTCGAACGGCAGCTTCAGCAGGCACAACAGGCCGCGGGAGCCCCCTCGGGCACGCTCATCCGCGCGACTCTCCTGACGCAGGACACGACGGCGCATCCGGTCAACAAGAGCAGACTGCGGGACGGGATCGCCGTCGGCGCGGTGATCATCGTCTTAGGAGCGCTCTTCATCGCGTGGCTGGAGCGCCGATCCCGGTCCGCACGTCATCGAGGTGAGCACGCCGGTGAGGCAGAGCCCACACTCCCCGGCTTCGAGGGTGGCGTCGTTTCCGGGGAGGTCAGCGCCGGCGTCTCCCCTCGCGTCGGCTGACGCCATGATTGACGCCACGGCGACGCAGACCGGCGAGCGTCACGGAAAGGATCTTCTGCCGTGGCTGACGCTCCTCATCATTCTCGTCCTCGGCGTTCCCTCAGCCTTGATCGTAAAGCCGCTTGGTGCGCAGGGGACACCGGCCGATATTCTCGCGATCCTCTTTCTCATCTGGTGGCTGCTTTCGCGCATTCTCGCGCATACCAGACAGCGGCCGACTATCCCGCACCTCGTGCTGGCCGCCTTTGTCGCCGTCATGCTGCTGAGCTACGTGCACGGCATGCTCCGCCCAATTACCGGACTGGAGCTCAGCTCCGCGGACCGTGGACTCCTTGCACTCCTGGCGTGGTCAGGCATGCTTCTCGCCGTCGCCGACGGACTGCTTTCCCTCGAATCCCTGCAGCGCTTCTTGTTCCGGCTCGTCGCCGGGGGCGGCGTCGTGGCGTCGATAGGCATTCTTCAATTCTTCACCGGGGTCAATATTTCCGATATCGTACGCATCCCGGGTCTTGTCGCCAACCATCCCTTTGGTGAGGCAGGCGAGCGATCCCTATTCCGCCGGGTAACGGCGACAGCGCTCCACCCCATTGAGTTCGGCATCGTTCTTACACTGATTCTTCCGGTTGCGTTTCATTTCAGCATGTACGGCCGCACAGCGCGGGAGCGGCTGATTGCCCGGATCAGTACCGCCCTTATTCTCGTCGCGATGCCGATGACCGTGGCGCGTTCAGCGATCGTGGGCTTGGCCACCGTGCTGATTATTCTGTTTTTTTCCTGGCAGGCGCGGCAGAAGGTCATCGCGCTCATCATCGCGCCGATCGCCGGTGTCGGAATGAAGTTGGCCATTCCTGGGTTGCTCGGCACTATTCGATCGTTCTTTCTCCACGCCGGTCAGGATCCGAGCATCCAGAATCGCCTCGGCGACTATGCCGCGGCCGGGTATTACATATCGCGAGATCCGCTGATTGGACGCGGTTTCTTTACGTTCATACCAGAAATCTATCGTACGCTTGACAACCAGTACATGGGAACGCTGATTGAGGCGGGTTTCCTTGGGCTTGCCGCCCTGCTCAGCATCATGTTTTTTGGCGCGGTGACCGGAGTCCGGATACGCCGCAGCAGCGCCGACGCGGAAATCCGAAGCGTCGCCCTGTCACTGGTCAGTGCAATGATCGCAGCACTTGTGACGTTCTTTACCTTCGATGCCTTCGCGTTTCCCATGGTCACGGCTGTCCTCTTTCTCCTGCTGGGCGCGCTCGGCGCCCTGAGCCGTCTGGTGCCAAGTCCAATGACGGTGACTGCCGGCGTCGATGCACCGGACGCCGTCCCGCGCTCACCGTGGCCGCGCCACCGGCAGGTTCGGTACGCCAGGCGCTTACTGTTCGTCCCTCGCGTCGTGGCGGCCCGCATCGGCGCCGGCATCCTGGCGCTTCTGGCTTTTTTGGGCGGGGTTAACTGGATTCACCACGCGCCTGTCCGGTACAGTGCGACGGCGTCGCTTGTCTTGGCGGGTGGTCCGCCGACCGCAACGCTTGCGACGACACTGTTTGCGTCCCCCCGCTATCTCGGTGACTTCCCAACGATGCTTGCCGAATCGCTGACGTCACAGAGTCAGCGCAGCGCGCTGGTCGCATCCGGCCACCGTGGCGAATACGAGGTGGCTGTCGGCAACGGGAGTCTTGAGCCGGCGACCGACGTGACCGGTTCCGGCAATCTCATGCGTATCGGAGTGACGGCCGGCACGCCCGAGCAGGCGCTCGGGACGCTGACCGCCGTTGTTGACGCTGCGCATGCGACGCTGCGCGCATGGCAGCAGCGCTACGCGGTGGCGACAGACGCGCTTGTTCGGGTCCAAGCTCAGTATTTGCCGGTCAGTGCTGTCGCTGACGTACCGCATCGAAGTCGTGCGCTGGCCGTTATGGCGTTTCTCGTGTTCTGGGCATGGCTGACGCTTGACGGCTTCCTGCGGAGGCGGTACCGACCATACCGTCTGCCGGATACGCCGCGTATTTCCCGTGATGACATCGTCGCCCTGAGTGGTTGACGGTTAGCGTGTGGAATGTGAGAACAACGAAGGCGCGTCGCCATGCGCGCAGGGCCGGTGCCCTTGGTTGCGCACTTGTTCTTGTAGCGGTTGCGCCTGGATGCAGCGGTGCTCGCTCGTTGCCGGTTGGCCCGTCGCAGTCCGTCGCGGTATCCGCAATGAGCGACTTGCCGTTGCCGTCTTGGACGCCAAACGATTGCTGGCATCGCGCAGACTACTGCGGCATGCCTGGTCCGACAACGACGGGAGTCCGTCCGGGCACGCGACTGCGCCGCGTCGGATCCGTCACAATCACAACCGCGGGCTCCCGCCTCGCGGCACTGGAAATTGACGGAACGCTAACCATCAAGGCGTCCGGTGTCCGCGTGGAAGACTGTCTGATCCGCCCGCGTGGCAATGCCGTTGCGGTTTCTCTTCCATACACTGGAGTCTCTGGCGTCGAACTCGTGCATGTCGAAATCGACGGCGGGCGGCAGAATCCGTCGGTTGTCGGCATCGCTGGATCGGGATTCGTCGTGGATGCGGCTGACATTCATGGGACGGGCGACGCGATTGACGCCAGTTCAAACGTGGTTGTGCAGAATTCCTGGATTCACGATCTCGTAGCATGGGATGGTGATCATACGGACGGCATCCAGTCGAGCGGTGGCCGGAGTCTGCGCATCGTCAATAACACGATCGACGCTCTTGGCCCGGCAACAAATTCTGCGATACTCACCGGTGCGGATCTGGGACCTCTTGACCAGGTGATTATCGAACACAATTTGTTGCGAGGCGGGAATTACACGGTGTACGCCGGCACGGGAGGCCGCTTCGACTCGGGGTCGATCATAATCTCGGGAAATCGCTTTGGGTCGGGTTACCGTTACGGTCCATGTTCCCTGCGACCCGCCCGGGGTCGCACCATCCAGTCGTCCGGCAACGTCGACGACGCAACCGGGGCGCCGCTGCGCTGTTAGGTTCTGTCTCCGCTCTCAGGCGCCCTTGCGTTTTCCGCTGTACTGACCACACGGAAAATGCCGTCCGGCTGGGCGTACCGGGCGCCCTTGCGCTCTCTGCTGTGCTGCGCTGTAAAGCGCCGGTCTCTCCGGCCCACCTGTTTGCGTGTCAGGCGTTACGCCCTTTTGGATCAGCATCCAGGCTTGACGTCACAACTTGCTCCGAGTTGTCCTAGTTGGTACGCTCTTGCAAACGCACGTCACAAATACACAACGATCAAATAACGTTTCGATCATTGGGCGCGCTGCCTGGGGGTGGATGATCAACGACGTACTGAGCAGACGGGGAGGCCCTCATGGCACGTCGTCACTACCGCGCCAAGCACCGGCGTCCGCGCCAGGTCCCCGCACGTCTTCTCGCACTGTTCGTCGTCTTAGTCCTCGGTGCCTCGGGTAGCGCGGCGGCATCGATTGCTCCGCAAACCTCCGCTGCCGAACGTCACAGCGGCTGGTTCGACCTGCGTCCGTTTCCGCGGCACCTCACCACCCATCCGCACGGTTATCGGTGGTCGGCGCCATCGGCCACGAGCAGGGCATCCTCGGCGGGCTCAACGGCTGGAGCGCCGTCGAGCCCGTCGCCGTCCTTGGTTCACGGCCGAGCGACAAGCACGCAGCCGGTCACGCGTGGGGACGCACGGCCACCGCTGTCGCCGGCGCCGCCGACGAGCGCCCCGGGCGCGACCGCCGGCAATGGCGATTCGCCAATCGGTTCCCCGACCACCGGAGACTCCCCGCTGCGCAACTGCCTACCGCATCCCTCGGCCTGCGGATACCCCGACGGCACGAACACCGGTGTGCCACCCGGTACGGCGCTGCGCGTCTCCGGATCTTTGACCCTTTCGACTCCTGGTCAAGTTGTCACGGGGTTGGACGTCCGCGGCAGTATCGTCGTCACCGCGTCCAATGTGGTGATCAAAAACAGCCGGGTGCGCGACGTCGACAACGATGCAGCGATCATCGTGCGGGGCAATGTGCACGGAGTGATCATTTCACACGTCGAGATCGACGGCGGGAAGCAGACTCCATCGGTCGTGGGCATCAGCGGTTCCGGTTTCACCGCTGATGCGGTGAATATTCATGGAACCGCCGATGGGATCGATGCCGGAGACAATGTGGTCGTCCAGAACTCCTGGATTCACGATCTATGGGTGGCACCCGGCGACCACACGGATGGCGTACAGACTGCCGGCGGCAGCAACCTCCTCATCGTCCATGACACCATAGACGCCACCGGTGCCCCAACGAATTCAGCCGTCATCATGGGCGCGGATCTCGGAGATCTCTCCAACACCCAGCTTCGTGATTGCCTGCTGGACGGCGGAACCTACACCGTCTACGCCGGGGCCGACCCAGGCAATTCCTCCGGCATCATCACGATCGCGAATAATCGCTACGGTGATCACGCTCAGTATGGACCGAATTCCTTCCGCGCGTCGCCCGACGGAGCGATCGTCTTCACGGGGAACGTGTGGGACGCGTCCGGCGCCCCGTTGCGTGAATAACCACGCCACCAGCCTCTGCCCCGCGCGCCGCAAGCGGAGATCAACAGCGGATCCGCTGCAGTCGTGATCACTGTTTCACGGCGCGGGTGGGCAACGGGATCGAGCGCTGAGCTTTCAGCGATCGATTTGGACGTTCGGCGTGTTCGGCTCTTGCCTCTGCGGTCGGGAGCGATCGGAGCATGCCGGTCGGGTGATTTGCCCTAAGGCCGCACGTGTCACGCACCGCTCATCCGGCTTGGGCTATTCGGGTGACGTTCGACTCACACGTGCCTCCGCAGCGGAGAACCGCGTAATGGGGCATTACGCCGAAAGGGTTCACTTCGTCAAGCCAAATGGAGGCACGACCGACTCAGAACGGTGACAACACCGAGCCCCCGATGGAGTCACCGTGTATAACGTTCTGCCTGCTAGAGGACGTCGCCGTACTTTTACCCTTACCGTGCTGATCGCGGTTGCTGTTGCCGCTGGAGGAACGACGATCGGCCTCCAGGCCGCGAATGGCTCGACCCAGCTCGCATCGACGACGCAGAGCGTGTTCAGCACGACGACGCAGCCGGTCCAGGCTGCGGAGCAGGACGCGCAAGCTGTCGAGCTGGGCGCTGTCTTTCACGTCACGGTGCCCGGAAATGTCGTCGGCATCCGCTACTACAAGAGCGCGCAGAATACGGGAACGCACACCGCCGCTCTGTGGACCTCCTCGGGTACGTTGCTGACTCGGGCGACATTCAGTAACGAGACATTGCAAGGTTGGCAGACGGTCACGTTCGCGAAACCTGTCTCAGTCAAACCGGGTCGCAATTACGTCGCCGGTTACCACACGAACAGTGGTTACTACGCGCAGCAGCAGTACGCGTTCTCCAACGGCAAGACCCTCGGCGACGGCATTGTCATCGAGACCAAGGGCGTCTACCGATACGGGCCTGAAGGATTCCCGACCCAGTCGTGGCACGACTCGAGCTACTACGTGGATGTCATCTTTGCTCCGGCTGCACCCTCGTCGCCGACGCCGAGCGCGAGCTCGTCCCTGACAACGCAGAAGGCTTCGGGTGCAGGGAGTTCCGGGACACCGACCGCGACTCCGTCGATCTCGTCCGGCTCCGGGTCCGGTCCATCGGTTGCACCGACGAGCGGGCCGACGACCAGCGCACCAGTGCCGACGAACTCCGCGCTTCCAACGGCGTCCCCGTCATCTCCGGCGACTGGCGGCACCCTCGGCGCGCCTACCTCTCCGAGCGCAAGCTTCACGCCCAGCTCACCGCCGGCGTCCTCAAACCTCATCACGCCGTCGCCCAGCAGCAGCCCGTCGGCAAGCACCCCGACGATGTCCAACTGCTGGTCACGTCCGAGCGCCTGTGGCTTCCCCGACGCCACAAATACCGGTGTGCAACCGGGTGTTGCCTTGACCTCGTCCGGCGGGGTCACCATCACGCAGGATGGAGCGGTGGTCCAGAACCTGCTCATCACCGGAGAGCTTGACGTCTTCGCCAATAATGTCACCGTGCGCAACGTCAAAATTGTTGCCACCGGCGGCTATCACGCGCTGTACACCGGCTGGAATTACCACGGCATCATCATCGATCACGTTGAGATCGACGGCCGTCATCTCAATCCCAGTGTTCCTGGTCTGGTTGGCAGCGGATTTACTGCGACGGCGCTGAATATCCATGGAACCGGTGACGCGATAGACGTCGGTGACAACGTGACCGTGCGGGATTCGTGGCTTCACGACCTGACGGTCAATAGCGGTGATCACACCGACGGCGTTCAGTCAACGGGGAGCGACAACGTCCTCATCACCCACTGCACCATTGACGCGACCCTACCGAACGGCGGTGTGGCAAACAGCGCACTCATCATCGGTGCAGACCTCTCCAACATGGGTACCGTGAATGTCACCAACAGCCTTCTCGGCGGCGGCAACTACACCATCTACGCCGGTGCCGATCCCGGCTACGACTCGGGTGTCATCAATTTCACCGGAAATAGATTCGCGCGCAATGCACGCTACGGCCCGTGCTCCTTCGGCCCGTCACCCGGACGGACGATCGGCTTCACGAACAACGTCTGGGATGCGGACGGAACACCCCTGGTCTGCACGTCATGAGGTGCTGTCGGCGGGTGATGAGTCCCTCGCTGTCGTCGGTGCCGGTGCGTCGTCCGCCGCAGTGGAGCTGGTCTGAATTCCGTCGTGAGCCGACACCGCGGCATCGCCGGACGTCTCGCTGTGTAGCGTCGTGGCATTCGTCGGCGATGTCACAGGCTGCGGCGCGTCGCCGCGAGGATCTGCTTCCTTCGCGGCGCCTGTCTCGGAGACGACTGTCTCATCGGTCGCGCAAAGCGTGTCCCGGTAGCGGCGATAACTGGACACTGCGAGACCAATCAGATAACTGACGAGAAAGACGCCAAGAAATACCTCGATGGCGCGCTGAATGGCGTCCCGCCGGCTGATTTCCGGCACCGGGGTCTCCGCAATCACGGTGTATTCGAAACGCTGCGCAGCCGGCGAGCCGCTCTCGTTCTGCACGAGCACCAACTCATGCTGGGCTTCGGCGATCACTGTCCGGAGAGTTGCGACAACGACGTTCCGATCGCGACCGCGAACCGTAATGTGCAGGAGCGGTTCATTGAGATTCTGCTCGATCTCCAGCGTGAAAGCTGCCAACTGGCCATGTCGCTGCATGTTGCGGATGCTGGCATCCGCCAAGATACGCCGCGCGACCACCTCGGAGACCGCATACTGCCCGCGCCCCACGTTCACATAGGGATTTGGCGCTTGCGGGTTGGCGGTGAAGAGAATGGCCCGTTCCTCGAAGGGCTTCGGCGAGACGAGGTACGTGACCGCACCGAGCACCAGCGCGCTGAGGCAGGCTACCGTTATGGGATAGCACACGACCCGGGACATCCGGCGCCAGAACCGGGCGGTTGTCACGGTATGCGGCTTTTGGGTGCGCCGGACCCGTCCTAGCACGGCCAGGCGGCGGGGTGGTCGCATGGCCACAGCCTAAGCTCCCGACGCGTTCCGGCCGGCGCCGTGCACACTGGTACCACCTCTGCTCAGCGGAAGGCGCCCGCATGTACCTCACCAGTCGCTCTCGCACGGTGGTGTCTGCGCCCGCAAGTGACCCCGAGGTCGCCCTGCCTCTGCCGCGCATCGGCGTCAGCCGAAACGTGGTGATGCTCGGAATTGTCAGCCTCATAACCGACATTTCGTCGGAGATGGTGAGCGCCGTTCTTCCGCTGTACCTCGTCTTTGTGCTCGGTACGACGCCCCTCACCTTCGGATTCCTCGACGGCCTCTACAACGGCGTGACATCGCTCGTGCAGCTGACGGCCGGTCACCTAGCTGATCGTTGGGAGCGACGAAAGGGGCTTGCGCTCACGGGCTACGCCCTGTCCGCGGTGTGCAAGCTCGGCCTGCTGGCTGTCGGCTCTGTCATTCCTGCCATCGCCGCCGTCCTTGGCCTGGACCGGACCGGCAAAGGATTGCGGACGGCGCCGCGTGACGCGCTCATCTCGCTGTCGAGTCAGGAACACGCACTCGGCCGGGCCTTCGGCGTCCATCGCGCCCTCGACACCTTCGGTGCGTTCATCGGACCGCTGGTCGCCTTCGTTCTCCTCGCGGCAGCTCCCGGGCGGTACGATTCGATCTTCGTGGTGAGTTTCTGCATTGCGGGCTGCGGCGTCGTCCTGCTCGCCGCCGCGGTCCGGGAGCCTGCGGTGCCGGCGTCCGCGCGGGCGCGACCGACTGTTCGCCGGGCCGTCGCCCTGCTTGCCGATCGGCGGATGGCCGTGGCAACCGCCGCTGCCGTGGCACTGAGCGTCCTTACGCTGAGCGACGCCTTCGTGTACCTGCTTGTGCAGCGGCGTTTCGACATCCCGATCGCGTGGTTTCCCCTGCTTCCGCTTGCGACCTCCGCTGTCTACATGGCGCTTGCCATACCGCTTGGGCGTCTCGCAGACCGCCTGGGCCGTTCCCGGGTTTTCCTCATCGGCTACACCCCGCTTCTGGCCGGATATCTGCTGCTCGGCCGCGGTGCCGTACGGTGGTGGACCTTCGCATTGATTCTCGTCCTGCACGGCGCGTATTACGCGGCGACCGACGGAGTCCTCATGGCTTACATCAGCGGCTTCATTCCCGTCCAGTTGCGGGCCAGTGGCATGGCTGTACTCAAGACCGGTACGGCGGCAGGGGCGATTGTCTCCTCGGTACTTTTCGGCGCCGCGTGGTCAGCCTGGGGTCCGACTCAGGCGACGCTGATTTTCGTAGTCGCGCTTGGCGGCGTCCTCGCCCTGGCTGCGCCCTGGTTGCTTGACGTGCGAGCCGGCGGCAGGCGGCGATGACGAATTCGCCGGGTCGTCTCCTTCGGTTGTCCCGCAGCCGTTGGGTCGTCGTCACGGCGGCTCTGGTGCTTTTCGTCGCCATCGGCCTGATCTATTCGCTGCGGGCGGTACGCCACCCTGTCGCGTCACCCCGCTCGCCGAATTCTGCGACGCTCTCGGGCGCTGACCTCTTCGGTCACGGTCGGGAGCTCGTCTTCCGCAGTACAGTGTTGGGGCCTGGCTACGGTTATGTCGCCGTTGAGCCGTTGCGCGGCGACACCCCGGCCGGTCCGGCGCGTCGCTTCACGACCATCGCCTGTGACCGGGTTTACGCTGCGGCGCGGACGCTGCTCTGCCTTGCCGCCAAACGGGGAGTCGTCACGACATACAGCGCCGTCGTCTACGACGAGAATTTACGGCCAGTTCACCGGATCGCCCTTCCCGGCCTACCAAGCCGGGCTCGTCTCTCGCCGGACGGCCGGATCGCCAGCTGGACCGTTTTCGTGTACGGCGACAGCTATCTATCAACCGGTTTCTCCACTCGGACGGCGATTCTCGATACGACGACCGGTAATCTCATCGCCAATCTCGAAACGTTCTCGATCGTGCTCAACGGTCGGCCGTACTCCTCGGTGGACGTGAATTTCTGGGGCGTCACCTTCGCCGCTGATGACAACACCTTTTATGCGACGCTCAGCACTCGAGGCCAGACCTACCTCGTGAAGGGTGACATGGCGCGGCGCACCGTCGTGAGCCTGCGCACCAATGTCGAATGCCCGTCGCTGTCACCCGACGGCACTCGGCTTGTCTTCAAGAAGCGGGTCTCGTCCGACGCACGAGCACCCTGGCGGCTTGCCGTTCTCAACGTGGCGACGATGCAGGAGACGCTGCTCGCCGAGACGCGGAGCGTGGACGACCAGGCAGTCTGGCTCGACAATCAGACCGTGCTGTACGCCATGCCCGAGGGCGGTGCGTCGGCCGGGTCCGACCTCTGGTCCGTCCCCGCCGATGGCGGAGGAAAACCGCAAAAAGTACTAACCGGGGCATTCTCCCCTGCCGTTCTTGCCGGATAGTCCGGACCGCTCGTGGTAAAACAATTCTGAGATCACGAGCAGCGCGGTCGCGGAAAACCGACATTCCGCGCAGCCGCGGCATCGGGTAGTCGCATCTGACACCATAGTGCTGGGGGCACCGGCGACGGGGCTGCCGGTGGACACATGGAGGGGGCAAGAATGACGGGCGCGCGGCAAATCGTGCCGCTCGATACGACGGCTAAGCGGGTGCTCATCGTTGTGCAGAACCTTCCGGTTCCGCTCGACCGCCGGGTCTGGTTGGAGTGCCGGGCTTTGTACGACGCGGGTTTTGACGTGTCCGTCATCTGCCCGAAGGGACCCGGCGATCCAAGCTATGCGGTGCTGGACGGCGTCCACCTCTTCAAGTATCAACCGGCACCGCCTGCGCGGGGATTTCTTGGTTTCGCGTGGGAATTCTTCTACAGCTGGCTGCGAACCGCCATGCTCTCGATCCGGGTGCAACGGCGGGTCGGATTCGACGTCCTGCAAGCGTGCAACCCGCCGGACACCTACTGGCTTCTCGCAAAATTATGGAAACTCGCGACCGGCGGGCGCATCACATTCGTTTACGATCAGCACGATCTCAATCCGGAGGTTTTCCTTTCCCGCTTCGGCACCCCCCGTGGGATCATCAAGCGGGCACAGTACGCCATGCTGTGCTGGCTGGAACGCCGGACCTACGCGACAGCGGACCACGTCATCGCGACAAACGAGTCCTACCGACAGGCGGCGCTCACCCGCGGCAATCGGCGTGCGGATGAGGTCACCGTGGTGCGCAGCGGCCCGGATACCGCGCGGATGCGTCCCATCGAAGGGCGGCCCGAGCTGCGGCGCGGCCGCCGATACCTCGCCTGCTACTTGGGAATCATGGGACCGCAAGACGGCGTCGACGTCGCACTCCGGGCACTTGCACACTACGTGTACGAGATGGGTCGCAGCGACCTCCACCTTGCCCTGCTTGGTTTCGGGGACTGCTTTGACGAGCTGCGGTCGCTCGCCGATGAGCTCAAGCTCAACGACTATGTCACGTTCACCGGCCGCGCCGACGCACGAATGATCAGCGAATATCTCTCGAGTGCCGATATCGGGATTTCCCCAGATCCGCTCAATCCGCTCAATGACGTCTCGACGATGAACAAGACCATGGAATACATGGCATTCGCCCTGCCAGTCGTTGCTTTCGACCTGAAGGAGACCAGGGTCTCAGCCGGGGACGCCGCCGTTTACGTGACACCCGGGGATGTCGCAGGCTTTGCGAAGACCATCGCGATGCTGCTGGACGACGAGGAGTCCCGGGTCCGGATGGCCCTTGCCGCCCGAGCCCGCGCCGCCGCCGTCCTCGACTGGGAACCGCAGCGGCGGGCGTACGTGGGCGTGTTCACGCGTCTTATCGGCACGCCGCTGCCCCGGAAGAAGGAGCTCTCCTGGCCAGCGGTCGATCGGCGCCGGGCCGTGAAACCGGGACCCCTGGTTGACTCCTTTGGGAATCGTCTCGTCGACCTGCGCGGTCATCACGAATTGGCGCTCTACGTGCCGCTGCGCAAGTTGCCGGAGGATTCACCGGCGCCATCTGCAGGAGAAGCCGACGTCGACGCTCATGAGTGACCCAGCGTGATGACGAAACACCGCGCCGTGCTTAGCCGGTCGCTGGCGGCGAGTGTCGCCGAGCGGCCCGTGCCGGCAATCCTTGACCGTCTAGCCGCAATTGACCCGGCCCTGCAGCGCTTCGCTGAGGCGGCGGTGTGGCATCGCATTCCGGGATTCGCGTGGCGTTTTCTGTCCGCAACGTCTTATCGCGATACGCCCGGGGCGGCACGCTGCCTGGCCGCGGCCTGCGATGCGCTCGCCCACCATCTGCGCGCGAAAGCCGACCTGCAGTACGTGACGTCTGTCTTGCAGCGGGCCGGAATTGACGCGCTCGTCATCAAGGGACCCGTGTTGGCCGAATCGGTGTACGCGGAGCCGAAGCTTCGGTCTTACCTCGACGTGGATCTCGTCGTCCCACCGCACAGTTTCTGTGCCGCCGTCGAAGCGTTGGCAGATGCCGGTTGCCGGCGCTACGACATCAGCTGGGCGGGCTTGCTGCGCGCTCAGGCTGCCGAGATCCACCTGCTCGCGCCGAACGGCAGTATTATCGATCTCCACTGGAATGTGGTCGGTGACGCCCGGGCGCGCCGGAATTTCCAGCTCGGCATGGAGCAACTCTTCCGTGATGCGCGGTCGGTTGATGTCGGCGGCAGACCGGTACGGACCCTCTCGCCGGTCGATACCGTCGTCCACCTGTGTGTGCATGCTGCGCTCAGTGGCGCGGATCGATTGTGCTGGCTCACCGATATCGTCCGCGCATCGCAAGGCATTGAGTGGACGGCGGTGAGTGAGCGGGCGCGAGCGTGGGGTCTCGCGGCCGCGGTGGGTACGGCGTTAGCGCGGGCCCAGCGTGTCGTCGGTCTCCCGGCACCTGCGGATGTCATTGCCGGGCTATTGGGCGGCATGTCGTGGCGGTCCATCACCGCTCTGGTCGACCGGTTCGGGCTTCCGCTGGGAACGCAACCGAATTCGCTTGCCCGGTTGACCGCGCGGGCCGCGCGGCGTGGTGCAGCGCAGAGCACGGCGGAGTTCGTCCGGCGGACCGCCGTATGGGCCCTGCATGGCGGGCGCCACGGCGGCAGCGACCTGGCATTCGAGCCGGTTGCCGAGGATCCGGCCGACAGCGCGGACCGGGATCGGTACTTCCGGTTCGTTCTCGCGCAACGCTGACGCTCAGGATCCGAGCTGCCTCTGCCGGTCGCCCCACGCAGGGTGAATGGTCGTGACGCGCAGGCGGCGCCTCCCGATTTCTCCCGGCGCCTCCCGATTTCTCCGGGAGCCTTTCGATTTCTCTGTAGGCGCAAGGAAAGTTGCGATGGTTCTCAGGTAACGAGTTCTTCGATGAGCCGGGCGCCGTCGCGCGGATCGTCATAGGACAATTGCCAACATTCGCACGCCCGCGCCAGCGTGATCACATCACGATAGGTACCCTCCGGCGCGCGAAAGTGATTGAACGACAGCCGGAGCAGGCTAGTAACCGCGAGACTCCGCTCGGCGGCGCGAAGCGCGGGCTCGCGCTGCGATCGGTCGAGCACGACGAGATGACGAACCTCCGCCGCCTCCGAGGCGACCGGTCCAAGGGAGCGGGGAGAAACGAGGATTTCTTCACTGTCGCGCCACGGTGACGGCGCTGCGATGCCGAGCAGTCCAGCCGCCCAGCGGGAAAGGCTGAGAGGACGCGGATATGGGCGGGCGCGATTCTTCGCCTCCAGCACGAATGCCTCGTCGGAAAGGTAACGCAACCCCCGCTGGGCGGCAGCCGCGGCGAGGGTTGTTTTCCCTGCTCCGGAGGTTCCCAAGACAACGACGGCGCCCGCGGATCCGGCAAGGACCGCGGCGTGGAATGCCGGCACGGTCACCTCAGACAGGCATATGCGGTTGACCAGGAGGCCGAGATAGCCCACGGCGGCAGGGATATCCGCGGCCGATGCGGTGGTGCCGTCCAGCTCGACCAGGTAACCCGGCGCGCTTTCCTTGACACGAAGCGCGTGTTCCACTCGTGCCGTCGTCGCACGGGGAAATGCGTGCCAGAGATCCGCGACGATCGCAGTGAACGCTTGGGGGGCGGCGACCCGAAAGCAGCTGTCCAGAACGGCGAGGCTGAGCACGCTGCTCTTCTCGCGTGAGACGCTCACCGTTTCCCCTTAGCTGGTTTCGGGATTCCCCCTCTCGGGATTCCCTGCGCACACCGCCCCTCTTCCGCGCAATGCCCACATGATAGGGGAGTCGCTTGCCCCTCGGTGACCGTGACGATTGCGGCAGCCATCCGGGCTGTTGCGGCAGCCATCCGGGCTGTTACGGCCGAAACCACGCGGTGTACCGAGCCGGCCCGGAGCGGACGAGATTCTCCAATGCGGTCGCACGCAATCCGCGGCTGGCGAGGCCGTCGAGCAATGCACCGAACATCGCGGCCCGGTCGAAGGTCGGTGCCGAGTCGCCAGCGGGGACTTCGACGCCGTCGTGGGTGAGGAGGATGTCGCCGTCCCGAACGTCGGCGAGGACCCGGCCGGCGACCTCGTCGGGTTCGCCGTCCTCCCAATCCCGCGGCGTCGCCGACCAGACGACCACCTCCATGCCGAGCCGGCGGACCGCCAGGTAGCTGCGGAGCGACTGTGCCCCGAACGGCGGCCGGAACCAGCGCACCGGGGCACCGGAGAGGTCTTCGACCACCGCCTTGGCGTGCCGGCTTCGCGCCAACACCTCGCTCGGCGGCAGGGCGGTGAGTCTGGTGTGGTCCCAGCCGTGCAGGGCGATTTCGTGGCCGGCTGCAACGGTCGCGCGGAGAATGTCGGGGTAACGAAGCGCGCGATACGCGAGAACGAAGAACGTCGCCCGGCAGCCGTGTGCCGCCAAGACGTCAAGCAGCGGCAGCGTCCAGTGTGGGTCGGGACCGTCGTCCACGGTGAGACCCACCAGCCCCGTCACCGAGGCCGCGTGGAGTGAGCCAATCGGCCTGCCGCACGCATCGACGACGTGCCGCGCTCGGCTTCGCCACTCGGGCGGAAGCATGGTCCGCAGCCGCCACGCACGCGCGAGGCCGTTGGTCACCCGTTCCTCCCGGCTCGCAGGTACGGCGCAATTTTCGCAGCGACGACCGGCCAGGTGAAGTGGTCGCCTACGCGTTGGCGGGCGGCGTGCCCCATCCGTTCGGCGCGGTCGGGGTCGGTGAGGATCGCGAGAATACCGTCGGCGATGTCGTCCGGATTCCGCTGTGGTACGAGAAAACCTGTCGTGTTGTCGACGATGATTTCCGGTCGGGCCCCGCCGTCCAGCGTGACTACCGGCACGCCGAAGAAACCCGCTTCCAAGAAAACAATGCCGAAGGCTTCGAACCGGGAGAGGATGGAAAAGCAGCTTGCCCGCGCGTAAAGCTCAAACAGCCGTTGTTTCTCCGCCGGTACCGATCGGCGGAGCGGCCCGACGACCTCAACACCCGGTTCGGCGATGCGGGGCCGGCAACCGACGATGACGAGCCGGGCGGCGGGAAACTGCGACCGCACCCGCCGGAACGCCTCAAGCAGGAGCGGACCGCCCTTCTGCGCCCAGTCTGCGCCGACGAAGAGCACGTAGGGATGCTCGGTATCGACCTGCCGGGGCAGTGGCTCGTCGACGTTCGCGCCGGCACCCGACACGACCACGCGATCGGCCGGGATTCCGTAATCCGCGACGACGCTCTGCGCCGCCCAGTGGGAGAGCGTGAAAATCCGCTCACAGGACTCAAAGATTTCGCGCTGCCACGCGACGGCCTCATCGGCGATGCGTGAACCTGCTGCGCTCACGCTGAATTCACCCGCCTGCAATGCCTGGACGACCGTCGCGTCGGTAATGCAGAAGTGAGGGAACCGACGGTCGGCCGGCCGGACGTGCGTGCCGACCTGTACGACAGGTGCGCTGGCCATACCGGCGAGCACGGCGTCGAAGCGGCGGCAGAACCGCTGATAACCGCGCCGCGACCACATCCAGGCTGGATTCACCCGAGGCGCATCCCGACCGTGGAACCGGCCTTTCAGAAATCCACGGATATTGACGGCCCCGGTCAGCAGGTCGTGCGGCCGAAGAACGCGGGTCGTGACCGGCACGATGTCGAAGCCTTCGTCCGCGAGCGCGCCGAACAGCCGTGCAGACAGGCCGCTGAACGTGCCTGGGTGCAAAGGATTTCGGGTCGCGGCCGCGATAAGGACGGGGGAGTCAGCCATCAGGTGTCACGCCCCGGTGGACCCGCTGCGCTCGTCCGGTGTCCCAGTATCATCGAGCAGCTTTTCGCCGACGAATTGCGCAATCGTCATCGCGACGGCATTGTGTGCTTCCAACGCGTCAACGTCGTAGCGCGCACACAGCTCGGCTGCAATGGCCGCCTCGTCGCGAATTCCGTCGATGAGCAGCCAGATGGCGGCCGCTGTCTCGTTGAGGGCGACGGCGTGTTTCGTCGCAGGGTTGAAGACGACGATATGCCCGTCGAGGTCGTCCCAGATGACGCCGTCAGCGCGCCGTGGCACAGCTGGCATTGGCGGCTCCTCCCACGCGACGAGCTCACGTTACCGAAAGACGCCCTGGCCCTCGCAACGATTTGCGAGAAATGTCCGCTTTATTGGTGTGGAGTTGGTTGGAGAAATGCTCCGCTTGGGTTATCTTTCCTCGAGCGTGTATCTGCGATCGGCAGGACGCGCTACAGTAGGCGCATCGACTCGCGATCGTTTCGGTGGCGGGGTCCGTGAGCATTGCGAGAGGGAGTGGCAGGACAGGTGGACGGTACACAGCCAGCGGCCGGATTGACCCGGCGGGACGCGCTGAAGCGCGGAGCGGTCGCCGGCGGCTTGTTATGGATAGCGCCCGCCGTTCAGGTCATCGCTATGAATGCGCATGCGGCCGAAGCGGCCAGCGGTGCCGCACCGCCGCCGCCGCCACCGCAGACCGGTACCACACCGCCAGTGACCGTGACGACCTCTCCGCCGTCGTCGCCGTCGCCGTCCGGATCGCCGTCGCCGTCCCCCTCACCGTCTGGCTCGGTGAGCCCTTCGGTGCTGGGCGAGAGCTTCTCGAAGACCCCATCGCCCAGCGTGGCGGGGGAGTCCTCGCAGCTGCCGTTCACCGGCAGCGCGCTTCCCATCACAGCCGCGGTGACCGTCGGCGCCGCTCTCGTCGCCGCCGGTGCAGCCGCTGTTGCGGCGAGCCGGCAACGTCAGCAGGCTGTTCCCGCCGAAGGAGCCGTTACGGACGTTGAATCGCCGGACACCTCGGCAGATTCGACCGACTGAGCCGAACGAGGAGAGCCGCTCGGCAGCAAGTCCGGTCGGCCCGCGTTCCGCAGATCAGCGCGGCGGCGCGTAGGCTTGGACACCCGGGACCGCCATGGTCCCGGGTGTTTGTCTGACCGGATTCGGCATGGATCTACGTGGCTTGATCACGGCCCTGCTGGGCGATGACGGCTTCGCGCGTGTCCGCGACGCAGCCCGCAAGGGCATTGCGAACGTCGAGGTCGGCGTTCCGCGTCCACTCCGCGCGTTCATCACGGCGCTGATCGCGGCTGACGCACCGTACGGCGCTGGACGTCCCGTGCTTGCGGTCACGGCGACCGAGCGGGAAGCCACCGAGCTTGCCACCGCGCTGGAACCCCTGCTCCCCGCCGGCGCGGTCGCCGAATATCCCGCGTGGGAGACCCTGCCGCACGAGCGGTTGTCGCCGCGTGCGGACACCGTCGGACGCCGGGTCGCCGTCCGGCGCCTCCTTCGGGAGCAGGGGGGCACGCTTCGGGTCATTACTACGCCGGTGCGCGCGCTGCTCCAGCCGCAGGTCGCCGGATTGGGAGATCT
This sequence comes from Acidothermus cellulolyticus 11B, assembly GCF_000015025.1. GTDB lineage: Bacteria > Actinomycetota > Actinomycetes > Acidothermales > Acidothermaceae > Acidothermus > Acidothermus cellulolyticus. Next base: position 2,163,974 of record NC_008578.1, on the reverse strand, counting down.
CGAGCCGGTCGAGCTGCGGCCCGGTGATGAGGCCGATCTCAATGATGTCGTGGCCCGGCTGGTGGCGATCGGCTACCACCGCGTCGATCTCGTCGAACGACGAGGGGAGATCGCCGTCCGCGGCGGCATCCTCGACATTTTTCCGCCCACCGCCGAGCATCCGCTCCGGGTGGAATTCTTCGGTGACCGTATTGAAGAAATTCGCCCTTTCCGCGCCGGCGACCAGCGGAGTTTCGGTGAGTCGGCGGATCGGGTGTGGGCGACGGCATGCCGGGAATTGCTCCTGACCGACCGTGTCGTCACCCGCGCGGCCGAGTTGGCGCAGCGGTATCCGCAGCTCGCTGACATTCTCGGCAAGGTCGCGCACGGTGTCGTCGTCGAAGGGATGGAAGCACTCGCCCCGCTGCTCGCGGACGAGATGAACCTCCTGCTTGACGAAGTCCCGTCCCAGACGGTGGTCGTGGTCTGCGATCCCGAGCGGGTGCGCGCCCGGGCCGCGGACGTCGTCCGGACCGGCGAGGAGTTTCTGCACGCCGCCTGGGCCGGCGCCGCGGCGGGTGGGAACGCACCGATCGACCTTGCCGCGGCGGCGTTACGGCCGTTCGCCGATATTCGCCGCCACGCCGCAGATCTCGGCCTGGCCTGGTGGTCCATCTCGCCGCTGCAGACCGCGGACGCCGCGGAATTTCGGGACGACACCGGTGAGGTCGTCATCGTCCCGGACGCGCACGAAGCGCCGGCCTACCGCGGGGACACGCAGGCACTCGTCGCCGATGTCAAGGGCTGGCTGGGTGACGGGCTGAGGGTCGCCGTCCTCACCGCCGGGCACGGTTCCGCCCAGCGGATCGTCGAAGTGCTGGCCGGTGAGGACGTTCCGGCCCGATGGACGGAGACCATCCCGCAGCCGCCCGACCACGACCTCGTTTCGGTGAGCTGCGGAGGGCTGGACGCCGGGTTCATCGCGCGCGGTGCGGGGCTCGTCGTCCTCACCGAGACGGAGATTTTCGGCACCCGTGCCGCGGCCCGCAACCTCGGCAGGCTGCCAAGCCGGCGACGGAAATCCATCGACCCGCTGGAACTTCGGCCGGGCGATTTCGTCGTCCACGAGCAGCATGGTGTCGGCAGGTTCGTCGGCATGGCGACCCGGGAAATCGGCGGTGCGACCCGGGAGTACCTCGTCATCGAGTACGCCCCGTCCCGGCGCGGTCAACCGGGGGACCGGCTCTGGGTTCCGACTGACTCCCTCGACCAGGTCACTCGGTACGTCGGCGGAGAGGCACCGACGCTGGACCGCATCGGCGGCGCGGACTGGGCGCGGCGCAAAGGCCGGGCGCGCAAAGCCGTCCGCGAAATCGCAGCCGAATTGATTCAGCTGTACAGCGCGCGGATGGCGTCGCCCGGCCATGCGTTCGGACCGGACACGCCCTGGCAGCGGGAACTCGAAGAGGCTTTTCCGTACGTGGAAACGCCGGATCAGCTGCGCACCATCGAGGAGGTCAAGGCCGACATGGAGCGGCCGGTCCCGATGGATCGGCTGATCTGCGGCGACGTCGGATACGGCAAGACCGAAATCGCGGTGCGCGCGGCGTTCAAGGCGGTTCAGGACGGCAAGCAGGTCGCCGTGCTCTGCCCGACCACCCTCCTCGTGCAGCAGCATTACGCGACGTTCAGTGAACGGTTCGCGAATTTTCCGGTTGTCGTCAAGCCGGTGAGCCGTTTCAACACCTTCAAGGAGCAGGAGGAGATTCTCGCCGGCTTGGCCGCAGGCACGGTGGACGTCGTCATCGGTACGCACCGTCTGTTGAGCGACGGCGTCGTCTTCAAGGATCTCGGCCTGGTCATCGTTGACGAAGAGCAGCGCTTCGGCGTCGAGCACAAGGAGCGGTTGAAGCGGCTGCGCACGAACGTCGACGTGCTGACGATGTCCGCGACCCCCATTCCGCGGACCCTGGAGATGGCCATCACCGGAATCCGCGAAATGTCGGTCATTCAAACACCGCCCGAAGAGCGGCATCCCGTCCTGACATTCGTCGGACCCTTCGACGAACACCAGATCGCTGCAGCGATTCGGCGGGAATTGCTCCGCGAGGGCCAGGTGTTCTACGTGCACAATCGGGTGGAAACCATCGAACAGGCCGCGGCCCGGGTCCGGGAACTGGTCCCGGAAGCCCGCGTCGCCGTCGCCCACGGCCAGATGAACGAAGATGCGCTCGAGCAGGTGATGATCGGATTCTGGGAGCGGGCGTTCGACGTTCTGGTCTGCACCACCATCATCGAGTCCGGCCTGGACATTCCGAATGCGAATACGCTCATCGTCGAACGGGCTGACCTCCTTGGTCTGGGCCAGCTCTATCAACTGCGCGGCCGGGTCGGGCGCGGCCGGGAGCGCGGTTACGCGTATTTCTGCTATCCCGCCGACCGTCCGCTCACCGAGACGGCCCACGACCGACTTGCCACCATCGCCCAGCATTCCGATTTGGGTTCTGGAATGTCCATTGCGATGAAGGACCTGGAAATCCGCGGCGCCGGCAACCTCCTCGGCGGCGAACAATCCGGCCATATCGCCGAGGTCGGCTTCGATTTGTACATGCGATTGGTTGGTGAAGCAGTGGCCGATTTCCGCGGCGACCAGAGCCGCGAACCCGTCGACGTCCGGCTCGATCTGCCGGTGGAGGCGCACATTCCGCACGATTACATCGACGCCGAGCGACTCCGGCTCGCGACGTATCAGGCGCTGGCGGAAGCGACGTCCGATCCCGACGTCGACGCGATCGCGGAGGAGCTCCTCGACCGGTACGGTCCGTTGCCGGAGCCGGTGCGGAACCTGCTCGAGGTGGCCAAGCTCCGCGGGACATTGCGGGCGCATGGGGTCACCGAAGTTGCGTTGCAGGGCACGTATATTCGTCTGGCGCCGGTGCAATTGCGGGATTCGCAGAAGGTGCGGCTGCAGCGGCTGTATCCGAAATCGATCGTCAAGGACGCCGTCCAGGCGATTCTCGTTCCCCGCCCGCGGGCGCAGGACGGACGCGGTGACCTGCTCCGTGACGCACCGCTCGTGCTCTGGGTGCGCGACCTGGTCCAGACAGTGCTCGATGCGCCGATTTCCGCGGCCCGATAGCGGCATCGCCGCGGCCTGCGACGGATCAGCCCGGTGCTCCGCGGCGGGAACCGCCGGGGGTCTCGCCGTCGAGAAAGCCCGGCACTGGGTCAGCGTTCGTCAGCAGCACGCGCAATGCGGCCCGGCTCGGCGCCGAGCCCAGGGCCGCTCGGGAGAGTTCCCGCGCGATCACGACACCGCGGAAGAGCGCCGTCGCCGCTGCGCCGTGCCGTTTTCGGTAGAGCCGGACGCGGTTGACGGCAAGGAGTGACCATAGCTGCGGCGAGATGCGGGATTCCCCGCCCAGGTGGACGATTTCCGCGCGTGGTTCGAGCTGGAGAAGGAAGCCCCTGTCGTGCGCCCGCAAGGCGAAATCCGTCTCCTCCGAATACAAGAAGAAGGACTCGTCCCACGGCCCGACCGCGTTGAGGCATTCCCGGGAGATGAGCATGGCGCATCCGGTGGCCCATGCGGCGACGGTCGCCTGCTGGTAGGCGCGTTCATCAGCGATGATTTCGCCGATTCCCAGCCGCGCAGCGCGCTCATTTCCGACCAGCGCCTCCGCCGCGGCTCGCAGCAGGCTTGGGGAGCGGCGCAGGGAGAAGGACAACCGGCCGTCGGCCGATCGGATCCGTGGGACGACGATGCCGACCCGAGGCGTGGCGTGGAGCCGGGCGAGCATCCGCGGGAGCGCGCCGTCGGTGAACCGGACGTCGGGATTGGCGACCAGTACGGCGTCAACGTCCCCGGCGGCCGCCGTCCCTGCGTTGACGCCCGCCGCATACCCACGGTTGCCACCGAGCCGGACCACCTCGAGCGTCACCCGGGCCGCCTGTGCTGCGTCGGCGGCGCGCGCCAGGGTGTCGTCCCGCGAATCGTTGTCGGCGACGATGACGACGGGATCGTCAATGCCGGCAGGGGTGTCCGGGTCGGCGTCGCGGAGCCCCGCCGCAAGGGAGTCGAAGAAGCCGGGAAGAACGGCCGCGCTGTTGTGCGTGACGACCACGATCGCGACGCGATAGCTGCGGAGCGTCACAGGCAACCCCCCGGCGCCAGCGTACGCAGCGGGGTGCGGGCTGCGATAGCCTGGTCGGCGTTTGGTTGGCGTCGACAAAGGACCGTTCCATGCGCAGATGGCATTCTCCGCTGCTGGCCGCGATGCTCGGCACCGCTGCGCTGGCGATCAGCGCGTGCGGACCGGCGCACCCGGGGGCCGCCGCGACCGTAGGCGATGTCCGGATCACCGATGCGCAGGTCCAGAAGGCGGCCAACGTCATGCTCCAGGACTCCGGTACCCGCGCCGCCGCGCAAGCGGATCCGGCAGGCTTGCGCCGGGACGTCCTCACCAGGTTGATCAAGGATGTGCTCCTGCAGCGGGCGGCGGCGTCCCGTGGGGTCACCGTGAGCGAGGCCGACGTCCAGCACGAACTGGCGCTTGCCGAGCAGCAGGAGGGTTCCCGCGCCCAGCTGGAGGCCGCGGCGGCATCGAACGGTATCGCGGCTGCTGATCTCCATGACTACTTGTACTACTACCTCCTCGAACAAGGCCTTGCCGCCGCGTTGACCAAGGATCAGGTGGTCGCCGTCGCCCACGTCAAGGTGATCTCGCTGACCGACAAATCGACGGCCGACACGGTGCTGGCGAAGGTGACCGCGAATCCGGGCGATTTTGCGCAGCTGGCCAAACAATATTCGCAGGACCAGTCGGCCGCGAACGGCGGCGATGTCGGCGAGGTGCCGATCGACGGCCTCTCGGACCCGCTGAAAACGGATATCCAGAACAAGCCGCTCAATACGCCGTTCCTGGAATCGGATTCGAGCGGTTATTACATCATCATGGTCGTCGACCGAGGTAACCGTCCGCTCTCCTCGGTTTCTGGGAGCCAGGTCGCGCAACAATTGCAGCAGCAAGCCGTGACCAAATATCTCACCTCGATCGCCAAGCAGTATCCGATCAGCGTCAGCCCGCGGTACGGCGTCTGGGACGCCGCGTCGCAGACCGTCGTCCCGGCTTCGAATTCCGCGACGTCCTTGTCGACACCCGCAGCCGGCGGCGCACCGTCCTCGCCGCCGTCCTCGCCGGCAGGCTGACCGGAGCACCGAACCGGGTCGCCATGACAACCGAACGTCGTGCGGCGTCCGCGGGCTCGGCGGGTTCCCGTTTTCCTGAGCTTGTTGCGGTGATGGACCGGCTGCGATCGCCGGGCGGGTGCCCGTGGGACGCCGAGCAAACGCATGCCAGCTTGGCGAAATACCTCCTCGAAGAGGCATACGAAGCTGTCGAGGCGATGGAGTCCGGCGACGAAGCGGCGCTGCGTGAGGAGCTGGGTGATGTGCTGCTGCAAGTCGTCTTTCACGCCCGGATCGCGGCGGAACGGCCGGACGGCTGGACCATCGACGATGTCGTCGCTGACGTGGTCGACAAGCTTATTCGGCGGCATCCGCATGTTTTCGGAACCGCGACGGCCCGGACCGCCGGTGACGTGGAAGCGAACTGGGAGGTCCTCAAGGCGGAGGAGAAGGGCCGTCGCTCTGCGCTCGACGGGATTCCGCTTGCCCAGCCGGCTCTCGCGTTGACGGCGAGTCTGCTGCGTCGCGCACGGCGCGCCGGGCTGGCGGCCGATCCCGCGGTCCCGGTGCGGACGCCGGAGAACGTCGACGAGCAGAGCGTGGGCGAGCTCCTTCTTGCCGTCGTCGCGTTGGCGGTGAACGCCGGCATCGACCCCGAAGGGGCGCTGCGGGCGGCGGCCCGCCGGCTGCGCGACCGCATTGCCGCCGCCGAATCCGGCGCCGCTAAGCTCTAGGCGCACGGTTCCGTTCATCCAGTCAGGGAGTTGGCGTGGCAGTCATCGAAGCTATCGGGGCGCGGGAGATTCTGGATTCCCGTGGCAATCCAACCGTCGAAGTCGAGGTCTTGCTGGACGACGGCACCGTCGGACGGGCCGCCGTCCCGAGCGGCGCATCCACCGGAGCCTTTGAAGCCGTCGAGAAGCGCGACGGCGACGACCGGTACGGCGGGAAGGGTGTCCGGCAGGCCGTACAGGCGGTCACCGATCAGATTGCGCCGGAAATCATAGGTTTTGACGCGACCGAGCAGCGCGTGCTCGATGCACGCCTCATCGAATTGGACGGCACCCCGAACAAGTCCCGCCTGGGCGCCAACGCCATTCTCGGTGTGAGCATGGCGGTCGCCCGCGCCGCCGCGGATTCAGCGGACCTGCCGCTGTTCCGCTACCTTGGCGGGCCGAATGCCCACCTGCTGCCGGTTCCCATGATGAATATTCTCAACGGCGGGGCGCACGCCGACTCCAACGTCGACATTCAGGAATTTCTCATCGCACCGATCGGTGCCGCCACGTTTGCCGAGGCTTTGCGGTACGGCGTGGAGACCTACCATGCGCTGAAAGCCGTGCTCAAGGGTCGCGGCTTGGCGACGGGTCTCGGTGACGAAGGCGGTTTCGCCCCGAATCTCGCCCACAACCGCGAGGCTCTCGACCTCATTCTCGAGGCAATCGGAAAAGCCGGATTTCGCCCCGGGCGTGACATTGCGGTAGCGATTGACGCCGCCGCCACGGAGTTCTACCGCGACGGGCGGTACATCCTGGAGGGTCAGCCGAGAACCGCAGCGGAGCTCATCCGCTATTACGAGGAACTGGTTGCCAGCTATCCCCTCGTGTCGCTGGAGGATCCCCTGGCGGAAGAGGACTGGGACGGTTGGCGTGAGCTCACCGCGGCCCTCGGCGGCACGGTGCAGCTGGTCGGCGACGACATCTTCGTCACCAACCCGGAGCGGATTTCCCGGGGTATTCAGACGTCGGTAGCCAACGCCGTCCTCATCAAGCTGAATCAGATCGGCACTGTGACGGAGACGTTGGACGCCGTCGAGCTGGCCCACCGCGCGGGGTACCGCACGATGATCAGTCACCGCTCGGGCGAGACCGAAGACACCACCATCGCCGACGTTGCGGTTGCGACGAACGCCGGTCAGATCAAGACAGGTGCGCCGGCCCGGTCGGAGCGGGTCGCGAAGTACAACCAACTGCTCCGCATCGAAGAGGAGCTCGATGACGCCGCTCGGTACGCTGGCGTGGCCGCATTCCCGCGTTTCGCCGGCGGGTCAGCCGGCTGACGGCAACGCGGGCGTGAGAGCCTGCCAGCTGTGAGGGACGGTCGGCAGCCGCGCCGGAATCGCCGTCCGGCTTCGCGGACCCCGCGTCGGCGCGCATCGTTCACCGCGCGGGCGGCGGTGCTTGCCGTCGTGCTCGCGGCGTCGAGCATCGCGGTCGCCGAGCCGCTCCGTGAATGGCTGTCGCAGCGGGCGCAAATCGCCGACGCCCGGTCGCATGTCGACGCGACCCGGAAACAGCTGGCGGCCCTCCGTAGCGAGGAACAGCGGTGGTCCGACCCCAGCTACGTCGCCGACCAGGCACGGCAGCGGTTGCACTACGTACCGCCGGGGACCGTGCTCTACATCACCCTCAGCCCGACCCCGACGTCCACGCCGGGGACCAGGCCGACGTCCGGCGGGGATGCCAGACCGTGGTACGGCACGTTATGGAACTCGGTGCTCGCCGCCGGCGCCGCGACGCCGACCCCCCGGCCGTCCCCCGACCCGCAACCGTCCGCAAGCCCCGCGTTACCGTGACCGGCGTGGTGACACCCGCGACCCCGCGCGACCTCGCGGTCGTCGCTGCACAGCTGGGCCGCCGGCCCCGCGGCACCCGCGCCATCGCGCATTGGTGCCGATGCGGCCTGCCGGACGTTGTGCAGACCACGCCATATCTGCCCGACGGCACACCATTTCCGACGCTGTATTACTTGACCTGTCCGCGGGCTGTTTCAGCCGTCGGCCGTCTTGAAGCACGCGGCGTCATGCGGGACATGACCAACCGGCTGCGGACCGACCCGGAGCTCGCAGACCGGTATCGCCGCGCCTACGAGGACTACGTGGCCCGACGTAACGAACTCGGTCGGCTGCCCGGGGATCCCGGTGTCGGCGGGATGCCCCACCGGGTCAAGTGCCTGCACGCGCTGGTGGCGCACGCGCTTGCCGTCGGACCCGGCGTCAACCCGTTCGGTGACGAGGCACTGGCGATGCTTCCGGAGTGGAGCGCGCGTGGCCCGTGCGTTGATATCGCTGCGGTAGAGGATGTCCAATCGGACGGGACTGTCGAGATGGACGGGATCGCCGAGTCGGACGGCACTGTCCAATCGGACGGGACTGTTGAGACGCACGGCGGAGGTGACGGTGACCCGGGCCGCGGCCATTGATTGCGGCACGAATTCGCTGCGGCTCCTCATCGCCGACGTCGACGGCGGGCAGGTGCGTGACCTCGTCCGGCGCATGCGGATCGTGCGGCTGGGTGCCGGGGTGGATCGGTCACGCCGATTGGACCCGGCGGCCGTGCAGCGCACGCTCGAGGTGTGCCGTGAGTACGCCGCCGAAATCCGTCACCTCGGAGCGGAGGCCCTTCGATTCGCCGCGACGAGTGCGACCCGCGACGCGGCCAACCGGGACGAATTCTTCCGCGGCGTCCGTGACATTCTCGGTGTGGAACCCGAGGTGATTTCCGGCGACGAAGAAGCGCGGTTATCTTTCCTCGGAGCAACCCACGACCTCAGCGGCCTGACCGGCGTACCGGCACCTTTTCTTGTCGTGGACATCGGCGGCGGGTCGACAGAATTCGTCCTCGGGACATCCGAGCCCGAGGCGGCGGTCTCTGTCAATATCGGGTGTGTGCGGCTCACTGAGCGGCATGTCCGGCACGACCCGCCCACCGCCGCTGAGATCGAGGCGCTGCGCCGCGACGTCGAGCAAGGGCTGGACGAGGCCGCCCGGGTCGTGCCGCTGCAGACCGCCGCGACCGTGGTGGGGCTCGCCGGTTCGGTGACGACGGTGGCCGCCCTGGCGTTGGGTTTGGACACCTACGACCCCCGCCGCGTGCACCATGCACGCATTCCCGCGGACGTCGTGCACGAGATAACCGAGGATTTGCTGCGAAGCACTCGCGCGGAGCGGGCCGCGCGGGCCGTGATTCATCCTGGCCGGGTTGATGTTCTCGCTGCGGGTGTGGTCATCTTGGATGCCGTGCTCACCCGCGCACACGCGGACGCGGTACTCGCCAGCGAACACGACATTCTCGACGGCCTCGTCCTCAGCGTGGCGCTCAGGCCGGGAATGCGATGACTTTCGCAAGTCCCGCCTGCTGCTCGGCGTACCGTTGCAGCAGGAGTTCGATCCCGGCGCTGGGCACCGGGCGGGCGAAGTGATAGCCCTGGCCGAGCCGGCAGCCGAGGCGCTCCAGCTCGCGGGCTTGTTGCGCGGTTTCCACCCCTTCAGCCAGGGTCACCAGTCCTAGTGCTTCACCGAGTTCAATCATGGCCCGGACAAATGGGGATTTTTCTTCATTACCGGTGATGTCGTCGGTGAATGTCTTGGCGATTTTTATGATGTCGATCGGAAGTTTGCGCAGTGACGCCAGAGACGCGTAGCCGGTGCCGAAATCGTCCATCGCCAGTCGGACGCCGAATCCGCTGAGTAGGTCGAGGGTGCGCAGCACCCGGTCGGAGCCCTGCAGCATCATGGTCTCGGTGATTTCCAGAATCAGTGAATTCGGGTCAATGCCGGCCGCTTCGACCGCTTCATCGATCTGCGCCACCAGGTCCGGTTGAGCAAATTGCGCCGGTGAGAGGTTGACGGCGACAGCGAACGGGGGTTCACCGGGTTTGCGTTCGACGTGCTGTTGCCAGCCGCCGACATGCGCGCAGGCGTGACGGAGCACGAGCCGGCCGATCTCATTGATGATGCCGGAGTTCTCGGCCTCCGAGATGAAGGTTTCCGGGAAGAGCAGGCCGCGTTCGGGATGCACCCACCGGACCAGCGCCTCGGCGGCGACCGGACGGCCCGTGCGCAGGTCGACGATCGGCTGGTAGTGCACCTGGAATTCACCACGCTCAGCGGCGCGTTCGAGGTCCGACTTGAGCTGGTGGCGGCTGACCACGGCCGTGCGCATGCTCGGCCGGAACCAGCGGTACCGGCCCTTTCCGTCCGCCTTTGCCATGTACATCGCAAGGTCAGCGTTCCGGAGCAGTTCGTCCGCGGTCTGCACGCCTTGGCTGGTGGCGATACCGATGCTGGCGCGGATGTGCAATTCGCAGCCGTGGACGGATATCGGCGCGCGGAGCTGCTCGGTGATGCGGGCGGCGATCCGCTCGGCGGCCTGGGTCGACAAGGCGTCTTCGATGATGACGGCGAATTCGTCACCGCCGAGCCGTGCGGGCTGGTCGGACGGCCGCAGGCACCCGGTGATGCGTTCCGCGACCGCGCAGAGCAGTTCATCGCCGGCGTCATGGCCGAGGGTGTCGTTGACCGTCTTGAAGTCGTCCAAGTCGATGAAGAGGACGGCGCAGGTTCGCCCTTCCGCCTTGGCTTTCGCCAGAACCTGGCTCAGCCGCTCGGAGAAGAGAGCACGGTTGGCCAGACCGGTGAGCGGGTCGTGGAACGCGAGCTGGGTGAGCTTCTGCTCGAGTTCACGAAGTTGGGCGAGCGATTGTTCGAGACGGCCGTTCTCCAGCGCCACGCTGACGTGATTGGCCAACGCCTCGAAGAGACGCACATCTTGACCGCCGAAACTCGCACCTTCGCCGGGCCGGTCACCGACCATGAGCATGCCGATCGGGCGTGTCTCGCCGCGGAGTGGGGCGACGATCGCATTGCGGACCCGCTCATGCTCCAAGTACTCGTGCTCCAACGACGGGCTGGTATCCGCGCTGTCGTGAAAGAGCCGGGCGAGAAAGCGTTGCTTTCGAGGCCGCTTGGCGGCGTATTGCAGAACGAGCGGTCCGTTCGCCGTCGTCATCCGCTCCCACCACGCCAAGACGACCGGATCGGTGACCGCCTCCATGAGCCGGGGCTCGCCGTGACCGTCCAGCCGGATGCGCAACAGCCGACCGCCGTCGGGCGGGGCGATGATGGCTTCCGCTGTTTCGGTGCGGAACATGCGGCGCGCCTCGTTGAGCAGCGCGGCCAGCGCCGCCTCCAGCTCGGGATGTTGGGTGAGAATGCGGTTCGCGGAGTACAAGAATTCAAGAATTTCGTGCTTTTCCCGCTCGCGCAGGTAGGCCCGGTAGGCAAGAAAGACCGTTGCCGTCGGAATGATGAGAAGCCATGCCGCGGCGGGCCGGAAGTCGACGATCGTTGCGGCAATCAGACCGAGGCTGACGTTGGTGAGCGCCGAGGCGAAGAACATGCCGAAGGCGTACAGCAAACGCCCGACGTCCGCCCGCCGTTCGGAGAGAAATATCGCGGCACTGACATTAATGCAGCCGAGGAAGGTGCCGGAGACGGCCGCGAGCGCCGCCGCACCCCAGGAGTGGAGTCCGATATGCGCGTGCTCGGGGAGGAGCGCGCGGAGCACCACGATGGCAATGGCGGAGGTCAGGGTGAAATTCGCGAGGTTGAAAATGACTTTGACAGGATTCTGCCTCCGCTGGACGGCGAGGGCGAGACCGCAACCAATGAGTTGGCTGAGCAGCACTTCGCGCGGTGTGGCGAAGAACAGGCCGAGGACGAGCGGTACCTCGCTCATGGAGAAGGAATGCGCCCCGCGCCGGAAGTGCAGGTGGACGAGGCAGGTCTCCGCAAGGTAGAAGAGCAGCGCCAACCCGTACCACGGCAGGTGGAAACGGGCGACGATCTGGTCGTCCGGCCAGAGGAGGGCGAGCCCGCCTACCGCGAGCAGAACGAGCGCGCCGACGAAGGCCCGCAGCGGAACGAGGTCGCTGTGTGAGCGAGTCTGCGCCGGCGCGCTCGTCTCAGTCATTTCCGTATTTTTTCGGCCGTGGGCGTCAGGACCATGAGTAATTGGTCCAGGTTGACCGGGTCCAGGTGGAGCCGGTCCAGGTCGAACCAGTCCAGGTCGAACCAGTCCAGGTGCATCCGGTCCAGGTTGACCGGGTCCAGGTGGAGCCGGTCCAGGTGGAGCCGGTCCAGGTCGAACGCGTGAAGTCCACCGACGTCCAGGTCGAACCGGTCCAGGTCGAGCGGGACGGCGTGAGGCTCCAGCCGGCGCTCGTCGTCGGTGACGCCGCGTTGCTCACGGTCGCACTGGGCCAGTTCTGGGTGCGGTACTCGGTGGCCGCATTGAGCACCCAGGCCATGTTCAGCGCCCCGGCACCCGCTTGCTGCTGCGGCAGGTTCCAGCTGGAGTGGATGACGAGGGTCGCTTTCACCTGGTCCGGGGTGAGGTTCGGGCGCTGCGACAGGAGCAACGCCACCGCGCCGGAGGTGATGGCCGCGGCCTCCGACGTTCCGCTGCCGCGCATCAGCGAGGCGTTGATGGATCCGGGGCCGTTACCGTACTCCTGGTCGATGGCCGACCCGGGGTCGCGTAGACCGACGATGTGCGTGCCCGGAACGACGAAGTCGGGATTGCGAGTCCCGTCGCCGATGTTCGAGAAACTCGCAACAGTGTCGTCGGAGACCGAGAGGGTGGAATTCGTGTCGATCGCACCGACCGCGATGACGTACGGATCGTTCGCCGGTGCGGTCATGCCGACCTGGCCGTCATTCCCGGCCGCCGCGACGACGGTGATGCCGGCCTTCCAGGCCGCTTCGACGGCGGCGTCCAGCGGGTCTTGCTGGTAGGGCAGGCCGTCCCGCACCCCGAGCGACAGGTTCAGCACCTTGATGTTCAGGCCGGGGTCATTGCGGTGTGCGACGACCCACTGGATGGCTGCGATCACCGCGGATGCCATGGTCGCACCACTCGCATCGGCCACCTTGACGCTGATGATGTTCGCGTCCGGGGCGACGCCTAAGTAGTACCCACTGTTGGCCCAGTACGGCGCGGTTGCTCCCGGATCGCGACCGGCGATCAGCCCGGCCATGAATGTGCCGTGGCCGAAGGTGTCCAGGCCTCGTACCTCGGTGAAGTACCCGGTCGGCGTGAAGTCTGGACCGTATATGATCTTGCCGGGTGCCGAGAGTGCCGGTACCGGGACGACACCGGAATCGATGAGCGCGACTCCAATGCCTTGACCCGAGAAGCCGGCATTCCAGTATGCGTTGTAGCCGACGATGGAGGAGAGTCCGACCGGACCGCCGGCGTCAGTGTTTGGGTCGTAACTCGAACCCTGGAGTTTTGCCCCGAAATCGGGCGTTACCGAGAGAATTCCCGGATGGTTTGCCAGGCTTCGTGCCTCACTGGCGGTGAGAACGGCCTGCACACCGTTGATGATGGAGAGGTCCACGCCGACGCGCCCGCCTACCGAGCCGATCGCGGCTCGAGCCTCGTCGAGGTGACCTGGTGTCGCCCGCACGATGTACGACGACTCGCCGGCTGACACGAACGGCCGGGTTTCCGCCGTCCCCGTCACTCCGATCACGGGTAGGAATCCCACGATCGACGCCGCGCTGGCGAATGCCGCCGCGAATCTCCGCCACCTGCTGTCTCCCCAGGTGACGCCGCGGGCGATTGTTGCCGCGACTGACATGATCCTCCCCCACTTCGTGACTTGGTGTAGTGAAAGTGTCACGGACAGCAATCAGCCGCACCATCCACTGACCGGGCATGTTCGCGCTGCCGTTCGGAGTAACAACGTCCCGGCAATTCGCTAGAACCGGTTCAAAAGCCGGACAAACCGCGGGGGCGCAACGGCGTTTGCGAGGCGGATCGTGCCAGACTGCCGCCGTGGTCGTGTCCCGCGGTGCCCGGCCGCGTGACCCTGCGCGGCTGGGCACTCCGGTTGCCCGCAGTGCGGCGGACGATCCGGTTGCCCGCAGTGCGGCGGACGTCAGCCGGCTCGCCGCTTCGGCTGAGGACCTCGCCGAGCTGGACGCCCGGTCGAGCTGCTGCCGGGCATGTCCCCGCCTGGTGGCGTGGCGGGAGAAGGTCGCTGCGCAGCGACGCCGTGCCTTCGCGACCGAGACGTACTGGGGCCGTCCGGTGCCCGGGTTCGGGGATCCCGCGGCCCGCATTGTCGTCGTCGGGTTGGCTCCCGCCGCGCATGGCGGCAATCGGACCGGGCGAATCTTCACCGGTGACCGGAGCGGCGACTGGTTGTTCGCCGCGCTGTACCGGGCGGGCTTCGCACGCCAGCCGACCAGTGAGCGGGTCGATGACGGGCAGCGGCTGGACGGCGTCCGGCTGGTCGCTGTCGTGCGGTGCGCACCACCGGCGAACAAACCGACGCCGGTTGAGCGGGACACCTGCCGGCCGTGGCTGGTCCGCGAACTCGAACTTCTCCCCGCGCGTGTCCTCGTCGTCCTCGGCGGTTTCGCCTGGCAGTCCCTCCCGCCGACGCTGGCCCGCCTCGGATTTCTGATACCCCGGCCGTTTCCGTCATTCGGGCACGGGCGGTCCGTCACAATTGCCCACCCGGATGGACGGCGATTGCACCTGCTGGCGTCCTACCATCCCAGCCAGCAGAACACCTTCACCGGAAAACTCACCGAACCGATGCTCGATGCCATTTTTCACCGTGCCCGGCAATTGGCCGACGCCGAGTAGCGGGCATGGGTATTCCCACTGGATACGGGCATGAATTCGTGCTGACTACGGGCACGCCGATTCCCGGAGCACATCGGTTGGTGTCGGGGAGCAGTCAAGTCGCCGACGTTCGGGGAAAAGGGCGGAGCGTCGGCGCATTGACGGCCTGATCGGTCTTGGCACGCTCGGCACCGGCGCGTTCGCCCGAGGTGGCCTGGACCGATAGGGTCGACGTCGTGGCCGTTCCGCGCATCGTCATCGTCGGCGGCGGATACGTCGGCACCTACGCCGCGCTGCGGCTGGAGCGCGCCTTGCGGCCCGGCGAGGCGAACGTCACCCTGATCGACCCGCAGTCGTACATGACCTATCAGCCCTTCCTTCCAGAAGCGGCTGCGGGCAACCTTGAGCCCCGCCATGTTGTCGTGCCATTGCGCCGTGTGTTGCGCCGTACCCGGATCCTCAATGGTCGCGTGACCGCGGTGCAGCATGCCAACCGGCGGTTGACCTTTGCACCGCATGTCGGACCGGCCGCAGAGCTCGAGTACGACATTCTCGTGATGAGCGTCGGGTCAATCGCGCGGACGCTACCGATACCCGGGTTGGCGGAGGTCGGTATCGGATTCAAAACCGTCGGGGAGGCAATATTTCTCCGTAATCACGTGCTCGCGCAATTGGACATCGCCGCCTCGACCGATGATGCGGCGTTGCGCCGCCGGGCGCTGACTTTTGTCTTCGTCGGTGGGGGGTACGCGGGCGTCGAGGCACTCGCCGAGTTGGAAGACATGGCGCGGGACGCATGCCGGTCATATCCGAATGTTTCTCCGGCCGACATGCGCTGGATTCTCGTCGAGGCGACCGACCGCATCCTCCCTGAGGTCAGCCGGGAGCTCGGTGCCTACACCATCGCCGAACTGAGGAGGCGGGGCATCGAGGTGCGGTTGCAGACGCGACTGGAATCGGCGGTCGATCGGCACATTGTTCTCTCGGACGGAGAGGAATTTGACGCCGACACCCTCGTCTGGACGGCAGGGGTGCGGGCCCATCCGCTCATCACCCACACCGATCTCCCGCGCGATGAGAAGGATCGATTGCGGGCGACTGCGTCGCTGCGGGTCGAGGGTGTCGATGATGCGTGGGCGGCGGGTGACTGCGCCGCGGTCCCTGACCTGACCAAGCCGCAACCGGCGCTCTGTGGTCCCAGCGCGCAACACGCGGTGCGGCAAGGAAAACTGCTCGGTGACAATATCGTCGCGTCGCTGCGGGGCAGACCGGTGCGCGACTATCGCCATGCGTACGCCGGTTCGGTCGCGAGTCTTGGCTTGCACAAAGGTGTTGCGCAAATCTACGGCGTCACCATGCGTGGCTTTCCGGCCTGGTTCGTGCACCGCACGTACCACCTGTCCCGCATTCCGACCTTTAATCGCAAGGTCCGGGTGGTGGCTGATTGGACCCTGGCGTTGTTCTTTCCCCGTGAGATTGTGTCGCTGGGAGCGTTGCAGCGGCCCCGCGAAGAATTCGAACAAGCGGCCCGCCCGACCGCCGCGGCATGGCCATCGTAATCCGTGACGCCGGCGCGGCTGGTCCCGTCGGTCGGCTCTTTCACGCCAGGTCCGGGACTGCGCATGCCGGACCGGCGCGGCGGAGCACGCCGGTCGGTTCGTCCCGGCTCCGGTCCGCCGTCGGCTCGACAGGATGCTGTGGCGTCCGCCGGCCTGATGGGATGTTGCGGCGGCGTCCACCGGCCGGCCTGCTCCGGCCCGTCTTCCCGGCGTACACCTCAGGCATGATGAGGGAGGCGCATGTCACGTCGAATGGCTCGGGCCGGATCGAGTGGCGATAAGGGCCGAAACGGCCTGGCCCCCGTAGCCCAACGGCAGAGGCGAACCCCTTAAAAGGGTTACAGTGTCGGTTCGAATCCGACCGGGGGCACGCGGTCGCCGGAAACGCTGCCGCGCGTGGTGTGCGAGTCGGTGTTACTCGTGGCTGACGCGGTGGCGCTCATGTTCCCGGCAGATCGCATACGCATAGCCGTGCGGAAGCGCGTGTTCGTCGCGCAACCAGTTGACCCGCTCGTCGAATCTCAGGAAACTGGGACCTTTGTCAATTTCGTGGAACCACTCCGAAAGCTGTTTCCCGGTCACCTGGGGAACCCGCTCGATCAGATTGCGATGGATCTCTTCGGAGTGGTGCACGCTCATGACGGCCTCCTCGGTCGGCGTCAACGGTCCATACTCGCAGCGTGCCCCAGGAGCGGCCCTAAGGCAAGAGCCGTCGGGAGGTGGCGTCGGCGGAATGCGCCGGCCGCCGGGTGACGCTGCACGGCCGTTCGGTACGCTCGCCGGCATGTCCTGCTGGGATCAATCCGCCGGGGATGCGCCGGCGCATGACCCGGCTTCGTTCCCCTCGCAGCTTGACGATCTAGCAGTGCGCTTGAGCCGGCTGTCGTCCCTGGCCTTGGCGCGGAGGATCTCCCCTGGGTCGGACCTTTCCGTCGCAGCGGCCGCCCGCCGGATCGCGGCGCGCGTCGCGGCCCTCGTTCAGGGCGTCGAGCACGGCGACGCACCGCAGCCGCCCGTGTGGCGGTCGCTGCCGTCGGCCGCCGACACCGCGGTGGGCTTCCAATTGCGGGTGCTTGCGCACGACCTCGCCGTGGCACTGCCGAACGCCGCCGAGTGCATCTGGACACCGGAAGGACGCCGGCCGGTCCGTGCGGTGATTGCGGAGATTTCCCGGGAGGCGACGGAGCTGGCGGGTCACGTGCAACGACGTTGACAACAGCGGGTTATGACGCCGACGGATCATTACGCCGACGACAGCGGGCAGCTCACACCCGTTCCCTGCAAACCGCAGTATCCCGAGGGATTCTTATGCAGGTACTGCTGGTGGTATTCCTCGGCGTAATAAAACGGGCCGGCGTTGGCAATCTCCGTCGTGACCGGTCCGAAACCCGCCCGCCCGAGGGTTGAGGCGTATTGCTCGCGGATGCGCTCCGCCGCCGCACGTTGGCCGGCGTCCGCGACAAAGATGACCGAACGGTACTGTGTGCCGATGTCGTTCCCCTGGCGCATTCCTTGGGTCGGGTCATGCGCCTCAAAAAAGACTTTTACCAGCTCCGCATAGCTCACTATCGCGGGATCAACGACGACGAGTACGGACTCGGCGTGGCCGGTGAGCCCGGTGCAGACCTCTTCATACGTCGGGTGCGGCGTGAAGCCGCCGCAATATCCGGCGGCTGTGGTATAGACGCCGGGGAGCCGCCAGAATATGCGTTCAGCCCCCCAGAAACAACCGAGCGCGAAAACAGCGCGTTGTGTGTGCTCGGGAAATGGTGGTTCGATCGGAGTGCCAAGAACCGCATGCCGGCCGGACAGCGTAAACGCACGCTCGTTTCGTCCCGGCAACGCTTGGTCGAGTGTCGGCAACGGTCGCAAAATTCCCATACTGTGAGGCTACCTGACACGTTTCGTCCGTGCCTCTGTTGATCGCCCGCGGACAGAGATCCGATGCTCCGGGCGGACGGCGACGGTTCTCCGGACGGCGACGGTTCGCCGTGTGAAGGCCGGCTCAACCAGGCGGCAGGGCGGACGGAGGTTGACGCCGGCCGGTGGCGGCAGCGAGTACCGCAGAGTTGGGCAGGGAGATTGGTCCCTCTGCGGTCTGCAAGATGGTGAACATCAGAGTGATCGACACCACCTCGCCGTCGTACTGACCGCCCAGCGCTCCCGCGCGGAGCGTGATGTAGTCGCCGACCACGAACGGACGGGCGAAGAGGAGGACAATCCCGGCGATGGCGTTGCCGAGCGCCTGCTGGGCGGCCAGGCCAATGACGACGCTGCCGATCGCGCCGGAGAGGAGAAGGCTTTCGACGCGTACGGCAAGGAGGCCGGCTATCACCAGCAGGACGGCGAGATAGCCGACAACCTGGATCAACAAATGCAGAGAGCCTGCGGCAGCCGGGTTCCCTCGCTGGCGGAGGACCCGGCTGAGCTCATTGGCGATGAGCCGGATGCAGAGCACACCGGTGACGACCGCGACACCGGCGGCTGCCCAGCTGCCGACGCGGTGTGACAACCACGGTTCGGATCGTCCGTCGACGAGGTGCCGGGCGTGGATGCCGCCAAGACTTACGGAGACCACCGACGCTCCGACAAAGAGCAATGCCGCCGCGATCGCGCGGCGAAAATGTGGCCGGACCACAATGTCCTTTGCTTCGGCGGCAAGGGCCGCGGTCACCTGTACGGCACGCGATCGTCGCAGGCGGGGCATCCGGGTTCTCCTTCCGGTATCGCGCCAGGGTGTGATCGCTCGATCGTACGGACATACGGTCTCTCGCAACCCTAGGGCGGCGGGGAAGCCGCTTCCGCTGCGGCCAGCCGGGCGAACGCCTGCGCGTCGCGTACGGCGGCCGCACCTGCATCGTTGTTGAAGAAGACGAAGACCTCGCCGTCCGGCCACGTCGCGGTGATCTGGCGCAGCCAGGCGCGGAGTACCCGCACGGAATAGCGCGGCGGGAACGTCGGCCGGCCTTCGTGCAGACGGAGATAGCCGAAATCGGCGGTACGCCAGAGGGGGGATTGTGCGACGCCTAACCGGTCCGACCAGACGAGGCTTGCCTGGGCCTCGGCGAGCGCGTCCCGCACGTCGGCTGTCCACCAGCTGGAATGCCGTGGTTCTATCGCGACGCGCACGGTAGGCGGGAAGCAGCGTAAACATCCGATGAGCCGATCAATGTCGGCGGTCATGGTCGGCGGCAACTGCAGGAGAAAGGGGCCGAGCCGGTTGCCGAGTCCAGTCGCCGCGTCGAGCATGCGGCGTACCGGGTCAGCCGGCTCACTGAGCCGCTTGACATGGGTGAGAAAACGGCTCGCCTTGACCGCCATGGCAAACCCATCGGGTACCATCGCCGCCCATTTTTCGAATGTCGTCCGTTCCGGCAGCCGGTAAAACGCGGCGTCACATTCGACGGCGTCGAAAACGGTCGCGTAGTGTTCCAGCCACCGTCGTGCCGGCAGCTCGGTGGGGTAGAGCACGCCCTGCCAACTCCGGTACTGCCACCCGCAGGTGCCAATCCGCAGTCGCGTGCCGCCGGTGCCCACGTCCATCGCACCGCGAACGGTCGTTCAGTGGGTGCCGCCCGGCTGCCAGACCATGAGCACCAAGATGATGAGCCAGATCAATGCCGCTGACGCGGAGAGCGCGACAATCCGGCCGCGGTACACCTCCGCGCTCTGCCCGTTGTCCAGCGCATTGATGGCACGCCGCTGGTCCGGCTCGACCACGACGAGCAGCAGAATGAGCGCCACGATGAAAAGGGTGAACGAGGCCGTGAGCCACGGTTTGGAGAGCTCGTCGCGACCGAGGGCGGCGCCGAAGACGCCGACCAGGAGGCTGCCCCATCCGAATAATCGGGTCGTGCGGTTGAGATACCGCAGGACCGCGACGTCACCCGCACGGATGTAGCGCGGTGTCGTCGACGTCGCTACGGTCAGCGGGCCGAGCAGGAAAATCGCTGTCGCGACGTGAAACCAGAGCAGGATCTTGTCTGTGCCGGACATGCTACGACCTTAGCCGATGATCAGTGTGTTTCCATGGCGTGACCCGATGAGATTTTCCGCGTTTCGGAAGCGGAAACCCCGAGCAGCGCGGCGCCGAGCAGGACGACGGCGGTCGTCCAGAACGCCGCACGATCGCCGGCGGCGTCGGCAATCCAGCCTGCGGTGACCGGCCCAAGCACCGACCCAAGGTCCCCGGCCATTTGATAGCCGGCGACGACCGTCCCGCCGCGGCCGCCCGCGATGTCCCCGACGATGGCGGCCGGAGCGACGTCCAGTAGGCCGGAACCTACGCCGAACACCACCATCGCCGCGAGATACCCGGCAATATGACCCATCACCGCGAGCATCACCAGTGCCACGCCACTGACCGCGCAACCCGCCACGAGAAGGCTGCGCCTGCCCCGACGATCCGCGGACCGGCCGGCCGGAAGAAGCACCGCGGCATTGGCCGCCGCCATCAACGTGAGTCCCACACCGATCCAGACCGCCGGTGCGTGCAGGGCTTCGATCACGAAAAGCGGGATCAGCGAATTCCGCACACCGAGAGCCGCCCACGAAATCGCCGCATTGGCGGCGAGTGCCGCTTGATAGGGCCGCTGTCGCAGGGCGGCGCCGATCGTCATTCGTGGGGCAGGACCGGTCACGGGCGAACGCCGTCCGCCATTGGAGGGCGTCGACCGCCGATGCGGTGAGATCCCTGGCGGCCGCTCCACCTGACGAAGTCCGATGAGTCCGACGCCGCCGGCCACCACTAGGGTGCCCGCGTAACAGAAAAAAGGTGCACGAATCGACCAGCTGATGAGTGGCCCGCCCAGAACCGGGCCGAAAATACCGCCCAGCAGGAACCCGCCCTGGAATATACCGGCGGCCCGTCCACGGACGGTGACGTCGGAGACGCGCAGCACGAGCGCGAGTGCGCTCACCGTGAACATCGCCGATCCGATGCCGCCGGCACCGCGGAGCACCAGCAGTTGGGGGTAGTTCTCCGAGAAACCCGTAGCAGCGGAACTCACGGCGACGATGGCGATGCCGAGGGCGAGGACGACGCGTTCCCCGAGAATATCCACGACCTTGCCGACGCCGAGCGCGGCGGCCAGTCGCATCGCCGCAAAGGTAGAAATGACCGCGCCCACCGCTGCCTTGTTTGCGCCGAAATCCCGGGCAAAAAGCGGTAACGCAGGCACCACGAGACCGAAACCGACGGCGACGCAGAACGCGACCACGGAGAGAACAAGCACGGGCCGGGGGAGGGCGCCGATCGGCAGACGAGAACGGCGGGCGTTGCGCGATGAGTCAGCCCGCCCGACGTCGTCCACGCCTCGATCGTAAATAGTCGCTGACCACGTAGCTGCCGAGTCTCTCCTTGGACGGTGAAAAGACCCTGCCACCGTTGCGTTTTGCCATGAGTTCGACGAAGTCCACCAACCCCGGATCGTCCGCCAGCATGAAGACATTCAAGGCGGCGCCGCGCCGGGTCATCTTGTCGACTTCGGCCAGTGTGAGTGTGATCGTCTGCCGGGACGGTGGCCAGTCGAAGGCGTAGTCGCCATCCGGCAGGAGGTGAGCGGTCGGTTCGCCGTCCGTGACAATCATGACGATGGGTTCGTATTCGGGATGGCGGTCGAGAAAGCGGCCGGCGATGAGGAGGGCGTGCTGCAAATTGGTGCCCTGCACCATTTCGGCGTCCAGGCCGGCGAGCTCGGTGGGCTGAAGTACTCGGCCGTAATTCGAAAAACCGATGATTTGCAGGGCGTCCTGCGGGAATTGCGTCGTGACCAGGGAGTGCAACGCCAGTGCGGTTGCCTTGGCGGCGCCCCACGTGCCGCGCAGGGTCATCGACCAGGAGAGGTCGACGAGCAGGCAGACGGCGGCGGCGGTCCGCCGTTCGGTTTCGAAGACCTCGAAATCCTCGACGGCGAGGCGCAGTGCCGGGCGGCCGTCGGGTTCCCGCCGGACACGGCCGTTCCGGATCGCGTTGCGCAGGCTGCGGACGACGTCGAGGGGCTGCTCGTCGCCGAATTCCCATGGTCGCGACGAGCCCGTCAATTCACCGGCGGTCCCGGCATCGGGGGTATCGTGGCCGCCGGATCGCGCTCCTTCCAGCGAGGCGAAAATCCGCCGGAGTGCGGTCGCGCCGAGGCGGCGGACCGCTTTCGGCGTCAACTCCAGCCGGCCGGCCTCGCGGCGGATGTACCCCTGCCGTTCCAATTCGCGTTCGATGTCCCGCAACCGGCGCAGATCGTCTACTGCACTGCGGCCGAGTGCGCGCCGGACCGCTTCCTCATCAATGTCGTCGAGGCGGGCGCCGGGATAATCCTGCGCAAGCGTGGCGGCGACTTCTTCGAGATCCGCGAGCTCCTCGAGAACCGACGTCGCATCCGGGGCCGACAGTGGTTCGTCGCCGCGGAGCCGGGTCCGGCCGGACCAGTCGAGATCCGGGCGTCGGCGGCGCAGCGCGTCATTGAGACGGGCCAGTTCAGCCGCCAGGCCGAGGTCGGCCATGACCTGAGCCATCAACGCCGCGAGTTCTTCCCGCTGTTCCCGGCTCATGGACGCGAGCATGCGTTCCATGGCGGCCGCCCGCCGCGCCAGCGAGTCGACCAATTCGTCGAGATTCCTGGGATTATCGGGAAAAAAGTGGCCGTGGCGGGCCATGAAGTCGTCGAATTTCTCCTGCGTGTGCTCGCCGCGCTCGTCGGCCGCGAGCATGTCATTGAGGTCGGCGAGCATGTCCTTGACGGCGGCAGCGGTCGCGCTGGACGAGGCGTCCCGCATCTGGCGGAGCGCCTCCCGCATCCCCCGAAACTGGGTGTCGAGCACCTCATCACGCAGCAGATTCTTCAATTCCTCATAGGTTCGCCGAGCCTGCGGGCTTCGCCAATCGTAGTCGGCGAGCGCTCGGATGGCTCGTGCGGTGTCCGCAGGGAGGGCGTCGAGTTCGGCCTCCCGCAACCGCGCATCATCGCTGGGATCGGGGAAAAGGGCGGCGCGTTCCTGGCCGATGGCCTTGTCCAGCAAAGCACGGGCCTGCTCGAGTGTCCCGCCGAACCGGCCGCTCTCCCGAAGGGCACGCCGGCGTTCCCGGACCTGGCGCAGGAGGTCGTCGGTGCCACGCAGTCCCGGTGCACCGTGGCGCAGCAGCTTTCTCAGAGCGTCTGCGGGACTCGCGCCAGAAAGAACGTCGTCCCCGAGCTCGTCCAGCGCCCGTGCGACGTCGTACGGCGGCGCCAACGGATCCGGCCCGTCATGAAACGGTCCGTACCGGTAGGCTGATGCGCTCATTGCTCACCGACCGTAGACGGTCCGGCCCGGCACTTCGTCTTTGCTCAACCGGCGGGTCAGGTAAAGCCCCTCCAGGACGAATTCAAGGGCGGCCGCGGCCTGCCCGGGGTTTTCGCCTTCGGCGGCGTCCAATCGTTCCATAATCTTTCCAAGTCCCCGGATCGGGCCGATGCGCCGGAGCAGCTCCCCGGCAGGCACGAGTTCGCCGCTCTCTACGGTTTCGCCCTCGTCGAAGCGGGCGAGAACGCCCGACAGGTCGGCATTTCCCAATCGCGCGCGGAATGTCTCCGCTATCGCCCGGCGTAGCAAGTGGGCGAGCACGTCATGCTCGCGGCCTTCCTCGCTGACCTCGAATTCCACCTTTCCGCGGAGCGTGTCGACGACCGCTGGAAGGTCGCAAACGCGGGCGACCGGCTCGGCCTCGCCGGTGAGCGCGGCGCGTCGCAACGCGGACGCCGCGACGGTTTCCGCGCCGGCCACCGCAAAACGCGCCGATACTCCGGAGCGCTGATCGACGGAACTGGATTCCCGAACAAGCCGGGTGAAGCGCGCGATGACTTCGAGAAGGTGCAGCGGTACGGTGGCGACCAGGTCAGCCTCCTGGATGACGAGGTCGATTTCGTCGCTCAATCGAAGCGGGTAATGGGTGCGAATCTCCGCGCCGAAGCGGTCCTTGAGCGGTGTAATGATGCGACCGCGGTTGGTGTAATCTTCGGGATTCGCGCTGGCGACGAGAAGAATGTCCAGCGGCAACCGGAGGGCATACCCGCGTATCTGGATGTCTCGCTCTTCGAGAACATTGAGCAGAGCGACTTGGATCCGCTCGGCGAGATCGGGCAATTCATTGACGGCGAAAATGCCGCGGTTGAACCGCGGCACCAGACCGTAGTGCACGGTTTCCGGGTCACCGAGCGTGCGTCCTTCGGCGACCTTGATGGGATCGACGTCGCCGATGAGGTCGCCGACACTGGTGTCCGGTGTCGCCAGTTTCTCGCCGTACCGCTCGTCGCGGTGCTTCCAGATAATAGGCAGCTCGTCGCCGGCGGTTGTCACGAGAGCGAGACATCGGGTACAGACGGGCCGAAGCGGATGGTCATTGATCTCGCAGCCGGCGATAATCGGCGTCCATTCGTCCAACAATCCGGCCAAGGTGCGCAATAAACGCGTCTTTCCTTGCCCGCGTTCGCCGAGCAGGACGAAGTCGTGGCAGGCGAGCAAGGCACGCTCGAGTTGCGGCAGCACGGTGTCGTCGAAACCGACGATTCCCGGAAATCGGGGACGGCCGGTGCGCAGCAACTCAAGAAGGTTGTCGCGAATTTCGACCTTGACGGGCTTGTAGCGGTGGCCGGACTCACGGAGAGCGCCGAGTGTTCCAGGAAGCTGAGTGGGTGCCACCTCTCCGACCCTACGACGGTAAAGGAGATCGTGTCGTCCTACCACCGGTTCGCCATCGTCGTCAGGGTGGTCACCGGCCCGCACCGCCGCGACCAACCGGTGGGGAGGGTGCGCACCGGCCGCAGGGGAGGACCATACGGCGACAGAGCCGTGAAATATCAATGATCATTTGTTGCGCCGGCGACGTAAACTACCTGCGTGGCACGTTTTGGCGATGGCCTCGTCGCGGACGTCGATCTCGTTCGGGCTGCTGAGGCGGCGGCTCGCGCGGCTCGCATGCCCCTCGGCGGACATAATCCGGACCTCGCCTTGGTCTTCGTGTGCGGAGACGACCCTGCGGAAACGGCGCGTGCGCTGGAGCGCGCTGCCGCGGCCGTGCACGCGCGCACCGTCATCGGTTGCAGTGCGAGCGGGGTGATCGGCGCAGGCCGGGCGGTCGAGCGGCGGGCGGCAGCGAGTGTGTGGGCCGGTGTCCTGCCGGGGGTGCGAATCCGCGCCTTCCACCTCGAAGTGATTCGTACTCCGCAGGGCATGGCCGTTCTCGGGCTCCCGCCGGTTGACGACGCCGACGTGCTGGGCATCGTGCTCGCCGACCCATACTCGTTCCCGGCCGACGGGTTTGTTGAGCAGGCGAACAGGACAGTTTCGGTGCCTTTAGTGGGCGGGATGGCGTTCGGCGCGGCGGGGCCTGGTTCGACCCGCCTCTCTCTCGATCGTCGTTCCGTCGAACGCGGAGCGGTGGGCGTCTTGCTCGGCGGTCCCGTCGGGGTGCGGACGGCGGTCAGTCAGGGCTGCCGGCCGATCGGACCGCCGATGACGGTCACCGCGGCGCGCGACAACGTGCTGCTGGAATTAGCCGGAATGCCGGCTGTCCGGAAGCTCGAGCGGGTGTTGGCCGAGCTCTCCGCGGAGGATCAGGCACTGGCCAGTGCCGGCTTACAGATCGGAATCGCCATGGACGAGTACGCCGAGGATCACGACATGGGCGATTTCTTGGTCCGCGGCATTCTCGGCATCGACCCGGCCCGGCAGGGGATCGCCATCGGGGACGTCGTGCCGGTCGGACGGACGGTCCGCTTCCACGTCCGCGATGCGGCAAGCGCCGGCGATGACCTGCGCAGCACGGTCAAGCGGTTGCGCGAGGAGTTCACCGCCGTGGAGTCTGCGCTGCTGTTCAGCTGCAACGGGCGTGGTTCCCACCTGTTCCCGGACGCCGCACACGACGTCTCGGTCGTGCGCGGCGTCCTTGGTGTGCAGGCTGTTGCGGGATTCTTTGCGGCGGGTGAGATCGGCCCGGTGGCCGGCCGCACCTACCTTCACGGATTTTCGGCTTCGATTGCGGCCTTCGGGACGTGCACGGACCGATCCACATGACCGTGAGCGGCTGATCCGGCGTGCGCGCCGCGACCGTCGGGTGACGGAGCGACGACGGCGTCCACGGTGACCGCTTCGGCGGCCATTGCGTCGGCTGCGCGGGCCAATCCGGAACGCCTCGACAGCCGTTTCTCCGGGAGAAGCACGGCAAAGACAACGCCCACGACGGCCACGGGAATCGCCCAGAGGAACGTGAGATGAATGGCGTGCACCCACGCATTGGCGAACAGCGTCTTGATCTCCGGTGGGACTGCGGCCTGGCTTGCCGCTTGCTGTCCCTTGTTCAGTGCGGCTAGTAATCCGGCGCGGATATCGGGAGTGGCGTGCGACCGGACATAGGCGGTGAGTCCGTTGGTTGCGATAGCACCAAAGACCGCGACGCCGAGGGAACTTCCCATGCTGCGGAAAAATGCATTCGATGACGTCGCGACACCGAGGTCGGCATACGGGACAGCGTTCTGGATCGCGAGCACGAGGACCTGCATGACCAGACCCATGCCGGCGCCAAGAAGCGCGATTTCCCCGGCGAGCGTGGCGTAGGAGGTGCCGGCTTTGAGGAAGCTCAGCATGGCGAACGCGATGCTGACCAGCACCATCCCGACGATCGGATATATCTTGTAGCGCCCGGTTGCGGTGATAAGCCGGCCGCTGCCGATCGAGGTAAAAAGAACGCCTGCCATCAACGGGAGGAGCTGGAGCCCGGAGACGGTTGGTGAGGAACCCTTCACGTTCTGCAGATACACGGGAAGGAAAATCACCGCTCCGAACAGTGCGAAGCCGAGGATGAAACCGGCTGAGTTTGCGACGGTGAACACCCGGTTGCGGAAGAGACGCAGCGGCAGGATGGGTTCGGCCGCCCGTGCTTCGACGGCGACAAAGGCGGCGAACAGCAGCGCCGAGAGAGCGAATAACCCAATGATTTGCGGCGAACCCCACGCGTAGCCGCCGTTCCCGGCTTTTCCGCCCAAGGACAGGGCGAGAAGAACCGCGGAGGTTGCGGCGACGAGCACCGCCGCGCCGAGGTAGTCGACTTTGTGTTCGCGGCGCTGGAAGGGGATGTGCAGGACGGCGCTGGTCACGACCAGGGCCAGCGCTCCGAGCGGAAGGTTGATGTAGAAGACCCAGCGCCAGCTGATCGTGTCGGTGAACCACCCACCGAGCAGGGGGCCGATGACGCTGGACAAGCCGAAGACTGCGCCGAAATAGCCCTGGTATCGGCCACGCTCCCGCGGTGGGATGATGTCGCCGACGATGGCCAGGGCCAGCGTGATAAGACCGCCGGCGCCGAGTCCTTGAATGGCACGGGTGACGATGAGCTCGGCCATATTCTGGCTTGCGCCGGCTAATGCAGAGCCAATCAGGAAAATCACAATGGCGAGCTGGAAAATCTTCCGGCGCCCGTACAGATCGGAGATTTTTCCGTACAGCGGGGTGGACGCCGTTGAGGTCAGGAGATAAGCCGTCACCACCCACGCGAGGTGCTGCTGACCGCCGAGATCACCGGTGATCCGCGGTAAGGCGGTGGCCACGATCGTCTGGTCGAGTGCCGCGAGCAGCATGCCCACCATGAGCCCGGAGAGCACGATGACGATCTGCCGGTGACTCATGTGGGTGGGCGGCGGTGCGCTCGCGGCTGTCAGTTGTTCGGTCACTGCATCGTCTCCTTCAGGTCGAGGACGTCACTCTGTTCTGGAACGTCGTGTGCCGAGGCCTGCTCTGCCGGCTCTGCTGCGTGGAGCGCCGGCTCGTCGAGGCGACGGACGCGGGGTCGCCCGGAATGTCGGGCGAGAAGGGTGGTCTCCAGGTCGGCTGCCAGCCGGCGCAGCAGGGTGGTCAGCGTGTCGACGTCGGCGTCGGGCCACGACTGCACGGTCTCGGCGAGGGCGGTGCCAAGCTGGCGGACGATCTCTTTGAGTTCCGCGTGCCCACGGTCAGTCAAGGTCAGCCGGCGGGCACGTCGGTCGGCGGGATCGTCGGACGCGACGCAGAAGCCGCCGGCGATGAGGGCATGCACCTGGCGGCTGATCGTTGAGATATCGAGGTGCATGGCAGCTGCGAGTTCAGAGAGCCGCAACGGACCGGTGTCACGCAGGGTGAAGAGGATCGAGTACCCGGCCTTGTCGCAGGCGCTGTCCACGCCGACCTGGCGAAGGCGGTGGGCGTTGCGGGCAACCGTGTAGAGCGCGGTCAGCAGACCATACACCCGGGGATCATCATTTGCATGCATCAGGCAACTATTTTGCCTGATCAGAGAGGCGGGGTCAAATCGGCCCGAGAGAGCGGGTGACGGCCCGCGTGGACCGTCAGTGGGACCCGCGGATCGCGAACCCGTCGTGGGACCCGCGGATCGCGAACCCGTCAGGGGGTTCGGGATCGCGAATCGCGGTCAGGCGCTCAGGATCACGAACCATTACCCGGCCGCGAGGTCCGCGGTGTCAGACTGGCGTCGATCGAGACGAGGGAGGGGCGATGGCCGGCACGCCCGACGACTCCATTGCGCCCTGGATCACCGCTACTCCCACGGAGTGGTTGGAGAACGCCCGGGCGGCCGGCACGCTGCTGGACGGCGTTGCCCGCCGCACCCCGATTGAGCTGTCCCGACGGGCGTTGATCGGCTCGCCGACTGCCCTGAAGTGCGAGAACATGCAGTGCGGCGGTTCGTTCAAAATCCGGGGCGCGTACGTGCGCATTGCGCGGATGCCGCCTGACCAGCGGGATCGCGGCGTCGTGGCCGCGAGCGCCGGGAATCACGCGCAGGGGGTCGCCTTGGCGGCCGGTCTACTCGGTACCCGCGCCACCGTCTTCATGCCGCGCGACGCGTCCCTGCCGAAAGTGGCGGCGACCCGCGGTTACGGCGCCGACGTGCGACTTGTCGGGCATTCCGTCGATGAGGCGCTCGTCGCGGCGCAGGAGTACGCCGCACAGACGGGAGCCGCCTTCATCCACCCGTTCGACCACCCCGACGTGATTGCGGGTCAGGCGACGGTCGGCATCGAAATTCTCGAGCAATACCCCGACGTCCGCACGATCGTGGTCAGTGCCGGCGGAGGCGGCCTTGCCGCAGGCATTGCCGTCGTGGTCAGAGCACTTCGGCCGGATGTGCGGGTGGTCGCGGTGCAGGCCCAACAGGCCGCGGCCCTCGCCGCCTCGGTCCGCGCCGGGCATCCGATAGCGCTTTCCGACGCCTCGACGATGGCCGACGGCATCGCGGTCCGACGTCCCGGCTCGCTCACCCTGCCGCTGGTCAGCCGGTACGTCGACGAGATCCGCACGGTGAGCGAAGAGGCCATTGCGCATGCCGTGTTGGCCTGTTTGGAGCGGGCCAAACTCGTCGTTGAACCGGCGGGGGCGGCAGCGTTGGCTGCGGTGATGGATGATTCCAGCGCCTTTCCATCGCCGGTGGTTGCCGTCCTCTCCGGCGGGAACGTCGATCCGATCGTTCTGCTTCGCATCCTGCGCCATGGGTTGGCGGCGGCCGGCCGCTACCTGACCTTTCACGTCACGTTGCCCGATCGTCCCGGCGCGCTCGCCGCTCTGCTCACGGCCCTTGCCGCGGTTGAGGCGAACGTGCTGGACGTCGTCCACGAGCGGACGCAGGCCGCGCTCGCTGTCGACGAGGTGGAGGTCGCGCTGCAGGTGGAGACTCGCGGTCAGGAGCACTCGCAGGAGGTGCTCGAGACCGTTGCGCGGCTGGGGTACGCCGTGTCTTGAGCGTGAGGGGAGAATCCCCGATCAGCCCGTGAAGGGTTTGGCATTGACGACGGTGACCCGCATGGTGGCACCGGTCGGCAGGGTGTAACTGGCGCTGTCGCCGACGCGCTTGCCGAGAAGAGCGGAACCCAACGGCGAATTCGGTGAGAACGCCTCAATCCCGGCCGCGCTCTCCTCCCGTGAGCCGAGCAGGAACGTCAACTCTTCGCCGTCCTCATAACGGACGGTGACCACCATGCCTGGTTCGACGACGCCGTCGTCCGCCGGCGGTTCACCGACCTTGGCATTCTCGAGAATCTGCCGGAGTTGACGGATCCGGGCCTCCATCTTGCCCTGCTCTTCTTTGGCGGCGTGGTAGCCGCCGTTCTCCCGCAGGTCGCCTTCCGCACGGGCAGCTTCGATCTTGCGGGCGATCTCGGCGCGGGCCGGACCGATGAGGTGGTTGTACTCCGCGGTCAGCCGCTCGTATGCCTCTTGGGTCAGCCACGTGACAGTAGGCGTCTCGCTCACGGCACTCCCCTGGACGCAGCGTCTACGCGAATGACGGACAAATGCTTTGTCTTTCAGGCTACCAAGCCGTACCGCCCTGCCGGCCACCAGCAATCCGGGACCTGCGCGCCTTCCGCTCGGCGTACGTCATGGCCGGCGCGGCGGCAGAATGGGTACCCGTGACGGAGCAGTTGCGGCTGATGGCGGTGCACGCCCATCCCGACGACGAGTCGAGCAAGGGCGCGGCGACCATGGCCCGATACGCCGCCGAAGGGGTGGACGTCGTTGTCGTCACCCTCACCGGTGGGGAACGCGGCTCGATTCTGAATCCCGCAATGGATCGTCCGGAGATTCGGGCCGACATCGCCGCGGTCCGGCGGGCCGAGATGGCGGAAGCGGAGCGGATTCTCGGCGTCCGGCATCACTGGCTCGGATTCGTCGATTCCGGCTTTCCTGAGGGGGATCCGCCGCCGCCATTGCCGGACGGCTGCCTTGCCCGGGAGCCCCTCGAGGTGGTCACCGCCGCGCTGGTGGCGATCGTGCGCGCCGAACGCCCGCACGTCCTGCTCACCTACGACGAAACCGGCGGGTACCCCCACCCCGATCACATCATGTGCCACCGGGTCAGTGTGGCTGCCTTCGAAACCGCCGCCGATCCCGAGTGTTTCCCGGACGCCGGTGAGCCCTGGCAACCGCTCAAGCTCTACTACCACCGCACGTTTCACCGCGACCGGGTGCTGGCCTTGCACCACGCTATGGTCGCCCGCGGTCTGCCGTCACCGTACGCGGAGCGCCTTGACCGCTGGACCGGAGATGATCGGCCGGTGACGACACGGATTGCGTGCGCTGAGTACTTTTCGGTCCGCGACGCCGCCCTGCTCGCCCATGCCACCCAGGTCGACCCGAACGGCTCGTGGTTCGCTGTTCCCCGCGATCTCGAAGCCGCAGTCTGGCCGACCGAGGATTTCGAGCTCGCCCGTTCGCTTGTTCCCACCAGCCTTCCGGAGGACGATTTATTCGCCGGCATACGGGAAGAGGTCCGCGCATGACAAATCTGGTGACGACGTGCGCGACGCCGATCGTGCCGATGCTTCTCGACCCGGCGTTCGCGGCCAATCCCACGAAGAACCCCAATGGTGGACTGGGATTCCTGGTCGTCCTCGCACTTGGAGTGGCGGTGTATTTCTTGTTCCGCTCGATGAACAAGCACTTGCGCAGGGCGGCGAGTTTACGCGACGAGGAGAACGAACCGGACGTACGGCGGCCGACCGACCGGCGGCCGCGGTGAGCCGCCTTCCGCGAAAAGCGGACGATCCAAGGAGGAGCGGTGAAATTCTTCACCACAACCGCGACGCCGCTCGGCGACATGCTTCTCGTCGGTGACGGCAGTTCCGACGGGTTGGCGCTCTGCGGCGCCTACTTCATTGGTCAGCGTCATTCAGTCCCGGTCGACCCCAGCTGGCGCAACGAACCGGACGCGTTCAGCGAAGCCGTCGTCCAACTGACGGAGTATTTCGGCGGCGAGCGGTGCGTCTTCACCGTTCCGTTGCGGTGGCACGGGACGCCGTTTCAGGAGACCGTATGGCGGGAGCTGCTCGGCATTCCTTACGGGGCCACGTGGAGTTATCGGGACCTGGCGGAGAAGGTCGGTCACGGCGGCAAGGCGCGCGCCGTCGCCGCAGCCGTCGGGCGGAATCGTCTTGCGGTCTTCGTGCCGTGTCACCGCGTGATCGGGGCCGACGGATCGCTCGCCGGTTATGCCGCCGGGGTTGACCGCAAACGGTGGCTGCTCGAACACGAGGGTGCACTGCCGCGCGGAACAGACACGTTCTGACGGGACAACGGATCCCGTCGTGAGACCAGCAAGGAGCCGCGGCTGATGGCGAACCGGCTGGCGACGGCGACGTCGCCATACCTGCTGCAGCATAAGGACAATCCGGTCGAGTGGTGGCCGTGGTGCGAGGAGGCTTTCGCCGAGGCGCGGCGGCGCAACGTACCGATTCTGCTGTCGATCGGGTACAGCTCATGCCATTGGTGCCACGTGATGGCCCATGAGTCGTTCGAGGATCCCGCAACCGCGGCATTCATGAACGAGCATTTTGTCTGCGTCAAAGTGGACCGTGAGGAACGTCCCGATATCGACGCGGTCTACATGGAAGCGACCCAAGCGATGACCGGCCGCGGCGGGTGGCCGCTGACGTGCTTCTTGACGCCGGACGGTGAACCATTTTTCACGGGAACGTATTTTCCCAAGGAACCCCGCGCCGGAATGCCTGCTTTTCGGCAGGTGCTCGAGGCGGTCTGGACGGCGTGGCAGAGCAGATCTGCGGATCTCGTTGCGGCGGCGCGCCGGGTCGTGGCGGTTCTGCAACAAGGGAGTCGGCTCACCGACGACCTGGGCGCGATAGATGCGGATCTCCTTGACGCGGCGGTCGGTGAACTACGGCGTCAGTACGATCCGGTGCATGGGGGTTTCGGCAGTGCACCTAAGTTCCCGTCCGCGACCACCCTTGAGTTTCTTCTTCGCTATGGCTCGCTCGGCGCGATGGAGATGGTCGCCGTCACGTGTGAACACATGGCCCGCGGCGGAATATACGACCAGCTGGCCGGCGGATTTCATCGGTACAGCGTCGACGCCGCGTGGACGGTGCCGCATTTCGAGAAAATGCTGTATGACAATGCCCAGCTTCTCGGCGTGTACCTGCATTGGTGGCGGCGCACCCAGCATCAGCTCGCCCGGCGCATCGTCGAGGAAGTGGCGGAATTCCTGCTGCGCGACCTGTGCACGCCGGCCGGCGGGTTCGCCGCTGCTCTCGACGCGGACGCCGGCGGGGTCGAAGGCGGGACGTATGTCTGGACGCTCGCCGAGCTGCGCGATGCGTTAGGGAGCGACGACGCGGCCTATGCCGCGGAGTTGTTCGGGGTGACCGAGCACGGCAATACCGAGGATGGGCGGTCGGTGCTGCAACTGGCCGTCGATGCGCCGGATCTCGAGCGCTGGCGGCGCATCCGGCAGCGCCTTCTCGCCGTCCGGTCCCGTCGCGCCCAACCGGCGCGGGACGACAAAATCATCGCGTCGTGGAACGGGCTGGCGGTGGCAAGCCTCGCCGAGGCGGGATTTCTCCTGGATCGCGATGCCCTTGTGGATGCAGCGGTGCGCAGTGCGGAGTACCTCATTGACGTCCACCTGCGCGACGGACGGTTGTGCCGCTCGTCCCGAGACGGCGAACGAAATCCGGTGGACGGAGCCTTGGACGACTACGCGAATGTTGCCCAGGGACTGCTGACGCTGGCGCAAATCCGCAGTGAGGCTCGCTATCTCGAGCTCGCCGGCGCCTTGCTGGAGGCGATACTCACCCACTTCCGAGCTGAGGACGGCGGCTTTTACGACACAGCGGACGACGCCGAGCGGCTGGTCCGCCGGCCTCGCACGTTCACCGATGACGCCACACCGAGTGGGAATTCCGCCGCCGCACATGCGCTCCTCACCTACGCGGCGCTCACCGGGTCCCAGCGGCATCGGGACGCTGTTCCCGGCGCGCTTCGGCCCACGGTCCGGCTCGCCCGCCGGTACCCTCATGCCGTCGGTTATGGACTGGCGACGATCGCGGCGTGGCTGGACGGGCCGGCGGAGATTGCCGTTGTCGGGGATGGTTCCTTGTGGCGGACGGCGTGGCTTGTCGATCGGCCGGGTGCGGTGCGTGCGGCCCGGGCCGCCGACGGACCGCCGTGGGCGCCGCTCCTCGAAGGGCGCACCGCCCCGCCGGGACAGTCCCTTGCCTACGTGTGTCGCAATTTCGAGTGTCAACGGCCCGTTGCCAGCGAGGCGGAGTTGCGCGCTCTGCTAGAGAGTTAGCAGCGACGCGCGGATCATGTTGCGGACCCTTGCGGGACGCGAGCGGATTCCACCTGGTCGGTAGGTTGGCCGGGCATGCTTCGCAGATATACGGTTCTCTCGAAGAGGTGACATTGAGGTGCAGTGTGACGGACCCGGACTCTCCGCCGGATAAAGGCGGCCAGGAATCGTCGCATGACGACACAGTGGGCGACGAGGCTACGACGGCCGCCCGGCCGGCGTCCCCGGAAGACGTTGACGCCCACCTGGTCATCGACTCTCTGGTGGATGCTGTTCTCGTCGTCGCTCCCGACGGTCGGATTGTGCTGGCGAATTCGGCGGCTGAGAAACTCCTCGGTGCGGAACCGGGAAGCCTGAGCGGCGCTCCCCTTCTTGACTTCGTTCCGCAGCGATATCAGCGCGCGCACTGCGCGGGATTCGAGCGTTACGTCCGAACCGGCGAAGGCCGGCTGCCGGCGGGCCAGGCGGTCGACGTGGCAGCCAGACGCCGGGACGGTGTGGAAATTCCGGTTGAAATCCGATTCGGCCGGGCCGGGAAGCCGACTCCGGAGGGCTTTTCGGTGGTCGGCGTCCTGCGCGAAGTCACCGAGCGGATTCGGCTCGAGCGTGCGGCGCTGCTCTCACGCTATTTGCAGGCCGTCGTCGAGGCCGCGCCGGATGGCGTTATCGCGTGGTCGCCGGATCTCACGATCCTGGCGGTGAATCGGCGATTCACTGAGATGTGCCGGCTGCCAAGCGAGGCGATTCCTGTCGGCGGCGACGTCGTCGAGCTGCTGCAGAGGTACGGCTCGTTACTCCGTGAACCACAGCGTCTGCTGGACGCTTTTGAGTACGCACGCCGCAATCCGACCGAAGCGCAGAGCCTGGAACTCACCCTTGCCGATGGGCGGATTGTCGAAACGTACGGGGCGCCCATCACCGACGAGAGTGGGACGCTCCTCGGGCGGGTCTGGTACGTGCACGATGCGACCGAACGACGCGCGGCCGAGGCACACCGCGACCGGTTGCTCCGCGAGCTTGCCGCCGTACAGCGTGCTCAGCAGTTCTTGCTCGACGCGTCGACAGTCTTGGCGCGCGTCAGCGGATTCTCCGAGTCGCTGCACGCGCTGGCCGCGGCCGCCGTGCCGGCCCTCGGTGACATCTGCATCGTCGACGTCCTGGTGGATGACGGCCGGCGCATCGAGCGGGTCGCGGCGGTCCACGCGGACCCTACCGCCCAGCCCCTGGTGGATGACCTGCGACGGCGTTTCCCGCCGCGGCTGGACGGCGACAATCCGGCCGCCCAGGTGCTGCGTGACGGCGTGTCTCGCTGGGCCGCGGAGATGAGCGACGACTTCCTGCGGGCGACGACACGCAATGAGGAGCACTACCAATTGGTCCGTGCGTTGGGATACACCAGCTTTATCACGGTGCCCATGATTGCGGACGGTCAGGTGCTCGGGAGCATCACGCTGGTGAGCACCAATTCGCACCGGCGTTTCACCGACGAGGACGTGAAGCTGGCCGAAGAATTGGCTCGACGGGCGGCGCTCGTCGTGGCCAAGGAGCGCCGCTATGACGCCGAGCGCCGTCTCTCCCACAACCTGCAGGCGAGCCTGCTCCCGAGCGATCTTCCGGTTTTCCCGGGTGTTGATTATGCGGTCTGTTTCCAGCCCGGCACCCGTGACGCCGAAGTCGGTGGCGATTTCTGGGATGTCACCACCATGCCGGACGGCGAGGTCGCCATCATGGTCGGCGACGTGGCCGGGCACGACATGCAGGCCGCGGCGATGATGGCCCAATTGCGTGCGGCATGCCGGGCCATCCGCGCCGAGACGCGTGGGCCGGACGAGCTCGTCGCCCGGCTGCACGCCCATTGGGATCAGCTGGGTCTGGCGCGGATGGCGAGCGCGGTTTTTGCCCGACTACGCCCATGGAGCGGATTGTTGCGGGTTGCCTCGGCGGGCCATCCGCCGCCGCTCATCGTCGAGGACGGTCGGCCATGGTTCGTTCCGATCGAGCCGAGTACGCCCTTTGGCGCCCCAGGCGGCGGAGCGTCGCTCTGGCAGGGCACCCTCAGCCCAGGCGCGGTTGCTGTCTTCTACACCGACGGCCTCGTCGAGGACCGGCATCGCGACATTGACGACGGCATGGCCCGCCTCGCCGTGGTGGTCACCGAGCATTGGACCGAGCCGGCGAGTGCGATCGCTGATCACGTGATCAGCGCGTTGCTGGGCCCGGAACGAGCCGACGACGTCGCTGTTCTCGTCCTGCGTTGGCTGGGTCCAATCTGTTCGTGAGGATCACGTGTCCCCCGGTGTCTTCCGGGCGCCGTCCGCGCGCGATTTTCGCTGATGGCGTAATCGCCGGTGTGTTGCGCGCGGGGTCGCATCCTACCTGTCGCAGCCAGCCGGGTCGCACGCGACGTGTCGCGCCCTGGCGGGCCGCGGGGTTGGACATCCGGTCGCCGGGACGTCATCCGGGGAGGTGCCCCACGTGAGCGTCCGCCTGTCGCCAGGTAGGCGTGATGGGCATGGAGAGGCGCTGCCCGCGCGTGCTCTCACTCTCCGGCGGTAGCCTGCCAAGGGAATTGGAGGTCGGCAACGTGGGACTCAGGCGGCTGCTCTACGGGCTCTACGAGCGGCGCCTCGCCGCGACGCTGCCACCGGACCGGATTCCGCGACACGTCGGCGTCATCCTCGACGGCAACCGCCGGTGGGGTCGTGCGATGGGTCTCGGCGCGTCCGGCGGCCATCGTCGCGGTGCCGAAAAGATTGAGGAATTCCTCGGCTGGTGCGCCGACCTTCGCATCGAGGTGGTCACGCTCTGGCTGCTGTCAACGGACAATCTTGCTCGTCCGGCCGACGAGTTGGTGCCGTTGCTCCGCATCATCGAGGAGACGGTTGCCGAGTTGGCCGCGTCGCGCCGATGGCGACTCCACCCGGTAGGCGCTCTCGATCTGCTGCCCGACCAGACCGCACGCACCCTCAAGGAGGCGGAGCACGCCACGCAGGACGTCGATGGTCTGCTGGTGAACGTGGCGGTCGGCTACGGCGGACGCCGGGAAATTGCGGATGCGGTGCGGGCGCTCTTGCACGAGCATGCGATTCGCGGTACCAGCATTGAGGATTTGGCGAACGTGTTGGACGTCGAACACATTGCGCGACACCTCTACACCAAGGGACAACCGGATCCCGACTTGGTCATCCGCACATCGGGAGAGCAGCGGCTCTCTGGTTTTCTCCTGTGGCAGAGCGCACATTCTGAGTTGTTCTTCTGTGAGGCGCTCTGGCCGGATTTTCGGCGGGTCGATTTTCTGCGCGCGGTTCGTGCCTACGCGCAACGTGAGCGCCGTTTTGGTGCATAACCGGGCGGGCCGCCAACGCTCCGCTGCACCGGCGGGTCGGATAGTGGCCACAGACCACGACTGAGTCAAAAGACGCCGCACGGGCGGGCGCCCGGTATCGCCGGAATCGCTCCAACCGACGCACGGTAACGCCGCCGATACGCTCTGCAGGCAGGCGATGCACAATTGAAGCTCCTGTCACAACTGTCACAAAGTTTCCATCCGATGTGAGATCTCTCACGTCGTTGTCGTTTGTTCCTTGGTGAGTTTTACGGCATGGTGAAAAAAGCCGGTGTAAACCACCAGGCGACGGGGAAAAACATGCGTGCGCTATTTGGGCGCATTCGCTTGCGTGCGTCGAGAAGCCTCGTACGCGTCAAGGAACACGATGTTCCGCTGACGGGAAGGGTATGACCGCATGTTTCGAATTTCCACGCGGCCACCCGCGGCCGTCTGCGGCTTCGCGGGAACGATGGCGTCGCTTGCCGTGCTGGCCGCGGCCGTGAAGATTCCGGCCAGTGCGGGCACCGTTGCCTCGGCCGGAGCATCCCAGGCGGCGACCACCACCGGAACGACGGTCGCTCCTCAACCGACGCCGTTCATTGGAACCTCGACGCCTTTCGTGGCACGGAGTGTCCTCCAGCCGCCAAGCCGTTCCGAGACCCGTCCCGCATCGCCCTCCGCCACGGCGAGTCCAGCGGTTTTACCGGAAAATCCGCGGGATATTGCGCAGTACCTGGCTGCGCAGCGCGGTTGGACCGGCTGGGAATGGACATGCCTGGATGAGCTGTGGCGTCGGGAAAGCAATTATGAGACGACCGCGACGAATCCGGCGTCCGGCGCGTACGGCATTCCGCAGGCGCTTCCCGCCGAGAAAATGGCAAGCGCCGGACCGGACTGGCGTACCGATCCGGTCACTCAGATCACCTGGGGACTGGACTATATTGCGAGCCGCTACGGTGAGCCCTGCACCGCCTGGCGGTACTGGCTGCGGGCCGGTTCGTACTAGCGTGCGGTGGCGGGCGTCGGCGGGCGGGCGCCGCTCAATCCGCCGTCACCGGGCGGCCGGTCATGGCGAGAACGTCCAACACCCGGTCCAACTGGGCTTCACTGATCTGCCCGTTGGCAACGAATCCGCAGTCAATGACCGCCTGCCGGATCGTCGTGTCGTGCTCCAGCGCATATTTCGCCACCTTCGCCGCCGCCTCGTATCCGATGTACCGATTCAGCGGGGTAACGATGGCAGGCGACGATTCGGCGTATCGGCGGCAGCGTTCGACGTCCGCGGTGATACCAGCGACGCACCGATCCGCAAAGAGACGAGCGACGTTGGAGAGCAGCCGGATCGATTCCAGCAGATTGCGGGCAATAACCGGAAGCATCACGTTCAGTTCCAGGGTGCCAGCGGCGCCGCCGAACGCCACCGTCGCGTCGTTGCCGATGACTTGAGCCGCGACCTGGCAGACCGCTTCCGGGATGACGGGATTCACCTTCCCGGGCATGATGGATGAACCTGGCTGCAGGTCCGGCAGGTGGATCTCGGCGAGTCCGGTGCGCGGACCGGAGGCCATCAGCCGTAAGTCATTGGCGATTTTGTACAGGCTGACCGCGACAACCCGCAGCATGCCGCTCGTTTCCACCAGCGCATCGCGGGCGCCCTGGGCTTCAAAATGATTGCGTGCTTCGGTGAGCGGCAACTGGAGCTGGGACGCGAGCCGTTCGATGACCCGTGCGGCGAATCCGGGAGGAGTATTGATTCCCGTTCCCACCGCCGTACCGCCGAGCGGCAGCTCGCCAAGTCGCGGCAGCACGCTCCGCAGCCGTTCCATCCCGTAACGGACGGCGGCCGAATATCCGCTGAATTCCTGTCCGAGCGTGACCGGTGTGGCGTCCATCAGGTGGGTGCGTCCGGCCTTCACGACGTCGGCGAACTCCGTTGCTTTGCGTTCGAGTGCGGCGGCGAGATGCTCCAACGCGGGAAGGAGGGTGCCGGTGACGGCCCGGCACGCCGCGATGTGAATGGCCGATGGAAAGGTGTCGTTCGATGACTGCGAGGCGTTCACGTGGTCGTTGGGATGAATCGGGCGACCAAGCCGTTCCGCGGCCAGAGTCGCGATGACTTCATTGGCATTCATGTTGCTTGACGTACCGGAGCCGGTTTGAAAGACGTCGACGGGGAAATGGTCGTCCCACTGACCGTGGCGCACTTCCTCGGCCGCCTCCGCAATCGCGCTCGCCACATCGGGGTCGATGACGCCGAGTTCGGCGTTGACGCGTGCGGCTGCGCCTTTGATGGCCGCGAGAGCGGCAATCAGCTCACGGTCGATCCGCATTCCGGAAATCGGGAAATTCTCGACCGCGCGTTGTGTTTGTGCGCGCCACTTGGCATGGGCCGGAACGCGGACCTCACCCATCGAATCGTGCTCGACACGAAAAGCGTCACCCAACGCACCGGCGGTCATCGGCCCTCCCATTCATCGACGAACATGCGACTTCAGCCTAGACAGCGGCTGTGTGCGAGGACGCCGACGGTTCATCCCGCCGGTTCCGGCGATTGCCGGCACATCACGGTGAACAGGGAGGAAGCAGTCCGTCGCTGTGCAGCGGCGGCGTCGGGGCGCTTGACGCGACGGCGCGGCGGGGCGCTGAGCAGGTGGCGCAGCGGCGGCGTCGGGGCGCTTGGCGCAGCAGCGGTGCTGGGCACAATGACGCGACGGCGCGCCGGATTCGTGGTCCGGCAGGGGAACCGGGCCCGTCAGTCCGGGAGGCGGGACCGGACGGCGATCCGGCAGGCAGAACCGGGCCCGTCAGTCCGAAGAGACGGCACCCGGGTGCGACCTGCCGGCCGTCAGGCGGCCACACCAAAAGCAGGGCGGGTGGTTAGCCGCCCCTGGGAGTCTTCGGTCAGGCGGAGGGCTGTTGAGGCGCGACGCTGAAGTGCACGGAGCCGCCTGCGTCTACGACGGCGTCAAGAATCTGGTCGTCCAGCGCCGCGGCGGCCTCTTCGGTGAGGAAGACACGGGCGCCGTCCTGCTCGACCACCTGGTCACCCGGCTCGGGAGCGGCGGCTGCCCGGATGGTCAGGGTCTCGTCCATGCCTGGTTGTCGGCTGAAGCGCAGTCCTCCCGTCTCACCAGCTATTTGCTGGGTCAGGGTGCGGACTACGGCGGCGGCATTGTCGGTCAGCGTGAGCATCGCTCGTCTCCCTTCGGTCGGGTTCGCTCCACCCTAGTCGCTCCGCGGACCGGTTGCTCTGCCGCGCATCGGCGCGGCGGACGATTCAACGCCCGGAGGCCGACCCGGGACGCCGGCGATCGGAGTGGGAGAGCGACGTCGGTAGGTGTCGGGCGGTCAGCGAAGTTGAATTCGATCGCTGGAGGCCACCGGCCGCTGGTCATAGTCGACGATCGCGTACGACCGCAGCTTGGACAACCGATGCTCGCTGTGGATCATCCGGATCGTCCCGCTCTTTGACCGCATGACGAGCGAGCTGGTCTGCGCCCCGCCACCGCGATACCGGACTCCGCGGAGCAACTCGCCGTCCGTGATCCCGGTGGCGCAGAAGAAGACATTGTCGGACCGGACCAGGTCATCATTGGTCAAGACCCGGTCAAGGTCGTGTCCGGCGTCCAACGCTTTGCGCCGCTCCTCTTCGTCACGCGGCCACAATTTCCCTTGAATGACACCGCCGAGGCATTTCACGGCGCAGGCGGCGATGATGCCCTCTGGTGTTCCGCCGATGCCCAGAAGCAGGTCAACGCCGGTGTCCTCGCGCGCCGCCATGATCGCGCCGGCCACATCGCCGTCCATGATGAATTTGATGCGCGCGCCGGTCTCCCGAATTTCCCGCACGAGATCGGCATGCCGTGGCCGGTCGAGAACGACGACGGTCACGTCCTGGTTTGCGCAGCCCTTCGCGGCCGCCACGGCCCGGATGTTGGCTGAGACCGGCGCGTTGATGTCGACGTACGGAGCCGCCACCGCGCCGGTGACGAGTTTCTGCATGTAAAAGACGGCGGACGGGTCGTACATCGAATGCCGGTCCGCGACCGCGAGGACCGAAATGGCGTTGTTCATTCCCATCGCGGTGAGCCGGGTGCCGTCAATCGGGTCGACCGCGACGTCGCATTCCGGACCGGTGCCGTCGCCGACGTGCTCGCCGTTGTACAGCATCGGCGCGTGGTCTTTCTCCCCTTCACCGATGACGACGACCCCGCGCATCGACACCGTGCCGATGAGCCGGCGCATTGCCTCCACCGCCGCGTGGTCGGCGGCGTCCTTGTCACCCCGGCCGACCCATCGCCCAGCGGCCATCGCCGCCGCTTCGGTCACGCGGACCAGTTCGAGCGCCAAGTTGCGATCGGGCGCCTCCGGCTGTCGTTCGACGTCGTTATCGGCCATGGTCGTGCTCCTCGGCGGATCCTGGTGCGGAGACGTCGTTCGCCGCGCTCTGCTCCGGTGCACGGTACGCCTCGAGCCGGGCGCGGGCCCCGTCCAGCCACGCCTGGCAGACGCGGGCCAGTTCTTCGCCGCGCTCCCAGAGCCGCAGCGCTTCCTCCAACGGTAGGCCGCCCAGCTCCAACCGCTGCACGATCTGGATGAGCTCATCGCGGGCGTCCTCGTACGAGAGGCGAGCCCGGCCGTCATCGGCTGATTCGTGGGGGAGCGGCGGCTCGGTCACGCGAGCGAGCCTAGTGGGTGGTCCGTCTCGGCTGGTGCCACATCCGTGACGGTGACCCGCAACCGGCCGCGGCCGAGCCGGACGACGAGCTCGTCTCCGGTCTGGACCTCATCGGCTCCACGGATGACCCGGCCGGCGGGGTCGAGGACGATGGCATACCCGCGTTCGAGGGTTGCCGCCGGGGCGAGCGCCCGCAGACGAGCGACGAGGTGGCGGGCGTCGGCGTCCGCCGCCCGGATCGCCGTGTCCAGCGCGGTCCGCCCGGCGCGCACCAGCCGCAGAATCTCCTCGCCACGCCGGTTGATGTCTTGGACGGGGTGTGCCAGGACCGGCCGGGAGCGCAACGTGTCGAGGACCTGTTGCTCCCGGTCGATCCGATGTCGCAGTGCGTTCCGGAGTCGATCGCCGAGCTGCGCGAGCTGGGCGTACTGCTCCGCCACGTCCGGCACGATCCGGCGGGCGGCGTCCGTGGGCGTGGAGGCGGCGACATCGGCGACGAAGTCGAGGAGCGGTGTGTCGGTCTCGTGACCAATTGCGCTCACCACCGGCGTGCGGCAGGCGGCGACCGCGCGCAGCAGGGTCTCGTCGGAGAAAGGCAGGAGGTCTTCGACGCTGCCGCCTCCGCGGGCAATGACGATGACGTCGACCACGGGGTCGTCGTCGAGCCGGCGGAGGGCGGCGACGATCTCCGGTACCGCGTACGGACCTTGCACCGCCACCGCCGCGATGTCGAAACGGACGGCGGGCCAGCGCCGGCGCGCGTTCTCGACGACGTCCCGTTCCGCCGCCGAACCGCGGCCGCAAATCAGCCCGACAACGCGCGGCAGAAAGGGGAGCGGGCGCTTCCGTTCGGGGGCGAACAGCCCTTCAGCGGCAAGGATTTTCTTCAGGCGTTCCAGGCGGGCCAGTAAATCGCCAATGCCGATCGGCCGGATGTCGTGGACGACGAGCTGCAAACTGCCGCGCGGCACGTAGAATTCCGGCTTGCCCAAGACCGCCACCCGCAGACCTTCCGTGGGTTTCGGCTCGATGCACTCGAAGACCTGACGCGGGCAGGTGGCGAGCAGGGTGACGTTGGCCGAGGGATCCCGCAGGTTGAAGAAAACGGTGTTCGTGCCTGGGCGGATTTTTATTTGCGTGAGCTGCCCGTCGACCCAGATGCGACCGAGCCGGCCGACCCAGAGTCCGATCTGCCGCGCGACTTCCCGTACCGGTACCGGGGATTCGGCCGAGGAGGTAAGTGCCACGCTCTGAGGGTAGGCCGGAGCGGATTCATCCGCCGCGCGACGGTCGAGCGAGCTGGAAGACGAAGGTCCGGGCCGGGCCGGGCGGGCCCTGCCGGATGGCGTCCGGGCCGGGCATTGCCGGCTGGCGTCCGGGCCGGGCATTGCCGACCGGCGTCCCAGCGAGTCGGCGTCTCGGCTCAGCCGATGCGCTTTTCGGCTCAGCCGACCGGCGTCCCAGCGAGCCGGGCGTTGTCGATGACGATGGCTGCGGGATCCTCGACCAGCTTGAGTGTCGCGAGCGCGGTCTCGGAGAAGGCATTCTTCGCCGCGCTGGACAGCGCGAGCACCCCAATGACCCGTCCGCCGTGACCCCGCAACGGCATCGACAGAAACGTCGCCATCCGACCCTCGTCGTCCGCGCCGAGAAGGTGATTGGGATCCGCGACCCGCACATTGACCTCGGCCGGGGTGAGCGACGTACCGGCGGCCGCGTTGAGCGCATCGACTGCTGCCGTGACGAAGTCCGCGTAGTGGGCCTCTGACGCCTCCCGGGCCACTGCGACATACGCCGTCCGTTCCTCGGCGAGGAGGACGGCGGCCAGTTCGTTGTCGACGAATCGTTGCAAGATGGCCAGGACTCCGGCCACCGTCTCTTCGAATCCGTGTGCACTGGAGGCGATCGACGTCACCTCGGCGGCGACGGACGTCTCGAAGAGTTTGCGATCGAG
The DNA here is from genome assembly GCF_000015025.1 of Acidothermus cellulolyticus 11B. Classification (GTDB taxonomy): domain Bacteria; phylum Actinomycetota; class Actinomycetes; order Acidothermales; family Acidothermaceae; genus Acidothermus; species Acidothermus cellulolyticus. The sequence goes on along the minus strand of NC_008578.1, from coordinate 2,119,766 downwards.
CAGGTCGCAGACCCGGCTGAAGACATCATCCGGTTCCAGCTCCACGGGATCCGGCCGTAACGCCGGACGCCCCCCGCGGGCCCGTTCGGCCTGGGCGATCGCTTCGGAGACGGCGGCTACCAGTTCGGGAGCCTCGAAGTCCTTCGTGAGGTACCGATCGGCGCCGGCTTGCGTGCCCCAGTACCGGTCGCTTGCGGCGTCCAGCGACGTCAGGAGGATGATCGGAATATCCGCCGTCTGCCAGTCGTCCTTGAGCAGCCGGGCGGCGACGTAGCCGGAGACGCGCGGCATCTGCACGTCGAGGATGACCGCGTCCGGCCGCGACCGGAAGACTGCCTGGACCGCTTCGACGCCGTCCTCTGCGGTGATCACCTCGTACCCTTCCTTGGTCAGCACGCTGGTGACGATCCGCCGCAGGGTGGGACTGTCATCGGCGATGACGACGGTCGGCATCGAATCTCCCTCCGGGAAGATCAGTCGAAAGGTCTGCTCGGAGTTTCGACCGAGGGACTCATCGACTTCATCGGCTGCTGAGACGCCGAACCGTACTCCATTCGCCGGGTTTGCCCGGCCGAAAGACGGAGCGCGCTGTGCGGCGGTCTGTCACCGCCCACGGCGGTTTGTGACCGGCCGGGTGGACGGTTGCCGGCCACGGCGGGCTGCTATCGCCCGAGGAGCCGGCCACCGTGCGGGGTGTTCTGTCACCGCCCGAGGAGCCGGCCGACCGTCTCGACCAGCTGCGCTTGATCGAATTCGCTCTTGAGCAGGTACGCGTTCGCCCCGGCTTCCATGCCGGCTCGCCGGTCGCCGTCGTCCCCTCGCGACGTCATGATCACTACCGGGAGGTGTTCCCAGCCTCGGGTCCGGCGGATGGTTCGGGTAAGGGTGAATCCGTCCATCCCCGGCATCTCGACATCGGCCAGCACGAGGTCGGGCAGTTCGGTGCGCAGGCGGGCCAACCCGTCGAGCCCGTCGACCGCGGTGGTGACTTCATAACCGGCACCCTCCAGGATCACCCGCTCCAGCTCCCGGACTCCGACGGAATCCTCGACAACGAGGATTCGCGGCCGGCGTCCCAGCGGTCGGGGCGTCTCCAGCTCGGGCGGCGCCGTCGCTGGTTGCGCGGTGCTGGCCGCCCCGGTCCGGGCGGACATCTCCCGTAGATCGAGGAGGCACACCACGGTGCCATCGCCGTCGATCGTCGCCCCGGTGACGAGCGGCAACCGCCCGATGAACGATCCGAGGTCCTTGACGACGAGCTCGAGCTCGCCCTCCAACCGGTCGACCGACCACGCGACGAGATCGCCGCCGCCTTGGCGCACGACAAGGGCAGCGCGGGGATCCCGGACACCCTCCACGCCCAGCGCCGCGCCGAGGTCGAGCAGCGGCACGGAGGTGCCGTGACGGACGACGACCGGCGCCCCGGCGAGGTTGTCCACCGGCACGTCGCGCAGGCTGATCGATTCAATGACGTTCGGCACCGGGACGGCGTACCGTTCGGCTCCCACCCGGGCGATCAGGCAGCGCAGGACGCCGAGTGTGATCGGCAAGGTGAGGACGAAGCGGGTGCCGCGGCCCGGTTCGGTGTAGATGTCGATCGTGCCGCCGAGTTCGTCGACGACCGTCCGGACGACGTCCAAGCCCACGCCACGCCCCGACGTCACCGTCACGGTCGGGGCGGTGGAGAACGCCGGTGCGAAGAGCACCTGCAGAAGCGCCGGGCCGGACACGGTGCTATCCGGCGGGAGGAGCCCGCGTTCGATCGCCTGGCGGCGGACTGCGCTTTCGTCGATGCCCCGGCCGTCGTCGGCCACCTCCAGGACGACGGTCCCGCCGGCTGACCGTGCCTCCACGGTGACGGTTGCCCGGGGAGGCTTTCCCGCGGCAACCCGCTCGGCCGGGGTCTCGCATCCGTGGTCGACCGCGTTGGTTACCAAGTGGCGGAGTGCGTCGGCGATGGCGTCCAGCACCTTCTTGTCAAGCTCGACATCCTCCCCGACCAGCCGGAGTCCGACGTCCTTGCCGCCGGCGCTGGCGACGTCCCGGACCAGTCGGGGAAACCCGGAGAGTACGCGCCGGACCGGGACCATCGCCAAGCCCATCGCGCCGTCTCGCACCTGGGCGAGGCGGCTTCGCGCGTCCTCGACCCGCTCGCGCAGTTGGTGCCCGGAGGCGACCAGCTGATCGCTTGTCGCGACAAGGCGATGGAGGGCCAGCTCCAGGTCCTCGGATGGTTGGGTCGCGGCGGCGCGGACCGCCCGGAGCCATCGTTGCTGCTCGGTGAGGAGTGTTTCGAGCTCTATGGCGTTGCGCTCCACCCGTCGGGCGTCGAGCTCGGCTTCGCCGACGACGTCGAGCAGGTCGTAGACCCGGCGGGAGGCGACTCGGATGGCGTCGAAGCCGCGTTCCGGCTCTGTCGGGCCGCCGATCTGGACGGCGGCAGGCGGGGTGATCGACTCCAACAGCGTGGAGGCGGCGGCTGCCGGCGTGGAGAGCGTGGCCGTCGGGGTGGAGGGCCTCCCGACCGGGGCGGATCCCGCCGGAGGAGGGGCGGATCCCGCTGGCCGAGGTGGTCGTGCCGTGGATCCTGCCGGTGATCCGGTTGGCCCAGCGGGCGGCGGAGGGACCGCGAGGGGTGGGCCGGCGGCTTGCCCGTCCGGGGGCGGAGGGACCGCGAACGGCGGGGCGGCGGCTTGCGCGGCCGGCGCCGGGGTCTCGGTAGCCGAGGGCGTGGTGCCGGGCCGCGCCGGCGGCGGTGGTACGGCGAGAGGCTGGGGGCCACTCTGGACCGTGACGGTCGGTTCCGGGAGCCGCGGGACGGTCACCGGTTCTTCCCCGTCCAGCGCCGACCGCAGCGCGGCAATGAGCGCCCGCAGATGCTCCTCACCGACCGGAGCCGGGTCGCCCGGCAGGGATCGGCTGATGCCATCGACCGTCGCCAACAACAGGTCAACCAGATCGCGTCGCACCGGGAACCGGCCGTCGCGGAGTGCCGCGAGGAGGTCTTCGGCGGCGTGCGCGGTCTCCAGGACGGCGGTCAGGCCCATCATCCGAGCGGAGCCTTTGACCGTGTGGGCGTCACGGAACAGCGCGGAGAGGACCTGCCGGGAGGCGGCTCCAGTCTCCAGCCGCAGCAGGCCAGCGGACAGCGAGGCGAGCCTTTCCTCCACCTCGGCACGGAACGTGGCGAGCAGTTCCGGGTCTTCCGCCCAACCGCCCATCGGCGCCTCAGGAAATGCGGAATTGCGCGATCGACGCCCGCAATTCGGCCGCGAGCACGTTCAGCTGAGCCGCGGACGCAGCCGCCTGCTTCGATCCGACGACGTACTGACGCGAGACGTCCGAGACCTGCATCATCGCTGTCACCACCTGGTCGGAGGCCGACCGTTGCTGCTGGGTGGCGATGGAGATTTCCTTTGCCGCTGTGGTTGTTTCGTCCACCATGCCGGAGATGCGTTCGAGGGCCTCGACGACGCCGCGCGCCAATTCCGTTCCGGCATGCACCTCCTTCGCCCCTTCTTCGGTGGCGAGAATGGTGGCGTTCGTCTCGGCTTGAATTTCGCTCACGATGCCTTGGATTTTTGCCGCGGATTCCTGGGAACGCTCCGCGAGCTTGCGCACTTCGGAGGCGACGACCGCGAAACCGCGACCGTGCTCCCCCGCACGGGCGGCCTCAATCGCGGCGTTGAGGGCGAGGAGGTTGGTCTGATCGGCCAAGTCGTCGATGACCTCGAGAATCCGCCCGATCTCCTGGGATTTCTCGCCGAGAGACAAGGCCCGGCTCGCGATGGAGTCGACCCGGTTGGCGATGGTGTCCATCGCCGCGACGGAGGCCGCCACGGCCTCCCGGCCCTCCTCGGCGTACCGCAGGGTCTCGGCGGCGTACCGGGCGACCGCTTCGGCGGTCTCGGCGATCTGCGCTGCGGTGGCGGCGAGTTCCTCGATGGTGCTGGTCGTCTCAGCCACCGCTGAGGACTGTTGCGTCGCGGACGCCGCGTGCTCCTCGGCGGTCGCCAGCAGTTGTCCCGCGGCCGCGGAGATGCTCTCGCCGCTGGCCCGGATTTGTTCCACGAGGTGTCGGAGGCTGCCCAGGGTATTGGCGAACGCCGCCTGGAGCACCGCGAGCGCTTCGTCGTCCTCGCCGGTCGGCGGACCGAGGTCAATCTGCTGGTACGCAGAGAGGTCACCGCGGGCGGCTGCGGCCAAGGCTTCGGAGAGCCGTTCGACCTTCGCCTTCAATTCGGCGCGTTCCCGCCGGATTTCGTCTTGCAGGTTCTCCCGCTCGGCGCGGGCTTCGTCGAGGAGTTCCGCTCGGGTTCGTTCGAGTTCGTCGTGCATGCGCCGGCGCTCCTCGTCCAGCCGCTGCCGGAGGTTGGTGACGGAGTGCGCGAGCGTGCTGGCGAACCAGACGACCGCCGGAATCGCCGGAATCGCCAGGAGGGTGGTCAGTGCGGTGCTGCGGTCGAGATGGTGGGTTGCGGCCGTTGCCGTGAGCGCCAGCACGGCGGCGAGAAAGGCGTAGCCGAATGACTTCCACGGCGCGTCGCTGACCGCCGTGGTGAGCAGAACCGGGATGTAGAGAATCCACAGCGGGGTTGCGAACCCGGCCGCCGCGACCAGCGCGCCGGTGATACCGGCGAGGTAGACGAGCCGGCCGAGATCGGCTACCGCACCCGTCGGCCCAAGGGCTGGATGATCCACGCGTGCCAGGCAGGCGACGGTGACGAGAGTCGCACCGAGGACGGCGACGCCGAGCCAGCCGGCAACGACAGCGGGCCGGATATCGACGCCGGGAGTGGGGTGCGACCCCACGGCGAGGACGCCGGCGATTCCCAGCGCGAGCATTAATCCCGTGCAGATTGCTGATACCTGTTGCAGCCGCTTGACGACGTCCACCGGCCCTCCTCAGCTGTCCGGCGCGCGTTGGGATACCTGGTCAACCCGTCGGGAGGCTCCCGTTGGGATACCTGGTCAACGCATCGGGAGGCGATCGCCCTTTCTGAAGCGTGGTGCCGGCATGAGGTCACGTCCGGACGTTCGGCAATTTCCGGCGCAGCCCCAGGAGTGCAGCCGGGTTTATGACCGCGACGGGTCCGTGGTCCGGCGTGAACTGACCGAGGAGCAGAGCCGCGACGTCCGGGTCGACGGTGCGGGGCGGTGGATCAAGTTGATCGGCAGGACAGTGGATGACGCCATGCACGCCCTCGGTGAGCAGGCCGGCCGTCACGGTGCCGTCCGTGATGACGACCAACCGCCCGAGGGACCCGACCGGCGGCATCTCCGTGCCGAGCAGCGGACGCAGATCGACGACGGCGAGGATGCGGCCCCGCCAGTTCGCCACCCCGGCGAGCCAGACCGGCGTGCCGGGAACCCGGGTGATCCATGGAACGCGGCCGACTTCCGCTACGGCCGACATCTCGATGGCATACCGGCCGCCGCCGAGCCGGGCGAGCACGTAGCCGGCCTCCTCGACGTCCGCGAGGCGCGGTCCCCCACCTGTTCCGCCGTCAGCCGCCGCTGGTCCTGCCGCACGCCGTGCCTCCGTCGCCGCCGTCCCCGTGGTCGTTTCGGAATCGCGCACGGCCTCCTCATCGGCTGGTACGGCTGTTCGGTGAAGCGCCGTCGGTGGTGTCCCGCGCGGCGGCGCCCGGACGGTCGATGTCGTCCGGGCGGCTGGCGGTGGGTGCGGCGCTCGGGAGCTGCGACCGGGAGCCGGAGTTCGCTGCCTTGGCCTGCCGGCGGAGCAGGGCCGCCGCCACGAAGATCGAGGCAGGCGAACCGGCGATTCCGCCGAGAAGGAAGGCGACGACGGGGGCGCCGGAACCGGGAAGGAGGACGTCTCCGCCTGGGCGCGGCAGCGCGATGAGCAGGAAAACGGCAAGGAGCCACCCGAAGGCCGGGAGCGCCGCCGCTTCCCGTGCCCGCAGTCCCCAACCGATCAGGACTCCGCCGCCGAAATTGGCGCCGAAGGCGGCGAGTGCTCCGACCGGGACGCCGTCGACAACCCGGGTTGCTTGGACGGCGGTCAGCAGCCCGGTGACGAGACCAAGCAGGACGCCGATCCCGGCGGTCAGCCATGTCCAGCGTCGGTCCGGCTGAGGAGCGGATGGAGGCACGGGGTGCAGCCTAGTTGCCCCTCCGGCGGCCGACGTCAGGGTCGAGTCTCCTCGCGCCGCGTGGACCGACGGTGAACGGTGCGGTCGGTAAGGTCAATGACGATCTCGTCGGCCGTGTCGTCGGCTCCGGCCGCGTCGTCGGCGCCGGCCGCGTCGGCCTCGCGGGAGGTATCGGCCTCGCGGGCCGCGTCGTCAGAGAACGCCGGTGCGTCGGGTCGCAGCACTCCGCCGGCAGCAGCGGCAGCTTCGAGGATGTCGGTGATTTCGTGGCCGATGAGCTCGTGGCGCTGCACGAGTGCATCGCGGAGCGCCTCGACCAAGTGGCGGTTTCCCTCGATGAGTGCGGTCGCGAGCAATTTCTGCTGGGCGAGCAATTCGTCGACTTTCTCCCGGCCGTGGCGGTCGGCGAGCACTCGCCCGACGATGTTCGTGTCGGACCAGGAATTGTTCTGCACCGCGGCGTACGAAATCAATGAATCCGTCATGCCGCATGCGCCGACCATGTGCGCGGCGACGTTTGTCGCATACAGGAGGTCGCCGCCCGGGCCGGTGCTGACGTCACCGAAGAACACTTCTTCCGCCGCTTGACCGGCGAGCGCGATGCGGATGAGGGCGAGCATTTCGGCCCGCGATCGGGTGTAGACCTCCTCGCGGTCGCCGTGCGCAAGCAGGCCGAGCGCGTTCCGTCTTTTGACAATTGTCAGAATCTCCAGCCGCCGCTGCGGTGCAACAAGCCAGGCGACGACGGCATGGCCCGCCTCGTGGGTGGCAATGAGCATCTTTTCGTGCTCGGTATACCCGACGGGTTGACCGAAACCGACCTCGGTGTCCAGGCGGGCGTGTTCGACGTCCTGCCACGTCATCGCCCGGCGGCCGGATTGCAGCGCGTTCACCAGTGCGTTGTCCAGCAGGCCTTCCAGCATGGCCGGGCTGTATCCCTGCGTGACCGCGGCGAGGGCGTCGATGCGCTCCGGATCGTCCAGCTCAGCCGCGTGCGCCTTCTTGCTGAGGAAGTACGTGATGAGCGCGCGCCGCGCATTCTTGTCCGGGCGGTCGAAGGTGAGGCGCTGGTCAAAGCGACCTGGTCGCAGCAGAGCGGGATCGAGCGCGTCGGCTCGGTTCGTTGATGCGATGAGAAGAATGTTGGCCGGCGGGATCGGCGGTTTGCGGATGTGCCGGCGGGCGGGCAGGAAGAGGTTGACGGTGTCGATGACCGCTCCCAGCACGCGCTGCGCCGCCGGCGGCTGATCGAACGATTGGAGCTGGACGAGCAGCTCCTGAACAGCCATGCCCAGATCGTTGCCGCCGAAGAATGGGCTGGCGACCGTCGGAGTGCGCACCGCCGGAGTGCGCATCTGCGGGGGGCCGAAATCCGGCAGACCGGAGAGCGCGCCGCACTGCATGCGCGGTGCCAGCAGGTCCGCCGGCGCGAAAGCGCTGACCGCGTGGCGGGCTCCGCCGAGGGCGTCGAATTCGTCGATGAACCCGATGGCGCCGCCTTCCTTGCGCGCGGTGGCACGAAGCGCCCGGAAGAATGCACGGACCTTCCGCTGGGTCGCCCCTTGCAATCCGGACTGGAAGGAGGTCGCTGTTGCGAAGAGGAACGGTACGTTCGCCTCTTTGGCGATTGCTTTGGCCAGGTAGGTCTTTCCAGTACCCGGCGGTCCTTCAAAAAGAATTCCCCGGCGCGGCCGCCCCCCCATGTCGCGGGAGAAGGTGCGGTGGGCAAGGAAGAGGTTGACGGACCGGACGACCTCGGCCTTGATGACGTCGATACCGACGACGTCGTCGAGCCGGACGTCGATCTGTTCGGGACGGATGATCTGGTGCGGTGAGCGTCCGTAACCCCAGTACACGCCGACCATGCCGAAGATGAACAGAATCGGCACGGCCAGGTACAGCACCAAGAGCCACGGAACATGGGGCATTTCGAAGACGTTCAGCGGCCGGCCGGTCAGTAGCCGATACCACAGGTACGCCGCAGGCACGGCCAGAATGCCGGCTAACCGGCGCAATCTGGTCCGCCGCGCCCGCTCTCGTTGCCGCCCGACATCCGCCCGGTGCGCATCAAGGACGGAACCGGACGCGATCTCGGCGAGCTGATCGGCCATGCCTTCACCCTTTCAGCGGCTCAAGCCGAGGTGGCGGAGTGCCGAGAATTCCTCGGTTATCTCCAGTCTCCCCCGGCAGGGCTCGGCTGGCTACGTGGCGGCGCCGACATCACCCGCTTGGACGACGTCCACCCCGGCGAAAAGGTCGTTTTCCCGCCCATCACCCGCCGGATATGCCGTTCCCCGCAGCAGGATGTAGTACTCGACACCGAATGCCCGTTGGCCGATATTGTTGGACAACGCAAAGAATGGCCCATCTACGGCGATTTGAGTGGCATGCGCGCGCAGCGCCGCGATTTTCCGGTCGAGAAAGGCGCGGGCGTCGATCGCTGTCGTGATGACCTCATCGGGCCGGACGAACGGCACGTTGTCGACGTCCTCCACGCCGGCGAACGACGTGGTGTCGCCGGCCGCCCGCAGCGCTTGAATTCCCTCGGCAAATGCGGATCGCGGGACGGCCGCGGCGTACAGTTTCGTGACAATGTCCCGGGTCTGGTCGACGGCGCGGACGGTGACCCGGTGCGCCTGAATGTGATCCGGGTGGCCGTAACCGCCGTTCTCGTCGTACGTGATGACCACCTGCGGCCGGACGTCACGGATGATGTCGACGAGGTACGCCGCAGCGGTATCGAGATCGGCTTGCCAGAAAGCGCGCGGGTGGTTGTTGGCGGGGGTGCCCATCATGCCGGAGTCGCGGTAACGGCCCGCACCGCCGAGGAACCGGTGATCGGTGACGCCCAGGGCTGCGCACGCGGCGGCCAGCTCGCTGATCCGGTAACCGCCGAGCTGGTCCGCTTCGTCGGCCGCGAGCAACCGCAGGTCGGGGACGAGAATCTCACCTTCCTCGCCGAGGGTGCAGGTGACGAGCGTGACACGGACGCCCTGCGCCGCGTAGTACGCCATCGTCGCTCCGGTGCTGATGGATTCGTCGTCCGGGTGGGCGTGCACGAGCAGCAGTGAGCGGACCATGGCTGGCAGCGTACGCCGGGTGGATTGAAGCAGAGCGGTTCCGGGTCGAACCGCCTAGTGTCGGGCCGCGCGGCGGCGGAGGGCGGCGAAATTGATCGACCAGCCGACGCCGAAGGCCCGGGGGACGAGAATGCGGGGGTCCTCCGGTGACCAGACGCTGCGCAACAGCCGCTGCGGCGTGGGAGTTCGGAGGTCGTAGGGAATCGGTCCAAGCTGCCCTACCCACCGGCGTTCGGCCTTGGGACGCCGAAGTTCTCGGACTACGGCGGCAATGAGCAGCGCCGCACTGCCGAGACGAAGAGCGGCGCGGACCTTTCCGCGCCGGTCACGCGGTCGGGATTGTCCTCGCCTCATTCCTCGGCTCCATCCGCTCATGGCTCCGTCGCCGATGCGGCATCTTCGCCTGGCTCCGCTGCCGATTGTTGACCCCGCTATCGACGGACGCCGCCGTGCGGAGCCCACCTGCTATCGGCGTCGGCAGCCTGGTGCTCTGTCCGGCTCATGCTGCGGCCGGCGGCCGCGTGACCGATCGTAGCGCCAGGTGACAGATCACACACCGCCCTTGACTAGGAGGGGCGCCGGTGCAAGGCGTAAGTTGTGGTCGCCGGCCACGCGCGTCGTCGGCCGGGCGCGTGACCGCGTGCGGGCTTGTCGGACAGGAGGAAGCGGGACGCCGTGACGGTGGAGAGTCGCGTACCGGCGCCGGCACCGGCTCGGACCGGCCGGCGGGCGGCCATCGGGGTTGCAACGCTGCGGACGGATCGTTGGTGGGCCCAGCCGGCGTTCACCTTCGGCGTCCTGATGAGCTTCATCATTTATTCGACGTGGGCGGCGTTCGTCGACCGGGATTATTTCTGGGAACCGTATCTCTCGCCGTTCTATTCACCGTGCATCGCCACCCGCTGCGGGATGGTCCCCGGGTCGGCGGGCGCACCGCACGTGGGCATTTTCGGCTCGTGGTGGATCATTTCGCCGGCAGTCATTATTCTCATCGTGCCGTTGGGTTTTCGGCTGACGTGTTACTACTACCGGAAGGCGTATTACCGCGCGTTCTGGCTCGCACCGCCGGCATGCGCGGTGGCGGAACCGCACGCCCGGTACACCGGCGAGACGCGTTTCCCCCTCATTCTGCAGAACGTGCACCGCTACTTCTTCTACCTGGGCTTTCTCTTGAACATCATTTTGAGCTATGACGCCGTGATTGCTTTCCGCGACCACTCGGGACGGTGGGGACACGCAGGGTTGGGGACGCTCGTTCTGGTGCTGAACGCGCTTCTCCTCTGGGGCTACACCCTGTCGTGTCATTCGTGCCGCAACATCGTCGGCGGGCGGCTCAATCATTTCTCCAAGCATCCCCTGCGGTACCGGTTCTGGACCCTGGTCTCGCGGATGAATCGGTATCACGGGCAGATTGCGTGGGTGTCGTTGGTGTGGGTCGCCCTCGCGGACCTGTATGTGCGGCTGGTGGCCGCCGGATGGATCACCGATGTCCGGTTCTTCTGAGCCGGCGGAGCACCGGTAGCGACCACGATATGGGAATTCGACGCAAGGACGGCAAGCGGGTGAGGCGATGACGGAGATCGAGCGGCATCAGTACGACGTGGTCATCGTCGGCGCCGGGGGAGCGGGGCTGCGTGCCGCGATCGGCGCGCACGACAAAGGTGCGCGGACGGCGGTGGTCTGCAAGTCGCTCCTCGGCAAGGCGCACACCGTGATGGCCGAGGGCGGTATTGCCGCCGCGATGGGCAACGTGTGGCCGGAAGACAACTGGCAGGTGCATTTCCGCGACACCATGCGCGGCGGCAAGATGCTCAACAACTGGCGGATGGCCCAACTGCACGCGCAGGAGGCCCCGGAGCGCGTCTGGGAACTGGAGAGCTGGGGCGCGCTCTTCGACCGGACACCGGACGGCAAGATTTCCCAGCGGGATTTCGGCGGCCACCGGTACGCGCGGTTGGCGCACGTCGGCGACCGCACCGGGCTGGAGATGATCCGCACCCTTCAGCAGCGGGTGGTTGCGCTCGGCATCGACGTCTTCATGGAGTGCACGATCACGCGGCTGTTGCTGGACGGCGACCGCATCGCCGGCGCGTTCGGGTATTGGCGCGAATCCGGCCGATTCATCGTCTTCGAGGCGCCCGCCGTGGTCCTCGCCACCGGCGGCATCGGCAAGTCGTTCAAGGTCACGTCGAATTCGTGGGAGTACACCGGCGACGGTCACGCGATGGCGATGGCAGCCGGCGCTCCGCTCATCAACATGGAATTCGTGCAATTTCATCCGACCGGAATGCTCTGGCCGCCGTCGGTGCGTGGAATTCTCGTGACGGAGAGCGTGCGCGGCGACGGGGGCGTGCTCCGCAACGCGGCCGGCCGCCGCTTCATGTTTGATTACATCTCCGACTATTTCAAGGCCGAGACGGCGGACACCGAGGAAGAGGCGGATCGGTGGTACGACGATCACATCAACAACCGCCGCCCGCCGGAACTGCTGCCTCGGGACGAGGTGGCCCGGGCCATCAATGCGGAGGTGAAGGCAGGACGAGGGTCACCGCACGGCGGCGTGTATCTGGACATCGCCTCCCGGCGCAGCCCGGAATTCATCAAGAAGCGGCTGCCGTCGATGTACCACCAATTCAAGGAACTTGCCGACGTCGACATCACGAAGGAACCGATGGAGATCGCACCGACCTGCCATTACGTCATGGGCGGCGTCGAGGTCGATGCCGATTCGGCGATGTCGAAAGTGCCGGGGCTGTTCGCAGCCGGCGAGGTGGCGGGCGGAATGCACGGCGCGAACCGCCTCGGCGGCAACTCGCTCTCTGACCTCCTGGTCTTCGGCAAACGGGCCGGCGAGTACGCCGCCGAGTACGCCCGCGGTCAAGCGAGCCGCCCGCGGATCGATGAGGCGGATATCCGGGACGCTGAGCAGGAGGCGCTGGCGCCGTTCATGCGCGACGGGGGCGAGAATCCCTACACCTTGCAGCGGGAGCTGCAGGAAACGATGCACAGCTTGGTCGGCATCATCCGGGTCGCCGATGAGATGAAGCAGGCCCTGGAGAAGATTGCGGAATACCGGGAGCGGCTCGCCCGGGTGTCTGTCGAGGGGAATCGGCAGTACAACCCCGGATGGCATCTCGCGCTGGATTTGCGGAACATGCTGATGGTCTCGGAATCGATCGCGCGTGCGGCTCTGGAACGCAAGGAGAGCCGCGGCGGTCACACGAGGGACGATTATCCGGCCAGCGACCCGGAGTGGGGGAAGCGGAACGTCTGCTGCCGATGGGCGGGCGACCACGTCGAGGTGTATCAGCAGCCGCTGCCGGAAATGCCGGATGAGCTGAAGAAACTCTTCGAGGAGAACCACTGATGGGCTACGACCTCAAGCTTCGGGTGTGGCGAGGGGATGAGAACGGCGGAAGGCTCGTTGACTTCACCGTCCCGGTCGAAGAGGGCGAAGTCGTGCTCGACGCCATCCACCGGCTGCAGGCGACGCAGGCAGGCGACCTTGCGGTGCGGTGGAATTGCAAGGCCGGGAAGTGCGGGTCGTGCAGTGCGGAGATCAACGGCAAGCCGCGCCTGATGTGCATGACCCGCCTCTCGCTCTTCGATCCGCAGGAGACCATCACGGTGACGCCGATGCGCACCTTCCCGGTGATCCGGGACCTCGTCACCGACGTGTCGTTCAATTACGAGAAAGCGAAGAGCGTTCCGCCGTTCACGCCGCCGGCTGATCTCGCGCCGGGTGAGTACCGCATGCAGCAGGTGGACGTCGAGCGGTCGCAGGAATTCCGCAAGTGCATCGAATGCTTCCTCTGCCAGGACGTCTGCCATGTTATCCGCGACCACGAGGAGAACAAGCCGCGCTTTGCCGGGCCGCGGTTTTTCATCCGGTATGCGGAGTTGGACATGCACCCGCTGGACACCCTCGACCGCAAGCAGCAGTTGCGGGAGGAGCACGGGATCGGCTTCTGCAACATCACGAAATGCTGCACGGAAGTCTGTCCCGAGGGCATCAAAATCACCGATAATGCGATCATTCCGATGAAGGAGCGGGTCGTCGACACCCATTACGACCCGGTGACCCGGTTGTTCCGGAAGGTCCGCAGCCCGGAGCAACCGCGGCGTCCCGCTGCCCGCGACGCAGGCTAAGGTCCGCGCCGGCCGTTGCGCAGCTGAGCGTCGAGTACGCCGATGACCGGCAGGTCAGCCGGCAGCCAGGCAACGCTGTACAGCTCCTCGGCGGCAAGCCATCGCACCTCCCGATGCGTTACCGCCCGCGGAGCTCCGTCACGTAACCGGGCCGTCCAGACCCGCAGCCGCCGGTCGGCGTCGATGGGCCATTCACCGAGCCGGTGCAACGGCGCGACGTCAACGTCGAGTTCTTCGCGGCACTCGCGGCGGATCGCGTCAGCCTCCTCCTCGCCGTCCTCGACCTTGCCGCCGGGCAGCTCCCACCACCCGGCGAGTTCCGGCGGATCGGCACGGCACGCCGCGAGGAGCCGGCCTTCCTGGATGATGGCGGCACCGACGATGATGCTGGTCACGCTCTGCAGTCTCCCAGCTGTCGTTGCGAGCGCGGGTGCCACCGCACGCGCCCGGCCACGCATCGGAGTTGACGCGGCGCGCGGCGAGCGTCGGACGTGACGCGCCGCCGCACGCGGCCAGCCACGCATCGGAGTTGACGCGGCGCGCGGCGGAGGTCACGGTGAAGGTATGGCAGAACTTCTCAGCGATGCGCAAGTGGCCGAGGCCCTCGCCGGACTCGAGGGGTGGCATGGTAACGGGAAGGCAATCAGCCGCACCGTCAAGGCGGAGAGCTTTCCCGCCGGAATTCGCCTGGTGGATGCGGTTGCGGAGGTCGCGGAGTCCCTCGACCATCATCCCGACATTGACATCCGCTGGACCTCCATCACCTTTACCTGTGCGACACACTCCAAGGGAGGCGTCACCGAGCTGGACCTCAACCTGGCCCGGCGAATCAATGACCTCGTTCAGGCAATGGGTGCGCGATAGCGATCCGGTCCCAGGGTGCGGCAGGGCCGGCGCAGGAGCCTACGTGCGTCAGTCGACGGCTTCTGCCGGGGCGTCACGACTGCGGCGATACGGCGGGCGGTGACGGCGTGCGGCGGGCGGCGCATCATCGCGGTGTCACACGTTGAATCGAAATTCGACGACGTCGCCGTCCTGCATGACGTAATCCCGGCCCTCGATCCGCACCTTTCCTTGCGCCCGTGCCTGCGCGAGTGAACCGGCGGCGACCAGGTCGTCGTAACTGACCACCTCCGCCTTGATGAAGCCGCGCTGAAAATCCGAGTGGATGACTCCCGCGGCTTCGGGGGCGGTCGCCCCCTTGCGGATCGTCCATGCCCGGGTTTCCTTTGGCCCTGCGGTCAAGAAGGTCTGCAAGCCGAGGACGTCGAAACCGGTCCGCGCAAGGATGGCCAAGCCGGATTCCCGCTGGCCGATCGACGCGAGCAGTTCGCGGGCGTCTTCTTCGCTGAGATCGGCAAGTTCGGCTTCCAATTTCGCATCGAGAAAAATTGCGGGCGCGGGGGCGACCAATTCCTGTAACCGTGCTTTCAGGCGGTCGTTGGTGATTTCGGTTTCGTCGACGTTGAAAACGTACAGAAACGGTTTTGCGGTCAACAGGTGCACGTCGCGCAGCGCGGTCGTGTCAATCCCCGCGGAGAAGACCGTCTTGCCGGAATTCAGGACCTCGTACGCCGCCCGGGCCGCGTCCAGGGCCTCTGCCCGCGCTTTCGCCGCGGGTCCCGTGCCGCCCAGTCGCACCTCTTTCTCCAGGCGGGGCAAAACTTTCTCCAGGGTCTGCAGGTCGGCGAGCACCAGCTCGGTGTTGACGACCTCAATGTCGTCGGCGGGGTCGACACGGCCCGCGACGTGCGCGACATCGGAATCGGTGAAGACCCGGACGACTTGGCAAATCGCGTCGGTTTCCCGGATGTGGGCGAGAAACTTGTTGCCGAGTCCTTGCCCTTGCGATGCCCCGCGCACCAGACCCGCGATGTCGACGAACGTCACCGTTGCCGGGACGATCCGCGCGGAACCGAACATTCGAGCGAGGACGTCGAGCCGAGGATCGGGGACGCCGACCACGCCGACGTTTGGATCGATCGTCGCGAACGGGTAGTTCGCCGCCAGGACGTCGTTCTTCGTCAGCGCGTTGAACAGGGTCGATTTCCCGACGTTCGGCAGACCGACAATTCCGATCGACAGAGCCACAACAGGTGAGCCTAACGGTCGCGGACGCACCCGGCGGCACAGCGTGTGCGTTCGCGCCGCCCGCGGAGAGCGGCAGGCGGGCCCCAGCCGGCCCCGGGCACCCGCCGGCTCAGCGTGTGGTTCGTCGCGGCTGCCAGTCGAGAGCAGACCGCCTTGCTTCGGCGCGGAGCGCTGTTTTGTCGGTCGGGTCTGCCACCATACCCGTCATGGTCCTCGCAACACTCCTCATTGGGCTCCTTGTCGGCGTCCTGCTGGGATATTTGATCGCCCATGCTCGGATCGGGGCCCGTCTTGCCGCTGCCACCGCGGAACTCGACGCAACACGCGCGGCGGCCGAACGCCAGGTCGAGGCGGAGCGGCGGGCTGCGGCGCAGCAGATTGAGTCCGCGAGACTCACCCAGGAGCAACTACGGGAGATGTTCGCTGCCCTCTCCTCTGAGGCGCTGCACCGCAACAGCCGGGCATTCGTCGACCTGGCCACGGAGACGTTGAAGCAGATCACCACTGCCGCCGAGGGCGACCTCGCGAAGCGTCAGCAGGCGATCGAGGCTCTGCTCGCCCCACTGCGTGAGTCGCTCGCGAAGGTCGAGCAGCAGATTGAGCAGGTCGAGAAGGAGCGGGCCGACGCGTACGGCGCGTTACGGCAGCAGGTCGAGTCGATGGGAAAGACCTCCGAGCAGCTGCGGCTGGAGACCCAGCAACTGGTCCAGGCATTGCGCGCGCCGCAAGCCCGGGGCGCATGGGGTGAGTACCAGCTGCGGCGGGTGGTCGAGTTCGCCGGCATGCTCGAGCACTGCGACTTCGTCGAACAGGCGACCACGGACGCCGAGGACGCCCGGCTTCGGCCGGACATGATTGTCCGGCTGCCGGGCGGCAAGCACGTCGTCGTCGATGCCAAGGTGCCGCTTGTCGGCTTCCTCGACGCAATGGCTGCATCGGACCCTGCGACGCGTGATGAACACGTTCGCCGGCACGCGCGGCATCTGCGGCAGCACATCGACCATCTGGCCTCAAAGGCGTATTGGGCCGCCGTCCCGAATACGCCAGAATTCGTCGTGCTGTTCGTTCCCGCTGAGGCTTTTTTGTCAGCCGCACTGGAGACCGATCCGGATCTGCTGCAATACGCGATGGAGCGCAATGTCATCGTCGCAACGCCGACCACTCTCGTGCTCATGCTGCGTACCGTGGCGTACACGTGGCGGCAGGAGGCGTTAGCGGCCAATGCCCAGCAGGTGCTCGACCTGGCCCGCAGCCTTTACTCGCGCCTCGCGACGCTGGGCGGCCACGTAAACAAGCTGGGCGAACGGCTCGGCTCGGCGGTCCGCAGTTACAACGATGCCGTGGCGTCCCTGGAGAGCCGGGTTCTCGTGACGGCCCGGCGCCTCGCTGATCTGAAGGTGACCGCTGACGACCTGGAGTCGCCGCGCCAGGTCGAGGTGACGCCTCGACGGGTTCAAGCCGCCGAACTCGTCGCATCGGCTGACGAGACGCTCGTCTCGCTGCCGGAGCGCGACACCGGTTAGCCCGGCTCACCGAGCGGGACGCGCTGCGTCCCCGCGCTCGGGTGCCGACCCTCGGTGTCGCGGCGTCGCCGGCGCACGAGTTCACCCGTAGCATCGCGGTGTGGGGCAGAGCTGGTACGCCGCGCAGCAACCGCGACCGGACGGCCGGTCGGCGCAGGCATTCGCGGACGTCGATCGCGGCTCCGGCGGGAGGGTGCCTGCCGCGACGGCTGCTGCCCGGGTGCACGAGTATCGGGCGCATCCGGTCCGGGGCCGGCTCACTGGTCGGGGTGCCGTGCTGCTTCTCACCGGCGCAACGGTGCTTGCCGGCCTGGTCGGAATCGGTCTCGCCGGGCACCGTACCGGTCTCTTCGGGCTCGTCTTCACCGTTGTCGCAGCGGTCTGCGCAGCGCTGGTCCGACGTCGCGATCTCGCCACCACCGTGATTGCTCCGCCGATCGTCTACTGCGTCGCGCTGCTCTTGATCAGTTTCATCGATGCCGGCCGATTCGCCGGCGGCCTTGCCAGCCGCGAGGTCGTGTATCTGGCAGACGCGTTTGTCACAGGCGCACCCGCGATCTGGGCGGGCACCGCAGCAGCAGGCGTCGTCGCGGTGTGGCGCCGCGCGGGTCGGTCACGACGGTCCAGACGATAGGGCCCCGGGGCCTGAAGCGGGCCGGAAGCGTGCCGACGCCCGTATCGGGCGGGCGCCGGGATCGCGCCGGCCTCGGGGTTGTTAGCGGGCCCGGGGTCGCCCGGATACACCGGGGTCACACAAGCCTCCGGGTTGCCTGCGGACGCCGGGATCGCCGCGTAATTACTTAGCGGTCAGCGTTCATCCGGTCGCCGGCGGTTGCACTCCGGGTGAGCGGCTCGCCGCGTGCCTTCAATTCGCGGCGCAGCTCAGGCGGCAGAGCGAAGACCAACGTTTCCCGCTCGGCGTCAATTTCTTCCACGGTGTCGAAGCCTCGCTCGGCAAGCCACGCCAGAACGCCGGTCACGAGTGATTCGGGTACCGACGCCCCGCTCGTGACGCCGACGGTCCAGACGCCGTCCAGCCAGCGTTCGTCAATCTCACTGGCGTCGTCGACGAGGTAACTGGCTTTTGCCCCACTGTCCAGAGCCACTTCGACCAAGCGCGCGGAATTCGACGAATTCCGCGACCCCACGACGATGACGAGATCCGCGATTGCCGCGATTCGCTTCACCGCGGCCTGTCGGTTCTGCGTGGCGTAGCAGATGTCATCGCTTGGCGGGTCGATGAGTTGCGGAAAGCGCCGGCGCAGCACCTCAACCGTCTGGAGAGTTTCGTCCACCGAGAGTGTCGTTTGAGACAACCAGGCGACTCGGGACGGATCCTTCACCTGGACGTGCTCGGCTTCCTCCGGACCGTCGACGAGGGTGATGCTCGACGGCGCCTCGCCCGTCGTCCCAACGACTTCCTCGTGATTGGCGTGCCCGATCAGCAGAATTTCCAACCCCTGCTCGGCAAAGCGGCGCGCCTCCTGGTGCACCTTGGTGACGAGCGGGCAGGTCGCATCGATCGTCTTGAGCCGGCGCTGCCGTGCCTGCTCGTACACGCTGGGCGCTACGCCGTGCGCGGAGAGGACGACGATGGACCCCTCGGGCACTTCGTCCGCTTCCTCAACGAAAATCGCACCCTTTGCTTCCAGCTCGGCGACCACGTGCTTGTTGTGCACGATCTGCTTGCGCACGTACACCGGCGGGCCGTACAACTCGAGGGCCTTCTCCACGGTGTCCACCGCCCGCTCGACACCCGCGCAGTAGCCGCGGGGCTGGGCGAGCAGGACACGGCGCTTGGGCAGCGGGGGAGCTTCGGTCACGCCCCCATCCTAGGCGCTCGGCCGCAGCGGTATCTCGGCTGTTCGATCTCCCGTCGCCGGCGGCCTCGGCTTCCCGCCGGGCGGTCGGGGGCTCACCCGGCGTCGATCTTCGGCTGGTCCGCGCCCTCGGCCGGTCTCCACCACCGGTACCGGTGATGTTCGGTGAACCCGAGTTGGGCGTACAGCGAGCGGGCCGGGCCGTTGGCTTCGGCAACTTCGAGAAAGACCCGCAATGCGCCGAGACCGCCGGCCCATCCGAGGATCGCATCGATGATCCGGTGTGCGAGACCTTGACGTCGAGCGGTGGGCCGAACCTCAACGGCACTGAGCTCCACCCAGTCCTCGTCCCGTGCGCCGCGTCCAATCGCCAGCACGTCGCCGGCGTGCTCGACCGCGGCGAATACCACCTGACGAGGGGTGGCGAGCAGGTCAGCAGCATGCGACGCCGTGCCGCCCCTGAACATCGCGAGCCAGCCGGGCCACGGTCGAGACTCGAGCCGCACGACGGCTGTGCGAACCACGCCGACGCGCCCGCCCGCGTCCGGCTCCGCCCAGCCGCCGAAGCGGGCGGAACGTTCCGCGATCCGGCTCCGGACCCTCGCGATCGGCGCGGCGAGGACGAGGATCGTCGTCGCCGGCCGAAAACCCGCAGCGGCCGCAGCCGCCTCGAACCGGCTCCCCGCCACGAGCCGCAGTTGCGGCTCCACTCCGTGATCCCGGTACCAGGCCCGTACGGCGTCGAACGCTTCCGCCACCGGCCGGTCCGGGTCGCCGAGCAGGCGCGACGCGTCCGCCCGTGCGCTGAAACCGCCGGCTGCCCGCAACCACCAGCGGCCGAGCCAGGTCTCGTGGCGGGCCGGCCAGGTCCGACCGCTGAGTTCCTCGAGCGCAAGGATGTCGCGCATGCTCGCCGGCACCCGGCGGGTTGCCAGCACCAGCGTCCTCGGCACAGTGATCACCGCCCCGTCGCGACGCCGGAGCCGCAGCTCGGTGTCGTCAAGCGCGACGAGATCGCCGACCACATCAGCCAGCAGGCCGTCGTCCCGGCGAAAGCGGATGCTGACCCGGGATCCGACGTCGGTGGGTTGCAGCGGCGAACCGGCGCCGGCTGGCTCGCTCACGCCGTGCATACTAGGTGCCGTCGCCTGCCGCGCGGTTGCGCCCTGTCTCCGGAGACGTGGCCGGAACGGGTGGCGGGCGTCTGTCGCCGAAGAGGCGGCCGGTTCGACGACATGGCGAACCGGCAGGCGGGCTAGGTCAGGAGGAATTGCGGTGACGTACATCATCGCCCAGCCTTGCGTCGACGTGAAAGACCGGGCGTGCGTCGACGAATGCCCGGTCGACTGCATTTACGAGGGGCAGCGCATGCTGTACATCCACCCCGACGAATGCGTCGACTGCGGTGCATGCGAGCCCGTCTGCCCGGTTGAAGCGATCTTTTACGAGGACGACCTTCCCGACCAGTGGAAGGACTACTACAAGGTGAACGTCGAATTCTTCGAGGACCTCGGTTCACCCGGCGGTGCCTCGAAAGTCGGCGTCATTGATCACGACCATCCGATCGTCGCTGCGCTGCCCCCGCAGGGTGAGGCGGGCTGACCCTGCGACGTCTCGACCTGCCGGATTTCCCGTGGGACACGCTCGCGCCGTACGCTGACCGGGCGCGCGGGCACCCGGACGGTGTCGTCGACCTTTCGGTAGGCACCCCTGTCGACCCGGTGCCGGCCGTCGTCCGGACCGCTCTCGCCGAGGCCGGCGACTCACCCGGTTATCCGGCTACTTACGGCACGACGGCTCTCCGGGAAGCAGCCGCCGAATGGATGGCGCGACGGCTTGGTGTATGTCACGCGGATCCGGCGGCTGTCCTGCCGCTCATCGGAGCAAAAGAATTCATTGCATGGCTGCCGATGTTGCTGGGCGCCGGACCGGGGGACCGCGTCGGAATCCCTGCACTTGCGTATCCGACGTACGCCGTCGGCGCGCAGCTTGCCGGCGCGCAACCGGTCGCCGTTGACGGAACGGTGGATGTGGGGCCGGCGCGGCTCGCGCTGCTCTGGGTGAATTCGCCGGCAAATCCCACCGGCCGTGTGCTGCCCGCCGTACATCTGCGGAAAATAGTCGACTGGTGCCGGGAGCGGGGCACCATTGTGGTCAGCGATGAGTGTTACATCGAATTTGGCTGGGACGCCGAAATACCGCCGACATCGATCCTGCACCCCGACGTCTGCGGCGGACGTCCAGACGGAATTCTTGCTGTGCATTCGTTGTCGAAGCGGTCCAATATGGCCGGTTACCGGGCGGGTTTCGTTGCTGGTGATCCACAGTTGGTCGGGCGGCTGCTGGAGGTGCGCAAACACGCCGGGATGATGGTTCCGGCCCCGGTGCAGGCTGCGATGGCGGCCGCCCTGCGCGATGACACGCATGTCGACGAGCAGCGCCTGCGGTACCGGCGACGCCGCGCGGCCCTGTGGCAGGCCCTTGAGGCGGCCGGCATGACCGTCGAGCACTCCGAGGGTGGGCTCTATTTGTGGGTGACGCGGGGAGAAGAGTGCTGGCGGACGGTCGAGTGGTTCGCCGAGCGCGGGATTCTCGTCGCTCCCGGCGCGTTCTATGGGCCGGCCGGCCGCCGCCACGTCCGCGTCGCGCTCACTGCGACCGACGAACGGATCGCCGCTGCGGTCCAGCGCCTCGGTGCGGCCGGGTAGGCGGGCAGGCGCAGGCCGGTTCGGCCGAGCCGGGCGCGGTGGGCGCGGTCCGGGCTGGGTGCGGTGGGCGGAGGCCGCTCTGGCTGGGCCGGCAGTCGGTTCGGGCCGAGGGCGCGAGCGCGGGCGCGCTGGGCGGCGTCCGACCGGGGGCGGCGTCCGGCCGGTGGTGTGTTGCGGATCGGTACAGACCACTAACCCACCGACGGGAAAACGCCGAGGAGATAGTGGCCGTTTGCAATCGCGCGACGGCGTTGCCAACCGGGGAGCGATCATGAGCAGCGTTTCCATCCTTGGTGTCGAGGCGACCGGGGTAGGCACGCAGGCCGTCCTCGTCGAGGACGGCGAGGTGGTGGCCCGTTTCACCGAGGGACCACTGAACGTGCTGCTGGATGCATCGGCATTCGACCGGCTTGCCAAGTTGATTAAGGAGTCAGGCGCGGGCGCGGCGGGACTCGGCCTGGCCGGCCTGCGAAGCCAGCGGGAAGCCCAGCTGCTCGAGATGCAGCTGCGGGCGAAGACGGGCGTCACCACGGTGGTCGGTGACGACACGGAGGTGGCGCAACTTGGCGCCTTCAACGGCGGACCCGGCATTGTCGTCATTGCACATACCGGGTCGAATTCGTTTGGGCGGGACGCCGCCGGCCGGGTGGCCCGCGCCGGTGGTTTTGGGCATGTCATCGGCGACGAGGGGAGTCACTACTGGATCGCGTCGCAGGCGCTTCGCCGGGCGATGCGGTCACTCGATGGTCGAGGACCGAAGTCCCATGCGCTTGAGCGGGCTATCAGCGAAGCGTATGGCGCCGACCTTGAGACCGTGATGATGCGGGTTACCGAGAATGCAGCCGATCCCGGGGTGGTGGCCCGGGTCGCGACGACGGTCATGGCGCTGGATGCCGATCCCATCGTCGCGGAGATTCTCGACGAAGCCGCCGACGACCTCATCGCACACGTTCGGGCCATCACCGCCCGCCTCGGCGAGTTGCCGGTTGCGATGTACGGCGCGGTCTTCGACCACCCGCGGATTCGTCAGCGCTTCGTTGCGGCCACCGGTGCGGTGGACGTTGCGTCTCCGCCCGTCGTTGGGGCGGTCTTCCTGGCGAGCCGGCCGCGGACGCAGCGCGAGATGGGTTTCCGATCCTGACCGCTGCAAACGCCCGGATCGTCGCCGAGTCGCTCGCACCGAACATCCGGTATGTTTCCAGACCATTACGGACCGTGCTCGGTGCCCGCGGACGCCCGCCGGTGACCGGTCGTTGGTGCCGGCAGCCGGCCGGTCGCCCGTAGTTTCGCCGCCATTTGGGGACTCTGTGGGGATTGTGGCTCACCGCCGACTACCGCGACCTCCCGACACCGCCACGCTGACCCCGACACGTGGGCGTCCAGCCGAAAAATAACGGATCAGTATCAGACCATTGACGGGTCAGTCACGCGCGAAGTACGATCCTGCCCAACTCGGCGTGTGTGAGTTATGGCACACCACAAGACCATTCGCCCGGGCAATCGGGCGTAACCCATCCGGAGGTGGGCGTGAGCGAGGTACGCAGCGCAATCGAGCTCGACGACGATGCCAGGCGGCTCGCCGAGCTGGGGTACAAACAGGAATTGCACCGTCGGTTGAGCGGTTTCTCGAACTTCGCCATCTCGTTTTCCATCATCTCAATCCTTGCCGGTGCGATCACGTCGTACGGGATCGCCATGGTTTCCGGCGGCCCGATCGCCATCAGCATCGGTTGGCCGCTCGTCGGTGTCTTCGTTCTCCTGGTCGGAATGGGCATGGCTGAAATCTGTTCGGCGTATCCCACAGCGGGAGGACTGTACTTCTGGGCGGCACGGCTTGCGCGTAAGAACAAGCGGCAATGGGCCTGGTTCACCGGTTGGTACAACTTCCTCGGGGAATTCGCGGTGACCGCGGCGATCGACTACGGCTGCGCGACGACCTGGTTGGCGTTCTTCAATTTGACAACGGGACTGGAAGTAACGCAGACGCGCACGTACATCACCTTTCTCATCATCCTCACCTTGCACGGCCTGTTGAACACGTTTGGCGTGGACCTGGTGCGGCTCCTGCTCAACGTCAGCGCATGGTGGCATGTTTTCGGCGCCGCCATCATCGCTGCGGTTCTCGCTTTCGTACCCAAACACCACCAGTCGCTCTCGTGGACGTTCACGGCGTTCAAGAACTACTCCGGTTGGGGCGTACCGATTTACGTCTTCCTCATCGGCCTCCTCATGGCGCAGTACACCTACACCGGTTTCGACGCGTCCGCGCACGTGTCCGAGGAGACCAGAAATGCCGCCCGTGCCGCCGCGAAGGGAATCATTCACAGCATCTGGGTGTCGATTCTCGGAGGGTGGGTGCTTCTCGTGGCGACGACGGCGGCGATCCAGAATTACGAAGCCGAGATGAAGACGGCGACCGGTCTGCCGCCGGCCCAGATCTACATCGACGCGGTCGGCCAGAACACCGGAGTTTTCCTGCTCTTCATTGCTGCGATGGCGCAATTCTTCTGCGGTATGGCCTCGGTAACCGCAAACTCCCGGATGGCGTTCGCGTTCAGCCGCGATAACGCACTTCCGTTCTCCCGGGTCTGGTCGAAGGTGAATCCGCGGACCGGCACGCCGACCAACTCCATCTGGCTCTGCTGGGCCTGCTCGGCAATTCTCGCCGCCCCCGCACTCTTCAGCACAACGGCGTACTTGGCGTGCACGTCGATTGCGGTCATCGGCCTGTACATCGGGTATGTGACCCCGGTGCTCCTGCGGCGGCTCAATCCCAACTTCGAGCCCGGGCCGTGGAATCTCGGTCGGTGGAGCCCGTTGGTCGGTTGGCTGGCCGTCATCTGGGTCGCGTTCATCATCATCCTGTTCATGCTGCCGCCGACGAAACCGATCACAGTGAATTCGTTCAATTACGCCCCGATCGCCGTTGCCATTGTGGCACTCTTCTCCTGGGTCACCTGGCGGCTCAAGGGTCGCCACTACTTCATGCGGGGCCGCAGCGAACACCTGACGAAGTCGGAGGAAGAAATCCTCGGGGAGGAGGCTTGATCCGCGAGCGCGAGCGTCTCGGTGAGGGAGAACTCGACGGTGAGCTCTCCCTCACCGACGTCATCCTCCGGCCGGTGCACAACCGCAACACCTTCGAATCAACGGTGGAACGGTTGGCCAACGCGCTACGGCTTGGGGTTTTCCGGACCGGCGAGCGGCTCCCGCCCGAACGGGAGCTCGCCGCTCGGCTTCGGGTCAGCAGGGCCACTCTTCGCGAGGCGATCGGAGCCCTGCGGGAGGCGGGCATGATCGAGGTGCATCGCGGCCGCGGTGGCGGAGCCGTCGTCACCTACTCCGGGCCGCCGCCGCCGCGCGGCACCCAGGCATTGCGCCGTCGGGGCGCTGAATTGCGTGACGCCCTCGATTTTCGTGCCGTGGTGGAGCCTGGCGCGGCGTACTTGGCCGCCCGCCGGGATTTGAGCGCTGATCAACGCGCAGCACTGGTCGCCGCGCTGGAGCGGGTCAGCAACGCTCCGGACGATGCGAGTCATCGGACGGCCGATTCCCGGCTCCACTTGACCATCGCGACGTTGTCCGGATCCCGGATGCTCGTCGATGCGGTGACCGAGGTGCAGATTCTCCTGCACGAAATGCTGACCTCGATTCCCGTGTTACAGCGCAACATCGCACACTCTCACGCGCAGCACTCCAGGATCGTCAACGCGATCCTGGCCGGCGATGCGCCCGGCGCGCGTCGCGCGATGGAGGAGCACTGCGCCGCAACGTCCGCACTCCTACGAGGACTATTGGGCTGAGAAGGGAGCATTGGGTGCTGACCATTGACGAGTTGCAGCGACTGGTTGCGGACGGAACGGTCGATACCGTCCTCGTCGTTTTCACCGATATGCAGGGACGACTGCAGGGCAAGCGGGTGCACGCCGATTTCTTTCTCGACGAAGTGGCCGGGCACGGCACCGAGGGGTGCAACTATCTGCTGGCCGTTGATGTCGAGATGACCACGGTCTCCGGATATGACATCAGCTCCTGGGAGCGGGGATACGGCGATTTCCTTCTCCAGCCGGACATGTCGACACTGCGCCTTATTCCCTGGCTGCCGGCGACCGCTATGGTGCAGTGTGACGTCGCGTGGCTCGACGGTACGCCCGTCCGGCAGTCCCCGAGGCAGATCCTGCGCGCTCAGGTCGAGGCGGCGCGGCAGCGCGGCTTCGTCGCGGTTGCCGGCACTGAATTGGAATTCATCATCTTCAACGACGATTACGCGACTGCCTGGCGGAAAGGCTACCGTGACCTGGTACCGGCGAACCGGTATAACGTCGACTACTCAATGCTCGGGACGACGGAAGTCGAGACCCTGCTCCGTGCGATTCGCAACGGAATGGCCGGAGCCGGCATGCGCGTCGAGAGCGCCAAGGGGGAGTGCAACTTCGGCCAGCACGAGATCGCATTCCGGTACGCCGATGTGCTCCGGACGGCCGACAATCACGTCGTCTACAAGAACGGCGCAAAGGAAATTGCGGCCGCCTACGGCAAGTCCATCACGTTCATGGCGAAGTTCAACGAACGGGAAGGCAATTCCTGTCACATTCACATGAGCCTGCGTGATGAAGCCGATCATCCGGTTTTTGCCGCGGACCACGGCCCCAGCAAGGTCTTCGAGCATTTCGTCGCAGGACTTCTCGCGACATTGGCGGATTTCACGCTCTGGTATGCTCCGAACATCAACTCCTACAAGCGCTTCCAAGAAGGTTCGTTCGCTCCGACGACCATCGCCTGGGGGTGGGACAACCGGACCTGCGCCCTGCGGGCCGTCGGCCACGGCTCCGGTCTGCGCATCGAGAACCGCGTCCCCGGCGGGGACGTCAACCCCTACCTCGCGCTGGCCGCGATGCTCGCCGGCGGCCTGTACGGGATCGAGCATCAACTTGAGCTGGAGCCCGCTTTTGAAGGCAACGCGTATGCCGCTGGCCGGGCGCGGGTGCCGTCGACGCTCCGGGACGCGCGGAATACCTTCGCTGCGTCCTCGGTGGCCCGGAAAATTTTCGGCGACGACGTCGTCGACCATTACGTTCACGCGGCGGACGTGGAAATCGCGGCATTTGAGGCGGCGGTGACCGACTGGGAGCGGTTCAGAGGTTTCGAGCGGCTGTGACGGCCGGCGCCGTTCCGGCAACCGCGAGACGTCACGGTAAGTTGGGAGGCTGAATCTTAGATGACGGATATATCAGTAATCGACCCGGCGACCGAACAAGTTATTGACACGGTGCCGGCGGCCGACGAAGAGGCGGTGGATGCCGCTGTCGCCCGCGCCTCTCGTGCGTTTGCCGAGTGGCGTCGGGTGACACCCGCCGATCGCAGCCGGTTGCTGCGCCGGTTCGCGGAGGTCGTGGACGGGCATCTGGAGGAACTTGCCCGCCTGGAGGTGCGCAACGCCGGTCATACGATCCGCAACGCGCTCGGCGAGGCCGCCAATGTGCGCGACGTCCTTGCCTACTACGCCGGTGCACCGGAGCGGCTCCTCGGTGAGCAGATTCCCGTCGCAGGCGGCGTTGACGTTACTTTTCATGAGCCGCTCGGCGTGGTCGGAATCATCGTTCCGTGGAACTTTCCGATGCCGATCGCCGCATGGGGCTTTGCCCCTGCGCTGGCCGCCGGCAATACCGTCGTGCTCAAACCCGCCGAACTGACGCCGCTGACCGCGCTGCGGCTCGGTGAACTCGCGCTCGAGGCGGGAATCCCCGAAGGCGTTTTCACCGTCCTGCCGGGCAAGGGTTCGGTGGCCGGCGAACGGTTGGTCTGCCACCCGCTGGTCAGGAAGATCTGCTTCACCGGTTCGACGGAGGTGGGCAAGCGCATCATGCGGCTGGCCGCGGACGGCGTGAAGCGCATCACCTTGGAGCTTGGCGGAAAGAGCGCAAACATTGTCTTTGCCGACGCGGATCTCGAGCGTGCGGCGGCGGCGGCGCCGTACGCGGTCTTTGACAATGCCGGCCAGGATTGCTGCGCCCGCAGTCGGATTCTCGTCCAGCGCCGTGTGTACGACGAATTCCTCGCCCTGTTCCAGAAAGCGGTGGCCGGCGTCGTGGTTGGGCCGCCCGGCGACGAGCGGACCGAGATGGGACCACTCATTTCCGCGCAGCAGCGCGACCGCGTCGCACGCTTCGTCGTCGAGGATCACGTGTTGTTCCGCGGCACGGCGCCTGCGGGAGCCGGATTCTGGTTTCCGCCGACGGTGGTGGCACCCGCCGGTACCGACGATCCCGTCTGGCGGGAAGAAGTTTTCGGGCCCGTCGTCGCCGTCCTGCCGTTCGATGATGAGGACGACGCGATCCGGATGGCGAACGACACGGCGTACGGGTTATCCGGCTCGATCTGGACCCGCGACGTCGGCCGGGCCTTCCGCGTAGCGCGCGGCGTTGAGTCCGGAAATCTGTCGGTCAATTCCAACACCTCGGTGCGGTACAACACGCCGTTCGGTGGTTTCAAGCAATCGGGACTCGGGCGGGAGCTCGGGCCCCATGCGTTGGAGAGTTTCACGGAGATCAAGAACGTTTTCATCGCAACGGAGGAGTGACCATGGCCGGGAGGGTGAGCGGAAAGACTGCGGTGGTGACCGGCGGGTGCAGCGGCATTGGGCTGGCCAGCGCGCGGCTCCTCGCCGCGGAGGGCGCCCACGTCGTCATCGGTGACATCGATGACGACCGCGGCAAGGCGGTTGCTGACGAAATCAACGGAAGCTACGTGCACTGCGACGTGACCGACGCCGACCAGGTGGAGGCCCTGTTCGCCGCCGCCGATCGGATCACCGGCCGGGTGGACATCGCGTTCAACAATGCGGGAATTTCGCCGCCGGAGGATGATTCGATCCTGCAGACCGACCTCGAGACCTGGCGGCGGGTTCAGGAGACCAATCTCACCAGCGTCTATCTCTGCTGCAAGGCGGCCTTGCCGTACATGCTGGCCCGCAAATCTGGTTCGATCATCAATACGGCGTCGTTTGTCGCGGTTCTCGGATCGGCGACCTCGCAGATCTCGTACACGGCAAGCAAGGGTGGTGTCCTCGCGCTGTCCCGGGAGCTCGGTGTGCAATTTGCCCGCGACGGCATCCGCGTCAATGCACTCTGTCCCGGACCGGTCAACACGCCGTTGCTGCAAGAACTCTTCGCCAAGGACCCGGAGCGGGCCGCCCGCCGGCTGGTTCACGTGCCGATCGGCCGATTTGCCGAGCCGGAGGAGATCGCCAACGCCGTCCTCTTCCTGGCGAGCGATGAATCGAGCTTCATTACCGCCTCGACGTTTCTCGTCGACGGCGGCATCAGCGCCGCGTACGTGACTCCGCTGTGAACGGTGACGTCATGACCGAGACGGAGGTTCGGCCGCTCATCGGTGTCACCTCCTACCACGAAACCGCGTCGTTCGGATCGTGGCGGGACGTCCCGTCGGTCGTACTCCCTCGTTCCTACGTGGAACACCTGCATGCCGCCGGCGCCGACGTCGTCGTCCTGCCACCCGGCGGAGTGTCACCCCGTGTGCTCCGACGGCTCGATGGGATCGTGCTTGCCGGCGGGCCGGATGTCGATCCCGCGCGGTACGGCGCTGAGCCGCATCCGGCGACCCGGCCGGCAACGCCTGAACGGGAGGCGACGGAATTCGACGCCGCGGCGTACGCCGTGGAGCACAAGCAGCCGATCCTCGGCATTTGCCGTGGCATGCAGGTGATGGCGGTGGCCGCGGGCGGCTCCCTTGTCCAGCATTTGCCGGACAAGCTCGGCGACCTGCGTCACGGCCCGGCGCCCGGGGTGTTCGGACGGCACGAGGTGCGGATCGTTCCCGAGAGCAGGCTTTCCCGTGTCCTCGGCGAGCGTGCGGAGGTGCCGACGTCACATCATCAGGCCGTGGCCGACCATCCCGGGTTTGAGGCAACTGCTTTCGCGGACGACGGCACGGTTGAAGCGCTGGAGAAGCCCGATCACCCGTTCTGCATCGCGGTGCAGTGGCATCCGGAGGCGGACACCGACCCTCGGCTGTTTCTTGCGTTCGTCGCCGCCGCACGCGAGTATCACCGTGGCCGCGCCGGCGTGACGGTGTCTGCCGGAAACGACGTACCATAGCGGGCAGAACTGCTGCACAATCCAATAGCCGTTGATCTCGGATGGGAGAGACGCTTCGCCGCCAGCGGAGCGCGCCGAAGGAGCAACCCCCCGGAAACTCTCAGGCATCCGCACCATCCGAGGGAGGCAACTCTGGAAAGCGGTCACGTCAGTGACCCGCCGAAGGGGCAAACCGCGCGGCGCGGTGAAGCTCTCAGGCTCGTGACAGAGGGGACCACGCAGGCGCCGTGGCGCCGAGGGAGGGATCTCCGTGTCAGAGCCGGAAATTGCGGTGACGCGCGAAACAGCAAACCCGGTAGGCCCGTCCGACCCGCCGCCAATCCGTCACAGCGTTCTTGAAGCCGAGCACCAGGCACTTGGCGCCGCCTTCACGGTTTTCGCCGGTTGGCGGATGCCTCTGCGCTACACCAGCGAACTTGCCGAGCACCACGCGGTGCGGCGGGCCGCCGGACTGTTCGATCTCTCCCACATGGGGGAAATCCGGGTGCGTGGCGCGCAGGCGGGTGCGGCGCTCGACGCGGCTCTGGTCTCGGAATTCGACACGCTTGCGGTCGGCCGGGCGAAGTACACCATGATGTGCGACGAGAACGGCGGCGTGGTCGATGACCTGGTGGTCTACCGAATATCGCCGACCGATTTTCTCGTCGTCGCCAACGCTGCGAATACGGCCGTTGTCGTCGACGAACTCCGCCGCCGCTGCGCGGAATTCAACGTCGAGGTTCGCGACGAGACAACGCGGTGGTGCCTTGTCGCGCTGCAAGGGCCCAAGGCGGTCGACATTCTTCGCGGCTTGCTCGACGAACAGGTGCTGGAGTTGCGCTATTACCGCGTGACCGAGGCGGACGTGTGCGGCCGGCGGGCACTCGTTGCGCGGACCGGTTACACCGGAGAAGACGGTTTTGAGATTTTCCTTGACGACGATCCCGTGCCGCTCTGGCGGGCGATTCTCGAGCGCGGGCAGGACGCCGGCGTCCTGCCGTGCGGACTGGCGGCGCGGGATTCGTTGCGGTTGGAGGCGGGCATGCCGCTGTACGGCCGCGAGCTCTCCCGGGACCGCACTCCCTTCCACGCCGGTCTGGGCCGGGTCGTCGCCCTGGATAAACCAAACTTCGTCGGTAAAGCGGCGCTCATGCGCTATGCCGCCGAGCCTCCCGACGAAACTTTGGCCGGCCTGGCCGGCGTCGGACGGCGGGCGCCTCGTCACGGTGATGCGGTGTACGACGAACGCGGGCTGGTGCGGATTGGGGAGGTCACCAGCGGGGCGCCGTCCCCGACACTCGGGTATGCCATCGCCATGGCATATCTCCGACGGGATTACGCGGCGCCGAACACGCCGGCGCTGGTCGACGTCCGTGGGAAGTACGAAGCGGTGACCGTGACGGAATTGCCGTTTTACCGAAGAAAGAAATGACGCTGTCCCGAACCGCCCGAAGGCCTGCCATACCAGCCGCCGTCAGTCGTTCATACATTGTTGAGGAGATGGGTCATGACCGTCAGCATCGTCGACCTTTTCAAAATCGGGATAGGTCCGTCGAGTTCGCACACCGTCGGCCCGATGAAGGCCGCGCGGCTCTTTGTCACCGCACTCGATGACGCCGATTTCGGTGCGCTCAGCCGCATCCGGGTCGAACTCTTCGGTTCTCTCGCCGCAACCGGCCCGGGACACGGCACGCCGAAAGCCGTCATCCTCGGGCTTCTTGGCGAAGAACCGGAAACGGTGGATCCCGCTGCAGCGGACGCACAGCTGGCCGACGTCCGAGCCGCGAAGAAGCTCACGGTGCTGCGGCGGCATCCTATCGAGTTTGACGACGAACGCGACATCGTGCTGCGGGCCCGCGACCGGCTGCCCGCACACCCGAATGGCATGCGGTTCACTGCGTACGACGCGGACGGCCGGGTGCGGGCGGCCCGGGTGTATTACTCCATCGGTGGAGGATTCGTCGCTGACGAGTCGGGACGGCGGGTTGACGGAGTTGATGTCACGGGCGTACCGTATCCGTTCCGCAGCGCCCGGGAGCTTCTCGACATCTGCCGGCGGACGAGTCGCGACATCGCCTCGGTTGTGCTGGCGAATGAGACGACCATGCGCTCACCGGACGAGATCGCGCATTACGTGGACCGTATCGCCCAGGTGATGAACGAGACGATCGATCGCGGTTGTTCGGCGGACGGCGAATTGCCCGGCGTCCTGCATGTCCGCCGGCGGGCGCCGAGCCTCGCTCGGTCCCTTGCCGCCGAACCGCTTGCGCCCGGCGGCCTGCGTGAGATGGAGTGGGTCATTGCGTGGGCATTGGCGGTGAACGAAGAGAACGCCGCGGGCGGGCGTGTGGTCACCGCCCCGACAAATGGAGCCGCAGGCGTCGTTCCTGCTGTGCTGCGGTATTACACCACCTTCGTCCCCGGTGCCGATCGCGACGGCGTCCAGCGTTTTCTCCTGACCGCGACGGCGATCGGCGGCTTATGCAAGGAGAACGCCTCCATCTCCGGGGCAGAGGTCGGGTGTCAGGGGGAGATCGGATCGGCGTGTGCCATGGCGGCCGGTGGGCTTGCGGCAGCCATGGGCGGCACACCCGAGCAGGTGGAGAACGCGGCCGAAATCGGTCTCGAGCACAATCTGGGACTCACCTGCGACCCGGTGGCCGGTCTGGTGCAGATTCCTTGCATCGAACGGAATGCCCTGGCCGCTGTGAAAGCAATCGCCGCCGCCCGGCTCGCACTCCGCGGCGACGGACGTCACACCGTCAGCCTCGACCAAGCGATTCTCACGATGCGCAGAATCGGGCGTGACATGAAATCCAAATACAAGGAGACGTCACGCGGCGGCCTGGCGATCGCCGTCGGCGTCAACGTCTCGGAATGCTGACCGAAACCCGACGGTGCGAAAAATGCGGAAAGCGAACGCTGCACTACCGGGGCCCGCACAGGAGCGTACGCATCCCGGCGCGCAATCACTGACACACTATTGCGCATTCACTCGCGAATCGTGACGCTGACGGTGACGGACGCCGCGCCGTTCGCCGAGTGGGCGGAGGGTACCGTCGTCCAGCCGTGCGCCGCCTGCCACCGCCACGAGCCCAGGGAAAATTCGGTGACGCCGTAGTAGGCGGACCGGGCGATGAGCCAATTTGCGACCGTCGCCGCTCGATGCGCAGCGGCGGCGCCGGTTGCGGGACTGTCAAGGCTCTTCGGTTGCGGCGGCCCGCCGAGTTGCGGTACGGAGAGTGCGGCGGTCCGGCCGTGCCCGACCGGAGCGGCCGCGGTGAGGTCGAGCTCGGTGGCGAGCGCACTCCGCAGCGCCGCCGCAGCGGCCGTGGCATCCGCTCCCGGTTCAAGAAGATGGACACCCGGCTGAATGTCCCGGGCGATCGCGGCGCGCACACCACTGTGCGCCAGGCGACAGGTGAGTTGTCCGAGGGTCTGCCCGGTCAGCGCCGCGGCCAACGCGGTCGCCCGGGGTTCCCAGTCTGCATACGCATTCGGGAATGCGCTGTGCTGCACGGCCTGTGCGGCCTGCGCGAGCGGAACGTGCTGCCAGTTCGGCACTTTCACCAACGCGTCGAAGAATTTCCCGGCCGCGACGGCCGGAATGAGAAGGGTCTCCCGGCTCCCCCACCCTTGCGAGGGGCGTTGCTGGAAGAGTCCCACGGAGTCAGCGTCGCCATACGACAGGTTGCGCAGCTTGGATTCTTGCTGCGCCACTGCGAGCGCGATGACCACCGCGCGGACCGGCAAGCCGCGGCGGATCGCCACGTCGGTGATGATCGAGGCGTTCAGCAGCTGTTCCGGGCTCATCGCGTACGTTTCACCGGTCGTCAACCCGACCACTTCGCACCGGTCGGCCCTGGCCGGAGCGGGGGTGAGCGAGCGCCAGGTCACGAACCCCGCGACGAGCACCAGGACGACTACCGATACGATCACTCCGCGGCGCAGCCGGCGCCGACCTGTGGCCGCCGTCCCGGAGCGCGCGGTCCGACGGGTAAGGTCAGCGCCCATGGGAGACCCTTTCGTCAGCCCGTTGCCCACCCAGATCGATGAACTCTGGGAGCGACGCAGCGAGCTCAACCCTACCGACGATCGCCCCGGCAGCCTGAGCGCCGAGGCTCGCGCGGTCGTCAACCACGCGCTTGATCAGCTGGACGCCGGCGCGGCCCGGGTCGCATTCGTCGACCCGAAGACCGATGCCGTCGTCGTCGACGAGCGGGCGAAGCGGGCGATTCTGCTGGCTTTCCGCGTGTTCCCGGTTGTCGAATCGGCGGCTGGGGAGTTCCGGTATCGCGACCGGATTCCGCTGAAGCGCAGTTTCCCGGGGACCCGCGTCGTCCCCGGCGCGATCGTCCGCCACGGCGCCTATGTCGCGCCGAGCGCCGTCCTCATGCCGAGTTTCGTGAACGTCGGCGGCTATGTCGACGAGGAGACCATGGTCGACACCTGGGCGACCGTCGGCTCATGCGCGCAGATCGGCAAGCGGGTGCACCTGTCGGGCGGGGTGGGCATCGGCGGCGTCCTTGAACCGCCCAGCGCGGTGCCAGTGATCATTGAGGACGACGCGTTCATCGGCTCCCGGTCGATGGTGGTGGAGGGTGCGCGGGTACGCCGTGGCGCAAAGCTCGGCGCCGGATCGATCCTGACCGCCTCGACCCGGGTCTTCGACGCCGAGACCGGCGAGGAATTGCCTCGAGGGGAAGCACCGGCGTGGTCGGTCTGCGTCGGCTCCACCCGTGTCCGTTCCTTCCCCGGCGGGGATTTCGGGATGCCATGCCTCCTCGTGCTCCGCCGGCTCGCCGAAGGGGAGACCCACGACAAACTCGCGCTGAACGACATTCTTCGGGACCACGGAGTTGCCACGTGACCTCCGTCCTCGACCTCGGCGCCGACGCCGGCGAACTTGCGGCTGCGCTCGTCGACATCCGGTCGGTCAGCGGGGAGGAGCAGGCGATCGCGGACGCGGTCGAGGCGGCGCTTAGCCGCCTCGACCACCTTCAGGTGTACCGGTTCGGCAATGTGGTCGCGGCCCGAACCCGCGCTGCGGGGAACGCGGCGGGACGGCGGCGCGTCGTTCTTGCCGGGCACCTGGACACCGTGCCGCCGGCCGACAACTTGCCCGCGCGGCGGGAGGGCAACCTTCTGCACGGTTGCGGCGCGGTGGACATGAAGGGCGGGCTCGCTGTCATGCTCCGGTTGGCGGCGCGGCTGGACCAGCCCGCCGTTGACGTGGTCTACATCTTCTATGACTGCGAGGAGGTTGAGGCGAGCCGGAACGGGTTGGGCCGACTCGCGCGCGAACACCCTGACCAGGTGAGCGCCGATTTCGCCGTGCTTCTCGAACCATCCAATGCGACGGTCGAAGCCGGATGTCAGGGCACGATGCGGGTTGAGATCACGTTGCACGGCGTCCGCGCCCATACTGCCCGTTCGTGGCTCGGGCTGAACGCGATCCACGCGGCTGCACCGGTGCTCCAGCGGCTCGCTGAGTACCAGCCCCGAACGGTAGAGATCGACGGTTGCGTGTACCGCGAGGGGCTCTCAGCGGTCCGCATCGACGGTGGAGTCGCCGGCAACGTCGTCCCCGACCGGTGCGTCGTGACGGTCAACTACCGGTTCGCCCCGGATCGCACGGTGGACGACGCGCACGCGCATCTGCAGGAGGTGTTCGCCGGATTCGAGCTCGCCGTCGTCGACGCGGCTCCTGCAGCGCCGCCGAACCTGCATGCACCGGCGGTCGTGGATTTCATCGACACCGTCGGCAAACCGGTCGCCGCCAAGTACGGGTGGACGGATGTCGCCCGATTTGCGATTCTGGGCATCCCGGCGGTCAATTACGGCCCGGGGGACCCTAATCTGGCGCACCGCGGCGACGAACAGGTCGACGTCCGTCAGATCGCGGAGTGTGAGTCGGTCCTCGAGCGGTATCTGCTCACCGTGCCGGGGCCTACGGGCCGGACTGCCGCAGGTCAACCTTGGAGTGAGCGGTGACGAAGATGTCCAACGACCGGGCGAAGGTGCCGCCGCGGGATGAGTCATCCACCGATGCGCGGCAGAACGCCGCTGCGCGCCGGCAGGCGGACCCGGCATCCACCGGCAACCACGGCAACCACACCAACCACCACGTCGTCGAGAAGCGGCGCGGGCCGGTCCTGCTCCGCCGTTCCCAGGTCTCCACCACGACGACGGATCAGCGGTTGCTCGACAGCCGTGGCCCGTCCGACTGGGTGCACACCGATCCGTGGCGCGTGCTGCGGATCACCTCGGAATTCGTGGAAGGGTTCGGGCTGCTTGCCGAGCTCGGCGCCGCCGTCTCGGTCTTTGGTTCCGCGCGGACCACGCCGGATCACCCGGATTACGCGGCCGCGGAGAAACTCGGCGCCGCGCTGGCCCGCGCCGGGTACGCCGTCATCACCGGCGGTGGTCCGGGCGTCATGGAGGCGGTGAACAAGGGATGCAGCGAGGCCGGCGGAGTCTCCGTTGGACTGGGCATCGAGCTCCCCTTCGAGCAACGCCTCAACGATTGGGTGGACATCGGCATTCAATTTCGGTACTTCTTCGCCCGCAAGACCATGTTCGTGAAGTACGCCCAAGGCTTTGTCGTTTTCCCCGGCGGTTTCGGCACGCTGGATGAGCTCTTCGAAGCGCTGACCTTGGTGCAGACACGCAAGGTCACCTCGTTTCCCGTCGTCTTGTACCGCGAAGAGTACTGGCATGACCTCATCGAATGGACCCGCCGGCGCATGCTGGACGAAGGAAAGATTTCACCGGAAGATCTCGATTTGTTCTCCGTAACCGATGACGTCGATGAGATCGTGGAGATTATGGAGCGTGCGGAAGCGGCGCGCTACGGAGCGGCATCCTGACTGATGGCTGCAATTTGTGTGTTCTGCGCGTCCAGCGAGGATATTGACGTCCGCTACCTGGAGCTGGCCCGCGCAGTCGGAACGGAAGTGGCCCGCCGCGGTCACCAGCTCGTCTCCGGCGGCGGCAGCGTGTCGTGCATGGGCGCGGTGGCGCGGGCGGCGCGGGCCGGCGGGGCGCGGACGGTCGGCGTCATCCCCCGGGCGCTCGCCGCCTTGGAGGTTGCCGACACCGACGCCGATGAGCTGGTCGTCACGGCCGATATGCGGGACCGGAAACGTGAGATGGAGCAGCGGTCGGACGGCTTCCTCGTCCTCCCCGGCGGGATCGGAACACTCGAGGAAATGCTGGAAATCTGGGTGGCCCGCAGCCTGGGGATGCTCGCCAAGCCGTTGGTGGTCTGCGATCCGTTCGGCCACTTCGGCGACCTGCGCAAGCAGGTCGCGGCCATGGTTGCCGGAGGGTTCGTCCGTCCCGCGGTGGTCGATGCCGTGCAGTGGACCGACGATGTCGTGACGGCCTTCGACCTGTTGGAAGCCGGGATGCGGGCCGGCGCGGCCCTGCATCCCACGGCCGGCGAGATGCTGGAGGCCGAACCGTGACCGGCTTGGCCGCCCGGCTCGGCGCGGTGCCCGTCGGAGAACGGCCGGATCTCGTGGCCGCGCCGGTCCAGGCGGCGCTCCGCGCATGGGCGCACGCCGACTGCGTCACCGTTGCCGAGATCGATCCGGACGCCGCGGACACCGCGGAATTCTGCGCCCGATACCAAGTCCTGCCGGAAGAGTCCGCGAATTGCGTCGTCATTGCTGGACGCCGCGGCGGTGCGACGACATTCGCCGCCTGCGTCGTACTGGCGACCACGCGGGCGGACGTCAACGGCGTCGTCCGCCGTCACCTTGGGGTCCGGAAAGCGTCGTTCGCGCCGATGGCCGAAGCGGTCGAGCGCACCGGGATGGAGTACGGCGGCATCACGCCGATCGGATTGCCCGGGGAGTGGCCGATTCTCATCGACCCGGCGGTGCTCAGCCGGGACGTCGTCATCGGGTCCGGACTTCGCCGCTCGAAGCTCGTCGTGCCCGGAGAGTTGCTCACGCGGCTGCCGAATGCGGTCGTGCTGGACGGGCTTGGCGTACCCGTCGCACGCTGAGCTGTCAGCGTCGGCGGCGTACCGCTACAGCAAGCCGCGGCGGGAGACGGCAGGCTCGCGGTACCCGCGGATTGCCGCGACCATGTCGAGAACCTGCCGGGTCGCCTTCACCTGATGGGCGCGGAAAACCCGCGCGCCCTGCCAGGCGGCGACCGCCGTGACGGCAAGAGTCCCGAACAGTCGTTCGCCGGTCGGCAGGTCGAGCGTCTCGCCGATGAATTTCTTATTGGACAGCGCCACCAGCACGGGCCAGCCGGTGGCCACCAGCTCGTCGAGACGACGGCTCACCAGCAAGGAATGGCGGGTGTTCTTGGCGAAGTCGTGGGCCGGGTCGATGAGGATGCCGTCCCGGCGAACTCCGACCGACACCGCCCGCTCAGCCAGCGCGGTGACTGTGCGCTTGACGTCGTCGACCACATCGGCGTAATGCACCCGGTGCGGATCCGTCCGGGGCGGCAATCCGCCGGCATGCGAACAGACGAGCCCGATGCCCGCTGCGGCGGCCACCTCAGCCAGCCGGGGATCGTAGCCGCCCCACGCGTCGTTCAGCAGGTCCGCGCCTGCGTCGGCGACCACCTTGCCGACCTCAGACCGCCAGGTATCCACACTGATCACGATGTCGGGATGGCGGGCCCGGACCAATGCGACGAATTCGCCGACCCGGTCGATCTCTTCGCTGACCGTGACCTCCGGACCCGGCCCGGCCCGGACGCCGCCGATGTCGACGATGTCCGCGCCTTCGGCCACCGCCCGGTCCACCGCCGCTAAGGCAGCCTCGGTCTCGAATGTCGCGCCTTGGTCGAAGAAGGAGTCCGGCGTCCGGTTGATGATGGCCATGACCGCGAAGTCGTGCTCACCGAATTCTCGTGATCCAAGGCGCAGTCGCATCCGTTCCTCCGAGGGCGCACGGCCGCTGTGACCGCCGCTCGGAAGCCTAGAGGAGTCGCGCGGCGTGCGGCGAAGGCGGCGTGTCGGATCCGCCGATTCCATGTCCCGCAGACATTCGTGGCACCATCGGAGGGTGCTCATCCTCGAAATCGTCGTCATCCTCGCCGTGGTCTTCGCGGTCAGTGCGGTGGCGGCCGGCTACGGCGGCGGGCTCACCCGATTTCACCCGGACTGGCCGGGGCGCGGCCTGCCCGAGGGGCGGCCGATCCGGGCCGAGGACCTGGACGCCGTCCGGTTCAGCCTGGCGTTCCGTGGTTACCGGATGGCCGAGGTGGACGAGGTCATTGACCGGCTTCGCCATGCGCTTGCGGAACGGGACGCTGTGCTCGAGCGCCTGGGTGTGGACCTCGCAGCTGAGCTCGGCGCCGGCCAACCGGCTCCGCCGTCCGCTGCCGAATCGGCCGCTGCGGCCGGCGGCCACGACGGCGGATCGGAGACCGAGGTCGCCGCTGCCGAGCCGGTGGACGGAGACTTCGCGCATGCGTCGGACTCGGGAGCCGCGACCGCGACGTGGCAGTCGGACCGCAGCACCGACGCGTCCTGACGTGCCCGACGTCTCGCCGGACCTCGTCGCCGGCCGCGATGGGTTGCCGCGCTGTCCATGGGCGTACGCGGCGCCGGAGTACCTCGAGTACCACGACACCGAGTGGGGCCGTCCCGTGCGCGACGACGACGGAGTGTTCGAGCGGCTTGTCCTGGAAGGCTTCCAATCCGGCTTGTCGTGGTTGACGATTCTGCGGAGGCGTGAAGCATTCCGCGACGCGTTCGCGGGATTCTCCATCGACCGGGTCGCCGCATTCGATACCGCTGACGTCGCGCGCCTCCTCACGGATCGGCGCATCATCCGGAACAGGGCGAAAATCGAGGCCGCGATTGTCAACGCCCGTGCCGCCTTGAGGCTGCGCGCCGCCGGTGTGAACCTTGCCGAATTCATCTGGCGGTTTGCGCCGACCCATCCTCCGGTCCGTCGGCGGATGGCCGATATTCCAGCGCAGACCCCGGAATCCCGCGCCCTCGCCCGCGAATTGCGGGCGCACGGATTTCGTTTTGTCGGCGCTGTCACGGCCTACGCGCACATGCAGGCGACCGGGATGGTCGACGACCATCTGGTCGGATGCGTGGCTGGAGCGTCGGGTCACCGTGGACCGGACAACTGACCCACCCGCTGGGCGGCCGCGCGTCGGTGGGCTCATCGGCCCTCGAACCGCGGTTTCTGCTTGCGGAGGAAAGCCTGCACCGCACCGGCGTGGTCGGCCGTGATGCCGGCGACCGTCTGCATGCCGGCTTCGAGATCGAGCGCGTCCGGGAGGCCGTGCGCGGCCGAATACAGCAACGCCTGCTTGATGGCGCCGTACGCGACGGTCGGGCCGTCGGCCAATTCTTCGGCGAGTTGGACGGCGGCTTGCCGGACGTCCTCGGCCACTGCGGTGACGAGCCCCAATTCCGCCGCGGCTGCAGCAGAAATCGGACGCGGCCGCAGCAGCAATTCCATAGCCCGGCCGTAACCGATCAGCCGGGGGAGGAACCACGACATGCCGGTATCGACCGAGAGCCCGATTCCCGGGAACGCCACGTGGAAGGTGGCGGCGGGTGCCGCCACCCGCAGGTCGCAGGCGAGGGCGAGCGACATGCCGGCGCCAGCCGCCGTCCCGTTCACCGCGGCGATGACCGGTTTCGGCATGGTCGCCAGTGCGGTGGCGATCGGATTGAAGTGGTTTCGGAGGGTGTCCCAGGCCCGGGTGGCGTCGTCCGCGAGCGCCGCGGCGTGTTCGTGCAAGTCTTGGCCGAGGCAGAAAACCGAACCCGTCCCGGTCAAGACGACGGCCCGCACGGCTGAGTCATCGGCCACCCGCCTCAGGGTGTCGCGGAGCGCCGCCTTCGTCGCCAGGTCCAGGGTGCCCGTGCCGTCGCGGCCGGCCAGCACAACCACCGCGACCGCCCCCGTCCGCTCGACCGCCACCGACCGGCCCTGGCCGTCGACCTGACCCGGCATGTCACTCATCCGCGGCCTCGCTCTCGTCGGTTGCGACGATCCCCGGGGTCGCCGGCCCACAGCCGGCGGCTCGCCGGAATCACCCGCAGACTACCCTCGCCTGGCGGAGGCGCTCGGCCATCGGCGATAATCACGAAAACAGGTCCTTGTCCGTAGGTGCGGGGTGGAACTGGAAGGGGAGCACGATGGCGGCAATGAAGCCGCGGACGGGTGATGGTCCGCTCGAGGTGACCAAGGAAGGGCGTAGCATCGTGATGCGCGTCCCGCTGGAGGGCGGCGGCCGGCTCGTCGTTGAATTGTCCGCCGAGGAAGCCACCGCCCTGAGCGAAGCGCTCAAGAACGCCGTCAGCTGAGCGTCGCGCGACGGCCTGCCCGGTCCGGTGCCTCCAACGATCACGCTCACCGCTCCTCCGCCGCCTTCGGCCGCAGCTCTCGTTCTTCCCGTTGCAGCTGACGGACGGCCGGCGGCCGGGATCGACCTCCCCGGCGTCGACCCTGCGGTGATCGAGCACGCGGTCCAGCTCGAACGGTGGAAGGGGGAAGCCGGCGAGGCGGTGACCATCCCGCTTCGCGATCGGCTGGTTGTCGCCGTCGGCGTTGGCTCGGGAAGTTCCCAGGATGCGCGGCGCGCCGCCGCCGCCGCCGTCCGGCGGTTGCGGAACGTGACCGACGCGGTCGCGGTGCTGCCGCCCCGGTCCAGCGGCGATGTGGTCGGCGCATTTGTCGAGGGGTTCCTCCTCGGGGGGTATCGCTTCACGATCAGTAAGACCGAGCGGCCGGAAACGTTCCGGACGCTGCACCTCGTCGTGTCCCGTCCGCCCGTGGTGCGCCGCGGCTTCGACTATGGCCTGCGTGTCGCGGAGGCTGTCCGGCTGGCCCGCGACCTTGCCGCTACCCCGGCGTCGACTAAGACGCCTGCCTGGTTGGCCCGCGAGGCGACGCGGATCGCCCGACGCTCCCGACTCTCGGTCCGCGTCCGCGACGAGCGGGAGCTCGCGGCGGAGGGGTTCGGCGGCATCCTCGCCGTCGGCTCCGGCTCGGTGCACCCACCGCGGCTCATCGAACTCCGGTATGACCCGGCTGAAGCGGCCCCCGGCGTCGATGTCCTGCCTGGTCACGTGGTGCTCATCGGGAAAGGGGTGACCTTCGACTCCGGCGGCCTCTCGCTGAAGACCTCCGCGAACATGGTCGCGATGAAGACCGACATGGCCGGCGGGGGAGCAGTGATCGCCGCGATGTCCGCCCTGGCTGACCTCGGAGTGCGGGTCACGGTCACCGGCCTGATTCCGGCTGCGGAGAACATGCCGTCCGGGTCGGCGCTTCGTCCCAGCGATGTGATCAGGCATTACGACGGCACCACCGTCGAGGTGTTGAACACGGATGCCGAGGGTCGCCTGCTGCTCGCCGATGCGATCGGTTACGCGAAGGCCAACCTTGCGCCCGACGTGATTGTCGATCTCGCGACCCTGACTGGAGCGATGTCCCGCGGTCTCGGACGGCGGCACGCGGGCCTCTTCTCGACCGATGACCGGTTGGCCGCGGTGCTGCTCGACGCTGCGGCGGCGGCCGGTGAAGGGTTGTGGCGGATGCCGTTCGTCGAGGAGTACCGGGACGCGCTGGATTCACCGATCGCGGACCTCGCGAATGTCGCCGTTCCGGAGAAGGAATACGGCGCCGCGGGAATTGTCGCGGCCCTTTTTCTCCGCGAATTCGCCGAAGGTACGCGATTCGCGCATCTGGACATCGCCGGCCCGGCCCGCGCGGACGCCGATGAG
Source organism: Acidothermus cellulolyticus 11B (assembly GCF_000015025.1). GTDB lineage: Bacteria > Actinomycetota > Actinomycetes > Acidothermales > Acidothermaceae > Acidothermus > Acidothermus cellulolyticus. Next base: position 2,077,453 of record NC_008578.1, on the reverse strand, counting down.
TACGAGATCGTCAAGGGTCCGACGGGGTACGGGGTACGGCTGCTGATCCGGTGGTTGACCACACCGGATCCGCTACGCGGATTGCGCCGATCTCCGGCGCGCCGGGCGGGGTAGCCTCCGCCGCCCGCTGTGCGGCGTCGTTGAGGGCGATCTCAGGCATCCCGGACGGGGTGATGAGCCCACATTCCCGCGCCGCGACGTGCAGGTGACCGCGCGTTCAGGCAGACCGGGTGTGACGGCATCGCGACCGGCTGGTACGCGGCTCCGCGCGATCCACGACGGCCGCGGTGGTTACGACGCGGCACCGACGGTGTGCGGCTCGGCGGCGGGGATGCGGGTCGGCCACGGCTGGACGCTGTCCAGCGTTTCCGGGTCGTAGCGAAAGGCCCGCAGCAGACCGCTGGCGGCAAGGGCAGCGATCACGCCGCGGGACGGGTCGCGCAGCACCATGCGGCGCCCACTGTCCCGTGACCGGTGCGAGGCCCAGAGCAAGACCGCCAGGCAGGTTGAATCAATGAACGGCACGCCGGCAAGGTCGACGACCACGTCGCTTTCCCGGCCGTCGTCCAGGGCAGCGAAGGATTCCCGGAGTCGGCGGGCATTCGCAATGTCGAGCTCGCCGTACAGCGTAACGACAACGCGGTCGCCGTCCCGGTTGAGATCGAAGCGGAAGACCTCCGTGCTGTGCATGGGATGCATGGCTGGCTCCTCCTCTGTCCGGCGGCTGTCCGAAGACGCACCGATCGGCGGATCGATCGGGGTCTGGCTGGCTGTCATCTGCAGCCTGGCCGGTCAACATGAGGACGAGCTGTCAAACTGTTTGCGGTTACGTGACAAACCAGCTGTAACGCAATTGCAAAGAATCCTCGCCGACGGCGGTCGGTGATCCGCGGAGGCCGGTCAGGCGGCGGGGCGCCATGGCATAGTGGCAGCGTGCCGCGCATTCTCCTCATTGAGGACGACGATCGGATCCGTGCCTCGATGCGGTTGGCGTTGACGGACGATGGCCATGAGGTCATCGAGGCGCCGTCCGGTGCGGCGGGTCTGGAATTGTTCGGCGCCGGGGGAGCTGACGTCGTCCTGGTTGACCTCATGCTGCCGGATATCGACGGATTCGAATGCTGCCGGCGGCTGCGTCGCAGCAGTGACGTGCCCATCATCATGGTGACCGCCCGTACGGACACCCACGACGTCGTCGCCGGCCTGGAAGCCGGCGCCGACGATTACGTGACAAAACCCTTTGAAATGAAGGAGCTCTCCGCCCGGATCCGGGCGTTGCTGCGCCGCAGCCGGTCCGCGGGCGGCCCGGCGGGCGAGGTCATCGACATCCAGGATTTGGAAATCCGCCCGGACGCCGGAGTGGTGCGGCGCAACGGTGAGGCACTGCACCTGACCCGCACGGAATTTCGGTTGTTGTGCGAGCTTGCGTCGGCGCCCGATCGGGTGTACAGCCGGGAACAGCTGCTGGAGAGGGTGTGGGGCTACGACTACTTTGGCGACGGCCGGATCGTCGACGTCCACGTCCGGCGGTTGCGCACCAAAATTGAAGAGGATCCCGCACATCCGCGTATCCTCGTCACCGTTCGCGGCCTGGGATACAAGATTCAACCGGCACCGTGAAGCGTCTGCGCCTCCGTCGGACGCTCGGCCTTCGGGCCCGCGTCACGGTGACCTTCTGCGTTGGCACCTTCTTTCTCGCTGCGGTGATGGCCTCGATCGCCTATGTGCTCGCGCACAACTATTTGCTCAGTGAGCGGGAAGCCTCGGCGAAACGGCAGACTTTTACCGATGCACGGCTCGTCCGGTCCGCGCTGCGCAATCCAGGGGCGGACGTCACGAGTTTTCTTGGAACCATTCCGACCAGCAGCGAATCGGCGTCCCTTGTGTTCCGGCGCGGCCATTGGTTCGGCTCCTCCGTGCTCGTTGCACCCTCGCAATTGCCGAATTCGCTGATGGATGAAGCGAATCGGGGCAACGTCGCCATGCAGCGCTTCGAGCAGTCGGGGACGGTGTATCTCGGCGTCGCCGTGCCGTTGCCCTCGGTCGATGCGGTCTTCGTTCAGGTCTTCTCGCTCCGCGAACTGAATTCGACGCTGCACATCCTCTCGCTCTCGCTCGGCGTCGCCGCCGTCGTCACCGCGGTTGCCGGCGGGCTGCTCGGGGCGTGGGCAAGCCGGCTCGCTCTGCAACCGTTGCGTGCGGTCGCTGCGGCCGCGGACGATATCGCCCGCGGACACCTCGGGACCCGGCTGCGCGCGGAGGATCGCGACCTTACCCGGCTGGCCGCTGCGTTCAACTCGATGGTGGACGCGTTGCAGGCCCGGCTGGCCCGCGATGCACGGTTTGCCTCTGACGTGAGCCACGAATTGCGTACGCCGTTGACGACGTTGGCGACATCGCTTGCGGTGTTGGAGCGGCACACCGAGGGATGGCGGCCGGCTCAGGTGCAGGCGTTGGAACTGGTGAAATCCGAAACCGCGAGTTTCCAGCGGCTCGTCGAGGATCTGTTGGAGATTTCCCGGGTTGACGCCGGGGCGGCGGAAGTGAGCCTGGAGGACGTCCATGCCGGCGAATTTCTCTGTCAGGTTGCGGCGAATCTCTGTGCGGGCACGCTGATTGACATCGCGCCGGAAGCCCGTCTTCGCGTGGTGCGGATCGATAAACGACGCATGGAACGGGTCTTCACCAACCTCGTCCAGAACGCCGAACGGTACGCCGGCGGCGTGGTGCGGCTGGGACTCCGTGCGGTTCCGGACGGCATTCGCTACGAGGTGGACGACGCCGGCCCCGGTATCGCCCCGGCCGACCGGGAACGCATCTTCGAGCGGTTCGCCCGCGGCGGTCATGGACACCGGGCGGCCGGAACGGGAGTCGGCCTCGGTCTTGCCATTGTTGCCGAGCACGTCGCGTTGCACCGTGGACGGGTATGGGTCGAGGATCGCCCGGGCGGCGGGGCGCGATTCGTCATCGAGTTGCCGTCGCGGGCTGACGGGGAGGTTCCGCGCGACGACAGGGATCTGCCGTGAGGCGGTTCTGGCGGACGTTCGCCCTTGCGGCGCTTGTTCTTGTCGTCGGTGCTGGGTGTGGTGTCAGCGGTCAGCAGCGGGCGAGCGTGATTCCGCGTGCGGACGTGCCGTCTGCACTCTGGGAACCCTCTCCGCCGCCCGTCTCACCGTCACCGGCATATCCCGCCGCCACGATTTACCTGGTGGAGGCAAAGGACGGCGTCTTGGTGCCCGTGCACCGTTCCCAGCAGCAGGCTTCCACCCTGTTCGCCCTGATGCAGAGCCTGCTCGTCGGACCAACCGACGCCGAAGTGGCGCGGGGCCTCACCAGTGCGCTCACCGCCGTCTCAAAAATCAACAACGTCAGCCGGTCCGGAACTCTGGCCACGATTGACTTGGGGTCCAGTTTCTCGGAAATCCGTGGACAGAGCCAGATTCTCGCTACCGCGCAGATTGTGCTGACGGCGGTGTCGTTCCCCGGTGTGGACTCCGTGCTCATCGAACTTGACGGTCATCCGGTCACCGTGCCGCTGGCGGACGGCACGCTGACCAGCCGCCCGCTGCGGGCGGACGATTACTCCTGTCTGCTTGTCGGATCACGGCCGTGTGCGCCGTCGTCGGAGAGCCCGCCGCCGCCGGTGAGCTTGCCGTCGCCGAGTGCGACGGCCTCGAGTTGATGCCGCGGTCCGGCGGAGAGCATTGCGGGTCGAGGCACCGGAGTGCCGGGCATCGCCCGTGACCGAGGCGCCGGAGTGCCGGGCATTGCCCGTGACCGGGACCTGGAAGGACCGGGCATCGCCGGTAACGTGAGGGTGTTGAGACGAGATGACCAGGGAGCGAAGGGACGATGAGCCGGACCACGGTTGACTTCTATTTCGACGCCGTATGCCCGTTTGCGTGGATCACCTCACGTTGGATCCTCGAGGTTGCCCAGTTGCGTGATATCGATGTGCGCTTCCGCGTGATGAGCCTCGCCCTGCTGAACGAGGGAAAGGAACACTCACCGGAGTATGCCGAGCTCATGCGTTCCGCGCGGGGAATCGCCCGGGTCTGTATCGCCGCCGCGCAGCACGCAGGCGACGATGTCCTCACCGACTTGTATACGGCTCTGGGTCACCGTCTCCACAATGACAAGCGCACGGATTACCCGAATGTCATCGCCGAAGCGCTCAGCGAGGTCGGCCTGCCGGCGGAGCTCGCCGCTGCGGCTGATACCGACCGCTACGATGGCGCTCTCGCCGACAGTCACCGCCGCGGCATGGCGATGGTCGGCGACGACGTCGGAACGCCGACGATTCACGTCGACGGTGTGGGCATCTTCGGCCCGGTGTTCTCCCGGATTCCCCGTGGCGAAGAGGCGGCCCGCCTCTTCGACGCCGTACTGACCTTAATGCGCCACCGCACCTTCTACGAGCTCAAACGGAGCCGTACGGAGCCGCTGGTCTTCGACTGAGCCGGATGGCGTGCAGCATCCCGGCTGCTTTGGCCGCTGTTTCGGCGATTTCGGCGTCGGGATCGGAATCGATGGTGATAGCACCGCCGGTGCCTATGTGAACCGTGTCGGCGTCGATGACCGCGGTGCGGATGACGACAGCGAGGCGGGCCGTGCCGGTGAGGGAGAACCAGCCGAGCGCGCCGGAATAGACCCCCCGCGGACCGCCTTCCCGGGCGTCGAGAATCTCCATGGACCGGATTTTCGGCGCACCGGTCATGGAACCCGGTGGGAACGCCGCGCGTACCGCGTCGATCGCCGAGGCGTCGGGGTTGAGCCGGCCGCGAATGGTGGAGACGAGTTGATGCACCGTTGGATACGTCTCGACCGCGCAGAGTCGGCTTACGTCGATCGTTCCGGGCCGGCATACCCGGCCGAGGTCGTTGCGCAGCAAGTCAACAATCATTACGTTCTCTGCCCGGTCTTTGGCGCAGGTGGCGAGGTCACGGCGCAGTGCGGCGTCGACGAGGGGATCGGCGCTTCGGCGGCGCGTGCCTTTGATCGGCCCTGAGGTGACCCATCCGGCGGCGTCGACCGTACAGAAGAGCTCAGGTGATGCGCAGACCACAGCGGCGTCCGGGAATTCAAGGAGGGCCGCATACGGCGCCGGTGTGACGGCTCGGACCGTGTGAAACAACCGCAGTGGATCGACCCGCGGCGTGGTCAGCATCGTGGTCAAACAGAGTTCGTATGCGTCACCAGCCGCGATGTCGCGACGGCACTCCTCGATGCGTGCCCGGTAGGCGGCCGCATCGTGGCGGGGTGTGACCGGGTACGGGCTGCTGAATTCTTCGGTCACCGCAAGGGCGGCCAGCCTCACGACGGCGTCCTGCCGTGTCGGGACGGAGGCAGGGCCGAGCTGGGACGGACTCCGGGGGCCGCGGACATGACGGGTCGGCGCATCGGCGAGTGCGCGCTCGACCCGGGCAAACCACGTCTCGGAGGCGGAGCCGGTAAGCGCGAGCGCGTAGGTTGCTCCGCTGTGATGGTCGAGGAGGAGAAGCCGATCCGCGAAGGTAAGAGCGGCGTCCGGAAAGGGTGAGCGGTGGACGGCACGGCCGCCGGTCAGCGCTTTCAGCTCATACCCGAGGTATCCGACGTAGCCGGGGGCGATATCACCGGGAATGCCGCACGGCGCGGTGATATGTCGTGCCGCGATCTGTTCGTTGAGGTAGGAGAAGATGTCCGCCACGCGATACGTGCGGGTTGTTTGCGCCGTCCGGACCGCGAGGGTGCCGGTTTCCACGTCGTAACTGAGGAATTCGCCCAATGGTCCGTCCGCGGCACCGAGGATTGAGCAGCCCCAGCCCGGGCGGTCATCGGCCGCCAGCGTGGACATCGGGTCGCCGTCCAGCACAGCGGAATATTCGCCGTCCAACCAGAACGCGCCAAGCCGGCCCGCGAAGAGGGCGTCGTAGGCGGCTGCGGGATCGGGAACCGCGTCCCAGCGCCGGACGACGATCGGGTTTCGGGCGGACACCGTCACAGGGTTCACGCGCGGCGTTTGACTGCAGCGAGCAGTCCGTCCCCGGCGGCAAACAACACCGGGACCAGGCGGTCGTCGTCACGGACGCGTTTGCCGAGTTCGCGGACGGCGATCGTCGCGGTGTCGCGTTGCGCCGGGTCCGCGACGCGATCGTGCCAGAGCGCGTTGTCGAACGCGATGATGCCGCCGACCCGCACCAGCCGGATCGCTTCGGTGAGGTAATCGCCGTACTCGGTCTTCTCTGCGTCGCAGAACACCAGGTCGTATCCGGCGTCGGAGAGCCGCGGCAGGACGTCGAGCGCCTCGCCGCAGATCAGGCGGGTGCGGGACGGCGGAAAACCTGCCTCAGCGAAGGCTTGCCGAGCCAGTCGTTGATGCTCCGCCTCGATGTCGATGGAGGTGAGCACTCCCGCCGGGTTCATGCCTCGCAGCAGCCAAATGCCGGAGACGCCGCAGCCTCCGCCGACCTCGACCACCGCGCGGGCATCCAGCACCGCGGCGAAGAACCGGAGCGCCGCTCCTACCCCAGGCAGCACCGGGACGGCACCGAGTTCGGTACCGCGGGCGGCGGCGGCGCGCAGCACCTCGTCCTCGCCGACGTACCGCTCGGCGTACTCCCAGCTCATCCGAAGATCGCCGATGGTGGCCTCCTCCCGGCTCAGGACAGCCTCGGGTGTCAGGGGAAGCCTAGTCATCGTGGTCGGTCCGTCGGCACGGAACCGGCCCGCCGGCATCAGGAAATCTTCAGGATGGGCTGGCAGGATGCCGTCGGTACCACACTTGCACGCCGACGGAGGTCAGCGATGCGCGGCGACACGCAGCAGCAGAGCGCGGTCATTCCGCCGGATATCGGCGAACCCGGTCCGGACCAGCCGCGCGCGGTGGGTCCCGAGAACGCCGCGCCCTGGGCGCCGCCGTCCTGGGACGAGGTCGTGCGCATGTACGGACCTCAGGTCTTTCGCCTGGCGTATCGGCTGACCGGCAACCGCCACGATGCCGAAGACTTGACCCAGGACGTCTTCGTCCGGGTGTTCCGCTCGCTGGCGAGCTACACCCCAGGCACCTTCGACGGTTGGCTGCATCGGATCACCACCAACCTGTTCCTCGACGGCGCCCGCCGCCGCTCCCGGATCCGCTTTGAAGCGCTGGCGGACGACGCACCCGAGCGGCTCGCCGGACGCGAACCGACCCCGGCGCAGCACTACGACGACACGCATTGGGATGACGACGTCCAGCGCGCGCTGGACGCTCTCCCGCCGGAGTTCCGGGCCGCCGTCGTACTCTGCGATATCGAAGGACTCTCCTACGAGGAAATCGCCGAAGTCCTGGGCATCAAATTGGGGACGGTGCGGAGCCGCATTCACCGGGGCCGGGCGCAGCTGCGTCAGGCGCTGATGCACCGCGCCCCGCAACGAGGCCGCGTTGCCGGCGAACGCGCCGAGGCTGATCGGCCGTCAGGCGCGCGGCGGCGCGTGCTGCCGCGCACGTCCCCCGGCTTGGCGGGAGGGTGACGACCGGGTGAAGCACCATCTCGGCGATGCTGCGACCGCCTTCGTCGACGGTGAACTGTCCGGCGTTGAACGGGATCGGGTCGTGGCGCATCTGGCGGATTGCCCACTCTGCCAAGCCGAGATTGCCGAATTGCGGAGCGTCAAAGAACACCTCGCGCACGGGACGACGGCACCCGTGGTTCCTGCTCCGGTGCTCTGCCACTTGCGGGAACGGGCGCGTCAGCGCGCGCTCGGCGAGTTGGTCGGGACGGCCGTCCGCGTGGTCAGCCACCGTGGGCAGATGAAGATGCCGATCGTTGTCGGCTCGGCCATGCTGGCAGCGGCTGCGCTTATCGGGTTGGGCAGCGAGGCAATGGAGGGTCCCGACCGGCCGCCGGCGGCGGCCGCTGCACTTTCCGGAACGGCGGGCGTGTCGGCGAATTTCGAGAATTGGCTCGCCCGCCTCACCACGGCCCCGCTGCACGTCCGGCTTGCGCAGGCCGTCGTCTACCGGCACCCGTGAGTTGGCGGGTCGATCGGGCGGCGAGCGGCCGGCGGCACGCGCCCGCCGTCCACGCGGATGGTCGTCACACCGGCTGCAGCCGGAGCGAACGTCCGGCAAGGTTGCGAGCGCGGACGGCGAGCCGGTCGGCCACCTCGCGCAGTGCGGTTGCGGCCGGTGCCTCCGGGTAGGCGAGGACGAAGGGCCGGCCGTCGTCGCCGCATCGCACCATCCGCGGATCCAGCGGAATACGGCCGAGTACCCCGACCGGCGCCCCAAGCTGTCGGGTCAGAGCTTCAGCCACCGCGTCCCCACCGCCGGATCCGAAGACCTCGACACGCCCACCGCAGTGCGGACACGGCAACCACGACATGTTCTCGACCACGCCGACGACGTGCTGCCGCGTCACGGTCGCGATGCTGCCGGCGCGTTCGGCGACCTCGGCCGCTGCGAGTTGCGGCGTCGTGACGACGATAATTTCCGCATTCGGGAGGAATTGTGCGAGAGAAATGGTGACATCTCCGGTGCCCGGCGGTAAATCTACCAAGAGAATGTCGAGGTCGCCCCAGAACACGTCGGCGAGAAATTGATTCAACGCGCGGTGCAGCATCGTGCCGCGCCATGCGATTGCGGTATTTCCTTCGATGAACATGCCGATGGAGATGACCCGGACGTCGTGTGCGGTGACCGGCATGATCATGTTCTCGACCTTGGTCGGCCGGCCGGTCGCACCGAGCATGCGGGGCACCGAGTGGCCGTAAATGTCGGCGTCCACTAATCCGACCGACAATCCCCGGCGTGCCAGCTCCGCCGCGAGGTTGACCGTCACCGACGACTTTCCAACGCCGCCTTTGCCGGAGGCGACGGCGTACACCCGGGTGAGCGAATCCGGGTCCGCGAAGGGAATGTGCTTGTCCCGCCCGCCGGGTCCGCGCAATTTCTCTTGCAACGCGCGGCGCTGTTCGTCGCTCATGTACCCCAGGTCGACAAACACCTCCGACACCCCGGGCAGATCCCGTAGTGCGTCGGTCACGTCCCGGTGAATCCGGTCCTTGAGCGGACATCCGGCGACCGTGAGGAGGACCCGCACCGAGATCCGTCCGCCGCCGTCGACCGTCACGCGTTCGACCATGTCGAGCTCGGTGATCGGACGGCGGATATCAGGATCGATCACCCGGGCCAGCGCGGCTGCCAGCTGCTCGTCACTCGGTACGGCGCTGCCGTCGGCGCGCTGAATAGGGAACGGGATGGGCACGCCTCCGATGCTACGCCCCGCGGCCGATACCGGATCTTCCCGAGCCGCCCCGCGCAGCCGCGCCACCCCGCGCAGCCGCGGGGAATCTCTGCCACCGCGGGCAATCTCCCGCGCTTCAGCGGCCGCTCCCGCGGGCGGCTATGCCGGCGGGCAGACGCGGAGCACTTCCTCCACGGTCGTCACACCCGTACGGACTGCGCGCAGCGCAGCGGCCCGCAGCGTTGTCATCCCGGCCTCGATCGCGGTCGCCCGGATCGTCTCCTCGTCGCCGCTGCGCCGGAGCACCGCCCGCACCATCGCGTCGACCGCGAGGACCTCGAATATTCCCGTCCGTCCCTGGTAACCGGTGCCGCCGCAGTGGTGGCAGCCGACGCCGGCGACGAACCGCGCACCGGACCAGTCATGGTCACCCAGTGCGGCGAGCATTCCCGAATCCGGTGCGGCGTCCTCGACACAGCGCGGGCAGGGTCGACGGACGAGCCGCTGCGCGATGACGGCGGTGAGCGACGATGCAACGAGGAACGGCGCGACCCCCATGTCCACCAGCCGGGTCACCGCCGCCGCGGCATCCAGGGTGTGCAGAGTGGTGAGCACCAGGTGTCCGGTCAGCGCGGCGCGGACGGCGAGTTCTGCGGTCTCCGTATCGCGGATTTCGCCGACGAGGATGACGTCAGGGTCTTGGCGCAGAATCGCCCGGAGGCCGCGGGCGAAGTCCAATCCGGTTCGTTCGTTTATTTGCACTTGGGTGATTCCCGGGAACTGAATTTCCACCGGATCCTCGAGGGTCACCACATTTCTTTCCGGAACGGAAATCTCCCGGAGAAGCGAATAGAGCGTGTGGGTCTTCCCGGACCCGGTGGGACCGGTAAACACGATCAGCCCCTGAGGCGCGTGGGCGGCGGACCGGAGCACGGCGAGCTGATCGGCGTCCAGGCCGAGGGAATCGAGCTCGGCCACCTCGCCGGTGGGGAGGAGCCGGATGACCAGCTTCTCGCCGTGAATCCCCGGGAGTGTGCTGACCCGCGCGTCGACAGCTACCCCGTCGGCGTGGAAGCGCAACCGGCCGTCCTGCGGGAGCCGGCGTTCCGCGATGTCCAAACCGGCGGAAATCTTCAGCCGGCTGATCAGCGCAGCTGAGGACGTGCGCGGCACTCGGGCGACGTCCCGGAGCATGCCGTCGACCCGGTACCGCACCCGCAGGCCGTCCGGTTGCGGCTCGACGTGGATGTCGCTCGCGGCGGAGTGAACCGCCTCGACCAGTAGTCCGGTCGCCAACCGGACGATCGGTGTGTCGTCGATTCGTGCTTCCGCGACCGGGTCCTCGGTTCGTTCCGGTTCGACGACGGCGTCCAGGGACGTCGTTTCTTCGAGTACACCCCAGATGTCGCGGATGCGGCGCAGGATCGCGGTCGGTGTGGTGACCGCGAGCTGAAGCACGGTCGCGCCGGTGTACGCGCGAATGTCGTCAAGGGCCACCACATCGCCGGGATCGGCGGTCGCGACGAGGAGGACGCCGGGGCGCAGCTGACGGACGACGAGGGTCTGCGTGCGTTCCGCGACCCGGCGCGGCACCTGGCGGGCCAACGCGACGTCAAGCTCCGCCGTCGCAAGGTCGATCGTCGGAAGTCCGAAGAACTCGGCGAGCACGTCCGCCAGCTGCTCTTCGTCGACGTACCCGAGGTCGAGCGCGATCTGACCGAGCCGGCGGCGCGGACCGTCGCGCTGGGCGTCGAGAATTGCGGCGAGTTCCCGGTTGGAGAGCAGACCGGAGGAGACGAGGACGTGGCCGATCCGAGGCCGCTCGCCGGCCGCACCGCCGTACCGAACGTCGGCATCCACCTCGGGGGCGGTCATCGCGCAGGCATCCGGTAGGGCGTTATCGGTGTCGAGGGAAGGGCGGCCGGCGTCGATCTGAGACTGGTCAGGTGCCGTCATGAGACGCGGCGAGGAGTCCTCGGGGAGGCTATTGGGCGACCGCCTGGAGGCTGCGGACGGCGAGGTCGGGTCGCCACTCGTCTCGGTACCCCGGCCGATGCGCATAGGCGACCGCCATTTCGCGAATGATCGAGCGTGCCTCGTCGGCGGATCGGCTCGTCGTCCACCAGGCTCGGGCGAGGTTCTGCAGCCGGGCGAGCATCCGCCGTTTGGCCTCGCAATCGGCGAGGATGCGCTCCGGGTTGAACCGTTCAATGAACATCTTCGCTTCAGCGCCGCGGAATCCCGTTTCGCCGGCACCCCACGAGTCGGCGCAGATCGTGCCATCTGCTCGGACCAATGCGTCCCGCTGCGTGGGTTCGTCCACCACCCGCCACCGCCACGCTTGCCCGCCGGCGGTGCGCGCCTTCATCTCATCCTCAGCGATCTGCAGGAGGAGCCACTCCACCAGGCTGTCAAAGCTGGACCGCGAAGATGCCATGGGATGCCGTCCTGTTCCCGTACCGCCACACCTGGCCTTTACATCGAAACCGCCTGCGTTCGGCTTGACGGTGGACGCCGAGAGCCACCCGAACGGCGGATCCGGAGGGTGCGGACGGGCGAGTCCCGCTACCCGAGCACCGACCGGTAGATTTCGACGGTCCGGTTGGCGATCGCCGTCCAGCTAAATTTCTCGATCGCGCGGCGCCGTCCGTTTCGGCCGAGTTCCACGGCCTGCTCCGGGTTGTCCAGCAGCGTGTTGATGGCGGCCGCGAGGGCGGACGCGAAGGCGCCGGCGTCGCGAGGCGCGCCGTACGGGTCGGTTGGGTCGGGGTCGATCGGTACCAGCACGCCGGTCTCGCCGTCCACCACGACTTCCGGGATTCCGCCCGTCCGAGTCGCCACCACCGCCGTTTCGCAGGCCATCGCTTCGAGGTTCACGATTCCCATCGGCTCATAAATGGACGGGCAGACGAAAACGCTGGCTGCGGTGAGCAACCGGATGAGCTCCGATTTCGGCACCATCCGCCGAATCCAGACCACTCCGCTACGGGCTTCCTGCAGTCGGGCGATTCCGGCTTCGACCTCGGCGGCAATCTCCGGCGTGTCCGCCGCGCTCGCGAGCAGCACGAGTTGAGCGGCCGGTCGCACGTCTTGGGCGGCACGGAGCAGGTACGGCAATCCCTTCTGTCTGGTGATCCGTCCGACGAAGAGCACGATGGGTCGCGTTGGGTCGATGCCATACCTCGCCAGCAGTCCGTCATCCGGTGTCGGGCGGTACTCCTCCGGATCGATGCCGTTGTGCACAACGTGGATGCGGTTCGGTTGCACCGCCGGATAGCAGCGGGCGACGTCCTGAGCCATGCCCTGGGAGACAGCGATGATGGCGTCGGCGGCCTCCAATGCCGTCTTCTCGGCGAAGAGCGACAGCGCGTACCCGCCCCCCAGTTGCTCGGCCTTCCAGGGTCGCAGCGGTTCCAGCGAGTGCGTCGTGACGACATGCGGAATTCCGTACAGCAACTTCGAGAGGTGACCGCCGAAATTGGCGTACCAGGTATGGGAGTGCACGATGTCGGCGGCACCGAGCATTGCCGCCATCGCCAGGTCGGTCGACAGGGTGAGCAGTGCCGCGTTCGCCTTGGCGTCGACGAGCCGCGGGTCGGCACTGTGGGCGTACACCCCCGGCTCCGAGCGCGGATTTCCGAAGCAGTGCACGGTGACCTGGTCGAGGAGCCGGCGCAGTTCCCGGGCGAGGTACTCGACGTGCACTCCCGCCCCGCCGTAAACCTCGGGTGGGTATTCGCGGCTGAGCAGCGCCACTTTCATGGTCCGTTACCTTAGCCGGTCGGCCGGCGGCCATGAGCGGCACGCGGTTGATCGCCGGTCACGGGCGTTGCGGTCGGTTGCGCACCCGACGACCCGCCGACGCGCGGAACGCCCGACGTCGGACCCGGCTATTCGATAAGTTCCGGTCATGGCGAACCGACAGCGTGTGCTCGGCATCGTGCTCGCCGGCGGTCAGGGACGCCGGCTCCTGCCGCTCACCGCGGACCGGGCGAAACCTGCCGTCCCCTTCGGCGGCATTTACCGGCTCATCGATTTCGTGTTGTCAAATCTGGCCAATGCCGGCTTCCTCAAGATTGTCGTGCTCACCCAGTACAAGAACCACAGCCTAGACCGGCACATCACTACGACGTGGCGCATGTCCACCCTGCTCGGCAACTACGTCACTCCGGTCCCTGCACAGCAGCGGGTCGGACCACGGTGGTTCTCCGGCTCTGCGGACGCAATTTTCCAGAGCCTCAACCTGGTGTACGACGAGCAGCCGGATTACATCCTCGTCTTCGGGGCGGACCATATTTACCGCATGGATCCGCGCCAGATGCTGGAGGAGCACATCGCTTCCGGGGCGTCGGTCACCGTGGCCGCCGTCCGGGTGCCGCGCAAGGACGCCCACGCGTTCGGGGTGATTCAGCCGGCGGCGTCCGGGCCGGAGCGTGGGCGTCGCGTCGCTCGGTTCTTGGAAAAACCGGCGGATACCGAGGGTCTCGGTCTCCCGGACGCACCGGACGAGGTCTTCGCGTCGATGGGGAATTACTGCTTCACGACGGCGGCGCTGCTGGATGCGGTCATCCGCGATGCGGCTGACGAACGTTCCGCCCACGACATGGGCGGAAATATCATTCCGATGTTCGTGGAGCGGGGCGACGCAGCGGTTTACGACTTCCATACCAACCAAGTCCCCGGTTCGACACCGCGTGACCACGCATACTGGCGTGACGTCGGAACCCTGGATGCGTATTACGACGCCCACCAGGATCTCGTCTCGGTGCACCCGATTTTCAACCTCTACAACCAGGATTGGCCTATATACACGCACCACCGGCCGCTGCCGCCCGCGAAGATCGTGCACGACGGCACGTCGGTGGTCGATTCGCTCCTGTCCGACGGCGTGATTGTCGCGGATGCCCGGGTGAGCCGATCGGTGTTGTCGCCGTCGGTGTACGTCGACCGGGGTGCGGTCATCGAGGGCTGCGTGCTGTTGGACAACGTGCATATCGGGCGCGGAGCGGTCGTCCGAAATGCGATCATCGATAAGAACGTCGTGGTGCCGGACGGCGCGGCGATCGGTGTCGATCCGCAGCGCGATGCGGAGCGGTTCACCGTCTCCGAGGGCGGGATTGTCGTCATCGCGAAGAACGCTGTGGTCGAGCCGTGACCGCCGCGCGGCGTCGGTCGTGACATGCTGGCCGGGGAGGTGGGGTCATATGACGTCCAACGAGGTGCGGGAACTCGGCATCGTCGGTCTTGGCCGGATGGGCGCGAATATCGCCCGGCGGGTGATGCGCGCCGGGCACCGTTGCGTTGTGTACGACGTCCGCGAGGATGCGGTCCGGGCGGTTGCCGAGGAGGGCGCTGCGCCTGCGGCGTCGCTTGCCGAGCTGGTGGAGAAACTCAGTCCACCACGGGCGGTCTGGGTGATGCTCCCGGCGGGCGAGGTGACCGGAGAAGCGATCGACGCGCTCGGCGAGCTGCTGTTGGCGGACGACACCATCATTGACGGCGGCAACAGTTATTACCGGGACGACGTTCGACGCGCGGCCGCGCTTGCGCCGCGTGGGATTCACTTCGTCGATTGCGGCACCAGCGGTGGCGTCTGGGGTCTGGAGCGAGGGTACTGCTTGATGATCGGTGGTGAAGCCGAGGTCGTCTCGCGGTTGCGCCCGATCTTTGCCGCGCTCGCTCCGGGGGTGTCGGCCGCGCCGCGGACACCGGCCCGTAGCGGGACGCCGTCTGATGCGGAGCACGGCTTTCTGCACTGCGGCCCGGTGGGTGCAGGTCATTTCGTGAAGATGGTGCACAACGGCATCGAATACGGCATGATGGCCGCGCTCGCTGAAGGATTGAATATTCTGCACAGCGCGGACATTGGAAAGCATCACGTCGCGACGGACGCGGAAACTGCGCCGATTGAATTCCCGGAATTCTACCGGTACGAGTTTGACGTAGCGGAGGTCGCTGAAGTCTGGCGGCGAGGCAGCGTCATTCAGTCGTGGTTGCTGGACCTGACCGCGGACGCCCTCGCGCGATCCCCGGAGCTTGCCGAATTCGGCGGGCGTGTCTCGGATTCCGGGGAGGGCAGGTGGACGGCGATCGCGGCGGTCGAGGAAGGCGTCCCGGCGCCGGTTCTCACGACGGCTCTCTATTCCCGGTTCGCATCGCGCGGGTTGGACGATTTCGCCAACAAGATTCTGTCGGCGATGCGCAAGGGTTTCGGCGGACATGAGGAGAAGCCGGGCTGAACACCGGCGGCTCCGCCGCGGCATGCACCGATCAGCGGTGCGGCTCGCCTTCCCGTGTGGCCGGCTCCCGTCGCTCCTCGAATTCCTCCAGCAGCCGGCGCAGTTCGTCCCGGACGAAATCCCGGGTCGCGACATCACCGAGGGCGATCCGGATCGCAGCAACTTCCCGGGTGAGGTACTCGGTATCCGCAATGTTCCGCTCGGCCCGGGCTCTGTCCTCCTCCATTTGCACGCGGTCCCGGTCGGCTTGGCGGTTCTGGGCGAGCAGGATCAGCGGTGCGGCGTACGAGGCTTGGGTGGAGAAGAACAAGTTCAGCAGGATGAACGGATACGGGTCGAACGGCTTCAACCCTTGTTGGCAGCGGGGGATGTTGCGCGTTGTGGTGACAATTTCATTGTCCGCCGTCACCCGGGTAATGGTGCAGTCATGGTGGGTGTGGTAGTAGCGGATGCCGACAAAGAGGTTGTATGCCACCCAGAGAATGACGATGGCCGTCATGTACACGACGAATTTGGCGGTACCCATGAAACGGGCGAACCGTTCGGCGAATCGACCGAAGGCCTCGGGATCGTAACCAGGGCGTAGGGTGACCCGTCGCGGAGCAACCGGCTGGTCGAGACGAAAACGCGTCCGCGCCATGTTCGCCTCCCGTGCTACTGAGAGTCAGCTGGTAGCGGAATAGCCGTCGAATCCGCCGTCGTGTGGTTGTGGTCTAGCTCGCTCGATCACCGGGCTGCCGCTCGGCGTCCGCGACATCATCGGAGCCGGCTTCGTCGCGCCAACCCTCGGGAAGCAAGTGGTCGAGGACGTCGTCGACGGTCACCGCGCCCAGCAGTCGATCGTCGTCATCGACCACGGGAATAGCGACCAGGTTATACGTGGCCAGGTACCGCGCGACCTCGGGCAGCGGGGCCGAGGGCGGGAGCGGGGCGATGTCGGTGTCGACGACGGCGCTGACGAGGGTTCCCGGTGGTTCGCGGAGCAGCCGTTGGAGGTGAGCGATACCGAGGTAACGGCCGGTCGGCGTCTCCGTGGGTGGTCGGCACACGTAGACCTGACTCGCCGTCGCCGGCGTGAGGTCCGGATTGCGCACCCGCGCCAGGGCCTCCGCAACGGTGGCGGACGGCGGCAAGATGACCGGTTCGGTGGTCATCAGCCCGCCAGCGGTGTTCTCCGAGTAGGTAAGGAGCCGCCGCACCGGTTCCGCCTCCTCCGGATCCATGAGGGACAGCAGTCGTTCCGCTTCATCCGGTGGAAGTTCAGCGAGCAGGTCGGCGGCGTCGTCCGGACCCATCGCCTCCAACACGTCGGCGGCGCGGCGCCCTTCGAGGGTGGCGAGGATCGCGACCTGCTCCTCTTCGGGCAGCTCCTCGAGGACGTCGGCAAGGCGTTCGTCGTCCAGTGCGGCAGCAACTTCGGCGCGCCGCTTCTCTGAGAGATCGTGGATGACCCCGGCAAGGTCGGCAGGCCGCAGTTGATCGAAGGCTGCGAGGAGACTCGCCGCGCCTTGGCTGGTCTCCGGCAGCGACAAGCCGCGCACGGCCGACCAGTCGACGACCTGTATTTCGCCCCGGCGGCGCATTCGGCCGCGACCGCGGCGCACCGCAACCTTCGTCAGGTACCAGTCGCGGGTTCGCGTCTGTTCCATTGCGACGTCGGTGACGGTTACGGTCTCGCCGGTCTCGATGAGCACGACGTTTCGGTCCAGCAATTCGCCGAGCACCAGGGTTTCCGCCGCCCGACGTGCGAAGCGGCGGAGGTTGACCGCGCCCGTCACAACGACCGCGCCGGCCTCGATGCTCGTGACCCGCGTCATCGGAATGAAGATGGGACGACGCGGGGGCACCTCGACGACCAGACCCAACACGCGCGGCTGCTGTGCGCCCAGCCGGAGAAGCACAACGACGTCACGGATCCGCCCGACCGGGTCGCCGTTCGGATCGAAGACTTGGACGCCGGCGAGACGGGCGACGAAGACGCGGGGCGGGGCGACGATGGCCATCCGGCCTCCTTCTGGTCGATCGCGGCAGGCGGCACCTATCTCTGCAATCGCCGGAAGCGTACTCCGCGGACGCCCGGCAGCGGACCCCGGAATCGCGGCACGTACGCCAGGCAAGCCGGGCAGCGGACGTCGCGGGGCTGGGCAGGGCGCGTCCGGAATGAGGGAGAGCGCGCTCTTCCTGCGGCGGACGCGCCACATCCCCCGGGTGGGCGCGCTATTCCCCTGGGTGGCGCGCCGCATCCGCTGGACGGGCGCGCCATTCCCCCTGGAATTTTCCTCACCGACGGGGAATGGTGATAACAGGAACTCTGAGTACCGGAGGTGGCCAATGGCGGAACCCATGCTCTCGCCGCGGGCGGGTGAGCCTGTCACCACGTCGCCGTCCACCATGGCTGCCCGGTACGACGCGGCCATGAATGCCGTGCATGAGCTGATCGGTGAGCTCAACCGGGCCCGAGCCCGTGGCGAGCCGCCCGCGGTCCTTCGCGGTTTGCACGCGCGGATTGATTACGAGTTGGCACGAGCGATCGCTGCGGCCCGTGCCGTCCACGACCACCTTTTTGCTGCCGCCGGTGGGCGGTACCAGGCGGACAACGACCCCGACGTGCTTGCCTGGAAGCGCCGCCTCAACGATGCCCTGACGTTGCGCTCGCAGCATCAGTTCGACGCGATGGACGAAGTCGGAGCCATCGTTCCCGCCGTCGCGCCGGTCAATGTGCGAAGGGCGCGTACGCCGCGGCAGGCGGGGCTGGAATTTGACACCGGAAGTGGGGATCCAGCAGATAACCGCCCCTTCGATCCAGCTGCCATGGAAATCCGATTGCCCGATACGCCAAGCGGTGCAGAGATCTCCATGGCGGCTGGGGTTGGCTGAACACGCTGGGCGGGAGACGTCGGCCCGCGGGTGGTGAGATCTGCGACCTGCGTGCGCCCGGCGACTTTCCCGTGGCGGCAGGCGGTGCGGGTACGTACTCGTCTGCGTCGGTACGGCCAGCCACGCTTGCCTACCCATGTACAGACCCTGCGTCACCACGTACGGGTGCCCTTGCGTCGCGACGTTCAGCCCCCTTACGTCACCGTGCACAGCCGCCCTCGCCTCACCACGCACGGACACCCTTGCGCCAACACATACAGACGTTCACCACGCACGGACACCCTTGCGCCAACACATACAGACGTAATATTGTCAGGTCTAACTGGAGGGACGATGGTATCGATTCGGGTTGCTGCGGCGCCGGTGAGCTTCGGTGTCTTCGAGTTGACTGCGTCGGGGAACGGACTACCTGCCGCAGACAGTGTGCTGGATGCGGTTGTTCAGTGTGGGTACCAGGGAATCGATCTTGGTCCTGCCGGCTACCTCGGAGATCTCGACTCACTGCGTCGTCGGCTGGCGGATCGTGAGCTTGCCTTGGCGGGTGGGTGGCTCGAAGCGCACTTCGCAGACGATGTGCTTCTCCAACGCGAGCTCGAGACCATCCGCGCCACGCTCGATCTCATGGCCGCGGCCGCTACCAACGGCGCCTGGCGTCCGAAACCGACACTGGCGGTCACCGGAGATGCTCGGCGGCGGAGCGCCATCGGACAGGCGGCGCACCGCACCGACCTCGCGCTCGATGAGGACGGTTGGCGGCGCCTCGTCAAGAATCTCCGCGTCGTCGTCGAGCTGTGCCGCGAGCGAAATCTCGAGCCCACGTTCCACCACCACCTCGGTACGTTTATCGAGGCACCGGAGGAAATCGAGCGGTTGCTCGAGGCGACCGACGTAGGGTTGTGTCTCGATACCGGACATTTGCTGCTCGGGGGCGGCGATCCGGTGAAGGCCTGGCACGATTGGACGGATCGCATCAACCAGATTCACGTCAAGGACGCTCGTCTTGCCGTCATGCGCAGCGTCATGACCGACGGGTGTGACATGACGGAGGCGTGGCGGCGAGGAATTTTCTGTCGCCTCGGCGACGGTGACGTCGACCTGGATGCTTTTATCGCCGCGGTCTCCGCAAGTGATTACAGCGGATGGGTCGTCGTGGAGCAGGACGTCATCCCCGATTCGAGTACGCCGTTTGAGGCACTCGTCGCCGACCAGCGGCGCAATCGGGAATTTCTGCGGGCGAGAGGTTGGTAGCAATGGCGCTTCTCACCGACAAGGTCGTGCTCATCAGCGGCGGCACTCAGGGGCTGGGTGCGGCGATCGCGCGGGCAGCCGTACGGGAGGGTGCCGCTGTCGCCGTTCTGGGCAGGCGGGCCGAGCTCGGCGAAGCGTTCGTCCGGGAGTTGGAGAGCAGCGGAGCAAGGGCGGCGTATTTTCGTGCGGACGTGGGCGACGTGGGCCAAGCACGTGCCGCCGTCGCCCAGACGATAGAGACTTTTGGGCGCGTCGACTGCCTGGTCAATTCCGCCGGTCTGACCACGCGGGGTACTCTCCTCGACACCGAGCCCGAGCTCTTTGACGCCCATGTCGCGGTGAACCTGCGCGGGCCGTTTTTTCTCATGCAGGCAGTGGTCCGTGACATGCTCGCCCGTCGCGCGCCCGGAACGATCGTGAACATCATTACGTCCTCAGCTCATGCCGGCCAGCCGTATCTGACGCCGTACGTCGCGTCCAAAGCCGGCTTGGTGGGTCTCACCCGCAACGCCGCGTATGCGCTCCGGTGGGACCGGATCCGTGTCAACGGGCTCAACATCGGCTGGACCGATACCGAAGGCGAGGACGCAATTCAGCGCCAATTCCACGGCGCCGGCGATGACTGGCGGGACCAGGCGGCGAAGAAGCTCCCGATGGGGAGACTTGCGCGGCCGGACGAAATCGCGGACTTTGTGGTCTTCCTCCTTTCCGACCGCAGCGGTGTGGTCACCGGATCTGTCATCGACTGGGATCAGAACGTGTTCGGCGGCTTGGATTAGCGGCCTGGAAGAGGAGTGGGAAACGGCATGCGCATCGGCGTGATCGGGCTTGGGCGAATCGGATCACTGCACGCGCGGAACCTCCGGACCTTTCCGGATGTCTCAACGCTCATCGTTGCGGACGTCGACGAGCATCGCGTCCAGGCTGTTGCGCAGGAGTTGGCCGTTGAATCGGCTGCTTCACTCGATGAGCTTCTGGCCGCCGGCGTAGACGGTGTCGTTATCGCTACCGCGACCGATACCCATCCTGAGTTGCTGAAGCGCTGCATCGCGGCCGGCGTACCGACGTTCTGCGAAAAGCCGGTGGCGAAGGAACTTGCTGACGCCATCGAGCTGTGTCACGAGGTCCGGGAGAACCGTGCGACGGTGCAGATCGGATATCCCCGACGATTTGATCCGGGTTTCGTTGCAGCCCGCCAGGCGGTGAGCAACGGTGAGCTGGGCTGGATACACACGATTCGTTCCACCACTCTCGACCCGGCGCCGCCGCCGGCGAGTTACGTGGCCGTCTCAGGCGGTATTTTCCGCGATTGCGCTGTGCACGACTTTGACATTGTCCGGTGGATGACAGGCCGGGATGTCGTCGAGGTGTACGCGACTGGCGGAAACAAGGGCGACGCGATCTTCCGTAAGTTCGACGACGTCGACACGGCAAGTGCCTTGCTGCGTTTTGACGACGACACCATCGGGGTCATCTCCAATTCACGGTACAACGGCCGAGGTTACGATGTCCGTCTAGAGATCCATGGATCCCGCGACAGCATCGCCGTAGGCCTGGACTCGCATCTTCCGCTTCGATCGGTGGAACCCGGCGTTACTTTTCCGGACGGCGTGCCGTACACGTTCTTCATGGATCGGCTGGCGGCGGCGTTTCGGGCTGAAATGCAGGCCTTTCTTGATGTGGTCGCCGGAAGGCAGAACTCGCCCTGTCCCATCGACGACGCAATCGAGGCAAGTTGGGTAGCAGAGGCGTGCACTCTCTCTCTGGCCGAACATCGGCCGGTGCAGCTTGCGGAACTTAAGGAGAAATGGGGCGTACCGAGCAGGTGATGGAATGGAGGTTGTCGTGATGCAAACGTATCGGTTCACCAGCGAGGACTGCCGTCTGGCTGATTTCCGGTCGCTTGTCGAGCGAGAGACCGACCAACGGGAATATCCGCTGGCTGAGCGGATCGAGAAGAACGTCGTCATTTACGGTGAGCGATTCCGTACTGCCCTCGCCTCGGAGGATGGACGAGACCAAGCCGAGCGCGAGCTTGCACGCGTCTTCGCGGATGGCCCCGGTGTGGCTGTCTTCGAAGCAGCGTTTCCAGACACTGCTGTGGTCGACCGGGCGACCGCTGCCTTCCGCGTGCTCATCGAGGAGCAGCACGCCGCGGGCCGGCAGGCAGGCGATCATTTTGCCAAACCCGGCGCAAACGATCGAGTGTGGCACGCTCTTGACAAACTTGCCTTCCGGGCACCGGAGGTCTTCGTTGACTACTACGCGAACGACGTCATCGCCGCAGCGGCTCGTGCGTGGCTCGGCCCGAACTATCAGGTGACGTCGCAGGTCAACGTCGTGAATCCAGGGGGGAAGGCCCAGGTCGCGCACCGCGACTACCACCTTGGCTTCATGTCCGACGAGCAAGCGTCGCGTTATCCCGCTCACCTTCACTGGCTCTCCGCCGGTCTTACTCTCCAAGGTGCGGTCGCGCATACCGACATGCCGGTGGAGAGCGGCCCCACGATGTATCTCCCATACTCGCAGCTGTATGGCCCCGGCTACCTGGCGTTCCACCGCCCGGAATTCATCGAGTACTTCAACGAGCACTACGTCCAGTTGCCGTTGCGCAAGGGGGACGCGGCATTCTTCAACCCGGCGGTCTTCCATGGCGCAGGCGAGAACCGGTCAGCGGAGATCAAGCGCATGGCCAATCTTCTCCAGATCTCCGCTGCCTTCGGTCGCGCCATGGAGGTTGTGAATCGCATCGGAATATGCCGTGCCGTCTACCCGGCCCTCCTCGATCGTGCCCGATCGGGCATGAGTGAACGGGAGTTGCACAATGTCGTCGCGGCGGCGGCAGAGGGATACGCCTTTCCTACTAACCTTGACAATGACCCGCCGGTCAATGGATTGGCTCCGGCGACGCAGGCCGATCTAGTCTGGCGCGCTCTGTGCGATCGCTGGGATCCGGCGACGCTCGCGAAGGAACTGGACCAGTGGGAGGCGCGGCGGCATCCGGCCAAACCCTGACGCGCCGAGCGGCTGCGTGAGGGGGTGTGGCGGACGGTTCGACAGCTTTGGCGTGTCGAACCGTCCGCCACAGCACGTATCCGGTGAGACTGCAGTCGCCGCACAGGTTGTTACGGCTTCGCGGCAATGCGCAGGGTTTCTGCGGCGATCCGGAGGCCCGTCATGCTGTCCAGCTCCCTGTCCTCGTGCTCAATGTTGACTGCCATGTCCGGATCCACTTCGGCCAGCGCACGGAGAAATTCATGCCACCATCCGGTATCGTGACCACGGCCGACCGCTACGAAATCCCACGCTGCGTCATCCGGCCAGCGGTTGAGCGCGTAGCGTCCGCCTAGAGACACCTTAGGAGCATCAGGTGCGACCCGGTTGAACCGGTCGTCGAGGACGCCGTAAAGATTGACCTTGGCATTGATGCGTGTGTCCTTGGCTGCAGCGTTGTAGACCAGCTTTCCAAGAAAACGAACCGCCACCACCGGATCGATCCCTTGCCAGAAGAGGTGACTCGGATCCATCTCCGCGCCGACATGTGTGGCGTCGATAGCGTCGACAAGCCGAACCAATGTAACGGGATTGTAGACGATGTTGTGCGGATGCATTTCAATGCAGACGCGCACGTTGTGATCCCGGGCGAGCCTGTCGATCTCTCGCCAGAACGGGATCGCGATGTCGTTCCACTGGTAGTCCCGCACATCCAGATACGCGCTGTCCCACGGGACAACTGTCCACGACGGCAAGCGACCACCGGGGTCAGAGGCCGGCAGACCCGACATGGTGACAACGCGCCGTACACCGAGCGCAGCGGCCACTTCGATTGAACGTCGCAGGTCCGCGGCGTGCTTCTCTCTCACCTCAGGATCGGGATGCAGCGGATTGCCGTTGCAGTTTAGCGCGGTGAGGGTCAGGCCGCGGGAGTGAAAAGCGTCAAGGTAGTCGTCCCGTGCACTCTGACTATCGAGCAGCTTCTGTACCGGCAGGTGCGGGGTGGGGAGAAATCCGCCCGAATTGATTTCGGCGCTGTTCAGACCGAGCTCGCGGATAACGTCGAGCGCCTCGCTGAGCGGCCGGTCGTGCAAGCAGGCAGTATAGACACCAAGTTTCACGATACACTCCTAGATTCCGACAACCGATACCTCTGAACCGGCACGATGTGCCGAGTGGGCGATAGCGTCGATGACGTGCATGTTGTGAAGTCCGGTACGAAAGTCAGGTACGGGCGGCAGTGTCGATCGACCGGAAATTTGCTCGAGGAATGCCCGAGCCTGCCAGGCGAAAAGATCGTTCTGCCCGTAGTGGACACCCGCTGCATCCATCGGCAGTCCGCGGTCCACGTATGGATGCCGAGGGCCGACAATGACGCGCTGCCAACGGGCGTCAGGGTCCGCGGGCGTGGAGCTCGTGATCCAAAATTCACCGGGACGGGTGAAGTCGAACGCGACAGCGCCCTCCTCACCGAAGATCTCGAACGCGAGGGTATTGGGGAGGCCGGTTGCAACCCGGGACACGGAGAACACACCGCTTGTCTGTGAGCCGAAGAGGGCGGTGAAGTGTGCGAAGTCTTCGTTCTCCACACGCGCTGTTTTGTCACTGAGCTCGGCGAATTCGTGCCCGCGCACCCGCCCCTGGGGCAATCGCCGCTCAGTGATGACGGTCGAACAAAAGGCGCCTCGAACCGCCGTGATGTCGCCCAGGGCTTGCTCGAGGGCATCAATCAGATGCGAGCCTAGATCTGCCAATGCCCCGCTGCCGATCGGTCCGGAAAATCGCCAACTCATCGGCGCCGCACTGCTGACGGCGTAATCGCACCAGTACCGCGCAGAGGCGTGAAAAGGCCTACCGATCCCGCCCTTGGCGACGTATTCGGCAATCGCGGCAATGGCCGGCGCCCGGCGAAACGTGAAACCGACCGCAGCGACGTGCGGTGACCGGTTCGCGGCGGCGAGCATCGCCTGGGCGTTCTCCAACGTGTCCGCAAGCGGCTTTTCGCACAGTACGTGCTTTCCAGCGGAGAGTAGTGCCTCGACGATTTCCCGGTGGAGTGCATTGCTCACGACGACGCTCACGGCGTCGACGTCCGGAGCCTCCGCAATCGTCCGCCAGTCGGATTCGCTGCGGCTATATCCGTAGCGCCTAGCCACGTCTGCCGCGAGTTCTGCGTCGAGATCCGCGATAGCGACCAAGCGGATCGGCGGCAGATCCCCGCCGTACACCGTCGACGCCATGCGATATGCTGCGGCGTGCGCTCGGCCTGCCATGCCGCCGCCAATGACAGCGACGCCAATGGAATCCATGTCCCTATTCCCTCACGAGCGATGCCAACGTGCAAGGTATTCGTGGATCTGTTCCCGCATGAAGATGCTGGATTCGCGGGCGCGTTCCTCCCACGAGAAAACGCAGACGGTCATGATTCCGTCGAAGCCGAGGCGGTTGAGCTCGGCGAAGAAGGTGTCCCAATCCACCTCGCCCTGGCCGATATCCAGGTGCTGGTGCACTCGAGCGGGCGATCCGGGAGGGTTGATGATGTACCGGAGACCGGATGATGCGCGGTGATCGAAGGAGTCCGCCACGTGCACGTGCGTGAGGAGCGAACCGGCGTACCGCATGATTCCTGCAATGTCGCCACCCATGTGGAAGGTGTGCGGTGCGCAGTACAGAAAGGAGACGAGCGGGTGGTTAATGCCCCGGATGATGTCGATCGCCCGCCGTCCGTCCTCCACGAAGTCATCCGGATGGGGCTCGATACGGAGTTGAATACCTTCCCGCTCAAAGACGGGCAGCAGCTCCTCCATCGAGCGCCAGAACTGAGCCTCGCTGCGCTCGGGCTCCTCCGGACGCCCGTTAAATTCGGAATTCATCACTCGGCATTCCAGCTCGACGGCTATCTCGATGGCACGGCGCCAGTAGCGGACGGCTGCCGCGCGCTGGTCCTCACTCGGGCCGGACCAGCGGTAGAGCGGGAGAATAGACGCCAGCCGTACGCCGGCGGACGCCAGGGCCTTGCGGAAACGCTTGATGGCGTCACGGTCTGCACGCGGGTGAACAAAGAACGGGAGGAAGTCGTCCCGCGGCGAAAGTTCGATGGCGTCATAGCCGAGATCGGCCACTATGCCCGGAAGGTCGGTCAGACTAACGGACCGAAACATGTACGGATCGAGCGCAATCTGCATCGCGTGCCCTCCTCCTACGGCTCGCGGTAGAGGGTCGGAACATCCCCAGGGAAAGCGGCAACCGCGGTGTCTGACCGAAGGGACTCGGCGGCAGCGTCAGTCGCCAAGGTAGCCGCGTAGCCGTCCCACGCCGACGGTCCCGACACGCGACCCTGCGAAACGTCACGCACCCACTCCGACAACTCAGCGTCGTACGCCGCCGCGAACCGGGTCTTCCAGTGCTGTGCGACCGGTCGACGTTCTTCTCCCGAAATACGGCGGACGATGGGTTGCTCCGAGGCAAGCGCAACGGTGCCGTTCTCGCCGACAATTTCCGCCCGAATGTGATAGCCGTAGCCGATATTCAGGGATAGCTCGACGTCGACAACGACGTCCGTGGCCATGCGGACGAGGACGAGCAGAGGGTCGTGAAGATCCGGGCCAGCCTTCGCGTTGCGTCGCCCGGCAACGGCTCGTACCTCCCGAATTTCGGTGTCGAACAGCCAGCGCACCAGGTCCATTTCGTGCACGAGTGAGTCCGCGATGGCATCCGTCGTCCGCAGTGTGCTGGGCACGGCGGGATTCCGGTGCGCGAGATGCGCGAGCAGGGGATGGCCGATCGCGCCGGAGCGAAGCTCGGCCTTGAGACCCAAGTACGCCGGATCGAAGCGGCGCATGAAACCGACGCGCACAAAACGGCGGCCGTGCGCCTTCTCCGCCTCGACGATCCGGAGACATCCCGCGGCAGTCGTCGCCAGGGGTTTCTCACAGAAAACCGGCTTCCGGGCGGCGATGGCCGCGAGAACATACGCTTCGTGCGTGGGGGCGGCTGATGCAACGACGACCGCGTCAACATCTGGATCCCCGATCAGCGAATTGCCGTCGGGTATGACGCGGGCATCCCGGAAACGTGTCGCGACCGTTTTGGCTCGGCTTGGATCGACGTCATGGACCGCGACGACGTCCGCCCCGCGGATCACCGTGCTGAGCCGGCGTGCGTGATCCTCACCGATGGCGCCCGCACCGATGAGGCCGATCCGAACGCTCCTGTCAGTCGCCATCGGATGCGGTCCGATCACTCGATTCCCGAGCGAGAAGATCGCGGGCTTCTTCGTCAAAGACCTTTGCCGCTCGGGCTCCGGCTGACCCTACCTGCTCCAGTTCGTGACTGAGTTCCTCCAGTTCACGGCCACCGGCCATGAGACCGATCAGCTCGGTGCGATCGATCTCGCCGCGTCGGTAATATCCGAGGGTGCGTCCCCGGTTGAGCAAGAGAAATCGATCGCCGACGGGGTAGGCGTGGTGCGGGTTGTGCGTGATAAAGATGACGCCGACGCCACGCTCCTTGGCCTGCACGATGTAGCGCAGGACCATACCGGCTTGCTTGACTCCGAGTGCTGCGGTCGGTTCGTCCAGGATGAGGACTTTCGCACCTCGATACACAGCCCGGGCAATTGCGACGCTCTGCCGTTCGCCGCCGGAGAGGGTGCCGATCGGCTGGTCGACATCACGGAGATCGATGCCCATCTC
The DNA here is from genome assembly GCF_000015025.1 of Acidothermus cellulolyticus 11B. GTDB lineage: Bacteria > Actinomycetota > Actinomycetes > Acidothermales > Acidothermaceae > Acidothermus > Acidothermus cellulolyticus. The sequence continues at coordinate 2,050,192 of NC_008578.1, read as the reverse complement.
GTGAAGAACGCTCTTGGTGGTCTCGCGCATGAAGCGGATGTCCATGCCGAGGCCCTTGCGCACCTCGTTTCCCAGGAAGAAGTTGCGCCAGACCGGCATCAGCGGAACCACCGCCAGGTCCTGGTATACCGTCGCAATGCCACGCTCGAGGGCCTCTCGGGGCGAAGAGAATTCGACCTGCTCGCCTTCGACCTCGAAGGTTCCCTCGTCCGGCCGGTGAACGCCCGAAACGATTTTGATGAGCGTCGTCTTTCCGGCGCCATTGTCGCCGAGGACGCAGGTGACCTCGCCGGCGTTGACCTCGAGATCGACACCGTGCAGCGCCACGATGCTCCCGTAACGCTTGCCAACGGCGGTAAGTTTCACCAAAGGCGTTCGCGTGCTCGTCGCAGTCATCGTCGTCATTGGTTGGCCTCCTCGCTCCGGCCTCGGATCCAGTTGTTCAGCAGAATCGCCGCAAGAAGGATCGCACCGAGAAAGAACTTGAACCAGTCCGGATTCCACCCGGCGTACACGATGCCTTGGTTCGTCATGCCAAAGATCAGTGCGCCGATCGCAGCTCCCACCACCGAACCGTAGCCGCCGGTGAGCAAGCAGCTACCGACAACCGCGGAGATGATGTACACGAATTCATTGCCGATACCGTTCCCCGACTGGATCGTGTTGTAGTTGAAGAGCAGGTGCATGCCGGTAAACCAGGTCAGGAAACTCACCGCCATGAAGAGCCCGACCTTCACCTGCTTGACCGGCACACCCACCGCCCGAGCGCTGGTGGCGGAACCGCCGACAGCGAAGATCCAGTTTCCGACCCGGGTACGGCGAAGTATCCAGGTGCCCACGAGCACGAAGCCGATCCACCAGAAAAGCGTCACTTTCAGTGCGACGCCGCCGACGGTAATGGTCGACGCGAAAACCTCATGCGCCGAGTGAAAGCCTTGCATGTTTGAGACGTCGCTCGTCGCCACATTGCCGGTGATGAGCTTCGTCACGGCTAGGTTGAGGCCCTGAATCATGAAGAACGTGCCGAGCGTCACGAGAAAGCTCGGTATTCCCGTCTTTACGACGAGATAGCCGTTGATGAAGCCGATCGCCATGGCGATGCCGAACGACACCAGAACGCCGACCCACATGTTCGTGTTGAGTTGGTAGCTGAACATTGATGCCGCGAGCGCGGCGGCGATCACTGCGACCCCCGCGGAAAGGTCGAATTCTCCGCCGATCATTAGGAGCGCCACCGCGACTGCCGGAATTCCAAACGTCGAACTGACGTAGAGCACACTGGCGAACGACGAGGCGTCTCGGAAAGCCGGGGCGAGAGCGTAAAAGAACAGGTAGACCGCGATAGCGCCGGCGAGAGCGCCGGTCTCGGGACGTCCCAGGAACCGCACGAATGCGGTCCGAGTCGACGGGACAACCCCCGGTTCGCGCTGGAGTGAAGCGGTATCAAGCGTCTGGCTCATGGGCACCTCTCAACCGTCAGTGCGGGGTGGGCGAGCGGGATGCCCACCCCGCACATGCGTTCCGTCGTTACTAGCGTGTCCCGCGTTCGGCGAACTTGGCGACCGCCGCGACGTTGCTCTTGTCCACGAAGAATGGTCCTGTCTTGACGGCTTCACCGCCACCGATGGTGTCACCGTTGGTGATGTACAACCACAGACTGTCGACCGCCTCGTACCCCTCGACGTACGGCTGCTGGTCGATCGCCCATTGGAGCTGTCCATTCTCGATTTCCGCCGGCACCTGCGTGTTGAAGTCAAACGTCGCGATCTTCGCGTTGCTTCCGGCATCCTTGACCGCCTGGATGGCGAGCTGGGCGATCGGTGCACCGAGCGTGATCACGAGGTCGATGCTGGGATCCTGCTTCAACTTCGCGGCAATGGTGGTCCGCACCGAGGGTTGATCTGCTCCGTTGACGTACAACTTCGTGTACTGTCCCTTGAACGTCTGCTGGACGCCGTTGCACCGAGATTCGAGCTGCACCTGACCCTGGGCTTGCAGCACACACAAGACGTGCTTGAAGCCTTCACTGGTCGCCCGGGCTCCCGCGGCCTGACCGGCGACGGTTTCGTCCTGGCCGAAGTACATGAGGGCGCCGGATTCCTTCCACTGGTCAATGCCGGCATTGAAGGCGACGACGGGAATACCAGCGGCAACCGCCTGCTTGATGGCTGGGATGAGCGCGGGCGGGTCCGGGATGGTCACTGCTATGCCGTCGACCTTGGCATTGACGGCGTCCTGGATGAGGACTGCTTCCTTGGTCGAATCGGGATCGTTGGAGTACTTGAGGGTGACGTTGTCCTTGGCCGCCGCCGCAAGCGCGCCTTTGCGAATGATGTCCCAGAAGGTGTCACCCGGCTGTTGGTGCGTGATCATAGCAATGGTCAGGTGGGGAGTGTTTGCCTTGCCGGCTGAGGCGGCGGCTTGTTCGGTGCTCTGCGCCGCCTTCTTTCCGCCCGTACTACTACAGGCGGCGACGACGAGCGCGAGCCCGGCCGTGAGTGCTGCCATTCTCAGGCTCTTGCCTCGTTTCATCTTCCTTCCTTCCTCTCGGTCACGGTGATCGGAAAACGTTGCGATTGAAGGCGCTACTGAAGCTCAGTGATCTGCACCGGCCGGTGTTCGGAACGCGAAACTTCACACGCTTCGGCCACGACGAATGCCGCCAGGGCGTCGTCGAGGGTGCACGGGCTGGCCTGACGACCGGCGGCGACGTCAAGAAATGCCAGGAGCTCCTCGCGATACGCGGCGGCGAACCTGCTCATGAAGTCGCGGTGCGGCGTTGCACGAGGCCAATCAACACTCGGTTCGACGGACCGCAATGGTGCGTGGTCATCGAGCCCCACCACGACGCTCCGTTGCGAGCCCAATATTTCAAGCCGAACGTCGTAACCCGCACCGTTATAGCGGGACGCCGTTACCGTACCGAGTGTTCCGTCGTCCAGGCGGACCACGGCGAGACCCGTCGAGACGTCGCCCGCCGCGGCGAAGAACTCGGCGCCGCGGTCCGACCCGACGGCAAAGACTTCGGCAATGTCGCGCCCGGTGAGCCAGCGGATGATGTCGAAGTCGTGCACGCTGCAGTCACGAAAAATTCCACCGGATCCGGCGATGAATTCCGCCGACGGTGGCGTCGCATCGCACGTGGTGGCCCGCAGGGTGTGGATCCAGCCCAACGCCCCGTCGCAAACCAGCCGGCGCGCCGCGCGATAACCGGGGTCGAACCGCCGGTGGAAGCCAATCTGCACCCGTTCCGCCCGATCGCCCACTTTGGCGATGAGATCACGTGTCTCGGCCAGGGTCGGCGCCGCGGGTTTTTCGCAGAACACGGCGAATCCTGCATCGACGCCGCGACAGATGAGATCCGGATGAGCGGCGGTCGGCGCCGCGATGACCACACCGTCCAGCTCCTCGCTGAAGAGGGCGTCCACGTCGTCGACCGCGCGTGCACCGATCTCGGAGGCGAGGTGCCGGGCGCGCTCGGCGTCCGCGTCCGCGATGACAAGCTCAGTGACGGCAGGGCGCAGAGCCCGTGCGTGATGGGCGCCGATCCGCCCGACACCGACCACACCAATCCGCACTGGAGCGTCGTCCTCCTCGGTCGCACTGCAGCCGTGCGCGTGATACCGGAAGGATGGCGCAGGCACGATGCCATGTCAAGACTTTGTAATAACATCTTTATGTAACGACGTGTGTGTGCGTTCGCTATGTCACGATCCGGGTGCCGCTTCGGCAACGAGAGGCGCCGCTTCGGCAACGAGAGGCGCCGCTTCGGCAACGAGGCCCGTGCGCCTCGTGCTCCTCGACATCTGCGGTCATTCCACCCACACGGATGCTGCGCCGGCCGTGTAGCGCGCAGCGACGCCGCGTGGGCCTTGGCATACGAGCCCCCTGTCTCCTTGGACGGGCCTGCGCGATGCGCCTATTGCCTTTCGACGAGGGTGATCTCGAACGTATAGCTGTCGGAGCGGTAGACGTGCGAGCCATATTCCACGGCGCGTCCGGTGTCGTCGTATGCCACTCGGGCCATGGTGAGAAGGGGCGCTCCGCGGCGAGTGCGGAGGAGTCGGGCCTCCTCGCTTGTCGCCGCCTTCGCACCGATGCGTTGCGACGCGACACAAATGCGGATTCCGGCCTTGCGCAGGCGGTCGTACAGTCCGGCGCGTTCCAAATCCGACCGCTCAAGAGAGACGAGGTGGGCCGGCAGCCAATTGTGCATGATGGCGAGCGGCTCGTCCCGCGCGTAGCGGACCCGCTCGACGTAGATCACCTGGCTCCGCGGCTCAATGCCGAGGTGGACCGCCACCTCATCCGCCGCGGGAATCGTCTCAAGGGCGAGCACATCCGTGCGCGGCTTCTGGTTGCTCTTCAGGAGATCGTCATAAAGGCTGGTGAGCTCGACAGGCCGCTTGACCTTTCCGTGGACGACCTGGGTGCCGACACCGCGTTTGCGGACCAGCAGGCCCTTGCGGACGAGTTCCTGAATCGCCCGGCGCATGGTCGGTCGTGACAGTCCCAGCCGGTCGGCGAGTTCGATCTCGTTGTCGAGCTTGGTTCCCGGAGCGAGCTCACCCCGCTCGATCGCCTGCTCGATCTGCTGGGCGATCTGGTAATACAGCGGCACCGGACTCGACCGGTCCAGAGTGAGCGAGAGGTCGGTCACGGTACTCCCATCCTGTGGTCGGTTCGGTTGCCGCGTAGTCTATCGTGAATCACTGCCCTAACACAGTGACAACAATACGTCAGAATGTCTTTACAAAATCTTGACATCGCATCTCCTGCATGCGACGCTACTGTTGACGTCCGCCGAGCGGGTTTCCAGAGGACATGGGTCTCAGCATGAGCGCGATGATCAGCGACACCTCCAATCGGGAGCCTTTCGACATTCTCACGATGGGGCGTGTCGGAGTTGACGTTTATCCACTGCAGCCGGGCGTGTCGCTCCGGCATGTCACCGCGTTCGGCAAATACCTCGGCGGGTCTGCGACCAACGTTGCGGTCGCCGCGGCTCGTCTTGGCCGGCGCAGCGCCGTCATTACCAAGACCGGTCGGGACCCATTCGGCGAGTTCATCCACGATGCGCTGCGCGCCTTTGGCGTCGACGATCGGTGGGTAGGTTCCGTCTCCCACCTGCCCACGCCGGTCACCTTCTGCGAAATATTTCCGCCCGATGACTTTCCCCTCTATTTCTATCGGCACCCGAAAGCGCCCGACCTCGAGTTGACGATCGACGACGTGGACGTCGCCGCCGTCAAGGACGCGCGGGTGTTCTGGGTGACCGTGACCGGCCTGAGTCAAGAACCGAGCCGGACGGCGACGCTCCACGCATTGCGACAGCGGGGCCGTCGAGATATCACCGTGCTCGACCTGGATTACCGACCCATGTTCTGGCCGTCGCGGGAATACGCCCGTCGCTGGGTCGAGGAGGCGCTCAGCATGGCGACCGTCGCGGTCGGGAATCTCGATGAATGCCTGACTGCTGTTGGGACAGCAGAACCGTTGGCGGCAGCGGAAGCCCTTCGGCGGGCGGGGGTGCGCCTCGCCGTCGTCAAGCAAGGCCCGAAGGGGGTGCTCGGGCTCGCCGACGACGGACCAGTCGTCGTACCACCGATAGACATCGATGTCGTCAATGGCATTGGTGCCGGCGATGCCTTTGGCGGCGCCCTCTGCCATGGCCTGCTTGCTGGTTGGCCGCTGGATCGGGTGCTCCGATTCGCCAACGCCGCAGGTGCGATCGTCGCCGGCCGGCTCGCGTGCGCCGATGCGATGCCGACCCAGGACGAGATCGAGCAGCTGCTCACAGCGCGATCCGACGGTCAATCCTCGCGGCGATCAGGGGGCGAGGCTTCGGTTGAACAGGAGAAAGCTGATGCGTGAGGAGATTTCTCGGCGCATCCTTGCTGTACGGTCCCAGGAGCCTGAGCGCATCGCCCGGCTGGCCGCGACGCGTCGCCGGGCGGACACCCTTTTCGGTCCGCATGGCCGGATGATGATTATCGCCGCGGATCACCCCGCTCGTGGTTCGTTCCGGGCGGGGAATCGTGATCAGGCCATGGCGGACCGCCTCGACCTCCTCGACCGCCTCTGCACGGCGCTCGCTCGCCCCGGGGTCAACGGTGTGCTGGCAACGCCGGACATCGTCGAGGACCTCCTTATTTTGGGCGCGCTGGACGGGAAAGTGGTCATCGGCTCGATGAACCGCGGCGGCATCGCCGGGGCGAGCTTTGAAATTGACGATCGCTTCACGGCGTACACGGCAGAGGCGATCGCCGCTGCTGGTTTTGACGGCGGCAAGATGCTGCTGCGTATCGACCCTGATGATCCGGCCACTGCGCGGGCATTGGAATCATGCGGACGGGCCGTGACGGAGCTCGCCGAACGACGGCTGCTTGCCATGGTTGAGCCGTTCATCGCACACCGGGTCGACGGGAGGGTTCGCAATGAACTCACGCCCGACGCGATGGTGCGTGCGGTGGCCATCGCCTCCGGCCTTGGCGTGACCTCGGCCTACACCTGGCTAAAGATTCCGATTGTTCCCGACCTTGAGCGGGTGTTGGCCGCCACGACGTTGCCGACCCTGATTCTGGGCGGTGAGGTCTCCGACGACCACGACGCGATGTTCACCCGATGGGCGAAGGCGTTGGCGTTGCCGACCGTCCGCGGGCTCGTCATCGGCCGGGCGCTGCTCTACCCGCCGGACGACGATGTTGCGGCTGCGGTCGACACTGCGGTGAGCTTGCTGTGACGACCGGACGAAGGGCGGAACAGTGGTGACGGACCAGCCGTGGATCGTTCGTGGACGGCGGCAGGGTGTGATCGACGTGGCGGTCACCCCCGAGAGCGCGGGATGGCGATATTCGGGTCTCCGCGTCGTTTCCCTCGCAGCAGGCGCCGAATTCATGACTGAGTTGCCCGGGATGGAAGGGCTCGTACTCCCGCTCGCCGGTGGGGCGACTGTCCGCGTCGAGACTGCAACCGACGGAGGTGCGGCAACGACTTTCGAACTCACCGGCCGACGGGACGTCTTCAGTGCCATCACGGATTTTGCCTACCTGCCGTCGGGAAGCCGCGTGACGCTCACCGCACCCGAGGGTGGGCGCATCGCCGTCGCGACCGCGAGGACTGACGCCGTGCTCCCGGCACGGTACGGCGCGGCCAGCCTCGTTGCGGTGGAAGTTCGCGGAGCCGGTGCGATGACACGGCAGGTGAACGCCTACTGCATGCCGGGGGTATTCGACGCCGCTCGGCTCCTCGTCGTCGAGGTACTGACCCCCGAAGGCAACTGGTCGTCGTACCCGCCGCACAAGCATGACGAAACGACGAGCGATGAATGCGAATTGGAAGAAATTTACTACTTCGAAGTCGCGCGTGACGGACCCGCATACCACCGGGTTTACCGTTCGCGACCGGATCGGATTATCGACGTGTGCGCGGAGGTGCGCACCGGCGATGTGGTCCTAGTGCCCTACGGCTACCACGGCCCGAGCATGGCGGCTCCCGGTTACGACCTCTACTACCTGAACGTGATGGCCGGTCCGGGGGAGCGCGCCTGGCGGGTCAGTTTCGATCCCGCCCATCGGTGGGTCATGGACACCTGGCAGCAGATCGCCCCGGATCCGCGGGTTCCGCTCGTGCCGGCCGTCGGCTCCGGCTCGTCGAGTCGAGTCCCGGATCCGCCGGCCTCCGGCAGGTCAAGGAGGGAGAATGGCTAAGACCGTTCGGCTCACCGTCGCCCAAGCACTCATCCGGTTTCTGCGCGCCCAGTACAGCGAACGCGACGGTTCCCGCCAGCGACTCATTGCCGGGTGTTTCGGCATTTTCGGTCACGGCAACGTTGCCGGAATCGGTGAAGCGCTGCTTGAGGAAGAAATCGCGAACCCGGGCCTGTTCCCGTATTACCAGGCACGCAATGAGCAGGCGATGGTGCACATCGCCGCCGAATATGCGCGGATGACGAATCGTCTCTCCACCTTGGCCTGCACGACGTCGATTGGACCGGGTGCGACCAACCTTGTGACCGGGGCGGCACTCGCCACGATCAATCGGCTTCCGGTGCTGCTGTTGCCCGGAGACATTTTTGCCACCAGGGTCGCTGATCCGGTTCTTCAGCAGCTGGAAACCCGCTGGGGTTTTGACGTCTCCGTCAACGACACGCTGCGACCCGTCTCGCGGTACTTCGATCGCATCTGGCGTCCGGAGCAGCTTCCCCGCAGCCTGCTCGCCGCGATGCAGGTGCTCACCGATCCGGCGGAAACCGGCGCGGTGACGCTCGCACTTCCGCAAGACGTTCAGGCCCAGGCTTACGACTGGCCCGTTGAACTCTTCGCCGAACGCGTCTGGCCGATACGCCGGACGCCGCCGGATCCGGCTGCGCTTCGCCGTGCCGTTGAGGCTGTCACGGCGTCGTCCCGTCCGCTCATAGTCGCCGGCGGAGGCGTCATTTATTCCGACGCGACCGACGCGCTCCGTGCTTTCGTCGATGCCACCGGCATTCCGGTCGCCGTGACGCAAGCCGGAAAGCCGGCTATCCGTTACGACCATCCCCTGTGCCTTGGGGCAATCGGCTCGACCGGAACGCCTGCTGCCAATGCGATGGCGTCGACCGCGGATCTCGTGCTCGGGATCGGCACCCGGTTTGGCGATTTCACCACCGCGTCCTCGACCATCTTCGGCGCGCCGGACGTCCGCTTCGTCCACCTCAATATCACGCCATCGGACGCCGCGAAGCTTGCCGCGTTACCGGTCGTCGCCGATGCCCGGGCCGGCCTCGACGCGTTGCGTGAGGCGCTTGCCGGTTGGCGGGTGCCCGAGGAATACAGCGCCGAAGCGCGCCGGCAGGCCGACGCATGGCGGGCAACGGTCTTTGACGTGTATCGGCAACGCAGTTCCGGGCTGCCCCGGCAGAGTGAGGTCATTGGTGCCGTCGGTGAGGCTGCTGGTGAGACAGGCACGGTGATTTGTGCCGCAGGGTCTCTGCCGGGCGACCTTCATAAGCTGTGGCGGGCCAGGGATCCCCGCAGCTATCACGTGGAGTACGGCTACTCCTGCATGGGCTTTGAGATTCCGGCCGGCATCGGGGCGAAATTGGCGTGCCCGGACCGGGAGATTTTCGTAATGGTTGGTGACGGCTCCTATCTCATGCTTCCCGGTGAGCTGGTCACCGCGGTGCAGGAGCAGATCAAAATCATCGTTGTTCTTCTGGACAACCACGGTTTTGCATCGATCGGCTCGTTGTCCGAAAGCGTGGGGGGTCAACGCTTCGGCACGAATTATCGCTACCGCAGCCGTCTCACCGGCCGGCTGGACGGTGACATCCTGCCGATCGATTTCACCGCGAATGCCGCCAGTCTCGGCATGGTGGCCTGGCGGGCGGAGACGGTCGACGAACTCCGCGGGCTCCTCGAGAAAGCGAAAGCCGAGACACGTCCGGTGCTCATCTGCATCGAGACCGATCCGACGCCCTCCGCGCCCGACAGCGAGGCGTGGTGGGACGTGCCGGTCGCCGAGGTCTCGGACCTGGAGTCCACGCGTGCCGCCTACGCCGAATACCAAGCGGCAAAGGCCCGGCAGCGCCCATACCTGTGAAAGCCCGCCAGCGTCCATACCGAGGAGAGAAAAGACCGGAAGGAAGCCTCCGATGAAGCAGATCGAGCACTGGGTAGACGGTAAATCGACGACGGGCAGCGGAACGCGGACCGGGCCGGTGTTCAACCCAGCGACCGGTGAACAGACCGGTGTCGTGGTTTTCGCTGCCGCCGAAGACGTCGACGCCGCCGTCAGGTCGGCAACAGCGGCATTCGAGCAGTGGTCGCAAACCTCCCTCGCCGCCCGCACAAAAATCCTCTTCGAATTCCGGCGTCTGGTGGCCGACCACATGGATGAGCTTGCCCGCATTATTTGCGAGGAGCACGGCAAAGTCCTGGCGGACGCCCGCGGTGAAGTCCAACGGGGGCTGGAGGTCGTCGAACTCGCCTGCGGAATCCCGACCCTGCTCAAGGGTGACTATTCCGATCAGGTCTCGACCGGTGTCGATGCCTTCTCGTTCCGCCAGCCGCTGGGCGTGGTCGCCGGTATCACGCCGTTCAATTTTCCGGTGATGGTGCCGATGTGGATGCACCCGATCGCGATCGCCTGCGGAAATGCCTTCATTCTGAAGCCGAGTGAACGCGATCCCAGCGCGTCGCAAATGGTCGCCCGGCTCTGGCAGGAGGCCGGACTGCCCGACGGGGTGTTCACCGTCATCAACGGTGACCGGGAGGCGGTGGACGCCCTGCTCGACCATCCAGGGATCGCGGCGATCTCATTCGTTGGTTCGACACCGGTCGCCCGCTACGTGCATGCCCGGGCGACCGCCGCGGGCAAGCGGGTCCAGGCCCTCGGCGGGGCGAAGAATCACGCGGTGGTGTTGCCGGACGTCGACCCCGGCTACGCCGCCGAACATGTGGCCGCTGCGGCGTTCGGCTCCGCCGGCGAACGGTGCATGGCCATCTCCGTCGCGGTGGCCGTCGGCGACGGACAGGTCGTTGACGCCATAACCGAGGAGGCACGGAAAATCCGGGTCGGACCGGGGTGGGAGCCGGAGAGCCAGATGGGTCCCGTGATCACAGCTGCCGCCAAGGAGCGCATTACCGGTCTGGTCAACCGCGGTGTGGAGCAGGGCGCCCGACTTCTCGTCGACGGGCGGAGCCACGTGGTGCCCGGATACGAGAAGGGGTTCTTCCTTGGCCCGACGGTGCTCGACGAGGTCACCCCGGCGATGGACGTGTACCGCGAGGAAATCTTCGGCCCGGTGCTCTCGGTGGTCCGTGTCGGGACAATCGATGAGGCGATCCGGCTGGTGAACGCCAATCCGTACGGCAACGGCGCCGCGATTTTCACGTCCAGCGGAGCGGCGGCTCGGCGGTTCCAGCGGGAGGTCACCGCCGGGATGATCGGCATCAACGTTCCCATTCCAACGCCGATGGCCTACTACTCATTCGGCGGCTGGAAAGACTCGCTCTTCGGCGAGCGCCACGTGCACGGACCGGAGGGCGTCGCGTTCTACACGCGCCTGAAGGCGGTGACCAGCAGGTGGCCCCAGGTCGAGGCGGCGCAGCAGGCGAGTTTCCACTTCCCGACGGCGACGTGACCGGTTGGCGGGCGGCGCCAGGACCGGTTGCCCGCCGGCGACGACCGCCCGCCGGGCACCTGAGGCGTCAACCGGCCGCCGCGGCCGGCAATGCCTTGATGCCAGGCTCTTCGCTCAGGCTTACCCGCGGATGACGCAGGCGGGCTGACCCGCGGATGTCTTACTCAGGCCGACTCGCGGATGACGAGCTCGGTCGGGAGGATCACGGGATCCGGCCGGGCATCGGGATCCGCCAACTGGACGAGCAGTAGCTTGGCCATGTTCTGTCCCAATTCCTCGGCAGACTGTCGGACGCTCGTCAACTGCGGATCGGTGTGGCGGGCGGCGCTGGAATCGTCGAAACCGACGAGCGCGACGTCGTCCGGCACGCGTCGTCCGGCTGCCTTCAACACCCGGAGTGCACCAGCCGCCATCAAATCGTTGGCGGCGAAAACGGCGTCAAGGTCAGGAACGCGTTCCAGCAGCTCAGCCATCGCCCGTTCGCCGCTCTCCTCGGTGAACGCTCCGGTGGCGATGAGGCTGCGCCAACGGCGGCGCAGCTCCGGTGGCAGTCCGCTGCGGAATCCGGCAAGCCGGTCAATCGCCGCGCACATTTCCATCGGCCCGGTGATGGAGACGATGGTGCGACGTCCTTGGCGGACCAGGTACTCCGTCGCTTGCCGCGCTCCACCGACGTTGTCGGCGTCAACGTACGGGATCGTGTGTCCCCGGCCGAGCGGCCGGCCGGAGAGAACCGCCGGCATCCGCCGGGCTTCCAGCATGCCGACGAGCGGGTCATCGCCGTGCAAGGACATCAGGATGACGCCGTCCGCATGGCCGTTGCGGATGTAGCGGGCGATCCGTTCGGTGTCCGGTTGCGCGGTGAGGAGCACGAACATGTAGTCGGTACCGGCCAGGACATCGGCGATGCCGCGAACGAAACCGGCCAGCACCGGGTCGGAGAACAACCGCGATTCCGGTTCGGAAATCACCAACGCGATCGTGTCCGTGCGTCGGGTGACCAGGGTGCGCGCAGCGCGGTTCGGTACATAGCCAAGTTCCTCGATCGAGCGGAGAACGGCCTCCCGCACCGCTGGAGAGACCCGCGGTGAATCGTTGACCACGCGGGAGACTGTCGCGCGCGACACCCCGGCGTGGGCCGCGACCTCCTCCAACGTTGGCGAACCGTGGCTCGGATGCCGGTACGCCGCCGGCGGCACGATCCCCCAACGCTGCAGGGCGCGGAGCAAGCCGGGACTGAGTGGATACCGGGCGACGGCGTCCAGCGGGACCCACGCAACGTCTGCGGCGTCGTCCCCGGCGACGGCCGTGGCAGGGGTGACCAGCTCGACCCGGTAATCCCGGATCCGGTATGTCGTGCCGGCCGGCCCCGGCCGGCGCACCTCCCCGAGCAGTTCCTTCACGCTGACCAGCAGGCCGGTCTCCTCCCGGAATTCGCGGACCAGGGCGGCCTGGTCGTCTTCACCCGGTTCGACCCGACCTCCGGGCACCGACCACGAACCGGCGGACGGCGGTCGTCCGCGCCGCACCAACAGGAGCTTGCCGTCGACAACGGCAATCCCGCCCACCGCGGGGATTTCCGGCATGTCCGCAGCCTACGGCGGTCGTCGTGGGCGGTGCGCATTGCCGCGAGCAATACGGTCTTGACGCAGGCAATACGGTCTTGACGCGGGCGCGGCTGATGATGGACCGTCGAAGGCATGCGTGCCGTGCCGGTTTGTCCACGCTGCGGGGCGATTGTCCGGCCCCCGAGCCCGTGGTCCAGTACGTGGACCTGCGCCGAGCACGGCAGCGTCGCGCCGTTGCATCCCGCGGGCAGACCGGGTCAGGACGCACTTGACCATCTCCGCCGCCAAGCTGCGCGCGGCCAGCTGCCCGTGTGGCTGCCGTGGCCGCTGCCCAACGGATGGTTGGTGAGCGGCTGCACGTACGCAGGGGAGGATCGCACCGGCGCGGTCGCCACCGTCGTCGCTCTCTCCGGACCTGGTCCGCTCGGCGGTGCGGCGGAGTGGTTCCTTGTCGCCGAGAGCCCAGGGGTCGGACTCGGCGCGTGGCTCGCCGGACTCCCCGGTCCCGATCCGGGGCGTGGCTTCGACGCCGGCCCTCCGCACGCCAAAGTCGAGGCTGCCGGACACCCGACGCCGCTCTGGGGAATCCCCGGTGATCCAGGGGTCGCGGCATTCGTCGGGGAGGCTCGGGCGGCCTGGCTCTGGGCGCTGCTCTGGCCGGCGTCCGCCGGAGTGCTTCTGCTCGAAGCCCACCACCTGGTGGATCTCGTCGAGCGGACCGACGGGCTCGACATCCCACACGGCGCCCTCGCCCCACACCTCGCCGCCCTTGCCCGATAACGTGGGCCGCAGATGATCGTGAGCGCGGAAGGGTGCCGCATGCGCATCGACTTGCACGTTCACTCCACCGCCTCGGACGGAACGGACCCGCCGGCGGACGTCGTCGCCGTGGCCCGCGCGGCCGGCGTCCAGGTGTTAGCGCTGACAGATCACGACACCACGGACGGGTGGGCCGAAGCGGCCGACGCGGTGCGCGCCGACGGCCCTGCGGTGCAGCTCGTTCCCGGGGTGGAAATCTCCTGCCTGGCCGGTGGGATCAGCCTCCACCTTCTCGGCTATCTCTTTGATCCGCGGTATCCGCCGCTTGCTGCCGAACTGCACAGGCTTCGCACCGATCGTGTACGCCGCGCAAAGGAAATGGTCCGCAGGTTGGGCGAACTCGGCGCACCGGTCAGTTGGTCGATGGTCGAGCGGATCGCCGGCGGGGGAGCGGTCGGCCGGCCGCACATCGCCCGGGCGTTGGCTGAGGCCGGTGTGGTGAGCGACGTCGCCGCGGCGTTCAGCACCGAGTGGATCGGCAACGGCGGCCGGGCGTACGTCGAGAAGTACTCGCTCGATCCGGTGCGGGCGATCCAGCTGGTCCATGCAGCTGGTGGTGTGGTGGTTTTCGCTCATCCGGCGGCCTCGACCCGGGGGGCTGTCGTGGCGGAGAGCTACATCGCGGAGCTCGCCGCCGCCGGCCTCGACGGACTGGAGGTCGATCACCCCGATCACGACGCCGAGACGCGGCACCGGCTCCGCAGCCTCGCCGGCGATCTCAGCCTGCTGGTGACCGGGTCGAGCGACTACCACGGCTCAGTGAAATCCGTGGCGATCGGGGCGAACACCACGGCGCCGGACGTGTTCGAGGAACTCGTGGCGCGAGCCAGCGGCACGGCGGTGATCCACCGGTGAGCTGGTTCGACGGCCGGTTCTTCGGGAGCGTCTTCGTCACGCTAGTTGTGATCATGGATCCGGTGGGTTCGATCCCGGTCTTCCTCGCCCTCACCGGCGCGACGAGCCGGCGGTCCCGCAACCGCAGCGCCGACATCGCGGTGCTCACCGCGCTCACGGTGATCGTCAGCTTCGCGCTCTTTGGCCAGCAGGTGTTGCAGTTCCTGCACATCTCGTTGCCGGCACTCCAGGTCGCCGGTGGACTGCTGCTTCTCCTTGTCGCGTTGGAATTGCTCATGGGCTGGGGCGGTCAGCCGAGCCCGGAAGAAGAAGTCAACGTCTCGATGGTGCCGCTCGGCACACCGCTCCTCGCCGGCCCGGGGGCGATCGCGGCGACGATCGTCTTTGCGCGGGGAGTGCACACCGTCGGTGCTGTGCTCGCGTTGGCGGCGGGAATTCTCGCGGTCCACCTGGTGCTCTGGGTGACCCTCCGCTTCTCTGAAGTGATCTTACGGGTGGTACGCCGGAGCGGGGTGACGCTGATCACGCGCGTGTTCGGACTCCTGCTCTCCGCTATTGCCGTTCAGCTCGCGGCGGACGGCATCCGGGCCTTCGTGACCACCCGGTGAGGCCGACGAATGGAACGACAGTACGTGCCGCCCTTCTCCCGGGTGACGCGATGAACGTGCTCTTCGTCTGCATCCAGAACGCCGGGCGTTCCCAGATGGCGGCTGCCCTCTTCGGGCGCCTCGCCGGCGAGGCACACCACGCCCGGTCCGCCGGTTCGCGGCCGGCCGAGCGCGTTCACCCCGAGGTGGTCGAGGTGATGCGGGAAATCGGCGTCGATCTGAGCGGGCGGGTTCCCCGGGCGCTCGACCACGAGGACGCCGAATGGGCCGACGTCGTCGTCACGATGGGCTGCGGCGACGCGTGCCCCTTCCTCCCGGGGAAGCGGTACATCGACTGGGATCTCGACGATCCGCATGGCCGGCCCCTGGACCGGGTTCGCGAGATCCGCGACGAGGTCGACCGGCGGGTTCGGGAGCTCATCGCCCAGCTGGACGCCGCGGGCGGCGCGGCGGGTGCTGCCGCCGGATCCTTCGGCAACCCCTGAGCAGGCCGCGGGCCTGTCCTCGACGCAGTCCCGTTCAGGCCAAGCCGCTCGACGCCGATGGTGGCAATGTGCCCCGCAACGGGCGGCATCCTGGCGGCGCCGGAGGGAGTCCGATGGAAGGCTTCGAGGAGATCGTCCGCGAGTTCCTCGTCGAGAGCTACGAAAACCTCGACCAACTCGACCGTGATCTCGTCGCCCTGGAACAAGAACCCGGATCGCGTGACCTCCTGCAGAGCATCTTCCGCACCATCCACACCATCAAAGGCACCAGCGGCTTCCTCGCGTTCAACAAGCTCGAAGCCCTGACCCACGCGGGGGAGGGGCTGCTCGCCAAGCTTCGCGACGGGGGACTCGAGTTCACTCGGGAGCGTGCCGACGGGCTCCTCGAACTTGTCGACGCCGTTCGGACCATCCTCGCCGCGATCGAGACCACCGGGACCGAGGGCGACGGCGACTACACGGCGTTGACCGCCAAGCTCTCCGCGTTGCAGGAACTGCCGGCCGAGGACGCCGCCGGCAAAACCCAGTCCGCCGCGCACCCTGCCCACGCGGCGGATTCGGTCATCACCGACAGCCCTGCCGATCCGGGGCGCAGCGAAGCCGCCGCGGCTGCGCCAGCCGGGGCCGAGACACCGACGCCCGCTGCCACTCCGCCGGCTGACGTTCCGGCGCCAGCCGGGGCCGGCAACCCCGACCAGCCGCCGGAAGCCACGCCGGCCAAGGCTCGCGGTCGGCGTCCGCCGAAATTGCCTGCGGTCAAGCCGGAGGAGCCGCGGGTTCCCCTCCTGGGTGAGGTCCTCAAGGAGCAGGCCGCCGTCGACGACGCCGACCTGGCCGTCGCTCGCCTCGAACAGGAGCTCGGCGATACCCGGCCGATCGGCGAAATCCTCGTCGAACATGGTCAGGTGACCAGCGAGCAGGTCCGCGCGGCGCTCGCCGCGCAAGCGGAGGCCAAGGCAAGCACGACCCCGCACACCGTCGCCGAAACGTCCCTTCGGGTTGACGTCACCCTGCTCGACACCCTGATGCGGCTCGTTGGCGAGCTTGTCCTCACCCGCAACCAGATCGTCGCGACCGCGGCCACCCAGTCGGACTCGGTCATTGCCCGGGCCGCCCAGCGGCTGAACCTGCTTGTCACCGAGCTGCAAGAGGGCGTCATGAAGACCCGGATGCAGCCAATCGACACGGTGTTCAGCAAGCTGCCGCGGGTCGTCCGGGATCTGGGCCTCGCGTGCGGCAAGCAGGTCCGGCTGGAGATCGAGGGTCGAGACACCGAACTCGACAAGACCATCCTGGAGGCGATCAAGGATCCGCTGGTTCACGCCGTCCGGAACGCCATCGACCACGGCATCGAAGCACCCGAGGTGCGGCGGGAACGGGGCAAGCCGACTGAGGGCCGGCTCGTGCTCCGCGCCTACCACGAAGGCGGCCAGGTCAACATCGAAATCACCGACGACGGCGCCGGCATCGACCCGCAGCGGGTGGCCGAGCGCGCGATTCAGGCCGGCTTCGACGCCGAGCACGTCCGCCGGATGAGCCAGCGGGAGCTGATCAACCTCATTTTTGTGCCCGGGTTGAGCACTGCCGAGACGGTCACGAACGTCTCCGGCCGCGGCGTCGGCATGGACGTCGTCCGGGCGAACGTCGAGCGGATCGGCGGGACCGTCGACGTCACCAGCGAACTCGGGGTCGGCACAACTTTGCGGATCAAAATCCCCCTCACGCTGGCGATCATTCCGGCGCTCACCGTCGAATGCCGGGGGGAGCGGTACGCGATCCCGCAGGTCAACCTGGACGAGCTGGTCAGCCTGGAAGGCGACCAGGCCAGTCGGGGGGTGGAATTCCTCTCCGACGCCCCGGTCTTCCGTCTGCGGGGCAATCTCATTCCGCTGGTGTGGCTCGACCACATCCTGGGGCTTGGCCGGCCGCCGCGGCCCGGGGACCCGCTTCCGGAGATCGTGTCCATCGTGGTGCTTCAGGCGGAGGGACGACGCTTCGGGCTCGTCGTGGACCGCATCCTCAACACCGAGGAGATCGTCGTCAAACCGCTCTCCCGCAAGCTGAAGGAGATCGGCGCCTACGCCGGAGCCACGATCATGGGTGATGGGCGGGTGTGCCTCATCCTCGACGTGCGGGCGCTGGCCCGCCGGGCGCACGTCGTCCAGGACGCCGATCACCATGCCGCCACGGAAAGCGCGGACGACGCCGCCCATCGGGTCGGCGGTCCGGAGGCACTGCTCGTCGTCGCCGTCGGTCACCGCCGGATCGGCATTCCGCTGTCCATGGTGACCCGGCTGGAGGAGATCGACGCCGCTCAGATCGAACACGTCGGCCGGCGGCCCGTCGTCCAGTACCGCGGCCACTACCTGCCGCTGGCGCGGCTTTCGGACCTGCTCGGCGAACCCGCGAGTGACGGCGAGCGGCTCACGGTCGTCGTGTACACCCAGGGTCGCCGCAGCGTCGGGCTTGTCGTGGACACGGTCATCGACATCGGTGCGGAAACGCCGGGATCGCGCGGTGATCTCACTGCTCCGGGCGTCACCGGTGTGGTCGTGGTCGACGGCCGTGTCACCGAGCTGCTGGACATGGAAGAAGCAATTCGCGCCGCCGACCCGCAGTTCTTCGAGGCGGTGGCGGCCAGCGACGCCGCGGACGTGTCCGCGTACGACGACTACGACACGGCGCTGGCCGGGGCGGGCGAAGGCGCCGCGGGAGGTGACCGATGAGCGTCACGCAATTCACCACCTTTTACCTCGACGCCTTCTGGCTCGGCGTCGAGGTGCACCGGGTGCAAGAGGTCATCCGGCATCAGGAGATGACGCCGGTCCCCCTCGCCCCCCACGGCACGGCAGGGCTCATCAACCTCCGCGGGGAAGTGGTCACCGCGATCGACGTCCGGACCCGGTTTGGTCTCCCGCCGCTGCCGGAAGACGCGACGCCCATGAACGTCGTGGTCCGCGTCGACGACGAACCGATCAGCCTCCTGGTCGACGCGATCGGTGACGTGGAGAACGTCCGGTCGGAGCAGTTCGAGATGCCGCCGGAGACACTCACCGGCGCGGGACGCGCCTTCATCCGCGGCGCATACAAGATGGACGGCCGGCTGCTCCTCGCCCTGGACGTCGACCGGGTCGTCGCTGCGTGACAGCGGCGACCCCTCGGCGCACGGCTGTTCAGCGTCGCATCAGCCGGTCGGCCGCCGCTGGCGCACCGAGCCGAGAACCCAAGCGCCGGATGCAGGGTGTCCGATCGGCCAGTACAGTTTCGGCCGGTCGGGTCTTGGGAATCCGGTCTGCGCCGTGGGACGATGCCCTCGAGCCCGGCCGGAGGACCCGTGTACTCACTCGTCAACGCACCCACCGTCGGATACGACCTTGCCCGGATGCCGACCGGTGCCGCGGTCGCGACCGTCTTGCTCGAAGCGCTGGCTGTTCAACCGGACAGCGGTCCGGTCCGCGACCTCGCCTGCTTTGAAGCCGTCGCCGACGCTGCCGATGATCCGCGTCGGGCCGCCGCATGGCTCGCGGTCTCGGCGTTGGACCCGCCGGTTCGGGTTGATCAAGCGCTCGCCGATGTCGCCGGCGTCATCGAGGACGCTCTCCGCCGCCTCGCCGGGCGGTATCAGACCGGCGTTCCGCGTCCGAGCCTCGGCACCGCCGCGGCGAGCCTCGCGCGGTCCTACTTCGGCGATCTCGACGACTTCCTCGCCCTACTGCGGCTCGACATTCTCGCCGAGGCGCCGGTGCACGTCGTGACGCTCGCCTCCGACGCGCTTGCCGCTGCGTACGCCGGACGCCGGCTGGCCGACGACGTCCGTCATTTCCTGTCCCGACCCTGGATCACCGCAGCCCGCGGCCTGCCGCCGATCCCCGCGGACCTGGGACCGTTCGCGGACGTCGTCCGCGGCATGCTCGACCGGATCGCCGCATTGTCACCCATCGAAGCCGAAGCGCTCATCGCAGCGACACACGCCGTTGAGGGCGACTGGGCCATGCGGATGCACGACGCCGCGTGGGCGACGTACCTGTCGGGCCGGCTCCGGGCCGCTGCTGCCGCGCAATTTCAGGCGGTTCGCGCCCTGCGGATCGCCGGCGTGACCGCCGATCAGGCGGCGCGTGGCGTGTGGAACGCGGTCAGCGGATGTCTGCAGGCCGTCGATGTTCACGATCTGTTGGACGACGTCACCTACGGTCTGCTCGTCGCCCCGTGGGAGGCGGTCCTCGGCATGCTCTGAGGTGCACCGGCGTGGCGCGTGAGCCGGTGCACCTCGCTTGGTGGTTCCGCAGTGCGGCGTTCGTGACCCCACTGCGGCGGTTGTGACCCCGGTGCGCCCGCGCTGGGCGACGACCGTCGTGTACCCGGCGTCGCGGCTACGCCGGGCGATGGCTGTTGATACCCGACGCCTGTCGCATACCCGGTTCGGCGGGCTGGAGTTCGTGACCACTTTCCGGCTCAGGGTTCGTGAAGCCGTGCCGATGTCCCATCTGACGGGCTGGGTGGGAGGTCGGTGTGATCGGTGTCCTGATCGTCGATGATTCCGTGGTGATCCGGCGGATGCTCGCCGCCGTGCTGGACGAGGACCCCGAGCTGGAGGTGGTCGGCACGGCGGCCAACGGGCGGATCGCGCTCGACAAGCTGCCGCAGCTGCGGCCGGACGCCGTGGTGTTGGACGTCGAAATGCCGGTTCTGGATGGGCTCGCCACCCTGCGTGAACTGCGACGCACCCACCCGCGCCTCCCGGTGATCATGTTCAGCACGGTGACGGAACGCGGAGCGCAGGCCACCCTCGACGCCCTGGCCGCCGGGGCGAGCGACTACGTGACCAAGCCGTCGAAGGTCTCCAGCGTCGCGGCGTCGATTGCCCGGGTGCGCGACGATCTCATCCCGAAGATCAAAGCGCTGGTTGCCGCCCGGCGCGGCGAAGCCCGGCCGACGTCCGCGGACGTGCGGCTTGCGCCGGCGCCCCCGGCGGCCCCCGGGATGGTCGAAGCCCTGGCGATCGGCTGCTCGACCGGCGGGCCGGATGCGCTCGCCTCGGTCGTCGCCCACCTGCCTGCCGACCTCGGCGTCCCGGTCTTCGTCGTCCAGCACATGCCGCCGCTCTTCACCAAGCTCTTCGCCGAGCGTCTGGACCGCAATTGCCCGATGCAGGTTCGTGAGGCGGTGGACGGCGAACCCGCGGTCGCGGGTCGGATTTACGTCGCCCCGGGCGACACCCACTTGGTCGTGCGCCGGCGGGCCGGACAGGTCGTCGTCCACCTCACCAAGGAACCCCCGGAGAACTACTGCCGTCCCTCGGTGGACGTGCTGTTCCGCTCGGTCGCTTCCGTGTACGGTGCACGGGCGCTTGCCTGCGTCCTCACCGGGATGGGCCGCGACGGCCTGAAGGGCGCCGAGCGCATCCACGCCGCCGGCGGGCAGATCATTGTGCAGGACGAGGCGACATCCGTGGTGTGGGGCATGCCGGGGGCAATCGCCGCCGCCGGCCTCGCGAGCGCGGTCCTGCCGCTGCCGCAGATCGCCGACGCCCTTCGCCGGGCCATCGGCCGCCGTCCCCGGGTGGGGTCGCTGCGTCCCGCGTCACCGCCGGTCGCTGACGTGGCCGTTGCGCCGGCACCGGCGGCCCGGGCGCTTCCGCCGTACGTACCAGCCGTGACCATCTTCGGGGGCCTGTCGTGACGATCAACGGCTGGGCGTTCACCTACGTGGCGGATCTCGTCAAACAGATGACAGCGATCAACCTAGGTCCGGGGAAGGAGTACTTGGTCGAGAACCGGTTGGCCCCGCTGGCCCGTGAGGCGGGTTTCCGGGACGTGGCCGCGCTCATCGGCCGGGTGCAGGCAAGCGGCGACGAGCGGTTGCGTCGTCAGATCGTCGAAGCGTTGACGACCAACGAGACGTCGTTCTTCCGCGACCGAGAGCCGTTCACCGTGCTCCGCCAAGTGGTCATCCCGGATTTGTGCCGTCGCCGCGCCGGCACCCGCCGCATCACGATCTGGTCGGCTGGTTGTTCGTCCGGGCAGGAGCCGTACAGCATCGCGATGACCGTCATCGATCACCCGTTGATCACCTCGGAGTGGAGCGTGGAGATCCTCGCGACCGATGTGAGCGAGGAGATGCTGGCCAAGGCGAAATCCGGCCGGTACAGCCAGCTCGAGGTCAACCGCGGTCTGCCGGCGCCGCTGCTGGTCCGGCACTTTGAGCGGTGCGAGACCGACTGGCGGGTCGTCGCACCCGTCCGGAATCTGGTGCGGTTCCAGAAACTCAACCTGGCTGAAGACTTCAACCTGCCGTTCGTCGACGTCGTCTTCCTCCGCAACGTGCTCATCTACTTCGACACCCCCACGAAGATCGATGTGCTGCGTCGGGTGCGCGAGGTGTTGCGGCCCGATGGCTACCTCTTCCTCGGGGGGTCGGAGACCACCTTGGGCTTGGACGACGCGTTCGACCGGCTGGTCGCCGGCGCCGGAACCTTCTACCGGCCGCGGGGCGCCGGGATGCCGGAGGTTGCCGGTGACGAGCCCCCGGTGGGTGGCGGGGCCGGGCCGCGGTTCGGAACCGCCGCGCCGATGGCTGCCCGCGGCTCCGCCGTCCAAGCCTCAATAAATCCGCTGGGACGCCGATGATTACGCGTGCCGAGACCGTGTCGCGGGTCGCCAGGGTGGCGATCGGCTGGACAGGACGCGCTCGATGGCGGACGGCGATCGAATCTGCGCACTGGGCCGGCTGGGAAGAAGGTGCATCTCCTTGCTTGCGATGGTGATCGACGACTCGAGTGCGATGCGGCTGATCCTCGGTCGCATCATGCGCGGCCTCGGCTTCGACGTCGTCGAGGCACCGAACGGAGCGGAGGCCATCGCCCGACTGGAGAGCGGCACCCTGCCCGACATTGCCTTGATCGACTGGAACATGCCGGTGATGGACGGCCTTGCCTTCGTCAACGCGGTACGCAAGCGGGAGGAGTGGCGCAACATCACCCTGATGATGGTGACGACGGAGAGTGAGCAGTCGCAGATCGTCCGAGCTCTCGCGGCTGGGGCTCACGAGTACGTCATCAAACCGTTCACGCCGGATGCCATCGCCGACAAGCTCGCGCTGCTCGGCGTCCTCGCCTAGGGGGAGCGATGGAAGCTCAGACGATGACCTACGTGCCCAGCGCCGACGACCTTGAAGTGATCACCCGCGAGGTGTGGATGTCCTTCCTGGACGGCGATCCCGCTGGACTGGTCGCCGGCGGCCACGTCCCGGACGACGACCGGGTGACCGGGTGCGTGCAGTTGTCCGGCGCGTACGTCGGCGCGATCATGCTGGAGTTGTCGTCGGCGGCGGCCCAGGCGGCCGCGGCCGCCCTCTTCACGATGCCGCTGACCCAGGTGACTCCGGTCGAGGTTGCGGACGCCATCGGTGAGATCACCAACATGGTCGGCGGGAACGTGAAGAGCATGCTGCCGGGGCCCTCGACTCTCTCGCTGCCGGCCGTGGTGTACGGCGCGCTTACCCTGCCCGGTACGGAGATGCTGCGCCGAGCCGAACTGGCGTGGCGCGGGCAGCCGCTCGCGGTGAGTCTGTGGCGGCGGGCGGCGTGACCGTCGCCCTCCCCGTCGCCTTGGGCGGCCCATGGCCGACGGCGTTCCGGGTGGAGACGTCTGGGTCGAAGGAGTGACGTGCGCATCCTCGTGGTGGACGACAGTCGGGCGATGCGGCGCATCATCGAGCGCATGCTCGTTCTGGCCGGCTACGACCACCACGACATCGTCCATGCTGCGGACGCGGTGGAAGCGACCCGGCTGATGGCGGAGCAGCCGCCGGATCTGATCCTCTGCGACTGGAACATGCCGGGCACCAACGGGTTGGAATTTCTCACGGCGATCCGCCGGGCCGGCTGGACCACGCCGTTCGGGTTCATTACGTCCGAGGCATCCCCGGCAATGCGCGAACAGGCCTTGGCCGCGGGGGCGCTTTTCCTCATTGCCAAGCCCTTCACACCCGAGGAGTTTCACGCGGCGCTCGATCCGGTGCTGGCGTAGCGCAATCGGCATGAGTCGGCGCCGCAGTCGCGCATTCGCGCCGTTACGCATGACGTACGCGCGGCCGTATCGTGTCTTTACGCATCGAGCGCGCCGTGTGGTCTCGCACCTTTACGCATCACGCAGGGTGTGCGGTTTCGCAAATCCGACTCAGCGGCGCGGTCTCGCGGACCCGGCTCAAATTCGGGTGAGGACCTCGTCGAACGGAAGGCGGGGAACGATGAAGTCGGTGAGCCCAGCGATCAGACCGCAGCCGACGCACCGGGCCGCGACGGCGATCCATGTCACGTGGTCGTCGTCCAGGTGAAGTCCGGTGGCGACTTCGGCGATTGATTGCGCGCAACCGGGGCACTGCCACATGTGCGGCGCGGTCCACCGCTCTTCGGAGTCGAGCACATGCCGGGTGGCGCCGCAGCTGAGACATCTGCGCCGTGCGACGGCCTGGACCGGGTCGGCCTCAACGTAAAACCAGGTGGCAGGCTCATCGTGGCTTGGGGCGTCGCAGGTTGCCGGAATCGTCCGGTGCACGGTCGGGCAGCCGGTCAGTTGCCGGAGCCACTGCTGGAGATCGTTAGTATCTTCGCCGATCTGATGTCCGGCTACGGTACGGAGCGCCACGCAGATGTGGTCGGTCGAGGCGCGGAATTCCTTGAGCCCGGCGCTGGGTTCCGCCCGGCGCTGGGCTCGGTGGATTCGCGTAGCCGACCCGCGGTCGGCTACGCTGCCGCTGCAATGTCGAGCACGGGCATGCACGAGAGCGCGGACGACGCGGAGTACCGCGCGGCGGTCGCCGACATCCTCGGCGTTCTCGCCTACGGCGAGCTGATGGCGTTTGAACGGCTCGCCTACGACGCGCGGATGGCGCCGACCCTGGACGACAAGGCGGCACTCGGCCGGCTGGCGACCGCCGAGTTCGAGCACTTTGCGGCACTTGCCACCCGCCTCAGCGACCTGGGAATTCCGGCCAGTGCGGCGATCGAACCATTCGTCGAGCCGCTGGAGGAGTTCCACGCCCGGACCGCGCCGTCCGACTGGGCGGAGAGCTTGATCAAGGCGTATGTCGGGGACGGGCTGATGCGGGACTTCTACCGGGAGGTGACCCGGGTGCTCGATGCCGAGACCCGGGTGGTCGTGGAGAAGGCGCTTGCCGACACCGAGCACGTGACGTTCCTCGCCGAACGGCTGCGGCGAATCATGGCCGAGGACCCCCGGTGCGCAGGACGACTCGCCCTGTGGGCGCGGCGGATCGTCGGCGAGGCGCTCCTGCAGGCCCGGCTGGTGGCGACCCGGCGGGAGGCGTTGGTCCGGCTGCTGGCCGGCGGTCGCGGTGTGGACCTCTCCGCCGCATTCGATCGGATCATTCAGGCGCACGCCGGGCGGATGGCGGCCATCGGCCTCGCTGCGTAGGCCGGACCGGCCTCGCCCGGTGACTTGGATTACGCCGTGTACGGCTGCGTCACATCGCGGTCACATCGCGCCGAAGCCGACGCGACGCTCGACCGGCTCGCCGATTTCCACGTACGCCAGCTTGTCGGTCGGCACCAGGACGCGGCGTCCCTTTTCGTCGACGAGCCGGAGCAAACCACCGGTGCTGAGCGCTGAGGCCACTGCCGATTCGATCTCATCGGCGTTCTGGTTGCTCTCCAGAGTGAGCTCCCGGGCCACCGACTGGACACCGATCTTCACTTCCACGCCAAGCCTCCGCGCACGATCCGTCGCTGGATCACGTTACCGGTAGTCGTCCTCGTCGAGGACGACGACCCGCTCGTCGTCCGGGTCGACCGCATCGGCCTCCCAACGCTTGCGAGTGATCCGCGGTACGACGGGTGCCGCCTCTCCGGTTTCCTCGCTGTCGCGGGCGGCCTCGGTCTGCTGCTCAGCGGCGTCCGCCTCGGGAACCTCTGCGGGGACCGACGGGTCGGGGGGAAGCGGTCTGCCTGCCATTGGGCGCCTCCTCGACGTCGCTCGTCGCTTGGACCCGATCGTGGGATGGGCTGGATTCGCAGCCTACCTGCCGGCGGCGCGGCGCGAGTCTGGGCGTTGCCGATAGCACCCCGTTGCCGGCTACCTCCCGCTCCCGTGTTCCCGGTCAACCAACCGGCCCGAGGCGGTTCCGGCGCCAGATGAGCCGGTGTACCGGGATCCAGCGCGGGATGTCCCGCAACCCGGGGATGAACGGCACGAGGAGGAGCAACAACGTTCCGATGCCGGTGAGGTATACCGCCCAAATGTCGACATTGGGGGACGTGCTGAACGGATGGACGTGGTACCAGAGCGCGTAGAACCACAACCACGGTTGGCCGGGGTAGTTGCCGGTCTCATTCATCACCCCCCACTGATCGCCTGTTAGATGCATGGAGGCCGCAAGGTCCGCGTAGTAGTTCCCATCGGCGATGAAGAGCAGGGGTTTGGTGTAATCCGTCCCGTAGAACTGGTTCTGGGCGAGCAGTGCGGAGTCGAGGGCGCCGCTGCGCGCCATCGTCAACTCGCTCGCCATGAGCACCGGAACGGGACCGTCGTCCGCCGGAGGCACCACGGGTTGGCCGTTGGTGAAGGTCACCTTGGTGACCGCCTTGTCATACGCACTCGCCCATGCGTTCCGCTGTTCAGGTGAAGCGTGGTCGTAAACCGCCAGGGCGTGGGCCAGGGTTGCGTTCGTGGGGGCGAGTTTCTCCAGAGGGGAGAGCACAAAGACCTGTGCGGCGTCGATGGGGTGGGTGATGCCCGCAAGCTTTTGCCAGTTGAACGGCCCTACCTGTTGAACCGCGGCGTCGCCGTCGTTGTATGGCGGTCCATAGGAAGCGGCGAGGGCGCTGCCGTCGAGTTCACCCGCCGCAGTGGCGAGGAAGTCGGCCGGTGCGAGCTTCGCCCAATTCTGGACGGTAACGGGCGGGACGTCCGGCGAGGAGAGCACTCCGGCGAAGATGATCACCAAGGCCGTGGTGACGGCGGTAGCGATGGCGCCTTCCTTCAGGATGTCGTAACGGCGGGTCGGGCCGCGCCAGGGTGCCGCGTCGTCGGCACGCGCTGCACGCCGGGCTCTCCGGTCCTTCGGAGCGGCGGTTCGGTTCTCCGGCAGCGGCTTGCTCACTCCGCGGACCCGCACCAGTATCACGTGGAATCCAACCAGCGCCACCAAGATGAGGGGCATGAGGACGACGTGCCAGGTGAGCATCTGGCCGAAGTTCATGACGTTCCAGAACGCTCCGACCCCGACGGCGTTGAACGCGTCCTTGCCGTTGGTGGCGATCCACTGGGAGTCGAAGTTCTGCTGCGAGAGGTAGCCGGTGAAGCACTCCACGATCGAGGCGAGGAAGGCGACCACCCCGGTTATCCAGGTCAAGCTGCGCCGGCCGCGCCATGCCGCCATCCAGAACTTCCCCCAAAGGTGGATCACCATGAACGCCATGAAGAGCTCGACGCTCCACAGGTGCAGGCTGTTGAAGAAGTGACCGACGGGGTTGGTGTGCCACCAATCTGTGCCGCCCAAGGCGATGAGCGCACCCGAAAAGATCGCTAAACCGAGGGCGGCGAGAGTGGCGACCCCGAAGACGTACACCCAGGAGGCAACGTAGATCGGTTGCCGATCGGGGAGGAGCTTCTTCGGCGGCAGGGTGGCGAGCAGCCGCCGTCGAAGCCGCGCGGTCCACATGCGAGCGTCCTCACCTACGCCGGCTGAGTCGGTCGCCGCCGGCGGAGCGCCGGTTGCATCCCCGGTGATCGGTGAATCGTCGAGGGCTGTCTCGTCGCCGCTGCGTACGTCCTTGGGTGCAGGAAAAGGGAGCAGCAGTGCCAGCCCGAAAATCACGAGCATGGCGGCGATGACGACGAGGTTCGCCACCGATATTTCGATGAAGGACCAGTGCAGGTAGTGACCCGGCGTGTTGAGATCGATTCCCTTGAGATTTCCCACCATGCGCAACATCACCGCACCCTCCTGCTCTCCGGTTTCCGGCGGCCGCGTTCAGCCTGTCTCGCGCAGCGCTGTCCAGTTAGGGTCACATGTCCCGTCAGACAGGGCATTTCGACTCACCGGCGAGCCCGGGAGCCGGACCATAAAAGAGAGTCAGAAAGAAAAGATGCGGAGCCTCCATGGTGACGACCAACCCTGAGAGGATTGTGTAGTGCGCGGCGCCGTCTTCGACGCTTTCGCCGACCGGTACGACCGGTGGTATGACCGCGATCCGGGACGGGCGTGGTTCGCCGCCGAGGTCGAGGCCCTCCGACCCTTCGTCGAGCCGACTGTCCACCCTCGGCTTGAAGTGGGCAGCGGCTCCGGCCGCTTCACTGCCGCGCTGGATATCGACATTGGCATTGACCCGGCGTGGCAGCCACTCCAGCTGGCCCGGTGTCGCGGTGTTCGCGTGCTGCGCGGCGTGGCGGAACGGCTTCCCTTCCGCGGTCACGTGTTCGGCGTTGTGGTTTTCGTTGTGACGCTCTGCTTCGTTGACGATCTCGACCGGGTGTTTGCCGAAACACGGCGGGTGCTACGGCCGGGGGCGCCCATCGTCATCGGAGTGATCTTCGCAGAGGGCCCGCTGGGTCGGGCGTACCGCGCTGCCACGGAGCTGGGCAACCCTTTCTACGCCAAGGCCAGATTTCTCACCTGGCCGGACCTCCGCTCAGCGCTGAGTCGGGCAGGATTCGCCGTTGACGGCGTGCGCTCAATTCTCGCCACGCACCGACAGGGGGATTGGCGGCCCGTTGAGGTGCGGGATGGTCTGGCGAAGGAGGCGGCATTTGTCGCGCTCAGCGCCCGATGACACGTCGAGCAGGGGGACGCGGCGCATTCTTCCTCAAGCGCCAAGGCGTTTGAGCCGATCGGAGGGCAAGAGGCTCGACGACGCGGTGCAATGGTTGTCGAGCCGATGACCGCTGCCGGCGTGGGCCGGCACCCCCGGGAGCCGTCCGTGAGCGTCACCGACCACCGCGAGATCGTCGCAGCGCTACGCGAACTCCCCGGCGTCGCGGACGCCGAGGTGCAGCCTGACACGGCCGGTGACGGTCTCGGCGTCCTGCGCCTGGGTCTAGAACCCGGTGTCGACGAGGTTGAGGTCGCCAGCGCCGTCGGCCGCTTGCTCCGCGAGCGGTTCGGTCTGGGCGTGGACGCCGAACGGGTGCAGCTGGTCGAAGACATGGAGGCCGGCGACGAGGAGCCATCGGAGGCTCCGCAGCCGACCCAGGCCGCGGACGGGCGGTTCCGGCCCGCGATCCGCCGGATGCACATCGTGTCATCGGGCCTCTCGGTGGCCGCGGACGTCACGCTGGCCGTCG
Source organism: Acidothermus cellulolyticus 11B (assembly GCF_000015025.1). Taxonomy (GTDB): domain Bacteria; phylum Actinomycetota; class Actinomycetes; order Acidothermales; family Acidothermaceae; genus Acidothermus; species Acidothermus cellulolyticus. Next base: position 2,021,431 of record NC_008578.1, on the reverse strand, counting down.
GCGACCGTACGGTGGTCGGCCATGCGGACGGCACCGCCACCCGCAGCGGCGTGCAACGCGCGGTCGCAACCGCCACCCTGCGGGCGGTGGAAGAACTCCTCGGCGGCCAGGCCCGGTTCGAACTCGATCTCGTCGAGGTCGCGCCGACCGGACGGGACCGGACGGTTCTCGTCGCGGTCACCATGCTCACCGGGAACGGCAGCGAACGATTGACCGGAGCGGCCGCGATCCGCGAGGACGTCCGGCAGGCGGCGATCCGCGCCACGCTGGACGCCCTCAACCGTCGGGTCGAACACCTGCTCGCGGGCTGAGCCCGCCTCGGCAGCCGTCTTGACTCCGGCCGTGCACGTGCTATGCCGGAAGGGTGGATGAGGTGCCCGGCCGGCACGCACGGGACGCTGACGGCAATCCCGGGTCTCCGGTAGCCGACGACCGCGGGGCAGGGATTCCCAACGCGGGCGGTGACTTCGCCGGCGGCTGGCTGGAGACCACCGGCGGGGTGCTCTTCGTCCGGCGGGCCGGGCCAGTCGATCGCGTTGCCGGCTCGGCCGAGTCCCCGCGTGCACCGCTGCTGTTCGTTCATGGTCTCGGCGGCGACTCCCTGGATTGGGCGGAGCTCGCCGGCGTACTCCGGGCACATGATCCGACCCAGGCTCTGATCGCTATAGACTTGCCGGGCTTCGGATTCTCGCTGCCGCCGGCCGACGGCGATTTCTCGCTGGACGCGCACGGACGGGCCATTGCCGGCTGCATCGAAGCGCTTGACTGCGGTCCGGTGCACCTCGTGGCAAATTCCATGGGCGGCTCGATCGCGACCCGCCTCGCTGCTCGACGTCCGGAGCTCTTCACCAGCCTCACGCTGATCTCGCCGGCGCTGCCGGATCCGCTGCCGCCGCGCGGCAGCTGGCAGCTGCTTCCCGCAGCGCTCCCCGCCATCGGACCGCGGCTGGTCAGTGCCGGGTTGCGCGTGGATCCGGAGTGGGTCGTCCACCACGCGATCCGGCTCTGCTTCGGGAATCCCAACCGGATCGATGACACCCGTCGCCGGCTGCTCTTCGACATCGTCCGGCGCCGGGCCGGCACCGCACACGGCGTCGACGCGTACTGCGCGTCGCTGCGCAGCCTGATCGCCAGCTACGGCCGGCGTCGGCTCTGGGCGGATGCGGCGGCCGTCGACGTACCAACTCTGCTCGTGTACGGCGGACGTGACCGGCTGGTGAGCCCGCGTTCGGCGTACCGGGCGCTGCGGGCGTTCCCCCACGCTCGGCTGGTTTTTCTCCCGGACGCCGGTCACGTGCCGCACCTGGAGGCTCCGGAGGTGGTGGCCGGGGCGCTCATGGCGTTTTTCCGCGGCGCACCGGTCGTGGCAGGCACCGGTAGGCCCGCCCCTCCGGCGGGAATGGTTGCGGCGCATGCGACCGTTGACGTAGGCGCAACGGGACCGACGCTGCGTGACGAACGAACCGTTTCGTGAGGAGAGAGCGAGAAGTGGCATACCCTCCGCTGGTTGAACCGGCCGACACCCTGACCGTCGACGAGGTGCGGCGTTACTCACGGCATTTGATCATTCCGGATGTCGGGATGGCCGGCCAGAAACGGCTGAAGAACGCCAAGGTGCTCGCAATCGGTGCCGGCGGCCTCGGCTCGCCCGTCCTCATGTATCTCGCGGCTGCCGGAGTGGGCACCCTCGGAGTGATCGACTTCGACACGGTTGATGAATCCAACCTGCAGCGGCAGGTCATTCACGGCCAGAGCGACATCGGCCGGTCCAAGGCGCAGTCCGCCCGCGACACGATCAAAGAGATCAACCCGTTCGTCACCGTCGTTCTGCACGAAGAACGGCTCGACAACGACAACGTCCTCGACATCTTCAGCCAATACGACTTGATCGTCGACGGCACGGACAACTTCGCCACCCGCTACTTGGTGAACGACGCGTGCGTCCTGCTCGGCAAGCCGTATGTCTGGGGGTCCATTTACCGGTTCGACGGCCAGGTATCCGTCTTCTGGGCGAATGCGCCGGGTGGCCAGGCGCCGTGCTACCGCTGCCTGTACCCCGAGCCGCCGCCGCCCGGCATGGTGCCGTCCTGCGCCGAGGGGGGCGTCCTCGGCGTGCTCTGCGCGACGGTGGGATCGATCCAAGCCACCGAGGCCATCAAGGTGCTCACGGGCATCGGCGAGCCGCTCGTCGGCCGGCTTCTCGTCTACGACGCGTTGGAGATGACGTTCCGCACGGTGAACGTCCGCAAAGACCCCGAGTGCCCGATCTGCGGGAAGAACCCGACCATCACCGAACTCATCGACTACGAGGAGTTCTGCGGTGTCGCCTCGGAGGAAGCACAGCTCGCGGCCGCCGGGTCGACGATTTCGCCGCTGGAACTCAAGGAGTGGATGGACCGCGGAGAGAACATTTTCCTGGTCGACGTCCGTGAGCCGGCTGAATTCGAGATTGTCTCGATCCCCGGAGCCACGCTCATTCCGAAGGGCGAATTCGTCATGGGGACCGCCTTGGAGAAACTCCCGCAGAACAAGCGGATTGTCTTGTACTGCAAGACGGGCGGCCGGTCCGCGGAAGCACTCGCCATCGTCAAGGCGGCCGGTTTTGCGGACGCCGTCCACGTCGGCGGCGGCGTGGTCGGCTGGGTGAAGCAGGTCGACCCCAGCCTGCCGTCGTACTGACCGGACGACGGCCCGGGACTGGAGGCCCGTCACCGAACCGCAGGGGGACCGCTAGCCCGGGCCTGGAGGCCCGTCACCGAACCGCAGGGGGACCGGGCGCAAAGGCCCGTCACCGAACCGCAGGGCGGCCGGCTGGGCACATTCGGCGGGGCTGTCGAATCTGTCGGCGGTCCGTGATGAGATGCCAGGCGTGGTCGCGACCGTGGCTGACACTCCGGGAGGTAACCGGCATCCCGGCCGAGCGGCGCCGGAGTGGGACGCCGAACAGCAGGCGGTTCTTGCGCACCGAGGCGGCCCGCTGCTCATCCTTGGCGGTCCGGGCACCGGCAAGACCACGCTGTTGATCGAAACGGTCGCCGATCGGGTCAGCCGCGGCGAGGTCGCGCTGGAGAACGTTCTTGTCCTGACCGGGCAGCGGCGGTCCGCAGCGGAGCTGCGTCGCCGCATCGCGCTCCGGCTCGGGCGAACCAGCCGCGAACCCCTGGCCCGCACCTTCCACTCCTACGCCTTCGGGGTGCTCTGCGCCGATGCGATCCAGCGTGGTGAACCACCGCCGCGGCTGCTGACCAGCGCCGAGCAAGACGTCATCATCCGGGAACTTCTCCGCGGCGACCTGGACCGCGGGGCAACGGGTTGGCCGGAGCGGCTGCGACCCGCGCTCCCGACCCGGGGATTTGCCCGTGAACTGCGGGAGTTTCTGCAGCAGGCGGTCCAGCGGGGCCTGACACCAGACGACGTGGCCCGGCTCGGCCGACAGGCCGGGCGGGATGACTGGGTGGCGATCGGCCGGTTCGCGCGGGAGTACAGCCAGGTCACCGCGCTTCGGGACGCCGCCGGGTACGACCCGGCCGAGCTCATCCTGGCCGCGACGGCGCTGTTGCAGGAGCACCCGCAGCTGCTGGAGAGCTGCCGGGTCCGGCACGCCCTCGTCGTCGTCGACGAGTACGAAGAGACGGACCCGGCCCAGCGGCGGTTGCTGCGGGCCATCACGAGTGGCGCGGCTTTGGTCATCGCTGCGGATCCCGACCAGTCGGTTTACGGCTTCCGTGGTGCGGATCCCCTCGGTGTGCGGGAGTTTCTCAGTGACTTCGCTGATCAGCGGCCGCGGGTCGTCGTGCTCGGCCGGGCATACCGCGGCGGTCCGGCGCTGCTGGCCGCGGTCCGGCGGTTGGCCGAGCGACTGCCGGTCGTCGTCCCTCCGGGTGTCAGTGCGGCCGCGTACCGCGGTCTTGCGGTGGGTGCGGAAGCCGGGGCCGTCCGGGCTCTCGCCGGGGCTGGCGCCGGGGTCGCCGGGGCTGGCGCCGCCGCGGCTGACGGCGACGGATCGGTCGACGTCCGGGCAGGCGCCGGGGCCGACGGGGACGGATCGGTCGACGTCCGCGCGTTCGCCACACCCGGCGCGCAGGCCGCCTACATCGCCTACCACCTCCGCCACGCCCACCTCGTCGAGGGTCTCGGCTGGACGGCGATGGCGGTCCTGGTCCGGTCGGCGGCGCAGATTCCGCCGCTGCGTCGGGCGCTCACCGCTGCGGGGGTACCGGTCCGGGTGCCGGAGCAGAGCAGCCCGATCGTGGACGTCCCGATCGTGCGCCACCTCCTCCTGGCGTTGCGGATCGCCGCCGGCCAGCCGCTGCTGGACGTCGAGCGTGCGCCGACGGCGGCGGCCTCCCTTGCCGAGGAGCTTGTCGCGGGTCCGATCGGCCGGGCGGATCCCCTCCAGTTGCGGCGGCTGCGGATCGCCCTGCGGCGGCTGGATCGGGCCGCCGGCGGCGAACGCTCATCGGCCGTCGTCCTGGCCCAGGTGCTCAACGACCCGCGTGACCTCGAGGTGATCGACGAACAGGCTGCCGCGCCGGCGCTGCGGGTCGCGCGAGCGATCGAGGCAGGACGCCGTGCCGTCACCGAGCCGGCCGCGACGGCAGAGACCGTGCTCTGGGAGATCTGGAACGCAACTGGGCTGGCGACTGAGCTCTACGCCCAGGCGCTTTCCGGAGGTGCGGTCGGCGCCGCAGCCGACCGGGACCTTGATGCGGTGATGGCGTTGTTCGCTGCCGCCAGCCGGTACGTCGACCGCCTGCCGCGGGCCGGCGCCGCCCTCTTCGCCGACTATCTGCTCGGGCAGGAGATTCCCACCGACACGCTCGCGGCCCGCGCCCCGGAGCCGGACGGCGTCGATCTGCTCACCGCGCATGCGGCGAAGAGCCGGGAGTGGGACGTTGTGGTGCTGGCCGGCGTCCAAGAAGGCGTCTGGCCGGACCTGCGACGCCGCGGATCCCTTCTCGGCCTGCGGGACTTCCTCGACGTCCTCGACGGCCGGATCGCCGACGCGGCCGACCGTGGGCCCGGCGGGTCGATCCGCACCCTCGAGGAGCGGTCCGCCGCCCTCGCTGAGGAACGGCGGCTCTGCTACCTGGCGGCCAGCCGCGCTCGCCGGAAACTCATCGTGACGGCGGTCTCCGGCGACCAGGAAATTCCGTCTCGGTTCCTCGACGACATCGACCCGCTGGACGCTGACGAGCGGCCGCTCACTCGGCCGCCCCGCGGTCTGGACCTGCCGTCGCTGCTCGGCGATCTCCGCCGGGCGGCCGAGACAGCGGACGATGCCGTCGCCCGCCGGGCGGCCGGACATCTCGCGCAGCTCGCAGCCGCCGGGATACCCGGCGCCGCCCCCGACGGCTGGTACGGCCTGCCGGCACCGTCCACGGATCAGCCGTTGCGTCGGGACGACGAGCCGGTGCCGGTTTCGCCGTCCCGGCTTGAACTTTTCACCCGCTGCCCGTTGCGTTGGTTGCTGGAGTCATGCGGCGGGCGGGGACGGTCGTCGGCGAGCCAAGTCGTCGGCACGGCGGTGCACCGCGCTGCCGCCACGTTCTCGGTTGACGTTGCGCAGCTTCGCGAACGCCTCGACGCCGCCCTCGCCGACACGGATCTCGGTACCGGCTGGTTCGCCGCCGCGCAACGCGACCGGGCGGCTGCGATGGTCGAGCGGCTCGCTGCCTGGATGGCGCGCAATCCGCGGCGTCTGCTTGCGGTGGAGCGCGATTTCCAGGTCACGGTCGGTCGGGCGCTGCTCACCGGCCGGGTGGACCGGCTTGAGCAGGACGACGACGGCCGGCTGTACGTCGTCGATCTGAAGACCGGTCGGCGTGCGGTGCGGAAGGCCGACCTTGCCGAGCATCCTCAGCTCGGGGCCTACCAAGTGGCGGTCGTCGAAGGTGCGTTCGACGAGGGACGGACGCCCGCCGGGGCTGCGCTGCTGTTCCTCGATGAGGATCGTCCAGAACCGGTCGAGTGGGGCCAGGCGCCGCTCGAGGCAGCGGGCGGCAGTTGGGCACACGAAATGATCATGAAGTGTGCGGAAGGGATGGCCGCTGCGGTCTTCGATGCGGTCGCGAACGACGGGTGCCGGTTCTGTCCGGTCCGGATCTGCTGTCCGCTCTGGGTCGAAGGGGCGGCGGTGACGGGATGACGGCGAAAGCTGATCAACACCCGTACGGCCCCGCCGGTCGGGTGGTCGAAGGGGCGGCGGTGACTGGATGACCGGTGACCCGATGATGGCGGTGACTGGATGACGGGTGCGACGTCCGCCGGATCGGGAGCCGGCGCCCGCCCACGTTTCCGTGCGGCGGACCTCGCCGGTCTCCTCGGACTGCCGCCGCCGACCGACGAACAGGCGGCAGTGATCGAATCTGCGGCGCCGCTCTCGGTCGTGCTCGCCGGTGCCGGGTCCGGGAAAACCGAGACGATGGCCGGTCGGGTGGTCTACTTGGTCGCCAACGGGATAGTCCGGCCCGAGCAGGTGCTCGGCCTCACCTTCACCCGGCGTGCGGCGACCGAGCTGGCCGGGCGAATCCGCCGGCGGTTGACGCAACTCGCCCGCCGTCGGGTGATCGATCCGGAGGTGCTCGCGGTTGGGGAGCCGACGGTCGTTACCTACGACGCGTACGCCGGGCGGATCGTCGCCGATCACGCCCTGCGGCTGGGCGTAGAGCCCGGTCTTCGGCTGATCGGACAGGCTGCGTCGTGGCAGTTCGCCCGCCGGGCGGTTGACGCCTATGACGGCCCGATGGACGCGGTCACGCTCTCGCCGACAACGGTGACCAATCGGGTCTTCATCCTCGCCGGCGAGCTGGCGCAGCACCGCGTCGACGTCGAGTCAGTCGCGGAATTCTGTGACCAGTTGGCCGCGAAGCTCTGCGCCCTGCCGTATCCGCGGGGCAGGAGCCGCACGATGGCTGAGGACGTTGAGCGGATTGTCGATCAGCTGAAGCTTCGCCGCCAGCTCCTGCCCATCGTCGTCGATTACCGGGCGCGCAAACGGGACGCCGAGGTGCTGGATTTCGCCGACCAGATGGCGCTGGCGGCCACTTTGGCCGAGCTGTTCCCCGAGGTTGGGGCCGCCGAACGGGCCGCCTTCCGCGCCGTCCTGCTCGACGAGTTCCAGGACACCAGCCACGCCCAGCTGGACTTCCTCCGGGCGCTGTTCCTGCCGAAGACCGCCCCGCCGGATGCCGAATCGCCAGCGGCGGCGCAGCCGTGGCTGACCGTCGTCGGGGATCCCGCGCAGGCGATTTACGGGTGGCGTGGCGCGAGCCACGGCACCTTCCGCGCGCTGATCGCCGAGGCGCCCTGTGCCGTCACGGTCTTTCCGCTGGCGACGAGCTTTCGGAACAGTCCCGAGATCCTCGCGGTTGCGAACCTGATCGCCGAGCCGCTGCGCGCTGGGCGCGACACCACCGCGGTTCCTGTGCTCCGGCCACGCGACGACGCTCCCGTCGGCGAGGCGCGGTGCGCGTGCTACCCGACGGTCGAGGACGAGGCCGCGGCCGTCGCCGAGTACGTCGCCAGGGTGCTTCGGGAGGACGAAGCCGCCCGGCAGGCCGGGGAGCCGGGCCGGAGCATCGCGATCCTGCTGCGCAAGTGGCGGCAGCTGCTGCCGCTCGAACCGGCGCTGCGTGCCCGGGGGGTGCCGATCCGCATCCTCGGTGTCGGCGGGCTGCTCGACCAACCGGAGATCGAAGACGTGGTCGCCACCCTGCAGGTGCTCGTCGATCCCGACCGGGGTGATGCGCTGATGCGTCTGCTGACCGGCGCCCGGTGGCGGATCGGCGCCGCCGACCTGGCGGCCTTGCATCGGTGGGCGAGACGCTGTGCGGCCGCCGACGACCGTGCCGCCACGGAGTCGCAGACGTTGCACGGTCCCGACGACCGTGCCGCCACGGAGTCGCAGACGTCGCACGGTCCCGACGACGCAGGAGCGCCACTCGGCGGTGACGCAGCGGATTCGCTCAGCCTGGTGGACGCTCTCGATCGGTTGCGTACCGAGCGATGGGTCACGCAGTCCGGCTGGTTCTCGGTCGAAGGCGGACGTCGGCTCGCCCGGCTCGCCGACGAGCTGCACCACCTCCGGTCGCGATTGTCGCAGCCGCTGCCGGACCTGGTCGCCGAAGTGATTGCCACGATCGGCGTCGATGTCGAGGTGCTGGCGCGCGGCGAGCAGCCCGGCCGGTCGAATCTGGACGCCTTCCTTGAGGTTGCGGCCGACTATGCCGACGCCGCAGAGAATCCCACTCTCGGCGGGTTCCTCGACTACCTCGAGGCGGCTGGGTACGCGGAGCGGGGGCTGGACCGTCCGGAGGACGACGCTGCCGTCGCCTTTGACGCGGCCGCCGGGGAGCGCCGGCCCGGCGTGGTCGACGTCCTCACCGTGCATGCCGCCAAGGGGCTCGAATGGGACGTCGTCTGCGTGCCCGGCATGGTGGACGGTGTCTTCCCAACCGGGGTGCGGAACACGACAGGCTGGTTGACCAGCGCGCACCTGCTGCCGTGGCCGCTTCGCGGCGACCGCGATGCGCTGCCGAGCATCGACATGACGACGGCGGACGACCAGAGCGCGGTCGTCGCTCTCCTCAAAGATTTCGCCGAGGCGGTCAAGTGCCACGCCCTTGCCGAGGAACGGCGGCTGGCGTACGTCGCCGTCACCCGGGCGCGGCGGTGGCTCTTCTGCACGGGTTACCGGTGGGATGACACGACCAGAGCACATGCCGATAGCGCGTTCCTCACCGGCGACGTGCTCGGCGCCATGCGCGTGGAGTGCTGGACACCCGTCCCGGATGACGGGACGGCGAATCCCCGGCTCGTCGACGGGCCGCGTCGAGTGGCCTGGCCGGTCGACCCCCTCGGCTCCCGGCGGCCTCAAGTCGAGCGGGCGGCGGCTCTCGTGCGGGACGCTGTTGCGGTCGCCGGAGAGCCGATGTCCGGCCGGGACGACGGATCGGCGGAGGCGCTGACCGGCGGCGAGGCGGAACCGCGCCCGCGCACGCCGATTCCAGCCACGCAGTGGGAGCAGGTCGATGGGTGGTCGCGGGATATCGCCGTCCTGCTTGCGGAACGGAGCCGTGCGACGGAGCAATCGGCCGTGGTGCTTCCCGAGCAGTTGTCAGTCACGCAACTGGTCGCACTCCGCGAGGATCCGTCTCGGTTCGCAGCGCGGCTGCGCCGGCCGCTCCCGAACAGACCGGTTCCCTCCGCCCGGCGCGGAACGGCCTTTCACCGCTGGCTTGAGCAACGGTTCGCGGCCCCACGCCTCCTCGACGTCGACGAGCTGCCGGGCGCGGCTGACTCTGATGCGGCTCCTGACGACGAACTGGAGGCGCTGAAAACGGCTTTTCTCGAATCCCACTGGGCGTCCCGGCATCCCGTCGACGTCGAGGTCCCGTTCCACCTCGTGGTCGATGGCCGGGTCATCCGTGGCCGGATGGACGCCGTGTTTGCCGACCCGGACGGTGGATTCACCATCGTGGACTGGAAAACGGGACGCCGTCCGCGCGGAGAGTACGCGGAGGCTGCGGCTGTCCAGCTTGGCGCGTACCGGCTTGCCTGGTCGGAGCTTTCCGGCGTCCCGCTCGAACGGGTCCGCGCCACGTTCTGCTACCTGCGGGACGGCGGCGATTATGCGCCGGCGGACCTGCTTGACCGGAGGGGCCTGATGGAGTTGCTGGCGGCGCGGACGCTGCCGTTGGCCGGCCGTCCCCGCTCCGGTTCACCGTTCAGCGCACGATGACGACCGGGCAGTGCGCGTGATGCGCGCAGTAGATGCTTGTCGATCCGATGACCCGCTTGAGAAGGCTGCCGTGGCCGCGGCACCCGACGACAAGGAGCCGAGCGGATTCGCTTGCCTTGACGAGAACGTCACCGGCTGCTCCTTGGCGGACGACGAGCCGCACCCGTTCGGATGGCAGGGTGAGCGTCGCCGCTGCTTTGCGCAGCACCTCGGCCGCGTCGGCTTCCGGGGTGAAGTCCTCGAACGGAATCGGCTCGCCGTACGCCGTCGGCCAGTGCCACGCGATGACAAGCGCGAGGTCGGCGCCGACGGTTTTCGCGTACTCTTCGGCCCACGCCAGTGCCTTGGCGCTGCACGCCGACCCGTCCACGCCGACGACGACGAGATTGCGCCGGGCCTCGGTCGCCGTCGGTTCCGGCTCCGTTTGGGTGACGTCGTGCGCGGTGTCGTCAACGCCCGTTGCGATGAGCTGCTCCACCATGCCTCAAGGATGCCCCCTGTCAGCGGGAACAATGGGCGGCTTCCCTCGGCTTCGTACGGACGTCGACCGGCGGTCCAGCCGGCCCGACGCTGCAGCCCGCCTTGGCGCGAACCGGCCCCTGCGCCGTCGGCTTCCTGCCGTGCCCGCCGGTCACGCACCGTCGGCTTCCCGCCGTACCCGTCGGTTACGCACCGTGCCCTCGTCCGGGCACGCTCGCCATCGGGTCACGGCCGAGCCGTCATACGGCGACGTGGTGGCGGTCGCGCGACCCGTAGAGTGCCGCCATGGACCGGGAAGCTGTACGTCGGTATCTCGCTGAACAACGCGACGCCTTCGTCGCTCAACTCGGTGAGTGGCTGCGCATCCCATCGGTGTGGACGGATCCGGCACACGCGGACGACGTTCGGCGCAGCGCGGAGTGGCTTGCCGCAGTATTGCGCAGCGCTGGGTTCCCCACGGTGGAGGTCTGGACGGCGCCGAGCGGGGCGCCCGCCGTCTTCGCCGAATGGCCGGCTGAGGATCCGGGTGCACCCACCGTCGTGGTGTACGGGCACCACGATGTGCAGCCGGTCGATCCGGTGGAGGCGTGGACGTTCGCCCCGTTCGAACCCGCCATCGTTGATGATCGCATTCTGGGTCGAGGGGCCTCGGACGACAAGGGGCAGGTGCTCTGTCACCTCCTCGGACTCCAGGCGAACCTTGCCGCGAGCGGCCGTCAGCAGCCCCCGGTCACCCTGCGGCTCCTCATCGAAGGGGAGGAGGAGTCCGGTTCACCGACATTCGCCGAGCTGCTTCGTGCCCACCGGGACCGGCTGGCCCCGGACGTGATCGTGGTCAGTGACAGCGCCATGTATGCGCCCGGAGTCGTGAGCGTCTGTCTCGGCATGCGCGGGCTCACCGATTGCCAAATCGACCTGCACGGCCCGGACGTCGACCTGCATTCGGGCACGTTCGGCGGCGCCGTCCCGAATCCGCTGACCGTGCTCGCCCGACTCCTCGCCGGACTGCATGACGATCACGGCCAGGTGACGCTGCCCGGCTTCTACGATCACGTCCGTCCGATCAGCGCCCAGGAACGGGAGATGATCTCCCGCTTGCCGTTCGACGAGTCGACGTGGCTGGCTCAGGCGGCAAGTCGGGCCACGTACGGCGAGGACGGGTTCTCCACCCTGGAGCGCATCTGGACCAGGCCGACGTGTGAGATTCACGGCATCTGGGGTGGGTACACCGGGCCCGGACACAAGACGATCATTCCGACGGATGCCCACGCCAAGGTCTCATTCCGGCTCGTCGCCGATCAGGATCCCGCGAGTGTCCAGGAGGCGTTGCGCCGGTACGTCGCCGAGCATGTGCCGGCGGGTATCACGGCCACCGTGACGTTCTTCGGCCCGGGCGTGCGCCCCTACCTGGTTCCCGCGGACCATCCTGCAGTAGCGGCGACGTGTCGCGCGCTCTCCGCCGCGTTCGACGGGGCGGAGGTCTTCTTCACCCGTGAGGGGGGATCCGGCCCGGAGGCTGACATCGCGGAGATTCTCGGCGCCCCGCTGGTCTTCCTCGGCATCGGTTTACCGACGGACCGCTACCACGCCCCGGACGAGCACGCGCACATCCCGATGCTGCTCAAGGGTGCGGAGGCGATCTGCTATCTCTGGGACGATCTCGCCGCTCACCGCGACGACGTCGTGCGTCGCTGACAGCACGTCATACCGACCCGCGTCGCGCAGGGGCGGGCGTGCCGGCAGGCTGACCGTCGCGTGGACGCCGGTTCACCGGCCCAGCGTCGCGCAGGGCGGGCGACGGTGGGCTCTATCGCTGGGGTGTGGCCTGCAGGTCGGCGAGCCGGGCGATGACGGCGGACGCCGGGGGGTTGGTCAACGTGCGCCCGTCAGGGAAGAGCACCGTGGGCACGGTCTGGTTTCCCCCGTTGACCCGCGCAACGAGGTCGGCAGCCTCCGGGTCGGCCTCGATGTTCACCTCCTGGTACGGGATGCCCTGTTCGTCGAGCTCTCGCTTGAGCCGGCGGCAGTAGCCGCACCACGGGGTGGTGAAGATTGTCACGGTCGTCCCGTCGGGCATGTCCACTCCACGTATCGTTATCAGACGTTACGTATCAGCAGAGACAACACGATCCGGCGCTGAACTCTTCCCGCGTTGCCAGCGGCTGGGCGAGGGCGCCGGGCGCGGCCGGGTCTCTCCGCACCGACCGCGGCCGGACGGTTGTCACGGGCGGAATCCGGTCGCGGGCGCGCACGTGTCCGGCCGTCGGCGTCCTGCGACGATGGCGGGGTGACGGTGTCGCGGGCGGTTTCCGGTGTGGACGTGCTTGCCGCGTTGGACGACGACCAGCGCGCTGCAGTGACGGCGATGCCGGGGCCGGTCGGGATTCTTGCGGGTCCCGGTACCGGCAAGACCCGGACGATCGCGCACCGGATTGCCCATGCGGTACAGAGCGGACAGTGGCGGCCGCAGCAGGTGCTGGCGGTCACGTTCACCAACCGGGCGGCCGCCGAACTGCGGCACCGGCTTCGGATGCTCGGCGTGGATGATGTATCGACCGGCACCTTTCACGCGGTGGCGCTCCGGCAGTTGCGGTATTTCTGGCCGCGGCTCGTCGGCGGTGCATTTCCGCGGATCGTGGCCGACAAGACACCATTCCTTACCCAGGCGGCCGGGCAGCTCGGCGTCCGCCTGTCGGATTTCGATGTGCGCGACGTCGCGGCGGACCTTGAGTGGGCGAAAGTCTTGCAGTGCCCGCCGCAGAATTACCCCGCGCTCGCGCGTCGTCACGGACGTGTCTCCGCCAAGCCTGCTGACGAGACCGCCGCGCTCTACGATCGTTACGAAGCCTTGAAGTCGGCCGCGCATTGCCTGGACTTCGAAGACGTTCTTCTTCTATTGGTCGCACTTTTGGAAACCGAACCGGAAGCCGTGCGAATGGTGCGCGGCCGTTACCAATGTTTTGTCGTCGATGAGTACCAGGATGTGAATGCGCTGGAACAACGTCTGTTGGACGCGTGGCTCGGCTCGCGCACGGAGGTGTGCGTCGTCGGTGATCCGCGCCAGGCTATTTACGGCTTTGCCGGCGCCACCGACCGGTATCTCGTTGAATTCGCTGAGCGCTATCCGCAGGCGACGATGGTGTCGTTGACCCGGAATTACCGCTCGACGCAAGAAATTCTTGCCGCGGCGCACCGGCTGGCCGGCGGAACTCCGCTGATTGCGGTCCGCGGGTCGGGTGTTTCGCCCACCGTCGTTGCGTATCCGACGGTGGAGGCTGAGGCGCAGGGCGTCGCCGCCTCGGTAGCCGAGCTCATCTCCTCCGGTGTCTCTCCTGATGACATAGCGGTGTTGGTACGCCGACACGCTCTCGCCGAGCCCATTTCGGCCGCTTTCGACGAGGTGGGCATCCGCTCGGTCCGGATTGCGACGGCGTCCCGCACCGGCGTCCCGCGGACGGCGGGCGCGGTGACGATTGCCTCGCTGCACGCGGCGAAGGGTCTGGAGTGGGAGGTGGTCTTCCTGCCCGGCTGGGCGGACGGCATCCTCCCGGATGCCCGGGCGCTGAGCGTGGACGCTGTTGCTGAGGAGCAGCGGTTGGCGTACGTCGGAGTGACCCGGGCGCGTCGCATGCTGGTCGTCTCGTATCCCCGTTCGGTGCAGCGCGCCGGCGAGAGGGTGGAGTGTGAACCCAGCCGATTTCTCGCCGCGTTCGCAGCTTCCGCGCGGCCGGCCGTCGGTGAACCCTCGGTTGAGCCGGCCGAGAAGCCGGGTGGTTGCGGCGCGGCAGGTGGTGTCGGCGCGGCCGGCCCGGCGAGCTAACGATCGCGGTCCCGAGGAGCTAACGATCGCGGTCAGCGGGCGTTGTGACATATCCGTCTTGACATGGACGATCGTCACGCCTGCTGCGCATCGCGCGACCACGAACCGGTTCGATCGCTGGGTGATAGAAGGGGCGCCGCCAAGACCGGTCGCGCGACCACGAACCGGTTCGATCCCGGGCGGCGTGAGAGCCGTCGCGACCAAGCCCACCTGCTCAGCGGAGATCCACGACGGCCGGAAATGTCGGTCCACCAACGGAGGATGGTGACCGTCCAACCAGACAACGATCACTCGGAGGGTGAACGGCCAACCGATGGTGCGAGGTGAGGGGTGTGGAATGAGCGTGACGGACGTCGACGCGGGATGTGCGCAGGCGATCGACGCAAGGCGGGAAATCCCTTGCCTCCAGGTGAATCCCGAGATTTTCTTTGCCGAGGACCCGGAGGATATCGACGTGGCGAAGGCACTCTGCCGACGCTGCCCGCGCAGGGTGGCATGCCTGGACGATGCGCTGCAGCGACGTGAACCCTGGGGTGTCTGGGGAGGAGAGTTGTTTTCCGGCGGGCGGGTCGTCTCCCAGAAGCGGCCGCGCGGTCGGCCGCGCAAAGAGCGCGTCGTGTGATGCCGCGGACCGGTGCAGCTGTCGAGGACGCCGCGGACCGCGGTGCCCGTCGGAATACCCGTCCGGGTGACGTGACGAGCGTGGACTTGCCGAGTGGCGCGGTCACTCGGCGCTCTGTTCCGCGTCCTCGACAAGCTCGGGGAGTTCGAGACCCGGGAGCCATCGTTCAATTTCCGCGCGGAACGGCCCGGCGGCATCCAGCTGGCAGAGTATGCCGATGCTGCCCATCCAAACCCGATGGATGAGAAGGTACGACGGCGGCAGATTGAGTTGCCGGGCCAGCGCGCCGGACGGCGTACGCGGGTCGCCGATGCGCGACGCCTGCTCTCGAAGCCAGCGTCGCGTGAAATGAAAGACCGGATACCGAACAGGATCGAGGAACGGATTGAGGTAGGCGAGCAAATCGTGCGGATCGACGGACCGGCGCGCTCGGACAAAACCTTCCTCGCGCAGCCCCTCCAAGACTGCGTCCGGTTCTTCGCGTAACGCCAGGCTCAACAGCCGGCCGATGATCGGGGGAAAGCCACCCGGCAGCCGGTTCACCGCACCGAAATCCAGCACGGCCAGGCGCCCGTCGTCCAGCAGGCGGTAATTCCCCGGGTGAGGATCCGCGTGGAGCATGCCGACCCGCGCCGGTCCGGAGAACAGGAAACGAACCAGCAGAAGGCCTGCGTGGTCGCGCTGGCGGCGGGTGCCGGATCGGATGATTGACGATAGCGGCGTGCCATCGATCCATTCGGAAACGATGACACGATCGGCGCCGGCAAGCACGTCCGGCACGTAAATGTCGGGATCGTCGAGGTATGCCCGCGCAAAAGCGTGTTGCGACATGGCCTCCAGACGGTAGTCGAGCTCTTCCGTCACGCGGGCCCGCAATTCTTGGAGCAGGGGCTTGAGGTCCAAACCGGGAAAGAGGACGCCGAACACCCGGCCGAGCCGGCCGAGCTGGGTGAGGTCGGAGAGCAGCGCTTTTCCCGCGCCGGGGTATTGAATCTTCACCGCGACGTGACGGCCGTCCTGCCAGACCGCGCGGTGAACCTGCCCGATGGATGCCGCCGCGGCAGGCCGATCCTCGAAGTCCCGGAAATATGTCCGCCACTGCGGGCCAAGCTGGCCGGCCAGAACCCGGTGGACGGTGGCGGCCGGAAGCGGCGGGGCGTTCTCTTGCAGGCGGGTCAGCGATTCCCGGTACGGCGCCGCGAGGTCGTCCGGCATTGCTGCTTCGAAGACGGAGAGCGCCTGGCCGAGCTTCATCGCACCGCCTTTCAGCTCCCCGAGGACGTCGAAGAGCTGCTCGGCGGTCCGCCGCTGGAATTCGCCGATCACCTCCTCGGCAGGGCGTCCGGTCAAGCGTTTCCCGATGCCCACGGCCGTGCGACCCGCCGCGCTGAGCGGCAGTCGAGCAAGGCGGGCGGTCCGCGCTACGGTCCCCCGAGGGATGTCGGCCATGGATCCCATCTTCCGGTCTTTAGCCTGATTGCGCGCAAGGCTACGCGTTCATCCCAACACCTGACCGCGCGCCGACACTAACGCTGGGCCCAACAGCCCTCCCGGGACCGACCCCACCACCGGGCGCCGCACCGATGCCACGACCTGAGCCAGGATCGATGCCCGCATCGGGCTCGGCGTTCGACGGCCAACCGCAGCCGCAGTCGGGATGCATCGACCATCGGCGGCGCCTGAATCGCCAGTCGGGGAGGGTCATCTCCACGGTTGCTCCAACGGTTGCCGGTCGACGCCCGTCGACGAACGCCAAGACCTGTAGCGCAGCGATTGCGGCGACCAGGGTGGCAAGAACGACATCGCAGGCTCGCCTCTTGCGCGGGGGGTCGCTTGCCAGTTGTGCCGCAATCAGCGGCCAGCGGGGATCACGCGCGGCTCGCGCCGCCTCCAGACATCGCAGACAGGGGCTTCGCCCGGGTGACACGAGGGGACCGATGACGCCGGTGAGATCTCGGACAAAGGCCAGCAGGTGCGGAGTATGGCCACGCAGCGCGGCGTCCCCGACGGTCGCATCGAACGGACCAGGAGGTGCGAGCACCTGCAGGGTGTAATCGCCGTCCGTGGGCGGGGCGGTCTGGACCGCCGGATTCACCGCGAGCAGGCGCCGGCGGAGCGCGTCGCCACGGGGTGTGCCGGCGTCGGCCGGCGCCAGCCCGCCCGGTGCACAATCGGCAGCGGTCGCTGGCTCGGGGTCGTCAGGGACGACCCGACCAATCCCCGCGGCGGCGAGCAACGTGGCGACGGTAGCGCCAACCCGCCCGGCACCCACAACGCTGATCCGTGCGGCCCGGCGCCGCTCGAGCAGAACCGCTCCGCCGTCCGGCTCCTCTGACAGCAGCGAGAGGGCAGCGAGATCAGGTGTTAGGAGATCCTCTGCGCCCCGTGGCAGCAACGCCTCAGCCGGCCGGCGGGCGGCGTCATCGAGGAGGCGACCGGAGCGCAACCAGTCGAGCAGGCGGTCGACCGATGACGCATCGAGACCCAGCTGGCGGCCGAGCACCCGTAACTCGGCGTCCGTGCGGCTCCCGTCAAGCGCGTCAAACAATGCCGCCGTGCACGGATCAACCCCCGTGACGGCAACAGCCGATCGGGCGTCGACACCGAACTGCACGGTGGCGGCGTCCCGCCACAGCACACGGACAGCGGGCTTGAGCCTGGGTCGCACGGGCACCTCCCTGAATCGGATGCCCGCACCTTCTCACCGTGTGCCGTGCGGAGCGCTGCTGTCCACAGTGATCCCCAAAGACCGGACCAAGGATGTGGACGGTGTCGGCTCCACAAAAACCGCGGCGCCGCCACACCCGCCAGCCGGAACGGCCACCGGCCGCCACGCGCCACCGGACCGGCCGCCACGCCCGCCAGCCGGAACGGCCGGAACGGCCGGACCACGGCTGTGGACGACGTTGGGACGAGGTCGGTGCCGACGCTCTGCCTCGGCTGCGCGGATTAAGCCTTGCCCAGGATGCGGTTGAGCGTCGTCCCGCAGACCGGGCACTTGCCTCTGGCCATCTTGGTGCCCTTGTCGTTGACGACGACGTCGCCCTCGAACTGGCGCTTCTCCTTGCACTTCACGCAGTACGCCTCGCCGTTGTACTTCTCGGCCACCCGATCCTCCTCTGATGTCACGGACTGATGAACGGGCGCGGATCGACGGGCGCCGAACCGCGATGAACGACTCCGCCGCTACCGCGGAGTAGCGATGGCCACCCTACGGCATTCGCGTTCATGCAGTGCGCAGCCTCGCCTAGCAGCCGCCGGGCGTGGCGCCTGAAGCGTGCGAAGCCCTCGCCCGAGCCTCCCTTCCCGCCTTCCCCTTGCGGGTGGTGCCCAAGCGAGGGCCTCAACGTCGGAGACGTTAGGCGCGGCAGCGCGCGGCGGTCAAGCAGGATGTGCCGAATCCATCCACCGCCTGTGGAGAAAACTGTGGACAGGGTGAGGACGCCTAGGCCTGTCCCTGTGGAGAGGGTCCGGAAAACCCGGGGACAGCGGTCACGTGCGGCCGCCGGTGGCCTGCCCGACCAGGTGGGACGTCGTCCACACCCTGTGCGGAAGGGAAATCCTTGCCGTTCTGAGCGGATACGGTTCAGGTGTGACAGCCTCTTCCGGATCACGTTCCCGCGGTTCGCAGCGCTCATACCGGTCGACGCCGACACCGCCCCGCCGCTCGGTCTCCGTCGAGCGGGTGCTGCTCGACGGCTCCACCCTGGTCGAAATCCGGCGCAGCCTGCGCCGCCGACGCACCATCTCCGCTCACGTGGACGGCGATCACATCGTCGTCTCGGTCCCGGCCCGGCTGTCCCGTGCCGAGCGGGAGAAGTGGGTTCGGATCATGGTTGAGCGGCTCGCCCGTCGACGCGGTCGGCAGGACGCCGCCGATAGTGATCAGCGATTGCTGCGACGTGCCGTCCAGTTGTCGCGCCGGTATCTCGGAGGACGGGCGCAGCCGGCCAGCGTCCGCTGGGTCGCCAACCAGGAGTCACGCTGGGGATCGTGTACGCCGGAGAGCCGCTCGATTCGTCTGTCCAAGCGGCTGCAGGTGATGCCGAGTTGGGTGCGGGACTATGTCCTCCTCCACGAACTCGTCCACCTCATCGATCCGACGCATGGACCGCGCTTTCACGCGCTGCTGAACCAGTTTCCGTGGGCCGAGCGGGCCAAAGGCTACCTGCAAGGGATCAGCGACGCCGCCCTGCTGCGCAGTCACCGTGGATCGGCATGACATCGGATCCCGCGCGGCGGGTCGCCCGCCCGGAGCGGCTGCGCATGACGACGAGGGGACCTCGTTGCGGTCCAGGCCGGTGCGGAAGGTGAGAATATCGGGCCTATGAAGGGTCGCGTCCTCGTCGTCGATGACGACACCGCGTTGGCCGAGATGCTCGGCATTGTCCTCCGCGGCGAGGGGTTTGAACCCCATTTCGTGTTCGACGGAGACAAGGCGCTCGCCGCCTTCCGGGAGGTGAAGCCGGACGTCGTCCTGCTCGACCTCATGCTTCCCGGCACCGATGGGATCGACGTCTGTCGGCAGATCCGGGCGGAGTCCGGCGTACCGATCGTCATGCTGACCGCGAAGAGCGACACGGTTGACGTCGTCGTCGGTCTGGAATCCGGTGCCGACGACTACGTCGTCAAGCCCTTCAAACCGAAGGAACTCGTCGCCAGGCTTCGGGCCCGGCTGCGGCGGACCGACGAACCTGCTCCGGAGATTCTCACGATTGGTGACGTCACGATCGACGTCGCCGGCCACTCGGTGACCCGCGACGGCCAACCTATTCCGCTGACTCCGCTGGAATTCGATTTGCTGGTGGCGCTGGCGCGCAAACCACGGCACGTGTTCTCGCGGGAGGTGCTCCTCGAACAGGTCTGGGGATATCGTCACGCCGCCGACACCCGGTTGGTGAACGTCCACGTCCAGCGGCTCCGCTCCAAGATTGAAAAGGATCCCGACCATCCGGAGATCGTCCTGACCGTCCGCGGGGTCGGGTACAAAGCCGGCCCGGCGTGACGAGCCATGGCTGTGCTCGACGACGCCGCGCCTGCGCCGGACGGCCGCCGTCCGCCCTCCGGTGACGAGCCAGCCGCCGTTCACTCCGTACCCGCCGCCTGGCATCGTCGAGGCTTTCCGGTCGGCCGGATCGCCCGGGCGATCGGTCATCGCTGGCGGCGATCCATCCAGTTCCGGGTGGTCGCGACCACCTTGCTTGTTTCGGCGGCGGTGGTGGCGCTCCTCGGACTCGTCGTCTTGCAGCAGGTCCGCGCCGGCCTGCTGCAAGCGAAGGTGCGGTCATCGGTCAACCAGGAGCTCATCGGTCTGGCCAGCGCCCAGCAATCGCTCACGTCGTCGGCAAATGCCATTACCGCATTGACGAACACGGTGAAGAGCCTGAGCCCTCCGGATACGTCACGCCGCCAACCCGGGGGGTATGAAGTCGTTGCTTTTCAGGTGCTGTCGCCCGGTGTCGTCGCCAAGAACCAGCCGGCCGCCGACGTGGATTTCCGGGTGAGCAGTATTCCGGACGACCTCATCGCGGCGGTGAGCCAGGGCCAGGCGCGTTATTACTACGCCTACACCGTCATGCAATACACCGACGGATTTCAGGTGCCGGGGCTGGCGATCGGCAGCCTCGTCACGACGCCGTCGAATCAGCAGTACGAAATCTATTACGTTTTCTCCCTGCAGCAGGAGCAACAGACTCTGGAATTGGTGACCCGAACGCTGCTCGTCAGCGGCCTTGGCCTTGTCGCGTTGCTGGCGGCGATTGCGTATCTCGTCACCCGACAGGTTGTCAAACCGGTCCGTGTTGCGGCGCAGATCGCGGAGCGTCTCGCCGATGGGCGCCTGCAGGAACGCATGACACCGAAGGGAGAAGACGACCTTGCCCGGCTTGCGGCGTCGTTCAACAAGATGGCGGAAAGTCTGCAGCGTCAGATTCGGCGGCTCGAACATTTGTCTCGCGTACAGCGCCGGTTCGTCTCCGACGTCTCGCACGAATTGCGCACCCCGGTGACGACGATCCGCATGGCTGCTGACGTTTTGTTCGAGGCCCGGCACGGCTTCGACCCGGCAAGCGCCCGTTCCGCTGAGCTTTTGCAGAATCAGCTCGACCGGTTCGAATCCTTGCTTGCGGATCTCCTGGAAATCAGCCGGCATGACGCGGGTGCCGCCTCCCTGGAAGCGGATGTGGTCGACGTCCGGGATTTGGTCCGGCATGTCGTCGAGGACACCGAACCGCTCGCCGCCCGGCGGGGCAGCATCGTCCAGGTCATCGTGCCGGCTGAGGCGTGTCTGTGTGAAGCCGATGGCCGGCGAGTGGAGCGGATTCTGCGGAATCTCCTGGTCAACGCAGCGGAACACGGCGAGGGGCGTCCCATCGTCGTCCGCGTGGCCGCCGGTGAGGACGCCGTGGCGGTGGCGGTCCGCGACCACGGGATCGGCTTGCGTCCCGGGGAGGCCGCCCTTGTCTTCAACCGATTCTGGCGGGCCGATCCTGCACGAGCGCGCAGTACGGGAGGCACCGGCCTGGGTCTTGCCATCGCATTGGAAGATGCCCGGTTGCACGGCGGAACCCTCCAGGCGTGGGGAGAACCCGGAAAGGGATCGCAGTTTGTCCTGACGCTGCCGAAACGGGTGGGGTTTCCCATCAGCCGGCCGCCGATACCCGTTGAGCCGGAGGACGCCGCAGCGTCGCCGTCCGGTGCGGGTTCCGCTTCGGTCGCTGCGGAACGGGCGGTGCCGTGATGCGCGGTACCGCAGTGAGGACCATCCTCCGGGCGGCCTGTGCTGCCGCGGTCGCGGTCGGCGTGTCGGGTTGCATGACGGTGCCGACCGGTGGACGGGTACACGCGGGTTCCCAGGCGAGCCAAGACAGCCAGGGCGGCCGGAATATCCAGGTTCCCGCCGCATACGCCGTCGAAGGCCTCAGCCCGAAGGATGTCGTCGGCGGCTTCCGGCTGGCCAGCGCGGTGCTGTCGAATCCGGCGATCGCCCGTTCGTACCTGGCTGACCCGACATGGCAGCCGACCGAAGGCGTCCACGTCATCGACGAGTCCGGAGAATCTGTGGTCTACGCGATCAACGGCGACACCGCGACCGTACGGGTCATCGACAAATGGGTCGGCACCATCTTCACCGACGGCACGTATCAACCGCAACCGAACGGCGCGACATCGGACGTGACGTATACGCTGACGAAATCTGCGCCGCAAAGCAAAGGTGAATGGCGCATTTCCAAATTGCCGAATTTTCTGGTGCTCGACCGGACCGAGGTGGAGAACGCGTTCTGGCAGGGCTCCTTGTACTACCTTAGCCCGGGTGGGCAATTCCTTGTCCCGGTGCGTGTTTTCCTGCCGCACACGGCCACCGATGTCGCCACCGCCCTGGTGGAACAGCTGAGTCAGCCGGTGCCCGGCTGGCTGGCGCACGCCGGGGTTTTCTCCGCCCTGCCGCAGACGGATCAGGCACCGACGGTGACGGTCTCCGGCGACGTTGCGACCGTCGACCTGCCGCCGCCGTTCGGGAATCTCAACGCGATTGAACGAGATCAAGCATCCGCCCAGCTCACGTACACCCTGGTCCGATCCGGCGTGGCCAGTCAGGTGCGGATTACGGTCGGCGGTGCACCCTTGCCGAACAGCCGCCAGGCGGTGACGCAGACGCTGAAGACGTGGAGCGCCTTTGACCCGGACGTGCTGCGTACCGCAACGTTCACCTACATCGACGACGCCGGCGTGCCGCGGTTGGCAAACGGAGCCCCGTTGCTCTCGCCGCCGCTACCCGAGCCCACAGCGACGAAGGGGACCGGAACGGCGGCGCCGGGACCACGACCTCGGTTCGTGTCAGCGGTCGTCGCACCGCGGCTCGTCGGCAGCAGCGGGCCTGATCTGGTGGCGGGTGTGACCCGCAACCCTGATAACACCCAGACCCTGTACGCCGGTCCCATCAATGCCGTCGTGCCGGTGCTCTCCGCCGCGTCATTCTCCACCCCGTCATGGGATTTGCTCGGAAACGTTTGGACGGTCGAGCAGGTATCCACCGGTGCCCAGGAGATTCTCGTGGGTGTCGTGACGCCGACGACAACCCCGAAATTCCAGCGGGTGAATATCGACGGCACTCTCGCATCGAGTCTCATCGTGAGCCTCAAAGTCTCGCGTGACGGCACGCGCGTCGCTCTCGTCGTCCGCTCGACGACGGGATCTCAGCTCTGGGTCGGGCGGGTCGAACGTTCCGACCGTGGCGTGACGATCGGCGGGCTGTACCCGGTCGCGCCGAATGTTCAACCGGCGGCGGACGGCGTCGCGTGGGCGTCGGCAACGTCGCTGGCGATTCTCGCGACATCCTCCGGGTCAGAGATCGTCACCGCGTGGTTGGTTGATGTCGATGGTTGGGATGCGACGATTCAGCAGGTGCCGTTCGATGCCTCGTCGTTGACCGCGGCGCCAAACCAGCCACTGGCAATCGGGACGAAGTCCCGGCAGGTCGAGGTGCTCAACGGCTCGGCCTGGCAGGTTGTCGTCGATGGGGGAACGGTTCCGAACTATCCGAGCTGACCAACGGCATTGCGCGGTGGTCCGATCTTCACGTGAGGCCGTGCCCGTGCGACCACCACCGCCGCGACAGCCGGCAGATTCTGCTGCCGTCCGATCTCCGCTGGTGGCCGCGCTCCGCCGCCCGCAATCCGTCGTCCGCTGCGCATCGTCCCGGCTGCCGCCACCCGCATGCTCCGCTACGCGTCCACACCTGCCGTCGGCTCTGTCAACACCCACGCGCGCTCGGGGTTCGACCAACACCCGCGCGGTGGACCCTGAACCGTGTCATGGTTGCGCGCCGCTGGGCGGGCCGTCGCCGAACTCCTCGTGGCGTGCGCCTGTCCCGGCTGTGGCCGCGACGCACCGCCGGGGTCGCTCTGCGCGGTGTGCGACGCGGCCATCCGGGCCGGGCCGTTGGTTGCACGGCAACTCGCCGAGGGCGTACCGGTGGTTGCGGCGGGCGGGTACGAGGGTCCGTTGCGTCGTCTGCTTCTCGCGTACAAGGAGCACGGCCGGCGCGATCTGCGCGATGTCCTTGCCGCATTGCTCGTTCGGAACCTGGATTTCCTGGCCGCCACCGCCGACCGCATCGTGGTGGTTCCCATTCCATCGACGCGGACGGCGTTGCGCGCCCGGGGCTGGGAGCCGGTGGCCGAACTTGCCCGGGCGGCAGCCCATGCCGCCGTCCCGCCGACCCGCGTCGCGCGCCTCCTGCGGTGTCGGCGGACGGTAGCCGATCAGGCTGCGCTGGCAGCGACCGAACGGTTCGTGAATCTCGCCGGCGCGTACACGGTGTCGCCGGGGATGGCGGCACGATTCCGCCGCGAACAGGCCGACCCGCCGCGGCGGACCGCCGTCCTCGTCCTGGACGACATCGTGACGACCGGCGCCACCCTGGGTGAAGCGGTGCGTGCCCTGCGGGCCGGCGGCGTGCCGGTGTTTGGCGCGGTGACGGTCGCGGCGACCAGACTGCGGCGCGGCGGAACGTGTTGAGCATGGATGGCCATGTGGTCTCGACCATTCGGGATTCCGCCGTTTCGGGGCTATGCGGAACGGGCAATTCGGTCTAGTTTTGTGCCGTGACGTCCGCTCGGGTCCGTGGTTGCGTTGGGCCGCATCGAGCCAGGGGTGATCGGGCGGTCACACCCGGCAGGCCCAACAAGCCGATGCCAGCCGCAGGCAAAACGGCCCACGTAAGGCGACACACCGTCGTCCGATCACGGTGCGGCTTAGACGTAAGTCCTGCCACTTCGGTAGGTCCGACACCTACCGGAGGAGTTCAGGTCCGTGGTGCCATCGCAGGTAGGCTGCGAAGACCTCGGCAGGCGAGTGTGGGGTCGAAGACCAGGTCGGCCGGGCGGGCGTCACGACGCAGGTGGCGGTCTTCCCGGATGCGATAGGCGGGAGGTTCCGTGGAGATCGTAGTGACTAGCCGGAAAGTGGAGGTTCCGGCGCGTGTCCGGTCTTACGTCCAGGAGAAGCTGGCCAAGGTCGAGAAGCTCTGCCCGAAGGTCATCCGGGTCGATGTCGAGATTTCCCGCGAACGCAATCCGCGGCTGGCTGACTCATGCGAGCGGGTCGAGTTGACGTGCATCTCCGCCGGCCCGCCGATCCGGGCGGAAGCCGCCGCCGAGACGATGACCGCCGCATTTGACCTGGCCTGGGAGAAGCTCGAAGCGCGGCTTCGCAAGGCTGCCGACCGTCGTCGGGTCCATCGCGGGAACCGCGCACCCTCGCTGGTCGCCGCGGCGAACGCCGTGCCGCCGACGGACGCAGCGTCACCGGTTGCCGCAAGGACCTCGGTGCCGTCGGCTAAGGCAGCGTCGAGCGTGGAGACCAGCGACGGCGACGTCCCCATGGTGGGCGCGGAGATTCAGCATGGACTCGACGTTGTCACCGAGGGGGACGACGTCGCCGTGCAGCAGTCCGGCCCGCTCGTCGTACGGGAGAAAGTCCATGTCGCCGCACCGATGACGCTGGATCAGGCGCTCTATGAGATGGAGTTGGTGGGCCACGATTTCTTTCTCTTCGTCGATCGGGACAGCCACTTGCCGAGCGTCGTTTATCGGCGCCGCGGTTACGACTACGGCGTGATCCGGCTGGTCACGGGTGAACCAGCGGACGGCCGCCATGCAGCCGCGAGCGTGCCGGCGGATGGTCCGGACATCCCCGGGCCGGCTCGGGCCGAGGGCGGACCGGCTTCGGCCGGGGCTTCGGCCGGGGCTTCGGCCGGGGCTTCGGCCGGGGACCGTGCGGCTCGGGCCGGCGCTCCGGCCGGGGAGTCTGCTCCGGCCGGGGACCGCGCCGCTCCAGTCGGGGAGTCTGCTCCGGCCGGGGACCGCGCCGCTCCAGTCGGGGAGTCTGCTCAGGCGCGTCGGCTGGCTACCGGATGAATCGGGGCATATCGTCGTATACCTGACCAGAGCGGGGAAGGGCAGGGTGGACATGACGAGCGGAGAGCAGCCGAGGGTACTGCGCCCGATCGGTTCTGACCAGGCATCGTGGCCGCGCCGCGACGACGCGCCGGCGCCTGGGTCGACCGGAGCGACCGTTCGGGCACCGGTCCCAGGTCAGTCGCTGCGACCGCCCTACCCGGGAGGCAATCGCGCCCATGGCGCCAACGGGCCGGCTCCCGCGAGCGGGCCGGCTCCCGCGACCGCGCCTGACGCCCCCGCGACAGACGCGACGGGTGACGTTGACCCGATCAAGGTACTCGTCGCCGACGATCACGCTCTTTTCCGCCGGGGCTTGGAGATGGTGCTCCGCCAGGAGCCGGATATCCAACTGGTCGCAGAAGCCAGCGACGGTGCGGAGGCGGTGGCCCGAGCAGCGGAGACGCTGCCGGACGTCGTCCTGCTCGACGTACGGATGCCGAAGCGGACGGGTATCGAGGCGTGCGCGGCGATCAAGGAGGTTTGTCCCTCGGCGAAGATCATCATGTTGACGATCAGCGATGAAGAAGCCGATCTCTACGAAGCGATCAAGGCCGGGGCCATGGGCTATCTCCTCAAGGAGATTTCGATCGACGAGGTGGCGGCGGCGATCCGCGCGGTCCACGGCGGCCAATCGTTGATCAGTCCGTCGATGGCCTCGAAGCTGCTGAATGAGTTCGCCTCCCTCATCAAGCGCGGTGACGCCCGGCACCAGGTCCCCGCACCCAAGCTCACCGAACGGGAAATGGAAGTGCTCCGGCTGGTTGCCAAGGGGCTCAACAACCGGGACATCGCCAAGCAGCTCTTCATCTCGGAGAACACGGTCAAGAACCACGTGCGCAATATCTTGGAGAAGCTCCAGCTGCACTCGCGGATGGAGGCGGTGGTGTACGCCGTCCGCGAGAAGCTGCTCGAGATCACGTGATCTCGCTGCCGTCATCGGCCGGCCGGCTCCCCTACCATGACAGGGCGGGGGACATGGACCGGAGGCAATCACCTGCTCCGACCTATCCCGCACCGATCCGCCGCTGAACGAGGAGTTGGCTGTGCCCGCACTGCTTGACAAGCTGCTCCGTGCCGGTGAAGGCAAGATTCTGCGCAAGCTGAAGGCCATCGCCGAGCAGGTGAACTCGATCGAGGATGAGTTCGCCAAGCTCTCCGACGGCGAGTTGCGCGGCCTGACGGACGAATTCCGGGCACGCTACGCCGACGGCGAAAGCCTCGACGACCTGCTCCCCGAGGCATTCGCCGCGGTACGGGAGGCGGCCAAGCGTACCCTCGGGCAGCGGCACTTCGACGTCCAGATCATGGGTGGGGCGGCCCTGCACTTCGGCAACATTGCCGAGATGAAGACCGGTGAGGGCAAGACCCTCGTCTCCACGCTCCCGGCATATCTCAACGCGCTTGCGGGCCGCGGCGTCCACGTGGTGACGGTCAATGACTATCTGGCCCGCCGGGACGCGGAATGGATGGGGCGAATTCACCGCTTCCTCGGCCTAGAGGTTGGCGTCATTTCGCCGCAGATGGGCCCTGCGGAACGCAAGAAGGCCTACGCGGCTGACATCACCTACGGAACCAACAACGAATTCGGCTTCGACTATCTCCGGGACAACATGGCCTGGAGCGTCGATGAGATTGTCCAACGGGGGCACTTCTACGCCATCGTCGACGAGGTTGACTCGATTCTCATCGACGAGGCCCGGACGCCGCTCATCATTTCCGGCCCCGTTGACATGAACCAGAAGTGGTACACCGATTTCGCCAAGCTCGCTGAGCGCTTGCAGCGCGGTGAGAACGGCGAAGGCGACTACGAGGTCGACGAGAAGAAGCGCACGATTTCGATTACCGAACGCGGCGTGCAGCGGGTGGAGGACTGGCTCGGTATTGACAATCTGTATGAGCCGACCAACACGCCGCTCGTCGGCTACCTGCACAACGCGTTGCGGGCTAAAGAACTGTACAAGCGGGATCGTGATTACGTCGTCATCGACGGCGAGGTCCTCATCGTCGACGAGTTCACCGGGCGCATCCTGTATGGACGTCGGTACAACGAGGGAATGCACCAGGCGATTGAAGCCAAGGAAGGCGTGCCGATCAAGCAGGAGAATCAGACGCTCGCCACGATCACCTTGCAGAATTACTTCCGGTTGTACGAGAAACTCGCCGGCATGACCGGGACGGCAATGACCGAGGCGAACGAATTTCATCAGATCTACAAGCTCGGCGTCGTCCCGATCCCGACGAATAGGCCGATGATCCGGATTGATCAACCGGACGTCGTGTTCAAGACGGAGAAGGCTAAATTTGCCGCTGTCGTCGAGGACATTGCCCAGCGGCATGCCAAGGGCCAGCCGGTGCTCGTCGGTACGACGTCCGTGGAGAAATCCGAACTGTTGTCCGGAATGCTGTTGCGCCGCGGCATTCCGCACGCCGTGCTGAACGCGAAGTATCACGAGAAGGAAGCGGCGATCGTCGCGCAGGCTGGTCGTAAGGGCGCCGTGACCGTGGCCACCAACATGGCGGGCCGGGGCACGGACATCATGCTCGGCGGAAACCCCGAATTCCTTGCCCGCCAGGAGTTGGCGGAACGCGGGCTTTCTCCGGTCGACACCCCCGAGGAATACGAGGCGGCCTGGCCGGAGGTGCTGGAGAAGTGGAAGAAGGCCGTTGCGGCCGAACATGATGAAGTCGTCCAGCTGGGCGGCCTGTATGTCTTGGGAACCGAGCGGCATGATTCGCGCCGTATCGACAACCAGTTGCGCGGCCGGTCGGGCCGGCAGGGAGATCCGGGGGAGTCCCGGTTCTACCTCTCTTTGGAAGACGACCTCATGCGGTTGTTCAACGGCCCTATGGTGCAGCGCATCATGGAGACGCTGAATTACCCGGAGGACGTCCCGCTGGAATCGAAAATGGTCACCCGCGCCATTCGGTCCGCGCAGACGCAGGTCGAGCAGCAGAATTTCGAAATCCGCAAGAACGTCTTGAAGTACGACGAAGTCTTGAACAAGCAGCGCGCCGTCATTTACGCCGAACGGCGTCGTGTCCTCCACGGCGACGACCTGCACGAGCAGGTCGGCCACATGATTGACGACGTCATTCGCGACTACGTCCGAGCGGCGACCGAGGAGGGATACGCCGAAGATTGGGACCTCGAGCAGCTCTGGACGGCGCTCCGCTCGTTGTACCCGGTCGGTCTGACGATCGACCAGGTGGTGGCCGAGTGCGGAGGCGACCGCAGCGGTCTCACCGCGGAGTTCCTCATCGAACGCCTGACGGAGGATGCCCACCGGGCGTACGCAGAACGGGAGGCGGCGCTTGGGACGCTGCCCGATGGTCAGCCCGTGATACGGGAGTTAGAACGCCGCGTCGTCCTCGCCGTGCTCGACCGCAAATGGCGTGAGCACCTCTACGAGATGGACTACCTGCAGGAGGGCATCCAACTCCGCTCGTACGGTCAGCGGGATCCTCTCGTCGAGTACCAGCGCGAGGGGTACACGATGTTCCAAACCATGCTGGACGGCATCAAGGAGGAATCGGTCCGCCTGCTGTTCAGCGTGGATGTTCAGGTCACGCCCGTGGCGGAAGCTCCGGTCGCGGCGACGGCGGCGGCCGACGGCGCGGGAACCGCCGCGGAGGGTACGGCCGGTGTCGCAGTACCACAGCCGGCCGGTGCATCAGGGCCGGCACTGCAGCCGGTCCCCGCAGCGACGGCACCGGGGCAGCAGCCGGTCCCCGCGGCAGCCGCGCTGTCGCCGGGTGCCGGGATGCGGCTCGCGGACTCGCCGGTCGCCAAGTTGCTTGCCCCGCCGCGTCCGACCCGGTTGCAGTACACCGCGCCGACCATCGACGGGGCGGCGGGGTCGGGAGAGGCTACGGCGATGACCGTCGACGAGCGTCGTCCCTCAGGAGCGGCGGCACGCGGTCCATCGCCGGCGTCCGCGTCGCGCCAGCGGGCGGGTGCCGGCGAACAGGCGCGCCCGCTCATGTACGCCGGGACGCCGCGAAGCGCCAAGTGCCCGTGTGGTTCCGGCAAACCGTACAAGCGGTGCCACGGCGACCCGCGAAACGCGGGATGACCGCGGCCGTCGCGCCCACTCGTCGGGTGATGCGGCCGGCCGGGTGATTCCGGTGGTCAGCGTGATCGAGCCGGTTCGGCTTCTGGTCAGCCGAGCTGCAACGCGGTGCATCGCCATCGCCCGTTGATGCCGTCGAGACGGAACGCCATCGCGCGGCAGCGGGGGCCGTATTGAACGACGGCACTCACCTCGACGGCCCCCGATGTGGGTTCGCAGATGCGCACCGAACGGACGATCGCCCGTCCAACCGGCCCGGCTGTGGCAGGTCGCGCCGGCGGGCGGAGTGCGGGGCTTCCCGTCGTCCGGGCGGCGGACGCCGCGCGATGCCGCAGGGCCTCGAAGACTTCCAGGCTTGTCCAGCGGATGAGCTGCTGAGGGGGCCGCGTTCCGGTGACGATCTCTGCGATTGCTTGAGCGAGCTGGGTCGCCCACGGGCGCGGTGGCGGCAGGTGGGATGGCGATCCCAATGCCGGCGCGCCGCCGTGGATCGCGTGCTTCGGGACGCCGCCGACGCCCGCCGGGATGCCCGCCTGGACGCCGTCCGCGATGCCGGTGACGTCAGCCCGGACGCCGCCGACGCCACCCGCGCCGCCGGCCGGAACGCCGTCCGCGACCCCGCCCGCGATGCCGCCCTGGGACGAGGCGCAGGTGGGCTCTGGACCGGACTGATGGGGGAGTTGCCGTGCTGAACGCGGCGAACGGAAGGGCGGTGGTCTCCCATCCGATCTCCTCGCTCGTTTCGTCGTCAAAGGCGGGATCCGGGTCCGGTACCGGCACGCGTCGCAGTGCGGGCCGACCAGCCGGCCCAAGGGCGCGAACGCCGTTCCGGGCCGCCGTGCTCTCGGCGACGTCCCGGGCCGCCATGTCCCCGGCGACGTCCCGGGCCGCGGTGTCGGCGGCGGTCTCGTCAGCCGACGTGCCGGCCGCGGTCCGCGCGCCGACGGCCGCCGTGCCGGCGTCGGTATGTGCGCCGACGGCTGATCGACCGGCCGTATCGGCCGACGTCTGCCGAGCAGGAAGCCGGCCTCGGTGGGTGGAAACGACGGGTTCGACGGCAGGCGAGGCGGTCATGGTTATCCCTTCTGATCGAATGCGGCAAAAGGCAAAAGTCGAGACGCACGGGTTGAGTCGAGATCGAGTTGTCCGGCTCGGGTCCGGTTGCGCGGGATTCGCTCAAAGGCGAGTTATGGGGTCACGGTTGAGGTGTACGGGTGGGTGTGCGGCGTACTTCCGAAACGGCTCAGCTCTCTGCTGGGGGTTGCAGCCGCTCTCCTGGGAACAGCAGGTTTGGATCGCCACCGATGATCACGCGGTTCGCGGCGTACCAGCGTGGCCACTCCTTCGCGATCGCGGCGGCCGACGGCGGGTGACCACCATCACGGGCGGCGAGATGTTTCCCGGCGATGTCCCAGAGCGTGTCGCCGGGTACGACGACGTGGATGTCGCCGCTCGGATCGTCGGGGGGCGGCAATGACCTCGGGCTGCCGGACGGCACAGTGGGCCAGCGGTCGGACGGCGCAGTGGGCGGGCTGCTGGACGGCACAGTGGGCCAGTCGAGGGTGAAGCTACCGGCGTCGGCGGCGACGCTCCCGCTCGTAGCACCTGGCGGCGCCGACGGGACCGCCCAGCTCGGCGCGCTGTAGCCGGCGACCGGACCGAGGGCAAGTGTGGCGCCGACCGCGGCGCGGGCTAGGCGGCGGATCACCCGGGGCGTGACGCGGTCGAGCACGGCTGCGATGCCGAGCAGGAGGCGCCGGGGTGTCCGGCTTGCGGCTGCGGCTAGGTGCGCGGCCAGGACGCCGACGATCGCGAACAGAAACCAGGCGCACAGGACGAGCGCGACGCTTGCCGCCACACACCGGATGAGCGCATCGAAGTCAGCCGGATGCTGCAGCGCGGCGAGCAGCCGCCGGGGCGATCCGCCCGCCCACAGTGCGATCACTCCCATGCCCGTGACGAGCAGCGCCACCCAGGCAGCCCGCAGATGCCAACGTTTGCTTGCGTTTACTTCTGAGTACATGGCGTGAAATTAAAGTGAGCTCACTTGCGCATGTCAAGACGCTGTGGATTCAAGCCGGCTGCTGACCCTGCTGCCGGCTGCCGATCCTGGTCACGGCTGCTGACCCTGGTCACGTCGGGTAGGCTCCGCAGCACGAAGGGAGATCACGTGGCCTACCGATCGGACGACGGGCGTTGGCAGCGGCTCTTTGACGATCTAGAAGGCGAACTCGAGGCGACCGAGGCGGAGGAGTCCCTGGCCGCCGTGGCTGACCGCACGCGGTACGAATTCAGCGCGATCCGTCTCGTCGATCGACTCCGCGGCAGCCTCAATCAGCGACTCGTCGTCCGGCTCGTGGGCGCGTCACCCATCGCGGGCGTGCTCGGCGCGGTCGGTCACGATTGGCTGCTGCTCGAAGACGACTGGGGCGCAGAACTGCTCGTCCTGCTCCACGGCGTGGTCTCCATCACGGGTCTTGGCCGCTGGGCCGTTGCCGAGGATGCGGTCGGCCCGCTGGACAGCCGGATCACTATCGGACTGCTGCTGCGGCGGCTTGCCC
The DNA here is from genome assembly GCF_000015025.1 of Acidothermus cellulolyticus 11B. Lineage (GTDB taxonomy): Bacteria > Actinomycetota > Actinomycetes > Acidothermales > Acidothermaceae > Acidothermus > Acidothermus cellulolyticus. Next base: position 1,989,175 of record NC_008578.1, on the reverse strand, counting down.
GTGATCGACGGGTGGTCGGCATCCAGCTCCGGGACGGGACGCAGCTGACCGGCACGCCGCAGCGCGTCGGCGCAGACGCTGTCGACCTGCTCGAGCACGACCCTGGCGAGGTGCCTCGCCCAACCGCGGTCCGGTCCGTCGTCACGATCCCGTGGCAGGCCATCACCCTGGTGCGGAGCCGCTAGCGTCCCCAACCCACAGCGTGGCGGTACGCCGACCGGTGGGCCCTACTCGTCGTCGTCCGAGCCGCCGAATGGGTGGGTGGCGACGAATTCGCGGGTCTTCTCATATGCGTCCCGGATGTAGCGTTCGAGCGCCTCCGTCTCCACCCGCCACTGGCCGCGCCCGCCGATTTTGATCGCCGGCAGCTCGCCCGACCGCACCAATGCGTAGGCCTGGGCCGGCGAGATGTTGAGAATCTCCGCGACGTCGGAGAGGAGCAGAAACCGCCGTTGCACCTGTGCCATCGCGCTCCTTGCCGCCGAACTGTTTAACCGTATTCTGTCACCATTTGCTCATGTTCGGTGTCGTTTTCCACTGCTTCCCTGCGGTCGCTTCTGGTGCTAGCATCTGGCGAACATCATCGCAGGCGGTTGGAGGTGGCGAGTGCCGAGCGCGACGGACGAACGGGTCGCGGGACACCGCGTCATCCGCGGTCCGCGGGCGCAGCGGTTGCGCCCGCCGTCCTGGTTGGACGGTCGCTTGGTCATCGGGGTGCTGCTCATCGTCGTCTCCATCGCGGCGGGCGCGAAAATCCTCGACTCGGCTCGGCACTACGACACCGTGTGGGCGGCCGCCCGTGACCTGGCACCGGGGACGACGCTCAGCCACAGCGATCTGACACCGGTCAAGGTGCGCTTTCGTGATCACGGCGCCCGTTACGTTGCCGGAGGCAGCGATCTTGCCGGGTGGACCGTGACCCGCCCGGTTCCCGCAGGCGAGCTGATACCCCGCTCCGCGGTCAGCGAGCGCGCAGGAACGCCGGTCAGGCTGGTCACGGTTCCCATTGAGCGTCTCCGCATGCCGCGCGGTGACGTCCGCGGCGCCTTGGTTGACGTCTATCTCACCCTGCGGACCACCGAAGGCACGCTCGCGGTACCCCAGCTTGTGATTGCCAATGTGACGGTGGCTGATGTGATCAGCGAATCATCGCTGGGTGGTTCCGGGGGTGGCCTCGTGCTTCGCGTTCCCGAGTCGATGGTTGCAGCGGTGATCGCGGCGTCGCGTTCGGGTGCGCTGGACGTCGTCCGGGTTCCGACCGACCAGGCGACCGCCGCGCCGCGACTCGGCGTCCTGGCGTCCCCGGCGGGCGGCTAGTGCCATGCGGGTGCCGATCGCCACCGCCGGATGGGAGTCGACCTGGGAGGCTGACCTCGTCGCCCGACTGGAGTCCGCCGACAGCGGGCTGGTCGTCGTCCGCCGGTGTGTCGACGTTGCGGATCTGCTGGCGTGCGCGGCTGGCGGCACGATCCGGGCGGTGATCGTATCCGCCGGCCTGCCCCGGCTCGACCTGGAAGTCCTGCACCGGCTCCGGGCGTGCGATGTCGCGGTGGTCGGAGTGGCAACCCGGCCGGACGACGACCGGCGCCTTCGCCAGCTCGGCGTCCAGTGGTTCGGGCGAGCCGACGACGATCCTCGGTCTCTCGCGGCTTTGGTCAGTGCCGCGCTTCGGTCAGCGGCGCAAGAGGCGGCAGCTTCGCCCGCGGCTGCTGGCCGTGGGGAACTGTCCGGCGGGGTTGGTGTTCCCGGGCCGGCGCTTGAGGGGAGGGAGGCCGGATGGTCGCCCGAACCGGTCAGCCTCGGTGAGGGGAATCAGCTGATTGCGGTATGGGGTCCGACCGGCGCACCTGGACGGACCAGCGTCGCGATCGGACTCGCCGCGGAGTCGGCAGCGCTGGGTCATCCGACGTTGCTGATCGACGCGGATACCTACGGCGGCGCGGTCGCCCAGCTCCTCGGCTTGCTGGACGAAGCTCCCGGGTTGGCGGCGGCCGTTCGGCACGCCAACGCCGGCACCCTCGACGTCCCCGCATTGCACCGGCTCGCTCCGGTTGTGGTCGACAACCTGCGGGTGCTCACCGGCATCAGCCGCCCGGAGCGTTGGCCGGAGCTGCGGGTCGCAAGTCTGCGCAGCGTGTATGCGCTCGCCCGGCAGCTCGCCGAGACGGTCGTCGTCGACTGCGCTTTCTGTTTGGAGGACGACGACGAGTTGAGCTACGACACCCTTGCGCCTCGGCGCAACGCCGTGACGCTGGTGACTGTGGCGGACGCCGATCAGGTGGTCGCCGTCGGTTCCGCGGACCCGATCGGCCTGCATCGCTTGATCCGAGGGATTGATCGCCTGCGGGAGATTGTTCCTGATGCTGCGATTCGAGTCGTGGTGAACCGGCTGCGCCCTGGACCAATCTCGGGTCCTCACGTGTCCGGGCAAATTCGAGCCGAGCTGGCGAAGTTTGCCAGCGTGACCGACGTAGTGTTTATCCCGGATGACCGGCCCGCATTCGACCGGGCCGTGGCGGACGGACGGCTCCTCCGGGAGTGTGCGCCGAAGTCACCTGCGGTCCGGGCGTTCGCGCAGCTGGCGCGCATGGTGCTCTCGGCGCGGCGAAGCGGAAGCGCTTGATCCGTGCCGGGAGCGCTTGATCCGTACCGAAAGTGCTTGATCAGTACCGGAAGCGCCCGACCAGTTGCTGCAATTCGCCCGACAGCCGTGACAGCTCCTCGGCGGCGTGCCGCGTGTTCGCCACCGTGCCGGCAGTCTGCTGTGCAGCCTGCGCGACCTGACCGATCCGGTTTGCGATCTCGTGCGCGCCGGTCGCAGCTTCGTCGACCGCACGATTCATCTCGTTGGTGGTCGCCGTCTGCTCCTCGACCGCCGACGCGATCACGGTTTGAATCTCGTTGATCCGCTCGATGATTGAGCTGATTTCACTGATCGCTGCTACCGCTCCGGCGGTGTCCGCCTGAATCGCCTCGACCCGGCGCGCGATGTCTTCGGTGGCACGGGCCGTCTCTTGGGCGAGATCCTTGACCTCTCCGGCTACCACGGCGAATCCTTTGCCCGCTTCCCCGGCCCGGGCAGCCTCGATCGTCGCATTGAGCGCGAGCAGGTTCGTCTGCTGCGCAATCGCGGTGATCACTTTGACGACCTGGCCGATCTGCGACGAGGATTCGCCGAGCCGGGTCACCATGTCATTCGTCGACTGTGCGACGGCGACGGCTTGTCCGGCGACCCGGGTTGCCTCACTCGCGTTGACGCTGATCTCACGGATGGAACTGCCCATCTGCTGACCGCCGGTCGACACGGCCTGAACGTGGTTCGTCACGGCATTGGCCGCTTCAGCTGACGCGGTTGCTTGCGCGGAGACCGCCTCGGCTGAGGTGCCCAGCGCAGCCGCCAGCGAATTGAGCTGTACTGATGCCGAGCCAAGGGTGCGGGCGTGGGCACTCACGGAGGCGACGTCCTGCCTCAGCGTGGTGACCGCCCGGTCGAGGGCGCGGGCGAGCCGCCCGAGTCCGTCACTGCGGTCAACCCCGGATTGCCGCGTGAGATCGCCTTCGGCGAGCGCCTCGGCGACCGAGGCGACAGCGTTGATGTCCGACCGCAACCGCCGGCCGATGTGCCGGGCGGTCAGGAGAGCGAGCAGGGTGCCGGCACCGCCGATCGCAGCAATTGCGGTGTGGGTGCCATCCCACGTCCCGCTCAGGGCGAGGCCAAGGACGGCGAGAAGGCTGGCGAGTCCGAGCACTGTCGGGACGTTGAGAACGACGAGCAGGGATGCGTCGCCGTCCGGATGACTGGCGGTGGAAACGTGCCCACCGGTGACGGGCGACGCGGGCGTGGTCGACGACATATGTGCTCCCGGAGTGGTCGGTAGGTCACTAGCTGTTTCGGCGTCGCGGCGCGCACCCTGAGCGTCGAAACATACTTTCGTTCCCGGTGGGAGGATGAGCGAGTGCGGCTGTACGTCCCGTTCACCGTGAGCGCTCTGAAACGCCGGTGGCAGGGGATGGAGAGCGAATTGGTTGGACCGGGGACGGTGGTCCACGGGGTGACGCCGGCGCTCCGGGAGTGGTACGTCGAAGGTGACGACGAAGGCCTCGAGTACGCGGCGATGACCGAGGCCGCCGCGGCCGCGGTGCATCTCGTCGTGGCCGAGCTGAACGCCGGCCGACCGGGACCGACCGGCCGGGTGGTTCTGGCAATCGATCTCCCTGATCGGGAGGTCCAACATCTGCCGGACCTCGGCATGACAGCGCTTGGCACCCGGGTCGCTGTCCATGCCTCTGACGCGGCCGCACTCCATGTCGACGACGCCGCGGCTGATCCAGCGCTTCGGCGGCTCGCCGCCGCCATCCGAGAGGAGACCGACGACGCTCCCGCCCTGCTCGAGCAGATCGTCGATCGGGACTTGCTCTGGTACGCACCGAGTGAGGTCGATCGGATTGGCGCAGGGTACGCCGATGGAATGTGAGGATGGCACCAGAGGGGACGGCGATGGTGGACGGCCTGGTGGCGGTGCCGGCGCCGCGTAATGAGCCGGTCATTGACTATCGGCCCGGGACGGCGGAACGCGAGCGATTGGCCGCAAAACTTAAGGATCTCGCGGCGAGCCGGCAGGATTTCGCCATGGCGCTGGGAGACGAGCGCCGGATGGGCGGCGGAGACCGCATCTCGGTCGTGCAGCCGCATCGCAAAGATGCCGTCTTGGGGGTGCTGGGCGAAGCGACAGCGGCGGATGTCTCGACAGCGGTGGACCGGGCGCTGGCCGCGGCCCCCGGGTGGCGGGCGATGGATTTCGCGGACCGGGCGGCGATTTTCCTTCGGGCGGCCGACCTGCTGACCGGCCCGTACCGCGCCGCCATGGCGGCCGCGACCATGCTCGGTCAGAGCAAGACGTGTTATCAGGCGGAGATTGACGCAATTTGCGAGTTGGCCGACTTCTGGCGGTTCAATGTGTGGTTTGCGCAGCGGATTCTCGCCGACCAGCCGTTGAGCACGCCGGGAACGTGGAACCGGGCGGATTATCGCCCGCTCGAGGGTTTCGTCGTAGCGATTACGCCGTTCAACTTCACGTCAATAGCGGGAAATCTGCCCACGGCGCCGGCGTTGATGGGCAATGTCGTGGTCTGGAAGCCCGCTCCGACGCAGCAGGCGGCGGCCTCCTTGCTCCTGCGCATATTGGAGGACGCCGGCCTGCCGCCGGGAGTGGTGACGATGGTGACCGGACGTGGCGCCGCGGTATCGGAGGTCGCCCTGGCGCACGAGGATTTGGCCGGCGTCCACTTCACCGGTTCGACGGCGACGTTCAACCATCTCTGGCGGCGGGTGGCGGAGAACCTTGACCGATATCGCAATTACCCGCGCATTGTGGGTGAGACGGGAGGGAAGGATTTCGTCGTCGCCCATCCGTCAGCCGACGTGGACGTCCTTCAGACTGCGTTGATCCGCGGGGCGTTTGAGTACCAGGGACAGAAATGCTCGGCGGTCTCCCGCGCGTATCTGCCGCGGTCGCTCTGGAAACGGATGCGGGATCGGTTCCTTGCCGAAGTGACGGACATACCGGTGGGGGACGTCACCGACTTCTCGGTCTTCATGGGTGCGCTGATCGATGAACGCGCCTATCGGCGGGTGGTCGCGGCCATCGAGCGGGCCGCTGCAACGCCGGGCTTGTCGATTGCCGCCGGTGGGACGTACACCGACGATCCCGGCTGGTTCGTCCGGCCGACGGTGATTCTTGGTGAGGATCCGCATGACGAGGTTTTCACGACCGAGTACTTCGGTCCGATTCTTGCGATATTCGTCTACGAGGACGACGATTATGCGGACGTCCTTGATCTGGCGGCGACGACCAGTCGCTACGGGTTGACCGGTTCGATCGTGGCAACCGACCGGCGGGCGATCACGCTGGCGTGCGAGCGGTTACGGTACGCGGCGGGCAACTTTTACATCAACGACAAGCCGACGGGCGCTGTCGTCGGTCAACAGCCATTCGGCGGCAGTCGAGCCAGCGGGACGAACGACAAGGCCGGATCGGTGCAGAACCTGCTGCGCTGGACGACCACCCGCATTGTCAAGGAGAATTTCTTACCGCCGACCGATTACCGCTACCCACACATGGAAGACCGGTGACATGGGCGGCACGGTCGACTCCGAGACACCCGGCCGGCGTGTCGCTCCGCACTCGGTCGGCTTCCGGGCCGACGCGTCGCTCGGTGATACCGGATTGGGTCATGCACCCTTGCGGGAAGTGCCGCCGGGCGCCGGGGAGGACGTCGAGCGCAAAAAGCGCGAACTCATTGACGACGCGGCGCAGCTGTGTGAAAGCGAGCGTCAAGCCGCCATCCTGCGCGGCTACTTCGCAACGGCGGCGGCGGAAGACGTCGTCGCGTACAGCGCCGAGGAATTGCTAGGAATCGTCCGGCGGCACTGCGAGGTAGCCGCAACCCGGATCGTCGGAACCGAGAACATTCACGTTGAGGTTCGCGGCGGTCGCCGCGGTTCGGTCGTGATTGTCACCGACGACATGCCGTTTCTCGTGGACTCCGTGACGCAGGAGCTCACCCGGCTGGGCGTCTTCGTCGAGTCGCTCGTCCATCCGCAATTCGTGGTACGCCGGTCGGTCACCGGCGAGCTCCTCGATGTGCTCGATCGCGTGACTGCCGAGGATGCGCCGCTGGGTACGGTCATCGAGTCGTGGATGCGGATCGACGTCAGCCACCTCGACATCGAGCCGGATGGTCTGGTGGCTGCGTTACGCCGCGTCCTTCGCGACGTGCGGTCGGCCGTCGAAGACTGGGATCGCATGCGCGCGACTACGCTGCGCATCGCCTCGCAACTGCGCACGCATCCTCCAGCGGCGGATGATGACGCGCACGAAGTCGCCGCCTTCCTCGAGTGGCTTGCCGCCGACCATTTCACGTTCCTCGGTTACCGGGAGTACCGCATCGTGTCGGTAGAGGGGACGGATGCCTTGGCGGCTGTTCCCGGAACGGGGCTGGGTATTCTCCGCGCCGATCAGCACGGGCCGCGGAAGCTTGCGGAGTTTCCGCCCGAGGTACGGGCCCGAATCCGCGAGCCGCGTCTGCTTGTGGTAACAAAGGCGAATTCACGATCGACCGTGCACCGGCCCGACTACCTGGACTATATCGGTGTCAAAGTCTTCGATGCGGCAGGGAACGTCATCGGCGAGCGGCGCTTCCTCGGCTTGTTCACCTCGTCGGTGTATGCCGAGCGGGTGTTGACGATTCCCATGGTGCGGCGCAAGGTGCAGGAGGTGTTGGACCGGTCGGGATTTCCGCCGCGCAGCCACGACGGCAAGGCGCTGCGGGAAATCATCGAGGACCACCCGCGCGACGACCTCCTGCAAATATCGGCATCCGACCTCTACACGGTGGCGATGGGTGTCCTCCACCTGCGGGAAAGACGACGACTGCGGCTCTTTTTGCGTCGCGAGGAGTATGGCCGGTTCTACTCCTGCCTGGTGTACCTGCCCCGCGATCGGTACAGCACGGCGGTGCGGCTGGAATTTCGCCGCCTACTGCTGGAGGCGCTCGGCGGCACGAGCATCGACGACGCCTTGCGGGTGACGGATTCCGTCCTGGCCCGCGTGCATTTCGTCGTCCGCGTGCCGCCAGGCAGCCGACCGGCGGTGGACCGGGACGAGCTGGAACGCCGCCTGGCGGCCGCGCTGCGGACATGGGACGACGACTTTGCCGATGCGATGACCGCGCGTTTCGACGACGAAACCGCCGCATCATTGCTGTATCGCTATCACGGCGCCTTTCCGGAGGCTTATAAGGAGGACTTCTCCGCGGACACCGCGGTGGACGACGTCCGTGCCATCGAGCGCCTGCAGGGACCGCGGGACATTGACGTCAAGGTCTATGAGCCGTCTGCCGCCGGGAGCGACGTCTTTCGGGTCAAGATCTGCCGTGTGGGCCCGCCGATCTCGCTGGCGACGCTCATTCCGCTGTTGACCGGCCTTGGGGTGGAGGTGACCGACGAGCGGCCATACGGCATCGAACGGCGGGACGCCGAACACGCCTGGATTTACGATTTCGGGCTGCGGCGAGGCTTTGCTGTGCCGCAGGACGAGAAGTCCCGGCGGTACGCGGGCGCTGCGGAGGCCATCGTCGCGATGTGGCAAGGCCGAGCAGAGATCGACGGCTTTCACGCGCTCACTCTGCGTGCCGGTTTGTCGTGGCGGCAGGTGACAGTACTGCGGGCGTATGCAAAATACCTGAGGCAGACCGGAATCGTCTTCAGCCAAGAATATATCGAGGCTGCCCTGAACCGTAACTCGGATGTCGCGGCGCTGCTCGTCGCACTCTTTGAGTTGCGGTTCGATCCGGGCCGTGCGCCCGACGTTACGGTCGAACAGGAGATCGAGCAGCGGCTGGACCGTGCCCTCGACGCCGTCAGCAGCTTGGATGACGACCGGATTCTCCGGTGTTTTCGGTCGGCGATTCAGGCCACGGTCCGGACGAACTTCTGGCAGACGGAGCCGCCGCTCTCCCGGGACTATGTCTCGCTCAAGCTCCTCGCACGGAACATCGATTTTCTCCCACAGCCGCGGCCGCTTTACGAGGCGTATGTCTACTCGCCACGGATGGAGGGAATCCATCTTCGCTTCGGCCCGGTCGCCCGGGGTGGGATCCGATATTCAGACCGCCGGGAGGATTTCCGTGCGGAAATCCTCGGTCTGGCGAAGACCCAGACGGTGAAGAACGCCGTCATTGTTCCCGTGGGCGCCAAGGGTGGATTCGTGGTCACCCGGCCGCTGCCCGACGATCCAGATGCCGCGGCGGCCGAAGTGGTCGCGTGTTACCGGACGCTCATCCGGGGCCTGCTGGATCTCACGGACAATCTCGATCCGGCGACCGGAACAGTGATACCGCCCGATCGTACGGTGCGCCGTGACGGAGATGACACCTATCTCGTCGTCGCCGCGGATAAGGGTACGGCGACGTTCTCGGATATCGCGAATGAAATTGCGGCCGAATACCACTACTGGCTTGCCGATGCGTTTGCCTCCGGCGGCTCTGCCGGGTACGACCATAAAGCGATGGGCATTACCGCCCGCGGTGCCTGGGAGTCGGTCAAGCGGCACTTCCGTGAGCTTGGTGTCGACATCCACCGAAATACCATCACGTGTGTCGGAATCGGTGATATGTCCGGTGATGTCTTTGGCAACGGCATGTTGTTGTCGTCGACCCTTAAACTCGTCGCCGCCTTCGATCACCGCCACATTTTCCTTGACCCCGATCCCGACCCGGCTGTCTCCTACGCGGAGCGCCGCAGACTCTTCACCCTGCCTCGCAGCAGTTGGGCGGACTACGACGCCTCCCGGATTTCGCCAGGCGGCGGGGTGTGGCCGCGGAGTGCGAAACGCATTCCCGTCTCCACAGAGGCTGCCGCAGTTCTCGGGATTGCGCCCGGTGACTACGTTCCGACCGAGGTGATCCGCGCGATTCTCCGGGCCCCGGTTGATCTGTTGTGGAACGGTGGGATCGGTACCTACGTGAAGGCATCGACCGAGTCCCACGCTGATGTCGGCGATCGCGCCAACGATGCGGTTCGTATTGACGCCGCGGAGTTGCGATGCCGCGTGGTCGCGGAAGGCGGTAATCTCGGGTTCACCCAGCCGGCTCGAGTTGAGTATGCGCTGCGCGGCGGCCGGATCAATACCGATGCCATTGACAATTCCGCCGGAGTAGACACCTCCGATCACGAGGTGAATGTCAAGATTCTCCTGAATGTGGCGCAGCGGGCCGGCCGGTTGGACGCCGGTGAGCGCCATGCGCTGCTCGAGACATTGAGCGACGAGGTCGCAGCGTTGGTTCTTCGTGACAACTACGAGCAGAACCTCGCGCTGTCGTGCTTGGAGGCTGAGGCCACACAGCATCTGCACGTGCACGCCGCGTTCATTGACGCGCTGGAGAGGGCGGGGATCCTCGACCGCAGGCTGGAGCACCTGCCGGATCCGAAGAGCATCGCGGCCCGCGCTGCTGCGGGCCGGGGCCTGGTCCGGCCCGAGCTCGCAATACTCCTTGCGTACGCGAAAATCGCCCTCACTCACGAACTTGTGCGCTCCTCGGTACCGGACGAACCTTTCGCCCATGAGGTCCTGCGCGAGTATTTTCCGACCGCATTGCGGCAGAGGTTCGCCGCCGACATGCTCCGTCATCCCCTGCAACGAGACATCATGGCAACCTGCCTCGCGAATCGTGTCGTGAACATGTCCGGCGTTGACTTTGTGTATCGCCTGATGGAGGAGACGGGCGCCACCGCCGCCGAATGCGTTCGTGCTCATGTCGCGGCGCGCCGGCTCTTCGGCATCGATGACGTGTGGCGGCGCATCGAGGAATTGGACGACGACGTCCCGGCGCAGCAGCAAATCCGGCTCCTGCTCAGCGTGCGGCAGAGCATGGCGCGGATTGCGCACTGGATCGTTCGTCATCGACGTCCGTTGGACAACGTCGGGGGCATTGTGGCTGCGCTGCGACGCGCCGGCGAACTCCTCGGCCGCCTCGCCGACGTCCTTCGCGGCGAGGAAGCGGCTGCGGTGGAGCGGGTCGTTGCGGAGTATTGCGCGAGCCACGTTCCGGATGCTCTCGCCCGGTCGGTCACACTCCTCGATCATGCGGTCTCCGCTCTTGCTGTCGTGGACGTTGCTGCGCGGCTGGACGGTTCGGTTTCGGTTGCCGAGGCGGCCGAGCAGTATTTCCTCGTCGCGGAGCGGTTGCGGCTGACGGCGTTGCGGCGCGCCATTGCCGCTCTTCCGCATGACGATCGCTGGCAGGCGCTTGCGCGATCGAGGGTGCAGGAGGAGCTGCTCGCGGTCCAGGCCGATCTTGCGGCGGCAGTATTACGCGGACGAGGCTGGAGTGCGGAGCGGGAGCAGCAGGTCGCTATGACCATTCAGGATGCGGTGACGACGCCAAGCCTTGCTGCGATCACCGTCGCGTTGGGCGCGTTGCGCGCCCTCCGTGAGGAGGGCTGATTCTCATTCGGCCAGACCGCCGCGCCGTCATGCCGACGTGAGGCCGGAGCCTCGCCGTCGTCGGTGGCTTGGCGGGAATTACCTGACGGTCATTCTGCGGTGCTCGTAGTATCCGATGCTCGGCCGCATACGCGTGATCAGTGCGGCCAGGATCAAAAACGGACGCCGGATCGGACTGACGCTGTCATTTGGCCGGGACGCGCGTGATCGGGATCGCTCTGGTCGGTGCGGTTCCGGTCGGTGAATCACCTTTTTCGTGATTATCACGACGGAACGCCCAGACCGAAGTACCGACCGCACAGGCCGCAGTACCGACTGCGCAGGCCGCATCGAGGCGGCAGTAGCGGCCTAGGCAGGCCGCATCGACGACGAGGTGGCGGGCGACTTAAACTGTGGCACACTAGGAGTCACGGTGGGTCCGCGTTCCGGACCCGGCGGGCTCCCATGCATTGGACCCCCGAGATGCTCACCGGGAGCCCGCCATCCACCTTTCGGGGTCCCGGGTCGGTTGGAGAAGGCGTTGTCTTACGCATTGTTGGTTGACGGCGGATACCTGCTGGGCGAATGCGCGTGGCGGGCCGCTGGTCGCTATGGCCGCTCGGCAATTCGTGTCGATTACGACATGTTGTTGACGGCGATCGCAGACCGGGTCGAGAGCTTCGGCGCCGGTGAGCTAGCGACGGTCGTGTGGTTCGATGCCGCACCGGATGCGAAACCCACGCCGGAGCTTGAGCGTATTGCCGCCCTCGAAGGCGTGGAGCTGCGGCTCGGCCGGTTGGCGGGACGGCGTCGCCGCGGTGTGGAGCTTGCGATCTATCGGGAGATGCTGGCACTGAGCCGGAATCCTGAGATCGATACCATTGTCCTCGTCGCCGGAAATGCCGAACTCGCGATTCCGATCGGAGATGTTCGCCAACTCGGCAAGCGGATCATCGTGGCTCAACCGGGCTGGGATTCCGACGACGAGGATGTCGCCGCCGTCCGCGATGCCGCCGACGAGACGGTGGTATTGCCGTGGCCGTTGCTCGCGGACGCCATAGAATTGCCGGCCGCCGAGCTGCGCGACAAGCCACGGCGGTTCGATCTACGACAGGAGCCGCGACGTCCCGACCGGCGACGCGGAAGCCGCCGATCGGCGGCCAACTGGGAGGAGATCGCGGTACGCGCCGGACGGGATTTCGCCAACCGGTTGATGGCGCCAGATTCTCCTGTCGATCTCGACGATTTGCTCGACGTCCGCCCGGTGCTACCGCGGCACATCGATGTCTCGCTCCTGCAGCTGTTGGAGACTCGGCTCGGCCATGAGCCGACGCAGGCCGAGCGACGGGCCGCGCGCGCCGCTCTCTGGCGGGAACTGGCTGGTGATGAGGCCAACGCGCCGACCTGATACGTGCGAGGCAAGGCGGAGAAGAGCGGGCAGCACAAGCGCGGCGGCGGCGGCGATGGGCAGAAAGCCCTGAGCGTAACCGGTACGTCCACCGACGAGGCTCGTTACCCAACCGACGAGCGGCGGGAGGGCGAATCCGCCGAGGGCGCCCAGTCCGCCGACCCAGCCGGCCGCGCTTCCGACGGCGTCGGGCGCGCACATCGGGAGGGTTCGGAAGATCCACGCGTTCTGGACGCCCATCGCCGCCGCGACGATGAGCGTTGCTCCTAACGACAGGGGGAGACTGCTCGACCAACACAGAACCGCGATTCCGCCGACAAGGCCGGCGTTTGCCGTGAGCAGCACGGCGTGAGAGGCGAGGCGATCCGCGAGAATGCCACCGGGTACGCGCGCAAGCGCTGCAGTTGCGGCGAACGAGGCGGTAAGAATTCCACTTTCACGCAAGGAGAGGCCGTACATCGCGTGCCAATACGACGGCAGCCACGCGGTAAGTCCGAGAAAACCACCAAACGAAATGAAATAACCGCTGACGAGCATCCAGGTCGTTCGCCGGGACGCGGCGCAAAGCAGGGCGGAAGACGCGGCTCGCACCGGTGACCCGATGCGCGCGGCATCGCGGGCAAAAAGCGCATACAGCACCGTCAGGACGACGAGAATCACGAGCCATATTCCGTAACCGCCGACAATGCCGAGACTCGTCACGGCGATGGGCAGGAGAAGAGCGGACAGCGCCGGGCCGAGGTTGCCGAGACCAGCGTAGATTCCTAGAGCCCTACCCTGACGATCTGCGGAGTGCCAACCGGCGATCTGACCGACTCCGACCGAGAACGTCGCCACCCCGAACCCGGCGAGCGCTGCCAGAAGAAAGAGCAGAGGCAATGAGCCGGCGAGGTGGTCCGGATATCGCGCGTGCAGGAGGACCAGCAAGCCGAGGACGGCGACGCTCGTTACGGCAAGGAGGAAGAGAAAGGGACGTCGCCCGCCGAGCCGGTCATAGAGGGCGCCGAATGGGATGCGCAACAGTGAACCTGTGAGGTTCGGGGTCGCTGCCAGGAGAGCGGCGATGACCGGCGAGAGGTGGAGCAATTCGGCAAACCGCGGAGCAAGCGGCCCGACGATCGAGACGCCGGCAAAGCCTCCGAAGAAGCCTAGCGTTGTCGCTGCTAGCGTGCCGCGTGCCGTCCTATTAATTCTGTCAGGGTGGCTCACGGAAGGACTGCTGGTTGCAGCTCTCAGAAAGGTCACCGGCACCGCGCGCTCTCCTTTCACGGCAGACGATCCGGTCGACGCCGTTCAACGGGTCGACCAATCTCAGCACCACAAAGTTGCGGGTGAACGCGACGCTCGTGTTACAGCGGCGGTCCTGACCGGTAAAACAGTGAGCGGTCGTACGGCCGCCGGACGTGAGGGTGACGTAGCACGATGGAAACACGACGGTGACCGTGTAGTAAGAAGAGTCTGGTCGCATGCGTCGTGTGAGAACCTACCCCGCACCTGCCGCGCTCACTGCCGATCCGCAGGGAGTCGCGACCCACTGTCCCTACTGCGCCCTGCAATGCGGCATGTGGATTCGTTCGACCGAACATGGGGTCGAGATCTCCGGACGTGACTTCCCGACCAATCGCGGTCAGCTATGCCGGAAAGGCTGGACGGCCGGTGAGTTGCTCGACAGCGCAGAGCGGCTGCGCATCCCACTCGTCCGTGATTCCCGCGAAGAGGCTCTGCGCCCCGCCACGTGGGACGACGCTCTGGATCGCATCGCGGATGCCTTTACCGGGCTGCAACGGGCATATGGCAACGATGCCGTCGCTATATTCGGCGGCGGAGGCTTGACGAATGAGACCGCCTATTTGTTGGGAAAGTTCGCTAGAGTCGCGCTGAAGACACGCATGATTGACTACAACGGCCGTTTCTGTATGTCGGCGGCGGCAACCGCTATGCGTAAGGCCTTTGGCCTGGATCGCGGCCTGCCCTTTCCGTTGGACGATATCGCGGGCACGGACTTGCTGATACTTGCCGGCGTGAACACGGCGGAAACGATGCCGGTGCTGGTACGGCATCTGGATGAGCTTCGCGCCTCCGGAGGTCGGATTGTTGTGATCGATCCACGCCGGACCCCCACGGCCGCGCTGGCTGACGTCGTCGTTCAGCCTGTACCGGGGACGGACGTTGCACTTGCCTACGGTCTCCTCTTCGGTGCTATTCGGGCCGGCCTCACCGATGGCGAATTCATCGCCGAGCGTACAGTGGGATTCGCAGATGTACGGGCCACGGCAATGGGCTACTGGCCGGAGAGAGTCGAACTGCTGACCGGCGTCTCTGTCGCCCAGCTGGACGAGTTGATTCACGAGCTCGCGCTGGCACGGACGACCATTCTTCTCACCGGGAGAGGCGTCGAACAGCAGGTCCACGGCAGTGCGGCCGTGCTCGCCTACATCAACCTCATGCTCGCGCTGGGGCGCATAGGACGTCCCTACTGCGGCTACGGCTCGGTCACGGGACAGGGAAACGGTCAGGGAGGTCGCGAGCACGGCCAGAAGGCTGACCAGCTGCCGGGTTATCGACGCATTGACGATCCTGAGGCACGCGCGCACGTCGCACAGGTCTGGGGAATCGCGCCGGGCGATCTTCCAGGTCCGGGAGTTGATGCCGTCACGCTGCTCACCGATCCGGATACGGACGTTCACGGCATGCTTGTTATCGGCTCAAATCCCGTTGTGTCGGCACCCAATGCTCAACTCGCTGAGAAGCGGTTGCGTTCTCTTGATTTCCTCGCTGTGGTCGACATCGTACTTTCCGAGACCGCCGAGCTGGCGGACGTCGTTCTGCCGACCACGCAGTGGGCCGAGGAAACGGGAACGATGACAAACCTCGAGGGTCGGGTGCTGCTCCGCCAGAAAGCGCTGGATCCACCGGCGGGGGTGCTCACCGACATTGAGATTCTGCATCAGCTCGCCCGCCGGCTCGGGCATGCGTCGGGATTTCCGACCGATTCTCGCCAGGTGTTCGACGAGCTGCGGCAGGCAAGCCGCGGTGGTGTCGCCGACTACTCGGGCATTGACTACGAACGTATCGCAGCAGAGAACGGCATTTTTTGGCCCTGCTCCGAGCCGGCGGGCATCGGCTCTCCCCGTCTATTTCTGGCCGGCTTTGCGACGCCGGATGGCCGCGCCCGGTTCGTCGACGTCGCGGCTGATCTGGATGCCGATTGTCCGGATGCCGCCTTCCCCTTCTACCTGACGACCGGACGACTGATGGATCACTATCAGAGCGGGGCGCAGACACGCCGTATCGCGTCGCTTCGCCGCGCCTCCCCGGAGCCCTTTGCGGAGGTGCACACCGCGACGGCACGTTCGCTGGGCATCAGCGACGGCGAGCGGGTGCGCATCGTCACCCGCCAGGGGAGCGTTATTCTGCCGGCGCGCCTCACCACGACTATTCGTGAGGACACCATCTTTGTGCCGTTTCACTGGGGCGGGAGCGGACGCGCGAATACCGTGACGACCAATGCCGTGGATTCTACGTGCGGGATGCCGGCTTTCAAATTGACCGCGGCACGCGTAGAGGCCGTCCGGGAATGACTCCGCTGCGTATCGTTGTCATCGGCGGCGGCATGGCCGCCGCACGGCTTGCCGAACGCCTCGGTGGGCGGTCGGACGTGTCGCTGACGATTCTGGGCGAAGAGCGTCACGTGCCCTACAACCGCGCGCTTCTCATTGCCGCCTTATGTCAGCCGAGCTTGCTGTCAAGCCTCGCACTGCATACCCAGCGGTGGTTTGACTCACGCAATATCAATCTTCAACTCGCTGTCCGCGCAGTCTCGATCGATCGCCGGCGTCAGAACGTCGTGCTGCACAATGGCATGCAGGTGCCGTACGACGCGTTGGTTCTGGCCACAGGTGCAATTCCTGTCGTACCGCTTATCAGTGGAGCAAGAGGGTGCCGTGACTACCGGATTGGAACGATTTGGCGGATCCGCGATGTCCAGCGACTGCGGGCCATGGTGCGTCACGCTCGGCGTATTGCGGTGATTGGCGGTGGAGCCCTTGGTGTGGAGGTCGCTGCCGCGTTGGCAGGTCGATGCGGGCAGGTGACACTGACTCACGATGCACCGCAGTTGCTGAATTCTCTTGCGAATGCCGCCGTCAGCGCAGCAACAGCTGAGCAACTACGTCGCCACGGCGTCGAGATTCATCTGGGAAGGCCGGTACGCGAGATTCGCCGGCGTGCGAATGAGTTGACTCTGATCGTCAGCGGGGGAACGGCAATCGATGTCGACGGCGTCGTCCTAGCGGCCGGGGCAAGACCTGCCACGAGGCTTGCGGCTGCAGCGAAGCTCGAGGTCGACGAGGCCGGCGTCGTGGTGACTGACACCTTCGCAAGTCCAGACGATCCAAACATCTTCGCTATCGGGGATTGTGCTGCCACCGGCAGTCGCGGGCAGGCGCTGGCCGCGTGGCGACACGCAGACGCACTCGCCGAGGTGTTCGGCGCTGCGCCGGGCGGTCGGACATACGTACCGGTGGCGACGCTGCGAGTGAGGGCGCCCGGAGTGGATCTCCTGGCCGTCGGCCGATGGCAAGCGGGCGCGAGTGTCCTGTTGGATGACGCCGCACGCAGGACCTATGCGCATCTCACCGTCGAAGAGGGCCGACTGGTTGGCGGAATTCTCTTTGGTGACACCCGGCGGGCGGGCCGTCTGTTGCACGCAGCGAGTCGGCCTTGGAGCGCGGTGAGCGTGAGCAGTCTGCTCTTCGAGTCCACGGTGCGGATGCCCGCGCCGCGTGATGACGATCTGGCGTGCGTATGCCGCGGAGTGCCGGTCGGCGAGGTGCGACGCCTGATACGAGCAGGCTGCGCCGTTGACGAGATATGCCGCCAAACGGGCGCTGCCAGCGGTTGTGGCAGCTGCCGAACCCTCTTGCAGGCACTGATCGACGAAGGCGCCGCTGACGCAGAACCAGCTTGTCATGGCGTGGACGCGGCCCAGGCACATCGCTAATCGGATACCCGACCTTCGAACGGGGCCATGGACCTGGCAGTGCAGCGCCAGTCGACGCAGGCGGTTGTCCCACCGTTCAACCGGCGGTGCGCCCACAAGCCAGCCGATTCCGGCAGTTCGCGTTGATCTCCATGGGGACGCCATCGGTCCGCTCAGACGCGAGCGGCTTCGCGCCGTACTCTCTCGTCTGCTTCCGGCCGTCATCGGTTCCCCCTGCGCGAGCAAATTCTGGTGCGCGGAGTTTTGCGTTGCCGTAACATGACCGCGACAACCCGGCAGCGCGCCCTTCCTAGCGTGTAGCCGTGATCAACGAAGCACTCACTCCCGGCGCCGTCCGACGCATTGTTCTGGTCGGCTACGGCATGGTCGGCCACCACTTTCTCGACCGGTTCGTTCAGCTGGCCGAGGCGCGAGGCGGCGGAATGACATACCGGGTGACCGTGTTTGCCGCGGAGAAGCGCCCGGCCTACGACCGCGTTTCGCTGTCGAGTTATTTTGAGGGGAAAAGTGCCGACGACCTCCAGCTTGGCTCTGCCGGTGATTGGCCGAATGTCGACATTCGGCTCGGTGATCCGGCAATCAGTTTTGACGTCACGGGTCAGCAGGTAAGAGGAGCGTCGGGCTGGACCGAGCGGTACGACATTGCGGTCCTCGCGACAGGTTCCCGACCGTTTGTTCCACCGGTGGAAGGCGCCGCGCGGCCCGGATGCTTCGTGTATCGCACCCTCGATGACCTGGACGCTATTCGGCAGGCGGCTGAACGCGCGCATCGGGGCGTTGTTGTCGGCGCCGGTTTGCTTGGGCTCGAAGCGGCTAACGCATTGCGTCTGCTTGGACTTCAGGTCGCCGTCGTCGAGCGAGCGGACCGGCCGCTTCCCCTGCAGGTGGACGCCGGCGGTGGCGCGATCCTGCGTCGGCAAATCGAAACCCTTGGCATCGATCTGCGCACGGGTGTGACGGTGACAAGCATTCTCGGGCCGGACGGTGCCGGCGTCCAAGCAGTCGCTCTTGATGACGGTGCAATCCTCGAGACCGACCTCGTCGTCTTCGCAGCCGGCGTACGACCGGAGGACGACCTCGCACGACAAGCAGGTCTCGCTGTCGGCCGCCGCGGTGGAATCGTCGTCGACGATACCTGCATGACCAGTGCGGAAAACGTTTACGCCATCGGAGAATGCGCATGTGTCGGTGGTGTGGACGGTACGGTGTATGGCCTGGTTGCTCCCGGTTACGCCATGGCCGATACGGTTGCGCGTCGTCTCTGCGGCGAACCCGCAACCTTAGGTACTCTCGACACGTCGACCAAGCTGAAGTCCTTGGGCGTCGACGTAGCGAGCTTCGGTGACGCGTTCGCGACAACACCGGGCGCCCTTGACGTGGTCTTTGCCGACCACGTGCGCGGCGTGTATCGCAAGATTGTCGTCAGCAATGATGCCAAGCGGCTTCTCGGCGGTATTCTCGTCGGTGACATCAGCGCGTATCCGATCCTGCGGGGCGCCGTCGGCTCGGAGCTGAGCGTCGATCCTCAAGAGTTGCTTGTCCCCGCGGATCAGGTCGTGCTAGGCGGACCGGCGTCGTTGGGTGAAGAGGCAACGGTCTGCAGCTGTCACAATGTCTCGGCAGGCGTCATCTGTTCGGCAATTCGCGAGGGGGCCGAGGATGTTGCGGCGATCAAGAGTGTGACGCGCGCGGGCACCTGCTGTGGAAGCTGTGTACCATTGCTCAAGACGTTGCTTGAGGCGGAGCTAGCCAAACTCGGTAAAGAGCCGCAGCGAGGCCTGTGTGAGCACTTCGATCTCACGCGGCAAGAAATCTTCGAAATCGTTGCGATTCGCGGCATATCGTCGTTTGATGAGTTGATTGAGCAATACGGCCGCGGTCGTGGATGCGATATTTGCAAACCGGTCGTCGCATCCATTCTGGCCGGCCGGCCCGGTGCGCACCCGCTCGATGCCGCGACAGCGGCGCTGCAAGACACGAATGATCACGTGATGGCAAATCTGCAACGTGACGGCAGCTATTCGGTCGTGCCGCGCATCCCGGGCGGAGAAATCACGCCGGATGGCCTGATCACAATCGGCACCATCGCGAAAGAATTCGGGCTCTATACGAAGATAACCGGGGGGCAGCGGATCGACATGTTCGGCGCCCGACTGGAGCAGTTGCCGTGCATCTGGCAGCGGCTGGTCGAGGCTGGATTTGAGTCCGGTCACGCGTATGGCAAGGCGATGCGCACCGTCAAATCCTGTGTCGGCTCCACGTGGTGCCGGTATGGCGTTCAGGACTCCGTTCGATTGGCAATCAAGTTGGAGCTGCGCTATCGAGGACTGCGGGCGCCGCACAAAATAAAGGCCGCCGTCTCCGGATGTGCGCGGGAGTGTGCCGAGGCGCGCGGCAAGGATGTCGGCGTTATCGCATCCGAGCGCGGCTGGAATCTCTACGTCGGAGGCAACGGCGGTTTCTCTCCTCGGCATGCCGAGCTGTTGGCCGCGGATCTCGACGAGGAGACGCTTGTCCGATACATCGACCGGTTCTTGATGTACTACATTCGCACGGCCGACCGGCTGCAACGCACGGCGTCATGGCTTGAGAATATCCAAGGAGGATTAGATCACGTACGGGCGGTGATCATAGATGATTCTCTTGGCCTCTGCGCGGAGTTGGACGCGGCAATGGAGCGCCACGTCGCATCCTACGTTGACGAATGGGCCGCGACACTCAAGGATCCGAGGAAGCTCGCCCAATTCCGTACCTTCGTGAACGCGCCGGAGCAAGCGGATCCGGATATTGTCTTTGTTCCTGAACGTCATCAACATCGGCCGGCGTCTCCCGAGGAACGCCGTCGATTGGCCACGGTGCCCTGAGATCCAGGGCCACCGCAGAAACTATCGGATGCTGCAGGTTGGCACAGGCGAGCTTTCGGCGGTGCGCCGCGGTCGTTCCACATCAGAGAGATTGGGGTCGGCTGTGCGTGGCTGGTTTCAGATCTGTCGTTATGACGAGCTCCTGCCGGGTCGCCCGGTGGCTGCGTGGTTGGACGGAAAGCAGGTCGCCGTGGTGCGCCTGGTCGACGGTACGGTGCACGCAGTCGACAATAAGGATCCCTTCTGCGGCGCGAACGTTCTTGCGCGTGGAATAACCGGCTCGCGGGGGGAGATCGATGTGCTGATTTCTCCTATGTACAAGCACGCGTTTGACCTGCGGAGTGGGCGTTGTCTGGATGACGGGTCAGTGCGCGTGTCGGTCTACGACGTACGGGTTCGCGAGGGTTGGGTCTGGATACGGGCGGGAGAGCGGCGATCGTCGAGGCGCGTCGCGGAGCGGCAATGCGATGGGTAGACCCACGACCAGACGAGAAATGATCAATCAGGTCGGCGGTGTGCCCCCGCTGACCGGTTTCACCGTTGCAATTACCGCTGAGCGTCGCCGGGAGGAGCTTGCCGAGCTCCTGCGGAGGAGGGGCGCCCGGGTAAGAGTGGTGAGCACGTTACGCACCGTCTTCGCGGATGACGCCGAAATTGCCGCGGCCACCGAGGAAGCGCTCACTGGGCCTGTGGACATTGTTATCGTGACGACAGCTGTCGGTTTTCGCCGTTGGCTGGAGAGCGCGGACGGCCTTGGCTACGGCGACAGACTGCGGATGGCTCTGTGGAGCGCTGACCTTGTCGCCCGCGGCGCGAAGGCACGCGGAGCTGTCCGCGCCGCCGGATTGCCCGAAACGTCCCCCCCGGTCGAGACGATGTCGGAGATCGTGGAGTTTCTCCGGGCGCGTGGCGTCTGCGGCAAACGCGTCGTGGTGCAGGCGCACGGTGATCCGGACGACCGAACAGCGTCGGCTCTTTGCCGCGATGGTGCCGAGGTGGTCGTCGTCCCGGTGTATCACTGGTCGTCGGCTGATGCCGCACGTGCGGAGCGGCTTGCCGGCGATATCGTGACCGGCCGGCTCGATGCGGTGGTTTTCACCAGCCGACCCGCATGTGACGGGCTTCTGCGGGCGTCCGGCGACGCGCGCGAGCACGTGATTGACGCCTTTCGCGCGGGTGTTGTTGCCGCGTGCATCGGCCCGGTATGTGCGCAGCCGCTTGTCGACGCCGGCGTTGACGTCGTCATGCCGCCGCGGGGCCGGCTCGGCGACCTGGTGCGCGCCGTGACAGAAGAGGTGCCGAGGAGGCGGACGCTGTCCACGGCAATCGGCAACCAGCGCCTCGAGGTACGGGGTCACGGCGTCGTTTACGGGGAGGCCTTTACCGTGCTACCGCCCGCGCCGTTGGCGGTCTTGCGGGCCTTGGTCGCGAATGCCGGTCGTGTGGTCACGAAATCGGCGCTGGCCGCGGCGATCGGTACGGCGGTAGGTCGCCAGCAACCGAGTCAGGCACTCAAACGGCTGGAGCATCGGCGGGTAGAAATGGCAGTCGCTCGACTACGACGTGCAGTGCCGCACATACCCGTTACCGCTGTTATCAAACGCGGGTATCGTCTTGCCCAGCCTGGGAGCGAAGGTGTTGTTTTCGTCACCGGCAAGGGCGACGTGGACCGGAGTCATGCGCCCATGCCGGATGAGGAAGCCACGCCCGGGCGGCATCCGGCCGTGGCTTCTCGGCATGCGAATCCCGAAGAGGTCACCGTCGAGCGGACTACGTGGGTCGAGGAGCACTCCGCTCCGTGATTTGCGTATCTGGTGAAGAAATCCGCGGTACGCCGTCGTGAGGTCTTCCGTTGTGCCGGCGACGCAGAGCACGCTGCCGCGGTCGGGCGCTTGCCGCGCGTAACCTTCCAGTGCGAGAAGGAGCGCAGGGTCGTCGAGAAGTTCTGCGTCGTCAATCAGGACGGCGCAGCGTCCAACTCGTTCAATGAAATCGTCGAGCTCTGCCGCAGATGCGATTATCTCTGCGCCTGGAATTGCCGAGCAGACCGGCGATCGCCGAGGGGTAATGACGGCAACAGGCAGACATTGTCCGGTGAACTGCCGGCCCAGGAGAATGAGGGTATTGCTTCGACCGGATGTGGGTGGTCCAGCGATGAGCAGTCCCGGCAGGCATTCACTGACATCAAGCGTGACGGTGGATGCTTCGTTTCCACCCACGCCGATGATGACAGTGCCGGGTCTGGGGGTTACTGCTGCCTGGAGGGTCTCGAGGTCCACCCGTTCAGGCATTGGCGGTACCCGCCTGGGCGAGACTCCGCCGCTGGACGAATCCATTGTGCGCACCGGCTCGCGCAGAGCGGCTGCGAGCGCAGCGACGTCGGCCGTCTGAGCGGTGTTCGATGAGTCGTTCCCGAGGAGGACGAGCTGGGTCTCCACCCCGTCCGGACCGGTAAAGCCGCGGCCCGGGGGCAATTCGCGGGGAATTCGGCTTGACTGGATTCCCGCCAGACTAAACTCCGCCCGATCCGACAGACGTAACACGATCCGCTCGTCGATGACGGATGCGAGGCGACCCAGCAGGCCGTTGCGTCCTGCCGTGACCGCGACATGCAGACCGTAGGCGGGACCCTCCCGGAGGAGGTGGAACACATCGTCGATGAGTGCACCGTGGTCGGCGTCTTCACACGCCTCGATAAATGCTTCCCACCCGTCGATCGCGACGAGAAGGTGCGGCAGGACGGGCGACCTCCCTGCACGTGGTCCGGCTGTCGTCTGGTGTGCGGCGTGGTCGGGAGGCCCGTCGCAATGATTGGCGGAGGTTGTGGCGGCAGCGACAATCCCGCGGCGGTCAATCTCATCTCGCAGCATGGCGACGAGTCGCTGCGTCCGTTCCCTCTCGTGTCGTCTGATGAGGGCACCGCAGTGTGGAAGCGTTTCAAGCGGCGTCAATGTCCCCCCGTAGTCCAGGACATAGCAATGCAGCTCCGCCACCGGTGTGGCTCGGCAGAGCGCAGCGACGAGGGTGCGCAGCGCGGTCGAACGGCCACTGCGGGCTGCGCCGACGATGAGCAGATGGCCGGAGCGGGCAAGGTTGACGCGATACTCACCGTGTGCTTGCTGCGCCGGTAGATCCGTGATACCCAGCACGACGTCAAGCGGGCGGTCTCGCGCAGGATCGCTCGTTATGACGTCCGGCAGCGGCTCACGCCAGGGAGCCGGCGGCGCCGTGATGGCGAGCGAGGCCGCAATGTCGCGACATGCTGAGGTGATCAGTGCGAGATCGCTAATGTGATTCGTCGCAGAATCGCTCGCCGGTCGCGATTCCGCGCAGCAAAGGTCGGTGATCGGGACAGGCTGAATCTCGACCTCGGCTGTCTGCTCGGTGCAGGACATGACGGCCACCCGCGCCGCTTGAAAC
Organism: Acidothermus cellulolyticus 11B; assembly: GCF_000015025.1. Taxonomy (GTDB): domain Bacteria; phylum Actinomycetota; class Actinomycetes; order Acidothermales; family Acidothermaceae; genus Acidothermus; species Acidothermus cellulolyticus. Next base: position 1,965,496 of record NC_008578.1, on the reverse strand, counting down.
ACCCGATGCTGATGGTGACCGGTGCGCAGGTAGCCGCGACCCGGCGTATCCCGTCCGATATGTGCGGCGTCCGCAATTCCGATGAGACTGCGTGACTCGGCCTCGCTCGTGACCGCAAGGCAGATGCGAAGGTTGGTATTCGCAAGAATATCGGCACTCACCGCCCCCTCGGGACGCTGGGTGGCGAGGAGTAAATGAATGCCGAGCGACCTGCCGCGCTGCGCTATTCCCACTAAACCGCTGACAAAGTCAGGGAGTTCCGCCGTCAACGTGGCGAATTCGTCGACGATGATGACAAGCCGATGTAGCCGGCAACCGGTTGCGCGGTAGGCATCGAAATCGGCGGCCCTCACGCCGGCGAAGAGACGCTCGCGGCGTTTCAGTTCAGCAGCAAGGGAAGCAAGAGCCCGCTCAGCGTGCGCTTCGTCAAGGTCCGTGACAACGCCGACAACATGGGGCAACTGGGCGCACGGACCGAACGCAGCTCCACCCTTATAGTCGACCAACACGAAGGCAAGTTCATCCGTCCTGTTCTCCATGGCGAGTGATGCGACGAGGGTCTGCAGAAGTTCACTCTTTCCTGCCCCGGTCATGCCGGCGACCAGTCCGTGCGGTCCGTCACGGACCAGATCAATAGCGACGATGCCCTGCATTCCTAAGCCGAGAACGGCGGTAGTGCTCCGGCCGTCCCTACGCCATCGCTCTTCGATGTCGTGTCGCAGCTGGATAGCGTCACAGCAGCCGCGGACGCTGAGCAGCGAGACGCTCTGCGGCAGCTGCCCACCATTTCGGCTGTCTGGAGTTTCATCGCGCAGTGGCGCTAAAGCTCGCGCAACCGCTTCGGCCCAGGGGGACGTCGGCGCGTCGGCGGCAACGGCCACCACCTGCCCGCGCGTGCGGAATTCGGCACGATGAGTGCTCGGCGAGTCGAAAGTCACTGTCGCCTGACATTCTTCGGGCAGCTGGTCAATGGATTCGTCGACACAGATGGAGAACACCCCCTGGTGCGGACCGTTGACCAACACGTCGGAGAGGGCGGTACGGCGTCGCAGGGCCAGCGCGCCGTCAACGAGCACCACGATTCGCGGCGCCGCGTCGGACGGTGGCGTGTGCTGTCGGGTCCGGAGCTCGATGAGCTCGGTGAGTTCGCGAATCCGCCGGGCAATTGTTCTCTCGTCACATCCCATGAGGGCCTGACAGTCCGCGCCGGGGAAGGGGGTCACATGCGGCAGCCACCGTACCCATTCCCACCGGCTGATATCCGCAGCGAGAAGGACGATCCGGACATCACGCGGGCTGTGCAGCGTCGCTATTTGTGCGACGAGCGCGCGGAGTAGGCCATGGCACGCTTCGTGAGGTCCGGCGAGACCCATGACGCCGGTCTCGGCGAGGTCGACCGTGACGGGGACATCGTCAACGAATGGGTGCTCAATTGGGCCGTGCGGGGCGCGGCGTACGGCACATGTCGCCCGGAGACTGCCCGTACCAAGGCGGAGGTGCAGAAAATCAGCGTCCGACGGCCGGCGTTCCCAGAGCCGCCTGTTCCGTTGCCGGGCGATCGAGAAGATCTCACCCGGCCCAGGGAAGGCGTGCCGTCGATGCGCCCGCTCCGCACGCAGCTGCTGGCTGATGTGTGCATCGAGTTCCCGACACTGTGCGAGGTAGGACTCTTGATTGAGACGCCGGCGGCGTCGCTGGGCGCGAGACTCAGTGAGCCACTGGAGGATTCCTCCTACGGGCGCGAGAGCCGAGAAAACAAGGTACTCCGGTCGGCGCAGCAGTGCCGCGAAGCCGATGCCCGCAAAGAGCGGAACAGCGGTACCGACGAGGGGCAACCGCGCTTGCGACGGCTGCGGCGGCGGGGACGGAAACTCGACGACCTCGTCGGCGGCATCGGAATGTCGCGGATCGAGCCTCGGCGGCCGGTTCACCGCTAGTGTTCCATTGGCGCGCGGCAGGACGCGCGCACCGTCGGGACCTGGCCTGGACGCCGTCCGGTGCTGAAGCGGCTCAATGACGATGGAGCTTTCGCCGATCCGGACGACCGCCCCGGTATGGACCGGTTCGGGTGCCGTGCCCACCGCAGAGGTGCCGATCCATGTTCCGTGGCGCGATCCGAGATCCGCGATGCGGATGCCATCCCCGCCGGCCGGTGCGGCGCGGCTCTCCAGCGGCAGGTACAGCACGGCGTGCCGGCGGGAGACAGCCGGATCTGTCAGACGCAGATCACACCCCGGGGCTCGTCCGATGATGCTCACCGGGCGGGTGAGGACCGCGGTGCGACCCGCATCCGGCCCGGAGAGAACGGTCAGCGTCACGGACTCGCGCACGTGAGCCGCGGCACTGTCGGTGATCTCTGCCGGCCGGAAGTCGATGACGCTGCCCTGCCGGATGACTCCGGAGTCCCACGGCACCTCATCGTCGATCCGGTTGCCGTCAATGAGCGCAACGCCGTCCGCCCCGCCGGCCACAGACCGGCGCAGCGCCGCGAGGATCTCTCGAACCGGCGTCGCCGGCCGGGCGCGAATGCGAACCGTCGCGGCGTCAGACGGAGCACCCGCCGGTGTACGGACGGTGACCGTGATGCTCACCGGGGTCGCCGATCTCGCTCGGTGCGGCACATGGCGTCGAGTCTGACGCGGCGGACGGTCGCATTACCCGGCTGCGTGAGCTGCTGTGGATAGTGCCAGCCGGCTCGGTGGAGGCACGCTCAGCCGACCGCCACGGTTGGATCACCCGGTCGGATCACGCCACATGATTACTCCGAATAGCCGCCGGACCATTTACTCCATTCGGCCGTGCGCTCTCGGCTGTTCGGCGTACACGATGACGCCACGGGGAAGGCCAGGTTCCCGATTCCGCGAGTCGGGAACCTGGCCCACGGTCACCTAACGGGGAGGGAGGTGCCTGACATGCGTGACACTTTCTGGGGTTAATGGGCGTTGGCACCACCATCTGGTTAGGCCCTGATTTCCCGCGCCGGCTGAGGGACCCTGCCTGGCCCTTCAGCCGGCACGCGGAACATCCTCTCCTCCATCTCCTCGGCCCGGTGGCGCTACCAGGCAATAGCCCGAACGCGTTCTCCTATTTGGGCTATTGGATGCAGCCGATCCCGGTCGATGGTAGAGGAGACGTCGTTCAGCGGCAGCCTGGGAGGACCGGTGCGAACGGATGCGGAGCGCGCCCTTGGCCGAAGGGTTCGCGCGGTGTGCTTCGTGGCGCTGGCGGTGGCTGCCGCTGCGTGTGTCGGGGTCGTCATCGGCGATCACGTTCCGCAGCTGTGGCGGCTGGCATTTTCGGTCGCGGCAGCGTTCGCCGCCTACGCCGCCATGATTAAGGTCCGCGACGGCGGGACGCGGAAGGCATACGCATGGCAGACCAGTGCGTTGGTTGTCGTACTTGTCCTGCTTCCGGCGCCATATGTTGTCCTCGTCTTTGGTGCCGCGCGGGCATTGGCAGGACGCGTGCTGCGCGAGCCGGTGCAGAAGCTGATTTTCAACACCGCACTTGCCGTCATCTGTGCAGGTGCCGCATCCGGCATTTCCACTGTCTTTCACCTGTATCGTGTCCATCTCGACTGGGGGCAGGTCTTTCATGGACACATGCTGGTGGGGCTGCTGCTCGCCACGCTGAGCACGGCGTTGATCTCACCGATTCTCGTCGCTCTTCCCACCTCTGCGGAGCGGCACCGTCCTTTCACGTCCGGACTCGCGGGGCTATATCGTATTGCGATCATTGTCTGGTTCCGGAATTTCCTCATCGCGTTGGTCGTCATCGCGGCCCTGGACCGGTCCATTGGGCTCACCCTTCTTGTGCTTGCTGCGCTCGTTCCGTTGCACGCACTCAGTGCCGACCGTGCCACCCTGGGCCGGGAACGCGCCGCATGGCGACGCCTGCAGCGGGCCATCGACCAACTGCGGGACAGCGACCTGCACGCATTGCTCCGCGTTGCCGCACCGGCGGCCGCCGCCATGCTCCGCGCGGACGCAGCGGAAATCACCCTTGCCGAACACACCGGATACCCCGTGCGGTATGCCACCGACGATGCCGGCCGGGCGGACGTCCTGCCCACGGCGGCAACGATGACCGCAACCATTGCCCGAACACTGACCACCCGCGAGGGGGACGTCGGCGCGTTGCGGCTGTTCTTCACCCGGCCGGTCTCATTGACCGAGACCGAGCAGGCGACCTTGGATGCGTTCGCCAATGCGTTGGCAGTCGCGCTCGCCAATGCCGTGAAGTTCGCTACTCTCACGCGGGAAGCCGAAGAACGCATTCGGGCTGCCCATACGGATCCCGTGACCGGGCTGGGCAATCTCCTCATGCTGGAGAAGGAATTCGAGATGTCCCGGCGCAGCGACCAGCCGTTGGCCATCGCGGTAATTGGGCTCGATCGATTTGCCGAGGTGAACGACATTCTGGGCGCCCACCCCGCTGACCTGATGCTTCGCAGCGTGGCGGAGCGATTGGCCGGCATCGTACGCCGCTGCGACGTGGTCGGGCGGCTGCACGGCGCGGAGTACGTGCTGCTGCTCCGGGAGCTCTCCGGCCCCGAAGCTGCGGTGGCGCAGGCCGAATTGGCCGTCCGCTCCCTCGGCGGAACGATTACCGCCGAGGGGTTGGACATTGCCCTCGACGCCCACACCGGGGTGGCGTGCGTGCCTGAGGATGGGACGACGCTTGCCGAAGTGGTACGGCGCGCTCGGCTCGCGATGTACAAGGCCCGGGCGATGGACCTCGCCGTCTATCGGTACAGCAGCGACCTCGAACCTCCGGCGATGGCACAGGTGCAGATGCTGCGGGACCTGCGCACCGCCCTGAGCGAGAACCAATTTGTGCTGCACTATCAACCGAAATTCTCCCTGCGCACCGGACTGCCGGTAGCGGCGGAAGCCTTGGTCCGGTGGCAGCATCCGCAGGAAGGCCTTATCTCACCGGCGCAGTTCGTTCCGCTGTTGGAACGCTGCGGTCTGATTGGAAATCTCACCCGCTACGTTCTTGATGCGGCAATCCAGGAAGGAGCGTCCTGGTATCGGGCCGGTCTGCCGCTCAGCGTGGCGGTGAACCTCTCGGCGCGGAATCTCTTGGACGAGGATCTGCCGCGTTTCGTCCTGGACACGCTTGCGCGTCACGGGTTGCCGGCGGATCGGTTGATTTGTGAAATAACAGAAACCGCGGTGTTCTCCCGCAGCCTGACGGCGAGCACGATCCTCGACGCGCTCCGGACCGCAGGGGTCGGATTGTCGCTCGACGACTTCTGCACGGGGTATTCCTCGCTCTCGCTGCTGCGTGAGCGTACGATCGACGAAATCAAAATTGACCGGTCGTTCGTGAGCGACCTTGGGACCGGCCGGCGTTCCACCGAAATTGTCACCGCGCTCATCGATCTTGCGCATCGCTGCGACATCATTGTGACCGCCGAAGGCATTGAGACGAAAGAACAGCAGCGGCTCTTGACCGATCTCCAGTGCGATTACGCCCAGGGTTTCCTACTGGCAAAGCCGATGCCGGCCGCGCTGGCTCGGCAGCTCTTCCTCGATTCGCTCCGGGTTCCGGGAGGTCTGGGGCCGCTGCGCTGGCGGGGCGGTGTCGTTGCGCAGGCCGATTGGGTGGCGAGTCTGCCGTGAGCACGGTTCGCGGCTCACACCGCTGCCAGCGGTCGACGGTGCTCACGAACGAGGCGGCCTGCCGCCGGCACCGAGCCTGACGAAATCGAAGTTCCTCGCTGCCTCGCGCTCTGCCGGGCCCGCGCCTATCGATAGGGAGCGACTCCGGTGCCGACCGGCCGCCGACGGTGACCCACCGCCGACGGTGACCGATTCGCTCCTTTTGTCGTCGCAGGTGGTCGTCCAAACGTCCACAACCGTCGCTGAACCCTTGTGGAGCGTGCGACTTACCCGCTACTGTGCGGTTCCATTGGCGCAGGAAGATCATGATGGAGCACCGTGATGGATGCCGTCGCTGTCGTCGAGGACGAAGTACGGGAGCTGATACGCCGACGCGGTATCGACCCGATGACCGAGCCGAGCGTCGTCCGTGCGCTCGTCGAGGAGGTCGTCCACGCCTACGATGACCGCAGTTTGACCGGCGACCTGCCGCCGCTCGCCGATCGAGCCGCCGCTATCCAAGACATTTGCGACGCGCTGTCGGGTCTCGGCCCGCTGCAACGGTACATGGATGATCCTCAAGTTGAAGAAATCTGGATTAATGCGCCAGGTCGCGTTTTTGTCGCCCGCGCCGGGCGGAGTGAGCTGACCAGCACCATTCTCGGCGAGGCACAAATCCGCGAGCTCGTCGAGCGGATGCTCAAAGCCTCCGGGCGGCGGGTCGATTTCTCGACTCCGTTCGTGGACGCGACCCTTATTGACGGGAGCCGACTACACGTCGTCATACCCGACGTCACCCGTACGCATTGGGCGGTGAACATCCGCAAGTTCGTGCTGACGGCGCATTCCTTGGATGAGCTTGTCGCACGGGGAACCCTCACCCCGGCGGCGGCGAGATTCCTGGAGGCTTCCGTCGTTGCCGGTTTGAATATCATCGTCGCCGGCGGCACACAAGCGGGCAAGACCACACTGCTCAATTGCCTGGCAGCGGCGATTCCCGCGCGGGAGCGGGTCATTTCCTGCGAAGAAGTCTTTGAGCTGCGCATTCCATTGCCGGACGTCGTCGCCATGCAGACCCGCCAGCCGAGCCTGGAGGGAACCGGAGAGATTCCGCTGCGACGACTGGTCAAGGAGGCGCTGCGGATGCGGCCGTCGCGCATCATCGTCGGGGAGGTACGCCATGAGGAATGCCTGGACCTGCTCTTGGCGTTCAATGCCGGCATCCCCGGCATGTGTACGATCCACGCTAACAGTGCACGGGAAGCCGTGGCGAAAATGTGCACACTTCCCTTGCTTGCCGGTGAAAACGTGAGTCACGCGTTCGTCGTTCCCACCGTTGCACGCTCGGTCGACCTTGTCATCCACACGAAGACCGACTCCACAGGCCGTCGAAGGGTCCAGGAAATTATCGGAATTCCCGGCCGGGTCGAAGACAGCGGTAACGGCCTGGTCATCGAAACGGTCGATATCTTCTCCTGGCGTGACGGACGTCTCGTACGGGCGGAGGGATTTCCCCCGCACCCTGAGTGGTTCGCCGCCGCCGGCTACCACCTTCCGGAGCTTCTCGACAGCGGAGCCGACGGCTGATGGGTGCCCTTCTTGGGTTGCTCTGCGGCGTGGGTCTGCTCCTCCTCGTCCACCGTCGCCCGGCCGGTGCACCGAACCACCGCCGTCGACCGCGCCGGATCTCGCAGCGGATCGCCGATACTCTTCGCCAAGCCGGCCTCGAGACGGTTACCACCCGCCACCTTGTTGCTGCTGGGGGTGCCGCGGCCGGAGTGGTCGGCACGGCGGTAGCCGCAATCTCCCATACGGCAACGATTGCAGCGGCATTTGCCGCCTTTGCGGGATGTGCGCCGTGGACCTTGGTGCGGCATCGGGCGCGACGCCGGCGCGCGGAACTGCGCGCCGTCTGGCCGGACGTCGTGGACAACCTGGCGTCGGCGGTCCGAGCCGGACTTGCCTTGCCGGAGGCTGTCGCGCAGTTGGCGGACCGGGGACCTGACGAATTACGCCCGACTTTTCGCCGTTTCGCTGACGATTACCGCGTCAGCGGCAATTTCGCCGCCAGCCTGGACGAACTCAAACGCCGGTTGGCCGACCCGACCGCCGACCGGATCATCGAATCGCTGCGGATGGCGCGCGAAGTCGGCGGCACCGACCTTGGCCGCTTGTTGCGCACTCTGTCGGTCTTTCTCCGCGAAGACCTTCGCATTCGCGCCGAATTGGAAACCCGGCAGGGCTGGACGGTCAACGGCGCACGTCTCGCCGTCCTCGCCCCATGGCTGCTGCTTGGGCTTCTGTCGTTGCATCCTGCCGCAGTTCATGCGTACAACAGCGCGGCGGGCGTGGTCATTCTCACCGTCGGTGCGTCCGTCAGTGCCGTCGCTTACCGGGCTATGGTGCGGATCGGACGCCTTCCTGAAGAAGAACGGGTGCTCCGATGACTCTGACGTCGGGAGCCGCGGTGGGATTGTGTGCTGGCGTCGGTACCGCGCTCGCCGTTTCGGGCGTGCCGCATTTTCGTCATCCACGACTGGCGGACCGCCTCGCCCCGTATCTCCGGGACAGGTCACGACCCTCACAGCCGCCCGTCCACACGGCAGCGCGCGGCACGTGGCCGGTTGTGGGCCAATTGCTTGCCCCGGTCCTCGCTGACATCGCCCGCCGTGTCGATCGTGTCATGGGTGGCCCGGGAAGTGTTCGTCGCCGCCTGGACGCAGCTGGACGGAACATGGCTGTCGAGGAATTCCGGGTCGAGCAAGTGCTATGGGGCTCAATCGGTTTCCTCGTAGGGCTCGGCGTCAGCCTGCTGCTCCTCGCCCAGAATCCGCACCGCCCGCCGCTCGCGCTCGGGATGCTCTGCGTTATCGCCGCGTGCTGTGGGGCAATCGCCCGCGACGTCACGTTGAGCCGGGAGGCCCAGCGGCGCAGCAGGCGGATGCTCGCCGAATTTCCGACGGTCGCGGAATTGCTCGCCTTGGCGGTTGGAGCCGGGGAGAGCCCAGCGGCGGCGCTCGAACGGGTGGTTCGGGTGTGTCGCGGAGAACTGTCCGTCGAATTCGCTCGAGCGCTCAGCGAGGCGCGAACCGGGGGATCACTCGTCACTGCCCTGGAGAATCTCGCCGCGCGCAATCCCCTCGATATCATGTCGCGTTTCGTCGACGGAATGATTGTCGCGATGCAACGCGGGACGCCGCTCGCAGACGTGCTGCGCGCGCAGGCATCCGACGTCCGTGAAGCGGCCAAGCGTTCCTTGCTGGACATCGGCGGACGCAAGGAAATCGGCATGATGGTCCCTGTCGTGTTCCTGATCTTACCGATCACGCTTCTCTTTGCGCTGTTCCCGAGTTTCGTTTCCCTGCACTTGCTGATTTAGAGAACGGAAGAGTGACGAATCAAGTGGGAAAGCGATGTGAACACGGTGAATAACTAGAGCGGAAAGCACTCACCGTCGAAGACGGAAACCGGCGGCGATGCGTGCCGCAGAACGGGAAGAACAGCAGCGCGCTGTCGTCGCGGCAGGGAGCGGCAGCGCCGGTAGGAAAAGGAGACAGCTGATGATGTCCTCACTGGCCCAAAGAATTGGCCGTGCACGACTGCGACTCGTTGCGTGGTTGCCAACGGCGGCTGGCGGTCGGGAGCGCGGTGACGTTCCCGGCTGGGTGATGATCACTCTGATGACCGCGGTCCTCGTCGTCATTATTTGGGGGATCGCCAGCGATCAGCTTCGGCAGCTTCTGACCAGTGCGTTCGACAAGATTTCGAATCAGAGCAATGCCGGTCCCTGACGAATGGTCGTCGCCGGTGATGGACGAGGGGTCCGCCGTCGTCGATCTCGTGCTGGTGAGCCTGCTGCTCATGCCGCTGTTCGTCGCACTCCTCCACGTCGGTTCCGTGCTGTACGTAAGGAATACGCTCGCGGCTTGCGCGCATGATGCGGCTCGCTACGCGGCGAGTCATGACATTGTGACCGCCGGGCCGGAGACGATACGTGCCGCCGTCCATCGGCGAATCGACGCGTGCGTACCGGCGTTGGTCGGCCGGCGGCTGACGGTCACGGCCGAGGCGGAGCGGACCGTGCGGACCACACCGGACGGCGCGGCAGTTCCCGTCGTTGAGGTCCACGTGTCGGGTGTGCTGGATGCCATTGTTGGCACGCGGACAATTCACGCAGCCGCCGCGGTATTGTCGGAGGATCCGTGACCGCAGGACGCTCGACGCGATACGGGAATCGCATCGTCCGGACGCCACGGATGCCGAGCGCGCAGGGCGCGGATCGGGCGTCGGGGCGGCAGGGCGCGGATCGGTTGTCCCGGCTCAAGGGCGCAAATGTGTTGTCCGGGCTCACGCGCAGCGTCCGCGGATTGGCGCGTCGCGATGACGGCAACGCCATTGTTGAGTACCTGATCCTGGGCGTGCTGTTTTTGATCCCGCTCGTTTACGTGTTTCTTGCCGTCTTCGCTGTGCAGAGCACGGCGTACGGCGTCACCGCGGCGGCCCGCGAAGCGGCGCGCGCCTTCGTTACGGCGCCGACGACGACGGATGGTCTCACGCGGGCATGCGCCGCCGCCGCAATCGCCCTGCGTAATGAATCCGCGGATGCTTTCGATTGTTCCACGCAATTGGCCGTACAGTGCGTGACCCGCGATGCATGTGCCGTCTCCCTCGCACCGGGACTGATGATTCGCGTCGTCGTGCGAGCCCGTGCGGAATTGCCGTTTCTGCCGGGTTCCCTCTTCGGGCATCCGCTTGGCGTTGACGTGTCCGCGCAGCATGACGAAGTCGTTGACTCGTTCCGAGCGGCCGGATGAGCGGGCCGGGCATGGCGGGAAACCGCGCCATCGTCCGTTCGGCTCGTGTACGCGGGAAGAGCGCGTCGCAGTGTCGCGACGACGGCGGTCAGATCAGCTTGCTCATCGTGTTCTTTGGTTTGGTGATTCTTGGTTTCACCACCGTCATCGTCGATCTGTCCACGGTTTTTCTTGCGCAGCGCGTATTGCAAGCCACGGCGGACGGCGCGGCACTCACCGCAGCACAGCATGTTTCGCTCGCAGGTGCATACACCACCGAACTGGCGGAGTGGCTTCCGCTCTCTGATGCGGAGGTGTACGCAGCGGTGGCTGATTATGTCGGTGAACCGGGTCGAGCGCCGCAGTCCTGCCGGTCCGGGACGCTATCCATCACGGCGGCCACCCTCGACGCGACGGACCGAACGGTCAGTGTGTCGCTTAGTTGTACGGTCAGCCTGCCGATCGTCAATGTGATTACGGGTTCCTGGTGGCGCGGCGTGCCGATCGCCCGGCATGCTGACGCGCGGCTCCTTGTTCTGCCGAGCGGTTGACCACGAGCCGGGTCGTTGTCGAGCAGCGATATCCGGCAGCAGCAGAGGGGGCCGGTCCGGCGATTTCGCCGCGGGGACGGGAACCCGCGGCGTCCCCCGACGTCGGGGTGGGCGGAGCCGCGGCCTCCCCGATCACCGGGACGAAGTCCACAGGCGCCCGGGAGCCGGATCCCGGGGTGTACGGCGGCCGGCGTCCCGGCGGCGTCCCCGCGGCGTTCCGCTGGGGTGTCCCCGCAGCACGCCCGTCCCCGCCTGCGCCTGCGTCCCGCGGCGTCTCCGCGCGCCCGGTGCACCGCCCGGTTCGCCGCGAACCGCTACGCTCCAGGTGTGCAGCCGCAAGACCCCCACGAACACCTCAAAGACCTCGACACCCGACTCGCCGGTATCGAGCAGGTGCTCGACCTGCCGGCGATGCGCCGCGAGGCGGCCGACCTCGAACGTCAAGCCGCCGACCCCGGACTGTGGAACGATCCAGAGAACGCCCAGCGGGTCACCAGCCGGCTTTCCTTTCTGCAGGCGGAAATTCGCCGGGTCGAGGGGTTGCGCAAGCGGCTGGACGACGTGATGGTTCTCTTTGAGCTCGCCGAGGCGGAGAATGACGAACCCACCCGTACCGAAGCGCTCGCGGAAATGGCCGCGCTGCAGAAAGCCATCGACGACCTGGAAGTGCGGACGCTTCTCTCCGGCGAGTACGACGCGCGGGAAGCGCTGGTCACGATCAACTCGCAAGCGGGTGGCGTGGACGCCGCGGACTGGGCGCAGATGCTGCTGCGCATGTACCTGCGGTGGGCGGAGCGGCACGGCTATCCAACGGAAATTCTCGACACCTCGTACGCCGAGGAAGCCGGCATAAAATCCGCGACATTCATCGTGCACGCGCCGTTCACGTACGGTCTCCTCGCCGCGGAGCACGGCACGCACCGGCTGGTGCGGATCAGCCCGTTCGATAACCAGGCCCGCCGGCAGACGTCCTTCGCGGGTGTGGACGTCGTCCCGGTCGTGGAGAAAACCGACCACATCGACATTCCGGAGGATGAGATCCGGGTGGACGTGTTCCGCTCTTCCGGTCCCGGTGGCCAGGGTGTGAACACCACGGATTCCGCGGTCCGGATCACGCACCTGCCGACCGGTATTGTCGTCACCTGCCAGAATGAGCGCAGTCAATTGCAAAATCGTGCGACCGCCATGATGGTGCTGCAGGCTCGGTTGCTGGAGCGTCGCCGTCAGGAGGAAGCGGCGAAGCTCGCCGCGCTGCGGGGTGAGACGACGACGAGCTGGGGCACGCAAATTCGCAATTACGTTCTGCATCCGTACCAGCTGGTGAAGGATCTACGGACCGAGGTCGAAACCAGCAACACGGCCGGCGTCCTGGACGGTGAGATCGACGAATTCATTGACGCCGGGGTCCGTTGGCGTCGGCAGCGGGAACGTCGGTGATCAAACGAGGGCGGCGAGGCGACCGAGAATCCAGAGCAGCACAGCCGCCGCCGTAACCAAGATAACGATCATGACTGGCGGTATGCCGTGCGTCGTCGGGTGATGCACTCGTGCGCGCGCCTCGCGGCACACCGGGCAACGCGCCTGCTCGACCGGGCCGGAGCACGCCGCACACACCAAGTGCTCGCAGGACATCAGGTTCCTCCCTCCCGGCCGGTGGTGCGACGGCGGATCGTCGGCGGCCGTCGTTGGGACCCTTCCAGTGTCGCGCACTTCCGGCCCAGGCGCACCCGGCGCACCCTGGCACTGCCGGGCCGGGTGCACTAGGCGGACCCTGGCACTGCCGGGCCGTGCACTAGGCGCACCCGGCGCGCGCATTGGCGGCCCGGCTCAGTCCGGCCGCACTTCCGCACCCGGAGCCCGCGGCGCGCGCGCCCACGTCCCAGCTTGAGCCTGCGTGCGTCGCCGAGGTGGGGCTTACCTGAATCTTGGACGTCGGCTGTCTACACTTGCGCGGGTGACGTCCCGAGAAGTGACTCTGGTGATGCGCTGGTGATTCGTTTCGAACGCGTGACCAAGATCTACCCGCGGCAGAGTCGACCGGCGTTGCAGGACGTTTCGCTGGAAGTGAACAAGGGGGAGTTCGTCTTCGTCGTCGGCGCCTCCGGATCGGGCAAGACGACCTTCTTGCGGCTGGTGCTCAAGGAGGAGAAGGCCACCCACGGCAAGGTGTACGTCGCCGGCAAGGATCTCTCGCGGCTGTCCGCGTGGAAGGTGCCGGCGCTCCGCCGGCAGATCGGTACGGTGTTTCAGGATTTCCGGCTGCTGCCGAACAAGACCGTGGCGCAGAACGTGGCCTTCGCCCTCGAAGTGATCGGCCGTCCGCGACATCACATAGCGCGGGTCGTGCCCGAGGTGTTGGAGCTCGTCGGTCTTGCCGACAAGGCGGACCGGCTGCCATCGGAACTCTCCGGCGGCGAGCAGCAGCGGGTCGCCATCGCCCGGGCATTCGTGAACCGTCCGATGCTCCTGCTGGCCGACGAGCCCACCGGCAACCTGGATCCGGCGACCAGCGTCGGAATCATGAAACTTCTCGATCGCATCAATCGGACCGGCACCACGGTGGTCATGGCGACCCACGATGCGCACATCGTCGACTCGATGCGCCGGCGCGTCATCGAGTTGGACGGCGGTCACGTCGTCCGCGACCAGTCCCGCGGTGTGTACGGCTATTCGAACTGATCAGGACGAGGGTTCTCATGCGATTACGCTTCGTGCTCTCTGAGCTTGCGATCAGCCTGCGCCGGAACGTGCTCATGCTCTTCGCCGTCGTCGTCATCACGGCGTTCTCGCTGTTTCTCTTCGGCATCGCATTGCTCGTGCAGCGCCAGGTCGATCTCAGCCAGCACTATTGGTACCAACGCCTCCAGGTGTCGGTCTATTTGTGCGCCGAACACAGCACGAACCCGAATTGCCCGACCGCGGCGACGCCGGAGCAGGTCCAGCAGGTCGGGCAGACGCTCAACAGCCTGCGGCCGTTGGTCCAGAGCGTGCAATTCATTGATCAGCAGCAGGCGTACGAGATTTTCAAGGAAGAGTTCAAAGATCTCCCCGATTTGGTGAAGAGCACCCCGCCGGATGCGCTCCCGGAATCCTTCACCGTTAAGCTCGCGGATCCCAGCAAGTTCGACGTCGTGCGCCAGGCGGTGGAGAATCAACCGGGCGTCGACCAGGTGCAAGATGAGCACACATTCCTCAAAAAGTTGTTCGACATTGCGGCGAGCGCCCGGAATTTCGCCATCGCGTTGGCGATTTTCGTCGTGATTGCCGCCATCGTGATGATCGGTGTTGCGGTTCAGGTCTCGGCCGCAAGCCGCCGCCGCGAAACCGGGATCATGCGGTTGGTCGGCGCGTCGAATTTGTATATTCAGCTCCCCTTTCTGCTCGAGGGGATGCTGGCCGGCCTCGGCGGCGCCCTCCTCGGTTTTGGCTTTGTCGCCGCGACGAAGTACTTCTTCATCGACCACACGCTGCGGCCGGTGCTGGCGCCGCTCGGCTCGCTCATCGAGTGGCCGGCCGTGCTTGGCACGCTGCCTTATCTCGCGCTCGCAGGTGTCGTCATCGCGGGTCTGGCGTCTTTTGCCACCTTGCAGACGTACATGCTGCGGCAGCGGATTTAGCCGACCCGTGCCGCGGTTCAGCGGCGGGTCGCGGCAACCCCGGGTTGCCGGGACGCAGGTGTGACAGGTGCTGCGGTTCAGTGGGGAGCCACCTCAACTCCGGTTGCCGCGACCCCGGTGTGACAGGTGCCCGCGGTCTGCGGCGCGTCTCGAGCCGGCCCTGGTGCCGTGCTGCGTGCCGGGTCAGGCGTCGCCGGAGCAGCAGGAGAAGTGCGCGCGGTGGAGCCCGTCTCCGTTCGGCTCGCCGGTTTTTCCGACGGCGTCGTGGTGCCGCGAGGCCGTACAATTAACCGGTGCGGATCTCGCGTCGTTCACGATGGGTTCGTATCGGGGGCGCGGTTCTCGCGCTTGCCTCGATCTATAGCGCCGGTGTGGTGACCGGCGTTCTCGGGAGCAGCGGTTCCGCCCCGCAGCGACCGGCCGCCGCGCCTAGTTCCCCCGGCTTTCTGGACCAGGTGGAACAGACAATTCTGCGCAACGCCGCGAAACCGGTCACGGCGGACGAGCTCGATCGCTCCGCTATCCGCGGAATGCTCGACGCGCTGGACGACAAATGGTCCAGCTATTATTCCGCGGCGGATTTTGCCTCGTTCGAAAATGTCATGAATGGTCAATACACCGGTGTCGGTTTGTGGGTGCACCGTGATGCGTCCGGTGCGGTGACCGTTCTCAACGTGCAGGCGGGTTCACCGGCGGATCGAGCCGGTGTGCGCAGCGGGGACGTCGTTCTTGCCGTCGGCGGCGTCCCGGTTGCCGGGCGGTCGATTGCCGATGTCGTGACCGCGCTCCGTGGCGATGCCGGGACGACGGTCACCCTCACCTACCGGCGTGGTGACGTCGTCCGCACGGTGACGATGCGGCGGAGCGCGGTGGCGAGTGAGGATGTCACGGCTGCCACACAGAACGGAGTCATGATCATCAAGGTGAGTGCGTTCAGTCGTGGCGTCGCCAACCGGGTTCGCGCGTTGGATTCGCTGGCGCGGACCCAACGGGACCGCGGGATTGTGCTGGATTTGCGGGGGAATCCCGGCGGCCTGCTCGAAGAGGGGGTCCAGACGGCATCGGTGTTTCTTGACGGCGGCCTGGTGGCCACGTTCGTACGACGCGGCGCTCAGCCGGTCGCGCTCAAGGCTGCCCCAGGGGGCGACATCGCGACGCCGCTGGCTGTTCTCGTGGATGGGGGGACGGCGAGCGCCGCGGAGATCGTCGCCGGTGCGCTGCAGGACCGGCAACGGGCGGTGGTGGTCGGCAGCCCGACCTTCGGCAAGGGGTCGGTGCAGCAGCCGATTCCGTTGGCCGACGGCTCGGCGATCGAGTTCACCGTCGGCACGTATCTCACGCCGGCGGGACGTTCCCTCGACGGGGTTGGGGTGCAGCCGGATGTCCCGGTCGCGGCGAATGCTCCGCCGTCGCTGGCGCTCGAGGAGGCTGTCGACGTCATATCCGGGTTGCTCGCCAACGCGGGTACGAGTGGACACGGTTGATCGAAATGGCCCGGGAGAGTGGTCGCAAGCTCATCGCGAGCAACAAGAAAGCTCGGCACGACTACCACATTGAGGACACCTACGAGGCCGGCATCGTTCTCACCGGCACGGAGGTCAAGTCGTTGCGCGCCGGCCGCGCCTCGCTCGTGGATGGCTTCGCATTGATCAAGGACGGGGAAGTCTGGCTGCAGAATGTGCATATCCCCGAGTACGCCGAGGGGAGCTGGACCAATCACGAACCACGCCGGCCGCGGAAACTGCTTTTGCACAAGCGGGAAATCTTGCGCCTGCTGGGCAAGACTCGGGAGACCGGACTGACCCTGGTGCCGCTGTCGTTGTATTTCCGGGACGGGAAGGCGAAAGTCGAACTTGCGCTGGCGCGTGGGAAGCGCGCGTACGACAAGCGGCAAGCGTTGGCGGAACGGCATGCGCAGCGGGAGATTGCGCGCGCGCTAGGGCGGCGGGTCAAGGGACACCGCATGTGATCAGCAGCCCGGCGGTCCCAGGAGGGCCGAGGCCCGGGCGGCGGCGGTCCCGGGGCTGGTCCGGACGGCGGCGGCCCGGGGGCAGTGGGGATTTGACGGCCCGGCGACGTGGTCCGGACGGCGGGCCCGGGAGGCAGTGGCCGTGATCGGGAACACGGCTCGGCGCGCATCGTTACACTGATACGGCGACAACTCCATAGGGGGTGACAGGTCTCGACTTCGGTCGTGAAGACTGGGGAAGCGGGCCGAGGAAGGCAGCGATGATCTCGTTAACCATGCGCTGCGAAAAAATAAGCGCCAACAGTAGTCGCGCTGACTTCGCCCTTGCTGCATAAGTAAGGGAGAGCCGAAGTCTGTCAGCCCGGGATCGCCTCCGGCCCGGATGCTGGCATCGGTAGGAGGCTCAACCGGCGGACCCGGCTGCGGGGTCCGGCGGGAAATCGCACAGCAGCTGTGCCCGTCGAGGCGGCTGGCCTGCAAGACCGCCTGGGCGAGTAGGACGTAGGCAGGCTGCGCCCGGAGAAGCCCACTCTCCACGCCGAAGGACCCGGGTTCGATTCCCGGCACCTCCACGAGTATCTCGGACTCTTGGATTCGGGTGCGATTCTTTGGAGAAGTCCGTCGTCGAGCTGCGGTGTATCGCGGCTATGGTTACTGTGGGCGGTTCAATCACGGTGCCGCCAAATATGGTACGAAATCGTCGACAGTGCGAGCGTCATTTGGTGTCTTGTCTCGCGTAAACCGATCCTGACGAAACGCGGGATCCGGGACTGCTTCTGCTGCCATCGCTCCTTGGGCGGTATTCCTTACCCGCGCGCAGCTCCCATTCCTTACCCGCCCGCGGCTCGGCCCGGAAACGACGGCCCGTGGCCCGGAATGATGAGGTCGGCGTAGCGCAGCACCCGCGCACGGTGCTGTTCTTGAGCAGCGGGGAACCGGCTGTGTTCGCGCCAAAGGGTCTCATTGGCCAGGTCGTCGGCGCATTCGAAGAGGTCACCGACGACGGCGTACCGGCCATCGCCGGTGGAAACGAAAACGCTGACATCCTCGCCGCTGTGGCCGGGCGTCGCGGTAACGTGCACGTCGCCGTCAATGGCGAAGTCCTCACGCCAGAGCTGGTGGGGCAGGTATGCACGGCGATGGCAGATGTCGTATCCAACAATAAGGAGCGCGTCGGGAAAGAGGTTGAGGTTCCCGACGTGGTCGGAGTGCCCGTGGGTGCAGACGACGACATCGACCTGGTGCGCCGATAATCCGTAGGCGTTGAGCAGATCAATCAGGAGGTCTCGTTCCCACGGTGCTCCGACGTCGACAAGAATTGTCTTCTGACCCTGGATCACTGTGATGGTGCACGCCGCCGCCACGCTCTGCGAATCCGAGCTGGTGAACCCGGCGCGGAGCACGTCTATTCGGTATCCGGTCAACGGTGCCTCCAGTGCGGCTCTGGCGTCGGCCCAGGTGTCGGCGCGCCGGCCTGATCGGACGCTCACACCCCGGTGCCTCGGCACCATCTAATCAGGCATCATGGGCAGCTGGGCTAAGCCTTATACCCCGACTGCAATGGGCGACGGTTCGTCTACCGCCGCGCATCGGCCGGCCTAGCGCTGGCGGGATAGGTGCGGCGCGAGGAGCAATCGACGGGAGCAAGCGGCGTGACTATCGCAGCAGCCATGGAAACGAGAATCGCTATGTGCTGGCGAAGCGGCATCGTCGTCAAGAACGTCACCGTCGCGGCGAGGATCTAGCAGGACAGGGCGGCGTTGGCAAGTCGCCGTTGCCGTGGTGACCACTCCTCGTACTGTCTGCTAAGGACGAGCACGATGAGCCTAAATAGCGGACTAATATTGCATATGATGCAATCGTCGAGGCGATTGCCAGGAGAAGCTGGTAAAAAATTAGCGACGCGTGCTCATGCTGCTGACGGGCGGCGGCG
Organism: Acidothermus cellulolyticus 11B; assembly: GCF_000015025.1. Lineage (GTDB taxonomy): Bacteria > Actinomycetota > Actinomycetes > Acidothermales > Acidothermaceae > Acidothermus > Acidothermus cellulolyticus. The sequence goes on along the minus strand of NC_008578.1, from coordinate 1,947,027 downwards.
AGGCCGAGAGCACCGGGCGCAAAAGAGTAGTGCCAAGGCCAACTTGGCCTTGGCACTGACGTTCGTCCCTCCTCTTCCCGGACTCATTGTTCCGCCCGCCGACGCCGGTGGCGGATGGAGTACGCGATGAGCGCTGCTAGGTAGCCCCAGAACAGGCCGGCCAGGGCACCGTCGAGTGGATGGCCATCTACCGCGACTAAGGCGAAAATGATCGCCGCAATCGCACCACCGATAAGGATCGCGCGACTGTCCCGAAGTGTCAGGTAGAGGGCCCTAATAGGCTCCGGGTTCAAGCGCCACTCGAGTATGGCAAGTCTAATCGCCAACAGCAAAAGCGCGATCCAGTAGACCACATCTCTGTTGGTGACGACGAGCTTGACGACCGTGTTTCCGGTGGACATTTCTACAAGCGCGTAGGTCACGGTAATCCTTCCCCTCTACTTACAGTAGCTTCCGCGGTAGTCGTAAACGTAGAGGTCTGATTTGATCGCGAGACACTTGCCGACACTGAGAGCCGCCGCAGCTCGCGCACCGACAAGACCGACTAGACATCCTTCCATCTCCAAAGATCACGGCAGACCTACGTGATCATAAGCGATCACGATAATAGGAACCCAATCAGGCCAGTGTCAAGGCGGCCAGCAGGTGATAACGGACCGATGCCGGGTCCGTGTGCCGGTCGAGCTGCGCAATGACCGAGCCGAGCGCGTGCGTTGATCTGCCGTCGAACCCGGCGTGGTTAAGCCTGTCCTGGCCGATCGCCCCATCGGCCAGGCGCATGTCTTGTCTAACCCAGCGCGCTTAAGCGGTCAAACCCCGAGCCATGCCTGGCCGACACAAACACGGGACGGCCGGCAGAAAGACAGGACGGCGAGCTGAGTCACGCGGCTCGCCGAGCCCTGAGTCTGCGGCGGGCCTACCCCGGGTCGCGGGGACGGCCTAACCCTGGGGCTCGTGGCTCCGCCCGTCCCGTCCAGCCCTCCGCCGGCAATGGCGGCGGCACGCCCAGCGGGAAGGCCGCCGGACCCGCCGCCGCCATGCGTAGTGTGACAGGCTAGAACTCCTCGTCGAAGGCGACTTCGCCGCTCACTCCGATTTGATACGCCGCGACCCGCCGCTCAAAGAAGTTCGACAACTCCTGCACGTCCTGCAGCTCCATGAAGGTGAAGGGATTTGGTGAACCATAGATGGGTTCGAGGCCAAGCTGCACACAGCGACGGTCCGCAACGTGCTCGAGATAGCTTCGCATGTCGGCCAGCGACATGCCCGGAACGCCCTGCCCAAGCAGGTCCTCAGCGAACTGAGTCTCACAATCGACCGCCTCGGCGAGCATCTCCCGTGCCTGACGTGCTAATTCGTCGTCGAAAAGCTCCGGCTCCTCGCGTCGTACCGTGTCAATGACGTCGAAGGCGAACGCCATGTGCATCGACTCGTCGCGGAAGACCCAGTTGGTGCCGGATGCCAGTCCATTGAGCAGCCCGCGCGAGCGGAGGAAATACACGTACGCGAAGGCTCCGTAGAAGAAGAGTCCTTCAATGCATGCGGCGAAACAGATGAGGTTGAGCAGGAACGACCGCCGGTCGGCCGCCGTCCGGAGCTCACGCAGATCGAAAATGGAGTCGATCCAGCGGAAGCAGAAATCTGCCTTCCGTTTGATCGACGGAATGTTCTCAATCGCCGCAAATGCCTCAGCCCTCTCCCTCTCGTCGGTAATGTAGGTGTCGAGCAACGCGAGGTAGAACTGCACGTGCACGGCTTCCTCGAACAACTGCCGGGAGAGGTAAAGGCGGGCCTCCGGTGAGTTGATGTGTTGATACAGGTTGAGCACGAGGTTGTTCGCAACAATCGTGTCACCGGTGGCGAAGAACGCGACCAAACGCTTCACCAAGTGGTGTTCCGCCGGCGAGAGCTTGCGCAAATCGGCCAGGTCGGAATGCAGGTCGACCTCTTCGACCGTCCATGTGTTCCGGATGGCCGCCTTGAACCGCTCGAAGAAGTGGGGATAGCGCATCGGGCGCAGGGTGAGGTCCATGCCCGGATCGAGCAGCGCGTGCCGTTCATGGTCGGCGATATTGGTCTGCAAGGTCAGATTCGTAGTCATTGGCACACCTCACAGGTCTCGGGATTTTCCAGGGAACAACTCGTTGCCGGCTTACTTGTTGACGGATTAGCCATGACGTCCCGGACGTCGTCCGACGAGGTCACCGTCACGGTCGCCTGTTGAATGCGTGTCGCCGGGCGCGACCGCAGGTAGTACGTCGTCTTGAGCCCGGACGCCCAGGCATAGCGGTACATCGACGACAGCTTGGATATCGTCGGCGCCGCCATGAAGAGGTTCAGCGATTGCGACTGGTCGATGTACGGACCGCGCGCCGCGGCCAAATCGATGAGCGCCTTCTGCGGAAGCTCCCACGCGGTGCGGAACACGCGCCGCACCTCCTCAGGCAGCACCGTCAGGCCCTGCACCGAACCGTCAGCCCGCTTGATAGCTTCCCGGATCTCCTTGGTCCACAGACCACGGGTCTTGAGTTCGTTGACCAGCGCCGTATTCACCTGGAGAAACTCACCCGACAGGGTCTCTCGTTTGAAGAGGTTCGACACCATCGGTTCGATGCTCTCGTAACAGCCGGCGATGGACGCGATCGTTGCCGTCGGCGCGATGGCGATCAGCAGCGAATTCCGCAATCCGACCGCCGCGATTCGTTCCTTGATGGCGGCGTAACGCTCCTGTTGGGTCGGAGTGACCCCCCACAGGTCCGGCTGCAGGTAGCCGGCGGCGGCCCGGGTCTCCGGAAAGGCGGGATGCGGGCCGTACTCCGCCGCCAATTCCGCAGAGACCTCGAGCGCGGTGAGATAAATCTCCTCGGCGATACGGGTGGAGAGCTCCAAGGCCTCACCCGAATCGAACGGGAGACGGAGCGCGAAGAAGACGTCCTGCAGGCCCATCACGCCGAGTCCGATCGGCCGCCACTTCTCATTGGACCGGGCCGCCTCCGGCGTCGGGTAGAAATTGATGTCGACGACCCGGTCGAGGAGCGGCACGGCGATCTGCACCGTCCGGCGCAGCCGGTCCCAATCCACCGCGCCATCGCGGACGTGCCGGGCAAGATTGATTGAACCGAGGTTGCAGACGGCTATTTCGTCGTCCCGATTCACCTCAACGATCTCCGTGCAGAGGTTGGAGAGATGGACGACGTTCCCCGGACGGCCGGTCTGGTTGCACTTGGCGTTGCACGCGTCCTTGAACGTCATCCAGCCGTTGCCGGTCTCCGCCAAGGTGCGCATCATTTTTGCGTACAGGTCCCGGGCCCGGACCTGCCGCACGTATCGGCCTTCCGCCTCCGCCCGCCGGTACGCGGCGTCAAAGTCAGCACCCCACAGGTCGACCAGCTCGGGGGCCTGATCCGGGTCGATCAACGACCAGAGCTCGTCGGCCTCGACCCGGCGCATGAATTCGTCGGGAATCCAATTCGCTAGATTCAGGTTGTATGTGCGCCGGGCGTCCTCCCCGGTGTTGTCCCGCAGTTCGAGGAATTCCTCGATGTCGGGATGCCACGGCTCGAGGTAGACACACGCCGCACCCTTGCGTCGTCCGCCCTGGTTGACCGCGGCGACCGACGCGTCGAGCGTCTTCAAGAAAGGCACGATGCCGTTCGAATGCCCATTGGTACCCCGGATCAGCGCACCCCGGGAACGGACCCGTGAGAATCCGATCCCAATGCCGCCGGCGAACTTCGACAGCCGCGCCACCTGGTGGTAGCGAGCGTAAATGGAATCGAGTTCATCGCGCGGTGAGTCGACGAGATAGCACGAGGACATCTGCGGATGCCGAGTCCCGGAATTGAACAGCGTTGCGCTGCTCGGCAGGTAGGCGAGTTCCGACATGAGCCGGTAGAACTCGATCGCCTCCGCAGGCGTCCGGGCCAGACCGCACGCGACCCGCAACAGGAAATACTGCGGAGTCTCGATGACGAGCCGGCTCGTCGGGTGCCGCAGCAGGTACCGGTCGTACACCGTGCGGAGTCCGAAATACTCGAACCGCTGGTCGCCCTTCGGGTCGATCGCGAAATCGAATTTCCGGGCGTTGTCCTTGACGAACCGGGCTGTTTCGTCGCCGATCAGCCCTTCGGCGTGCCCTAACGCAATCGATTGGCTGAACGAGGCGATCCCCTGGTTGTGCACCTCTTTTTCGATGTACGCCGCGAGAAGGCGTGCGGCGAGCTTGGAGTACTGCGGCTCCTCGGCGATGAGTTCCGCCGCCGTCTGGATGGAGAGCCGGTCGAGCTCCGCTGTCGTCGCGCCGTCATACAAACCGCTGATGGTTTTGGTTGCAACGCGCAGCGGGTCGACATCGGTGAGGTCGTCGGCCCATCGTTCGACGGCGCGGACGATTTTGTTGACGTCGACCGGCTCGGTGTCACCGTTACGTTTCCGGACTCGCATGTGCACACGACGCGCCAGTGCCGGTTGGTCGGGCGTCTCCGGGGTCGCGGCCCCGTGGCCGGACGTCTCCAGGCCGGACGGTCCGTATCCCAGGATTTCCCGGTTCGGGATGTCGCAGCCCGCCGTCGTGGGGCGCTGCGTTTCCGCGCCTGGTGTTTCCGGGCGCTGAATTTCGTGAAGCGTCATTCTGCCTCCCTCGCGACGATTGCCGGGCGCATGCCGCGAAGGAGACGAAACGAACCCACGTGGGGTCGCCTGCGTCGCCGTCCCGCGCGGCGTGCGGCCCACCCGCGGACGGGTGTCCGCGGGGCGACTGGCAGGTCTTCGGACTTGCGGGCCCGACCGGCGAATCGCCGGTCACCTACTGGCTGTCGCTTCCCAGGCCGTCCGGCCCAGTGCTTGATGACAGCGGTCGTTCCCGCTCACCGCTGCGGGGCAGTCCCGGATTCACACCGGGTTCCCTGTTGGCACGACCCCGAGGGGTCGAACCAGTCGCAGGCGACACCATATCTGGGGTCGCGACGGGATGCGAGCACCTAGATGTCGTGTCGGCGTGTCGTGTCGAGCTGACGTGTCGGCGTGTCGTGAGGAGCCGGCAGCCGTGCCGGCCTGTCGGGCCCATGGCCCGGGCATCGTGTCGGCGTGTCGTGTCGACGTGGCGTGCCGGGTCCGCGTGGCATCGCGCGCCTGGCGGGGTCGTGTCGTCGTACCAGCGTGTGGCCCTGGCCGGCCGGCGGTCAGATCGCCGAGCGATTGGTCAGGTGGGTCAGACCAAACCGAGCTCAGCCCGGACGGCGCGCGCAGCGGCGACCATGTTCGCCAGTGCAGGGCGCACCTCGGCGTAGCCGCGGGTCTTCAACCCGCAGTCCGGATTGATCCAGAGCCGATCAGCGGGACACTCCTTCAGCGCCAAGTGAATGCGGTCGACGATTTCCTGCACGGTGGGAATGCGCGGCGAATGCACGTCCCACACTCCTGGTCCGATGTCGTTCGGATACCCGGCGCGGGCCAGATCCGTGACAATCGCCATATCCGAGCGGGCGGCCTCCAGGCTGATGACGTCGGCGTCCATGTCGATGAGCGCCTGCAGAATGTCGCCGAATTCCGCGTAACACATGTGGGTGTGAATTTGTGTTTCGTCGCGGACGCCGGAGGTGACGAGCCGAAAGGCGTCGACCGCCCAGCTCAGGTATTCGGCGCGATCTGCATTCCGCAGCGGCAACGATTCGCGCAGCGCCGGTTCGTCGATTTGAATGACCCGTAACCCGGCCGCCTCCAAATCCAGCACCTCATCGCGCAGCGCAAGAGCGACTTGTCGCGCCACCTCCGCCCGGGGAAGGTCGTCGCGGACGAACGACCAGGCAAGCATCGTCACCGGGCCGGTCAGCATGCCCTTGACCGGTTTTTGCGTACGGCCCGCGGCGTACGTCGCCCACCGGACCGTCATCGGCCCGCGGCGCGCGACATCCCCGACCACGATAGGCGGCCGGACGTAGCGGGTGCCGTACGACTGAACCCATCCTTCCGCGGTGGTGAGAAAACCGTCGAGTTGCTCGGCGAAGTACTGCACCATGTCGTTCCGTTCCGGCTCGCCGTGGACCAGCACGTCAAGCCCGGCCGCCTCTTGTTCGGCGATGACAGCCGCGATTTCCGCCTCGATAAGAGCCTCGTAACCCGCGGCATCCAATTCGCCGGCCCGGAGTTTCGCCCGGGCGGCCCGCAATGCCGGCGTCTGCGGGAAGGATCCGATTGTCGTGGTGGGAAGAGCCGGAAGACCGAGCTGACGGCGCTGCACGATCCGCCGTTCGGCGTACGGGCTGCGCCGGGTCCGCGGAAGACCTGCCGCTTCGGCCGCCCGGCGCCGGACCGCATCGACCTGCACGATAGGCGACGCCAGCCGGGTCGCCCGCCGCGCCGCACTGACCTGCAGGTCGCCGGCGACCGCTTCCCAGCCGTCGTTGAGCCCGCGGGTGAGAATGACAATTTCCTCGAGTTTCTGCCGGGCGAACGCCAGCCAACCGGCGATCTGCGGATCCAACTGCCGCTCGAATTCGATACTCAACGGAACGTGCAGCAAGGAGCACGACGCTGACACATCAACCTGCCCCGCCAGCCCGAGCAGGGTGCCGAGCGTGGACAGCGCCGCAGCGAGGTCGGTGCGCCAGACATTGCGGCCGTCGACGACACCGGCGACGAGCCGCTTCGTGGGGATGCCGCCGATCGCCGCTAAATCATCGATATTTGCGCGCGCCGGACCGGTGATGTCCATGGCGATCCCGTCGACGGGCGAATCGGCAAGAACGGGGAGGGCGTCACCGAGCCGGTCAAAATACGTCGCGACGAGGAGTCGCGGCCGAAATTCCTCCGCGCACAGGGTTGCGTACGCAGTGGCGACTGCGTCCAACACCTGCGCGGGCTGGTCGGCGACAAGGCAGGGCTCGTCGAATTGCACCCACTCCGCCCCGGCGTCGAAGAGGCGGCGGATCAATTCCAGGTAGGGGCAGATGATTTTCCCGAGGAGGGAGAGCGGTTGGAAATCGCCCGGGACGCCGGGCTCCCGTTTGGAGAGCAACAGAAAACTGACCGGGCCGAGAATCACGGGCCGTGTCGTGAGGCCAAGCTCCCTCGCCTCCCGGAATTCACTCAAGGGCTTCGTCGGATCCAGTCGGAATTCCATGTCCGGCCGGAGTTCGGGAACCAGGTAGTGGTAATTGGTGGTGAACCATTTCGTCATCTCCAGCGGAGCGGCGTCGTCGTTGCCGCGGGCCAGGGCGAAATACCGGTCCAGGCGCGCGGCGGGGGACTGGCCGGCGTCCGCCAGGGCGGGTGCGTGCCGCCGCGGCAGTGCGCCCAGCATCACAGCGGTGTCCAGCACATGGTCGTAGTACGAGAAATCGTTGCTCGGGATCTCGTCGATGCCCGCGTCCCGCAGTTCGATCCACCGCGCGCGGCGCAATTCACGGGTCTGCGCCAGGAACGCGTCAGCGTCCAGGCGTCCGGCCCAGTACGCCTCGGTCAGTTTCTTGAGCTGCCGCCCGGGCCCTTGCCGCGGATAACCGTAGACGGTGGAGCGGCTGCGCGGCCCCTGTGGGCGGTTGGACGACGAACGTGTTGTGGTCACGGGCTCTCCCTTCGCGAGTCCGGTCGGCATGGAACACCATCGGCGGTGTGCAGCTGGCAGGTCTTCGGACTTGTGGGCGGCGGCGCCGGAGCGGCCGGTCACCGTTGCCTACTGGCCGTCGCTTCCCAGGCTGTCGCCCAGTGCCGTTGACGGCGGTCGTTCCCACTCACCGCTGCGGGGCAGTCCCGGATTCGCACCGGGTTCCCTGTTAGCTCGGCTGCATCGCCTGCGGCCGAACCAGCTGCGGGCTCAGCCTAGCGGACCGACAGCTGCCGCTTCGATCACTCCGATCGTGATCTGGACGCCGCGGGGTGCCCGCCGCCGGACCGGGTCACCGTTGCCGCGCGGCCGCGCCACGAAACGGGGCGGCCGCGGTAATACGCCCACGCCGAATGGGCCGTCATTGCCGCATATAGCAGGCCCACCATGGGAAACACCATCGCCCAGAGCGGTGAAAGCCGGAATACTCGGCGCAGCGTCGGCGTCAACGAGCCGCTTGCCAGCAGCCAGGCTCCGGCGCCAAGCGCGGTTGCGACCATCGCGTCGCCACCGGTCGACTGCCAATGTGCCGCGCCGACCACGACGGCGATGGGCGGGACGGCGAACAGCAGACCGAGGCCGAGAAGTACGCCGAGAAGCCGGAGCAGCGAGTAATTCAGCTGGGTGTAGGCGCTGCGGGAAATCATGCGCCAGAGATCGGCGAACCGCTGATACCCGCGGACACTCCGCACCCCCGTGTCGAAGCCGAGCCACTCTTGACCCCCGGCAACCGCAATGAGTTTGGCGAGTGCGAGGTCGTCAATCAGCGCGGTGCGGATCGCGGCAAGACCGCCGGCCCGATCGAGGATGTCGGCACGCACCAACAGACACCCGCCGGCCGCTGCAAACCGCGGTCGGCGCCGTCCGTTCGGTAGCCGAGCGGACCGGCCGGTTCGCGCGCCGACGGCAGCAGCCGCGGTGCCGCTGCGCATCAGCGACCGGAACGGGTAGAGCAGCGCGAAGAAATAGACAAAGGCCGGGACGACGAGCTTCTCCCATACCGTGGCCGTCCGCAGCACGGCCATCACGGAGACGACGTCCAGCCTCCTGGTTTCGCCTAAGCGGACAAGACGGCGCAGCACGTCCGGGCTGTGGGTGATGTCGGCGTCCGTGAACCAGAGCCAATCGACGGAACCTGCGGCACGGCGGCCTTGGGCCATCGCCCAGACTTTCCCAGCCCATCCCGCGGGTGTCGGTTCACCACCGATGACCTGCCACGCGTGGGTGGTGGTCTGTCCGGCGAGGATGTGCCGCGCGGTTGCGGCCGTGTCATCGGTTGACTCGTCGTCGACCACCACGATCTGTAACCGGCCGGGATAGTCCTGCCCGGCAAGCGTCGGCACGGTGACCCGCAGATGCTCCGCTTCGTTGCGGGCGGGGACGACCGCGGCAACCGCCGGCCAACCAGTGAGAGGGTCGCCGTCGTCAGGCGGCAACCAGGGTCCCGGCCACCAGAACCGCTGCCGGGAAGCCACGATCGAGACCCACCCGAGTGCGGCGAGAAGAGCCAGTCCGGTCAATGCGGGAACGCCCACACATCCGCCCTTTCGGAGATCCGCTTGTCCCTACGCTGCCTACACTGGATGCCATGGCTGCGTATGACTTCCGATGCCGTACCTGCGACACGGTCTTCACCGTGCATCATCCGATCCACGAGCCGGCCACCGGTATCCAGTGCCCGCACGGCCACACGGACGTCACCCGCGTCTGGTCGGCGGTCTCCATGGTGGGGGCGGCGGGTTCCGCGGGGTCAGGCTGCGCCTGCGGCGGCTCGTGCTGCTGCGGCGGCTGATTGCGTGCGCGGCCCAGCGAACGACCCGCCCTTGCAGCGCGGCCCAGCGAACGACCCGCCCTTGCAGCGCGGACCCACCGGCGACCCCGCTGACCGAGCGCTTGGCACGGCGATAGCCGCGGGCCCTGCGTCGGCGTCTGATGAGCGGGACGATCGGCGGCGCGGCCAAGGTCCCGGCCACGATGCCGAGCCGCGGCGCTGGATGGCGCTGGCGGTTTGTTTTCTCGCCGGGTTCATGACCCTGCTGGACATCAGCATTGTCAATGTCGCGTTGCCGTCGATCCGTACCGGATTGTCCGCCACGCCGAGCACCCTGCAGTGGATCACAGCGGGGTATTCGCTGGCGTTTGGTCTTAGCCTGGTGCCGGCTGGACGCGCCGGCGATGCCCGCAGCCGGAGGCTAGTTTTCGCCTTCGGCGTCGCGCTTTTCGCGCTGGCCAGCGCGCTCGCCGGCGCCGCACCGTCGTCCGGCTGGCTGGTCGGCGCACGGATCGTTCAGGGGCTGGCGGGTGGAATCGTCAGTCCGCAGATCGCAGGATTCATCCAGGTGCTGTTCAGCGGCCGGGAGCGCGGGAAAGCATTCGGCCTCTTTGGCGCGGTCGTCGGTGTTTCGACCGCGATCGGTCCGCTGGCCGGTGGAGCACTGATCGCTGCCGCCGGAACCCATGACGGCTGGCGGTGGATTTTTTACATCAACGTGCCGATCGGCGCGGTGACGCTCTGGCTGGCCCGCCGCTATTTGCCGCGCGGGTCGATGCATACCGAGCGGCGGGCGAGCCTCGATCTCCCCGGCGTTCTTGTGTTTGCCGCGGCCATGTACGCCGTTCTCTGGCCGTTCGTCGAAGGAGATCAGCGGTCGCTCGCCGCCCGGCCGTGGTGGCTGGAGGGACTGGCCGCCGTGCTGCTCGCGATTTTTGTCCTTCGGGAAGCGGCGCTTGCCCGCCGTGGCGGCGAACCCATGGTCGACCTGCGGCTGTTCCGACTCCGCTCGTACTCCTTTGGGACCACCCTGGCCGGCGTGTATTTCGCGGGATTCACCCCGCTCTTTCTTGTTCTCACCGTGTATTTGCAGGTCGGTCTGGGATACAGCGCGCTGCTGGCCGGGCTTACCGCACTGCCGTTCGCGGTTGGCTCCGGGGCTGCGGCTGGTATCGGTGGGCGGCACGTCGCCCGGTTCGGCCGGGCTCAGGTGGTTGCGGGGTTATGCCTGGTTCTCATCGGATTGCTTGCCATGTTTGCGGTGACCGGTCACGTCCGTCACGACGTTGGATGGGCATTGCTGCTGCCGCTTCTCGTTGCCGGAATCGGCAGCGGCACGGTTATTGCGCCGAATCAGACGGTGACACTCGGCGAGGTTCCCCGGTGGGGCAGTGGAAGTGCCGCCGGCGTCCTGCAGACGTCTCAACGGGTCGGCTCCGCCGTAGGGATTGCTGCGGTCAGTGCGCTCTTTTTTGCTGATATCACTCAGGCCGGTGTGCTGCGGGCGGACACCAGTCCGCATGCGTTCGAGGTGTATGCGCATGCGTTGCGGGTGAGCATTCTCGGTTGCGTTGGTTTCGTTGCAGTAGCGGGAATCGTGGGCATCGCTGATCTGCTCTCGCACCGCGGAGGTGCTGACCGGTCCGGTTCCCCAATGTCTGGATCCGCCGGTCGGTAACGGGCGCGGGCGATCGCCTGTTTCCAGCCGCGATATCCGGCGTCGCCTTGCGCGGGAGGAACCGACGGAATTGCCCTCGTGGTCGACGATGGTGCACCGGCTACTCGTCGTCTCCTGGTCGATACGTGCGACGAATCCTGTGATTGCTTCCTCTGGGAAGCGGCCGACCGGAGCGCCTCGCCCGCCGCACGGAATGCCGCACGCTCTGCGCCGAAATGGATGGCGGTGCCGGTGGACCGCCTACCCCCACCGGCACCGCTGGTCGACATTCTCCCTCACCGGCAGGCGGTCGCCCAGCAGGGGGAGAGGTCGACGCTTATCGGGTCTTCGGGCGGATACTCTGCGCTCTCACACTCCGGGCGAATGCTCCAGGCCGTCGGACTCCCGGCGAATCCTTCGGGCTGTCAGCCTCCGCCGGCCAGCGCAGACTCTCAGGCCCCGGGTGGATACTCGAGGACATAATTCGGCGTCGTGTTCGCGTCCGTTGGCGGACCGTAGTCGTTGACGACATGGTCGATCGTTCCATGATTAGTAATCGACAAGTCGAGGACGTCGTGGAGACGCACGCCACCGTTCTCCGGCACGGCGAACGCCCGGCTCGCGTGAATCGTCGGATCCACGTTGAAGTAGCAGTAGCTGCCGAGACCTCAGGCCTGGTGCGTGTGCACCGTTGATGCGACGGCATAGGCGGCGTAGCCACGTGTCCCGCCGTGGCTCCAGGCGGCCTGGTTCGGCGGATCGTACGGCATTTCGTTCTGGAACATGATGGTCGAGCCGTGTTCGCCGGTCCAGATGACTTCGTCCTTCTGGTAATGCTCGACGAAGAGTCCGGTGGCGGCGACCCGATCGCCATTCACGATGAGTCCGGTATCCGCGGTATTTGACGTCCAGCCGACGCCGCTGCCGTGGTCGGCCCGCCACGCCCAAATGTCGTCGAGCAGCACGTCGTTGGCGTTGACCTCGAGGCTTACAGTCGCTTTACCGAGGTGCGGCCCGCCGATCCGGAAGAACACGTCCGCCAGCAGCGTCGGATTCCGTGGGTCACTCCACGGGGCGTGGACCCACGCGGCGGGACTGCCGTGCCGTTCGCCGATTTGCACCAAAACGGGAGCATTCCGCGGGCCGGCGTCGACGATGAGACCGGCGACCTCGACCCCGGGAACGTTCGCCGTACGTAGCACCGGCACGCCGCCGGTGGCCTCCAACGTGGCAAGTCCTATGCCGAGCAGGATCGTGTCTGGCCGGCGTACGTCGAGGGTGCGATCGACGGCATAAACACCCGGCGTGAAGAGCAGGTTCATGCCGCGGGCGAGGGCCGCGTTGAGACGTTCCGCCGAATCCGTCGGCCGAGCGATGTAGAAGCGTGACAGAGGCAGCGAATAGCCCGGTGTCGGTCCGGCTTCCCACGTGGTGCCCCGGGAATTGCGTTGGGCGTCCGGTACGAAGACGCGGTACTGTCCGGTGCCGTCGAGGTAGAGGAATGGCGCTTCCCGCGAGATTGGGTTGGTGTCAAGGGTTGTGTACGGCGGGTTGGGGAACGACTGTGCCGGTGCGCCGATCGTACCGGCGAAAACCTGGTTCCACACGCCGTTCGTCCACCCGTCGAGGTGTGAATTGCGCACCAAGAACTGCTGTTGGGAGCCGTTGATGACCGTGCCGCTGCTGAACGCCGAATCGGCGATGAAACCGCCGCTCGCATACTGCGGCCCGGCGGTGCAGTAGTCCATCAGCGACACGTTCCCGCCGACCACCGATACCCGCCGCATCGGTGATGCTTGTGAAACGGCCCAGAAGTCGGTTCCCGCTCGACAGCCGGACTGTCCGGCGACAGCGATGGTGAGGTTGGAGACCGACCGCCAGAAATTCGTCAAGGCGATGCAGTTGTCCGGCGCCAGGCATTGGTTGTAGACATTGACCTTTCCGTTGATGACGACGTCCCCTGGAGTTGCCCCCAGGCCGGCGACCTGGGTGTAGTACCCGACGGGGATGACCAGGGGATCCGCCGGTGTCCCGTAGGTCCCGGGCCGGAAGAGCAGGGCGTAACGCTGTGAACCGAACTCGTTCGCAGTCTGCTGGGCGGCGATCGCGTCCACGGTGGCCTGAATCTCCGCCGTCGGCATGCTCGGATCAAAGATGATCACGTTGCTGCCGAAATCCGGTGTGTGTCCGGCGTGCGCGTCGAGGGCCGACGCAGCCGACGCGGCAGGTGTCGTCCCACCGGCCACCGCGAGCGTGATCGCGGCGATGATGCCGGCGCGGCGCCACCCTGGACCGGACACATCCCAGTCGCGCACCCGACGCTCTGCGAGAGCGCTCTCACACGTGGAAGGAATCATCACCGGCCCTTTCCGCAGGGAGATGACGTGTGGTTCGTTTCTAGGTCACCGGGCCAGGCGGCGTCAACCCCCGCGGTCAGAACCGGCGCGGGCCAGGCGGCGTCAACCCCTGCGGTCAGAACCGGCGCGGGACCGGCGGCGTCAACCCCTGGGTCAGAACCGGCGCGGGCCAGGCGGCGTCAACCCCCGCGGTCAGAACCGGCGCGGGACCGGTCCTGGGATCTGCGCAGCGTGCAACCCCTGGGTCAGAACGGGCGCGGGACCGGTCCTGGCATCTGCGCAGCGTGCGCGGGAAGCTTGCGGTCAGAGCCGGTGCGCGGCCGGTCGGGGACCTATGCGGCCCGGCGAAGCCGAACACCCGCCGCGACCATCTCGGATCGCGCCTGCTCCCCGAGCTCCGGTGTGACGGGCACGGTGAGATCGGTGAGCACCGTGATCCGGTATCCGAGGCGGGCGCCGTCCAGTGCGGTGGCCTTCACGCAATGGCTCTCGGCGATACCGCAGATGTCCACCTCACGGATGTCGTTGGCTGCCAGGTGCCAGGCGAGATCGTGGCCGGCGTCGTCGGTGGCCTCAAAGCCGGAGTACGCCGCCTGGTATGCCCCCTTGCGTAAAGACACGACGCGGGGAAGGGCGGAAATCGCCTTTGCGATTGCCGGGTGCAGCTCCGCGTTCGGCGTCCCGGCAATGCCGTGTGGCGGCCAGGTATCGACGAAATCCGGAGTTGTGGAGAAGTGGGAGCCGGGTTCGATGTGCCAATCTTGCGTCGTGACGATGAGGCGATAGTTGTCCGCTGCGTCCGCGAGGTAAGCCGCGATCCGATCAGCTGTCGCGTTTCCACCGGCTACCGGCAGTTCGCCGCCTTCGCAGAAGGTCGGCTGGACGTCGACCACGACGAGCGCCCGGTTATCAGCCTGCGCAGGAATATCCGCAACGTCGCGTGCTTCGTCTGACATCGTGATGTCCCTCCCCTTTTTTCGGCTCTCTTCATTGTCGGCTCAGCAGACTCCCAGGTTCCACCGGAACGCTCGAGGGTGAGCACGCAGTCAAGACGAGAGGGGAAACGATGAACGCAGACGATTTCACGGAGAACCTGGGGAATCCAGACGCTGAGCCGTGGTGGACGCGACCACATGCCGGCGGCGATGGAGGTGAGAGGCGCCTGGATCGCGGGCGTGCGGAGGAGGATGGCGCGCCGGCCGAAGCGCGATCGTGGGCGGAGCAGCCGCCTCAACCGGCGTCAGAGGGGTCGCACGCATCGTCACCGGCATCGGAGCCTCCACCACCCTCGGCGCCGCCGGCGGATGTGCTGGTTTCGCACGAGCGGGAGACGCCTCGGATGGGCCGGGCGGTCGGTTGGCTTGCGGCTGTGCTGGCTGCGGTCGTGGTGTCCGCCGGTACGACGGGCGTGGTCGTGCACTCCCTCGATCGCGGAACTGCCTCCGCCGGGACGACCGCGGCCGCCGCTGCGGCCCCGCAAGCGGCACCGGCGAGTTCCATCCAGTCGGCGTTGGCGAAAATTCTCCCGTCCGTCGTCTTGATCAACGACACCGTGACCACCGGACCCGGCGGCGGCGGTGGATTCGGTGGATTCGGCGGATTCATGGCAAGCGGGGCAGGAACCGGAATCATCATCAGCTCCGACGGGCTCGTCGTGACGAACGCGCACGTCGTCAACGGCGCAACGCAAATAAACGTGACGCTGCCCGGGAACGGCGGTACGCACGCCGCGTCAATCGTCGGCATTGACACGACGAAGGACCTCGCCGTGCTCAAGGTGTCCGGAGTGTCCGGTCTCGTGCCTGCAACATTTGCGAATTCCTCGACCGTGCACGTCGGTGACACGGTGCTGGCGATTGGGAATGCGCTCGGCTACGGTGGTCAGCCGACCGTCACCGAAGGCATCATTTCGGCAACGAACCGAAGCCTGCGGGACAGCAGCGAGAATCTGACCGGGCTGCTGCAGACGGACGCCGCCATCAACCCCGGCAACAGCGGCGGACCGCTTGTCAATACCAGCGGCGAGGTCATCGGCATCAACGTGGCCGTGGCGACCGGAACACCGAGCGAGCCCGCCCAGAATATCGGCTTCGCGATTCCGAGCAATACCGTGACCGCAGCGCTGCCCGCACTGGAAGCCGGGAAGTCGGCATCCGGGTCCCCCTCACCAAGCCAGACGACCGCATTTCTCGGGGTTGTGGTGACGGATGCGCCGAACGGAGCAGCCGTCGTGGAGGTGCAGCCGAGCGGACCGGCAGCTCAAGCCGGCGTGCAGGCGGGTGACGTCATCACCGCGGTCGGCAACGAGCAGACGCCGGATGCAGCGGCGTTGCAAGCGGCGATCCGCGCGAAGAAACCGGGAACGACGGTCACCCTGCACATCATCCGCGGCGCCCAACAGCTGACGATTCCCGTCACCCTCGGCTCCACCCAGGTCACTTCCTGAGGCCGACCCGGGATGGCAAGATGACGGAGGGGACGTCGGGCCGGCGTCCCCTCCGTCATCACGTAAGTCGCGGGACCGAGGGCGAGGCGCCATGACCTATCAAGCCGCGGAGAGTCGGTACGACGGTATGATCTACCGTCGGTGCGGCCGGAGCGGGATCCGGCTCCCGGTGATTTCCTTGGGACTCTGGCACAACTTCGGCGACGATCGGCCGCTCGAGACCCAGCGCGCGATTTTGCGCCGCGCCTTCGACCTCGGCATCACCCACTTCGACCTTGCAAATAATTACGGCCCACCGTACGGCGCGGCGGAGAAGAATTTCGGCCGTATTCTCGCCGAAGATTTTCGCCCGTACCGGGACGAGCTCATCATTTCGACCAAGGCGGGCTGGGACATGTGGCCGGGACCTTACGGGGATCTCGGCTCTCGTAAATACCTCCTCGCCAGCCTGGATCAGAGTCTGCGCCGGATGGGATTGGAGTACGTCGATATCTTTTACCACCACCGCTTCGATCCCGATACTCCGCTGGAAGAATCCCTCGGCGCCCTCGACACCGCCGTCCGGCAGGGAAAGGCCTTGTACGTGGGGATCTCCTCCTATTCAGCGAAACGAACCCGAGAGGCGGTGCGCATCCTGCGGTCCATGGGCACGCCGCTGCTCATCCACCAACCGTCGTACTCGATGCTCAACCGGTGGATCGAGGAGGAGCTCCTCGACGTGCTCGGCGATGAAGGCGTGGGCTGCATCGCCTTCTCGCCGCTCGCCCAGGGGATGCTCACGGACCGGTACCTGGACGGCATTCCCGCTGACTCGCGTGCGGCGAAAGGGCGTTTCCTTACGCCGGAGATGCTCACCGAGGAACGGCTCAGCCTCGTCCGGTCGCTCAACGAATTGGCCCGCCGCCGCGGGCAGACCCTCGCCCAGATGGCGATCGCCTGGGTGCTCCGGGACGAGCGGGTGACATCGGCGCTGATCGGAGCGAGCAGCGTAGCGCAGCTCGAAGAAAACGTCGCGACCCTGGCAAATCTCGACTTCACCTCCGAGGAACTCGCCGATATCGATCGATACGCCCGGGACGCCGGCATCAACCTGTGGGAGGCCCCCAGCACGGCGTAAGGCGCCGGCGTGGCGTGATGCCCCAGCACGGCGTGAGGCGCCGGCGTGGCGTGATGCCCCGGCACGTGTCAGCCCCCGGCACCGCGTCAGCGGACTTCTCGGACGTCCCCGGTGCGGTACGGTGCACATCGAGGATTGGGCAGGCGGCGATGACGAGCGAGACGTGGCGGGACGGACCGCTCTGGACCCCCACACCCGAGCGCGTAGCGGCGGCACAACTGACCGCCTTCCGCCGTCGCATGCAAGAGGCTTACGGCACAAGCCTGCCTGACACACCGGCGCTGCATGAATTCTCCATTCGGCACATTGGCGAATTCTGGTCGCAGCTGTGGGATTTTTGCAGCGTTGTCGGGGAGAAAGGCGATGTCGCGTTCGTTGACGCACCGGACATGCGGGACGCCCGGTTCTTTCCCGAGGCGCGTCTGAACGTCGTGGACACGCTTCTCCGCCGGGATGACGACACGCCGGCCTTGCTCTTCGTTCGGGAAGACGGCGTCCGTGAAACGTGGTCGTGGCACCAGTTGCGGTCGACTGTGAGCCGTGCCGCCGGCGCCCTCGCGGCCGTCGGCATCACGGCGGGCGATGTCGTCGCGGCGTGGCTCCCCAATTGTCCGCAGGCCTATGTTGTCGCCTTGGCGGCGGCGTGGATTGGTGCGATTTTCACGTCGGCGTCACCGGAATTCGGTGCGCCGGCTGTTCTCGACCGGTTCGGCCAGGTGGCGCCGAAAATCCTCTTCGCCGTCGACGGGTACTGGTACGGCGGACGATGCTTCGACACCGCGGAAAAACTCGCCGCCGTAACCGCTGAGCTGGCGACGGTGCGCAATGTTGTGGTCATCCACTACGTGCACGAGCGGCCGCACGGCGCCGCCGCCAACGTCTGCGACTGGCGTGACTTTCTCACCCGCGGCGAACACGTGTCGATTGCGCCGGTCCGCGGAGGATTCGACGTCCCGCAATACGTGTTGTACTCCTCTGGTACGACCGGGCGGCCCAAGTGCATCGTCCATCGGGCCGGTGGTCTGCTGCTCACGCACCTGAAGGAACACCGATTGCACTGCGACATCCGCCCGGGGGATCGGGTCTTTTATTTCACGACGACGGGCTGGATGATGTGGAATTGGCTGCTTGGTGCGTTGGCGAGCGAAGCGACACTCGTTGTGTACGACGGCTCGCCGATGTACCCTGAGCCGCTTGCCCTTTTCGACCTGGCAGCCGACCTCGACATTACGCTGTTCGGCACCTCGGCGCGGTATCTCGACAGCCTTCGCCGGTCCGGCCTGCAGCCGGGCTCCGGCCGGGATCTTTCCGCACTGCGGACGATTACCTCGACCGGTTCCCCGCTGCTGCCGGACGCGTTCGACTGGGTTTATGCAACGGTGAAGCGGGACGTGCACCTCGCCTCGATTTCCGGTGGCACGGACATTTGCGGCTGCTTTGTGCTCGGCGACCCGACCCGCCCGGTATTTCGCGGCGAAATCCAGGGTCCTGCGCTGGGCATGGCCGTCGATGTGGTGGACGACACAGGCCGGCCCGTGCCGGTCGGAGTCACCGGCGAGCTTGTGTGCACCCGGCCGTTTCCGTCCCTGCCCCTTGGGTTCTGGGGCGACGAGGATCGGCGCCGATACACCGAGGCATACTTTGCGGTCTTCCCTGACATATGGCGGCACGGTGATTGGATCACCCGCACGCCGCACGGCGGATTCGTCATCTCCGGCCGCTCGGACGCGACCCTCAATCCGGGCGGGGTGCGGATCGGCACCGCAGAGATCTATCGTCAGGTCGCGCGGTTTCCCCAGATCATGGACGCGGTAGCGATCGGCCAGCAGGTCGACGGTGACGAGCGGATTGTGCTCTTCGTCACACTCGCGGACGGCGCTCAATTGACCCCCGAGCTCGTCGATGAGGTCCAGACTGCGATTCGGGTGAACTGCTCGCCACGGCACGTGCCGGCCCGCATCCTCGCCGTGCCCGACGTCCCACGGACCCACAGCGGCAAGATCGCCGAGATCGCGGTCCGGGACGCCGTACACGGGCGGCCGGTCCGTGGAGTGGAGGCGCTGGCCAACCCGGAGTGTCTGGCATACTTTCGGGAGCATCCCGGGCTAGCGTGATGATCAATCACGGCGGGCGTGGCCCTGAGACGCCGGGTGAGTGAGCGCCCTGCCGCGGGTAGGTCCAACTCAAAGAAGTCGCTGAGAATGCCGATCCACTTGTGGACAACGGTGAACGATGGAACAGCGCCGCGCGTCATGCGTTGTACAGAGCGAAGCACAGAAGACTTCGCCAGTGGTAGACGATCACAGGGACGATGAAGGAGCCGAAGATTAGCACCTCCACCCGCAAGCGCGCCACGGCCGGCAAGCGTTCCGACCGTGCCGGACGCTCACCGCTGCGTGAGGAGACGGTGCGTGCCGCGAGTCCCGCCGTGCCGGGAACCGCCGTGCCGGGAACTGACGCGCCGGCGGATGTCGTGCGTACCGACGCGGCGGTGTCATTGCCGGCTGAACCGCGGGAGGCGGCGGTTTCGCAGCTTGATCACGAGGTGGCGGAGGAGGAGCCGGTCCGGACCGCGCGCCGGACCCGCGGATCGCGATCACGGAGTTCGCGTCGTGCAGCCGACGAGGAGCTGGTCGTCGACGTCGTGGAGGACGACGCTCCCGCCGAGATTCCTACCGAAGAGGAGCTGCTCGACGCAGTCAGCCGTCCCGCCGGTTTCGACGACGAGAGTGACGATCTCGTAGAGGACGATCTCGACCTGGACGACGCCGGGTTGTCGCACGACCCGGTGCGCAACTACCTCAATGAGATCGGCCGTACTCCGCTCCTCGACGCCGCGCAGGAAGTCGAGTTGGCCAAGCGGATCGAAGCCGGTGTGTACGCCGACGTCAAACTCAACGACCCGACTCTGCAGTTGACGGAGGAGGAGCGGCGCGACCTGGAGGCGATCCGCGATGACGGGGCCCGCGCCAAGGCGCACATGCTCGAGGCGAATCTCCGGCTCGTGGTCTCGGTTGCCAAGCGGTACTCGAACCGGGGCATGGCGTTCCTCGACGTCATTCAGGAGGGCAATCTCGGGCTCATCCGCGCAGTGGAGAAATTCGACTACACCAAGGGGTACAAATTCTCCACCTACGCGATGTGGTGGATCCGGCAGGCCATCACGCGCGCCCTCGCGGATCAAGCTCGCACCATCCGGTTGCCGGTGCACGTCGTCGAGCAACTCAACAAGCTGACCCGGCTCCAGCGCGAGCTGCACCAGCAATTCGGCCGGGAACCCACGGCTGAGGAACTTGCCGCCGAGCTTGACCGAACGCCGGAGCAGATCGAGGAGATGCTGCGGAACGCCCGCCAGCCGGTCAGCCTGGACAACCCGGTTGGCGACGACGAGGACACCCTGCTGGGCGATCTCATCGAGGACATGGAGGCGCCCGCCGCCTCGGACGCCCTCGAATACCAGGCGATGATCGACACCGTGCATCGTGCACTGGCCGGGCTGGACCCGCGAGAGGCCCGGGTGATTGCGCTGCGCTTCGGCCTGGTCGGCGGCCGGCCGCACACGCTGGACGAAATCGGCCGGGACGTCGGCCTGACCCGGGAGCGGGTGCGGCAAATCGAGCGCGAGGCCTTAGCGAAACTGCGCGACCCCAACAGCCCCGACTCCCTGCTCGACTGGGCCAGCTGACCGTCGGCAGCGCGTACGCCGGTCGGCACGCGGCGTGAGCGGGCGGCACCTTCGGCGCGCTTTTGCCGGATGCGGGGCTTCGGCGTGGTGCCCGTCGAGTCGGGCGTGCCGCCACGCTGCGAAGCCGTCAGAGGCGATGTTTGGCGTCCGCAGCGGAATGCCAACGGTTACGGTCGTCGAACACCGCTCTGTTGAAGAGCGTTGCCGACTGAAGATTACCGGTCGGTTGTCTGACGAACGTGCGGAAATTTGAGTTATGTTCGCCGCCGCGATCCGTGTTACCTACTGGTGGTAGCGCATGTCGGGCAACGCGATCGATCGTCGTCAGCTCGAGGCGGTGCGTGCCGGCTTCAGACCTGGCCTCTGGACAAAGGTAACGGAAACACCAATCGATGGGGAAGTAATGGTGTTTTATTAATGAAGCCTTTTTTAAGGATGTTCACAGGATCTGCCGATATTAGTGTCGCTCCCCGTTGGTGTGCGGTGCCGGTGACTTAAGGCAGGGTTCTCAATCTCCGGTGGCCGCTGTCGTCTACTTACTCTGCTGGACACTTGCCGGGGATCCACGGTCTGTCAGGTCGCGCTGGGCATGGCGATCTTTCGTCTGTGTCGTGACATTAGATATCGATTCAGTTGCGGAGAGTGATTCGCACGCAAGGTCAAGAACGGAACCGTCAGCGCGCGGTTTCCTAGGTTCTCTCTCCATCAGGCAACCGCGGGAAGCGCTGGAAAGGCAGCACTTCATTTAGCGCGTGTATCTTTCAAGCCAGGCCAGGATGCGGTTCGGTTCGTTCTGGAAGTGCAGGTAGCCGTCCCAGCGTCGGGTAGTGCCGTGGATCCAGAAGAGCTCCTTCGGTAGCGCATCGTGGTCGGGGATGGCGTCGAAGATGGCTTGTACGTCGGACGGGCGAGTCATCACGTCGGCGTGGACCTGGTAGACAAGCGTTGGCACACGTACGCTACGCGCTGCGTTTATTGGCGACATGTCGTTGAGGCCGAAGCTGGTCCGCAGCTTGATCCGTCGGTCAAGTTCGTCCATCAGGTCGATCGGGAGACCGTGGCGCTCGAAGGCGCGTTCCAGGGCCATCCGCGGCGACAGTGGCTGGCACGCGACCAGGCAGCGTACGTTACCGAACATCTGCGGCGCTCGCTGCATGGCGAACAGGGTGGCGTTAGCGCCTAAGCAGCGGCTGAAGAGTGCGATTTTGACCTGCTGCAGATCGGATCGGGAACGGACGTAGATAAGCGATCCGATAACGTCGCGGGATTCGAAGATGCCGGCACTCGTCAGTCCTCCGTTGGCGGCGCCGCTGTGACCAAAGTTGCGTAAGTCGTATGCCAGTACGTGGTAGCCAGCGTCATGCAAGATCGCGATGTCGCGCACGAGGTTTACCTCGATGTCGTTGCCGGTCGCGCCGAAATCCGAGCGCCAGGGTTCCACATGCGCTGGTAACCCTGAACGGCTGAAGTAGCGCGGATGGTTGACGATCACGATCGTATCCGCGTGTGCGGCAGGAACGAGCCATCCCTCCAATGGCGTCCCGTCCTCGGAGGGAAAGGTGACGTCTTCGAAGTGCAGGTGGTGTTCAGCGGGGGTATGCAAGATCGGACTCCGACGCGAAACGCTGAAGTTGTCCGCGATCGTGTTCAAGAGCGTGTCGAATCGTTCTCGCGCGCGTCCAGCGACGATGTCCAGCTGCGGCACACTAGTCGTCACATCGTACTCCCGTATTGGTCCTCTGCTGTGGGTCTTGGCTTTGGGGTATCGCCGAAGGGTAGTGCCTCATGCCCAACGAGCCGAGTCGGACTGGCTACCCTGGGAAGCCTGGTATGCGATTGATGGGCCGACCCATGACCAGTGTTGAGACGCAATTCTCGGGTAGCTCCAACGTCGGCCCCGTCGTTTGATACATCAATGACTGATTCTGCGGCCTTACGCGCGGGCAGCGTCGGTACGTCTTTGCGCGCACAGTCGAACACCGGTCTCCGGCGGGTCGCTCTCCTGCGGTGCCACACGCCCGGTATTCCTTCACTTTTGAGGTCAGCGCGTTCATCGCGGAGCGACCCACGGCTCGTCGACCCAAAATCCAGAGCTGTACTCGACACTGCGCCGCCCCTGCGGGGAGGTCGGGCGCTTGAAGAGCGCGTAAACGTAGGAGGGCAAATACCAGCACACCTGGTGATCGGCCGTCGGGTGGCGACACGTTGCGTCCGCCGCGTAATACTCCGGCATGTCTCTTGGGCCGGATGCTGCTCATGCTCCGGTCCGGGTTAGGCCGCCGTCGACGTGGATGATCTGACCAGTGATAAACCCTGCTGCTTCGGAGACCAGGAAGCCGAGGACGTCCGCTAGATCAGCGGGGACCGAAGGACGTTTGATGGTTTGCATCGCCAAGACTCGGGCGAGTACCTCCTCGGCGGTCGACCCGGCGCTCCTGGCACGCCCCAGGAAACCTTCGGTGGCGACAACGCTGGGAGCGATTGCGTTGACCGTGATCCCGCTCTCGCCCAGCTCGTTGGCCAGTGCCCGGGTCAGGCCGTGCACGGTGGCTTTGCTTGTCATGTAGGCCAGGTCCTTGCCATGCAGGAGGGTGTTAGCTGATCCTGTGTTGACGATGCGCCCCCATCCAGCGCTCTTCATTCCAGGAGCGAAGGCCTGTGTGAACCGCAGGATCGGCTCAACGTTGACGGCTTGAACCTGCCGCCAAAGCTCGATCGTCACGGTGTCTAGGCTGGCGGTCGGGAAGATCCCGGCGTTGTTGACCAAGATGTCGACGCGGCCGAACCGCTCCAGGGTCGTTGTGACGACGACATCCACCTCGTCGGGTCGGCTGATGTCGCAGACCAGTCCCAGCTTGTCGCCCTTGCCGGTGAGTCCGACCAGGCCGTCGGTCGGGTCGTTGATGTCGACTGCGACGACGTTGGCACCGTCGGCAGCCAGTCGCGCCACGTAGGCTTGTCCGATTCCCCGCGCTGCCCCGGTGACTAGCGCAGTTTTTCCTTCCAGCGTCATGTGTGTGCCCTTCTCCTCGTTCCGATACGGCACGTCTGGTGACGTGCCGCGGAATGCCGCGCCTGGGAGGCCCAAATAACCTGTCTTGTCAAGGGGCGGGTATGAACGTGAGTCCGATCTGTAGAGCGATGCCGAAATAGTCTTCGAGATGCCAGGTCTGGACGATTCTGCCGTTTTCCAGCCGATGGATGTCGATTGCCCGGAACTCGATCTGCTTGCCGGTGCCGCGCACGCCGAGCAACTCACCGGTGTGGGTACCGCGGCTTACCGATCGCACGACTACTCGATCCCCGGAGAAGACGATGTCCTCGATCGTGACACGTAGGTCGGGGAACACACCACGTAGGTGCGCGACGCTTGTCTTCCACCCTTCGGCCCCTGGGCCGCTGCGCAAAGGAGGTACGGCCTCCCACTCGGGAGCCAACGCCTGGTCGACGAGTATCGAGTCTCCGGTGGTCAACGCTTCGTAGAAGCGACGGACAGTGGTCTCGATCTCTGGGATGCTGCCTGCAGCCATAATGTGAAACTCCTCGCTGGTCAGAAAGTGCGGTGATCCGACCTGCTCCAAATCGGGTACGCGCCACGACAGCCGAGCCGGTCAGTAACTAAACTATACCGTACCGTTTACTAGTTGGTGTGAGATGACGCGTGAGGGCCGATCGCTCCAGAGAGAAGAGGCGCAGCGGGGTGCGCAGCGCCGCGGTGCGGAACTGCGCCGTCACATCCTCGCAATCGCCAAAGACGTCTTCTTGGAAGCCGGCTACGAGCGGACTTCGATGGACGCCGTCGCAGCGCGAGCTGGAACGTCTAAGCGTTCGCTGTACGCCCACTTTGAGAGCAAGCAGAAGCTGTTCGACGCGGTGCTGGACTTCGTCCGCGAGTTGTACCTCGGCAAGCTCAGCACCCCGGACGCGTACGCCGACGACCCTACCGAGGCGATCTCGCTATTCTGCGGGCGGTTCCAGCAACTGATGACTTGGGAGCCTCAGGTACGTCTTTGTCGGCTGTGCATCGCCGAGGCTGAGAGGCTACCGGGCAGCGCATCGGCGTACTTTGACGCGATGTTCGTCAAGGCGTACGACCGGCTGGCCTCCTACCTCTACGAGCGGTACCGCGCCCACGGTATCGACCGGGCCGCCGCAACCTCACTCGCGCAGGATCTGCTGGGTCGCACTGTGCTACCACGGCTACTGCGCGCGCTGCTGGGCGTCGAAAGCGCAATCAAGGGATCCGACTCGCCGAGTGAGAAAGACATAGCCGCAGACGTCGACATAGCGACGATCCGCGCGACGGTGTCTACAGTCCTACGCCTCTGAGGCGCCGTGCCTTCGATGACCGCATGTCGCTGCGCGCCTGCTGTGATCAAATCGCGAACGACTCCAAGGGCGCGTCTTGCATCGGGGGGAGGGGCACCAGGGCTTCGAGCTCAGACAGCAATCAATTTCTCAGCAGCGCCCTTTCGCGTCCGCAGCTGGCTTGCGCACCTCCCGACACCAGGTTTGGACATCAGCGATCAAGATCTTGCTATCCCGAACTTCGTTGCGTGCGTGTTGGCGCCCTCAGACGCGATAACACGGTTTGCGCAGCCTGCCACCTGCGCGGAGCTTCGCGTGCCGCGGGGTTCTGGGACCACGTGCCCAAATCACCGGTGCGACGGCGTACGCTTCGACGCTGCTTCGGGCTCGTTCGGTAGCGGACGAGCGTGGAGGGCTGCAGCTTGGGCATCCAGCGTTCCCGCGCTCTGCTGTCGAGGTTGGCACTCCGCGACCGCCTCCTTGGCGCGGTCACCGCTTCGGTGTGAAGTGCCTCGCATTGCACCTCGGCTCTGCGCCCCTCGGCGGTGCCACTCACGGTCGCTCTGATATGCAAGAGGACGTGACCGAGAGCCAAGGCGCGCTAGCTTCTTCCACCGGCGCCGGCGACAAGGCGGATGCCCAGCTTGTGCGCCCGCCCGGCGGGCATGGGACGTCGGTTGGCCGCCCCGCCGGGAGTCTCTATCCGGTTCCCGGCCGGCCGCCGGTGACGACGCCCGTGCCGGTTCCGGGGAACTGGCCGACGCGGACGCTTCCCGGCGTACAGCTGGCCCAGCGGCCGCGCCGCACCGGGGACAGCTTCGGCTGGCCGGCGAACGCCGCCCCGGGCAAGCCCGAAGGGGAAGTCGACACGCGACGCTAACATCGCCACCGGCACGCGCCGGTGATGCAGCATGTCTCGCGGCGTCCTGAGGCAAGCCGGAGGAGCGGTGCGTGTCGCGCGCGAGTACACGCGTCCGAGCGGAAGGAGAGGTGGCCGGTGACCGGGGAACGGCACGAGGGGCAGGCGTATCACGCCGAGGACGACGGGCACATCCGCGGTCGGCCGATCTCATGGGCCGTGGTCACCGTCGTGATCATCGGTTTCATTGTTGCCGGCATCGGATTGATCGTCGCCACGCCGTGGGTTTTCTACCTCGGTGCCGGGTTGGTGGTCGCCGGCACGCTCATCGGGTGGGCGACCCACGCGATGGCTGACCCTCGGCGTCTCGCCGAACGGCGTGCCGCCCGGACGCAGGCCGCTGCTGCGCCGGTGTCCGCTGTCACCGGCTCCGCCGGGTCGGGAGAGGCGTCGTCCGCTCACGCGCTTGCCGCCGCTGATCCCGGTTCGTCCCCGAGCGGAGGATCCGCCCAGCACGTCTGGCCTTAGACCGGAGGTCCATGAGCGCCGCACTCCGGCTTCGTACCGCCGTCCGGTTGGGCCGGCTCGCTGGGGTGCTCTCGCGCGCGCTGCGGCGGGGCGACGGCATGGTCATCAGCGGGCGGGTGGCACTCGCCGCCTGCCCGGACGCGTTTCGGCAGCTCACAGCGGTCCGTCCGGTGACCTTCGTTTCTGCGACCAACGGCAAGACAACCACGACCCGACTGCTCGCCGCCGCCCTCCGGACGGCCGGCCCGGTGGTGACCAATCTGTCCGGCGCGAACATGCCACCCGGGCTGATCGCCGCGCTCCTCACCGCCCCCGACGCGAGCACACCAGCGGTGTTCGAGGCAGACGAAACCTACCTGCCCACCCTGCTCGACCAGGCACCGCGGCGTACCACCCTCGTTCTCGGCAATCTCACCCGCGACCAGCTCGATCGCGTCGGTGAGGTCGCGATGGTGGCGCGGCGCTGGCGGAAAGCCTTCGCCGCGCATCCCGAGCTGACCGTCGTGGCAAATGCCGACGATCCGCACGTCGTCTGGGCCGCCTCCGTTGTCCCAACGGTTACCTGGGTTGCCGTTGGGCAGCCGTGGCGAGCCGATGCCGCCGTCTGTCCCGGATGCGGTGCGGTGCTGCAGTGGGCGGACGACGTGTGGTCGTGCTCGTGCGGACTGCGGCGCCCCGAGCCCACCTGGTCGCTGGACGGCGATCATCTTCTCCACGGCGATCTTCGGTTGCCATTGACGCTTGCACTGCCCGGACGGGCGAATCGGGCGAATGCTGCGGTGGCTGCGGCAGCCGCCGATCTTGCCGGCATTCCGCCAGCCCAAGCGGTCGCGGCGTTTGCGAGCGTGGCATCCGTGGGCGGCCGCTACGAAGTGCGCGAGTACGCCGGCCGCCGGATCCGTCTGCTGCTCGGCAAGAATCCAGCGGGCTGGACGGAAATCTTCGATGTGCTCGCACCTCCGCCGGCTCCGGTGGTCATTGCGATAAATGCGCGGGCGGCCGACGGTCGCGATCCATCCTGGTTGTGGGACGTCCCGTTTGAACGGCTCGCCGGCCGATTCGTTGTCGCGACCGGAGAACGGCGGTACGACCTCGCCGTCCGATTGCTCTACGCGGGTGTTTCGCACACCACGGTGGAGAATCCGGGCGAGGCCTGGCCGCCCGAGATCGGCACTGCCGGGCTGGACGACGCACCGCCGCTCGATGTCGTCGCGACCTACACCGCGTTCCGGGATTGGCTTCGGCGCACCGGCGGAGACACCGATGTCCGCGGCTGACCGGCTGAGACCAGAAGACGCTGGTCGCGTGCACCCCCGAGACCCGCAATCTCGAGACCCGCAATCTCAAGACCCGCTGCCCCGAGATCCGCTGCGCATTGTGTCGATTTTTCCGACCCTGCTTGGCACCTACGGCGACGGCGGAAACGCCCGGATTCTCGCGGTGCGCGCGCAGGCTCGGGGCATCGCCGCCGAGGTGCTCGTCATCGATCCCGGAACGCCGCTCCCGGTTGACGGCGACATTTACCTCCTCGGCGGCGGCGAGGACGACGCCCAGGTCGCGGCTGCTCGACTGCTCCGCGCGGACGGCGGCCTGGCGCGCGCCGCTGACCGTGGAGCGGTGATCTTCGGGGTCTGCGCGGGGTATCAGCTGCTCGGCCACGCATTCCCCGGCGCCGGCGGGGAGATCGAGAGCGGCCTTGGATTGCTGGACGTGACGACGTCCCGGTTGACCCGCCGCGCGGTCGGTGAGCTGCTTGCTGAACCGACCGACGCTACGCCGCTCCAAACGTTCCTGACCGGTTACGAGAACCACGCCGGGGCGACCGTGATCGGCGCCGGTGCTCGGCCGCTTGGGCAGGTGCGGCATGGCGTCGGGAACGGGACGCTGTTCGCCGGAAAGCCGGCGGAAGGCGCGGTCCAGGGCCGGATCATCGGAACGTATCTGCACGGGCCGGGACTGGCGCGCAATCCGGACCTCGCCGACCTGCTGCTGAGCATGGCGGTCGGTACGCCGCTGCCGCCCTGGCCGCAACCGGAGATTGAGGCATTGCGCGCCGAACGGCTCGCGTCACTGCGCGGATAGCGCGCGTCGGCTCGCGGATTGCGGGCGGACGATCTCCTTGAAATGCCTACCCGCCTCGCGTCCGTGCGCGGAGAGTGTTCACACTCATGGCTTCTTTCTCGGCATGATGAAGACATGGAGACCTCCTTGGCAGGCCGGCTTCTCGTTGCAGCGCCGACGTTGGAGGATCCGAATTTCGCGCGGACGGTGGTCCTGCTTCTCGACCACGATGAGGATGGTGCGTTCGGCGTCGTCCTGAATCGTCCCAGCTCGGTACCCGCCCGGGAAGCGGTCCCGCAATGGGCGGACATCGTGAGTGCACCGGGCGTCGTGCACCTGGGCGGCCCGGTTACTCCGGAGGCTGTGGTCTGTCTCGGCCGGGTACGCGCCGGGGTGCCGGCGGCCGGCTGGATTCCCTTGGTCGGGCCGTTTGGTGCCGTCGATCCAGAGGCCGAACCTGACATGATTGCGGACGCGCTGGACGGATTGCGGCTCTTCGCTGGTTACGCGGGCTGGGCGCCGGGTCAGCTGGAAACCGAACTCCGGCTGGGTGGTTGGCTGGTGTGTCGGGCGGAGCCCGATGACGCATTCAGCCCCGAGCCGCAGACCCTCTGGTCGCGGGTGTTGCGGCGCCAAGGCGGCGAGCTTGCCTTGCTCGCCACCATGCCGGCGGATCCGACCCGGAATTAGTCGGCGTCACGTCGCTAGCATGAAACTCATGAGCGGAACAGGTCTCGACCCCGACAGCGGTCTGATGACGTTGGAGCGTACCGCGACGCAGCCGTCGACGCGTGCGGCGTACGAGGACGGCGATCACGAGCGGTTCGCGCATTACGCCCGCAAGGACGACATTCTCGAGGCGACCGTCAACGGGACACCGATCCGCGCTCTCTGCGGCAAGATTTGGGTGCCGTCACGGGATCCCAGCCGCTTCCCGGTCTGCCCGGAATGCAAGGAAATCTACGACAACGTGCTCCGCGACTGACCGAGTAGGGCAGGCGCTTGCCTCCCGCGCATCGGCGGGTATGCAGAGCCGGTTCACCGCGCATCGGCGGGCATGTCATTGTTGGCTGGTCACCGGCTAGCTGGTCACCGGCTCCCGCGGTGTCGGCAACAACTCCACCCAGGTGCGCCCGGGCGCAAGAGCAATCGCCGTGCCCGATGCGTCACGTAAACGGAGCGGCGCGGTCAGGGTCGGCCGACTCCATGTGCCGGTAATTTCCATGCCATTGCGGAAAATCCACGCTGTGCCGCTGCCAATGACGACGGGAAGCGGAACCACGCTTCCGTGCGAGTCGCGTGCCGTCGTCGCTTTGACCGTCACTCCGAGGATGACAACGTTGTCACTGCCCACCTGCCGCCCGTCCAGCAACATGTCCGGCCGGCCGTCTTGCGTACGCAAGTATTGACTGCCGTTCCAGCTCCACTCGGCGGTGGCCGCGGCATATCGCGCAACGATATGACTCACCGGCCGGCCGTTCGGCGGCGTTGGTGAGTAAGGGAAAATTTGCCGCGGCGGTCCGGCGGAGGGATCGCGTTGCCGGCCCGCGGCGTACAGCGTGTCGGGAGAAGCAAAAACCTGGTGCGGCACGGCGTGGTCGCGGCGCACGATGAACAGCGACGGCGTGGTGTCCCACCACATCGGGACGGCATTGCCGTGGTCTCGTATCGGGTCCAGATCGCTTGCGGTTCCACCGGAGAACGCGAAGTACGTACGACCGAAGAGCGGGAGCAGGTCGGCGTCCACCGGTCGCGCTGACCGGATCGGACCGACCAGATCCGGCAGTTGTGAATGAAAAACCGCGAGCAATCGGGTCAGGCCGCCTTCGACCGGAATGTCGAAGACAATGTCCGCGCTGTTCAAACCGGCTTGCGGCCACGCACCCGCGACGTTGTCGACCTTGATTGCCAGTGCAGGACGGTTGGCTGCTGCGGGATCAGCTGCGGGCCGGCCGGTCAGGGGATCGTCAGCGTTCGGTGGCGAGGCGGACAGTGAGGAGGCCGCCGCCGTGGTCGTCGTCGGAGTTTCGCGGTGTTGCGGTCCCGCAGGTGCGGACGGTCTGTCTGTCGAACAGCCTGCGAGGAGCGTCGCGATGAGACCGGCGATGACCAGGGCGTGGGCGGGACGATCGATCAGATAACCAGCGCGCACACGGTACTCCTGCTTTCGAGCGGTGGTGTCAGCCTAGTCGGCCGGCAGGGCGCGACGAAGCCGCGACACGGGCACCGGGTCGGCGTCGGCCGCTGCGTCCGGGCGCAGAGGTGGTATGGGCCCATCGGCGGCTGCGGCGAGGGTCGCCGCTGCGTCCGGGCCCGGGGGTGTGGGAACGTGACCAACAACGACATGCGAACCTCTCATCGCTTGTCGTCGGGCGGCGTACGGTCGCGTCGGGCAGATTGCGACACGTCGCGACCGTGACCTCTTGACAGTCGGCGTCCGGATGCTCAAGACTCTCCAAGCAATGGGATCGTTCCCATGCGGACCGCACCGCCGGCGTGCGTAGACGGGGGCGTAGGTGGTCGTCGTCCTGCCGCGTCGTTCGTCCGCTGGAATGGGAGGCCGCGATGCGCTTGACGCGCGCGTGGAGTCGTGTTCGCCGATTGGGCGCATTGATCGGAGTGGGCGGCGTTGCCGCGGCCACGCTTGTCGCCGTTGCGTCGGGTCCGGTGACCGCGGCGCCGGCCGCGACCGGAGAGTTCAATTACGGGCAGGCGCTGCAGGACGCCATCTACTTTTACGACGAGCAGCGGGCGGGTCACATTGTCGGCAGTGACGACCGTGCGAGCTGGAAGGGGAATTCGGCGCTCAATGACGGCGCGGACGTTGGATTGGATTTGAGTGGAGGCTTCTTCGACGCCGGTGATTACGTGAAGTTCGGCTTCCCGATGGCCTTTACCTTGACAATGCTGTCGTGGAGCGTCGACGATTATCGGTCGGCCTACCAGTCGTCCGGCCAGTTGCCGTACATTCTCAACAACATCAAGTGGGGTACGGACTACCTCATCAACGCCAACCCATCACCAAATGTCTTATATGGCCAGGTGGGTGACGCGAGCCTCGACCACGCATGGTGGGGTCCCGCGGAAGTGATGCCGATGGCGCGTCCGGCGTACAAAATTGATCCGAGCTGCCCTGGGTCGGACCTTGCCGGCGAGACCGCGGCCGCTATGGCCGCGGCGTCGATCGCCTTCGCGCCGACGAATCCCAGCTACGCGCAGACACTGCTGACGCACGCCAAGAACCTGTACACCTTTGCGGACACGTATCGCGGCAAATACAGCGACTGCATTACCGCGGCGCAGGGTTACTACAACTCCTGGAGCGGTTACTGGGATGAGCTCGTCTGGGGTGCGCTCTGGCTGTATCGAGCCACGGGCGATCAGTCATACCTGAACAAGGCCATCAGCTACTACCCGAACCTCGGTTACCAAGACCAGGCCAAGACAGTCCATTCGTACAAGTGGACCATCGCCTGGGATGACAAGTCGTACGGCGACTACGTCCTGCTCGCGCGCTTCACCGGCAATCAGCAGTACATCGCGGACGCCGAACGCTGGCTGGACTGGTGGACGACCGGCTACAACAACAACGGCACCATCGAGCGCATCACCTACTCGCCCGGCGGTGAGGCGTGGCTGGACACCTGGGGTTCGCTGCGGTACGCCGCCAATACCGCCTTCGTCGCCTTAGTGTTCAGCGACTGGCTGGCGTCACAAGGATTGGACCCGGCACGCGTCAAGGCGTACCACGACTTTGCCGTCCAGCAAATCAACTACATCCTGGGTGACAATCCCCGCGGCGGCAGTTACATCGTCGGATTCGGGAAGAATTCGCCGTTCAATATTCACAGCCGGGACGCCCATGCGTCATGGGCTAATGACATCAATACGCCGGCCAACGAACGGCATCTCTTCATCGGCGCGATGGTTGGCGGTCCCGGCGCGGCGGACGATCAATACACCGATACCCGGAGCAATTACCAGGAGAACGAACCGGCTGACGATTACAACGCCGGCCTGACTGGCGCCCTGGCACGGCTTTATCAAGAATACGGCGGACAGCCTGCTGCGAACTTCCCGCCGAAAGAGACTCCCGATGGGCCGGAAATTTATATGCAAGCGTCGGTCAACTCGGCGGGGACGAATTACACCGAGATCAAGGCGTACATTGTCAACCAGTCGGCATGGCCGGCACGCGCCCTGGACCACGGCTCATTCCGGTACTACTTCACCTTGGATGGTTCAACAACACCGGCTCAAATAAGCCTCAGCTCGGCGTACAACCAGTGCAGTGCGCCGCAGGGACCGACGCAGTACTCCGGCAACATTTACTACGTGACGATCAGTTGCGACGGGGTGCACATCGCGCCGATCGGTCAATCCGACTACCGGAAGGAAATCCAATTCCGCATCAGCAGTTCGGGAAGCTGGGATCCGACGAATGACTGGTCCTACCAGGGTGTTGCCACCACTCCGGGAGCGACACCGGTAACGGTCAACAATATCGTGCTCTATGACGGCACCACCGCGATTTGGGGTTCCGCGCCGTCCGGATCGCCGTCGCCGTCGCCGAGTCCGTCGGCTTCGCCGAGCCCGAGCCCGAGCAGCTCGCCGTCGCCGTCGCCGAGCCCGAGCCCGCGCCCGAGCCCGAGCCCATCCTCGTCGCCGTCTCCGTCGCCGTCACCATCGCCGAGTCCGTCTCGGTCTCCGTCACCATCGGCGTCGCCGAGCCCGTCTTCGTCACCGAGCCCGTCTTCGTCACCGTCTTCGTCACCGATCCCGTCGCCGTCTTCGTCGCCGGTGTCGGGTGGGGTGAAGGTGCAGTATAAGAACAATGATTCGGCGCCGGGTGATAACCAGATCAAACCGGGTTTGCAGGTGGTGAATACGGGGTCGTCGTCGGTGGATTTGTCGACGGTGACGGTGCGGTACTGGTTCACCCGGGATGGTGGGTCGTCGACACTGGTGTACAACTGTGACTGGGCGGCGATCGGGTGTGGGAATATCCGCGCCTCGTTCGGCTCGGTGAACCCGGCTACGCCGACGGCGGATACCTACCTGCAGTTGTCGTTCACTGGTGGAACGTTGGCCGCTGGTGGGTCGACGGGTGAGATTCAAAACCGGGTGAATAAGAGTGACTGGTCGAATTTCACCGAGACGCATGACTACTCGTATGGGACGAACACCGCCTTCCAGGATTGGACGAAGGTGACGGTGTACGTCAACGGCGTGTTGGTCTGGGGGACTGAACCGTCCGGCACCAGCCCCAGCCCCACACCATCCCCGAGCCCGAGCCCGAGCCCGAGTGGGGATGTGACGCCGCCGAGTGTGCCGACCGGCTTGGTGGTGACCGGGGTGAGTGGGTCGTCGGTGTCGTTGGCGTGGAATGCGTCGACGGATAACGTGGGGGTGGCGCATTACAACGTGTACCGCAACGGGGTGTTGGTGGGCCAGCCGACGGTGACCTCGTTCACCGACACGGGTTTGGCCGCGGGAACCGCGTACACCTACACGGTGGCCGCGGTGGACGCTGCGGGCAACACCTCCGCCCCATCCACCCCCGTCACCGCCACCACCACGAGTCCCAGCCCCAGCCCCAGCCTCTCCCCGTTCCCGTCCCCGTCCCCGTCGCCGAGCCCAAGCCCAAGCCCCACGCCGTCCCCGTCGTCGTCGGGTGTGGGGTGCCGGGCGACGTATGTGGTGAATAGTGATTGGGGTTCTGGGTTTACGGCGACGGTGACGGTGACGAATACCGGGAGCCGGGCGACGAACGGGTGGACGGTGGCGTGGTCGTTTGGTGGGAATCAGACGGTCACGAACTCCTGGAACACCGTGTTGACCCAATCAGGTAAATCGGTGACGGCGACGAACCTGAGCTACAACAACGTGATCCAACCCGGTCAGTCCACCACCTTCGGATTCAACGCCACCTACACCGGAACCAACACCCCACCCACCCCCACCTGCACCACCAACTAACCCACCAGGAGGCAGCGGGACCAGCTCCGCCAGAAACCCCACAGGCCGGGCCGCTCGGGAACGGCCGCCTACCCCGTCCCGAGCGGCCCCTTTTTGTCCGCTCAATTTTCTTGCTCGCTATCCAGGTTTCTTGCTCGCAATCCAGGAGCAATCCGGGACGTGCACGTCGGGGCAGAGCCGCGAGCCGCGCTTATCGGACCAATTCGGGACGTGTCCATCCGCGGTCAAGCGGCGGCGCGCTGATCGCACCGAGCCACGAAGCGCCTATCGCACCAAGCCGCGGACACGCGCGCGAGCACCAATCGTGCCGACACCGCGGTGAGCTATCGCTGCACCGGCTCACTCTTCTGCGCCTGCGCCGACCGGTGTGTCGTCGTCCGCCGCCTCATCAGCAACGTGGGCGTGCTTCACCCGCGGCGTTGCCGCACTGAAATCCTCGGCCGCAACGGTCGGGGGCAATTCCAAGCCGGGCGCCCACAAGTGCGGCCAGGCTGATTTCAGCATGGCGAGAACAGGAACCGCGAGAATCGCTCCAATGATCCCACCGAGAACGCCGCCGGCGGCAAGAGCGAGTGCTACCGCGAGCGGATGCAATCGAACAGCCCGGCTCATGATGAACGGCTGCAGGAAGTGTCCTTCGAGCTGGTGTTCGACGACGAGAATGATGAGCAGAATGATGCCGGCGGTAAGACCCTGCGTTCCCAGCGTGACAAAGACCGACAGCCCGCCGCCGATGAGCACTCCTATCAGTGGGAGAAAACTCGTGATGAAGACGACGAGCGCGAGCGGCGCGACAAGAGGCACGTGCAGAATGAGCAGCGAGATTGCGATGACGACCGCGTGGAACAAGGCGATGAGCACGCTGCCGCGAATGTACCCGGCGAGTGTTCGCCATGCCGCCCGCGCCGCAAGGTCAACGCGGCGGGCCGTCGGCGGCCGGAACGGGATGAGGCAGAACGTCCAAATGCGCTCACCTTCGTACAAAAGGAAGAACGTGATGAACGCGGTCAGCACAATCCCGGCGGCCACTTCACCGGCGATGCTTGCACCGTTCACGACCTCACTGATGACCAACCCGCGGTGCGTTTTCAGTGCGTCGACGAATTGCTGCTGGTAATCCTTGAGGTTTGTCGACTTCAGGTGCAAGGGACCCGTCGCAAGCCAGTGGCGTACCTTATCCGAGGTCGCTGACAAGTCGCTCACCAAGGTGTGCCACTCGGCGGTCGTCCGATAGACGACGGCAGTACCGACGCCAAGCACGACGATGAAGGCGAGCAAGAAGGTCACCCACGTAGCAATGAGCCGAGGCAGACCCCGGCGCTCCAACCACAGGCACGGCGGACGCAGCAGAGCAGTCATCACCATCGCCGCGAGGAACGGCAGGACGACGATTTCAATCCGTATGAAGAACCGCAGCAGGAAATAACCGACAATTCCGGTTACCAGTAACCGCCACGACCAGCCGCCGGCCGTCCGCAGCCAGCCGGGAATATGTCCACCGTCCGCGTCGGTGGACGGGTCGACTGGACCGGTCACGCCGGTGTGCCGCGTCGTCGCCGTCATGCCCTCAGCACGGAAATCCGGCGGAGGGACCTCGGCGTCCCGTGGAACCATCGGCCGACCGGCCATCGGGTGTGCACTCCTCTCCCAGACCGCGAGAGCCGTCAGCGGAGCCCCGGTCGGTCGGCCGCCTCCTGACCGGCGCAGGCCTCACCCGCCGCGGAAGGCTCGCAGCGACTCCTTGAGTGAGCCCATTGTCGCCAAAACAGCGCTCGGTTCATAGCCGCAGTGCGCCATGCAGTTGGCACAGCGCGGATCCTTGCCCCGGCCGTACTTCGACCAGTCCGTCGTCTCGATGAGCTCCCGATAGGTCTTGGCATACCCGTCGCTCATCAAGTAGCACGGCCGCTGCCAACCGAAAAGCGAATAGCTGGGAATACCCCACGGCGTGCACTCGAAATCCACCTTCCCCTCGAGGAAGTCGAGGAAGAGCGGGGAGTGGTTCAAGCGCCAGCGCTTGCGCCGGCCGTCAGCGAACGCCTTGCGGAACAGCTCCCGCGTCTCTTGAACGCCGAGGAAGTGCTCCTGGTCCGGCGCCTTCTCGTACGCGTACGCCGGGGAGATCATCATGTGGTCGACCTTGAGTTCGTCGTTCAGGTAGTCAAGCACTTCGATGACCGTCTGCGGCGTGTCCGTGTTGAAGAATGTGGTGTTCGTCATGACCCGGAAGCCTCGGCGCTGCGCTTCCTTGATCGCCGCTACCGCCTCGGCGAAAACACCCTGCTTGGCGACCGAGTGGTCATGCCGCTCTTCCAGACCGTCGATGTGCACCGCCCACGAGAAGTACGGCGACGGCTTGAACAAGTCGAGCTTCTTCCGCATCAGAAGCGCGTTCGTGCAGAGGTACACGAATTTCTTCCGCTTGACCAATTCCCGGACGATGACATCGATCTCCGGATGCATCAGCGGCTCGCCGCCGGCGATGGAGACCATCGGTGCGCCGCATTCTTCGATCGCGGCAATCGCCTGCTCCACCGGCATGCGCTGCTTGAGAATCGTGTGCGGATGTTGAATCTTCCCGCAGCCGACGCACTTGAGATTGCACGCAAAGAGCGGCTCAAGTTCGACGATGAGCGGGAACTTGTCGCGACCCCGGATTTTCTGCTTGAGCAGATACGCTCCAATGCGGAGACTCTGGCGCAGCGGTACTGCCATCTCAGTTACCCTTCCCGCGATCCGTCGTCGCCGCCAGGCGGTCGTCTGGCGGCCGAGTGTCGCTTGTCGGTGTCGCCATCTCGACGCTACCGGACGGCGCGCTGTTTTCGCTCGTCGGTAATTCCGCGCAGTCACAGGCGTGATACGCCGCACGTGCCGCGCGGGCCAAGACCCGGCCCAGGCGCCACGCGTGACCCGCAACGGCCGTCACGACCCCGTCAGCCGGCGTGTCGACCAGCACCCGGACGACGAGCAACGCGTGCCGTGCCGCCAGCGCAACCGGCGCGCTCTCCATGTCGACGGCCACCGCACCGGTTGCGGCGAGACGGTACCGGTCGGCGGTGCGGCGTACGAACCTTCCGACACTGATCAAGCTGCCCGCGGTCGCGTCAAGGCCCGCGTCCCGCAAGGCGGCGAGGGCCGCGGCGATCATCGCCGGACGTGCGGTGGCGATCACGTGGCCGCGTTCGTCGCGGACGTCGGTGGCGACGACCACGTCACCCGGGTGCTGCGCTGGAAGCAATCCACCGGCGTACCCGACGAGCAAGACCGTGCCGGGCGCCGTCGTCACCATCCGGAGGACGGACTCGCCACCGAGGCGGTGCGCCCGCACACCGACGACGTGCGGAGTCAGGCCCGCCGTCCGCAGGATGGCGGCTTCGCTTCGCAAGGCGGTGAGCAGGAGCGCAGGCATGGTCATCGGTTCACGTATCGTCCGAGCGCACTGATCGGGAAGACCAGTCGGTACAGGTGGTAGTTGATGTAGAAGTCGCCGGGAAATCCGGTACCCGTGTAGTGCGGCTCATCCCACCCGCCGTCCGGCTGCTGCGTTGTGACCAGCCACCGCACGCCGCGGTCCACCGCGGGCGACGCCTCCTCCCCGGCGGCGAGGAGCGCGAGCAGCGCCCACGCGGTCTGTGAGGCGGTGGACACCCCACGGCCGACCCACAGCGCCGGATCGGTGTACGACCGGAGATCCTCGCCCCACCCGCCGTCCGGATTCTGATGCTCCTCCAGCCAGCGGATCGCCCGGCGGATCGGCGGCGTGTCCGGCGACACCCCAGCGGCGATCAGTGCCGGCACCACGGCGCCGGTGCCGTAGATGTGATTGGCACCCCACCGGCCGAACCACGAGCCGTCCGGCTCTTGGTGTGCGAGCAGCCAGCGCACCCCGGCGACCGTGGCTGGGTGGTCG
Source organism: Acidothermus cellulolyticus 11B (assembly GCF_000015025.1). Lineage (GTDB taxonomy): Bacteria > Actinomycetota > Actinomycetes > Acidothermales > Acidothermaceae > Acidothermus > Acidothermus cellulolyticus. The sequence goes on along the minus strand of NC_008578.1, from coordinate 1,908,746 downwards.
CGCATGCCGAGGGCGGCGAGCATTTCCACGATGTGCGCGGTGACGTCCGCGGACGGCGGATCGATCACGGCTCCGAAATCGCAGAACGGCAGGCGGAGCACCAACTCTCGGGTGTTGTCCGCGTCGAAGGCGCCCCAGCCGCCGTCCGTGGATTGCATGCCGATGACCCACGTCGTCGCGCGGCGGACCGCAGCCTCCAGCGCCTGCTGATCGGCGTCCTCGAGGCGCACTCGGCGGAGGGCGAGGACCACCTCCGCGGTGTCATCGGTATCCGGGTAGTTGTCGTTGGCGAATTCGAAGGCCCATCCTCCTGGCGGCAGCCCGGGACGGCGTACCGCCCAGTCCCCGGCGACCCGCACCTCTTCGCCGACCAGCCAGCGGGCGGCGGCCTGCACCCTCGGATGATCGGCGGGCAGGCCGGCGTCGCGGAGCGCGGTGACCGCCAGCGCGGTGTCCCAGACCGGCGACTGGCAGGCTTCCAACCGGCGGACCGCCCCGTCAGCGGTCTCCTCCCGGATGGTGAAGCCGTTCAGTCCGTCCAGGCCGCGGCGCAGCACGGGATGATCAAGCGGATAACCGAGAAGATGCAAGGCAATCAACGAATACACCCATGGCGGCTGGATGCCGCCCCACGAGCCGTCGGCTTCCTGTCGCGCGATGATCCATTCCGCCGCCCGCCGCATGGCCAAGCGCCGGAACAGTCGGGCCGGACCGTGATCCGCGACCCGCCGGTATCCGCGCAGCAGGTCATCCAGTCGCTGGAAGAAGCCGCGGATCGTCCAGGCCGGATCCCGCGGCGGCGGCGGTGCGCCGGTCCGGATTTCGTCGATGGACAGCGGTATCGGCCGCACCGGCCGGAGCGCGCTGACAATAGTGAGCGGTACGACGGTCTGCCGGGCCCAGCACCCCCAGTCGTAAATGTTCAACGGAAACCACGACGGGAGAAAAATCATCTCCGGCGGGAGCGTCGGCAGATCGTCCCACGGCCATAAGCCGAAGAGCGCCAACCATAACCGGGTGAACACCCGAGTCCGCTCCACCCCGCCGGCGCCGCGGATGTATGCGGCGGCTTTCTCCATATGCGGCGCGGCCGGGTCATCGCCGGCGAGTTTCAGCGCCACGTAGGCTTCGACTGAGGTCGACAAATCCGGTGGCCCGTCGTAAAACGTGGCCCACGTGCCGTCGGACCGCTGCTTGGCGCGAATCCACCGCGCGGTTTCCGCCGTGATGTCCGGCGTTCGGATGCCGAGGAATTCGCGAAGAAGCAGGTCTTCCGCTTCGATCGTGACGTTGGTTTCTAGTTCGCCTTTCCAGAAACCTTTCTCGTCCTGCAAGGAGAGGAGGTAATCGACGGCTCGGTCAAGGGCCGCTTTCGCGTCCTCTCGTACGCTCGCCTGGGTCACTGCGCTCCTCCTTCCTTGATGGGCAGGCACTTTCTGGTGCGGCGTGTCACCGCCTAGTGGTCGCGGCTGGTTACGTACCGCGCGATGTCGAGGAGGCCGGTTTTCGCAGCCGGAACGACCGGAACGCCGTCCAATGCGGCGCACGCGGCGGCAAGCCGCCGGTCCGCCTCCTCCATGGCCCATCGCCGTCCACCGGCTGCTTCGACGAGCTCCGCAGCCAGGCCGACCACATGCGCATCGGCGTCGGCGTGGAGTTTCTCGCCGCCGTAAAGAATGCGTAATTCCTCCCCGGCCGGTGTGCCCGAGGTCATGGCCGCGACGACCGGCAGACTCTTCTTGCGGGCGCGCAGATCTGCTCCGACCGGCTTACCGGTCACCTCCGGGGCACCCCAGATGCCGAGCAGGTCGTCGACCAGTTGGAACGCCAAGCCGAGGTGGCGACCGAAGTCGTCCAGCGCGTTGACCAGCGCCGGGTCCGCGCCGGCGAGTCGCGCACCGATCGACGATGCGCAGGCCATCAACGCGGCGGTCTTGGCGCCGGCCATCGAGACGCATTCGTCGAGGCTGACGTCGAGCCGGGTCTCAAAGTCCAGGTCGTCGAACTGCCCGGCGATCAGTTCTTGCGTCGCCGATCCCAGGCAGCGCTGCGCGGCGTCGCCGTGCTCAGCGTCGAGCAGGACGTCGAACGCCAGGCCGAGGAGGGCGTCACCGGCAAGCAGCGCCGCCGACCGGCCGAAGACCGTCCAGGCGGTCGGTCGATGCCGCCGTTCCTCATCGCCGTCCATCACGTCGTCGTGGAGCAGCGAGAAGTTGTGGACGAGCTCGACCGCGACCGCCCCCGGGATGCCGACCGCGGCGGGTGCACCGGCCGCCTGCGCGGACAGCACCGCGAGGGCAGACCGAACCGCCTTTCCGCCGCCGTTGCCGGGTCTGCCGTCGGCTTCTTCCCAGCCGAAGTGATACGCAGCGACCCGCCGGATCTTCGGAGCGAGCCGGTCGATCGCCTCCCGGAGCGGCCGGTCCACGAGATCGCGGACGGCGGAGAGTACGGCTGGGGGCTGGGAACGGGTCATTCTTACGCCTCCACGCCTGCCGGATCTTCCCTCGGTGCCGCTACGTTACCCGGTTTTTCGCCGCGGAGATCCACCACGGGCGCATCGAACCGGCCGGAGAGTTCGCCGAGCGCGGCTGCTGCGGCCCATCCGCTGCGGACGGCGCCCTCCATCGTTGCCGGCCACCCGGTGTCGGTCCACGCACCGGCGAGGAAGAGGCCGGGGAGCCGGGTGCGGGTGCCGAGCCGGTAGGCGGCGCTCCCGGGTTCAGGGAGAAACGTCGCCTGTGGCTCCCGAGTCACAAAGAAGTCGATCACTTCGGCGGTCCGGGCGTCTGGCAGGATTTCCTGCACCGCGGGGAGGAACACGGCACGTATCGCCGCCACCGGCTCCCGGATCCACCGGGTAGCAGCCGACACCGACACCGCGAGGTACTGCCACTCCGGCCGGACTGCGGCAAGGCCGGATGCGGTGGTCCGGTCGAAGATGAACTGCGCCGGGCTCTCAACCGACGCGAGGAACGGGCGATCGAGCACGCGCCGGTCGTAGATCACGTGCACGTTGATGATCGGTGAGCTGTGCAGCAGGCCGGGTGATACCGGGAGCGCCCCGGGCGGCAGGAGCCGGGTGGCCCGATCATGCGGGACGGCGACCACCACCGCGTCGGCGTCCAGGATGCGCGGCACACCGGCCGGATCGGCGACCTCCACCTGCCAGCGGTCACCCTGGGGCATGACTGATCGGGCGCTGGTCCGGAGCAGTACCCGGACGCCGAGGGCGCCGAGCAGGCGCCCGGCAGCGGAGCCGTGCAGTTCGCCGAGCGGCACAGTGGCGTAGCCGATGTCACAGGCGGTCCGGTCGGTCAGGAGCCCGTCCTGGAACACCATCGCGGCAATCCCCAGCGAGACGAGAGCCGCCGGGGCGTTCAGCGTCGCGACGGTGAACACGTCGATCAACCGGTCGACCGCCCGCTGCGGCACGCCACGCTGCGCCAACCAGTCACCGAAGCTGCGCTGATCCACTGCGCGGGAGTTTCGGTCCACGCGGCGAAGCGCGGTGATCGCGCGGGCCGCCGTCCAGCGTTCGCGAAGCGACAGGAGGGGATAGCCGGCCAGCGAGCGGAGGAGATGCAGCGGCGCGGGGAGCGGGTCGCGGCGCAAGCGGCCCTTCCGGCGGGTCGCCGGATCGACGACCGGGACGTCGAGTGGGAGGAGAACCGTCTGGCCAGCGACGCCGAGTCGGTGCAGGAAGGCGCGGTACGCGCTGCAGCAGCGGAGGAACACGTGCTGTCCGTTGTCGACGGCGACGCGTTCTCCGGCTACCTCCCGGGTGAAGGAGTGGGTCAGCCCGCCCAGCCGCGGCCGCGCCTCCACGACGGTCACCCGCCATCCGGCGTCCGCCGCGCCGATCGCGGCCGCCAATCCTGCGAGCCCACCGCCAATGATGACGACCGACGGACCGTCGGCGGACCGGGTCCCGTTCATCGCGCTCCGGCGGAACGTCGCGCCGCGGCTTCCCCGAGGCCGCCGGTGGCGAATGCCCGTGCGGCGAGCGCAGCCTTCTCCCAGGCCGGCAAGGCGACCCGCCGTTGCAGGACGGCTCGCGGATTGCGGGCGATGCGTTGCAGCAGGCGGTGGTAGATGCCGGCCATGGCCGCGGTGCACGCAGCAGACCGGCGGTCGAGCATGGGCAGCAGGGCAAAGCCCCGCGCGTACCACGTTTCGGCGCGGGCCGCCTGGTCGCGGATAAATTCCGCGAACCGGCCGCGCTCGTCGGCGACCATGCCCCGATCGTCCAGATGCGGCTCGATGCCGGCGGCGGTCAGCTCGTCGAGCGGCAGGTAGACGCGGCCGCGAAGCAGATCTTCCCGGATGTCCCGCAGGATGTTGGTCAATTGCAAGGCGATGCCGAGTGCGTCGGCCAGGGGTTCGGCGGTCGCGAAATCAGCCGGGTCGAAAACGCCGAGCGACAACCGCCCGATCGAACCCGCGACGCACCGGCAGTAGTGGGTGAGTTCGCGGAAGGTCGGATAGCGGGTATTGCGGACGTCCAGCTCGCACCCTTCGATGAGCTCAAAGAATGCGTCGATGGGGATCGGCAGCCGGCGGGCGGCATCGCCCACCGCCAGCAGCACCGGGTCGTCGGTCGGCTCGCCCATTCGTTTGATCGACATGCGGACGTCGTCGAGCAATCGGAGTTTCTCGTCGTCGGGGAGGGTGCCGTCGCCGATGTCATCGATGCGCCGGGCCAACGCATACACCGCGGCAAGCGCTTGACGTTTGCCCGGCGGCAGCAGGCGGATTCCGTAGGAGAAATTCCGGGCGGCGCTCACCATGATGTGTTCGCATTCGGCGTACGCCGTCGCGAGCCGTGCAGCGGAGGGTGCGTTCATCGGCCGAATTCCGGATGTGGAGCGCGGTTGTCGGGCATGCCGGTGACAATCCGGAGAGTTTCCAGCAGAAGCTGGGATTTCTTCGGTCGGCAGCGGTGTGCCAGGACGTCGTAATCGACCCGCGCCATGGCGTGCAGGGCGGCGAGTCCGCCGGCGGCGAATGCGGCCACGGCAAGCTTCGCTCGGCCGGGAATCGCCCGGGTGAGCGGACGGGCTGCGGTGAAAAGCTCCCGCGCCCGGGATGCTTCGAACGAGATGAGGGCGCGAACCCGCGACGTCGCCTGCGGCGCGCGCAAATCCGCCTCGGTCACCCCGAACCGGGCCATGTCCTCAGCGGGAAGGTAAATCCGGTCGCGATGATGGAGATCCTCGGCGACGTCCTGCAGGTGTTCGACGATTTGCAGCCCGGTGCACACCCGGTCCGACAGGACCCGCAAGTCCGGAGTGTCCGCACCCAGCGCCCCGAGGACGAGCCGGCCCACCGGGTCGGCGGAGTAGCTGCAATAGTCGCGCAACTGGTTGAAGGTGTCGTATCGGTTGACCCGCTGGTCGATCCGGTTGGCCTCGACGAGCCGGCGCAGCGGCTCCTCGGCGAAATGCCCGGCACGTACGCCGGCCGCAAGGGCCGCCACCGCGCGAATATCCACGTCCTTGCCGGCGAAGAGCGCATCCAACGCAGCGTCCACCCGGTCGAGAAGGGCGAACCGGTCGGCGGCCGTCTCATCGCCGATGTCATCAACCAGCCGGGCGAATCCGTAGATGGCCATCAATTCGGCACGAAGCCGGCGGGGGAGGATGCCGAGCGCTACCGGGAAGTTCTCCGAACCAGCCTTCGCGAGGACGGCGTCCAGCGCGGGCATCGGGTCGGCGGACGGCCGGACCCGGCCGGCTGGGGCTAGGGAAGGCGGCACGTCACTCAACCAGGCACTCCTCGGTGAAGCCGCAATGGATCTCCCTCAAGAATTCCACAGTGAGGCTCGGTAGCCAACAGGACCCGAAGGGTTTCGCGCCGGGCGGTTCCTTACCGGTTCGGCGGCTCATGGGCGAAGACGGTCGGCAGCGCCGGATCGCCGGGCTGGAGGTGCAGAGCGGCCGGTGGCAGCGTGTTTCGCACCTCCCGGTGACGTCGACGGGCGGCGTCCAGCGGTTCACGGCCGACGATCTCGCCGTCGCGGATGAGCGGGACAAGCAGCGGCCGGTGCGCGTCGTCAAGCGGCGGGCGTTCACCGCCTCGGTAATGATCCGGTGCAGCCTCGGACCAGATCACTTCGGCTTCGGCGATTCCGCGTCGGTCAAACCGCCGGAATGCCCATTTCCGTCCGCCGTGGCCGATCTTGCCGGGACTTGCCTTCTGCACGGCACGCCAGCAACCGGATTCGCCGGCGCGGGCGACGAGCTTGTAGACCAAGTTGGCCGTCGGGGCGCCGCTGCCCGTCACCACCGCCGTTCCGACGCCGTACCCGTCAACCGGGGCCGCCGAGAGCGCCGCAATGGCGTACTCGTCCAGATCACCGGTGACGATGATCCGCGTCTTGGTGGCGCCGAGTTCGTCAAGCTGGGCCCGCACCGCACGGGCTTCGGTCACCAGGTCGCCGGAGTCGATGCGAACCGCTCCCAGCTCGGCTCCGGCGAGCCGGATCGCCGTACGCACCGCGGTCGGGACGTCGTAGGTGTCGACGAGCAGGGTGGTTGCGGTGCCGAGTGCGGTGAGTTGCGCGCGGAACGCGGCCTCTTCGCTGTCGTGGACGAGCGTGAACGCGTGGGCGCTGGTGCCGACGGTGGGAATGCCGTACCGCCGACCGGCTTCGAGGTTCGAGGTAGCGGCGAAACCGGCGAGATAAGCGGCCCGTGCGGCGGCGACCGCCGCGTGTTCGTGCGTCCGCCGCCCGCCCATCTCCAGGCAGGGCCGGTCACCGGCGGCGAGGGTCATCCGCGAGGCAGCGGCCGCGACAGCGCAATCGTGGTTGAGGATCGACAGGACAAGGGTTTCCAGCAGGACCGCTTCCGCGAAGCTCGACTCGACGACGAGGATCGGCGAACCCGGGAAGAACACGTCACCCTCGGCGTAACCGTCGATATTGCCGGTGAACCGGAAATTCGCCAGCCAGCGGGCGGTGGGCTCGTCGACAATGCCCTCGGCGACCAGCCACTCCAGGTCATCACCGTCGAACCGGAAATCCGCGATGGCGTCGAGGAGCCGGGCCGTGCCGGCGACAACGCCGTACCGTCGTCCCTTGGGTAACCGCCGGGCGAAAACCTCGAAGACGGCACGCCGATGCCCCGCCCCGCTGCGGAGCGCAGCCTGCACCATGGTGAGCTCATAGCGGTCGGTCAGCAGCGCGGTCGAGGACACGACGAAACCCTACGATGGCGGATATGAGTACCGCCCCGGTGGAAGTCGAGCGTCCGGAGTCTGACGTCCGGCCGGACACTCCCTGGGTCACGATCGTCTGGAACGATCCGGTCAATTTGATGAGCTACGTCACCTACGTCTTCCAGAAGCTCTTTGGCTATCCAAAGGAGAAGGCCGAAAAGCTCATGCTGCAGGTGCATTACGAGGGCAAGGCCGTCGTCTCCACCGGACGCCGGGAGCAGATGGAGAACGACGCGGCTCGGTTGCACGCGCACGGGCTGTGGGCCACGGTCCGCCGCGCCTGACGGGGACAGGGCATGGCTGCTGTGGAGCCGGGCGGCAACGGCGACGCTGAGGTTCGACTCCGGTTCGGTGGACCGGAAGTCGCGGTGCTCCGCAGCGTCGTCGATCAGCTTGACGGGCTGCTCGGTGAGATTTCCCCCTCCCCTGAGCGTCGGCGGCGACCGGGCGCCGAGCCGAGCGCGCCGCTGGATGCGCTGGCGGAGATGCTGCACCTGCCCGGACCGGTCGAGTCCCCGACGGATCCCGCGCTTCGCCGGCTCTTCCCCGATGCTTACCAGGGGGACCCTTCGGCTGCCGCGGAATTCCGCCGGTACACACAGGAGACGCTCTGCGCGGGGAAACGGGCGGACCTGGGCGTCGTCCGGCGGACTCTCGACGAGATCGAGGCGACGGGTGAGGCACCGGTCGGTGGCAAGCAGCTGGATGCGTGGCTGCGCACGTTGACCGACGCCCGGCTGGTACTGGGGGTCCGGCTCGGCATCGAACGTGAAGATGACGTCGACAGGCTCGAAGAGGAGCTCGCGGAAGGGCCGACGATTTCCCCGCGGGCGGCTGCCTTCGGTCTGTTCAACTGGTTGGGTCTGCTCTTGGAGGAGCTGGTCGAGGCGGCGTCCGGACAGTCGTCCGGTTGAGCGGACCGGGCGCGGGCGGGCGCGCAGTACCGCGCGGCGACCCGCGGGCGCGGACCGGCTCCCGCCATCTCCCACGGCGACCCGCGCCGCCAAGCCCCCATGATCGGATAAGTAGGCTGGTGCACGTGCTGGTCATCGACAAGTCGATCTACGACGCCATCGTGGCGCACGCTCGTAGGGATCACCCGGATGAAGCGTGCGGCGTTGTTGCCGGCCCAGTGGGGAGCGATCGTCCGGTGCGGTTCGTGCCGATGACCAACGCGGCCCGCTCACCGACGTTCTACGAATTCGACTCAGCTGATCTGCTGCGCCTCTACCGGGAAATGGACGAGCGCGGCGAAGAACCGGTGATCATCTATCATTCGCATACGGCAACCGAGGCATATCCGTCCCGCACGGATGTCTCCTATGCCTCCGAGCCGAACGCCCACTACGTGCTCGTGTCCACGCGCGACCCCGATACCGTGGAGTTCCGGTCATTTCGGATCGTCGACGGCTCGGTGACGGAGGAAGAGGTCCGGGTGGTGCCGGCGTTGGACATAAACAGCGAGACGAGGAACAGCTAGGTGATCCTGGGAATGAGGAGTTCGCGGCATGGCCATTGAGGTACGCATCCCGACGATCCTGCGCACGTACACCGGCGGAGAGAAGTCGGTGACCGGTTCCGGTTCCACGCTGGCTGATCTGCTCGCCGATCTGGACACCCGGCATCCCGGCTTGCGTGAACGGATCGTCGACGACAAGGGATTGCGCCGGTTCGTCAATGTGTACGTCAACGACGAGGACGTTCGCTTCCTCGCCGGTCTGGATACCCCGGTCAAGGACGGCGACACGGTGACCGTGCTGCCGGCGGTGGCCGGCGGCTGAGGAGCGGCGTGCGGTACGACTCTCTGATCGATTCGGTCGGTCATACGCCGCTGGTGGGGCTGCCGCGGCTTTCGCCGTCCGCGGACGTGCGGCTCTGGGCCAAGTTGGAGGATCGCAATCCCACCGGCTCGGTGAAAGATCGTGCCGCGCTGTACATGGTGCAGGCCGCCGAGAAGGACGGCCTCCTCACGCCCGGGGCGACCATCCTCGAACCGACATCGGGGAATACCGGGATCTCGCTGGCCATGGTCGCGCGGCAGCGGGGTTACCGGCTGATCTGCGTCATGCCGGAGAACACCTCGGTGGAACGGCGGCAGCTGCTGCAAATGTGGGGTGCGTCGATCGTCTTGTCGCCGGCGGCCGGGGGCTCCAACCAGGCGGTGCGGCTTGCCAAGCAGTTGGCGGCCGAGCATCCGAATTGGGTGATGCTCTACCAATACGGCAATCCAGCGAATGCGCAGGCGCATTACGAGACCACCGGCCCGGAAATTCTCGCCGATTTGCCGACCATTACGCATTTTGTCGCCGGTCTTGGGACGACCGGAACTCTCATGGGGTGCGGTCGGTTTCTCCGCGAACACGTACCCGGGGTGCAGATCGTGGCGGCTGAGCCGCGGTACGGCGAATTGGTGTACGGGTTGCGCAACCTCGACGAGGGCTTTGTCCCTGAGCTGTACGACGAGACGGTGCTTACCGCGCGGTATTCGGTCGGCCCGAAGGAGGCGCTGCGCCGGACCCGGGAACTGGTCGAGCTCGAAGGTATTTTCGCCGGCATTTCCACCGGAGCCGTGTTGCACGTGGCGCTCGCCCTGGCGGAGAAGGCTGTCCGGGACGGCGTCCGCGCGGACATCGCGTTCATTGTCGCCGATGGGGGCTGGAAATACCTCTCCACCGGCGCGTACGGCGGCACTCTCGAAGAAGCGGAAGCGGCGTTGGAAGGTCAGCTGTGGGCGTAACCGTGCCGGCGGAGCGGAGCGCCGAGGGAGACGTGCGGAACCTCCCGATCGGCGTCTTCGATTCCGGTGTCGGCGGGCTGACCGTCGCCCGGGCGATTCTTGACCTGCTGCCGCACGAACCGCTGTACTACGTTGCGGACACCGCGCATTTCCCGTACGGCACGAAATCCATCGCCGAGGTGCGTCAGTACGGGCTGGCCGTCCTGGACCGGATGGTTGCGGACGGCGTGAAGCTCCTCGTCATCGCGTGCAATTCGGCGTCCTCGGCCTTGCTGCGGGACGCGCGCGAACGGTACGACGTTCCGGTGGTCGAGGTGATCCAGCCGGCGGTCCGCAAGGCCGTGAGCGCCACCCGCAACGGCAAGGTCGGTGTGATCGGCACCCCGGCGACGATTGCGTCGATGGCGTACGACGACGCCTTCGCCGCCGCGCCGCACGTCGACCTGACCACGGCCGCGTGTCCCCGTTTCGTGGAATTCGTCGAGGCCGGCATCACGATGAGCGACGAACTTCTCGAATGCGCGAAGGAATACCTCGCGCCGATTGTCGAGCGGGGATGCGACACGCTGATTCTCGGATGCACGCACTACCCATTTCTTGCCGGTGCCATTGCGTTGGTCGTCGGCGACGAGGTGATGCTGGTAAGCAGCGCTGATGAGACCGCCCGCGACGTGTACCGCGTTCTGGTGAGCCGTGGGTTGACCCGTCCGGCGTCGGCGCCGCCGCCGGTGCATCGATTCGCAGCGACCGGCGACCCGGAGCCGTTCTCCCGCCTCGGCCGGCGGTTTCTCGGCCCGGAGATCGGCCACGTCACCACGCTGTAAGGTGCTGCGGTATCGATGCGCTGGACGGTTATCGGCTGCTCGGGGAGTTTCCCCGGACCGGCGAACGCATGTTCCAGTTATCTCGTCGAGCACGACGGTTTTCGGCTGCTCATTGACATCGGAAACGGCGCACTCGGCGCATTGCAGAATTTCTGCGACCCGCGGGACGTTGACGCCGTAGTGGTCAGCCACTTGCATGGCGACCACTGGCTCGACCTCGTCCCGCTCGCATATGCGCGTCCGCATCATCCGGACGGCCGGGTGCCGCCGTCCCTGCCGGTCCTCTTGCCGGATCCGCAACCGCTGTACGTGCTGACCGGTAAAGACGCTGCCGCACTCCGGCCGGTCTTCGACGTGCGGCCGATCGTGGACGGCGAGGTGGGGCCGTTTTCGGTGACATTCATCCCGACGGTCCACCCGGTGAACACCTACGCGATGCGCATCCGGGTGGGCGGGATTTCCATCGGTTACACCGCGGACACCGCCTGGTCGGACCGGCTTGCGCCCTTCTTCTCGGGCGTGGATCTGCTCGTCGCGGAAGCCACCTTTCCGGCGCGGGAGAACGGACCGCCGGGCCTGCACCTCACCGCGGTGGAGGCGGCGGAACTCGCGAATCGGTCCGGCGCCGGTCGGCTGCTGCTCACGCATATTCCGCCGTGGCTGGATCCGCAGGTCCAGTACGCCGATGCTGTGGCAACCTTCACCGGACGAGTGGACCTGGCACGTCCCGGATGGTCGGTGCGCCTCGACTGAGGCGCGGCACCCGAGCGGCGTACGCACCCGGCGATTCTGTGCGTGCGGCGCGTGCGGCAGCGGGCCGGTGAATCCGCGATCCCCGCGGGCGTACGGGTGCGGCGGCTGCCTCGGTTCCGCTCCCGGTAGCATCGGGGCGTGCTGCGGGTCGATGGTCGTGCCGCCGATGAACTCCGCCCGGTGCGGTTCACCCGCGGGTGGTTGCTGCACGCCGAAGGCTCGGTCCTGGTGGAATTCGGGCGGACCCGGGTGCTCTGTGCGGCCAGCGTGCTCGAAGGGGTGCCCAAGTGGCGCAAGGGCACCGGGCTGGGTTGGGTCACCGGTGAATACGCGATGCTGCCGCGCGCTACCACGACCCGCACCGATCGGGAGTCGGTTCGTGGCCGGCTCGGCGGGCGTACGCAGGAGATTTCCCGCCTGGTCGGCCGCTCGCTCCGCGCCTGTGTCGAACCCGCGCGCCTGGGTGAGAACACTGTGCACCTCGATTGCGACGTGCTGCAGGCCGATGGCGGCACGAGGACGGCGGCGATCACCGGCGCTTACCTTGCGCTCGCCGATGCGTGCCGGTGGATGCGGGACCACGGTTGGGTGACAAGTGATCCGCTGGTGCGCAGCGTCGCTGCGGTGAGTGTCGGCATCGTGGACGGTGTCCCCGTGCTTGACCTGTGCTACGACGAGGACGTCCGTGCCGGCACGGACATGAACGTCGTGATGACCGGGGACGGCGACTTCGTGGAAATACAGGGCACGGCCGAAGGCACGCCGCTTCGGCGGGACGAGGTGGACGCGTTGTTGGAATTGGCGACCCGCGGCTGCGCGCGACTGACGGAATTGCAGCGGACCGCGCTCGCCGAGGCATGATGGCGACGTCGTCCTCGGCCCGCCGGGTTGTGCTGGCGACCAGAAATCCGCATAAGCTCGTCGAGCTGCGCCGAATTCTCTCGGCAGCCGGCCTCGACTCGATCGAACTTGTCGGCGCGGATGCCTACCCCGGGTTACCGGAGGTCGCCGAAACGGGCGACAGTTTTGAAGCCAACGCCCGGTTGAAAGCCCGCGCGGTCTGTGCGTTCACCGGTGAGTTGGCGATTGCCGACGATTCGGGGCTCGTGGTGGATGCGCTGGGCGGCATGCCGGGGATTTTCTCGGCCCGCTGGTCGGGGAGCCTCGCCGGGAACCAGGATCGGGACCGAGCCAATCTCCAATTGGTGTTGGACCAATTGGCGGACGTTCCGGACGACCGCCGAACGGCGAAATTCGTCTGCGCCGCGGTCGCCGCACTCCCTGACGGCCGGGAATTCGTTGCGCACGGCGAAGTTCACGGCGTCATCACCCGCGCGCCGCGCGGCACGAACGGTTTCGGCTACGACCCGATTTTTGAGCTGCCGTCCGGCCGGACCACGGCGGAATTGGAACCGGCGGAGAAGGACGCGGTGAGTCACCGCGGCCGGGCGTTCCGTGCTCTGGTCGAGATACTTTCCGCACACGGCGTGTGGTGAGACCCGCCGGGGCCGACGGTGCGTTGGCGGTTTTCGGGTACGCCGTAGGGCCGGTGAGAGTCGAACTCACACTGTCGCTCTCCGCTCAGACTTCATAGAGGAGCCATGCCTCCTGCCTACGCAGGTGGGCCTCTTAACGGTCGACATCTGACGGAGTACGCTTTCGCTGCGAGTGATAGAGCTCACAAAGGATATCACGTACCTTTCTGACGTCTTCTAAACTCCAATTTTTATGATCGAGATATTCCTTGAGCTGTTCGGGTTGCGGGCGGTGCAGAGCGTATGCATCTGCAACTCTGACCCGTGCCTTGCGGAGCAGCTTCTCGCGCCGGTGTTTGTACTTCTTTTTGTCTAGAACACCCTGGTAGCTTATCTGCACCCTGTTGAGTGCCTTTATTGCTTTTCTCAAAAGCTTCTGGTTGTCGTCCCGTCGTTTCGCTGAGCGGTCCACGGCGTGCCTTAGAAGAACGCCGACTACCGCGCGAAAGAATGACAGCGCATCCGCCAGCCATTCGGTCATATCTCCACTCCCTCGCTTCACAACGTGACTTGATCGTATCTTCAATCGCATGAGCCGGCGCTATTTCATGTTGCTTAAGCTCGTCTGAGCGTCTGTTCATGTCATTACCGAAGCTACGGCGAGGGTACCCGCCGTCCGACCTGGTGATCGTCTTGTACTCGCGACGAGCACAAGACGATCACCTACCGTGATTGTGGGCCGTAACGCATGCCTGCGCCGAAGGGCGCGATGGACGTGGGTTTCCATTTGGAAGAGGTGCATCCGCTCGGGAGAGTTGTTCACATCTCATGTCGACGTCGCTCACCACGGCGGTGGTTCGATGTGCGACCGGGTAAGCGATCATTGCGAGCAGAGGTGTGGCTGCTGCATTGAAACAAGCGCAACTGCAGGGGCTACGCGAGGCATCCTTGTGATCAAACGGATACGAATGGATGTAGCGCGCGCACACAACGGCGGAGGCAGCGCGTGCCCACAGTAGTGGGCGGCTGGCCTCGATGGCGATCGACGCACCAGGTTGTTTACTACCTAGGCTAGGTTGGGCCGGTTTTCGGATACGCCGTAGGGCCGGTGAGAGTCGAACTCACACTGTCGCGGACCTAAACCGCGTGCCTCTGCCATTGGGCTACGGCCCCTCGGTGGCCAGTAAACCACGCCGCTGCGTGATCGCCTCTGGTGTCCGCAACGGAACCGGCCTGGAGCCGGCAACGGATCGGCCATGGGGTCCGCAGCGGATCGGTGCGGATCGCGCACAGGCTGGTACGCCGCGCGCCGGCTTACGGCTGTTGCGTAAACCCGAGCTCGTCGAGAAGCCGGGCCACATGCCCGGTCGCCTTGACGTTGTAGAACGCGTGCTCGATCCGGCCGTCGGCGCCGACGATGAACGTGGAACGAATGACGCCCATCACCGTCTTGCCGTAATTGGTTTTCTCCCCGTAGGCGCCGTACGCAATAAGCGTGTTCTTGTCGACATCTGACAGCAGCGGGAACGTGAGGTGGTAAGCGTCCCGGAATTTCGCGAGCTTCTCGACGGGGTCGGGGGAGATGCCAACGACGGCGATATTCCTTGAGTCCAGCGCTGCCAAATTGTCGCGGAAATCGCACGCTTCCGTAGTACAGCCGGGCGTCATGGCCGCCGGGTAGAAGTACACGATCACCTGCCGGCCGCGGAAATCACGGAGCGCGACCGGCTTGCCATCCGCATCGGGGAGCGTGAAGTCAGGAGCGGCGTCGCCAACGGTGAGCTTCGGCATGGCACCAACCTACTGGGGTCGGGGCCGCAACGGCGCTGCGGCCTGCGCGGACCGAGCGGCGCTTAGTGACCTCATGCGGGATCGCGTTGTCGCGCCGACGCGCGTCGGGTCCTGCGCGACGGCAAGTGCGGCGGGTCGTCGGTGCATCGGCGCGGCGGCACGTGCGGGACCCGATGTTCGGCCGGTGCTCCAGGCGGGAAACGATGGGACGACGGCGCGCTGCCGAGCCGGAAGGATGCCACGGGCCACACCCCGGCAGGAGGTGCATTCAGCGCGGGGCGCACCGCACAACAGCAGGCGGGGCGCACCGCACAACAGCAGGAGGTGCATCCGGTGCGGGCGCACTCCGCAGTAGGAGGAGCGTCACGGGCCGACGAGGAACGTCGTTGATCGAGGAGGGATCGTGAGCGTACGCGCGTTGTCCGTCGTCCCAGGAAAACCTGAGACGGCGCAGGTCGGCGACCACCCGGACCCACCTGAATCGGACGGGTCCGTGCTCGTCGACGGTCTGCTGATCGGGATCTGCGGCACGGACGTCGAAATCCTTCGGGAAGGCTACGGCTGGGCCCCGCCCGGGGAGGAACGCCTCGTCATCGGCCATGAATCGCTCGGCCGGGTGGCGGCCGCGCCGCCGGACAGCGGGTTCTCCCCCGGGGATCTTGTCGCGGGTATCGTCCGGCGCCCAGACCCGGTGCCGTGCGTGCCGTGCAGTTTGGGCGCATGGGATTTCTGCCGGAACGGTCGGTACACCGAACGCGGGATCAAGGAACGACACGGGTACGCGGCGAACCAGTGGCGGATTGAGCCGGAGTTCGCCGTCCGCCTTGACCCCACCCTCGGTGACCTCGGCGTGCTCCTCGAACCGACGTCGGTTGTCGCCAAAGCCTGGGACCAAGCGGAGAAAGTCGCCGCCCGGTCCCCGGCGCCACGGCACGTCGCGTTGGTGACCGGCGCCGGACCGATCGGATTGCTCGCCGCGCTGCTCGGCGTCCAACGCGCCTACCAGGTGCACGTCTTCGACCAGGTCACCACCGGACCGAAACCAGACCTCGTGGCCGATCTCGGGGCCACGTATCACACCGGTGATATCGCCGGCATCGGGGTCCAGCCGGACGTCGTCATTGAATGCACCGGGCACGGACCGCTTGTCTTCGCCCTCACCGACGTGGTTGCGACCGACGGCGTCATTTGCCTCACCGGAATTTCGGCGTCGAAGCGGCAGGCGGCGATGCGTCCAGACGAGGTGAACAAGGAAATGGTCTTGGACAACCTCGCGCTCGTCGGGAGTGTCAATGCGTCCCGGGCGCACTACGAGGCGGCCGCCGCTGCGCTCGCCGCGGCGGACCGGTCGTGGCTGGCCCGGTTGATCACCCGCCGGGTTCCGCTGGAGCGTTTCGACCAAGCGTTGGAACGGCAGGACGGCGACGTGAAGGTGGTGCTCGAACTCGCGCACTGACGTGGGCCAGCGATTCGATCGGCGCGAGTTCGAGCGCGAGCTGGCGCAGCAGCCGTGCATCACACGACACGGCCGGCGTCCGGTAGCGTTCGAGCCGTGACGATGGAGCGTACCGCAACAGGTGTTCCGATCAAGCTGTTGCATGACCGCGTTCTCGTCAAGGCGGAGGGGCCGGCAGGGGAGCGCCGTTCGACCGGCGGCATCGTAATTCCGGCAACCGCGTCGGTAGGACGGCGACTGGTGTGGGCGGAAGTCGTCGGAGTCGGGCAGACGGTCCGCTCGGTGCAGCCGGGAGACCGGGTCCTGTACGAGCCGGAAGACCGGGCGCAGATCGAAATTCACGGCGTCTCCTACGTTCTGCTTCGCGAGCGTGACATTCACGCCGTCGCTGCCGAGCGGGTCGAAGGCTCAACGGGTTTGTATCTGTAGCCGACCGCACGGCACCCCGGGGCACGAAGCGGTCCCGCGGCACCCCGGGGCGGCCACGGTGGTCAGTTCGGCGGTGTGAAGCCAGCGAGTTCGGCGGCAGGCCGGTCAGCTTGGCGGTGGGACGAGGACAAGCGCCTGAGCGGTCTCGGAAGCGATATCCGTACCGACCGCAGCGGTTCCGCCGAAGAGCCAACCGGTCAGCACGCTGCTGGCGACGGCGCTGAAGTAGTTCGCCGTCCCGGTGGGCAGTGCGCCGCTTGGCGGCACGAGCAGCAACGGACCCCCAGCCTCCGCTGTCGCCGGGCCGCCGGCCAGGGCGTCAGGGAACGCCGCACCGCTCGCGAGACCAATCCCGGACGGCGCGGTGAAGAACTGCTGGGCGACGAGCACGGACGTCGCGTAACGATCCGCACCGACCAGTGGTATGGCGCCTGGATCTGCGTGGGCCGCCGGTCCGCCGATCGCGTACCGCGTCACGCGCGGGTGGACGGTGAGGTACGCCGCAGTGGCCGCCGCCTGGTCTGGGCCGGCGGTGAGCAGGACCGCGCCGTGGGTGATGACCGCGGCAGGTCCAGCCGAGAGCGCGTCGGGAAAATCAAGACCACTGCATTCGAGGATTGTTGTCGGATCCCCGAGAGCGTGGGCGATTTGAACGGCGGTATCAAAACGATCCATCCCGGAAATCCGGTGCGGCAGATAGCCGAGCGTCACCAGTTGCTGCTCGACGGTTGCGGAGAGAGCTGCGGTTCCGCCGAGGAGGAAGACCGGTCCGCCGACCGGAAGAACCCGCTGGATTTCATTGAGCACGGCAATCGGTAACGAGGACGGCGGGGTGAGGAGAAGCGGCCCGTGCACCTGCGCCGCCAACGGCACTCCGGCGAGCGCGTCGGGGAAAATGTCCGCCCGGGCAAGCACGACCGCGCTCGCTCCACCGGTGGTGAACCGCAATTGGGAAGCCGCGATGGCGGTACCGATACGATCGGCTCCTGCGATCCGCAGCAACGTGCCCTGCCCGGCTTGGCTGCCACCCGGGGTGAGTACCCGGACAGCGGGATTGCGGGCCAGTCCGGCCGCTCCACCGGCGGACGCCGGCGCGCTGGCCGTCGCGAACGTGGTGATTTGCGCGGCGGACGGCGTCCGCGCGCCGGGGCCGCCGCTGGTGTCACCGAACGTCACGGTCACCGTCGAGTTCGCCGGCAGAGTGATCGATCGAAGCACGATGGTGTTGCCGCTGACCGTAAGAACACCTGCATCGGCGGTCGTGTAACCCGGCTGACCGGAAGTGGTTGTCGGCAGCGACCACGTTCCCGGCACGGTGATGTCGAGTTCCCCGTTGACCATCCCGGTGCCGCTCGCCGGCGTGTAGCGGAAGGTGAGGGACGTCGAGCTGTTGGTCACGACCAGGTTCGGATCGACCGTGATCGTGCCTGAGCCTGCGGCTCCTGTCGGCGGGCAGAGTGCGGCGGCGAGGGCCGCGGCATCGGGTCGGCCCAGCCCGGTGGCCAGGTCCACGCCGGTCGCCGGCGGGTACGCCCCGCCGTTCGTTCCGGTCAGGTCGGTGTTCGGGCCCTGGGTGACATCCACCACCGCGGAGGTGCCGGCCAGCCGGTACAACGCCGGATTGATCAATCCAACCGGACCCGCGACGCAACTTTCGTCGATCAGGGCGAGAATGCCGGCGAATGTCGCAGTTGCCGCTCCGGTGCCGCCGACCGCCCGCCACGTGCCGCCGACGTAGGCCACGTATCCGTGCGTCGGGTCGGCAAGCATGCTGATGTCGGGCACCTGCCGGCACGCCGATCCGGTTGGCGCGTTGCACAGAGCCGGGGAATTCTGCGTCGTGGTCGCGCCCGCTTGGTAGCGCGGCATCGGCCAGATGTGGGAGATTCCCCCGCCGCCGGCACCGCCGGCCGTGTGCCAGGAGATGTCTGGATCGCTGACACCGGCGAACGACGTACCGCCTACTGCGGTGATCGTGGGTTGACTCGCCGGGTCGAGCACGGCGAGGGAGGTGTCGGTGGCTGACGGCGGCGCGTAGCAAGCGGCCGATCCGCTGTCACCGGCTGCTGCGAGAACGGTCTGCCCATTGCGTGCCATCTGCTCGAAGAGGGGCCGCTCCAGCGTCGGAAGCGAAGAAACCGTCGCCGTCGGTTCGCAGATGCCCCAGCTGGTGACGACCACCTGGGCGGTGTTGTCGGCGGCGATCCGCGCATAGGTGTCGTAGACGCTTCCGGTGTCTCCGGGCGCCTGGTAGACGACGATATTGGCGTCCGGCGCGGCGGCGATCACCATCTCGATGTCCGTGGCCGCCCGGCCGGACCCCGTTCCGGCACCGGCTCCGCCGTCCACCTGGACGGTGGTCACCGTGGCGTGCGTGCCGTAGCACTGCTGGAATGCCGCAATGTCAGCCGGATTGAAGGGCTCGAATTCGACAAGCGCGACGGTGACTGGGCGTTGGGGCGCAGCTGCGTACAGCGGTCCGATGTTGTAGTGGCTGGCGATCTGATCGGCCGTGTGCGCACCGGTGGCGGAGGCGGCGTTTGCTGCGGCGGTGCACGGTTGCGGCGAAACCGCGCCGCCGGCGGTAGAGAAAGCGGCCGGGACGGCGGTGAGCCGGTGGGCGGACGTCGCCTGGCCGCGACGGACGAAGGCCGTCCCGGTCGCCGCGGCGAGGTCGGCCGGGAGCGCGGGCGGCATGGCGAACGTCAGAATCTCCTGATCGGCGATCCCGCGGTAGCTCACGACCGAGGTGCGGAACACGCGGTTGACCTGGCGGGCGGTCCCATGCACCAGCAGGGCAACCGGCGGATCGCCGAGCAACGTCACGCTGAGCCCGTTGGTGCGCAAACGGTGGATGCCGGCGTCAATGGCTGACGGCACCACGGCTGACCGCAGCGCGATGGTCGCCTGGACCGGCGTGTCACCGGCGAGCGGTCTTGTTGTCGGCACTCGGCCGGACGTCGATGCGTTTGCGGTGTCCGGCTGCGGGATCTGGGGCGGCCCCGCGATCGCTGCGGGAGCGGCGGAATCGAGAACGAGCGGGACGGCGGCGTCGCTGGGCTGGGCGTTCACGGCAAGGGCAGAGATCGGCGGCGTCGCAACGCGCCGTAGTTGTGTTTGCTCCGCATGATCGCTGCTCGCGGCGTGGGCCGTCCACCCCAGGACGACGACAAGAAGCCCGATTGTCGTCACGCGACGACGCCATTGCGTGGCATGCACGAGTCAGCCTCCCCCGCGGTCGATCCGCACCCGGCACCTTAGCCGATCCTGCTCCTCCCGACTGACACGTTCGACCGGCACGTCGGGCGGTGACCCGAGAGCTAGGCTCGGCAAATCATGCCGGGTGAGCCGCCGGCAGCCGGGCGGTTGACGGCTGGGCGGTTGGGTGGCGCCGCGACCGGCGACGCGACCGGCGACCGGCTGGTTGGCGGCCGGGCGGTTGGCGACGCGACCGGCGACCGGGCGATCGCCTCCGCCCGATTGCCGACGCGACGGGCGGCCGGCTGCGCGCCGGCCGTTCCGCGCCTTAGGCTGGACACGATCGCTGGAACAAGAGCGCGAGTGGAACACAGCCGCCGAGCGCGTGCAGGACGCCCAAGCGAAGGAGCCGTACGGTGATGCACTCCCCAGGGCCGATCCGTCTTGATCCGCTCGCGATGGCGTGGAACACGGTCGCCAGCTTCTCGACGTACGAAGAAGCGCAGGCCGCTGTCGATTACTTATCCGATCACCATTTCCCGGTGGAGTACGTCGACATCGTCGGATCTGACCTGCGCATCCTCGAGCGGGTGACCGGCCGGCTCACCACCACGCGTGCCGCGGCGGCAGGCGCGGCGAGTGGGGCGTGGTTCGGGCTGTTCATCGGCTTGCTGGTCGGCCTTTTCACCAATGGACCACGGTGGCTCGGCCTGGTGCTTGGCGGCGTCATCATCGGCGCGCTCTGGGGCGCGACGTTCGGCGCGGTCGGCCACCTGGCGACGAGAGGGCGCCGCGATTTCGCCTCGATGCGTTCGCTCGTCGCGTTGAAGTACGACGTCGTGGCCCGCGGCGGCCACGCTGAGCAGGCCCGTGCGATGCTCCGCGACGGCGGCATCCTCGTCGAAGAGCCGCCGCAGGCCGAGGCCTAGCCGACGCTGCCTGTCCCGGCGACGACCGGCTGGAAATACGCAGCGGCTGGCAATTCACGGTGGCTGGAAATGCGCAGCCGCTGGAAATGCGCAGCGCCTGGAAATGCGCAGCCACCTGGCAATTCACGGTGGCTGGAAATGCGCGGCGGCTGGAAATCCGAGGCGCCAGCGAATTCACACCCGCGGGGAATTCACGCGTCCCGCCGGACCCCGTCCGCGATCCGGGGAATGAGCGGAGCCGCGGGCGGCTTCCAACCGCGACTGGTGAATGCCCCTTGGATCTGGGCGACGACCTGCGGGACGCGGTCGCGTGGCGCCAGGGCGATGATGCTGCCGCCGAATCCGCCGCCGGTCAGTCGCGCTCCGATGGCACCACCGCTTATTGCAGCCTCGACAGCGGCATCCAATTCGGGCGTGCTGACGGCGTAGTCGTCCCGCAGCGACGCGTGCGAGGCCAGCAACAGCGGACCGATCTCGGCCAACCGGCCGGACCGGAGCAGCTCGACCGTCCGGCGGACCCGCTCGTTCTCGGTGACGACGTGGCGCACGCGCCGGCGCAGCGTTTCATCGGGCAGCGCCGCCAAAACCGTTTCCAGGGACGCCGCGCGGATGTCACCAAGCCGCGGGACACCGAGAATGTCCTCAGCCTGGCGGCAGGATTCCCGACGCTTGGCGTATTCACCGGAGGCGTGGCGGTGCGAGATGCCGGTGTCGGCCACGAGGAGCACTAGGCCGTGGCTCTCCGGTGCGAACGGGATGTGTTCGTAGCGACCAGCCCCGATGTCGAAGAATAAGGCGTGTTCCGCCTGGCAGACACACGCCGCCATTTGGTCGAGAATTCCGCACGGAACACCGACGTAGGCATTTTCGGCGTACTGGGCGAGGCGGGCCAATTCGGACGGCGGCACGGCTGTTGCCGTGAGATCCGCGACCGCAGCCGCCACCGCGCATTCCAGTGCCGCGGAGGAGGAAAGCCCGGCGCCGATCGGCACGGTGCTGTAGACCGCGATATCAAATCCATCCGGTATTTCGGTGCGGTTGCGAAAGACCCAGAGAATTCCGGCGACGTAGGCGGCCCACCCTTGGTGCGCGGCGGATTCCGGATGGAGGTCGGCGCTGCCGAGGAAGACGGGGGGCTGCCCGGCGTACGCATGCGAGACGATCCGCAGCATGCCGTCCGGCCGGGGTCGCGCCGCCACGTACGTGCGCCGATCGATGGCAACGGGCAGCACGCAGCCGCCGGTGTAATCGGTGTGTTCACCAATCAGATTGATCCGCCCGGGAGCCGACCAGACACCGGCCGGGTCACCGCCGAACCGCGCGACGAACAACTCCCGGCATGTCTCGACGAACGAGGCGTCGGTGTCGCCGGATGCGCGTGCGGTCGTCGTCACGACGTCGTCCCCCCGCCTGCCAGTCCGTCGGTGTGCCGGCGTTGTTGATGAAACGCCCACGCGTCCGCAATGATCGTGTCCAAATCGGCCTGTGGTTGCCAGTTCAATTCCGCGCGGGCCCGGGAATCGTCGGCGACCAGCCAGGCGGGATCACCCGGTCGACGTGGTGCGACGGTGACGGGCACACGCCGTCCGGTGACCCGTTCGACGGCAGCGACGACCTCCCGGACCGAGAAACCTCGGCCGTTGCCGAGGTTGTAGATGGCATGGTGTCCCGGACGGGCGTGCTGCAACGCGACGACGTGGGCACGCGCCAGGTCGAGGACGTGGATGTAATCCCGCATGCACGTACCGTCGGGGGTCGGCCAATCGTTTCCGTAAATTTCCAAGTGCGGACGGCGGCCGGCGGCGACATCGAGCGTGATGGGAATGAGATGAGTTTCCGTGCGGTGCCGCTCGCCGCATGGTCCGTACGCTCCGGCGACGTTGAAGTACCGCAAACTCACCGCACCCAGCGGATATGCCCGACACTCATCGGAAATCATCAGGTCAACGGCGAGTTTCGACGTCCCATAGGGGCTTGTCGGCCGGGGAGGCGTGTCCTCACCGATGCCGTCGGGGCCGCCCTCGCCGTACACCGCGGCGGTTGACGAAAAGATGAGCCGGGGAACGCTGTGACGCCGCATGGCGTCCAGCAGGTGCCGGGTGCCGCAGACATTCGTTGCCCAGTACAACTCCGGTCTGTTCATGGATTCTCCGACGAGCGATTTCGCCGCAAAATGCAGGACGCCATCGAACGGCTCGCGGGCCAGGACGTCGCCCGCGTCCGCGATGTCGGCATGAACGAACGGCACGCCCGCCGGTACGGCGTCACGATGACCGGTGGAGAGGTCGTCGAGGACGACGACGTCGTGCCCGTCCTCGATGAGCACGCGCGTGACGACACTGCCGATATAGCCGGCGCCTCCGGTGACGAGGACTTTCATGACGGATCGATGGAAACGGTGCGCAGCATGTCGGCTGCCTCCTCGGGAAGGACGTCGTTGATGAATGCTCCCATGGCGGATTCCGAACCGGCCAGGAATTTGAGCTTGCCCGGCGCTCGGCGGATGGAGAAAAGTTCCAGATGCAGGTAGGCGAGTTCCCGGCCGACCCGCACCGGAGCCTGATGCCATGCCGCGATGTACGGCATGGTGTCGGGGTACACGTGTTCCATCCGCCGGACGACCTCGAGGTAGATGGGGGCCAACGCGTCACGCTCCGCGTCGTTCAGCGCGGGCAGGTCGGGCACTCGGCGACGCGGGTACAGGTGCACCTCCAAGGGCCACCGGGCGGCGTACGGCACGAATGCGACCCAGTGCGCGTTGCCCGCAATGATCCGAGTCCCGGCGGCGACCTCCGCGGCGACGATGTCGGCGAACAAATTTCGCCCGGTCCGCTCGTGGTGGGCGCGGGCCGAGTCGAGCATTCGCCGGGTCCGCGGGGTGACGAACGGATAGCCGTAAATCTGGCCGTGTGGATGACTCAACGTCACGCCGATCTCTGAGCCCCGATTCTCAAAACAGAAGACCTGTTCGACGTACGGAAGCCGGGACAGTTCGAGCGTCCGGTCGATCCATGCGTCAATGACGGTTCGCACGCGGGTTACCGGAAGCGACGAGAACGCGGCCGTGTGGTCGGACGTGAAGCAGACCACTTCGCACCGTCCAAGGCCCGGTTCGGTCACAAAGAATCCATCGCCGTCCGAGGGCACCCGCGCGGTGGTGGTGAACGACGGAAATCGGTTCTCGAAAACGACGACGTGATAGTCGCGCGCGGGAATTTCGGACTGACGGCCCTGTTTCGACGGGCAGAGCGGGCATTCGTCGTCCGGCGGCAGGTAGGTACGGGACTGACGGTGTCCGGCGATGGTCACCCATTCGTCGAGGAGCCGGTCAAAGCGGCGGATGGAGGTCGGCGTCATCGACGGGAGTTCTCGGTGGTCCACCAGATCGCCGTGGTCGATGGGCACCCCTGGGTCGTCGTAATAGCGGATTTCCCGCCCGTCCGCCAACTGTGTCACGATCGGCACGACGGGTCGTCGCGACGCTGTATTCGGGCCGTCGTGTTCGTGCACCGTGTCCGTACCGCCGCCGTCACCAGCCGCCTGCTGACCGACCAAAAATTGTCACCGCGCTCGTCGATGACCGTCGCCTATCGTCGCACAGCGGGCAGTCGGCCGGGGTGCCGGTCCCGGGCGGGCGGCAGGGCTGACGGCAGGTGGGCCGGGGGCGAATCGCGGCGGCCGGGGCGGCCGGCAGGGCTGACGGCAGGTGGGCCGGGGGCGGCACTGCTGGGCCCCGCAGATGCCGGCGTCGGGGTCCGTGATGGGATTCGACCATGCACGAGTCCCCTGGTCGAAGCGTGGACAACGAGGTCAGCCCGCACAACGAGGTCAGCCTGCACCGCGGCGCGACCACCCTGGTGGTTGCCCGGCGGGGAGCAGCCGTCCAGGTGCTGCGCGTCGGCGACCGGGATGTCTTCCAACCGGCTGTTCCCGGCGAGACCGGAGCGTTCACCGGCTGCGTGCTGACCCCCTGGCCGAACCGCATCGCGGACGGCCGGTACCGCTTCGCCGGTGTCGAGTACCAGCTGCCGATCAATGAGCCGGAGACCGGGAGCGCGTTGCACGGACTCGGCTGGGACGTCGACTGGCGGGTCCTCGATGTCGGCTCTGACGACAAGACCGAATACGTTGATCTCCGGTTGGACGCGACACCCGTCGACGGCTACCCATTTCATGTGGTGACAACCGTGCGCTACACGCTGGTCGATGACGGCATTCGAGTCGACGCGCTGGCGGAGAATGTGGGTCGTCAACCCTGCCCGTACGCGCTGGGTTTCCACCCGTATCTGTCGGCGGGTCGCACGCCGACGGGAGGAGAGGCGTCGGTCGACGATTGCACCCTGCGCCTTGGTGTGCGACGGCGGTTCCTCACCGATGCCCGGCAAATTCCGGTGGGTGACGTGGCGGCGGATGGGTGGCTTGACGGGTACCCGCTGGCCGGTCGTCGGCTCGACGATGGCTTCTTCGATGTCGTCGTCGAGAACGACGGCTTGGTGCACGCCCGTCTGTCCCGACCCGACGGATTCGTCGTCGACCTCTGGGCTGAGCCGGTGTTCGCGTTCTGGCAGGTATACACCGGCGACAAGCGGGCAGCCGCCTATGCCCGGCGCGGGATAGCCGTCGAGCCGATGACGGCCGCGCCGAATGCGTTCAACAACCACCAGGGCCTGCTCATCCTCGCGCCTGGGGAGAGTTTCTCTGCCGCGTGGGGTGTGACGCTCCGGCCGGCGGATGCCGACGGGTGGGCTTGAGCAGTCGCCGTTATCCTGGCGCGGCGGGCATTATCCAGGCGCGACAGCCGCCCGGTAGCCGGAGATCCAGCGCATACTGGATCTCGGTGCGAATCCGACAGCTCTTGCCGTCCACGCTCGCGGGGCGGGACGCCGTTCACCGCCGCGGTCTTGGACTCGCGGCGGTCTGTACGCTGCTCTTCCTCACCTTTCTGGACAACACGATCGTCAGCGTGGCGCTTGGTGATATTCAGCAGCGGTTGTCCGCCGGGGTGCAGTCCCTGCAGTGGGTGGTGAACGCCTATGCGTTGACCTTCGCGTCCGCGATGCTGCTCGCCGGCGCCTTGGGGGACCGGGTCGGCGAACGGAAAGTGATGTTCAGCGGCGCCGCGGTCTTCTGCATCGGCTCAGTGATCTGTGCGGTTGCTCCGGACACGTCAGTTCTGATTGCCGGCCGGGGTGTCATGGGGATCGGTGCCGCAGCGTCGGAACCCGGCACCTTGGCGATGATCCGGTATTTGTTTCCGGGACGCCGGGAACGAGCTCGGGCGACGGGAGTCTGGGCCGGTGTCTCTGGGCTCGCGCTCGCCCTCGGGCCGGTCATCGGCGGCATCATCGTTGGACTATCCAGCTGGCGCTGGATTTTCTGGTTCAACCTCGCCTTCGGTGTCGCCGCTCTTGCCATTGCGGCGATTGTGGTGCCGGAGACGCCGCGGGTACCGAGCCGGCGCATCGACCTTGTCGGCGGTCTTCTGGGCGCCGGAAGTCTCGCTCTCCTCGTCTTCGGGGTTCTGCGTGGGGAACTCGACGGCTTCGGCGCGGCGCACGTCATAAGCCTGCTCGTCGCGTCCGTCGTCGTCGGTCTCGTCTTCTTGTGGTGGCAATTCCACGCCTCTGAGCCGTTGATTCCCCCGCAGTTCCTGCGGATGCCGGCCTTTGTCGTTCCGAATATCGTCGCCTTCGCCACGTATTTCGGGACGTTTGCCGTCTTCTTCTTCGCCGCCTTGTATCTCAACATCGTCGTCGGATTCAGCGGCTTGCGCATCGCGTTGCAGTTCATCCCCATGATGGTCATCATGATCGCGGCGTCCGTGCTGACCGGGCGATGGATCGGGCGGACCGGTGCTCGTCGCCCTGTGGTCCTCGGATGCGGCGTCTTCACCCTGGGACTGCTCCTCACCGACGGGGCGCTGACCCGCCACCCGCATTACCTTCCGCTCGCGGCATCGTTGGCCCTTGCCGGGCTCGGTATCGGAATCACCGTGGTGCCGACGGCTTTTGCCGCAATGAGTGCCGTGCCTGTCGATCGCGCCGGTGTCGCCAGTTCGGCGGTGAATACCAGCCGGGAGATCGGCGCCGTCGTGGGAACGGCGGTTCTCGGAGCCATCGTGAATTCAGCGTTGATTTCTCACGCGACGTCGACGCTCAATGCACTCGGCTGGTCGAAACTCAAGGGCTTCGTTACCTCGGCGATTCTCAACGGCGGCGCATCCCTCGGCGGTCCGCTCGGCCAGGCGTCACCAGAGATTCAGAAACTCGTCAATGCGTTGTATGACGCGTTCGCCGAAGGGTTACACATTGCGCTGGTGCTCTCCGCATGTCTCGTGTTGGCCGCCGGCGTGCTTGCCGCCTCGGTGCGTGGCCCGCGCCTGGCCGAATCCGAGGAGACGGCCCTCGGGCACGTGCATCTGCCGTCTTAGCAGTCCAACCGTCATCCGGTGAGATTTGCCTACGGCGCTTCGGTTCCGGCGCGTTGCCGGGTCGGCGGTGGTGAATCGCGCCGGCACCGGCGAATCGCTCCGTCAGCGGACGGATCGCGAGGTCGGCAGGTCGCTGTTCCCGGTTCAGCGGCGGATCGCTCCGTCAGCAGACGACATGTACGTCTCCGGTGTCGACGTCGTACAGAAAGCCACCAACGGCAACGCCGGAGCCTTGAAGATACGGCCAGGATTGGATGCGCTGAACGTCGCGCTGGACCGCCGCCGTCTGATCGGTCGTGGTGAGAAAGGCGAGGCTTCGGGTATCCGGTCCGCCGGCGTGCGCAATCGCCTGATGCAGGTCATCCTCGGTTCCGCTGGCCATGCGACACCGGGTATGTGCCATGACCATAATTCGCCGGACATTGAGCAGGTGGACGGCGACAGCGAGCGTCGCGAGGACGTCCGGTGTCACGCGCGCGCCGGCGTTACGCAGAATTTTCGCATCACCGGGCGCAAGGCCGAGTACCCGGAGCGGATCGATGCGGCAATCCATGCAGGTGAGGACGGCGAGCTGTCTAGCAGCGATTCCCAGCAGGCCGGCATGCTCGAAGGACGCGGCGAATCGACGGTTTGCGTCCAGCACGTCAGCGAAGATGTCAGCGGTGGTGGGCGATCCGGTTGAAGAGGAGGATGTCGTCGTCACGACGGCAGAATAACCGGCGGCGGAACGACCGTTATTTGGAGGAATCCTCCAATCCTCCCGCGTCCTCTTCGGAGGCCGGGCACGACGGTGTGCTCCGCTGGACGGGCTAAGCTGACGCTGTCAAGGAGGCACCATGACGTCGACAAGCATGAGTCCGGTTGCAGGAGCTCCGTCTTCCCCAGCCGCGCGCCCCGTCCTCGCGGAGCGCCTGTTACCGGTGGTGCGCGGCCGAGCTCTGGATGTCATCCTCATCGTCGGTGTCGCTGCGCTCACCGCGCTGACCGCGCAATTCTCAGTGCACATTCCGGGTACGCCGGTGCCGGTGACCGGCCAAACATTCGGTGTGCTGCTCGGCGCGGCTACGGTCGGTGCCTGGCGTGGTTTCGCCGGCCAGCTCCTCTACATCGCCGCAGGCTGCGCGGGTTTGCCGGTCTTTGCCGGCGGTGCGCACGGTGTTCACCAGGTTTTCGGTCCGACAGGCGGCTATTTTGTTGGTTTCCTCCTCGCGAGCGTCTTCGTCGGTTGGCAGGCGCGGCGAGGCGCGGATCGGCGGGTGGACACCATCGCCGGCGCCTTTCTCGTCGGCAGCGTGCTGATTTATCTCCCGGGCGTGACCTGGCTGGCGATGGATCTGCACGTGGGCTTGGCGAAAGCACTTGAACTCGGCGTCTACCCCTTTGTCCTTGGGGACGTCGTGAAAGCGACCCTCGCCGGACTGCTGTTGCCAACCGCGTGGCGCGCGGTAAAGCGGCACTGAGCCCGGCTTGGCGCAGGGAGAGACAACGTTCCCTATCGGACGGCGTGCCCATCGCTCAGAGTGAGTGACCGTTAGCCGAGCGGCGGGAGCTGTTGGTTAACGGTGAGCAGCGCGTGGAATGGGTCTCCACGCTCTGCAAGACGGTCGAGAATAGTGCGCACGGTAAAGCGATCCGGGCGCAGGTGCGGGAGTTCGTCCCACTCGACCGGAGCCGAGACGGGGGCCCGCGGCAATGGACGCGGGCTGTATGGAGCGACAAGCGTCTTGTTCGCCGCGTTCTGTGTGAAATCCAAGCGGGCCCGACCGGCGCGCCGCTTCTTCTCCCACTCCCAACTCACGGCATCGGGCATGAGGGAGCCGACCACCTTGGACAAGTGCTCGACCCAGGCTCTTGTGTCGTCAAATGTCGGGCCGCGCCGGATCGGAATCCATATCTGGATGCCGCGTTGACCGGTGAGCTTAGGTTTTCCCTGCACACCAAGGTGGTCGAGAGCGTCGCGGTGAAGGAGGGCCAGCTCGACGAGCTCCCGCCACGTCGTGCGGCTCCCCGGGTCGATGTCCACCAATGCCCAGGTCGGCAGGTCTGGCCGGTCCGTGCGTGAGGTCCAGGCGTGCCACTCGATCGCACCAAAATTGACCGCCCAGATCAAGGCCGCTGGTTCGTCCACAACAAGGTACGTCGCTGCTTCTCCGCGTTTAGCGCTCGGATTTTGCCACCGCGGCAACCAGTCAGGAGCGTGTGACGGCAATTGTTTGTGCCAGAAACCGGGTGCGTCGATGCCGTCGGGGAAGCGATGCATGGTGAACGGGCGGCCGGCTAGGTACGGCATGACGACGGGTGCAATGCGCGCCGCGTAGCGGAGGAGATCGCGTTTGGTGAGTGCGTGGGTGCGTCCGCGTCCCGGGTAGATCACCTTGTTGAGATGGGTCACCTTGAGGCGCCTGCCGAAGACCTCCCACGTGCCCTCATCGTCGAGCGCGTCGAGTGCCGCGATTTCGTCGGCACTCGCTTCGGTGTCGTTGTGCTGAGCCACCGGATGCGCACGGCCTCCTCTCCACAGTCGGCGCGGATGTCGGGCGACGTCGTCGTTTGTGGCTCCGGAGAGGACGGAGCGCGGGTAATCCTCCGGATTCCAACCCCGGACGGCGTGCTCGTCGTCCTTGTGCAGCACAAGCCAGGATTTTTCATCGGTGCCGCGGCGGACGAAGACGAACCGCCCACGGAGTTTGCGGCCGAAGAAATCGGCATGGAGTTCGCCGTCCACGACCGCTTGTGCCGGATCGTCGGTGCCGTGTGGACGCCACGTGCCGGTGTCCCACACAATGACGTCGCCGCCGCCGTACTCCCCGTGGGGAATCGCACCTTCAAAGTCCAGATATTCCAGCGGATGATCCTCGACGTGGATCGCCGCTCGCCGCACCGTGGGATCCAGGGTCGGCCCCTTCGGCACGGCCCAGCTCACCAGGACCCCGTTGATTTCCAGTCGAAGGTCATAATGCAGCCGCGTTGCGCGATGTCGCTGTACCACAAACCGCGGTTCTGCTGAATTGCGGGTAATGTGCCGGGGGTCCGCGCGTCCTGCCGGTTCGGGGGTGCGGCAGAAATTCCGTCTGCGCCGGTATTCGCGCAGGTCTCCCGGTCGTCTGTCGGCCATCGCAGTCTCCTCGAGGCTCCGGGTTCAGAGTCTTCCCCGCACCCGCGCAGGTATGCGCTGCTGACCACGGCGGACGTCCGCGGCACCTGCCGTCTTCCCCGCACCCGCGCGGGCATGCGCAGAGACATCCCTGGAGCTTCGTTTTCAAGTTAACTGCGTCACTGTTCTCACGGATGCGGGAGACGGGGAGCCTGTGCCCGGCACCGGAGTTCATGAAAGGGTCGGACCAGTCGCGGCCCTCGTCGGGTTCTGGACCAGCGCTTTAGATCGGTGAAGTCGGAATCAGGTTTGACGCGGGCTCGGCGCGCGAGCGGGAAAGGTGGGGTCTTTGAGTTGCAACAGATCTGGACGTCAACCGAAATGGTTGACGTCCAGATGCACATGCGGCTGTCAGCTGTTCGGCGCGTGTCCGATGCTGGGACGGCCTGGGGAGACGCTCGCGCCAAGCAAAGTGCTGTCCATCACGAGCGCGCCGACAAACACGAGCGCACACACGACGAACGTCACCTTGAAGATCGTACGCTTGTCGCCGCGGCCCGCCAGGTAGGACACGACCATCCCGCCCGCAGCGACAAACGGTGTCACCAAGGGAAGGACGAGCAAAAGCACGCTGGCGATCGCCGCCACCACTGGAACTACCGCGCGAACCGTGCCGCCAACCGGTGAACGAGACTGAACCGTCATGACTACACTCCCGTGCTAGATCAGTTAGGGTTGCATGACGAGCTTACGGCATAGTTGTACCCGTTTGCGTTCAATCGCAGTTGCCCACAAGGAGTGACGTGCTGGATGTTCCAGCCGTTGACGCCTAATGCGTAGTCGACTTGGATAATCCCGCGGCCTTCCCAGCCCACATTGTTCGTGTACGACCGGTTGGGTCCGTTCTGATACCAGCCAGGCGTCGAGGTCTCGGAGTACATGTTCAACACTTGCACGCTCGTTACTCTGCCACCGCTGACGTACACCTTGGTTTCCTGTCCGTAGCTGAACAGCGTGTTTCCGGCTAGGGCTTTCTCGTCCCAGCTGGCGGAGACCCACCATGAACCGCTGGACGCGGCCGCGAGCGAGTCAACCGTCTTGCCTGCGTTTGCGCCGAGACCGCGGATGACGACAGTGTGGGTCACCGATGATGGTGTCTCGACCGCATCGAACGAAGCCTTGTCCGACGCATTCAACTTGTCGTACTCCGCTCGCGGATTGGACGACGCGAAGACCTGCTCAGCAACCGCCATTCCGCGACTGGCAGTCGCGGCCGACGAGGTTTTCGAAGTCGCTGCGCTGGCGATCGGCGCACCCGCCAGCAAGCCGCCGACGGCGGCCAAAGCGGCTCCGGCGAGTGTGGCCCTACGAACAAAAGCCCTACTAACAAAAATATGCCCTCCTCCGTTGTCTTGCGCAGCCCCCCGAACGGAACACTGCGAACTCGAATGGACCAACAGTAGTACGGACCAACAGTAACAAAAAACGAGGGTTCCAGTCCAGAGCTACCGACCATGGTGAAGATCACATCTTGTCCACGTATCAACGAGGACAGTCAACGATTCCGCGCGCGCGATTGGACAGTGCTTGAGGCCGCGCCCTGCGGCTCCAGGAAGCCCGTCCGGTCGGTCGTGATCGGGCAGACCGCGCTCGACGATGCGGTGACCCGTGTGCGCTCGGGATACCACCCCGTACGTTCACGATCGCGCGGCGAGGGGGCCATCCCCTAGCCGCCGACCGCGTTTCGGTGTCAGGCTGCGGATTCGACTGGGTGGTGTGCCCAGGCGGTGGCTTCGTCGTAGAGGGTGCGGGTTTTGAGACAGCCATGCGCGATGCCGACGAGCCGGTTCGCGACTTGGCGCAAGGGGGCGTTGTGACCTGCGCCGCGCAAGCGCAGCTGCTCGTAGTAGACGCGCGCCCCAGCAGACGCCTTGACCGCGGCGAACGCCTGTGTGTTCAGCGCGTCGACGAGCCGATCGTTGTGGACGTGGCGGGCGAGCACGGTTCTCTTCTTCCCGGACTGGCGGGTGATCGGGGAGGTCCCGGCGTAGTTCTTTTGGCATTTCGCGCTGGCATAGCGCGCCGGGGCGTCTTCGAACTCGACGAGCACCCGGGCGCCCAGGATCGGTCCCAGCCCGGGCTGGGACAGGTAAATCTCAGCGTCCGGGTGCCGGCTGAAAGACGACTCGACCTCGCCTTGCAGGACTCCGATCTGGCTGTTGATCGCCACCAGCACCCCGGCCAACGCCCGGACCGTGGCCGCGTAGGCGGCCGTGACCGGCTCGGGCTGGCCCAGATGGTGGGCAGACCGCAGCGCGGCCCTGATCGCCGCCGTCCGGCCAGGCACATCACGGCGGTTCGCCCGCTTGAGCGCGGCGGTGATCTGCGTCGAGGTCAACCGGGCGGCGGAGCCAGGATCGGGCGCCCTGGCGAGCAGCTCCAACGCCTCGGGCGCGGTCAGATCCTCAAACGCCTCCAACGCGGCCGGGAAGAAGTCGAGCAGCGCGTGCCGCAGCCGCTGCGCATGCCGGGTGCGTTCCCAGATCAACATCTTGTGCGTCCGGGCCATCACCTTGACCGCGGCGGCCTGGGCGCTGTCGGCGGCGACCGTGCGCAGCTGGTGCGCGTCCACGCGCACCATGTCGGCCAGCACGTGTGCGTCAGTGACATCGCTTTTCGCCCCGGACACGCTTCGCCGGTCACGATATCGGGCCGCCTGCAACGGATTGATGCCGAACACCTGGTAGCCAGCGGCCACCAGCGCCAAAACCCAAGGCCCGCGATCGGTCTCGATGGCCCACCGCGACAACCGGCGCCCCGGCTTCCTCCGCGACGTCGTCGGCGTCCACGATCTCCTCAGCGAGCCGCCCGATCAGCTCATGCAGCCGGCTGACGCCTACCGCGCCCTCGGGGAGGCGGGCTCGCGCCAGCATCCGCCCCAAGACGTCTTGCACCTCGACATCGTGATGATCTTCAGCGCAGTCGTCTCCGACGAACGGCACCCGCTACTCCCTTCACCGATTCGACTCAAATGACGGTGACTGTCAGGAGGATTTTCGGCGACCTAATGAACAGTGCTCGACGCAACGCGGCACGACATTCCATCAGCGATTTCATCCTCCCGAACCGGTGAGGGCACGCTCTCTCCGCGAGGGTTCCCCTTGCGGAGGCGCTTGGAGCCAACGAGTGCTCACCCACCGAGTCGGCCACCAACCACGAGTCTGCAACCGGCAGGGTCGCCGAGTCTCATTAGGCGGCGTCGCTCCGGATGGGCTTCGTCCGGGGTCGGTGCGCGGGTTCGCAGTCGCGATCACGCCGGGGCCGGCAGCACCGACGGTCCGCTAGTCGCCGGCAAGGTCGAGGAATTCGGCGCGGACCCGAGGGTCGTCGCGGAATGCCCCGAGCAGGGCCGACGTCGTCGTCCGTGCTCCCGTCGCTCGTACCCCGCGTATGGTCATGCACAGATGTTCCGCGTCGACGATTACGCCGACGCCGCGTGGTCCGAGGTGCTCATCGAGCCAACGGGCGATTTGAGCGGTGAAGCGTTCCTGAACCTGCGGTCGTCGCGCAAAGTGCTCAACGACTCGTGCCAGTTTCGAAAGCCCAAGAATGCGGTCGCCCGGGAGATAGCCGACGGTCGCGAATCCGACGAATGGGAACATGTGGTGCTCGCAGAGGGACACAAAGGGAATGTGCCGTGCGGCGACCATTTCGTCGTACCGCTCCGTGTTGGGAAACGTGGTCAAGGTGAATTCCCGGGGTTCGAGCAGCTCGGCAAAGCCACGGGCCATCCGCTTCGGAGTCTGCGCCATCACCTCGCTGTCGAGGTCGATCCCGAGAGCGTGCAGGAAAGCCGCCGCGGCCCGCTCGGCAGCGGCCAGGTCGATGCTCGGCTGGGGGATCACGCGCAGCACGGGGTGTCGGCCGTCGGGTAATGGGGTGTCTGGAACCACGTCGCTGATCGTTTCTTGGCTGCGCATGCCTTCACCCTTCCGCCTGTCAGACCGAAGTCTAACAGCAATATGTATTACTTTTAGAACCGTGGACCCGTCATCGTCAGCACCGGATTGGGGTGTGATCGGCTGTTTAGCCGAGCCGACCCGGCGACGTGTCTACGAAGCGGTGCGCGCCGCGGCCAGGCCGCTCACCCGCGATGACGTCGCACAGCTGGTCGGTATCGGCCGACCTCTCGCGACCTTTCATCTGGAGGCGCTGGCGCGGACCGGCCTGCTCGACGTGACGTTCGCCCGGCCCGCCGGCCGCGGCGGACCGGGCGCTGGGCGGCCCGCCAAGTGGTATGCCGTGCGCAATCGCGATGTGATAGCGAGCCTGCCGCCGCGCCGGTATGAGCTCGCGGCAGAAATCTTGTTAAGGAGCGTGTGTGCTGCGCGCGCGACGGCTGAGCTCTGCGCGGCCGCGGTCGAGGTGGGACGACGGCTTGGTGGCACGCTGACCGGCCGGCCGCTCGACGAGGTCCTCACCAGGCTCGGCTACCAGCCGATCGAGCGGGACGGCGGTCACGCATTCGCCAATTGCCCGTTCCATGCGCTTGTCGAGGCTGACGCGGAGACGGTCTGCGCGATGAACCAGTCGTTGGTCACCGGCCTGCTCGAGGGTCTCGGCATCAAGGAACTGGACGCCGTCGTCGACCCCCTGCCCGGCGGGTGTTGCGTCCGGCTGAGACCGCGGCCGCCCTCGGGCTGATCTCCGTTATCGCCGTGCCCGCGGGGGAATAGCCGTCAACCAGCCGGCATTCGCACTGCCGAGCCCGGTCACCGGATCCCAACCGGGTCCCACCGCGAGGCTGGAATCCTGGTTGAAGGTCCGGACCGTTGCAACGACACCCTGGGCGGCGTCGACACCATCGGCATAATCCACGCGAACGTTTCCTGGGTCCGGACCGGGCCCGGTGACGTCGGTGAAGACACCCGTGCCGGCGTTTCGGTAAATAGTCGGATTCAGCAACCCGACACCGCCGCGCGCATGCTGGAACGTGAGCGCCGTCATGCCGGCGAAGAGCGGCGCCGCCAGGCTCGTGCCGCCGATACGGTACTGGTCGTAATACGTGCCGTCCGGGAAGGCTTGCGTCTGGCCGACCAGCATCCCGGTCGTCACGTCGGCGTCCATCGCCACATCAGGCACGCCGCGGGCACCGGCGGGTGTTATTCCCTGCTGGTAAATAGGTTGCGCGAATACCGTCGACTCCCCGCCGCCGGATCCGTACAGAAATGTCCCGGACGACGACCAGGCGGTTCCGTCCGGCGCCAGCGCATACCGGTATGTGCCCCAGCCGGTTTCCCAGGCGAGCCGGCCCGTCGCGTCAATAGCCGTCGCCGTACCGCCGACAGCGGTCACAAAGGGATCCGATGCGGGGTAATCCGTCTGCTTCGTACCGCTGCTCGCGACCTCATCGCCGCTGTCGCCGGAGGAGAAGACGTAGCTGATGCCCTCGACAGCGCCTTGGAGAAACGCCTGTTCGTAGGCGAGAATCGTCGAACGGTGCTCGCTCTGCTCGACCGCGCCCCAGGAATTCGACACGATCTGGACGCGTGCCTCGTCGTTGATGCGGGCAAAGGCATCCAGCAGATCCCGGTCCAGGCAACTTGACGATGCGTAATACCGGATTTTGGCGCCTTGCGCCATGGCGTGGACCGCTTCGACGTCCAGCGTCTCTTCGCCAAACCACCCGGATGCATCACACAGCTTGGTGTTGGTGAACGTGCGGGGAAGGCTCTGGGTCAATTGGCCGGGCGCATAGGGCCGGTCCCCGTTCCGGACAGCGTACGTGGCCGCGTCGGCTGCGATGGTCGGCGATGCGTACGCGTCGGTGATCCCGACGGTGATGCCGGTGCCGTCCAGCGTCGTGGCGCCCTCATACGCCGAGCGGAATTGCGCGCCCACGTATCCGCAGACGGCGTACGGCAGGGCCTGCCCGTTGAATGATGGGAGATCGGTGGCGAGTTTCTCCCCGTAGTAAGAGGAACAGGGCGCAGCGTTGCGGAAGCCGGCGGGAGGCGGGATCGGCGCTCCCCGATAAGGGACCGCCCCGGCCGCGAGAGCGGGCCGGACGATGTTCGGCGTCGTGTCAATGCCGTCGACGGCGAGGACGTCGTCGGCGAGGTCCGCCGGCGTCGTGAGTGTGTCATCGGGTGCCTGCACCGTCTGCCCGTCATGGCTGTAGGCGTGGATGTGCACGCCGAACGCACGCTCCGCAGCGGCGACCGAGCCCGTGATGTCGAGGTAACGGTTGTGGGCTTCGACCCCGGTCACGGTGAGACCCGAGCTCGTGAGCCACCGGGTGACCGCCCGGACGGTCGCGTCGGTGGTGCCGAATTCCGCGAAGTATTCCGCTGGTGAGAGGAAATGCCCGTAGTCGGCGGACCCGGGGGTCGACACGGCAAGCGCCCGGGCGGCCAACGCGTCAAGCCCGCCGTTCGGCGCCAGATAAATGCGTGCCTGGACGGCGGCCGTGGCGGGGGCTCGCCCGAGGTCCCGGGCATGCGTGAGCCAGCCTGGCCGGCTGTGCGGGACCGGCGACCGCGCGGGGCTGGCGTGCGCGGCGAGCGGAGCAGCGAATGACGAGATCACGACGCCGAGGGAGCTGGCTGCCGCAACGATCGTCAGACGTCGCACCGGCCGGCGTCGCGGGGTGGCCATCCTTTTCGCCCAGCGTCTTGGGTTCCCCATGTCAGACCCCCTGTCTGCGAACGCACCTGTCCCGTCGCACGCAACCGGCTCGGCTACCCGCGCTCAACCCGCGGGTCGTCGGGGGAGAGCTCAACCCTCGACACACATGCCTGCTGAGCGGTTCCGTCGGCACGGACGCGTTGGCGGCACCCTACAGCTGGGCGAGCGAAAAGTCACCCCTATCGCTGCCGGCGAGCCACCGCCGGAGGTCAACGAGCGGCATCGGCCGGGCGAACCAGTACCCCTGCGCGACGTCGCAGCCGCACTCGCGGAGCTCGTCGCCGACCTCGGCGGTCTCGACGCCCTCCGCTACGACGATCAGGCCCAGATTGTGGCCAAGTTCCACGACTGATCGCACGATGGCGGCATGTGCCGCGTTCGTCACCATGTCCCGGACAAATGTCCGATCAATCTTTATTTCGGAGAGCGGCAGCGCCGACAGGTAACCCAGCGACGTCTGGCCGCGACCGAAATCGTCAATGCTCACCCGGATTCCGTATGACGTGAGGTCGGTGAAGACGTCGTGGGCCCGCGTCGGGTCGAACAGCAATGCCGTTTCGGTGAGTTCGAGAACCAGCCGGTGCGGTTCGATACCGGCGCGGCGGACGGCGGCTTTGACGTCCGCGGCAAAGGTGTGGCGGCTAAGATTACGCGCCGAGATGTTGACGGCGACGGCCAGGTGCGGGTCACCGATGGTGGCGAGGTCCTCCAGAGCGTGCCGCAACACCCAACGAGTCAGATCGTCGATGAGGTCGGTCTGTTCGACCAGCGGCACAAACACGTCCGGATAGAGCAGGCCGCGCGCCGGATGGTGCCAGCGCACCAACGCCTCAATGGCCTCGACGGCGCCGTCCGACAATTTCGCCTTGGGTTGATAGTGGAGAACCAGCTGATTGTCCGTGACGGCGCGACGGAATTCGCTGATGAGACTCAGACTGGCGGCGTCGTAGTGATTCTGCGACGGGTGGTACCGGACGACGCCCAGGTGCCGCGCCTTGGCGTGGTGCACGGCGACATCCGCGTACTGCAGCAATTCCTCGATCGTGGCGGCGTCGTCCGGGGTGACGGCGTAGCCGATGCTCGCTTCGACAGCGAGGGGGATGCCGGCGACGTCGAGTTCACTCTCGATGAGCCCGCGGATACGGCACAACGCGTCGTGCGGGTCCGCGGTGTCACGCAGGATGAGGCCGAACTCATCACCACCGAGCCGCGCCACCGTGTCACCTTTTCGGGTATGGCTCGCCAACCGTTCGGCGATCCGTCGAAGCAGGACGTCACCGTTGCGGGGCCCGAGAGTGTCGTTGATCGCCTTGAACCGGTCCAGATCAATGACCGCGACGGCCGTCGTGCCTTCCCGGCGCACCCCGAGGCGCCGGGAGACCGCGCGTGCTACGGCGGCTTCGCCGCTGCGCTGGAACGCGGCTCGGTTGGGGAGGCCGGTCAGTGCGTCGTGCCGCGCCTGGTAGGCGTTCCGGGCCACCTCGGTGCGCAGCCGTCGCGTCACCGACGCCGTGATGACCAACAGGGTGAGGTAGAGCGCAACGAGTCCGATGGCCAGGTTGTGGTACGTCGTGCGGAGTCCCGCTGCGATGTCCTTCTCGATCGGCTGGTAGGGCAGGTAGAGCTCGAGGACGCCGACCCGCTGCGGCGGCGTGTCCCGGCGGTGAGCGGCTGGTATACCTCGACGGCGGGCACGCCGGGCTGACCACGGTCATTGGCGTCCGTCCCGAGACGGGTGAGCCTGGCGATCACCTGCCCGTGGGCGGCGTCCAGGGCCTCGTCATCAGGGAGCTCGGAGAAGCCGGAGCCGTCGTCTGAGTAGACCACAGTGCCGTCAAGATTCCGCAGCCGCAACCGCAAGATCGAACCAGCGGTGACCGCTTGGCCGACCACCCGTTGGAGGTTCATCTGTTCCTGGCTGGGAAGGGCGACGCCAAGCGGCGTGCCGTCGAGGATGGGCTCGATCGCGGTCTGCGCGAGGAGATGCGCCTGCGATTGCGCCCGCGCGATCCCGTTCGCCCGTGCCTGGGCGCGGTAGCCGAGGGCGAGCGCCACACCGAGGAGCAGCACCGGAATCAGGCTTGCGGCGGCGTACGGCAGAAAGGCGTGCACCATCGACCGTCGGGTCCGAGACGGCCGGCTCATGTTCCCAATATCGGCGCGTGCCGGGAATTCTTCGCCGTTGTACGCGCGGTGGAGTGAGTGTGGCCATGGCGGCGGATGACGCTGGTGCGGCAGAATCCGGCCGGTCGCTTCGTCGCCGGGGTGGATAGGGTGTGGCCATGGCGGCGGATGACGCGACGGACCGTACGCCGGATGCTGCGAGCGACTATCCACCGGCCGGTGATCCGCAGAATGCGGAAGAGCGCGCCCGGCGCTGCGCCGAGGTGATGTACCGGGCTGATGCCGCCAGTCAGCGGTTAGGGATTTCCATCGTGGAGATCGCTCCCGGCCGGGCTGTCGCCACGATGACGGTCCGCGACGACATGGTGAATGGCCACGGTGTCTGTCACGGTGGCTTCGTATTTGCCCTGGCTGACACGGCGTTCGCCTTTGCGTGCAATTCTTACGGCCGGGTCGCCGTCGCCGCTGGTGCCGACATTACGTTCGTTCAGCCGGCGGTTGCCGGCGAAACCTTGACGGCCGAGGCGGTGGAACGCATTCGGTACGGCCGATCGGGTCTGTACGACGTGACGGTCCGGGGCACGGACGGCCGCTGCATCGCCGAATTTCGCGGCCGCAGCCGGTTGATGGATCGTGAGCTCCTCGACGGCTAGTCGTTCCGGCGTCAGCTCGGCGCCGGAACGGTTGCCGCGATGGGCAAATCCGTCACCGACCAACCGGCCGCCAGCCGGTACCCTCCGGGCCAGGTCGTCCACCGTCCATTCCAGTAACTGCTGAAAACATTGCGGGGCACGGTGATGGTGACTGAACCCGATTCCCCGGGCGCCAGCGTGACCTGTCCGAACCCCGCCAGTTGCTCCGGCGGTTCACCGGCCGCGGCCGGAAACGTCAGATACAGCTGCGGGGTCGCGGTGCCGGCACGCGAGCCCGTGTTCGTGATGGTCAGCGTCACCCGATAACCGCCCGCAACCGGCGCGACCCGCATATCGTTCATGGCGAACGTGGTGTACGAGAGGCCGTAGCCGAAGGGGAAAAGTGGCTTCAGCTGATGGGCGTTGAGGTACCGGTACCCCACCTGTAGACCTTCCGAGTATCGAACAGTGAGCTGTGTTCCCGGCCACTGTTGAGCCGTGGTGATACCGAGCTGTGCGGTGTCGGTGGGGAACGTGACCGGCAGATGCCCGGAGGGGTCGATGTCGCCGAAGAGAACCGCCGCAATTGCTTGTCCTGCTGCTTCACCGGGATACCACGCTTCGACGACGGCGCCGACCTTTGACAGCCACGGCATGGCAACCGGGCCAGCGGTATTGAGGACGACGATCGTGCGCGGGTTGACATCGGCGACCGCCGAAATGAGCGCGTTCTGGTCGCCGGGGAGGTTGAGGTCGCCCCGGTCGAAACCCTCGCCCGTGCGGTCCGCGGCAAAGATGACGACGGTTCGGGCCCGTTGTGCCAGGGCGACAGCAGCATCGATTGCCGGCGTCGTGTCCTTCCATCCCAGGGCGAAAAACGCCCGGTCGTAGAGGGCGTGCGCGGGTGATGTCACTCCGAACGGCTGCCAGTGGATGGCCAGGCGATACCGGTGACCGGCGTGCAGCGACAGCGCAGCAGTCCGGGTACCGCCTTCTCCGTCCAGTACTCCCAACGGAACGACGTGGTCGTCAAGCGTCATGGTGGCGGATCCGGTGCATGACAGGGAGAAGTCGTACAGGCCGTCCGTCGGTGCGGTCAGTGTTCCGCTGAAAACTGCACTGGTGACGCCGGCATTCGCCGGAATGGCAATGGTTCGGACGGTGGACCCGGTGATGGTGTATCGGTTGCGCGGCGCTGCGCCGAGGACGATGCGCACGACCGGTGTCGGAAGAACGACGGTGTGCCGTCCCGCGGACGACGAATCGCTGAGCGTCAAGGTGAGACCCGGTGTATTCCGGGAATCCGCGGTGAGAGCGGACGACGGAATCGGCGGCAGCGGCGCCGGAGAGGTGGCACCGTCGGCGAATGTGACGTCTCCCGGATTGGAGACTCTGGCTTGGATCGCGTCGAGCGGGGAGGAGACGAACGGTGGGAGCACAGCCGAGCTGCCACCGCCTCCGGTGACAGGAGCGGCGGCGTCCGATCCGATGACTGCGATGGGAGCATCCGCGCCGGCGTCCAGGGGGAGGAGGCCGCCGGAATTCTTCAGCAACACAATCGCGTGCTCCGCAACCGTCAGCGCGACATTTTCGTGGCTTGGCGAGGCGACAGGAGTGTTCGGCCGACCGGCCGGCGGATTTTCGACGAGGTGGTAGCGGAAGGCGACGACGAGAATATCGTGGACCGCTCGGTTCACAGCGGCCATGGGGAGACGGCCGGACTGGACAGCCGCGAGGAGAGCCCCGGGGTCGGCCGGTTTCACGAGGTCAACCCCCGCTTTGAGTGCGGCGACCGGATCGGGTGCCGCGGCGTAATCGGTGCGCAGCAGTCCGGTGAAGCCCCACGCGGCCAGTTGGGCGGCCAAGGCCGGGTCTTCGCATTGGTAGACGCCGTTGAGCTTCGGATAGGCGCACATCATGGCGCCGACATGTCCGGAGGTGACAGCCGCGGCGAAAGGCCGAAAATACAATTCCTGCAATGCCCGCGGTGAGACCACGACGTTGACCAGGTTACGGTCGGTCTCCTGGTTGTACGCGACGAGATGCTTGGCTTCGGCAAGCACACCTTGGCTCTGGATGCCTTGGATATCGGCCGTGCCCATCGCGGCGGTAAGGAGCGGATCCTCACCGTACGCCTCGAAAATACGCCCGTTCTCTGGTACGCGCGCGAGGTTGAGGTCGGGTCCTTGGACGACGTCAATGCCTTGGGCGTGCGCTTCGGCGCCTTGCACCTGACCGTATTTCCAGGCAAGGGACGGGTCGAACGTTGCAGCGAGCGCGATGGGGGCCGGTAATTGGGTGACACCGGTATCGCCGAAACCCAGACCGGCCGGGCCGTCTTGCAGCGTGAGCGGTGGAATGCACAGCCGCGGTACGCCGGCATTGGTATTTTCAAAACCATTCGCCGGCCGCAAGACAATTTCACCAATCTTTTCAGTCAGGGTCATGCGCGCCAGGACGAGGCCGGCGAGTTGGTCGGGGCCGGCGCCGGCCCGGATCGCTGCGGCAAGCCACGGGCAGCGGGCGAGGGGGTCCGGCGTCCGCTGCCCGGCTGCCGCGACCGCCCGGGTGGTGGCCCGCACGAGCCGAGACGGCGCGACGCGGACCGCCGGCTGCCGGCCGATCGCCATCGGCGTGGAGCGGTGGGGACGCTCCGCGGGCACCGCTGCGGCAAGGAGCACCAAGAGAAATGTGCCGAGAAGCACCCACCGCACCCGTCTGCGCATCGCCGCTCCTGCCGTGTCCCGCCGGTGGTGTGAGGTGAAACTGGTACGTACTGCCGCTGCAAATGACTCTTATGATCACTCGATGGTTCCCTACCTACTCGGCCGGCCGGTGGGTTGGGCGGCCGACTGGGAATGTCGTCCAGCCGGTTGCACGTGTCGGCGGGTGATCCGCGCTGTCGCCGGCGCTCGCGAATGCAGCCGCTGGAGGCGTCGCGGGAGGCGTCGCTGGCGTGTCCCGTGGAGCCGGCGAGGCGTCGCGGGAGGCGCCGCTGGCGTGTCCAGAGCCGCCGGGGCGCCGCGGAGTGGCGTGTCCGGAGCCGCCGCGCGGTTGGGAATGCAGACGGCTGCCCGACCGCGAATGCGGCCGAGCCCCGGGGAGCGGGGGATGCGAGGCGGCGGAGTCGTATTCCCGTGGACCGCGGTGTCCCGGGCCCCGGGAGCGGGGGCGAGAGCGACCGGTTAGGGGAGGGGTCGGGACGTTGGCCCGGTGTAGACGGCAAGGGGGCGGATCAGGGCGTTGTCGGCGCGTTGTTCGAGCACATGGGCGACCCAGCCGGTGACGCGGGCCATGGCGAAAATCGGCGTGAAAATCGGGATGTCAAAGCCCATGAGATAGTAGGCCGGGCCGGCCGGGAAATCGAGGTTGGGAAGCAGCTGTTTGGCCTGGTACACGGCGTCTTGGACGGCGTGGTATCGGGCGAGAAGGTCCGTGGCGCCGCGTTCGGCCACCACCGTTTTGAGCGCCTTTTCCATTGCGGGAACACGCGAGTCACCGTGCTTGTACACGCGGTGACCGAAGCCCATGATGCGTTCCTTGCGCTCCAGCGCCCGGCGCACCCAATCGGCTGCCGCTTCGGGGCTGTCAATCTGTTGGAGCATGTACATCACCGCCTCATTCGCGCCGCCGTGAAGGGGGCCTTTCAGGGCGCCGATCGCGGCCGTAATTGCGCTGTACAGGTCGGCGAGTGTCGAGGTGACGACCCGGGCGGTGAAGGTCGAGGCGTTGAACCCGTGCTCCGCATACAAGATGAGTGAGGTTTCAAAAGCCCGGACCATGGGTTCGGACGGTATGTCGTCAAAGCACATGTGAAAGAAGTTCTCCGCGATTCCCAGGCCGGGGTCGGCTGGAATCGGCGGCTGGGCGTGGCGGTGCCGTTGAATGGCCGCGACGACGGCGGGCATCTGGGCGAGAAGCCGGGTTGCCTGCGCAAGGGTGGTGTCGCGGTCCAGCTGTGGCGTGCTCGAATCGGTGGCGCCGAGGATGCTCACCGCGGTGCGCAGAAGGTCCATCGGATGTGTGTCGGGCCGCGTCGTAGCCAGCCAGTCCGCCACGGCGGGATCGAGCCGGTAGGCGGCGCGAATGCGGCTGGTGAAGGCATCGAATTCGGCGGCGGTCGGCAGGTCGCCGTACCAGAGCAGGTAGG
Source organism: Acidothermus cellulolyticus 11B (assembly GCF_000015025.1). Lineage (GTDB taxonomy): Bacteria > Actinomycetota > Actinomycetes > Acidothermales > Acidothermaceae > Acidothermus > Acidothermus cellulolyticus. The sequence continues at coordinate 1,864,816 of NC_008578.1, read as the reverse complement.
CGATGTGCTCGATGCTGTAGCGCTCCGCCAGTTGAGCGGCCGGATATCCCCGGTAGATGAGGGTGTTGGTCGGCTCATCAATGGTGGAAACAGCGGTCGTGTCGGCGTAAACGCCGACCAGTCCCTTGTGGACCGTTGGGCTTTGCTCACTGGTCATCGGAATCGCTCTCCGCCGTCGGGGTGGTGGTTGGCGTCGTAAACGTGTAAATGTCGGCGTCAAAAGCGGCATAGTCGCGGTAACGGACCAATTCGTACAGCCGCTGCCGGGTCTGCATGCCCTCCAGCAACGACATCTGCGTTCCTTCCGCCGCGATCGTGGCGAGCGCGCGTTCCACGGCTCCCATCGCGACCCGGAAGAGTGTCACCGGGTAGATGACGACATTGACACCAAGAGTGGCCAGAGTGGAGGCGGGGAGCAGGGTGGTGCGGCCGAATTCCGTCATGTTGATGAGAAGCGGCGCGTCGACCGCCGCCCGAAACCGGGCGATTTCCGCTTCGTCCGCGAGGGCTTCCGCGAAGATGAGGTCGGCTCCCGCGTCAACATATGCCTTCGCCCGATCGATCGCGGCATCGAGCCCCTCGACGGTGCGGGCATCGGTGCGCGCACAAATGACGAAGTCGGGGTCGGGACGCGCGGTCACGGCCGCGCGGATGCGCTGGAGCATTTCCGTTACGGTGACAAGTGTCTTGCCCTCCAGGTGGCCGCAGCGTTTCGGGTGTTGCTGGTCTTCGATGTGACAACCGGCGACACCCGCGCGGGTGAGCAGCTGGACGGTCCGGGCGATGTTCACCGGACCGCCGAAACCGGTGTCGGCGTCAACGAGCACCGGGAGGCGTGTCACCCGGGCGATCTGCTCGGCTCGATTCACGACTTCGGTCAGCGTCGTCAGGCCGATGTCCGGCAGGGCCAAATCCGCAGCGACGACGGCGCCTGAGACGTACACCCCGTCAAATCGCAGCTCCTCAATGAGGACCGCGGACAGCGGATTGATGGCGCCGGGGAATCGGAGCAAGCGGCCGCTCGTGAGCTTCGCCCGGAAATCGGCGGCCGCGGACGTCGGTGTCACAGGATGCCTCCGGATACCGGTGGTACGGCCGGCACATTGGTGACCGTTGGGAACAGTTCGGCCAAGCGACCGGCGGGAAGTTCCGCCAGATTCTCCGCCGCGCGCAGAAACGTCTCCTGGTCCGCGTCGCTGACGAACGGCGTGGCGAGCGTTCGGAATTTTTCGATGTAACGCGCTCGGTCGAAAGGACGTGCACCCCGCGGGTGCGCATCGGCGACGTCGATGCTGTCGTGGATCGTCGTACCGTCGGCAAGTTCGATGAGGACGTCGCCGCCGAAGGCGCGCTTGGCCGGGTCGGTGTCGTGGTAGCGGGCTGTCCAGACAGGATCCTCGACCGTCTGGATGGAGCGCCAGAGCTGGATCGTGTCCGCGCGGTGTGCGCGTTCCGGCGCGTACGACCGTTCGTGGTGCCAGGTCCCGTCTTGCAGGGCGACCGCGAAAATGTACATCAGGGAGTGGTCGAGGGTTTCCCGGCTTGCGTCCGGATCGTATTTCTCCGGGTCACCCGAGCCTGTGCCGATGACCCGATGGGTATGGGAGCTGGTTTTGATGACAACGCGGCGTATTGCGCTCTGGTCCGGGATGCGGTCGCGCAGCCGCCGAGCCAGGTCAATCCACGCTTGTGCGTGGTATTCGGCGGAGTATTCCTTGGTGTAGGTCTCGAGGATGGCTCGTTTCGGCTCCCCGGGTGAGGGGAGCGGGACGACGTATTCCGCCTCCGGTCCACCGAGGAGCGTTGCGATGACGCCGCCGGTGCCCTCATAAATAGGCGAGGGGGCGGTTTCGCCGCGCATCGCCCGATCGACGGCAAGAATTCCCATCATTCCGGCGAACGCCGGTGCATAGGCCTTCCAGCTGGAAATCGTGCCTTTCCGTGATTGACGGGTGGTCGTCGTGGTATGAACGGCTTGCTGGATTCCTTGATAGGTCACGTCGGGCGGCAGAGCGAGAAGCGTTCCCAAGCCGGCGGCAACCGACGCGGCGAGATGCGTGATGTGGTCGATCCCGTGTTCGTGCAGCGATATGCCTTTTGCTAAATCGACGTGTACTTCGTACGCCGTGGCCAGCGCGCGCAGCACGTCCAGACCGCTGCGCCCGCAGTGCTGGGCGACCGCGAGAAGCGGGGGAATGTTGTCCGCCGGATGCGCGTATTCGGCGGCCAGGAAAGTGTCGTGGAAATCAAGTTCCCGGACGGCGACGCCGTTGGCCCAGGCCGCCCATTCCGGTGCGCTGCGCAGCGTTGGCGCGCCGAAGACGCTGGCTCCCGGCGTGGCGGGCCGGCGGGCCGCCTGTGCCGCGGCATTGACGACCGGACGGCGGGCAAGCGCAGCGATTGCGACCCCGGTGTTGTCAATGACACGGTTGATGAGCATTGCGGTGACGTTGTCGTCCAGCGGCACATTGTCCGCGGCAAGCAAGGCCAGCTGCCACGCAAGTTCGCGTTCCCGATCTGCTCGTTCGCCCGGGCGCAGGACTCGGGTCCGGAACTCCCACACGCCGTCTCTCCTTGCGGCCAACGCTGCGGTGTCATCGGGCGTGACGCCGGCACGATCGGCGACGTAACGGACGGTATCACACCAGGGAACCGCCGAGCAGCGCTTGCCGCAGCACCACGGCCGCGTAGGGTGCCGGATCACGGCAGGATGCTGTTTTGTCGGCGGGCCGTCTGTCACTGCAGTGACTGTCATGCCAGGCGGAGCGGAATGCTGCTGAATCGGTGGGCGGTCGCAAAATGCGGGTCAAGACCCGGAATTGACAGACGTCGTTGACGAACTGAAAAAGGCGAGAGGATCGGGGCCGTCAACTCGGTGGGGATTTGGTTTTCGGCGACGCCCTGAGAAAGACGCGAGAATGGGCGACGTCAACTCGGTGGGGATTAGTTCTTTCGGCGAAGATGCGATGCGCGCTAATCGGACGCCCGGGCGTGCGTAACCGGACTCGTGAATGACGGCGTCCAGGTCGGCGCGCAATGATGCGAACCTAAACACGACGGCTATTGAGCAAATGCGCAACCGCGGAGCCGCCCGTCGCGCTGGAAGGGTGCTGTGTTTGGATGTCGTGCACGCGCCGCTTGATTGCCGTGTTATTAATGTGCGCCGAGGTCCCGAGCCTTTTGTTGGCGTCCCGAGTCTTTTTATCGACGTCAGCACGGACGCCGGTTTCGTGCCGGTCGCCCCGGCTCGCCGCCAGCCGGGCCTGTCCCGCATCCGATGTCGACGCCGGATGCGGCCGGGGCGCGGTGTCGCCTCAGACGCTCGGGTCACCGGTCGCGGCAGTGCGTTACGCAACGTCCCCGTCTCGTGCGCCGCCAGGGACTCGAACCCCGAACCCGCGGATTAAGAGTCCGCTGCTCTGCCAGTTGAGCTAGCGGCGCGCGCCTAAGAGCGTACCAGCCTCGACAGCCGGTTATCGGGCGCACCGTCCGGGGGAGTGGGCTCCTCGCCGTCGAGCCGGGGAGTGGGCTCCCGGTGCCGGGCCGGGGACCCGGCACCGCGATGTCGGGCTCGGGCGTCATGCGGTGACCGCGAATCGGGCGGCGGCGAGCCGCAGCCCGTCGCCCGTCCCTTCGCGCTCGTAGACCTCCCGGGAGCGTGGACCGTTCGGATCGACGAGATCGACCAGCAGGGTCATCGGCAGACCCCGGCTCAGCGCGGTCAACAGCGGGTGTTCCGGCGTGGGCACGTGCGCGGTCGCCTCACGGTTCATCGGAGCTCCTCGAATCACAGTCGTGAAACTTACATTGTTGTGATTCGACTACCCGGCTCCCGGACTTGAGCCGGGATCCCCGGTTGAGTCCGGATCCCCGGGTGGGCCGGGATTCCTGGTGAGCGCCGGTGCGTCGTCGGTGAAGCGTACGGAGACGTCCAGCTCGGGCCGGCGGATCGCCATCCGGGTCAGCCGGGCCAGCACGACGCGGTCCGCGGGTGTGAGCGGAGGTTGGAGCAGCGAGCGTGGCCAGAGCCGGTCCCGGATCACAACGTTGACCTCAGCGGCGAACAGGGTGAGCTCGGCAGCGAGGTACAGCCAGGAGAGAAGGCCGATGACGATGGCAAAGAAGCCGTAGACGTCGCTGGCGTGGTTCAACGTACGGCTCACGTAGAACCCGCCGCCGATCTGCAAGCCCTGCCAGAAGACTGCGGCGAGGAGGACGCCGATTCTGACGTCCCGCCACCGGAGCGGAGCCGCGACGAGAACCCGGAAGATCACGGTGAATACGCCGAGGTTGATGGCGAACGGCACGGACTGGCTCCACAACCAGCCGAGCGCCCCGGGGAAGACTTGGGCGCCGAATCCGGCGACGACCGTGGAAATCAGCGTCGCAAGACCCAGGACGGCGAGCCACGCGTACCCCCGTAACCGGCGGGAAAAGAAGTTCGGTCGATCACGGAAGGGAACGTTCCAGACCGTGTTCATCGCGCTCTGGGCTGCTTGGCCGACTCCCTGCGCTCCGTAGAGAAGACCGGCGATACCGACGATCACCGCCAGCAGGTTGCCGCGGAGGGCATGCACGTCGCCGCGGAGTTGGGTGCCGATGATCGGAAAGTTGGCGAGTGCTGAGTTGAGGATGCGGTTCTGCAGGCCAGGGTGGCCGGGGAGGAGCCAGCCGAGGATCGTCGTCAGGAGCAGGAGGAGTGGGAAGAGTGCGAAGAAGCCGTAGTACGCCAGGAGCACGGCCTGGGTGCCGGCCTGGTCGTCACCAAACTTGCGGACGGTCGCGAACGGCACGCCGAGGAGGGCGTGCCGTTGTTGAAGTCGGTCGATTCTCCGAAGGCCGCGCTCAATGATGTTCACGCATCCATCTCACCTGACTCCCACCGTCGGTTGCCGGTAGGAGGCGGCGCAACCGCTGGTCGTCCGCTGCCGGTAGGAGGCGCGCAACCGTTGGTCGTCCGCGGACGCACGGCGCCCCGCAAAGCGACGACGGTTGCGACGGGGTGTCGTTGCCGCAGCGACGACACCCGACCCGATCAGCGGCGGGTGAGGAGTGCGCGCTGACGCTGGTAGGTCTCTTCGTCTAGTTCCCCGCGCGCGAAGCGTTCGTCGAGGATGCGCAACGCGTCTTCCCGCTGTTCACGGCGCGCCTCGGGTGCAGAGCTCAACATGCGCGTCAACCACACCACTACAGCGACGATCAATGCTACTGCGAGAGCCATCATCAGGCTCATGCCAAGCCAGCCAGCCCAGGTCGGCCCACCCCAACCCGGGCCGGTGTCCCAGTCCATCATCGTGCGACCTCCGTTCTCGATCGGAACTGTCCGCTGCTCGGACTCACCGTGGCGGCCGGGGAGTGAACGGCTGCCACGGCACCTCTGTGGTCTCTCCTCTCGTCACCCGCTGCGTCGGGGAGGGCAAGTCCTTGTCTACCGCCGCAGGGAGGCGCAAGCGGCCGATCAAAAGACCTCGATCGGCAGGTCGAACGCCCTGTATTCAGCGGGTGAACAGTGTCTTTCTCTCGGTTCATACCGAGAATTCCTTCGTCCCGTTTTTGCACAACCGGAATTCCTGATGTCTGCGACGTGAGTCCGCATGTGTGACCGTGATCTGCGCTCCCTGGGCCGCCGGTCATCGCTGACGCTCCTCATCCCGGTCACTGGCTCGCGGCGCCGGACGCCGGGGCGTGGGCGACGCCGAATCGGCGCAGCCGCAGGCTGTTCGTCACTACGAAGACGCTGGAGAACGCCATCGCCGCTCCGGCGATCAGCGGGTTGAGGAGACCGGCGGCGGCGAGCGGAAGAGCCGCGACGTTGTAGGCGAACGCCCAGAACAGGTTCCCTTTGATCGTCGCCAAGGTTCGGCGGGAGAGGCGTATTGCGTCGACCACCGCACGAAGATCGCCGGAAATGACGGTGATGTCGCTTGCCTCGATTGCCACATCGGTCCCGGTGCCCATGGCAATTCCGAGATCGGCCTGTGCGAGGGCGGCAGCGTCGTTGATCCCATCGCCGACCATCGCCACCACCCGTCCGCGGGCCTGCAATTCCTTGATCGCCGCAACTTTCTCAGCCGGGAGCACCTCCGCAACGACCTCGTCAATGCCTACCTCGGCGGCGATCGCTTCTGCGGTTCGAGCATTGTCTCCGGTGAGCAGCACCGGACGGAGTCCGAGGCGGCGGAGCTCGGCCACGGCGGCCCGGCTCGTCGGTTTCGGCGTGTCAGCGACGACGAAGACCGCCCGGAGTTCGCCGTCCCAACCCGCGAAAATCGGCGTGCGGCCGGCGGTCTCTGCCTTCGTGGCCGCGTCCGTGAGTTCCGCGCCGGGATGCAGCCCCCAGTCCGCAAGAAAAGCGGCCCGTCCAACGACGACGGCGTGACCCTCGACCACACCCACGACACCTAGACCGGCGGTCGCGGTGAACGATTCGACCGCAGGCAGTTCCCCAAACCGCTCGCGGGCTGCGCGGGCGATGGCACGGGCGATCGGGTGCTCGGAGGCATCCTCGACCGCGCCGGCAAGCCGGAGCGCTTCCTCGCTGCTCACCCCGGGTGCGCTGATCACGTCGAGGAGGGTCATCTCTCCGGTGGTGACCGTGCCGGTCTTGTCGAGCACGACCGTGTCGACCCGCCGCGTCGATTCGAGCACGTCCGGTCCCTTGATGAGGATGCCGAGTTGGGCGCCGCGGCCCGTTCCAACCAGCAGGGCTGTCGGCGTGGCGAGACCGAGGGCACACGGGCAGGCGATGACCAGGACGGCGACGGCCGCGGTGAAGGCGAAGCGAGCCGACGCGCCGTCGGCCAGCCAGAAGAGCAGTGTTGCCGCCGCAAGAGCGATGACGACGGGCACGAAGACGGCCGAGATGCGGTCCGCGAGGCGTTGCACGGGAGCCTTCCCCGCTTGGGCCTGAGCCACGAGCCGGGCTATTTGCGCCAGGGCGGTGTCCGCGCCGACTCGCGTCGCCCGGACCACGAGGCGGCCGCCGACGTTCACCGTGGCGCCGACTACTTCAGAGCCGGGACCCACCTCGACCGGCACCGATTCCCCGGTGAGCATGCTCATGTCGACGGCGGAGGTGCCCTCCTCGACGACCCCGTCGGTGGCGATCTTTTCACCGGGTCGGACAACGAATCGGTCACCCACCGCGAGCTGTTCGACCGGGATCCGCACCTCGGCTCCGTCACGGATCACCGCTGCGTCACGGGCGCCCAGCTCGAGCAGGGCGCGCAGTGCGGCACCAGAACGCCGCTTGGCCCGCGCTTCCAGGTAACGGCCGAGCAGGATGAGCGTGGTGACCCCGGACGCAACCTCCAAGTAGAGGTCCGGGTGGTTCCCAGCGGCGTGCGGGATGAGCTCGAATCTCATGTGCGTGCCCGGTTCCCCGGCGCCGCCAAGGAAAAGCGCCCACACCGACCAACCGAAGGCGGCGAGCACCCCGACGGAGATGAGCGTGTCCATGGTGACGGCGCGGTGCCGGAGGTTGATCAGAGTCGCGCGGTGGAACGGCCAGGCGCCCCAGGCGACCACGGGAGCCGCCAGGGTGAACGACAGCCACTGCCAGAACCGGAATTGCAGCGACGGCACCATGGCGAGGAGCACGACGGGAACGGTGAGCGCCGCGGAGATGAGAAGCCGGGTGCGCACTCCGGTGGTCTCATCGTCGGGTGTCTCGGCAGGGGAGCGGACGGGGGAGCGCTCGGTTCCCGCCGGAGCCGCAGCGGCACCGGCGCCCGGTGCGGCGGGCTCGTGAAGTTGGGCGGAGCCCGCACCGGCTCGCGCGACGCGCTCGGGGAGCCGGGCCCGGTATCCGGCCGCCTCAACGGTGGCTACGAGGTCCGCTGGGGTGACCCGGGCCGGATCGAAGGTGACCTGAGCCTTCTCGGTGGCGAAATTCACCGAAGCCCGGACGCCGTCCAGCCGGTTGAGCTTTTTTTCGATGCGCGCTGCGCACGACGCGCACGTCATTCCGCTGATGGCCAGCTCGATGTCGGCGTACTCGCTCTCCGTCGGGTTCGTCGTCGGATGACGGGTTTCAGCGGCCATGAGGGCTCGCCTCCTCTCGGGATCGGCCGCAGGCCAGGCCGAGCAGATGCCGAACCGGATCAGCCGACAAGTGTGTAGCCGGCCTCCTCGACGGCTGCTGCAATGGCGGCGTCCTCGAAGGCGTCGCCGGTGACCGTCACCGTCTTGCCGGCAAGGTCGACCGTGACGCCGGCGACACCCGGAACCTTGCCGACCTCGGCGGTGATAGCGCTGACGCAGTGCTGGCAGGACATTCCCTCGACGGTGTAGGTCTTGGTCGTCATGATCATCCTCCTCCGGATGGGCTGTTGGGCTGCGTGTGTCGGCTGGTTCCGGCCGGTTGGTCCCTGCCGTCAGGATCGAACGAGCCTTCGGATGGCGTCGGCCGCCTCAGTGATCTTCTCCTCAGCCTCCGGTCCGCCGGCGGTGATGGCGTCGTGGACGCAGTGGCGGAGGTGCTCTTCCAGCAGGTTGAGCGCAACGGCCTCCAGCGCCCGGGTCGCCGCCGAGATCTGGGTGAGGACGTCGATGCAGTAGGTGTCCTGCTCAACCATGCGGTGCAGGCCGCGAACCTGGCCCTCGATCCGGCGCAACCGGGCGAGGACCGTCTCTTTCGTGCCGGCGTAGCCAACCATGGCTGTTCTCCTAGCGAGGGGCGCGCTCTCCCAGCGCCATGCTTTCCCAGCTACTGGCTACTATACCCCGGTAAGGTATCTGCCTAGGCCCGGGAGTCGGCCTGCGCCGAGGGGCCTGCCCGGGAATCGCCCTGCCTGGGAGGTCTGCGCAGGGGCTCTGCCCGGAGTCGGTCTGCGCCGGAGGGGCCTGCCCGGGAATCGCCCGGCCCGGAGTGGGCCTGCCTGGGAGGGCGGCCTCATCAGCACGTCGTCAGACCTGTGATCAACTGTTCGACGAGTGGCTTGTCCCAAGGATGGCGGAGAGGGGATTGTCCCAACACGTCCGCTGCATGACGTGTACCGGAATCACCGGTACACGACTCGCGTGGGGTGAGTGATGGGACTCGAACCCATGACACCTGGGACCACAACCCAGTGCTCTGCCAACTGAGCTACACCCACCAAGGCTTGTCGCGGGAGCGACTGCAGGAGAAAGTGTATCGGGCGGGACGTACGACCGCGATGGCGTCAGCCCGACGCGGGCGGATCGAGCGGTACGGCGTCTGCGGGTCTGCCGTCCGCCCCGTCTAGAGGCCGCTCGGGGCCAGGCCCCTCGCCAGGCTCGCCGCCCGCCGCAGGCCCGCCGCCTGCCGTAGCTTCGCCGTTCGCCGCAGTCTCGTCGCCCGCCGCGCCCGGATGACCGCCGTCCAGCCGCTCGCCGTTCGGGTGGCCGCCGTTCGGGGTGAGGCCCAGAATCCGGGCGGCCGCAGCGCGTGCGGTATCGCTGTCCGGGCCGGGCAGCGGCACGAAGATCGTCTCGCGGTAGTAGCGCAGCTCGTCAATGCTTTCTCTGATGTCTGCGAGTGCCCGGTGGGCGCTCTTCTTCTCCGGGCTGGCGAAGTACACCCGGGGGTACCACCGGCGCACCAGCTCCTTGATGCTGGAGACGTCGATCATCCGGTAGTGCAGGTAGGCGTCGACCGCCGGCATGTCCCGCGCGAGGAACGCGCGATCGGTGGCGATCGTATTGCCGCACAGGGGTGCCTTGCCGGCCTCCGGCACGTATTCCCGCAGGACGCCGAGCAGCCTTTCTTCCGCCTCGGCGAGGCTGACGCCGTGCGGAAGTTCATCCAACAGCCCGGACGCCGTGTGCATCTGCCGGACGACGTCCGGCATTGAGGCCAGCGCCTCGTCCGGCGGCTTGATCACGACGTCGATGCCGTCACTGATGACGTTCAGCTCGGCGTCGGTGATCAGCATGGCGACTTCGATGAGCGCATCGGATCGGAGGTCGAGACCAGTCATCTCGCAGTCGATCCACACCAAGGCGTCGGTCACGGGATCACTCTAGGGGAGGGCCTGAGGTTAAGCGTCGTCGCGCCGTATGGATGTGCCACGACGTCGCCTGCGTCCACGACGTCGCCTGCGTCCGCGGAATTTTGCCGCCGCGCCAGGCTCGGCACTGCGTTATGTCAGCCGCCGATGTAGGACATTTCGACTTTCCGATGCCCGGGGTGCGTCGACCGGCCCGGCACTGCCGAGGCCTCCGACTCGTCCGCGTCCTCGCGGCTTCCGTCGCTGTCGAGCGCACGCAATTCCGAATACCGGTCCGATCGTCGCGACCAGATGCGCGTGATGGCCTCGTCGAGCGCGGCGTCAATCGCGGCGGAATCGGTGTTGCTCCGCACGATTGAGCGGAGGTCATGGCCGCGGACGGCGAAGAGGCAGGTGAAGACTTCACCGACGGCGGAGAGCCGCAGCCGGGTGCAGTCCCGGCAGAACGGCTGGGTTATCGATGCGATGACACCGAATTCGCCGCGGCCGTCGCGGTAACGGAATCGGTTTGCCACTTCGCCGGGATAGCGCGGCGGGAGAGGGTCGATCGGCCAGTGGCTGGAAATCCGAGCGATGATTTCCGCGGCGGGCACGACGTCGGCGGCCCGCCACCCGTTGGAATTCCCGACGTCCATGTATTCAATGAACCGCATGATGTGCCCGTTGTCGCGGGCGAATGCGGCGAGTTCTTCGACGTCGCCGTCGTTGACCCCCCGTCGGATGACGGCATTGAGCTTTATCGGGAAGAATCCAGCCGATTGAGCGGCGTCAATTCCGGCGAGGACGTTGTCGAGGGGAATGTCGGTGTCGGCGAGGCGGGAGAATGTCGCCGGATTGAGGGTATCGAGGCTCACCGTGACGCGGCGGAGTCCGGCGTCCCGCAGCGGGCGGGCGTATCGCGCGAGCAGCGAGCCGTTGGTGGTCAAGGCGAGGTCATGGACGTCGGGCAGGTCCGCGAGCATGGCGACGAGGCGCGGGAGATCGGCGCGGAGCAGCGGTTCGCCGCCGGTCAGCCGGATTTTCCGCACGCCGGCGCGGATGAATGCCGCGGCGATACGGGTGATCTCCTCGAAGGTGAGCAGCTCACTGCGGGGCAGAAAGGTGAAATTCGGCCCGAAAATCTCCCGCGGCATGCAGTACCGGCATCGCATGTTGCAGCGGTCGGTGACCGAGATGCGCAAGTCACGGAGCGGACGACCGAGGCTGTCTCGGATGGGCTGCGTCATCGCAGGGTCTCGCGGTCGCTCGGTTGTCTCATCGCACGGTTCCGCGGTTTCCCGTGTCGGGGTCGTCCGTATCGTTGGCGGTGCCGGTACCGATGGTCGGGTGTTCCGCCCGCCAGGCGTCGGCAACCGCCTTGGCCACTGCCTGATGCAGGGCCGCTTGAAACATGGTGGGGACGATGACGCCGATCGCCCGTTGCTCGTCGGTGACGGTGTCCGCGATGGCCCGGGTGGCGGCGAGTTTCATCGCGCTGGTCACGCGTGTTGCCCGGGCGTCCAGGGCTCCGCGGAAGAAGCCGGGGAAGCAGAGTGCATTGTTGATTTGATTCGGCAGGTCGGTTCGTCCGGTCGCGAGCAGCGCGTCGGGGCCGACTTCGTGCGGGAGGATTTCCGGCTCCGGGTTGGACAACGCGAAAACGATCGGGTGTGGCGACATGAGTTTCACCCACTCCGGGTCGATCGACCCACGACGGGCCGTGCCGATGAACACATCCGCGTCGTGCATGGCGGTTCGTACGTCGCGAATGCCGCGCGGATTGGACCGGGCAGCCAGCTCGCGGTGATGCGGCAGGGCGGCGTTGCCGTCGTGCAGGACGCCGTCCCGGTCGGCGATGACGAGGTCGCGTACGCCGGCCTCCAGGAGTGCGAGGCTGATCGCGGTGCCTGCGGCGCCGCATCCGACGAGGACGACCCGGATATCCGGGAAGGTGCGGCCCGTGATGCGGCAGGCGTTGAGCAGGGCGGCAAGCACGACGATCGCTGTGCCGTGCTGGTCGTCGTGAAAGACCGGGATATCGAGTTCGGCTTGCAGGCGTGCTTCGATGCCGAAACACGCCGGGGCCGCAATGTCCTCCAGATTGATCCCGCCGAAGCCCGGTGCGATGGCGATGGTGGCCTCGACGACGGCGTCCGGGGTCGGTGCGTTCAAGCAGATGGGATAGGCGTTCACGCCACCGAATTCCTTGAAAATCAAGGACTTTCCTTCCATGACCGGCAGCGCCGCCAACGGCCCGATATTCCCCAGTCCGAGCACGGCTGTTCCATCGGTGACGATCGCGACACTGTTGCCTTTGGCGGTGAGGGTCCACGCGGACTCGGGACGTTGCGCGATCGCCGCGGCAACACGCCCCACTCCGGGGGTGTAGGCCATCGTCATGTCCTGCCGGGTACGCAGCGGCGTCCGCGGCGTTACTTCGATCTTGCCGCCGAGGTGGTAGAGGAAGGTCGGGTCGGAGGTGTGCCGGACCCGCGCGCCCGTTTTCGCCTCGATGGTGGCGGCGACTTCGCCGACGTGCGCCTCGTCGAGGGCGAGAAGCGTGACGTCCACGGTTGCGCCCGCGGTCGTCACTTCAACGAGGTCCAAGCCGGTGAGCACGGCGTGGGCCTCGCTCACCGCTGTCGCAAGACGGGGTAGAAGCGCGGGGTCGTTAGGCGCGACCACCCGCATGGTCACGGTGTAGCCGGCTCCACTCGGTCGGCCGGTCGGCCGTGGCGCGCCGGCCTGCTGACCCGGGGGATCCGAGACCGTGTCTGTAAGGTCGGCCATGCTTCATCTTCGCTCAATCACCCGGCACGGTCACGCTGACTCCGATGTGATGTTCCCAGCATTGCGCCAATGGTCAACGAGAGTCCTGATCTCCAGATCGGGGCGACGCGCCGTCGTCGAGGAGATGAGGCAGCGTGGCATGCGTGGTCGTCTCCGGCCGCGCCAATGACTCCGAGCTCGGGCTGGCGGATCGGACCCCGACACGCAGGGCTCGCGGGACGCAGTGCACGCAATCCCAACACGGCCGGTTGCAGCGGGACAGCGGCGGGCGGTGCCGGCGCGAAGCGCCGAGACCTACGCCGCGGGCCGGGAGCGCCGGGACGAGCGTGCTGCCGACACCGCGGGCCCCGCCGCTGACGCGGACGTGTGCGTAGCGAAGGCGCGCCTCAGCGATCGTGTGCAGCAATGTGGAGTGGCGAGCCGGATCGTCCGGGACCCGGCGAAGGGCATCGCAGGAGTCTGTCACCTCTTGCTCAGCAGGCGCCTCATAAATTGCGTCTCTGAGGGTCTGGTATGGCGTTTCCTAACGAAATTACGGGAAGGGAAGGGTAGAACGCCCGCATTTCTCGAGACGAGGTTGACGGTGTGTTTTTGCATCGCTAGTTTGGCGTCCATGAGTTGCATGGTCGGACGGCGGTCAGCCAATTGGCATTGTCTTCGAAACAGGATGCTGCCGTAGGGGCCGTCTTTCACCGCGCCCACTGTTGTGTCGACGAGGTGGACTAATCGAGACTTTTGGGGTGCCGGTTAGGGCGGACCGGTACCCCAAAAGCACGACACGAGGGCGTGCGCGTTGCAGTTGCGAGACGTCCGTGCCGTGCGTCGTCACTTCCAGCACCGGAGCGTCACGGTCCGCGTCTCTCGCGCGCTCGACGTGAATCAACCGGCGTCAGTGTCCAGCACAGCCGGCGGACCCGTTCGGACCGCGCTAGGCGCCTGGGCTCTGCCTGTTCCGACCGGCGAGACCGACGATTGCGATACCCGAGCGTGTCTTGTAGCGCCGGTTGATATTGATCAGGACTCCGGTGAACGATTCCAGCACACCGGCCATCCGTAACGGGCCGGCGTCCACCCCCGGTCGGCCGGTGACCGCCGACGCAAGTTCCATCACCAAATTCTTTGCGGTCGGGTTGTCGCCGCACACGAGGACGTCTTCTTGCCTGAGACTCTCGTCGTCTCGCCAGAGCTTGGCTGCGGAAAGATGATGGAAAGCGGCGATGACGTCGGATCCTGGTGCGAGCGCCGCGGCTTCCTCTGCCGCACTGCCATGCGGAACCCGCACGGCTCGAGCGCCCGTCTTGTCAACCAAAAGGGGATTGACGCAGCTGATCACAACTTTGCCGACAAGGCAATCTCGGAGCGACGTCACGACGTCGGCATGTCCATCGTAGGGTACGGCGAGAAGGATAACCGGACAGTCGGCTGCTGCTTCGTTGTTCGTTCGGCCCACCACAGATGACCGTGGAACACGCAACTGAATCTCCTCTGCCGTCCGTGAGGCTCGCTCCGCGACGCGAGAGCCGATGACGACATGGTGGCCCGCCACGGCGAACCGATAGGCCAGACTGCGACCCTGCGGACCCGTGCCTCCAATGACGGCAAGCCGAAGTCGTTCCATGCACCGACTCCTTCGGTCTCCACGTGTGGTCTGCCTGGAACGGTACCAGTCCGCCGCTGTTCGAGACATGACAGAAATTGCCGGCTGGCAACGCTCCCGTTCAGCATCTGATCACACCGTGACCATCGAGCCGATGCCGCCCAAATGTCCGGCCCATCACGCAGTCATGTAGCCACGCTGTACGAAGATCTACACGAAGCTTTAGCAACTGGAGACAATGCACTGCGCCGTGCCGGTCGATAGCGTTCTGGTGGCAAATCCTCGGAGCGTTCGTCCGTCAACCGTGCTACGGGGTCCCCATCCCGGATCACGGTGGCATTGCAAGGGTGTGGAGATGACACGTTTCGGCCTGGCCCTCGCGAACTTTGCACCGGAGAATATCGGCGTCTCGATGGATGCCGTGATCGAATACGCCCTGAAGGCCGAACAGGCCGGCCTCTCTTCCGTGTGGGTGTGGGATCATCTGATCCTTGGCTCGAAAAGGGCGTTCCCGTTCCTTGAGTCGCTTACCACCCTTAGCCTTGTCGCGGCGCACACCAAGAGAATCGAGTTGGGTACCGGGGTGCTTGTGCTCCCGATCCGCGAGCCCGTGCTCTTGGCAAAGGTGACCGGCACGCTCCAGTTGGCCAGCGGCGGTCGCTTGACGCTCGGCATGTCTGCCGGCTGGTATGAGCGGGAGTTTGCAATTACTGGAGTTCCGCTCCATATGAGAGGAAGGATCTTCGAGCGCAACCTCGAAATACTGTACCGCCTCTGGACGGAGGACGACGTCAACGGTCAGTACGAAGACCGAACATTTACTCATGTGAGGATGCTCCCACGTCCCGAGCCACGTCCACAGGTTCTCATCGGTGGTTACGTCGATCGAGTGTTGAAGCGTGTCGCGACGAAGAGCGATGGCTGGCTTACCTACTTCTACACTGCACATGCATTTGCGAAATCTTGGAAAAAGATTCGCATGTTTGCCGAGGAAGCGGGACGTGACCCTGATGAACTACGCAATGTCGCCCAATTGCCGATCTGTATTGACCGTACGTACGAGGATGCGCGTGCGAAATGCATGGCCTATGTTGCGAGCTACTTTGACGTGGCCGAGTGGAGTGACTCGACTCCAGAAAGTTCGATTTGCGGTACTCCCGAGCAGTGTGCGGAACAGATTCAGCAACACGTCGACGCCGGGGTACAGCACATTGTGTTCTGTCCGTGGAATTATGAATATGAGCAAGTCGATCGCTTAACTAAAGAAGTGCTTCCTATGCTCGATTGGAGGCCTGAGCATTAATGAGCGCGTCGGTGGACTTCCGGTCCGTTCGCTGGGAACTCGAGGCGACCGACCGGCGGATGCTTGACAAGCGCATGTCGGCCACTCAGGCGATGGAGCTTGTTCATGATGGGGATCACGTCGCAATCGGCGGTACCTTGTACTCACGAACACCCATGGCCCTTGTGTTCGCGCTCTTGAAGACGCGGCGCCGCCACCTGACAATCTCTCGACCTCTCACGTGCTACGAGGCGGAGCTATTTTATGCGGCAGGGATGGCCGATCGCGTGATTACGAGCTGGATCGGCATCGGTTTAAAATGGGGCTTGCCGCAGATCATGCGACATTACGTCGAGACAGGACAGGCTGTCTACGAGGAGTGGAGTCATCTAGGCATAGGCCTGCGTTACAAGGCAGGTGCAATGGGTGTGCCGTTCCTTCCAGCGCTGACGATGCTCGGATCAGACATCGCGCGGACCGTTGAGTTGCGCGAGGTCGACTGTCCCTACACAGGACAGCGGCTCGCTGCACTACCCGCGCTGAACCCCGATGTCGCGCTGATTCACGCGCATCGATCCGATATCTACGGGAACGTTCAGGTGGACGGCTATCGCCACATGGATGTGGACATGGCTCGAGCGGCGCGGCGCGTCATTGTGAGCGTCGAGCAGATCGTGAGCAGCGACGAGATCCGGGCTTTACCGACCACGACGATTCTTCCGCACTTCGCGGTTGATGCTATCGTCGAGGCACCGTTCGGCGCATATCCCAGTGAGTGTTACGGCCTCTATCATGCCGACCTCCGGCACTTCGACGAATACGTCAATTTAGTGAAGGCGAAAGGCCCAGATGGCGCACGAGAGTACATTGCCGAGCATGTGGATCAGCATGACGACTTTGCCGGCTTTCTGGCCTCCCTGCCACCCGGCACACTTGATGATCTCGTCGCTGCTGCGAAGAGGTTGGCGCCGTGAGTAGGCAGGATGTCACACCTGAGGAAATTGTGGCTATTACGGCAAGCCGGATGCTCGCCGATCACAAGGTTGTCTTCGCGGGCGTGGGTACGCCGCTACTGGCCGCAGCGCTTGCACGGCGTCGCCAGGCTCCTCACTTGACGATCGTTCTCGAGGGTGGGATCATAGGGACCCGTCTCATGCCGGGCCACCTCCCGATCTCGACGAACGAGATGAGCGCTGCACATGGTGCGGAGATGTTGACGGACGTAACGGACATCTTCCTGTTTGCGCAACGTGGCTTTTTCGACTACGGCTTCCTTGGCGCCGCACAGATTGACAAGTTCGGCAACATCAACACCAGTGTCATCGGAAGTTACGCACAGCCTCGCGTCCGCCTGCCCGGGAGCGGAGGCGCTAACGACATCATCTCCCTCTGTAATGAGGTGTTGATTGCGACAGTGCACGAGCCGCGCCGCTTTGTCGAGAAGGTTGACTTCATTACGAGCCCGGGTTATCTCACCGGCGAGAAGTCCAGGGAGGCTGCAGGTCTTATCTTCGGCAGGGTCAGTGTCGTCATCACCGATCTCGCGCTGATGGACTTTGAACCGCACTCTCGACGGCTCCGGCTGTGCGCTGTGCAACGCGGCGCTTCCGTCGAGCAGGTTGAGGCTGCAACGGGCTTCGAGCTGCTGATGGCGGATGAAATTGGTGAGATCGACCCGCCGTCCGAGGATGAACTCGATACCTACCGGTTGCTCCGCGATGGTGAGGCCGCGGTGCGCAGGGGGCGAGCGTCATGAGCGACACGTCCGTAGATTCCGTCGGCGGTATCGCGACGGACTCGTCGGTGGTCGCAACTGATCGACGAGTCGTCGGAAAGTCGATAATGAGTCATGACTTCATCGAGAAGGTCAAGGGTTCGCTGCTCTATGCGGAGGACTGGTCGCTGCCCGGCATGCTGCTCGGCAAGGTGGTCCGCAGCCCGATGGCGAGCGCGCGGATCCGGGCGATCGACGTGTCGAAGGCCCTTGAGGTGCCCGGTGTGGCTGCGGTGCTGACAGCGCGGGATGTGCCGGTCAACCGTATCGCCACCCACGCCAGTGGAGGACTTGGCGAGCTTGACGTGGCCATGCCTGTTCTTGCGGCGGACAGAGTGCGCTATGCGGGCGAGCCGGTGGCTCTGGTGGCTGCGGAAACGCGAGCAGCGCTGGACCAGGCGGCTGAGCTGGTGGACATCGACCTTGAACCGCTTCCCGGTGTTTATGATCCGCTGTCGGCTCTCTTGCCCGATGCTCCTTTAGTGCACGAGGAAGGGAATGTCCTGATCACTTGGAACATCAGCTGCGGAGACGTCGAAGCAGGATTTCGCGAGGCTGACGTCGTCGTCGAGGAGGAGTATCGGACACAGTTCGTCGAGCACGCGTACCTGGAACCCGAAGCCGCGGTGGCCTGGATGGACCAAGGGATCCTTACGATCAGGGCTGCCACCCAGGTGGTCGAGCATGCGGCCGAGATTGCTGAAATCCTCAATCTCCCGCAAAACAGAGTGAGGGTCATCAGTACGTACATGGGTGGTGGATTTGGCGGGAAAGAAGACATGACGGTGGAACCTTACGTGGCACTTCTTGCTTGGTATACCCGACGCCCAGTGCGCATGATCTTTGAGCGGCAGGAGTCCATTCTGGCGACCACTAAGCGTGCGCCGTTCGTAATGAAGTACAAGACTGGTGCACGTCGCGACGGCGTCATTACGGCGCAGGAAGTCGACATCGTAGGTGATGCCGGCGCCTATCCCTACCTGAGTGCGAGGGTCATGTTCGCTGCCGCGGTTACTGCATGCGGCCCCTATCGCATTCCTCATGCGCGAGTTCGATCGCGTGCAGTCTTTACTAATCAAGTGCCGACAAGTGCATTTCGTGGTTTCGGCGCAATGGAGGTCGTGTTCGGCTACGAAGGTCAGATGGATCGTCTGGCGCGGGTTCTCAACCTACCGCCAGACGAGATACGCAAGCGGAACTTCTTGCGAAAGGGCGACCTTCGTCCAACTGGGGAGCGCGTCGACACGACAGTTGCAATCGAGGAAACCCTTGACCAGGCGATGTACGCGCTCGGTGCGCCGTCCGCGCCGAGTTCACCACGGAAGCGGATCGGCAGGGGCTTGGCATGCAACATGCAACCCTACGGGCGCACGGCATGGTTCCACGATCAGGCATCTGTCTGGCTGAGTCTGTCCGCCGATGGCAGTCTGACCATCCGCAGCGGCATCACCGATCTCGGTGGTGGCCAAGCCGCCAGCCTTTGCCAGATCGCCTCCGAGGTGCTGGGTGTGTCGTTAGACGAGATCAGTGTCCACATCGGGGATACAGCCCTGAACCCACCTGCGGGAGGCACATTTGCGACCCGGCAGCTCTATATGTCGGGTAATGCTGTGCTCCATGGGGCTCTCGAACTCCGCCGCGTACTCGCAGATGTCGCGGCTGGCATCCTCAATACCACCCCCGAGCAACTTGAGTTTCGTGACGGCGCCGTCTTCGTCGCTCGCGGGGAAACCGCAGGCCAGGGCATCAATCTCGCGACGCTGGCTCGCGAGTGCGAGAGTCGCGGCGTGAGTCCCGCCGTGCTTTATACCTGGCGGGCGCCGGTTGGGAGCTTTGATCCGACGACCGGCAAGGGAGCGACTTTCCCGGATTACACCTACGGTGCGCATGCTGCAGAGGTTGAAGTGGATCTCGAAACTGGCTGCGTAACAGTGCTGAAATACGTCGCGTCACATGATGTAGGGCGGTCTATCAACCCCTTACGGGTAGAAGGCCAGATCCAGGGCGGTGTGGCACAGGGCCTCGGCTATGCATTGATGGAAGAGGTGGAGTTGGACGAAGGTATACCCAAGTCAACGCTCTTTGCAGACTACCTAGTACCAACCGCTCTTGAGGTTCCCGACATCACGGTCAGGATCGTTGAGAGCGGCGAAGGGAAGGGACCCATGCAGGCGCGAGGCATCGGCGAGCCGCCCATCGGTCCGGTTGCGGCGGCGATCGCGAGTGCTATTGCCGACGCAATTGGTATTGAACCGCGCCGCCTTCCCATGACGCCCGAGCGGCTGCTCGACTTGCTGCGCGACAATCCCATCCGAGGCGCCGCATAAGCCGAGCTTGTCAGTACGACGTTGCAGATGGCGGGGCTGCGTCCCCCCTCACCGGACTGTCGGAATACCCCTGAGCAGCGGGGCTCTCATGACCTGGCCGTTGGCTCACATCCTAGGCTCGCAGGTCGCGTCGCTGACGCGGGCCTCATAGCATCAGCCGCCCATCCAGTGTTGCGATCTCGAGTGAAAATTGCTGCCGAAGCGTTATAAACGTGTTATCACGCCGTGTAGCGAACCGTGCTCTCCCTGCCGGGGCTATCGCACCCATGCCGCGGGTTACAGCGGATAGGCGAAATAGGAGTTGGAGCGGTAGAAAAACGCGGAGTCGCGCCGCCATTTCAGAGCAGCCACCCCAGCCTTGTAGCACTTCTTGACTACGACAAACTCGCATTATTGTAAGCGTGTGACCTAAGCAACACCGCACCCCCACCCTAGCATCAGAAGGACAACCGTATGCCATACGACCGATCAGCGGCATCGGCAAGGCGGTCGTCATCCGGCATGATGCGCAGAAAGCGGGTGGTGCTTATGAAGAGGTCCATACGGGGGGCGACGGGTCACGTCATCTGCACGGGAATTCTGGTGAGCCTTGCTGTCACGGCGTGTAGCAGCTCCGGCAGTTCCGCCGGATCAAGTGCACGCTCTACGGCGTCCGCGGCCGGTACGAGCGCTGTCGGCACGGCCGGCGCGCAGCCGCTGAAGGCGGGAACGCTGAAGATCGGAACCTCGGCCGACTTTCCTCCCATGATGATCCGCGATCCGTCTGATCCCTCCAAGGTTCAGGGCTTCGAAGCGGATATGATCAAGGCACTTATGGATCACGTTCATCAGAACTACACGATCCAGATCTCGAACTTCAGTGGCTTGATCCCGGCGATCCAGTCGGGTCAGCTTGACATGGCTGTCTCCGACGTCTACGTGACGGCTGAGCGGGAGAAGGTGGTTGACTTCGTGCCATACATGAAGAGCGGCCTATCCGTGCTCGTAGCCCAGAAGAATCTATCGACGACGAAGAGCGAGCTTGACTTATGCGGGAAGCCCATCGGCGTGGTGACCGGCAGCCCGAGTGAAGCTGAGGCCGGCAACTCAATGACACAGAAGTGCAAGAGCGCGGGAAAGGCTGGCCTCGATCTCAAGTCCTTCCAGGCCGTATCCGACGAGCTTGCTCAGATCGATAATGGCCGACTGTTCGGAATCATCGAAGATTCACTTTCACTGATTTATGTGCAAAAGCAAAAGCCCGGGGCATATGGGGTGGCCTTTGTTGTACCGGGGACAGAAATAGAAGTCGGTATTGCAGTTGCCAAGAACAGCCCGATGTTGCCCGCATTGCGGAGCGATGTTGAGTGGTACTTGTCCTCTGCTCAATACAAGACGGATGCCAGTAAGTGGGGAATACCGGACACGTCACTCCTGAGTCCCTCATCGTCATCCTGACGGAAGGGTGAGGCGACCGGCCGCCTTGGGTGGCCGGCCGCCTCACGTCAGCTTAGGGTGGCTGTCACAAAGCCAGGACTAGCTGTGATCAATGAAAGGGATGCACGGTAATGTCCAATTTGCTTCACTACTTCACGTTGCCCTTCCTCTGGCAAGGTCTTGCGACGGCGGTGGAGATCACGGTTATCTCATTTGCCTTGGCGATTCCGCCCTCGATAGCTGTTGCTTTGATGCGTTTGTCAAAGTGGCGGTCAGTCCGAGTGCTTCTGTGGCCGTATGTCTGGGTGATGCGTGGCACACCGCTCCTGCTGCAGTTGCTCTTCTGGTTTGACATACTGCCGACACTCGGATTTCGAGTCAGCCCATTCACGACTGCCGTCATAGCATTGGTGCTGAATGAGATCGCGTTCTCCGGTGAGATCATAAAGGGAGGGATCAGTGCGGTCAAGAGCGCCCAACGAGAAGCTGGTCTTGCTCTAGGCATGTCGCGCTGGACGATTCTGCATCGAGTGATACTCCCGCAAGCGTTTCGGTCGATAGCACCCGCGCTGTCCAACGAACTAATCATTATGTTGAAGAACACTTCCTTGGCGTCGGTGATTGCAGTTGACGAGTTGACCCTCCGCAGTCAGCAGATTGTGGCTGTGAACTTTGAATACTTGGCTGTGTTCGGCGCTGCGGGTGCGCTTTACTTGATAGCCAGTTCTGCTGTCACCGTGCTCCAGAGCTGGGCGGAGCGACGGTTGAATATCGAGCGCAAGCAGGTAAAGCCTATATCGCAAACGTCGCATGTCCCAGTGGTCCTCGATGCACGCTCGTCCGCGACGTCGGCACGATTTCTTACCCGTCTGCGGCCGCGAAGGGCGCTGCCGCGCACGTCGGCGACGGAGGAGGTGGCGGACGTACTCGATGAAGTTGAGTTGGAGATGAAGCGGACGCACAGTAGCCAACACGCTGAACTGGCCCAGCAACTCGCAGCCACGCTTCGTGCAGACGTCGGCGCTCTCGTCGAGCCGTTTGTGAAAATCGCAGACGTTCGGAAGACCTTCCGGGGACGTCAGGTTCTCAACGGCGTCTCGATGGATATCAACGCCGGCGAGGTGGTCGTCATCCTGGGTCCGAGTGGTTCTGGTAAAACCACCCTCTTGCGCACGATCAACCATCTCGAACAGATCGACGCGGGAGAGATTCTCGTCAACGGGAAGCTCGTCGGCTATCGCCGCACCTCTCGGGGTGTCGTGCCCGTGCGCTCAGCGGCTGCTGCGCGGCGTGACGCGCGGATCGGTTTCGTTTTTCAGCACTTCAACCTTTTCGACCACATGACGGTGCTGCAGAACATCATGGAAGCCCCGGTGCGCGTCTACGGTCGCGATGCGCGCGATGCGAGGCGGGAAGCGCGTGCGCTACTGGACTGGGCGGGACTCTCGGGCTTCGAGAATCACTATCCCCACCAGCTGTCGGGTGGTCAGCAGCAGCGGGTCGCGATCGTGCGTGCCTTGGCCTGCCACCCGCGGTTGATGTTGTTCGACGAGCCGACCTCCGCACTGGACCCTGAGCTCGTGGGCCAAGTTCTGAGCCTCATCCGCGAACTGGCCGAACTCGGTATGACGATGATCGTGGTTACCCACGAGATGGGCTTTGCGCGGGCGTGCGCCGATCGAGTGATCTACATGGAAGGCGGTGTTGTCGTGGAGGAAGGTGCACCGGACGAGATCTTCAGCAATCCCAGAGACCAACGGACCCGCCGCTTTTTGCAGATCATCCATGCTGGTGAGTCAATTGCTCCGTGATGAAGCTTCGGCGGTGACTGCCGTCGGCGAAACGAATGATACGTGGCAAGAGTCGACGAGGAATGAGGGGGATTTTGGGCGAATCATGCCAGTGCTCGTGTGATGCTGTCGTCATACAGTGGTCTGAGAGAGCTCGTGATCACCAACGGCGGGGCGACAAGCAATTCTGCCGGAAGGTCATCCTGAAGACTTCCCAACTCGGCATGTGGAGCGACGAATGAACGGAGATCATCGAGTTCGCGTCGGCCTGATGATCCCCTCATCCAACACGGTGATGGAGGTGGACTTCGTGCGTCAGTTGCCGCCGGAGGCAACACTGCACACGGCACGCATGTTCATGGAGGCGACCACTGTCGAGGGCGAGAGTCGCATGCTCGACGACTTCGCTCTTCCTGCCGCTCGCGATCTCGCAACGGCCAGACCGCACGTCGTTGTCTTCGGTTGTACAAGCGCGGGAGCCTTGCGGGGCGATGCATATGACACGCAGCTGTGCCAGCGGATCAGCGATGTCACTGGTGCACCTACAGTGTCGACAGTACGGTCGGTACGCGAGGCGATTGCGGCCTCCGGTGCGCGCCGTGTCGGGATCTTCACGCCGTATGTTGACGACTTGAACGAGAGGATCAAGGCTAGCGTCGAGGCAGACGGTGTGGAGGTGGTGAAGATTGCTGGCCTCGGAATCGACGAAAACTTCCAGATCGCTCAGGTGCCTCCCACCACGATCATTGATTCCGTTGTCGCGTCACTGGGCGGGCTAGACATCGACCTGGGTTTTGTGTCGTGCACGAACTTCAGGGCGTTTGAAGTCCTGCCCGTAATATCCGAAAAGCTTGGCATACCGGTGATCTCCAGTAATCAAGCTGTTCTGGCGGCGACACTCCGGATCGTGTCCAGACTTTTGGCCGCGTAACTGCGAAGAGGTGCGTGAAATGGGCTGTGCACCGTTCGACTACGTCACGGTAGACAGCTTCGAGCACGCGGCCCAGCTCCTCCGTACCTACGGGGAGGACGCCAAACTGCTCGCAGGGGGACAGAGCCTCATTCCTATGTTGAACTTGCGGCTCCTCCGGCCGAGTGTGCTGATTGATCTTAACAGCGTTCCAGCTCACGCGCCGATCATCACCGACGGCGAGCTCCGACTGTCGGCGTTAACTCGTCACCGGTCGCTTCTGGAAGATCGGTTGATCGAGGCACACGCACCGCTCTTGCCGATGGTTGCCAAGCACATTGGCAACGTCCGGGTACGGAATCGGGGAACGATCGGCGGCAGTCTTGCCCATGGTGATCCAAGTGCGGAATTGTGCGTGGCCGCTCTGGCCGTCGACGCCCGCGTGGACGTTCTTGGCAGCAGCGGCGGTAGGACGCTTAACGCCTCTGATTTGTTCGTTGGCTATCTCACGACGTCGCTTGAGCCGGATGAGATGATCACAGCGGTTCGCATACCCTTACCGGCACCTCGCACCGGTTGGGCTTTCGAAGAAGTCGTTCGACGTGGATCGGATTTTGCGGTTGTCGCCGTCGCCGCTCGGGTGCGGCTTTCGGACGTAGACGGCACCATCTCGGATGTCGCGCTTGCACTCGGCGGAGTCGGGGATCGCGCGATGACCGTCGACGCACCACTTCTCACCTCTGCGGTGGGAACAGATGGGAGCGATGAGTCCCTCGACGAGATAGCCGCAATGATTGCTGCCCATGTCGAACCCTTCTCAGATGTTCGGGCATCTGCCGCCTATCGCCGTCATTTGGTCGCTGTTCTCACGCGGCGAGCCCTTGCGGGTGCAATCGCAAGAGCGAGAGGAGGGGCATCGCATCGGTGAAACACGAAATAACCCTCGTCGTGAATGGAGTGCGACGTACGGTACCTGTCGAGTCACAGGAAACGCTCGTCGACGTGCTACACGATCGACTCGGTATGCCTGACGTGCGTTACGGATGCGGCGAAGGGGTCTGCGGGACATGTACGGTTCTCCTTGACGGCTCGCCCGTGAGTGCGTGCTTGATGCTAGGCGTGCAGGCAGACGGGCGGGACATCATCACAGCCGCTGGGTTGTGCCGAGAAGGCGACGCGCTTCACCCCTTGCAGGAAAGCTTCCTACGCCACGGTGCATCGCAGTGCGGTTTCTGCACCCCGGGAATGTTGCTTACGGCGTATGACCTCGTCGAACGGCGCTCCCTGCCCTCGCGTGACGAGATCCGTTACACACTGGTGGGAAACATCTGCCGCTGCACCGGCTACACGAAGATACTTGACGCGATCGAGGATTACGCGGCCATGCGACGTGCAGAAAAGGAAGAGTAACGGTGAG
The DNA here is from genome assembly GCF_000015025.1 of Acidothermus cellulolyticus 11B. Lineage (GTDB taxonomy): Bacteria > Actinomycetota > Actinomycetes > Acidothermales > Acidothermaceae > Acidothermus > Acidothermus cellulolyticus. The sequence continues at coordinate 1,839,563 of NC_008578.1, read as the reverse complement.
AATCGAGCAGTCCCTTGAGGTGCCGGTACCAATCGATCGGGTCTGGTCGTTCTTCGATGACGTTCCGCGTGTGGCATCCTGCATGCCGGGAGCGACGCTCACGGAAGTTCTCGACGATCGAACCTTCGACGGTACGGTCGTGGTCAAGGTCGGTCCGATCTCTGTGCACTACCAGGGACGCTTGACCATCGAAGATAAGGACAAGACGTCCTATAGCGTTCGCCTGCAAGCCAATGGGCGCGATCGCAACGGCGCCGGGACAGCGCGGGCGACCGTCGTCGCGCGACTCAAAGCCCTATCCGAGAATCGGACAGAGCTGGCGCTGGAGAGCGATGTCCAACTGACCGGTCGAATCGCCTCGCTGGGCCGGGGCGTGCAAGACGTGGCAGGCAAGCTTTTTGCTCAGTTCGGTGAGCGGATGTCCGAGGCGCTCGCAGCCGACAGCGCCGGCATGCAGCCTGCAGGGACCGACAAAGCCGAAACCCGAGTCGGTGGCTCTACGCCGCCCATGGATGACGTCGCCGTGCGGCCTGCCGCCGCTGACGGAACACTGCGTGATCAGGCGCCTGCTAAAGGTTCGCCGGATCAAAAGAGTGCGCCCTTTGAGACTAAGACCGTGGCTCCCGCCAAGCCGGTCAACCTCTTGCGATTGCTGTGGTCAATACTGCTCGACAAGCTGGCTCGATGGTTGCCCAGGAAGAGGAGATGATTGCGGTGACGGTGTCAGCCGCACCTCCTCCGCTGCCGGAGGTAGTCGTCAATTCCGCCGCCGTCACGCACGTAGCCGGTGCGACGCGGACAGCGCGACCGCTCGCCATTCATCGCAAATTGCCGGCGTACGCGCCGTCTCCTCTTGTTGAGAGTTCCTCGATCGCCTCGCGGCTCGGGGTGAGGCGCGTTTGGGTGAAGGACGAATCCTGGCGCCTTGGCTTGCCTTCTTTCAAGATTCTGGGCGCATCCTATGCGATCTACTGCGCCCTCATTGATCGACTTGGCCACGAGATTACGTGGTCCAGCGTGGAGGATCTCAAGACAGCCATCGATCCCCTAAGGCCGATTACGTTTGTCGCAGCGACGGACGGCAACCACGGCCGAGCGGTCGCCCGGATGGCGAAGCTGCTCCAGTGTCCGGCGAAGATTTATGTACCGGAGGGCACGATTCCGGCACGTATTTCTGCCATCAAGTCTGAGGGTGCCGTGGTCGAGATTGTGCGCGGGGATTATGATGCCGCAATCCGCCGGTCGGCGCAGGATGAAGATGAGCACACGCTCGTGATCTCAGATACCTCGTGGCCGGGCTACACGTCAATACCGCGGCGTGTGATTGAGGGATATTCAACGATCTTTTTCGAAGCGTCGGAACAGTTGGCGGGCCATGGCAGTCCCGAGCCAAGCCTGATCGTCGTGCCTGTGGGTGTCGGTGCACTGGCGGCTGCGGTGATCAACTACTACAAGCCGGAATTGGGAGACGGCGTACGGCCAATCGTTATCGGAGTTGAGCCTGTGACGGCCAACTGTGTCCAGTCGTCCATCCGTGAGGGGCGTCTTGTGACTGTGCCGGGCCCACACCACTCGATCATGGCAGGTCTCAATTGCGGGACGCCGTCTGCTGTGGCCTGGCCATTCGTGTCTCAGGGTCTTGATGTCGTCGTGGCGATTGATGATGAGTGGAGCCGTCGGGCGATGCGCGAGCTCGCTGACATCGGTGTCATCTCGGGAGAGAGTGGTGCCGCCTCCCTGGGCGGCCTTCTGGCGCTCTGTGACCACCGTGCTCCTACTGCGTGGCGCGAGCGGCTGCACCTCGACGAGAACGCCGTCATTCTTCTGCTATCGACCGAGGGCGCGACCGACCCTGAAGGATGGGCGCGGATTGTCGGCCGATCCGTGCCTGTTCATGAGGAAGCAGTAGGTGTCAAGCCAGGGAGCTAGGGATGGGCAAGCGTACATATGGTGGTCCATTGATCGATGTCGTCGGCGCGGCTGATCTCCACTGTCATCCGTATCCCGACCTGTTCCCGCGACTTGCGGATGATTTCGACATTGTGCGCGCCGCACGTGACGCTGGCATGAAGGCCATCATGCTGAAATGCCACCACGAGAGTACTGTCTCCCGCGCCTACCTGGTTCAGCGCGTTATCCCAGGTATCCGTGTCTATGGCGGAATTGTTCTTAACTATTACGTTGGCGGCCTCAATGCCGCGGCTGTTGAAGCTGCGCTCCGGTTAGGCGGCAAGGAAGTGTGGATGCCTACCGTGGATGCTGGCTACCACGCCGCGGTGCACGGCGGTACGGGGGGTTACGACGCCCAGCAGGGTGGGCGCAGTCAGGCCGAGGGGATCTGGATCGAGGACAAAGAGGGCAAGCTACGTCCCGAGGTAAAGGAGATTCTTGAGCTGGTCGCACAGTATGGTGCGATCCTGGGGACGGCGCACCTCGCTCCTCGCGAGATCGTGGCACTCGTGAAAGAGGCACGTTCGGTGGGCGTCGAGAAGATTGTCATAACTCATCCGTACTTTAGGGTACCCAACCTCGACCTGGATACCTTGGAAGAGGTGGCCCGCCTTGGCGCCATGCCCGAGTTTGGGTATTGCACGGTCTCCCCGGCATGGCAGTACGCGGCAGTACCAAAGATTGTGCAGAGCATCGAGCGAATCGGCGCCTCCCGTTGCCTGCTCGTGTCAGATACGGGGCAGCGCCATAATCCGCTGCCTTCAGAGGCCCTACGAATATTTGCACAGACCATCTTTGAGAAGGGCGTGTCCGAGGAAGATGTCAGAAGGATGATCTCGGCAAACCCATTAGACCTCCTCGATTTCGACGGGAGCGTCCCAGAGCCCTCGGAGGAGGATCTCGCGTGGGCGCGGTCGCTGGTCGAAGATCCGTGCATGTCGGCACCGCCAACAGTGAGGTAGCAATGTGTGAGTCAACGGTTCGCTCCTCCGATCAGCAATCCGACCGCATGTCATCCGATATCGTTACGAGCCGTAACGCCGAACGCGCTGCGCCGGATGGTGTTTCACCGATAACGCGCATGACGCTCACCGTTGCCGAGTTGCTCGAGCACGATGTGATGCGGAGCGCAAGCATCGTCGCAGGTCGAGGCGGGTTGGAGCGGGGCATAGCCTGTCTGAACGTCATGTCGGTACCGGATATCGTCCGGTGGACCCGACGCGACGAATTTCTGTTGGCTACTGGGTATCCCTTGCCTCGCGATCCGGATGAGTTCTCAGGCCTGGTTGAGCAGTTGTCCGAGCGAGGCTTGGCTGGATTAGGTGTGAAACTGGACCAGTACATGTCGAACCTCGCACCGAAAGTGCTTGCGACAGCAGATCGGTTGAACTTTCCCGTGATCATTATCCCACATGAGACGGCGCTGGATGAAGTCTTGAGCCAGGCGTTCACCATCATCGTCAATCGTCAAGCCCTGGCTCTCAAACTGACGCATGACTTTCATCATCGGTTACTGACGGTCGCCCTCACCGGCGGCGGGCTTGCGTTGCTGGTCAAGGAGCTTTCGGACATGCTCGGAGGCGCAGCGGTTGCAATCGTGGATCGGGCAGGATCAGTTCGCGCGATCAGCGACGATCGGGCATCGTTTGAGCAGGCTGGACTGCTACGCTCAGACGGTTGTATCGCGATCGAGCGCCTATTGGACGCTTCTTCTCCAACGTCGTCTGACGCACCTTGGTCCGTTGCCAAGATCTCTGCAGGCGGTCTTGAGCATGGCTACGTCATTGCCGTCGATGGGAGCCAGCGACGTCTGCCGTTCGTGCGTACAACCGCAGTCGAGCAGGCTGCTCTCGTCGCTGCACTGGAGATCACCAGGGAACTGGCGGTGGCTTCCGTTGAACGCCATTTTGCATCGAACGCACTCCACGACCTTGTGACGGGTGGGTCCGCAGGCGGCGTCGACTCGGTTGCATATGCGACGACTTTTGGCTGGAATCTGAACCGCACCGTAAGTGTCATTGTGGCGCGTCAGCACGAGCTTCCCGGTGCGATTGATCTCCATCCTCGCGCTCGGGAACTGGCGGCCCTGAGGGTTGTCAATCAGTGGACGTCACTTGTCCGGAACCATGATTCGGCAGCGGCGGCGGCCGGATTTGCCGCTGAGCTTGTAGCTGTGGTTGACGCCGGTAAAGCGGAGCACATCGCACGCATGGTTCGGAACGAACTCGTTACGACCGGCTTGGGGAACTTTTCGGTGGGCATTAGCGGTCCTGGTACTGCCCCCGACCAGATCCCCCGCCTTTACCAGGAAGCTCGCGTGGCTCTCGCTGTTGGCAACAGGCTGACTGGGGCCGGGGCAGTGACGAGTTATTCCCGACTCGGCATCTATCGCCTCCTCTGCAATGTAGGTCCCGACGACTTGCGCTCGTTCGTGATCGAGACACTCGGACCGCTCCTCCGCCTTCCGCAACCGTCCAGATCTGATTTGTTGACAACACTCTCAGCTCTGCTGGAGAACCGATGCAATGTCGCCGAAACCGCCCGTACCCTCCACTATCACTACAACACCATGAGGTACCGTGTCGCCAAGCTTGAGCATCTTCTAGGTCCGTTCATCGATGACGCAGAGGCCTCAATGAGAATCAGCGTCGCGTTGAGACTTCTCGAAATGGATGAGATCCTCGGCAGTCTCAACGCGAGCGATGGAAGTGAGTCTTCGTCGCATGGAAGACAACACGCCGCAGCGCGGCAGCCAAAGGCGATTGCATGATGCCCGAGGCTCTGGCCGACGATCAGATCTCACTAGCAGCGGCTGGGGGGATGAGGCCCACGTCATTGGGCCGTCACTCGGAGTGAGCGTGCGGAGCTGGTGACGTCTCGTCGCTCTGTCACAGACAGTTGTCATTGTCAACTGTGGCGATATCTGACAGGAGCGTGGCTCTGTTCTGGCATTCGTTGACGATAACTCCAGGATGCGTAACGCCTAAGCTGGTCAGTGTGGAACCATTGATCGCTTATTCCGCCGTTATGCGCAGGGCGTAGGAGCAAGAAACATGGCAGAGGCTAGGCTCTTGACATCTTCCGTGATTGAACCGGGCGGGTACATCGCAACGAAAATCATCACGGGCCAGGTCCTTCGCGTGACCAACATCGAAGGCAAGCAAGTCGGTGACCTTATTGCCTTTGCGGCGGATGACTTGAGTGAACGATTCTGGGTCTCGAACACAATACGTCTGAATGGCTCGATTTACCTGACGACCGGCAACGTCCTCTATTCGGAGCTGAGTAGACCTATGCTGCAAATTCTCGCAAGCAGTGGAGAGCCGCATGACCTCTTAGCCGGCTCGTGTAATGCTGAGATTGACAATGTACGATATGGAGTAGAAGGACACCGCGGATGTGTGGAGAATTTCTGTGAGGCGCTAAGGCCGTGGGGGCTTCGTCGGTGTGATATACCTATGTCGTTCAACCTCTTTATGAACTGTCCGGTGCGACCGGATGGTACGTGGTCTATCGAGGAACCGAATGCTGGTGCAGGCGACTACGTCGAATTCCTGGCGAAGATGGATCTCGTCGTTGCGCTATCTAACTGTCCGCAAGATCTGAACCCGTGCAACGCCGGCAGGCGGAAGCCGCTGCTCTGGGAGATCTTCCATGGACCGGGCGATGCCGGCTGAGTGCGCCTGTGCGCCTCGTGACCTCCGGGAGTGATGAGCCACGCGTAGAGCTCCGGCGGGCGCCGTCCGATCATTTGTTCGCAGCCGAGGTCGTCTCGGTGGCGGCGGAATTGCGTTGTTCTAGGACAGCGGCATCCTGGCGCCGAACCGATTGGTTCAGGCTTGTGCGTCCCCGTAGCCGACGGCGGTACCGTCGCTAGTGGGAGGCATGCACGTGTCCGCACGGGAACTGTTTAGCGCCACCAGCCGGTGGTTTGCCGCTCGCCGTCCGTTCGCTTTGGTGACGGTGGTCCGTATCTTCGGCAGCGCGCCGCGCGGCCCGGGCGCCGCGATGGCGATCAGTGGCGATGGCACAGTCGTCGGCAGCGTCTCTGGCGGGTGCATCGAGGGAGCCGTCTACGAGACCGCGATGCACGTGATAAAGGACGGTTCTCCGGTGCTTGCCCACTACGGCGTGAGCGACGAGGACGCATTCGCCGTGGGACTCACGTGCGGCGGAGACATTGACGTCTATATCGAGCGGATCGACGCTGGGCGGCATCCGCATTTCGCCGACCTTGCCCGGGATGTCGCCGGCGGAGTTCCGGTTGCGTCGGCCACCGGTCTCTCCGACGACGTCCTCGGTGACCACGTCATTGTCACGGAGGGGGCTGTGCTGCCGCCGTCACATCCGGAAGCCTCGGCCGTTGCTCTGGTCGCCGAGATGCGTGCCATGCTCAAGTCTGGAACAACCGCGGTCGTAACCGTGGACGGCGGCCGTTATTTTGTCGAGACTTTTCTGCCGCCCCCGCGCATGCTGATATTTGGTGCGACTGACTTCGCCGCAGCGCTGGTGCGCGCCGCCAAATTGCTCGGATATCACGTCGTGCTGTGTGACGCCCGTGCAGTATTTGCGACGCGGGAGCGTTTCCCGGAGGCCGACGAAATCATTGTCGATCAGCCATACCGCTACCTTGGCGGTGTGGAGGTCGATGAGCGCACCGCAGTCTGTGTGCTCACCCACGACCCGAAGTTCGATATTCCGCTGCTCGAAACGGCCCTCGCCACCCCTGCCGGCTACATCGGCGCGCTGGGAAGTCGCCGCACCCACGCCAAACGCCTCGCCGCCCTGCGTGCGGCGGGAGTCTCGACGGAGGCGCTCAACCGGCTGCATTCGCCGATCGGCCTGGACATCGGCTCATCGACCCCGGAGGAGACCGCAATATCGATCATGGCTGAGATCATCGCGAGTCGGCACGCGGCGAGCGGTAGGCCATTGCGCGAAACCGCCGGACCCGTTCGACGATGACCCGGGTGGCCGGCCTTGTCCTTGCCGCAGGTGGTGGTACCCGCTTCGGCAAGCCGAAGATTCTCGTCCGGTTGGCTGACCGATACCTTGTGGAATACGTGGCCGACGCGCTGCTCAGCGGTGGGTGTGTGGCACCGATCGTCGTGGTCGGTGGCGCGGCGTGGGAGGAGGCGGCCGCTGCGCTTCGCTCCTCGTCAGCGGTGCAGCATCGACGGCTGCGACTTGTTCACAACACCGCATGGTCGGCGGGTCTTGCCACGAGTCTGCGAACGGGCCTTGATGCTCTGGCGGCGAGTCACGCCGATGCGGTCGTCGTGGCGCTTGGCGACCAGCCGGGAATCACTTCACTTGCCGTGCGGCGGGTGATTCGTGCGTTCCAGTCCGGAGCGCGGATCGCGGCGGCGAAGTATGGAGACCGGCGGGCACACCCCGTTCTCCTGAGTCGCGACTGCTGGCCTGAAGCAGTGCGACTCGCCGCAGGTGACGAAGGTGCGAGATCGCTGATGCGTGCGCACCCCGACTGGGTAACCGAGATCTGGTGTGACGATCTTGTGATGCCGGTGGACGTCGATACCCCTACCGATCTGGAAGCGGCGGAGCGGCAGCTCCGTGAGAGATCTGTCGACAAGGCGTGACCTGCTCGGCGGGCGTGGGCGGCCCCACGGTCCGAGCGAGCCGGACGTCCGGTGACGCCGGCTTCGCCCGCGCGATGGTCCGGCTTGCCGCCGCAGAGATCGCCTTACCGTGAGAGGCGTCGCCGCGATCCGCTTCTTGGACTCAGGCCGGTCCGAAACGTGCCGAAAAACCATGCGTGGGTCTCCCCGGAGGCGGCGGGGAGGGACGTCCGAACGACTACGACGAGGAGTAGCGTGCGCTCGCTGTCTTTCGGGCGGAGTGCTGCGCGCCTGCGGCGCCTGTCCGCCGTCCTCGACCGCGTGCTGGCCGGTGACTTGACGGCGCAGGTCGACGCCGGTCCCGCCACCGACAGTGCCGTGGAGCAGAAGCTCAATGAAGTGTTGCGCCGGTACGCGACCCTGACCGCGACCGTGCAGGAGGCCGTCGATCGCCTGGACGAGGCCCGCCGCGCCGCCACCGCGACCCACAAGCAAATGCTGGACACCGCAGAGATGACGGCGGGACAGGCGTACGACGTCGGTGTCACGATTACTCAGGTCTCCGATGGCGTCGGTGTCGTGGCCAGCGCCACTGACGAGCTGAACTCCACGATTAGCGATATCGCCCGCCATGCGTCCGAGGCAGCCGACATTGCCGTTGCTGCATCGGATCAGAGTCACCAGGCGGCGAGTGGGGTGCTGGAATTGGCCGAAGCGCTCCGCAGCGTGGATGAGATCGCGAACACGATTGCGGCCATCGCCCGCCGTACTCATCTGCTGGCGTTGAATGCCAAAATCGAGGCCCAGCGCGCCGGTGTGGCCGGGCGCGGTTTTGCCGTCGTCGCCGCAGAAGTCAACGATCTCGCGAGTCAGACCTCGCAGGCCACCGAGCAGGTGCGTTCGCTGCTCGTCGGGATTGACGAGCGGTCCAAGCACGCGTCCGAAACAATCCACGCAATTTCCGCCACCATGGCGCGGATCTGCGAAAGTACCGCGAGCATCGCCGGTGCGGTCAACCAACAGACCGCCACGACGCGGGAGATCGGCCGGGTCTCGGCGCTTGCCGCCCAAGGTGCCGCCGAAATTGCCCGCCGCATTTCGATGGTGCACGACCAGGCGCGGGAAGTCGCCTATCTGGGGGCGCAGAAAGATGCCCCCAAGACCGAGGAGATTGCCCGTATCGAGCGGGCGCTGCGGCAGCTCGTCGACGGATGCGTGGCAAATGGATTTGCCGCTCCGATCGACGATCCGGTCGAACGTGTCGATCAGGCCGAGCTGAACCGTAAGGGCACGAGCACGGTCGGCAATGTCACGACCGTGCTCGACTATGTGTGCGGCACCGGGCTGAACGAGTTTGATTACCACGGTTCGTGGCTGCACGGCAGTGGATACGAGACCGACGCCGGGGGTGATGCGTACAGCAGCGTCCCCGGGGATTCGGTGAGCCTGCGCTTCGTCGGACGGAAAATCCGGTTTTACGGCTCACTGGACGCCCAACAGGGAATGGCCGAGGTATGGGTGGACAACGGTCCGCGTCAGTTGGTTGACTTCTATTCGCCGGTGCGTCGGGCGCACTCCCTCGTCTGGGAAAGCCCCGACTTGCCGCCCGGTGAGCACGTCTTCCACCTCGAGGTATCGCCGAAGAAGAATCCCAAGTCGCGGTATTTCTGGGCGAGCGTCGCAAAGGTCGAGATCGTGCATTAGGCATGGGCGGGCGGCGAACCGACCCGTCAGGCGCCGAAACCGGCCGCGCCCGCATCAGCAGGTGGGCCGGATTGACGGCGTCCAGACTGCCAAAGGGTTGCCGCGTGGACGCGGGTCTGGCGCCGGTGGGTTGGTCACCGGTTGACGGTGGGCGGGCTAGCTGTTAGGGCTGGGGCAGTGCGTCGTCGTGGGGGCTGTCAACCGCGGTCGATGCAAGGTGCACGTTGTCGGGCTGCCGGTACGTCGGGCGGTGGATCTGATACGGCCCGCTGAAGAGCGGCGACGAAATCACCATGTCCGCCGTCGTCCGGTTGCACGCAATTGCGATATTCCACAGCACAGCCACCCGCAGGAGTGCCTTGACGTCGGGATCGTGCGGTTGCGGTTCGAGCGGATCCCAGAAGAAAACGAGAAGATCCACAGAGCCCGCGGCGATCTGGGCGCCGATTTGCAGGTCGCCGCCCAACGGCCCGGAGAGCAGGCAACGAATCTCGAGATCGAGCTGTTCGCGAAGCAGTGCGCCGGTCGTTCCCGTCGCGTACAGCTCGTGTTGGGCAAGTGTTGCGCGATTGTACGCCGCCCATTCGAGTAGTTCACGCTTCTTGTTGTCGTGCGCGACCAACGCAATGTGGCGGCGCGGAGTGCCGGTGAGCGCCTGGGTTGTCACGCCGCCATCGTAGCGGGCTAGGCGCGGGCGGAGGGCAACGGCGCGGTCGACGTCCGACTAGCGGGAATCAGCGGCGGAGAGCCTGGGCTGGTGGGATTCTCGATGCGCGGTACGCCGGATAGCCGCCGGCTGCAATGCCCACGAGTAAACCCAAGGCCGGCCCGAGCAGGGGTAGTCCGGCCGGCAGGGTCACCGTCCAGGTGTGGGCGGCGGAGACAGCGACCACGACAATGAGCCCGGCGCAGCCGCCGACGATGCCGCCGAGAAAGCCAAGGGTGCCGCTCTCGGCGATAAATTGAGTGGCCACGGCAAGCCGGGTGGCGCCGACTGCGCGACGTAATCCGATTTCTGCGACGCGTTCGAGCACGGAGACGAGTGTCATGTTTGCAATGCCGAGTGCGCCGACGAGCAGCGCAACAGCAGCGAGACCGAGCAGCAATTGGTTGAGGCTCGTGTTCACCTGGTTGCGCAAATGGGTCGGTTCCGGTGGTGCGGATGCGGCCAGCGCGGTCGGATTGTCGGGCCGGATGGCAAGCGGTGCCAAATGCGCGACGACGTACGCCGCCCCGGGACGAGTTCTGATAAGCATTGTCATGTCGCTGCGGCCGAGATTCCCGTATCGTTCCTGAGCGCTGCGCACGGAAATCACCGCCGAGCTGAGCAGTGACGGCGCCGTCGGTGCGTCGGTAATGATGCCGACGACGGCGGTGGGGACGCCGGAAATGAGAATGTCGATGGGGAGTTGCTCCGCCGTGATACCGAGATGGTCAGCGAGACCGGCCCCCAGCCATGCGGTCGGCCCGACACCGAGGTCCGTTCTGCCGGCGATGCTGAGTTCTTCGGTGCGGGCGAAATTCTCGTCACCGGCCACCAGGCGGGCGGGCGTGACCTCGCCGAGTCTGGCGGCGATGATGGACGTCGTGAACGATGCGTTCGGATCAATCGTGTACCAGAGCGTGGCACAGACGACGCCGGTGATCTGCGCGACACGCCGGATCGCGTCCGGCGGAAACGCGTCCTCCCGAGTCGTTCCGGTGTGTGGACCGGTGAGATCGGCGGAGTTCACCGCTGATGTCGTCGTTGCGCCGGTATCTATCGTCGATGGACCGCCGTCCGCGACGGCGCCGACGCCGACGAGCGTTGAGAGGAGCGCATTGAATTCGCTGTCGATCTGGGCTGCTGCGGTTGTCGCCAAACCGACGGTGGCGACCAGAGTGCCGATGCCCACGGCGACACCGAGCATGGTGAGCGCCGCCCGGGTGGATCGGGCGGCCACTGAGGACGCGGCTTCCCGAAGAATTCCGAGAATTTGCCGCGAACGCGTTCCATGCCGTGGCTTTGTCATGTTGCCGCCTACGTCGACTGACCGTCACGCTGCGTCGGGATGCGTTGTCTCGCTGACCACGCCGTCGCGCACCCTGACGATGCGCCGGGCGGCACGCGCGATGTTCTGATCGTGCGTCACGAGCACGATGGTCTGGTTGTCGTTGTTGAGTGCACGTAATGCGTCGATGACATTTGCGGCGTTCGCGCTGTCAAGATTACCGGTCGGTTCGTCGCAGAGGATGACGTCCGGCGCGGTGACGAGGGCGCGCGCGATGGCGACACGCTGTGCTTCACCCCCGGAGAGGGTCTGTGGTTGAGCCCATGCCCGGTCGAGGAGCCCGACGGTGCGGAGCGCGTCGAGGGCGCGGGCGCGCCGTTCTCGTCGGGGTACGCCGGCGTACACCATCGGGAGGCAGACGTTATCCACGACCGTCCGATGGGGAATAAGGTGGAACGCCTGAAAGACAAAGCCGATCGAGTGTCGGCGAAGCGCCGTCAACTGGTGGTCCTTCAATGCCGCGACGGCTGTGTCGCGGAAGTAAATCTCACCAGATGTCGGCCGGTCAATAAGGCCGAGGAGATTGAGCAGGCTGGATTTACCCGAGCCGGAGGTTCCGCAGATCGCGACGAATTCACCTCTATGGATGTCGAGTGTGCAGTTGCGCACGGCATGCACCGGAGGGTGCGCGGCGTACGTCAAGCAGACATCGACGAGCCGGTAAATCACGCTCATGGCTGTGCCTGGTCGGAGGGTGACGCATCCGTTGCCGGTGCACTGGCCGAGCCGCTGTCATCGAGAGTGAGCACGACGCGGAGTCCTTCGCGCAACGGCGGATCGGCGTGGCGAATTTCGGCGTAACCGTCGCCTGTTTCGCCTACGTCGACGTGTACCCGCTGAATGTGGCCGGATGAGTCCGCAATGTCGACGGCGGTCGTGCCGTCCGGCGCCGTGATGACCGCGGTGAGCGGAACAGCGAGGACCGGGTTCGCCGTATGCGAGAGCACGACGGTCACTGCGACGCTCTGGCCGACAAGCGCAACCGGCAGCTGCTCCACCGGATCGATGATGACTTCCGCGTCGCTACTGCCGGGACCAGACTGATCCGTCCCTTCCGCAGCGCCGGTGACGGGTTCCGTGTCCACCCCACGAACAGCGCCTTCCACCGGGTGGTCGAAACCGGCGATGTTGAGCATGGCATGCTGTCCCGGCTTGACGACATCCGCGGAGAGGTCGCCCAACGGCGCGCGTACCTGCAGGTGCTCCCGCATGCGTCTATTGCCGTCACGCAGACTTACGTGTCGATCCCGTAGCAACAGGAAACTGATGCACTAGACAGGCTGTAAACCGCCTAGCCCAGTGCATCACAGTCGGCGGCGACGCGCTGAATCGGGTCCGCCCACTGATTCACCTCGGCATTAGCAACCGCAACGACGGAAGCGTCGGTTGGATTTGCTGCAACCTGCTGTAAGACCGGGATTAGGTGCGTGTCTTCTTTGACTAGGTCGTTTATATCTGAGGCGACGAGCTGGTCGTTAACCGCGGGCAACAGGTTGTTGCGTAAGAAATTATCGAATGTCTGCACCTGGCGAACAAGGGTTTCCGAGTCGGCTGCCGCAGCTGACGCGTTATCTTGAATTGATGAAAAGTCGGCGCCCACACGTTTAAGCGTCGCCGATAGTTCCTGTAAATCGGCACGACAGACTGCGAACATCGCTGTGGCTCGATTGTATGACGTGCTCGTAGAGTCACTCGCTGGCGATGACGACGGAGTCGTGTTACGACTGCTAGTGCTAGAGTTCGTGCTCTGACTAGCGCCACAAGCCGCGAGTAACGGCGCGACGAGAGCAGCTGTTAGAACGGTCTTCCGAGTGTGCATTCTCCCTCCCGGTAATATGGACTGGACTACTTTTCCTCACGATCACTGATACCCCATAATTCTTGCACGTCCCAGCCTAGAATCTCGGCGATCTGGATAGCTCGGTCGATTGGCCGCTGGCGCCGCCCGGCCTCGTCATGGCTAATCTCTTGGTAGGTGACGCTGGCTAGGTCGGCGAGCTGGGCCTGGGTTAACCCGGCGGCCTGCCGCGCCTGGGCGAGCCGCCGGCCTCGTATACGCGCACGACCGTCGGTCACGGTAGCGTCGCGGTAAGGACACCCGCCGAATCTCACGCCGTCCTGCTAGCTTCATGACCGGCCCTGCTTGTTCTGCGTGCCTTGACCGGGCCGTGCCCGCCTGGGTGGTGTGCAAGTGCACTGCGCACCGACGATGACTGGTCTTCGTGAGATCTTGCAGGTCAACGTTGTGGCACACCTTGCAACGTTCGACAAACCAGGCGACGAGGACGCGCAGCGTGACGTTCGAGCGGTCGTCGACCGTCCGGTGCGCCTTACGGAAAAGCGCCAGCGCCACCTCGGGAGACTCGACTTCGAACCGCTTGCGTTCTCGTGTGCTGGTCAGATCAACCTTTACGATCTTCTTGTGCTGGCGGTTCACGTTACTCCGAGTAGAGTAGCGTTCCAATCGCCATCGCGAACAGACGCTCTCGGTTCGCGATGGGGAGCATCCCGGGCGGTAGGTAGTCGATCGCGCAACGCATGCGTCGCCCCTCGCGCGCCGCGATCTCACCCTGGCTAGTGCGCCACGAGTCCGCGGGGCCCACATGCCCGATTTCCCGGCTAATCACGGTCGCCTCGGATTCGATGATCTCTCGTGCCAGGGCAATCTTTCTCTCAGCGAATAGTCTCGAAGCGACCACAATGTAGGACTCGGTGGCAATAATGGCGACCGGTTCGGACGGGTTTTTACCCAGCGTTCCGGGACAGCATGCACGGCGGTGCCCGCGTTCCGCGCCACATCGGAGGCGTTCCTGTGCGCGGTCGCAACCAGTTTCCTCGCCTCGTCCTTTCGGCCGCCCGAGATAAGCCGCAGCAAGCTTGGCAGGTTGTTGACCGTGTAACCAGCGGCTGCGTTCGCCGCTCATTGAATCAGTCCCGTTTTAGCCAAAACACGCAAAACCGTGGTGACCGGGGCCAGATTTCCCCAGTCTGTGGATTCACAGAATAACAAGAATTCTCGGACACGGATTTCGCATACGTCGGGGTGTTATTGCACGCTACCGTTTTGCGCACCCAGTCGATCCGAATCTGTTCGTGCACACCGACAATATTGTTGACTTGTGCGACCAGTACAGTACAACGAGCCATCAACCACGGCCACAACAAGATTTTCACGTGCGTCTGAGGCATTGAGTAGCTGCCCATCCCTTTCTCCTCTCCTACGAAGCCCAGGGATTCTCAGTGTTGCCTTGCGCCTCGGCGAGCACGTTGTCAATAGCCGTCGACGCGCGGATCAGGCTGTGCGACGCGTAGTCTTTAGGCATGAGTGCACGCATAGAGTTCACCTGGGGTGATCGGTTGCGCAAGGCGCGGCGGCTTGCCGGGCTGAGCACACGAGATCTCGCGCGCATCCTATCCGAGCAGATGGGCGCACACGTGTCCTCGGGCAATATCTCGTGGTGGGAAAATCATGATCCGCCCCCACGCGACTACCGGTATATTTCACAGATTGTGGCCGATGCGACGGGCGTGTCCTTCGATGACCTGATTGCGGGTATTTCCAGGCCTTCGCGAGGTTCGCGTCGCGTGCGCCCCCGGCAGGACTCGAACCTGCGACCGACTGCTTAGAAGGCAGCTGCTCTGTCCGCTGAGCTACGGGGGCAATTGACACTCCAAGGCTACGGGACGCGCAGCCGAGTTTCGCCGCCTCGGGCCGAACGTCCCTCATCCACAGGACAGCGGTTCGCCGTCCCCAGGTAGCGCAGCGCGAGCCGGAAGCGGCCCCGGCGTGACGCAGTCTGGCCACATGCGCGGTGTCGACCGCTGTTCGTCGTACCGCGCGGGACCGACTCAGGCGAGCCCTATCCGACAAAGGCGGGCCGTATCCGTGGAGGGAGATTGCGATGTTTGATCCGCAGGTGACGATTCTCGGCAATGTGGTGGCAGATCCCCGGTTGAATTTCACCGCCGACGGCCATGCAGTGGCGTCGTTTCGGCTAGCCGCGACCCCTCGGCGCTTTGATCGAACAGCCGGGCAGTGGCGCGACGGCGAGACGCTCTTCGCCTCGGTGACTTGCTGGCGCGGGCTGGCCGAGAATGTCGCCGCATCGTTGAAGCGCGGCCAGAGCGTGATCGTGATCGGCCGGCTGGCGACGCGCTGGTATGACGCCAAGGATGGCAGTCGCCGCGAGGGGGTGGAGATCGACGCGCTCGCGGTCGGTCCCGATCTCTCCCGCGCGGTTGCCGTCGTCAAGCGGGCAGAGCGAGCGGGCGTGGCACACTGGCCGTCGCCTGGCAATGGATCGGACAGATCAGACACCGAGCTGGACAGGTCCGACATCGAGCCGGACAGGTCCGACATCGAGTCGGCCGGGTCGGGCGCTGAGTCCGCGATTGCGTCCGCTCTGGAGGACGACATGACCGAGCTCGCGACGCCGGCATGAGGTTGCCGGGTTCCTGTCACGCGACACATTGTCTAGAGATTCGACAGGTATTGGAGGAGTATGGCACCCTCAAAGGGTGATGTCACGCTCCGACCCGCCGACGGTTCTCCTTGTCGCCAGGTTGCACGTCGACCTGTTGCGGGTGTCGAGCGCTGTCTGTATGCCCGCGTGCTGACCCTGTAGCCGCTGTTCGAAGACGAGCGCAGGTCACGGATCCACAGCTCGCAACGAGCTCGTTGGCCTGCGCTCACCGAAATGAAGGGACGTTGTCACCCATGGGTGAATCGCACCAGCGAAGGTCCGCTGATCGGCAGCTGGGTCGCCGCGGCGAACCCGGGCTGACGGCCGGTCAACCGCGCCGTCACGCAGGTGTGCGCAGCGAGGGGACACCGACGACGAGGGGACGTGCATGATTGCGGCATCGGCTCACCGGCTTAGGGCGGCGCCGGTCGGTTCGGCGGTGTTGTCGCGAGGCGGCGCGACGGTCTGGTTCACTGGGCTCCCGAGCGCGGGCAAATCGACTCTCGCAAGCGGGCTTGCGGCCCGGCTTCAGGTCGAAGGCCGGCAGGTGGAGATCCTGGACGGCGATGAGCTGCGCCGGCACCTGACCGCTGACCTCGGATTTAGTAGGCAGGATCGGGAGACGAACGTCCGGCGGGTGGGTTTCGTCGCCCGGTTACTGGCCCGCCATGGGGTTTTCGCCCTGGTGCCGGTAATCGCGCCGTACCAAGCCAGCCGCGCCGCAGTCCGTGCCGAACACGCGGCAGAAGGAATTCCGTTCGTTGAAGTCCACGTCGCGACGCCGTTGTCGGTATGCGCCGCGCGTGACGTCAAAGGCTTGTACGCCAAGCAGCAAGCCGGTGTGCTGCGCGGCCTCACCGGTGTCGACGACCCCTATGAGGAACCGCAGAACCCCGAACTCCGCCTCGACACGACGGGTCTCACCGTCGCCGAGGCCGTCGACCGGGTGTATGCGGTCCTCGTCCAGGTGATGGCCCGCAGCGAAACGCCCGACTTGCCGATCACGGACCAGCCCCGCGACACGCGAGTCGAATCGGATGGGCTCGAACCCAGCGCCGTAGGCGAAGGAGTGCAATGAGTGTGCGTAGTGAGATAGCCGCAGGTCCGACGTACCGTGCAGATCCGGTGTCAGTCCGGCGCACGGCAGCCGACCGGCAACCGCGCCGTCCCGTCGTGCCGCACCTGGATCTCTTGGAATCCGAGAGCATTCACATCATTCGGGAGGTGGCCGCCGAATTTGAGCGTCCTGTGCTGCTGTTCTCCGGCGGGAAGGACAGCGCGGTGATGCTTCACCTCGCGCTGAAAGCCTTCTGGCCGGCGGCCATTCCCTTCCCGGTCATGCACGTGGACACCGGACACAATTTCCCGGAAGTCCTCGACTTTCGCGATCGCCTGGTCGCGCGGCTCGGCCTTGAGCTCATCGTCGTGAGCGTTCAAGACTACATTGACGCCGGCAAGCTGCGGGAACGGCCGGACGGAACGCGAAACCCGCTGCAGACCGTGCCGCTGCTCGACGCTATTGCCGCCCACCGGTTCGACGCCGTCCTCGGCGGCGGTCGCCGCGACGAAGAAAAAGCGCGGGCCAAGGAGCGAATTTTCTCGCTGCGGGACGACTTCGGGCAATGGGATCCCCGTCGCCAGCGTCCGGAGCTGTGGAATTTGTACAACGGCCGGCATCGCCCCGGCGAGCACGTCCGCGTTTTCCCGCTATCCAACTGGACCGAACTGGATGTCTGGGAGTACATCGAGCGGGAGAACATTGAGCTGCCCTCCATTTACTTCGCGCACGAGCGCGAGGTCTTCCTTCGCAACGGCATGTGGCTCGCGCCCGGTGCGTGGGGCGGGCCGCGCGACGGCGAGGTGGTGGAGCGGAAGAAGGTTCGCTACCGCACGGTCGGTGACATGAGCTGCACCGGGGCGATCGAGTCAACCGCCAGTACGGTCGCCGAGGTCATCGCGGAGGTGGCGGCGAGCCGGATCACCGAGCGGGGCGCGACCCGGGCGGACGACAAGCTCTCCGAGGCGGCGATGGAAGACCGGAAACGGGAAGGTTACTTCTAGGAAATGTTGCATACGGATACTCCACCCGTGTCCACGCTCGACCGCACTGTCGGCATGCTGCGGTTCGCCACCGCGGGGAGTGTTGACGACGGAAAATCCACCCTTGTCGGCCGGTTGCTCCACGACTCCAAAGCGGTGCTCGCCGACACACTTGAATCCGTGCGGCGCGCCAGCCGCAGCCGGGGTTCGGACGACATCGAACTCGCCCTGATCACCGACGGTTTGCGGGCCGAGCGGGAACAGGGCATCACCATTGACGTGGCCTACCGGTACTTCACGACACCGCGCCGCAAATTCGTCCTCGCCGACACGCCCGGCCACGTGCAGTACACGAGGAACATGGTGACCGGCGCATCCACTGCGGAACTGGTCGTTCTGCTTGTTGACGCGCGCAAAGGCGTCGTCGAGCAGACCCGCCGACACCTCGCGGTCGCCGCGCTCCTCGGCATTCGGCACCTGGTGCTTGCGGTGAACAAAATGGACCTTGTCGGCTTTAATGAGTCCGTTTTCCGCGGCATAGCGGCGGATTTCGCGTCGGCGGCTGAAGCGCTCGGCATCAGCGACCATACCGTGATCCCGGTCAGCGCATTGCGCGGCGACAACGTGGTGGAGAAGTCGGCTGAGATGCCCTGGTATACCGGTCCGACACTTCTCGAGCATCTCGAAACCGTCGACGTCGATCTCGACCAGGCTGGCCAGCCCGTCCGATTTCCCGTGCAGTACGTCATCCGCGCCTCGGAATATCGCGGGTATGCCGGCCAATTGGCAAGCGGCATCCTCCGGGTTGACGACGACGTCGTCGTCCTCCCGGTCGGGCTGCGCAGCCGTGTCGCCGCTATCGACACGTTCGACGGTCCGCTCACCGAAGCGGCGGCCCCACGCTCCATTACCGTGCGGCTCTACGACGAGCTTGATATCGGACGCGGTGACCTGCTCGTGACGCCGGGTGCCGAACCGACGGTGACGCGCGAATTCGCCGCAACAATTTGTCAGCTTGCGGAGCGGCCGCTGCGGGTCGGTGACCGTCTCCTCGTCAAACACACCACCCGCGTCGTCAAAGGGGTCATTGACGCCATCACGTACCGGCTCGACATTGCGACGCTTCGCAAGGAGAAAGCGGACGGCGAATTGGTGCTCAACGACATTGGCGGAGTGCGGTTGCGCGTCGCAGCGCCGCTTGCCGTGGATGATTACGCCACGGACCGGCTCACCGGCGCATTTCTCCTCATCGATGAGCAGGACGGCGCGACGCTTGCCGCCGGACTTGTCGGCGATCCCCTCGAATCGCGTACCGGTTAGCGCCGGTCAGCTGCTGGAGAACGCGGTGACCGCCCAATACCCACTCCTTCTCGATCTGACCGGCCGACGGGTCGTCGTCGTCGGCGGGGGGCGGGTCGGGACGCGCCGGGCGATTGCGGCCGCGGACGCCGGCGGCCGCGTTGACGTCATCGCTCCCGACATCTCGCCGGAGCTGGCGAGCGATCAGCGGATTCGCACCTTCCGGCGGGCATATCAGCCCGGGGACGTCGCCGGGGCATGGCTGGTCCATGCCTGCACCGGTGTACCGGACGTCGACGACGCGGTGTGCGCCGAGGCCGAGGCCGCGCGGATCTGGTACGTCAGGGCTGCAGATGCGGCTCACAGCTCGGCCGCCGTCCCGGCGGTCGCCCGAGTCGATGACGTGACCATTGCGGTGAACGCCGGCGGGGATCCGTGCCGGGCGCGCGTACTACGGGACGCCGTCCAGCTCGCCCTGAACACCGGTGCCCTGCCGTTACGTCGTCACCGGGCACACGCCGGGCGGGTCGCCCTTGTCGGCGGCGGTCCCGGCGACCCCGAGCTCATCACGGTGCGTGGCCGGCGGCTGCTCGCGGAAGCCGACGTCGTCGTCACCGACCGGCTGGGGCCGCGGGCACTCCTTGCCGAACTGCCCAGCGGTGTCGAGGTGATCGACGTGGGCAAGGCACGCGACCATCACACCCGCACCCAGTCTGAGATCAACGAGTTGTTGGTTTCCCTTGCGCGGCAAGGAAAATTCGTGGTGCGGCTGAAAGGCGGCGACCCGTTCGTCCTCGGTCGCGGCGGGGAAGAGTTGGCGGCGTGCATGGCCGCAGGAGTGCCGTGCGAAGTCGTTCCCGGCGTGACGAGCGCCATCGCCGTACCGGCAAGCGCGGGGATTCCGGTCACCCAGCGTGGCGTGGCCCGGCACTTCACGGTGTTGAGCGGGCACGACGACGTCGACTGGCGGTCGGTCGTCGGCGCCGGGGGGACCCTCGTCATCCTCATGGGGGTCAGTCGCATCGACCAGATTGCCAAGGAGCTCGTCGCAGCGGGTCTTGACGAGTCCACGCCGGCCGCGGTCGTCGAGAACGGCACACTTCCGCACCAGCGGGTGACGATCGCAACCGTGGGGACGATCGCGCCGCGAGCCCAGGCCGTGGGTGTGCGTCCGCCGGCGGTCTTGGTCGTCGGCGATGTCGTCGCCTGGCGGGTCACAACGCTCGGGGACGAGACGGTTACCGGGGCGGCAGGCCTGCGGCGGGAGGATCGGCGGATCGGAGGCCGCGGGGACGAGACTGTCGCGCCTCTCGGGGACGAGACTGTCGCGGCTCTCGGGGACGAGATAGCCGCGCGCGTGTCGCCTGGCCGGCTGAGGGTGGGATCCCCTGTTGCGGACGACGGCGCGGGTGAGCCGGCAAGCGATGGGCGCCCTCGAGGCCGGTCGAGACAACACGCGGAGGAGCGCGGGTGAATCCTCCGGCGCGGGTGAATCCTCCGGCACTGCTCGCTATAGCGCACGGCAGCCCGCAACCGAGGGCCGAGCCCGTCATGCGCGAATTGATCGCCCGGGTTCGCGCGGCGCGTCCCGACGTGCCCGCCGTCCTCGCCCACCTCGGTTTCAGCCAGCCCGATGTCCCCACCGCGATCGACGATCTCGTCGCCGCGGGCGTGCGCGAACTGGTCGTCGTCCCGTTGCTGCTCACCGCCGCCTACCACGTCAACACCGACATTCCGCAGCTGCTGCGAGCCGCTGAGGCTCGGCATCCCGGGTTGCGGTGGATTGTCGCGGGTGCACTCGGGCCACATCCACGGCTGTTCGATTTGGTGCGGCGGCGGCTCGCCGAAGCCGGTGCGCCGTCGGATGCGGCGGTGGTCCTCGGGGCGATCGGCACGTCCGACCCCCGGGCGAACGCCGAGCTCGCCGGCGTCGCAGCCACGTTGGGCGCGACGATCGGCTTTGCGTCTGGCGAACCGGATGTTGCGGACGTCGTGGCGCGCCTGCGCGAACGCGGGCACCGCCCGGTCGTCGTCGCAAGTTACGTGCTCGCTCCGGGCAAACTTCCTGACCGATTCAGCGAAACCGGGGCGGACATCGTGACTGAGCCGCTCGGCGCGGACGACGAGATCGTGGCTGTCGTGCTCGAACGGTACGACGCGGCGGTCCGGCGGCTGATGGCGATCTCCGGCGGTGGGCCGTACCGCGGGCCGGGATGAGAACCGGCCCCGCGACCGGTCCCCGGCCGGCGAGCGGTCCGCAACCCCGGCCGGACTGCGCCCGCGACGCCCGACCGGCCGGCGAGCGGTCCGCAACCCCGACCGGACTGCGCCCGCGACCGGTCCCCGGCCGGCGACCGGTCCGCGACCCCGGCCCTCGCGCCCGGCCCGCCACCCCCGCGCCCGACCGGCCGTGCCCAACCGGCCGGCCGTGCCGGCCACGGTGACATTCCGTAAACTCAGACGACGTGCCCGAGTTCATTTATGTCTTGCGCAAAGCCCGTAAAGCGTACGGCGAGAAAGTGATCCTGGACGACGTCACGCTCGCGTTTCTTCCCGGAGCAAAGATCGGAGTCGTCGGTCCCAACGGCATGGGCAAATCGACGTTGCTGAAGATAATGGCCGGTGTCGAGCCGCTGAGCAACGGCGAGGCTTACCTCGCCCCAGGCACCACTGTGGGATGGCTGCCGCAAGAACCGCAATTGGACGAATCCAAGACGGTATTGGGCAACGTCGAGGAAGGGGTCGCGGAGACCAAGGCGCTCCTTGCGCGGTTTCACGAAGTGAGTGAGGCGCTGGCCAATCCCGACGCCGATTACGACGCCCTGCTCAGTGAACTCGGCGACCTGCAGACCAGGTTGGACCACCTGAACGCGTGGGATCTCGACTCCCGGCTCGAGCAGGCAATGGACGCCTTGCGCTGTCCGCCGCCTGATGCCGACGTCCGCGTTCTCTCCGGGGGCGAGCGGCGCCGGGTCGCACTCTGCCGGTTGTTGCTCTCCCAACCGGATCTCCTGCTGCTCGACGAACCCACCAACCACCTGGACGCTGAGAGCGTGCAATGGTTGGAGCAGCATCTTGAGAAATATCCCGGTACGGTCATCGCGGTGACGCACGACCGGTATTTCCTGGAGAACGTTGCGCAGTGGATTCTGGAAATCGACCGCGGCCGCACCTACCCGTACGAAGGCAATTACACGACCTACCTGGAGACCAAGGCGGCTCGGCTCAAAGTGGAGGGTCAGAAAGACGCCAAGCTGCGCAAGCGGCTGGAAGAGGAACTCGAGTGGG
Source organism: Acidothermus cellulolyticus 11B (assembly GCF_000015025.1). Taxonomy (GTDB): domain Bacteria; phylum Actinomycetota; class Actinomycetes; order Acidothermales; family Acidothermaceae; genus Acidothermus; species Acidothermus cellulolyticus. The sequence goes on along the minus strand of NC_008578.1, from coordinate 1,817,189 downwards.
TCCGGTCGAGTCCACGTGCGCGTCAGGCGAAGAGCCGGGCCCGACTCGCACGTTATGAAGAGATGGCGGCCGAGGCGGCAAAATATCGAAAGCTGGACTTCGAGGAGATTCAGATACCGCCGGGTCCGCGGCTGGGCAGCGTCGTCGTCGAAGTGGAGAACCTTCGCAAGGGCTACGACGATCAGCTGCTTTTCGACGGCCTCTCATTCTCCCTTCCGCCCAACGGAATCGTCGGTGTCATCGGGCCGAACGGCGTCGGAAAGACGACCCTCTTCCGGATGATCGTGGGTGAGGAGCGGCCGGACGCCGGGACGATCCGCATCGGCGAGACCGTGAAGCTTGCGTACGTCGACCAGGCGCGCGCCGGTCTCGACCCGCAGAAAACCGCGTGGGAGCTGATCTCAGACGGCCTGGACTACATCAAGGTCGGCAATGTCGAAGTGCCGAGCCGCGCATACATCGCGGCATTTGGGTTCAAAGGCAGCGACCAGCAGAAGCCGGTTGCCGCATTCTCCGGTGGTGAGCGGAATCGCCTCAACCTCGCCCTCACCTTGAAGCAAGGCGGCAACGTGCTGCTCCTCGACGAGCCGACGAATGACCTGGACGTCGAAACCCTGGCAAGCCTGGAACGGGCGCTGGCGGAATTTCCCGGCTGTGCCGTGATCACGAGCCACGACCGGTGGTTTCTCGACCGGGTGGCGACGCACATCCTTGCGTGGGAGGGCGATTCGCGGTGGTTCTGGTTCGAAGGCAATTTCGACGCGTATGAGAAGAACAAGGTCGAACGCCTCGGACCGGACGCCGCTCGGCCCCACCGGACGACGTACCGCCGGTTGACCCGCGACTGAGCCGGCCGATGCGGTACACCTTTCGCTGCCAGATCCGCTGGGACGACATGGACGCCTTCGGGCACGTCAACAACGTACCCTTCGTCGCCTACATGCAGGAGGCGCGTACCGGCATGCTGTTCGCCGGCGATGCGCAAGAATACGCGCCGGACCTCATCAAGGGAGTTGTCGTCGCCCGGCACGAAATCGATTACCGCCGTCCGTTGACGTGGCGTCCGGAGCCGATTGAAATCGACGTGTGGACGGCGCAGGTGCGCGCATCCTCCTTCACGCTGCGGTACGAAATGCGGGACCAGCTCGCGAAACCTGAACCGGTGGTGCTTGCCGAGGCGCTGACCGTTCTTGTGCCGTATGACCTTTCCTCCGGGCGGCCGCGTCGGGTGACCCCGGCAGAGCGCGCATTTCTTGAACGCTATTTAGAGCCGGAGAATTCGTAACCCGCGCTACTCGGCGACAAAGAATTCGTCGCCCGCACGCTGCCTATTCGTCGACGACAATATGCTCGTCGGTGGTTCGTGCGATCCGAGCCGCGGTTTCCGCGCGGCGAATCACATGACCGGCCGTATCGGCGTCCCGGGCGACCGCCACCCCAAGGTGGCAGCGCACCTCGACCGTGCCGAACGGCAATACCAACGGCGTCTCCACCGCCTCACTCGCGGTGCGGGCCAGATCGATTCCTGCGCCAGGTTCACCATGTGCGATCAGGGCGAAATGACTGGCGCCGAGGTGACCAAGGTCGTGTTCGGGTGCGATCTCAAGAAGCCGGCTCGCGATTTCGCGGAGCACCGCCTGGACGCCGGTCGCGCCGTGCGCGTCGGTGATCCGCCCGACGCCGAGCACTTGCAGCAAAATGACCGCAACCTCGCGATGCCCGTCCTGGTGAGCAGCCCGCCGGGCGAGCGCGCGGACGAGCCGCTGCTCGAAAACGGCGAGATTCGGCAGTCCGGTCACCGCGTCGTGCAAGGCCCGCCGGCGCAGTTCATCGAGAACGAGGGCGAGGTGCAGGAGTTCGCCGGCGTGACCCTGGAGCGAAGCCGCCGCTTCGAACAGACCCATATCGTCGACGACCGAGGCGCTCTTGGGCAGCTTCGCAGCGATACAGCCCACGAACTCTCCTTGGCCGAAGAGCGGCACGAGAAGAGCCCGCTCAGCATGCAACTCGGCGAGCAGCGTTGCACCGGACGGTCCGCATCCCTCAAGGCTCAGCACCGCGAGCCGGTTCTCGGTGCGCATCCAGGCGAACTCTGCGTCACCGACCAGCTGTGTCGCCACCGTCGCGAGATGCTCTTCGTTGACGAGCCCGTCACCGATCGCGACTCCGACGTGCGGCTTGAGCCGAGTCGGCTCGAACGCGCTGACCGCGACAACCGGCGATCGGAGCATTGCCGACGCCACGGCACCGATCTGGCGCGCGGTCCCCGCGATGCTGCGCTGCCGCGTGCAGGCGACATGCAGGTCGAGCAGGGCCTGGTTGAGTTCGTTCGCGCGGCGGAGCCGGACCAGTTCGGACGTCTGCCCGGCCAGTCGGCTCTCAATGGACTCGAGGGCGGCAGCTAATTCGGCGATTCCGCCCTCGGCATGAGCAGCGTCGCCGATCGGCACGGTACCCAGATCCACCGGGACCTCCCAACGAGCACCCGCGGCGGGTGCCGTACTCACCTCCTTCTACGGCTGGGCCGCCGGCTGACTTGAGCATTTCGCTGATGCCGTATGCGGCGATCGTCGGATCGCCGGCCGATCGACCATGTCTTCCGGCGATCACCAACTGTGTGGCGACCGCGCGCTATCAAGGCAGCGTGATGGCAGCCGCCCTGCCCGATGGGATCAGATCCCACGCGTGACCACCGGTTGACTATCGGTCCCGCTCGCGGCGTTTCACGCCTGAGTCATGATTGCGCGACCCGTCCAGGCGTGCGGGGACCCGGCGAGCGGAGCGCACCTCCCGTGCTCGCCGACGCCGACCCGTCCAGCCGGGGAGTTCACGCAGTCCTCCGGAGCGGTGGCGCGCCGACAGCTGGGGAGCGCGCGCGATCGTCAGCCGCGACGACGCGGTGGCGGTAGCGACGCCGGCGACGCCAGGAGGCGCATGTGCCGAACCGCCAGGTGCAACGACCACCAGGCTTCGAGTGCCGCATTCACCCGACCATCGGGCGCAACGACCACCAGGCCTCGAGGAGTCGATGCGCGGGGCTGTCACCGGCGCAGGCAGGGACAGAGGAAGTTATCGCTCACATAATCTCGTCCGTCACATTCTGTTACGGGGAATAACTCGGCGCGTTCGGCAACCCGTGTTGTCCCGCCAAGACACTACGAGTGAGCCTCCGTGAGAGATCCGATAACCAGGTCTTTTCCTTCCGCCACCGGACATATCGATCTCATCACCGGGGACGCCTCCATCGTTGCGCAATCTCCGATCGGGTAAAGAAATCAACGCCAACATCTTGTGTGAACGCTAACATCCGTCTACAGTCAACTCCGTCGTCAACGCGGCCTCGGTCGCCGAAGGGTGTTTCGGCTGCCGATGCCGGCGCGTGGAAAGGAGGGTGTGTATGTCTTTCACACTGACGCGGCGGAGAACTTTTGTCTTCGCAGCGGCGGGCGGACTCGCGTTGGCCGCCGTCGCTAGTCCGGTGGGAGCGTCAGCGACCCACGCGTTGCCCGTGCATCATTTCGGAAGCGGACACGGGCACCTGAGTATCACCAGCGTCCCCTGGGGAACCGCGGATGGACAGCCCGTCGATCTCTTCACGTTGACCAATGACAACGGAATGATGGTGAAAATCAGCAATTACGGCGGCGTGGTCCAGTCAATCTGGGTACCGGACCGCAGCCGCCATCTCGTGAATGTCGCATTGGGGTTCGCGAATCTCGACGACTACGTGAACGACTTCGAACATCAACCCTGGCCGCTGTCAGGAGGCTCGGGCGATACGTACTTCGGCGCCATTATCGGCCGGTACGCCAATCGGATCGCCAACGCCTCGTTTACCCTCAATGGCACAACGTATACGCTGCCCGCGAACAACGGTCCAAACACCCTGCACGGTGGTCCGGACTCCTATAACACGCAGGTCTGGTCCGCTGCGCCGACCACCGGTCCCGGGTACGTGGCCCTTCGGCTCAGCTACACGGATCCAGACGGCAAGAACGGATTTCCCGGCACCGTCCACAACACCGTGACATACACGTTGACCGACGCGAATGCCTTGATGATCACATATGAAGCGACGACAACAGCGCCGACGGTCGTCAACTTCACCAACCACACGTACTTCAATCTGGCGGGAGAAGGCAACGGCAGCGTGTTCGACCAATACCTTCAGATAAACGCCGATAGCTATCTGCCGACGGACAACGTCCTGATTCCCACCGGAGCATTCGTGCCGGTCGCCGGTACACCTTTTGACTTCCGCACGCTGCACCGGATCGGTGACATGATTCGGCGCACAGATCTCCCGGATAGCGGTGGTCAGGCGTATCAGGAGCTGCAGATGGCCCACGGATACGACTTCAACTGGGTCATCAACGGAACCGGCTACCGACTTGCGGCTACGGCGTTTGCACCGAGCACAGGTATCGCGTTGTGGACGTTCACCGACCAGCCTGGCGTTCAGTTCTACAGCGGGAACTTCCTCGTCGGTGATCTCATCGGTACGTCGGGCCGAGCCTACCGGCAGACCGACGGATTCACCCTCGAAACGCAGCACTACCCCGACAGCCCGCACCACATCGGACAGCCGGGCTGGCCGTCGGTCGTGCTGAATCCGGGAGAAACCTTCCGCTCAACGACGACATACCAATTCGGTGTGGAGTCTCCGGCGTTCGTCCATCACCCGCAAGGCCCGGCGCACCCGCAATTCCCGTGATGCCCTCGACCGCAGTGCTCCGCGTTAGCGGGCGTACCGGAGGGTCCCTGCGCTGCTTCGCGGTCCTTCACTCGTCGAGGCTGCGGTGGGTTCGACCTTAGCGGGCGTCCTGAAAGTTCCCTGGTGGTTGGGCGGCGACACGTTCCGGTTGCCGCCCAACCATCGGCCGCTCGCGCACCACAGCACCTCTGGTGAACCACGCGAAGCTGAGCCCGGCGAGGACGTAACCAGCGGCAAGACCGCTCATCACAGCGTCTGATTTCCCGGACGGCGGGAGAGCGGCGGCGGCGGCCGCCGCGGCCGCCACGTAAGTGACGTTGTACAGCATGTCGTAACCCGAGAAGACCCGGCCGCGGAAATTATCCGCTACGTCCGCTTGGACGATCGTGTCGACGCAAATCTTCATTCCCTGGGCGGAGAAGCCGAGAACGAACGCCCCGGCGATGAGCAATTCCCGTTGGAAAGGCAGACCAAAGACAGCGACCGCTGTCCCGGCGGCACAAAGCATGGCGGCAACCCAACGGGTGGTGCCGATACGTCGGGTGACGCGCGGTGTCACGAGCGCGGCTGCGACAATGCCGAGCCCTGATGCGCCGACGACCGCGCCCAAGCCGAAGAGCCCGCGCACCGCCTGATTCTCGTGGGCAAAGTAATTGCGCTCCAGCAGCACGATGGTCAGCGTCGCCATTCCATAACAGAACCGGTGAGCGGAAATCGCCGCGAGCGCGGACGCCACTCTTTGCCGTTGCGCCACGTGCCGGGCGGCGGCTGCCAACCCCGCAAGCACAGCGTGTACGGCGTGCCACATCGGGACGGCGAGCGGAACGTCCGGTCCAAGTTCGTCGGCGGCAAAACGCCTGGCGACCAAGGCCGAACCGAGATACCCCAACGCCGCTGCCGCCACAACGCCGCCGAGCGCGAGCGCGTGCGTACCCGCCGCGAGCCGGAGGGACCCGCCGATTCCCGCACCGATGATCGTGGCCACTGTTCCGGAGGTGGTCGCGACGGCGTTCGCGGTGACAAGGTAATTCTCAGGAACCACATGCGGCAGCGCGGCGGAAAGCGCGGCGAGGAAAAGCCGGTTCACACTGAGGGCGGCGATGGTGACCGCGAGAAATGCGCCGTTTTCGGCCCGGTCGGCGACGAGCGCGGCGACCCCCACGACCAGCGCGGCCTTGACGGTGTTACCGATGACGAGGACCCGCTGCCGACGCCACCGATCGAGGAAAACGCCGACGAACGGGCCGATGAGCGAATAGGGGAGCGCGAGTGCGGTCAGTGCGGCCGCCGCCTCCGCCGGTGTGGTGGCTCGTTCCGGATTGAACAGAACATAGCTTGCCAGCGCAGCTTGGAAACTTCCGTCGGCAACGGCGGAGACGAGGCGGGTGGCGTACAGGCGGCGAAAGCCCGCCTCAGCCAGGACGGCCCGCAGGGCCGCCGTCCGCCCCATTCATGACTCCGCGTTCACGAGGCTATGGGCGGCGGACACGAAGTAGTCCCACATCGTCGTCGCAAGTGATTCCGGAAGCTGCAGACTCTCCAACGCCCTCCGCATGTGACCGAGCCACGCGTCGCGTTCGGCCGGCCCGATGCGGAACGGCGCGTGGCGCAGCCGAAGTCGCGGATGCCCCCGCCGCTCGCTGTAGGTGCGCGGGCCGCCCCAGTACTGCTCGAGGAACATGCGCAGCCGTTCGCGGGCACCCGACAGATCTTCCTCCGGATACAGCGGGCGGAGAACCGGATCGGTCGCGACCCCGGCGTAAAAGCGGTCGACGAGCAGCCGAAATGTCTCACTGCCGCCGACCGCGTCGTAGACGGTGGCGGGCTGGGATTCTGCTGGGGCAGACACGGCACTTCATTCTCGCAGCACGCGGCTGCACGGATCTCGGGAACGGCCGGTGGCAGATCGCGGAGAAGGAAGCCGAGCAGGCGACCCTGCGCGCCGTGCGTCCGGGGAGCCGGCGGATTCGCCGGTGCCGATGCCGCGCGGACCTGGGCGCCGTGCGCCCGGGGACGGTGGCAGGGGAGGACACCTGGCGGATGGTGGGGGAGGACACCCGACGGATGGTGGGGGAGGACACCCGGCGGATGGTGGGGGAGGATAAAGGCGTCGTGAACCTGCGAGGGAAAGGACAGTGCGATGGCAACGACCCGTACCGCGACGACGCATTGGGAAGGCCCGCTCCTCGACGGCGGCAAAGGGACCGTGAGCCTGGATTCATCGGGGCTTGGCAGCTACGAGGTCAACTGGCCGGCGCGGGCCGAGCAACCGAACGGCATGACGAGCCCGGAAGAGCTCATCGCCGCGGCCCATTCGGCGTGCTACTCCATGGCGCTCTCCAATGCGCTGGCAAAGGCCGGTCACACCGACATCACGCTGGAGACCACCGCGGACGTGACGTTCCAACCCGGCCAGGGCATCACCGGTATCACGATCAGGGTTCGTGGCCGGGTACCCGGGCTCAGCGCCGAGCAGTTCGCCAGCTTTGCGGAGGACGCCAAGGTGAATTGCCCGGTGAGCAAGGCGCTCGCGGCTACGCCGATCTCGCTGGACGCCACACTCGCCTAGCGCGATCTCGCTGGACGCCACACTCGCCTAGCGGGCGAATCCGCGTCACTGCGCCGTACTTGCTGACGGCGAGGGCGACGGACTTGGCGAGATGAGAACCGGATCGAGCGGTTGGCCGGCGCGGCAGGCGAACAGGTAGCGGGAGGTCTGACCGTTCGGATCCGTGAAGGTGACCGCCAACGCCACGCCACGCCCAGTAGTGATCAGCTCAGGGGTGAACGTGTAGCCGCTCGCCGGGCTCAGGACGACCTTGTAACCGTTGCCCTGCTGACCGCTGTACACGCTGTCGCCTACGCACACCACGGTCACCTGGGCGTACCAGTTTGCCTGGCCCGGCACGAGGAACGTCTGCTTGCCGGTTGGCACCGTCGGCGTCGGGCTGACCGACGAGGGAGCGGGTGATCCTTCGACCGGTGACGGCGTGCCGGACGGCGGCGCCGGCGGCCGGCTCGGTGCGCTGCTCTCCGGCGAGGGGCTCGGTGTCGGCACGGTGTCCGGAGTCGGTTGAGGCGCCGGACGGCTCGGCCCGGGCGTGGGGTTCCCCGTCGGCGGGGGCGGTGCGAGGGACGCCGACGCCGACGCCGATTGCGCAGCCGCAATCGCCGCCGACGCCTGGGCCGCGACGTGTTCCTGGGAGGAGATCGGCGGCGTCTGCGACACCTCGTTACTAGCCCGCTCAACGGCGGCCAGCGTGATCGCCGTCACCAAGGCGCACGAGACGGACCAGCCGACGATCGGCAGGAGGCGATGCCAGCCACGCTCGTCCGATGTCCGAGCGGTACGGTGACGGCGGCGCATGGGGCTCAGTGTCCGGTCTCGACCCGCCGTTCGCGTTAAGCGCGGGTCAAGCACGGCATCAGAACTCGTGGACTTCGGCCGCGCACCGGTGAGCCGGGCGCGGTCTCCACTATTGACGGGCAGCGGCGTGCCACTTTGGCCGCGCACCCGTGAGCCCCGGTCGCCGACTCGCGGGTCGTTCCGACCTTCGGCTCTACCCATCCGGGTCCCGAAGTCGCTACCGTCATGTCCGTGCCGCGGTTGTTGCTCATCGAAGATGATCCGGCGATCCGGACGACGCTTACCCGCTCGCTCACCGAGAAAGGGCATGCCGTGGCGTCCGCGCCGTCGGCAATGACGGGGTTGCAGGCCGTGGTGGCGGAGGCGCCTGACCTCGTCGTCCTCGACCTCGGCTTGCCGGACCTCGACGGGGGGACGCTGATTCAAATGGTCCGTGCGGTCAGCAAAGTCCCGATCATCGTTGCCACCGCGCGGGACGACGAACGGGAAATGGTCCGCATTCTCGACGCCGGAGCCGACGACTACGTCGTCAAACCCTTCGCCTCCGACCATCTCGAGGCTCGAATCCGGGCAGTGCTTCGGCGTACCGCGGCGGACGGCGCCATGCCACCGCTTGTCGTCGGCGGATTGCGGATCGACCGGCGGTCCAGGGAAGCGACGTTGGACGGGCGTCCGCTTGACCTTACCCGCAAGGAATTCGACCTGCTGGCATATCTCGCCGAACATGCCGGTGAAGTGGTCACGAAACGAGCGATTCTCGCCGAGGTCTGGCAGCAGGCATATGGCGGCGCGGACAAGACCGTCGACGTCCACCTGTCGTGGTTGCGGCGCAAACTCGGCGAAACCGCTCTTGAGCCGCGGTATCTCGTGAGCATCCGGGGAGTGGGAGTCAAGCTCGTGGACCCCACGGCCGGCTAGCCGATTCCCGATGCGCGTTCGGCTGCTCGCGCTCGCTGCGGCGACCACGTCGCTGGTTGTCGTGGCATTTATCGTCCCGTTGTTCTTTCTCATTCGGTCGCTTGCCCGCGAGAATGCGCTGAACCGGGGACTGCTCGATTCGCAGCAGGTCGTCGCGGCGATCCAAGGGACGACCACACTGGACGGATTGCGGCATCTCGTATCCGCTGACCAGTCGGCCAACGCGATCAGCTCGTCCATCTGGTTGGACGACGGAACCTGGGTGGGGCCGGTTCCCCCGGACGCCGGGTCGCCCAGCCTGGTCCTGGCGCACGGCACGCCGGTCGGCACCAACGCCCGGCAGGTGAATGTCGCCTATCGGGGCGGCTTGGAGATCTGGAATCCGGTGGCCTGGGGGTCGCGGACCCTCGTGGTCCGCACCTTCGTACCCCCGTCCATCGTCCAGCGGGGGGTGCTGCCGGCGACCCTCGTGCTCGTCGGCACGGGAGCCGTGCTTCTGATCGTGGCGATGCTGGTCGCCGATCGGCTGGCCCGGCGGACCGCCGCTCCGGTCATCGCGCTCGCGGAAACCGCGCATCGGCTCTCGGACGGCGAACTGCACGCGCGGGCTCCGGTCACCGGGTTCCGCGAGGTGGCCGCCGTCGGCTCAGCGTTGAATCGCCTCGCCCAGCGCATCACCGAGTTGCTGGACGCCGAACGCGAGCAAGTCGCCGACCTGTCGCATCGGTTGCGCACTCCGCTGGCCGCGCTCCGCCTGGCGGCCGAGGGACTCCCGGCGTCCCCGGAAGCGACTCGAGTCCTGGAGCAGGTGGACGCGTTGGAACGGGCGGTGGGGGATGTCATCCGGGAGGCACGGCGGGGGGTTCGGGCGGTGCCGGCGGCGGGCTGTGATGCAGCGGAGGTGGTTCGGCAACGGGCCGCTTTCTGGTCGGTGCTGGCCGAGGATCAGAAACGGCGCATGGACGTGTACGTGCCGGACGGGCCGTGTCCGGTGGCGGTCGGCCCGGAGGACCTGGCCGCCGCGGTCGACGCGCTGCTGGAGAACGTGTTCGCGCACACGCCCGAGGGGGTCGGCATGTGCGTCACCGTCGAGCGCCTCGATGGGCAGGTCCGCGTCGAGGTGGCCGACGAGGGCCCGGGCATCCCGGACGGCGTTGTCCACCGCGGCCGCAGCGGTACTGGCTCGACCGGCCTCGGTCTCGACATCGCCCGCCGGACTGCGGAGAGCGGCGGCGGGGAACTGCGCATCGGCCGGTCGCCGTCCGGCGGAGCGGCGGTGCGGCTCAGTTTTCGGGCCGTCGGTTGATCAGCGGACGGCGTCCGGCGGCCCGGCTCACCCTCCGGCGGTCCGGTCGGGCTGTTCGGCGGTCCTGTCGGGCTGTTCGAGGTCGAGGCCGGTGTGCGCGGCAAGGAATGCCAAGGTGTCGACAGACAGCTCGATGCTGCGGCTGAGGGCCCGCGCCCCGTGCCCGACGTCCGACTCCCGGCGCAGCAGCACCGGCTTGCCGGACGTGGACGCCGCTTGCAGCGCGGCGCACATTTTGCGGGCGTGCATCGGGTCGACCCGGGTATCGGAATCGAAGACGGTGAAGAGCACCGCCGGGTACGGCGTTCCCGGGCGCATGTTGTGATACGGGGAATACGCGAGCAATACCGCTAATTCCTCGGGATTCTCAGCGGTGCCGTATTCTTCCCGCCACAACGGACCGAGCCCGAATTTCTCGTACCGCGCCATGTCGAGCAACGGTGCGGAGCAGACGACCGCGGCATATTTTTCCGGAGCCTGGGTCATTGCCGCGCCGACGAGCAGTCCGCCGTTGCTCCCGCCGGAAATGCCGAGCTGGCCGGGCGTCGTCCACCCGTTGGCAATCAGCCAGTCGGCGGCGGCGTGGAAATCGTCGAAGACATTCTGTTTATTTCCGCGCATTCCGGCGCGATGCCACTGCTCGCCCTCTTCCCCGCCGCCGCGCAGGTTCGCGACGGCGTACACGCCGCCGGCTTCGACCCAGGCCAGAATTCCCGCCGAATAGCCCGGGGTGAGGGACGTGCCGAATCCGCCGTACCCGGTGAGGATTGTCGGGCGCGGGCGGGCCGGTTCGACCGGCGGCGCAATGAGCATCATGCGAACCGGCGTGCCGTCGCGCGATTCGTACACCACCTGCGTCGTATGCACCGGGGGTACGGGCGCCTGACCGGGAGGCCGAGCCCATACCGTGGTGGCATTCGTCAGCGCGTCAAAACAGAAAACGCTTGGCGGCGTGGCGTAATCGGTGTACCCGAACCAGCACTGGTGGCCGCCCTCCGGTTGTTCGGAAAGGCCGGTCACCGTGCCGAGTCCGGGCAAGGTGACGGCGCCGAGCCGTTCACCAGTCTCCAGATCGTGGACCGAGAGCTCACTCAACGCGTGCCGTGTCCATGCCGCCACCAGGACCGGTCGATCCAGTTGCGGGCCATCCAGGATGGCGTAATCGACCAGCACCGCTTCCGGATCCTCCGGCAGCAGGTCTCGCCATTTCTCGGCCGGCAACTCCGTCGGATCGGCGACCGCCAGCCGGCCGCGGGGCGCGTCGCGGTCGGTGTACAGGTAGGCCCGGCCGTCCCGTCCGATGTGCACCACGAGCTGCGCGTCCACGCCGACCTGAACCGGCCGGAGGACCGGTGCCGCAGGATCGCCGTCCGACAAATCCGCGATCCAGACGTCATTGCGCGGTGCGGTGCCGGGGCTTGCCGACACAATGAGCCAGCGGCCGTCCAGACTGACCGATGCGGAGAAGAACGTCGTTTTGTCCATGCCGTCGCCGAAAATGAGCACGTCGTCGTCCGCGCTCGTGCCCAGACGGTGCAGCCAGACTCTCCGGTGGAACGCGGTCTCGTCCGGCGGCACGTCACCGGGCGGCAACCGCCGGACGTAATAAAAAGCCGCGCCGCCGGGCAACCACCCGACCGGCGAATACCGGCATCGGTCGATCGGGCCATCGACGATTTCCCCGGTTTCGACATCCATGACGCGCAGCACGGACTCCTCGTCCCCGCCGGTCGACAGCTGGTAGGCGAGGAAACGCCCTTCCTTCGACGGCTGCCAGGTGTCGAGCGTCGTCCTGCCGGTCGGGTCAACCGCCATCGGATCGAGGAGAACCCGTTCCGTACCGTCCGGATCGACGGTGAAGAGCACGGCGTGCTCCTGATCGGCCTGGCGACGGAGGAAGAATTGCCGACCCCGGCGCCAGACGGGCGCGCTCACCACACCCGCGCCCAGCAGTTCGGTGAGCCGGCGGCGCAGCCGATCCCGCCCGGGCAGAGCGTCGAGATACCTGCGGCACAAGGCGTGTTGGGCGTCGATCCAGGTTCGGACCTCCGGATCGTCGGCGTTCTCCAGCCACCGGTACGGATCGGCGACCGGGTGGGTCGGATTGGCGGCCGGCAGGACCTCGACGAGGTCAAGTCGCCGGGACGGCGGATAGCTGAGCGGGACGGTCGCCGAACGAGCCGGGTCGATGGATGCCATGCCTCGCACCTTAGCGAGGACGCGACTCGGACTTTCGATGGCCGAAGCGCGCGATCAGCGCCGTTCTGCTTGTACGGTGAGTCCGGGAGGTGGGGTTGAGTAGCCACGCCCTGGTCCTCAATGCGACCTACGAGCCGATCGGCGTCGTATCCGGCCGCCGGGCGTTGCTGCTCGTCCTTGCCGCCAAGGCGGTGGCGCTCGAACCCGGCGAGCAGGTCTGGCACAGCGCGAGCGTGGCGGTTCCGGTTCCCGCGGTCGTCCGGTTGACGCGCTTCGTAAAAGTCCCGTACCGGGCAACCGTTCCGTTGACCCGCCGGGGTGTTTTCCTTCGGGACGGCGGCCGCTGCGTCTACTGCGATGCGCCTGCGACCAGCCTCGACCATGTCGTGCCACGAAGCCGCGGGGGCGCGCACGTGTGGGAGAACGTCGTCTCGTGCTGCCGGCGGTGCAACCACATCAAAGGCGATCGGACGGTTGCGGAATTGGGGTGGCGGCTGCGACGTCCGCCTCGTGCGCCCAGCGGTATTGCCTGGCGGATTCTCGGCACCGGCCGCAGCGATCCCCGCTGGATTCCCTACCTCGACGGGCTTGGTATCGACAGCTCGGTGTTCGGCCGGTTCCTCGGGGTTGAGCAGTCCGCAAGCGCATGACGTCCGCGCGGCACGGCCCTGGTGGGACGACCTCGCCGGCCGGACGGGGTAGGTTCGCCGTGTGGCCGACCTGCACGACCTCTCAGCGTTCGAACAAGCTGCGGCGATTCGCCGGGGTGACGTGTCGCCGTCCGAATTGGTCGATCACTACTTGGCACGGATCGAGCGGTGGAACGACACCCTCGGTGCATATGTGACGGTCACGGCGGAGCTGGCACGTTCGCAAGCCGCGGCTGCGGAGCGAACCCTGCGATCGGCGGAACCGCAGAGCCTGCCGCCGCTCCTGGGGGTGCCGATTGCCATAAAGGACCTCACGGACGTCGCCGGAGTTCGCACGACGTTGGGTTCCGCGGTATTCGCCGACCGGGTGCCGAGTACCGACGCGCACGTCGTCGCATTGCTGCGGGCGGCTGGAACGGTTCTTCTCGGTAAGACCAACACGCCGGAATTCGGGCTGCCCTGCTACACCGAATCGGATATCGCGCCGCCAGCACGTTCCCCGTGGGATCCGCGGTATTCCGCCGGCGGGTCCAGCGGCGGATCAGCCGTCGCCGTGGCGGCCGGACTCGCGCCGTGGGCCCAGGGCAACGACGGCGGCGGATCTGTGCGGATTCCTGCGGCGGTCTGTGGACTCGTGGGGCTGAAAGTGAGTCGCGGCCGGGTGAGCAACGGGCCGGGGCCGGGTGACGTCAGCGGCCTGGCGTGGCACGGCCCGCTGACCCGGACCGTCCGGGACGCGGCGCTCTGGCTGGACGCCGTCGCCGTCCCGATGCCCGGCGACCCGTACTGGGCACCGCCGCTGCCGGGCGGTGACTCCTTTGTCGCAGCGACCGACCGCGAGCCCGGCCGGCTGCGGATCGCCCGGTACGCCACCCCGGTGATCATCGATGAGCCGGTGGACCCGGAGTGCCTCGACGCGTACGAGCGGATCAGCACGCTCCTCGTCGACCTCGGTCACGATGTCGTCGACGTACCGGGGCCCGGTGACCCAGAGGTCGTCGCTGCGTTCGAGCGGGTCTGGGCGGTGCTCGCCGCCGCCACGGCCCTGCCGAGGGGCGCGGAATGGCGGGTGCGGCCGCTCACCCGGTGGCTGCGTGACCGGGGACGGCGGATCAGCGGGCCGGAGTATGCCCGGGCCGTCGCGACGCTGCACCAGCGCACCCGGGACATTGCCGTCGCCTGGCAGCAGTTCGACGCCGTCCTGACACCGACCCTCGCCCATCCGGCGGTCGAGGTCGGGGCGCTGCGCGACGACGAGGATCCGGCGGCTGATTTCGAGAATCAGAAGCGTTTCACGCCGTTCACGTCGCTGGCGAACATGACCGGTCAACCGGCGATCACTTTGCCGGTTGCGGTGAGCCGGGCGGGGCTGCCGATCGGCGTCATGCTCACCGGCCGGGCCGGTGACGAGGCGACCCTGCTCTCCCTGGCCGCACAAATAGAGGCCGTCGTGCCGTGGAACGCCGGGCGGCAGCCGGCGTGCTGGTCGTAACCGATGGGTGCGAGCCAGGCGAGCCTCGACCCGCAGTTGGCCGAGCTTGCGCGCAGCTACGGAATCGCCACCACATTCCCTGACTGGCAGGGCAGACCGGCCGAGGTGAGCCGCCGGGCGGTGCTCGCCGTTCTCCAGGCCCTGGGCGTCGACGCGTTGGATCCGCGGCGGATTCCGGAATTGCTCGCGGAACGGCGTGCCGAGAGCCTGCGGCGGTTCCTGCCGTCGTACGTCGTCGTCCGGGAGGGACGATCCGCGGTGATTCCGGTGCGGCTGCCGGACGGCGTCCCCGCCGCGGTGAGCATCGAGACGGAAGATGGCGGGCGGGTCGCGCTGACCCTCCGTCGGCGGGACGGCGAGGCACACCACGTCGACGGCCGGGCAATTGTGACGTACGACGTGGAGCTCCCCGCGGACCTGCCGGCCGGTTACCACCGGGTGCACGGAGCCGGCGGGGAGTGGACGGCGGAGTCCCTCGTCCTCGTGAGCCCGCGAAAACTTCCTGTCCCACCCGATCCCGTCACCGGCCTGATGTGCCAGTTGTACGCCGTCCGCTCGACCGCGTCGTGGGGCATCGGCGATGCGGCGGACCTTCGCGCCCTGGCGGAATGGGCGGCTCGTGAGCTGGGATGCGGATTCGTGCTCGTCAATCCCCTCCATGCCCCGGCGCCGACGCTGCCAATGGAGCCGTCGCCGTATTTTCCGTCGTCCCGCCGGTTCGCTGACCCGCTCTATCTGCGGATCGAGGACATTCCCGAAGCGGCCGGCTGCGCGGACGCCGATGCCGCGGCGTTGCGGGCGGAGAATTCCGTGGACCGGCTTATCGACCGCGATCGTATCTGGACGGTGAAACGCGCCGCACTGGAGAAAGCCTTTGCGGTCTGGGAAGACTGTTCGACCAGCGCGCGACGCGCCGAATTTCACCGATTCCAGGAGGAACAAGGCGCCGCGCTGACGAATTTCGCGACCTGGTGTGCGCTCGCGGAGCAGTACGGACCGAAATGGCGGAATTGGCCGCCGGAATTTCGGGATCCGGCGGGCCGCGCGGTGTCGGAATTCCGGGCCGCGCAGCACCGTCGGGTGCAGTTTTACGGCTGGTTGCAGTGGCTTGCCGCCGGGCAGTTGGCTGCTGCGCACCGGTCGGCGCGTGCTGTCGGCATGCCGCTCGGCGTCGTCCACGATCTCGCGGTCGGCGTGGACCCGGACGGTGCCGACGCCTGGGCGTACGCGTCGGTGATTGCGCCCGGCGTCACCCTGGGCGCACCCGCGGACATGTACAACCAGCAGGGCCAGCGGTGGAATTTGGCGGCCTGGCATCCGGACCGGTTGGCCCGCGCCGGATTCCAGCCGTTGCGAGACACGGTCCGCGCGTGGTTGGCGCTCGGCGGCGGCCTGCGCATCGACCACATCCTCGGGTTCTTCCGGCAGTGGTGGATCGCCGACGACGCACCCGCCGCTGACGGCGCGTACCTGGAGATGGACGCCGACGCGCTGCTGGGCGTCGTCCGGATCGAGGCGGCCCGCGCTGGAGCTGTGGTGATCGGTGAGGACCTGGGCGTGGTGCCTGCCGGCGTGCGTGAGCGGCTGCGCGCCGAGGACATCATGGGCACGTCCGTGCTGTGGTTCGAGCGGGATCGGTCCGGCCGGCCGAGTCCACCGGCGCACTGGCGGCGGGAGTGCCTGGCGACGGTGACAACCCATGACCTGCCGCCGACCTGCGGCTACCTGCTCGGCGTACACGTCGACCTGCGCGCCCGGTTGGGTCTCCTCGCCCGGGACGAAGCGGCCGAGCGGGCGGCGGACGAGGCGGACCGTCTCGACTGGCTGCGTGTCCTGGCCGCCGAGGGCCTTCTCGACCCGGCGATCCTCGCGGAGATCACTGGCCGGCAGACGGCGGCCGAGGCCCAGCCGGACGCCGTACCCGCAGCCGGGGCCCAGCCGGACGCCGTACCCGCAGCCGGGGCCCAGCCACGCGCCGTACCCGCCCGCGAGGCCGAGCCGGACGCCGTGCCCGCGGACTTCGCGGCACGCCTGCGGCCGCACCTGGATGCCGTCCGCGCCGCGCTCTACGGGTACGTCGGCCGGACACCGGCGCTGCTCCGGGGCCTCTACCTCCCGGACATCGTGGGCGATCGACGTCCGGTGAATCAGCCGGGCACCGCGGACGCGTATCCGAACTGGCGGGTGCCGATGGCGGACGGCAACGGACGGGTCGTCCTCCTCGACGAGGTGTTCAGCGATCCGGCGATCCGCGCGGTGGCTCAAACGCTGGCTCGACTGCTGCGCGGCGGCCGGGCGACATGACCGCGTCTGACCCGGCTGCCCCGGACGGCCTGCCGTCGGTTAGCGTGACAGCGACCGTGAACCGTACCGCGGCCGTCGCGGCCGACCCTGCCCGGAGTGGGACGCCGGCCGCCCGGCACGGCGTCTACAAGAGGTGAGGCACATCGTGGCGCGTCCTCGTCGACTCTCTCACCGGCTGACCATGGTTCTTGGGCTCACGTCCGGCTGGTTGGCATCAGGATTCTTCGCGGCCCCGGTCTGGGCCGCCGGGCCGATCGTCAACGAATCAGGGACACCCGGCGGCCGGCTCACCTGGGTTCAGACGGCGCTGATCTTCGCAGGCATACCGATCGCCGCGTTTCTCGTCATCGGATTCCTCGTCTATCTGCCGTCGTTGGTTCGAGGACCGCGGTACCGTCCGGGGCGGCCATGGCCGGGTGGCGCCGCCTGGTTCGGCGGACCGCCGGAACCGGAAGCCGCTGTCAGCCGGATCGAGGAGATTCCGCCGGCTACCGCTGAAGGAGGTGGCGCCGGTGCCCGGTGGTGAATCGGGCGGCATCGTCGCCCTGTCGGCCCGTGGCGGCGTCGCGTCGCCACCCCGGAGCGGGCCGCTCACCCCGCGGGAAGCTGACGTCATCCGGCAGGCCCTGGCGGCTGCCCGGGAGGAGACGGGCCTGTGGTTCTCGGCGTTCATCGGGCCGCTCGGCGGCGACGTACGGCGTGAAGCGCGGCGGCTCCACGCGGCGCTTGGCGAGCGTGCCGAGCATGCGGTGCTCGTCGTCATTGAGCCGGAGGCCCGGGCAGTCGAAATCGTGACCGGGCGTGCCGCGCGGCGTCGTCTTGACGACCAGGCAGCTGCCCTTGCTGCGGTTTCGATGGCGACCATGCTCGGCGGTGGTGATCTGGTCGGCGCTCTTGTGCAAGGGTTGCGGATGCTCGCGGAAGCCGCCGCTCGGCCACCCGTTCCGGGGCAGGCGCAGCGATGAGCGCGAGCTGTCGGTGGGCGGACGCCGGTACCGTCCCGGCCCGGCGGGTGGAGTAGCACGTGCGGGTCTACGTTGCCTCGGATCACGCCGGGTTCGAGCTGAAGACACGCCTGATCGAATGGCTCGCTGAGCAGGGCTACGAGCCGGTCGACTGCGGCCCGGTCGTCTTCCAACCGGACGACGACTATCCGCCGTACGTGATCGATGCGGCGCGGCGGACGGCCGCCGACCGGGACAGCTTCGGTGTCGTGATCGGGGGATCCGGCAATGGCGAGCAGATCGCGGCGAACAAGGTCCGGGGCATCCGCGCCGCGTTGATCTGGAATGACGAGACCGCGGCGCTGGCTCGAGCCCACAATGACGCCAACGTGGCAAGCATCGGCGCCCGGCAGCACACCATTCGTGACGCGATCCGGTTGGTGGACATCTTCCTCCGCACCCCGTTCTCCGGGGAACCCCGGCATGCGCGGCGGATCGGCATGATCAGCGAGTTCGAGGCGACCGGCACACCCCCGGAGGTTCCGACAGTCGACTGGCGCTGATCATCCGGGCGCTGGGCGCCCCGAGGCGCTGCTGCGCCGCGCTATTGATCACGCAGCTGTTCGGGCCGTGGCCGGGATACGTCACGGGCACGCAAGGCACCGACCACCCCGACCTGTGAGCGTCCCTCGCCGAGCAAGGCCCGAAGCGTCGCTTCCGGACGCGGCGGCGGGCGCCGTCCATGCGGGGACGCCGGCGAGGTGGCCGTTGGGGACGTGTCGTCTCCGAGGTCGGGTTCGGTGGGGCGCGGTCTGGCCATGGCTCCAGCATGGCGCGCCGTCCGGTGCCCGTGACACCTGGCTCTCCGCGGCGCTCTCGGCCGAGTGTCTGGGGACGGCGACCCGGGGCATTTTCCGGAAATCGA
Source organism: Acidothermus cellulolyticus 11B (assembly GCF_000015025.1). Classification (GTDB taxonomy): domain Bacteria; phylum Actinomycetota; class Actinomycetes; order Acidothermales; family Acidothermaceae; genus Acidothermus; species Acidothermus cellulolyticus. Next base: position 1,798,370 of record NC_008578.1, on the reverse strand, counting down.
GGTTTCGTGACGTTGACCCCGATACGCTCGCCCTTCGTGAGTATCAAGGGTGCAGTGGCCGCGGCTGACCGGTCTCGCGTCGGCCGATCCCGGCCACTGTCCCGGCGGGGTTTGCGGCGCCGTACGATCCGCATCGCCCTGCGCCGCAGCTCCGTACTCGAACCGCGGATCGCGCGGTTCTGGCTCGGTGCGCTGATCGTCGGACTGGGGATTCTGTCACCGATCCTCGGCGTGGCCTGGCTGCCGGCGGCGGTGTTTGTCGTGCCATTGCTGGGCTCGGCGCTGCTGTTGCCTCGGCGCAGTGTCATCGCGATGGTGGCGCTGACGCTCGCCGCCCTCGGCTATGACGTCGGCCGGCTTGGCATGCGCACGCTGCGGCCGGGGGAGCTCGTGGTCGTCGGTCTGGTGGCGGTCGTCGCCTATCAGCTCGCGGCGACCCGCGAGCGGCTCGGCGTCCAGGGCCTGCGGGGCGAAGCGATGCTCGTCGACCTGCGCGATCGGCTGCGACGGCTCGGGGAGCTGCCCGCGCTGCCGGCGGGCTGGCATGCCGAGGCGTCGGTACGGTCCGCAGGACCGACGTCGTTCGGTGGGGATTTCCTCGTCGCGGCTTTAACCGGTGACGGGAGCCGGCTTGAGGTGGTACTGGTCGACGTGTCCGGCAAAGGGGTGGACGCCGCCACCCGAGCCCTCTCGCTGGCGGGCGCCTTCGGCGGGTTGCTCGGCGCGGTCGCCCCGGACCGGTTTCTCTCGGCAGCGAACGCCTATTTGCTCCGCCAGAGTTGGCCGGAAGGGTTCGCGACCGCGGTTCACCTCGCGCTGGATGTGCACACCGGGGCGTACACCGTGCGGTCGGCGGGTCATCCGCCGGCGGTGCACTTCCGGTCCGGCAGCGGGACCTGGCAGTTGGCCGATGCCGCAGGCGCGATTCTCGGCGTGCTGCCCGGCCCGGAATTTGCGCCGGTGCATGGCACCCTCGAGCCGGGTGACGCGATATTGCTGTACACCGACGGGCTGGTCGAGACCCCGGAGCGGGAGATCAGCGTCGGCATCGACAAGTTGCTCGGCGAGGCGGAGCGGCTGGTCACCCGAGGCTTCCGCGGGGGAACGGAGTGGCTGCTCGAAACCGTCGCCCCAGCGGGCAGCGATGATCAAGCACTCATCATCATCTGGCGTGACTGAATGGCATCATCCGGTCCGATCCGGCGCGACTGACCGGCTCGATCCGGCGCGACTGACCGACGCGTGCCACCGCGCAGGCCTACCGAGAGCGGGTGACGGGAATCGAACCCGCACCGCCAGCTTGGAAGGCTGGAGCTCTGCCATTGAGCTACACCCGCGTGATGGTCGTCTGCCGACCGGCAGGACGCCGGCCGCGGCAGCGAACGACCGCTCGTTCGCTTAGACTACGCGTCGCGCCCCGGGGCGTAGCGTAGTGGCCAGCGCGCCTGCTTTGGGAGCAGGAGATCGGGAGTTCGAGTCTCCCCGCCCCGACGAGGGTTTGGGTGAGGCTCGGCGCCGCGTTCCGCGGGAGAGGCTATGCCCGCGCTGCGGTCGGCTCGTCGTTACCGGCGGTTCGTCGTTACCGACAACTCGTCGTTACCGACAACTCGTCGTTACCGGCAGCTCGTCCCTATCGGCAGATTGGGCGGTGGTGATGTCCTCGTCGGCCGCCGCAGTGACGATGCGGATGGGTCGCCTCGGTTTCGGCGGCGCGCCGATCGGCGGCCTGTATCGGGACGTCAATGCCACGGACGCGCTCGCCGCCCTCGAGGAGGCATGGCGGTGCGGCGTCCGGTATTTCGATACCGCGCCGCATTACGGCGCCGGACGATCTGAGCTGCTTATCGGCGAATTCCTGGCGGTGAAACCACGTGCCGAGGCCGTCGTCTCCACGAAGGTCGGCCGGCTGCTGCTCACGGATCCCGGGCGCGGGGTGGACGATCCTGCATTCCCGACGGAACGCGGCGTTCGGCGGGTGTTTGACTTCAGCGCGGACGGCGTCCGCCGATCGCTTGACGCGAGCCTCCAGCGGTTGCGGCTCGACTCCGTGGACATCGTGTACCTTCACGACCCGGATGCGCACTGGCGACAAGCGGTCGACGAAGCACTCCCCGCCCTTTACCCACTCCGGGAGGCCGGCGTGCTTCGCGCCATCGGGGTCGGCATGACCCAGACCCGGCTGCTCGAACGGTTCGTCCGGGAGACCGACATCGACGTCGTCCTGCTCGCCGGCCGTTACTCCCTCCTGGATCGGCACGCTGAGGACGGGTTGTTTCCCGCCTGCTCGGACGCGAACGTGCCGGTCGTCGTGGGCGGTGTGTTCAACGGCGGAATTCTTGCCGATCCGGAGAATTCACCGCTGTACGACTACCGTCCCGCGCCGCCGGAAATTCGGGCCAAAGCCGAACGGCTCCGCCGGATATGCGCCGAATTCGGGGTGCCGCTCGCCGCGGCCGCCGTGCAGTTCCCGTTGCGCCACCCGGCGGTGCGCACGGTGCTTGTCGGGGTCCGAAACGCCGCCGAAATGCGCACCGACGCCGAACTGCTCGACATGCCCATCCCTGACGCGCTGTGGGCCCGGCTGGACGCCGTCGGCGAACTGGAGGCGCCGGCATAGCCGGCTCGGGCGTGCCGGCGCAGTCGGCTCGTGACGGCGCGCCGCGGTGTCGGAGGGCGGCGTTCGGTGCCCGGGGAAGGTTTCGGGAACGGCCCGGCAGCCGGCCCCGCGGTGTCGTAGGGGCCAGTGTGCCCGCCTTCGGACCGGCGCAGGCTCTCAGCGGATCTTCAGTTGGCGTGGGCAGACTGAACGGGTGCGCGTCCTCGTGGTCGATGACGACCCCGCCGTCCGGGAGTCGCTGCGCCGCTCCCTGGTGTTCAACGGCTACGACGTTGAGTTGGCGGACGACGGGCAGCGTGCCCTCGCGATGATCAATATGCGCCGGCCCGACGTCGTCATCCTTGACGTTCTGATGCCCGGCCTCGACGGCCTGGAGACCTGTCGCCGCTTGCGGGCCGCCGGTGACGACGTTCCCGTGCTCATGCTCACCGCGCGGGAAGCGGTGAGCGACCGGGTCGCCGGGCTGGACGCCGGCGCCGATGACTACCTTGTCAAGCCGTTCGCGCTGGAGGAATTGCTCGCCCGGTTGCGCGCGCTCGTGCGGCGCAGTGCGCCGGGTCCCGGGGCGAGTCAGCAGCTGCGGTTCTCGGACCTGACACTGGATCTCGCGACCCGCGAGGTGTGGCGGGGCAGCCGGCCGATCGCGCTGACCCGCACCGAATTCAACCTGCTCGAAATGTTCATGCGCCATCCGCGTCAGGTATTGCGGCGCTCGCAGATTCTTGAGGAAGTCTGGGGATACGATTTTCCGACGACAGCGAATTCACTGGAAGTGTACGTCGGCTATTTGCGCCGCAAACTCGAGGCACAGGGCGAACCGCGGCTCATCCATACGATCCGCGGCGTGGGATACGCGTTGCGCGAGATGTCACCGTGATTCCCCCTCCACCGAACGTCGACGTCCCGGCGCACGGACGGTCGGTCGGCGGCCGAGCGGTTCGCGTCGTCCGGCGGATATTTGTGGGACCCCGCACCCATCTCACCCTCCGCGCGCGGGTGAGTCTGCTTGTCGCCGTCGTCGTCGGCCTGGCCGTGGCGGTCATCTCGTCGGTCGCCTATGTGACGGTGCGCGCGGAATTATTGCACCAACTGGACGCGTCGCTGCGGTCCCGAGCCGTCGCCGCAGCGGCCGTTCAGCTCGATACGGCCTCGATTCTCGACCAGTCCACGTTGGTTGTTCTCACCGCGGAGAACAAGGTATTCCTCGTGTCGGCGGACGGTGATGTCATCGGCAACATTCGCGACCGGGATTTTGCCGTTCCGCTGGCCAACGGCCCGGAACTTGCGGTCGCACAAGGAAAATTGGCCTGGTCTTTGCGCACGGTCACGGTGGACGGCGTCGCGTACCGCATGGTCGCCGTGCCGTCGGCGTCCGGGCAGGCGTTGGTTCTCGCCCGATCGATGACAGAGACCTCTGAAACCCTTGCCCGGCTCGGTTTCGTCCTGCTCGCCGTCGGGGTCGCCGGTATCGCCGTCGCGGCCTTCAGCGGCTTGACCATTGCGCGGGCCGGTTTGCGCCCGGTGGAACGGTTGACGGCCGCCGCCGAACGTGTCGCGCGTACCGGCGACCTTACGCCCATCGACATCGACCGGGACGACGAAATCGGCCGGCTGGCGCAGAGTTTCAACGCCATGCTGGTCGCGCTCGACCGGTCCCAGCAGCTGCAGCGTCAACTGGTGGCCGATGCCGGCCATGAGCTCCGCACGCCGCTCACCAGCCTGCGGACCAATCTCGACTTGCTGGCACAGAGCGAAGCCGCCGGCGACCGCGGCCTATCCCGAGAAGACCGCCTCGCCTTGTTGGCCGATGTGCGGGCGCAGGTCGAAGAACTCTCCGGCTTGGTCGCCGATCTCGTCGAGCTGGCCCGGGACGATGTGCCCGACCAGCACCTGGAGGAGATCGATCTGGCGACTGTCGCCGAGCGTGCCGTTGAGCGGGTGCGGCGTCGCGCGTCCGGACTGCGGTTCGACATTTCCCTGCAACCGTGGCTGGTTTACGGTGATCCGACGATGCTCGAACGTGCGGTGACGAACCTGCTCGACAATGCGGTGAAGTGGAGCCCGCCCGGCGGCCGGGTCGAATTACGGTTGGAGAACGGCCGGCTCACCGTCACCGACGAAGGGCCGGGCATCTCCGACGTCGACCTGCCGCACATCTTCGACCGGTTTTATCGCTCCGCCGATGCCCGCAAGATGCCCGGCTCCGGGCTGGGTCTTGCGATCGTCCGGCACGCCGCACTCCGGCATGGCGGCACGATTCAGGCCGGCAAGGCGCCGTCGGGTGGCGCGTTGTTCGTGATGGAATTACCCGGCCGCCCGGTGTCGGCCGGTGAGGAGTACGCCGCGGACGCCGAGGAGTTCGCGGCCGAGCAGCCGCCAGCGGAGCCGCCGCCGAAGCCGTCCCCAGCGATTTCCCAGGAAGATAGGGGAGTGTTACGACGATGACGGAGCATCAGCAGCACTGGCCGGGTCGACCGCAGTCCGAATCACCGCAGCCGTCGGAGAACGCGGCCCGGGAGCCGGCAGGCACGCCGGTTGATACTCCGGCGACGGCGAACGCCTGGACGGCCGGCGGTGCACCCGCGGGTGCGGGGAACCAGGCGGAGGGCGCTAGTGGAGGCGCTGCGTGGTGGGCGCCGCCTCCGCCGTCCGGCGCGTCGTGGCCCTCCCCTGCCGGATCGCGGCCGTCGTCCGGCGAAGTGCAGCCGCCCGCCGGTGAGGGTACCGATCCGCTCACGACCACGATTCCATTGGACGTGCCGGCCCCGACTCCACCGGCCGCGGGATTCCCTCCTGCTGGGGACGTTGCGCCGGCCGGAGGATTTCCGCCTCCTGAGTCGAGTGGACGGCGCCGGATCTGGCCCATCGTTGTCGTGGCCGTTCTGCTCGCCCTTGTCGCTGGCGGCGGGTCGGGAGCCGTCGTCGGCCGCTACGTGGCTCGGCACACGACGACAGCGTCGCCGTCGTCGACGGTGTCGAGTACAACGGGGAATTCGGCGACATCGAGTACAGCGCCGACGGTGCCCCCTGCGCCGGCCGGGTCGATTGCCGCCGTCGCGAAACAACTCCTTCCCTCGGTTGTCTCCATCATCGTGACGACCGACCAGGGCGGCGACGAAGGCACGGGCATCGTGCTGAGCAGCGACGGCTACATTCTCACGAACAATCACGTCGTCGAGGCGGCGGCCGGCGGGGGCATCGTTGCGGTCACAACAGCGGACGGCCGATCGATGCGGGCGCGGATCGTCGGGCGGGATCCCACATCGGACCTCGCGGTGATTCAGGCTGTCGGCGTGACGAATCTGCAACCGGCGGCCATCGGGGACGACCGCACCCTTCAGGTCGGCCAACAGGTCATTGCCATCGGATCGCCCCTCGGCCTGTCGAATACTGTTACGGCAGGAATTGTGAGCGCGTTAAACCGCCCGGTCTGTACGCAAAATTGCTCCGGCGGGGGGACGACGCCCACCGTGCTCGACGCCATTCAAACCGACGCGGCCATCAATCCCGGCAATTCCGGCGGCCCGTTGGTTGACATGGCCGGCCGGGTGGTCGGCGTCAACACAGCGATTGCGACGCTTGACCAGCAGCCGTTCGGCGGCGGGCAATCGGGGAACATCGGGGTCGGCTTTGCGATTCCGATTTCGGAAGCGATGCGGGTCGTCAAGGAGTTGGAGGCGACTGGGCATGCGACGCACGCTGTGCTCGGCGTCGGCGTCCGGGATTCGGTCGACCCGACGCTGCAGACGCCGAACGGCTGCCTGGTCGTCAGCGTGACCGCGGGCGGGCCGGCGGATCGGGCGGGAGTTCGCGTCGGAGACGTCATCGTGCAATTCGGTGATCGCACCATCCGGGATTCGGATTCGCTCATTGCGGCGACCCACGCCGCGGTGCCGAATTCGACGGTGACTATTGGATTTGTCCGCAACGGCAGCCGGCACACCACGCAAGTCACCCTCGGCTCAGCGAGCTCCGGCTGATCCGGCCCGCTCGTCTGTGGTGCATTGGCGCGCGGTGCCATTGAGGGGCATCCGGCGCGGATGCCACGCGATGAGGACGGGCGTCACGCGACAGTCGGTTGGTCTCGTCGTGCGGTCAGGCCTCCTGCCGTAATGCCCGTGAGATGGCGTCGGCGGCGCGGAGAACGGCGGCGGCGTGCAGTCGGCCGGGATTGCGGGTCAGGCGCTCGATGGGCCCGGAGACCGAGACAGCGGCGAGGACACGTCCACTGGCGGACCGCACCGGTGCAGACACCGAGGCGACACCAGGCTGCCGTTCGGCGACACTTGCCGCCCAGCCTTGCCGTCGCACTCTCGCCAGGGTCTGCGCGGTGAACGCGGCGCCGACCAGAAAGCGTTGGATCCGCTGGGCGGGTTCCCAGGCGAGGAGAACCTGTGCCGCCGAACCGGCGGTCAGGGGGAGTCGAGCGCCGACCGGCACGGTGTTGCGCAACCCGAACGGGATTTCCGCGGCGGCAATGCACACCCGCGCATCGCCGTCCCGCCGGTACAGCTGAGCACTCTCGCCCGTCGTGTCCCGAAGCTTGGCCAGGATCGGAAGCGCCACGCCAATCAACCGATCCTCACCGGCGGCGGCGGCCAATTCGGCGCAGCGGGGGCCGAGGACGAACCGCCCGTCGCCGTCTCGGCTCACCAGCCGGTGCCGTTCGAGCGCGACCGCGAGCCGGTGGGCGGTCGGACGGGACAATCCGGTCGAGGCGACGAGGCTGGCCAGCGTGGCCGGCCCGGCTTCCAGAGCAGTCAGGATGGCAACGGCTTTGTCGAGGACGCCGACTCCGCTAGACTCATCCACAAGCTGATATTACGATCTCACAATGTGAGACGCAAGAACTGCGGGAGGCGGGTGCGATGAGCGACGGCACGGGCGTACGCGGCCGAACGATGGCCGAGAAAATCTGGGAGGAGCACGTCGTCCGGCGTGCGGACGGTGAACCCGACCTTCTCTACATCGACCTGCATTTGATCCATGAGGTGACGAGTCCGCAGGCTTTCGATGGACTGCGACTGGCGGGCCGCCGCGTCCGCCGTCCGGACCTCACTATCGCCACCGAGGACCACAACGTGCCGACAACGGACATCGACAAGCCGATCGCTGACCCTGTGTCACGGACCCAAGTCGAGACGTTGCGCCGCAATTGCGCGGAGTTCGGCATCCGGCTGCATCCGATGGGGGATCGTGAGCAGGGCATCGTGCACGTCATCGGCCCCCAGCTCGGGCTCACCCAGCCGGGCATGACCATCGTCTGTGGTGATTCCCACACCTCCACGCACGGCGCCTTCGGGGCGTTGGCGTTCGGGATCGGCACCAGTGAGGTCGAACACGTGCTGGCGACCCAGACCCTGCCGCAGTACAAGCCCAAGACGATGGCCGTGACCGTCGACGGCACGCTCCGCCCGGGGGTGACGAGCAAGGACATCATCCTCGCCCTCATCGCGAAAATCGGGACCGGCGGCGGTCAGGGGCACGTCATCGAATACCGGGGCGAGGCGATTCGCGCATTGTCCATGGAAGCGCGGATGACGATCTGCAACATGTCCATCGAAGCAGGCGCCCGCGCCGGGATGATCGCCCCGGACGATACCACATTTGCCTATCTGGAAGGGCGTCCGCACGCGCCGAAGGGGCGTGACTGGGAGGCGGCGCTGGAGTATTGGCGCTCACTGCCGACCGACCCTGATGCGGTCTTCGACGAGGAAGTGCTGCTCGATGCGGGCAGTCTCTCGCCGTACGTCACCTGGGGAACCAATCCCGGACAGGGTGCGCCTCTCGACAGTGTCGTCCCAGATCCGGCGACTTTCTCCGACCCGATCGAACGTGCGGCGGCGGAACGGGCGCTTGCCTACATGGATCTGCAGCCCGGCACGCCGTTGCGTGAGATCCGGGTTGACACCGTGTTCATCGGGTCGTGCACCAACGGTCGCATCGAGGATCTTCGCGCCGCGGCGTCCGTGCTCCAGGGACGCAAGGTCGCCCCTGGTGTCCGGGTGCTCGTCGTCCCCGGTTCGATGGCGGTCAAGGCGCAGGCCGAGGCGGAAGGACTGGATCGCATCTTCCGGGATGCCGGAGCGGAATGGCGGAACGCCGGCTGCTCGATGTGCTTGGGGATGAATCCCGACCAGCTCGCCCCGGGCCAGCGTTCGGCTTCCACCTCCAACCGCAATTTCGAGGGGCGGCAAGGACGCGGCGGGCGCACCCACCTCGTGTCCCCGCTCGTCGCCGCGGCCACCGCGGTCGCCGGTCACCTCGCCGCGCCCTCGGATCTCGATTGACGCGCTAACGAGCGGAAACCCTGGAACGGAAAGGCTTTGTCATGGAACCCTTCACCACGCACACCGGTCGCGCCGTACCGCTGCGGCGCAGCAACGTCGACACCGACCAAATCATCCCCGCGGTGTATCTCAAGCGGGTGAGTCGTACCGGCTTCGCTGACGGTCTGTTCGCCGCCTGGCGGCAGGATCCCGGGTTCGTGCTCAACCGTCCGGAGTTCGCCGGCGCCGACATTCTGGTCGCCGGTCCGGACTTTGGCACGGGTTCCTCGCGCGAACACGCCGTGTGGGCCTTGCAGGACTACGGCTTCCGGGTCGTCATCTCGCCGCGCTTCGGCGACATCTTCCGCAACAATGCCCTCAAGGGCGGCCTGCTCGCCGTCGTCCTGCCCGAGTCTGACGTCGAAGCGCTCTGGGACGTGGTAGAAAGCGATCCCGCAACTCCGGTGACCGTGGACCTCGTCACCCGCGAGGTGCGGTACGCCGACGTGGTGCGCGGTTTCGACATCGACGACTACACCCGTTGGCGTCTGATGGAGGGACTCGATGACATCGGCTTGACGCTGCGCCATGCCGATGCCATCGACGCTTTCGAGGCTCGCCGACCTGCGTGGAAGCCGACGACCCGGGCCAGTTGAGGCGGTTTCGGGCAGTCGTGCCGGCCCGGTCGGCGCTGTTGCACCGTCGTATCGGCCTCCGCAACGCGCGTCGGCGCCGCACCGACGCGTTTCCCCGCGACACGACGAATTTTTGCCGGCCAGGTGATTGAGTTTTCGCCCGTTTCGGCTTAAGTTCGCCACGAGTCGAGCGAAGGCTCGACACGACTCCTCCGGAGGGAAACGTGAACAAAGCGGAACTCATCACCGCGGTCGCCGCACGAATCGGCGACAAGAAGACGGCGAGCGAAGCAGTCGAAGCCGTCATTGACACCATCACCCGGACCGTTGCGCGCGGCGAGAAAGTCGCGATCACCGGTTTCGGCATCTTCGAGAAGGTTGAACGGGCCGCACGGATGGCCCGGAATCCTGCGACCGGCGAACGGGTGCGGGTGAAGAAGACGTCCGTGCCGAAATTCCGGGCCGGCACGCGGCTCAAGGGCGTCGTCAGCGGTGCGATCAAACTGCCCGCTGTTAAGGCCGCTCCCGCTGCCAAGCCCGCGAAGGCGGCAAAGGCGGCAAAGGCGGCACCCGCAAAAGCCGCCGGCCGGCGCGGTGCGGCGAAGGCAGCTGGGCGCGCGGCGGCACGTGCGACCCGGAAGGTTACGGCGACCCGGCGCACCGCCACGAAGAAGACCGCGGCGCGACGCACCACCGGCCGTCGCGGCGGCCGCTAATCGGCACGCTCGTCATTGGGGAAGAGTCGAGGAGCTGGGACCGCGCGTCTCAGCTCCTCGCTTTTTCCGTCGTTTCCCCGCTCTGCCGGGATGTCGCAGCTATCACTGATCCCTCGCGCCGGCTACGGAGTCGTTTCCTCGCTCTGCCGGAACGTCCGGATGGCGCCGACGGCTGCGCACGGCCCTGCTGCACCATTGCATCCGGCGTCGGGCCACCGGGCCGGCCGCTACGCTGAGCAGGTCGAGAGGAGAGCATGGATGCGGCGACGTCGTCGATCCGGGGCGCACCGCGGCTGGTTCGCGGTCATGGGCGCGGTGGTCAAGCCCCTGCTCTACGCAGTCACCCGACGAGACTGGCGCGGCCTTGAGAACATTCCACCGGCCGGCGCCGTGCTCGTGGTGGCCAATCACGTGACGGTGGTCGATCCGTTGACCTTGGCCCATGCTCTGTACGACGGCGCCCGTCGGCTCCCGCGCTTTCTCGCCAAGGCGGAGCTCTTCAGGGTTCCTCTTGTCGGCGCCGTGCTCCGCAGGTCCGGTCAGATTCCGGTGTATCGGCAAACCCGGGACGCGATGAACGCCTTGCGGGAGGCACACGCCGCTCTCGACGCGGGCGAGTGCGTGGTGATTTACCCGGAGGGAACGTGCACGCGGGATCCGGACGGCTGGCCGATGCTCGGCAAGACGGGGGTCGCGCGACTCGCCCTGGCGCACGATGTTCCTGTCGTTCCCGTGGCAACATGGGGCGCCCACCGCATTCTTCCCTACGGGGCAAAGTGGCCGCGGCTGGGCCGCCGCGTCCTGGTTCACGTCCTCGCTGGCGAGCCCATCGATCTCCGCGAGTATCGGGCCGCTGAACCGACGCGGGAGCTCGAACGCCAGGTGACCGACCGGATTATGCGGAGGGTCACCGAGCTCCTCGCGGCCATCCGCGGCGAATCGCCGCCTGACCGCTTTTTCGATCCCCGGGCCGCGGCGTCACGCACGGAAACGGTTGTGCCTCCCGCAGCGGAGGTGCCGCGATGAAGGCCGCCGTCTTCGGAGCGGGTTCGTGGGGCACCACGTTCTCTATGGTGTTGGCCGACGCCGGCACCGACGTCGTGCTCTGGGCCCGTCGTCCGGAGATCGCGGCGTCCATCAATCACCGTCACCGAAATCCCTGGTATCAGAAGGGAATTCGGCTGCCGGAGCGAGTCCGTGCCACAACCGACCCGCAGGAAGCGATGGCGGGGGCTGATTTCGTCGTCCTCGCTCTTCCCGCTCAGCACCTGAGGGAGAATCTGCAGAACTGGGTCGCCCTCGCGCCACCGGACGTGGTGTACGTCAGCCTCATCAAGGGCATCGAATTGCAGACCGCCAAGCGGATGAGCGAGGTCATCTGCGAAGTGGCCGATGTGCCGCCTGAGCGGGTGGCCGTGGTGACCGGGCCGAATCTCGCGCGTGAAATTGCCGAGCGGCAACCCAGTGCGTCCGTGGTGGCCTGCACGGACGACGAGACCGCCCGCCGGTTGCAAGCCGCGTGTCAGACCGGCTACTTCCGGCCCTACACGAATCCTGACGTCATTGGGTGTGAGCTTGCCGGTGCCGTGAAGAACGTCATCGCGGTGGCGGTGGGAATCGCCGACGGGCTCCGGTTCGGCAACAATTCCCGAGCCTCGCTCATTACCCGCGGCCTTGCAGAGACCGCACGGCTTGGTGTGGCGTTGGGCGCAGATCCGTTGACGTTCTCCGGGCTTGCAGGCTTGGGCGATCTCGTCGCGACCTGCTGCAGTCCGCTGTCCCGTAATCACGGCGTGGGTGAGCGGTTGGGTCGCGGCATGAGCGTGGCGGCGGCGCTGGCCGCGACCACCACGACCGCCGAAGGTGTTGCGTCGTGCCGGCCGATTCAGGAATTGGCCCGCAAACACAGTGTGGAGATGCCCATCGTTGACGTTGTCGTCGCGGTGCTGTACGAAGGCATGCCGCCGCGGGACGCGGTCGGCGTCCTGATGAATCGCAGTGCCAAACCGGAGCGGCATCCGTGGCCGAATGAGCGGCACTCGGCCGATTCGGATGCGCAACCGGACCGGGTCGCAGAGTCGGTATGGCGGTTTGTCCGGGAACGGAGGATCGGCCCATGACGCTGGACACTCCGCAAGCCGGCGCTGCATCAGACCGGCCACGGGTCGCTGTCGTCTTCGGCGGCCGCAGCACCGAGCACGCCATTTCCTGTTTGACGGCGGGTGGGGTCATGACGGCGCTTACGGCCGCCGGCTATGACGTCTGCGCCATCGGCATCACCCGCGACGGCCGGTGGGTGCTGCCACCGGCCGATCCTGCGCCGCTGACCGCGAAAGACGGGCGGCTGCCGGAGGTGGACGCGTCACACCCCCCGGTGGTCGTCGTCCCGGATCCGGCCGACCCAGGTCTGTTCGTCCGAGACGTTTCGGGACGGCTGCGCTCTCTGGGACGGATCGACGTCGCATTTCCCGTCCTGCACGGACCGTTCGGCGAGGACGGCACGATTCAGGGGCTCTTCGAAATGGCAGGCATTCCGTACGTCGGCTCAGGGGTCTTCGCATCTGCGGCCGCGATGGACAAACAATTCATGAAGGTGCTGTTTGTCGGCGCCGGGCTGCCGGATGTGCCGCACGTTGTCGTGACACCCGACGAGTGGCGGACGGACCCGGCCGCGGTCCGCGAATCGGTGGCCAGTTTGGGTTTTCCCGTCTTCGTCAAGCCCGCGCGCGGTGGTTCGAGTGTGGCGGTCACGAAGGTGCACAAGCCGGCGGATGTCGACGAGGCGATCGAACGCGCGCGCGAGGTGGACCCCAAGGTGTTGGTGGAGCGGGCGATCGACGGCCGGGAGATCGAGGTCGGCGTATTGGACGACGTGCACGGCGGAGCACCCAAAGTCAGCGTTCCCGCCGAAATTCTCGTGCGAGGCCGGGAATTCTACGATTTCGAGGCGAAATATCTGGACCAGGGGACGGTCATCACCATTCCGGCCTCCCTGCCTCCGGCTGTTCTCCAGACCGTCAACCGCTACGCCGTCATCGCGTACCGGGCGCTCGGGTGTGAGGGGTTGGCGCGGGTCGACTTTTTCGTTACCGCCACCGGAGAAGTCTTTGTGAATGAGCTCAACACGATGCCGGGATTCACCCCGACATCAGTGTTTCCCCGTGTCTGGCAGGCCACCGGCCTGGAATACCCGGCGCTGGTCGATTACCTCGTGCAATTGGCGTTGCGGCGCCGTCCCGGACTGCGCTGAGCCGGTATGCACGCGCCGTCCCGGCACCATCCCAAGCGGCGCCGAGCCGGTATGCACGGGCTCTCCGATCGTTTCCGCCGCATCGTCAGTCGCGGATGGAGCGTACGAATTTCGCGGCGGCACCACCCGAGGTGCTGCGTCACGCAGCCAGCGAGAGTGCTGGTGCCGGTGTCCCGGCCTACGACCGGAGGTGGACGACGGGACAGGTCAGCGTCCGGGTGATACCGGGAACGCTCTGCACCCGCGCGACGACCATCTGCCCCATTTCGTCGATATCCGCCGCTTCGGCGCGCACGATGACGTCGTACGGTCCGGTCACGTCCTCGGCGGAGGTGACACCCGGTATCGCCGCGACCTCACGGGCGACCTGTGCCGCTTTACCGACTTCCGTTTGAATAAGGATGTACGCCGAAACCGTCATGGGCACCTCCAGATCCCAGCCGGAGCGGGTGACGCCGCTCCGCGACGCGCTCGGATCACTGTCACGCTAGTAAACCGAGGAGCGTAGCGATCAGTATCGCAGATGTCGGTGAATTCGGCCTCATTGCTCGCATCATCGAGCGGTTGACGAGCAATGCGGCCACGCTGCTCGGCCCAGGAGACGATGCCGCGGTCGTCGCCGTCCCCGACGGGCGGGTGGTTGTCACCACGGATCTGCTCGTCGACGGCCGGCATTTTCGGCGGGACTGGTCGACGCCGTACGACGTGGGGCGCAAGGCGGCCGCCCAGAACATGGCGGACATCGCTGCGATGGGCGCGGTTCCTGTCGCTCTGGTCGTCGGTCTGGCGACACCGCCGGACATTCCGGCTTTCTGGGCCGAACGACTTGCGGACGGCCTTCGCGAGGAAGCAGCGCGGACCGGGGCCGCGGTGGTCGGTGGGGATGTCGTTCGCTCGGACACCGTGGTGGTCGCGGTGACGGCGCTTGGGGATTTGCAGGGCCGGACGCCGGTTACCCGCGGCGGCGCCCGTCCCGGGGACGTCGTCGCGGTGATTGGCCGGTTGGGCTGGGCGGAGGCCGGTTTGGCGGCGCTGCGCCGTGGTTTTCGCACGCCGCGGGCGGCGGTGGAGGCGCATCGTCGCCCGGAGCCGCCGTACGAGGCAGGCCCGATCGCCGCGGACCGCGGCGCCACCTCGATGATCGACGTCAGTGACGGTCTGCTCGGCGACCTCGGGCATGTCGCGGTCGCCAGCCGGATCCGGATTGACGTCGAGTCAGCGGCGCTGCCGGTCGCCGACGTGGTCGCGGAGGTAGCCGCCGCCTGCGGTGTCGATCCGCTCCGCTGGGTGTTGACCGGCGGCGAGGATCACGCTCTGGCTGCCACGTTTCCGGATCGGGCCGCCGTTCCGGACGGCTGGGTGGTGATCGGCCGGGCGCACGAGCCCGCCGGCGAGACCGGGGATGTCGTCGTCGACGGCCGGCGGTACCCGGGAAGTGGGTTCAGCCACTTCGCCGCCGATGCCTGACCGCATGTCACGTGGGTCTGCTCAGGCGCCGGCACCCGGACGCCGTCAGTGGGAGGTCTTCTGGGAGGTTGCCCATGGCAGCAAGACCGCGGGTTCTCGCGATCGCGGGGTCTGACCCATCGGCCGGCGCGGGTCTGCAGGCCGACCTGAAAACGATGTTCGCGTGCGGGGTGTACGGCATGACGGTCGTGACGGCGGTGACGGCACAGAATTCCCGTGGCGTCTCCGCCGTGTGGCCGGTACCCCCCGAGGCGGTCGCGGCACAGCTCGACGCTGTCCTGGGGGACATTGGGGTGGACGCCGTGAAAATCGGCATGTTGGCACGCGCAGACACCGTGCACGTGGTTGCTGATCGGCTTGCCGCACTCGACGTTCCGATCATCGTCGATCCGGTGGGGTTCGCCAGCCACGGTGAACCGCTGGCCGACACCGACGCGCGGGCTGTGTTGCGGAGCCGGCTGCTGCCACTCGCCACGCTGGTCACGCCGAACCTTGCCGAAGCGGCCGAACTCGCGGGCGTCACGGTGCACGAGGAAACAGACCTCGAACTCGCGGCGTGGGCGATGAAGACCCTTGGGCCGGAGTGGGTGCTCGTCAAGGGCGGCCATCTGGCGGGCGACGCAGTCGATGCGCTGTACGACGGTGTCACCGTCCGGTTTTTCCGGAGTCCCCGCATCGCGACCGCGCACACCCACGGGACCGGGTGCACCCTCGCCAGCGCCATCGCGAGTTACCTTGCCCGGGGCTACTCGGTGCCTGACGCGGTCGGACGGGCGAAGGACGCCGTCACCGCGGCGATCGCCGGGGGCTTCCCGCTGGGCTCGGGTACCGGGCCGGTCGACCACGATCGATTGCTGGATTTTCGGTAGCAGGCCGGAGCAGGGGAGCGGTCGGGAGCGGGCTGCGTCCGGAGCGGGAGCGGGCGGCGTGGGCTACAGGCGGGAGCGGCCGTCAGCGTGCGGAGGAGCGTTACCGGGTGACCTTGCCAGCCTTCAGGCAAGAGGTGCAGACGTTGATGCGCTTGTAGGTCCCGCGGCCGATCAGCGCCCGGACCCGCTGGATGTTCGGGTTCCAGCGCCGGTGGGTGCGCCGGTGCGAGTGCGAGACGGCCATGCCGAAACCCGGCCCCTTGCCGCAGATGTCGCAGACAGCTGCCACCGGTCACTCCCAGATCTCGAGGATGGTGATGCCTAACGCGAACAGGGTACACGGCCGGGTGCACCGGCCGAGACGGGACCATCGCCTCCTCCCCGGTCGGTCCCGACTGTCCCGGCTCTCCCAGCCAGCCGCATCGGCGGCTCGCCGTACGCTCGGAAGCCGACACCTGGAGGTGACATGCTGTACCGGCTCGACGGCGCAGCGGTTCGCCGCTGGTGGTCGCACGCCGTCGACATCCTCGGCGTGCTGCGTACCGAGATCGACGCCCTCAATGTCTTCCCCGTCGCAGACGCGGACACTGGGACGAACCTCTACCGCACCCTCCACGCCGGCCTGCCATCCGGTGACGACGACGGTGGCGATCTCCGCGCGACGGCGCGCCGCTGTGTGCTGCACGCATGCGGAAGCTCGGGCGCCATCCTCGGCGCATTCCTCACCGGGCTCGCCGGTGCGGCGCAACTGCCGTGGGACGGCGCCCGGTTGGCGGACGCGCTGGCTCGTGGTGCCGCCGCCGCGTATGGCGCGGTGGCGGAGCCGGTAGCCGGGACGATGCTCAGCGTGCTGCAGGCGGCAGCCCACGCAGCAGCCGATTCCGCCGAGGCAGGCGGGACGGTGGCGGACGTGTCGGACGCCGCCGTCGACGCCGCGCGAACCGCCCTGCTCCGGACGCCGGAGGAGCTCCCGGTGCTCCGCGCCGCCGGAGTGGTGGACGCCGGCGGCTGCGGCGTCCTCGTCATCTACGAGGCGCTCCGCGACGTGGTGCACGATCACAGCGACCGGAGACCGGGCCGGATGTCGATGGACCAGCTGCTCGGCGTGGATCGGGAACGGCTGTCCAGCGGAGCGGCACGCACAGCGGCGTCCGGCGTCCGGTGCCATGCGGACCGCGACGTTGAGGTGATGTACACCTGGCAGGGCACTGAGGAGAACGCGGCCGCCCTGAGAGCGGACCTGCAGGCCATCGGCGCCGACGTCGTCCTCGCCGGTCTGGACGGCGTCTGGCAGGTCCACGTGCATACCGCGCACCCGGATCAGGCAATTGCCGCCGGCAGCCGGAACGGCGTGGTCTCCGCCTCGCGGATTACCGGAATCACGGCAGGTGAAGCCGTCCCGGACGACGAGGGTGACCCGGCACCCGGTCGGTGATCCATGGCGGTCCGCGACGAACTGCGCCTCCCGCTCCGGCAGGTCCTCGGCGGCCGGACCGCTGCGGCCCTCGCGCGGCTCGGGCTCGACACCGTCGGTGACCTGCTCACCTACTTTCCACGCCGGTACCACCAGCGCGGCGAACTGACGCCGCTCCGGGAATTGCGCGACGACGAACACGCCACGATATTCGCCGAAATTCTGTCCGTGCGGGAACGGCGGCTGAGCGGCCATCGGCGGATGTACGACGTCGTCGTCACGGACGGCGACGAGAAGCTGAAGCTGCGATTCTTCAATCTCACCAATTGGCAGTTGGAAAAACTCGCCGTCGGCGGCCGCGGCTTTTTCTCCGGTAAAGTCACCCGGTTCAAAGGGGAGCGGCAAATCGTTCACCCCGAGATGGAGTTCGTGGACCCGGACACGGATCCCGCTTTCGCGAGCGCGATCATCCCGGTGTACCCGGCTGCGGAGCACATATCGAGCGGCATGATTTGGCGGGCGGTCCGCCATGTGCTGGACACCCTCGACATCAGCGAGGATCCGCTGCCGGCCGACATCCGCCGTCGCCACAATCTGGTCACGCTGCGCCGCGCCTTGGAGAACATGCACCGGCCGGCTGACCTGGCCGACGTTGCGACGGGACGGCGCCGTTTTACCTTCCAGGAGGCATTTGTCTTCCAGCTGGCGCTCGGTTTGCGCCGGCGGATGATGCAGGCGGAGCAGGCAGTGCCGCGGCCGCGGCGTCGCGGGGGCTTGCTCGATGCCTTTGACGCCGCGCTTCCCTTCGCCTTGACCGAGGGCCAGCGACGCGCGGGTGCTGACATCGAAGCCGATTTGGCTGCGCCGCATCCAATGCACCGGCTGCTGCACGGTGAGGTGGGATCCGGCAAGACGCTCGTGGCGTTGCGGGCCATGCTGACGGTGGTGGATGCCGGCGGGCAGGCGGCGCTGCTTGCGCCCACGGAAGTCCTTGCCATGCAGCACTACCAGACCATCACCCGCCTGCTCGGCTCGCTGGCCCTTGCCGGTCAGCTCGGTGGCGCCGAGACGGCGACGCGGGTAGCGTTGATCACCGGTTCCGTCACCGGCGGTGCGCGGCGGGAGCTGCTCGACGCGATTGCGGCCGGGGAGGTTGGGATTGTCGTCGGAACCCACGCCCTCCTTTACGACACTGTGCGGTTCGCCGACCTCGGATTGGTGGTGGTCGACGAGCAGCATCGGTTCGGCGTCGAGCAGCGCGCCGCCCTGCGAACGAAGGGTTCCGATGGAACCGTGCCGCACGTGCTGGTCATGACGGCCACGCCGATTCCGCGGACGGTCGCGCTCACCGTCTACGGTGATCTCGACATCTCGGTGCTCCGGGAACGCCCGTCCGGCGACCCGAAGGTTGACACGTTCGTCGTTCCACTGAGTGAGAAGCCGGCCTGGGCGGAGCGGGTCTGGGCCCGGGTCCGCGAAGAGGCGGCGGCCGGCCGCCAGGTCT
This sequence comes from Acidothermus cellulolyticus 11B, assembly GCF_000015025.1. GTDB lineage: Bacteria > Actinomycetota > Actinomycetes > Acidothermales > Acidothermaceae > Acidothermus > Acidothermus cellulolyticus. The sequence goes on along the minus strand of NC_008578.1, from coordinate 1,779,629 downwards.
ACGTGATCTGCCCGCGGATCAGCACAGGCGAGGACGACACCGGTGACGAGAGCGACGACATCGTCGTCCCGGCCGAACCTGCCGACAACGGCAGGCTGCCCGGGCTTTCCGGCGCCGGCCGGCCGCCTCGGGTCCGCCGCGCGGCCGCGGTCGACGAGGTGGCGGCGACCCTGCGGGACGGACCGCTCCGCGGACTGCGGATCGGGACCCTGCACGGGCGGATGGACGCAGCCGCGAAGGACGCCGTGCTGGCGGACTTCTCGGCCGGCCGTCTCGACGTGCTCGTTGCGACGACGGTTGTTGAGGTCGGCGTCGACGTGCCCAACGCGTCCATGATGGTGATTCTGGACGCCGACCGATTCGGCGTCTCCCAACTGCACCAGCTGCGTGGGCGGATCGGACGGGCCGGGCAGCGCGCGGTGTGTCTGCTCGTTACCGAGGCGCCGGCCGACACCGCGGCGTATGCACGGCTGACCGGCGTTGCCGCAACCTGCGACGGCTTTCGCCTTGCTGAGCTGGACCTCGAGCAGCGCGGCGAGGGTACGGTTCGGGATGTCGTCCAGCACGGTCGGAGCGATTTCCGGTTCCTCTCCCTGCTTCGGCACCGGGACGTCATCGAAACCGCCCGGGCCGAGGCCGAGCAGCTGATCGCAGCGGATCCTGAGCTCACCCAGCATCCGGGTCTCGCGAACGCCGTCGCGCCGTTGTTGGCCGACGACCGACTGCGGTACGTCGACATCGCGTGATTCGCGACGTGACCTGCCGGGTGCGCAGCGGCCGGCCGGCGAGCAGCGGCCCGCCAGCGCCCGTCAGCTGGAGATGAGGAGGACATGCCGTGCCACGGATCATTGCCGGACGCGCGGGCGGCTTGCAGATTGCGGCGCCGCCCGTTGGCACGCGGCCGACGTCGGACCGCGTGCGCGAGGCGCTGTTCTCAACGCTGGAGTCTTTTGGCGGCGTCCAGGACCGGGTGTTCCTTGACTGCTACGCCGGTTCGGGCGCGGTTGGGCTGGAAGCCTGGTCCCGGGGAGCGGCGCGGGTGATCTTTGTGGAGAGTTCCGCTACGGCGGTGCGGGCGCTCCGCGCGAATGTGACCCGCGTCCGGGCGGTCGGCGCCGTTGAGATCCATCCGCGCGACGCAGCAGTGGTCGCCCAGGAGCTGGCCGCCGGCAGTGTCGACGTCCTCTTCGCAGACCCGCCGTACCTGCTCCCCGCGGCGAAGCTCGCCGAGGTGTTACGCAGTTTCTTGACCCGCGGGGTGCTGACGGCGGACGCCGTCGTGATTGTCGAGCGGAGCAGGCGGGATCCGTGGCAGTGGCCGACGGGTCTGGAGGCGCTCCAGGAGCGGCACTACGGTGAGACAGCGTTGCACTACGCCCGCCTTGCCCGGGACGGATCGAACGGTTGATGACCACGACGCTCGCGGACGCCGTCGGTGCGGTACGCCTGGTGGAGAGGTGACGCACGGGATATCGCTCCGGACGACCGCACTCGCTAGGCTGGCTCCTGCCCTGCCGGTCCACGAAGGAGGCGCGTGTGCGTAAGGCGGTCTGTCCGGGATCGTTCGATCCGGTGACCAACGGTCACCTCGACATCATTTCCCGCGCCGCCGCGCTGTACGACGAGGTGACCGTCGCCGTCCTGGTGAATAAGGCGAAACGTGCACTTTTCTCCGTCGAGGAACGGATGGACATGGTGCGGGAAGCCACCGCGCAGTACCCCAACGTGGTTGTGGAATCCTTCAGTGGCTTGCTCGTCGATTTTTGTCGTGCTCGTGGAATTCCGGTCATTATCAAGGGCTTGCGCGCGGTGAGCGATTTCGACTACGAATTGCAGATGGCTCAGATGAATCACAGTCTTGCGGGCGTCGAAACCCTGTTTTTATCAACGAATCCGCTGTACAGCTTCTTGTCGTCCAGCCTGGTCAAGGAAGTCGCCGCATACGGGGGCGATGTGTCCACTCTCATCCCCGATTCGGTCGCCCGGCGGCTTCGCACCCGCCTCTTCGACCCAAGCCGCGAGCCGGACCATTGATGGCAGGCGCTTGCCGAGAGAGCAGGGAGACGGCGTGGAACTGACGGAGAAGCTCGACGAGATCGTGGCGCACATCGAGGGCGCTCGATCAGTGCCGATGTCCGCATCCTGCATCGTGAACCGCGGCCAGCTGCTCGCGATGCTTGACGAGTTGCGCGAGCTCCTCCCCGAGGAGCTGCGCCGGGCACAGCACATCCTGGCGGAACGCGATCAGGTGATCGCGGAGGGTCGCCGCGAAGCCGAGAGGATCATCGAAGAGGCGTTGCGGGAGCGCGCCCAGCTGGTCGCCGAGTCAGAGATTCATCGCGCAGCGGCCGAGGAGGCCGAGCGGCTGCTCGACGAGGCGCGTCGCGAAGCCGGCGAGATGCGGCGCGAGGTGGACGACTACATCGACACCAGGCTCGCGAATTTCGAAATCGTCTTGAACAAGACGCTTGCCGCCGTGCTGCGCGGGCGGGAGAAGCTGCACGGCAAGGGGGAGTTGTCCGGTCTGACAGAGACGACGGACGATCCGCCGCTCTGACGCGGGGTGGTGCCGGGTCCGGTGAGCCTGCATCTGACGCGGGGGCCTGCCGCCCGAAGCCGCTCCGTCGTTGCGCATGCGGAGTCGTGGTCGGCGTCCACCGGGTCGAGCCCGGCTCCCGGCTCCGTCGTTGCGGATGCGGGGTCGGACCCGTTGCTGTCTCGATCCGGAAGGATGAACTGCTTGATCGAGGACGATCAACCGGCCGGGCATGCCGATGCGCACGGTATCCTCGATGGCGGCTCCGTCTCGGACGCCGGTCCCCCGTGGGGCACGGCGACTACGACGGTCACCTCCAGGAGATCAATGGCGCAAGGAGCAGGAGACCGGACGCATCGCGGCGCTGGGCCGCTTGTGGTCGACATTCGGGAGATCGCCTACCGTCCCGGCCGCATGCGTAAGGTGTCCCGCGTCGTCCCTGCGCCGGCAGATCTTCGAGGCGAGCTGATCCACGTGCCTGACGGCAGCGACCTCGCACTCGACGTCCAGATTGAGTCGGTGCGCGAGGGTGTCTGGGTGTCGGGGACGGCTCAGGTCTCCCTGACCGGAGAGTGCGCTCGCTGTCTCGAGGCCTTCGACACCGAGCTGGTGGTCGAACTCGAGCAGTTGTTCGTCTACCCCGGTCACCGGGTGGCGGACGACGACGAGATCGGCGAAGTGGTCGACGAGGCCATTGATCTCGAGCCGGTGGTGCACGACGCCGTCGTGCTCGCCTTGCCGCTCGCGCCGTTGTGCCGCGATGATTGCCCTGGGCTCTGTCCGCGGTGCGGGGTGGCACTCGCAACGGTGTCCGAGCACCGGCATCCGGAGGAGATCGACGCTAGGTGGGAGGCATTGCGCACCCTGGCCGATGGTCTCGGCTGAGGCGCGCCGACCGCCGGAGGGACGAGCCACCAGATCCACCGGGCGTGCCGATCGGCACGCCGGGCCAGTGACGTCGCAGGGAGGACCCCGTGCCGGTACCGAAACGCCGCATGTCTCGAAGCAATACCCGCAGCCGCCGCGCCCAGTGGAAGGCAGCCCTTCCCACCTTGGTGCGTTGCAACAATCCCGCGTGCCGTCAGCCGAAGTTGCCGCACGTCGTGTGTCCGAACTGCGGAACGTACGACCGGCGTCCGGTGTTGAGCAGCTGACACATCCGCCGATGGCGAAGCGCTCCGTGGCGGCGGAGACGAACGGCGCGGCTGCTCTTGAGGAACTTCAGCAGATCGCCGGGTTGCCTTTGAGCCTGGCTCTGCTCGAACGCGCCGTGACCCATCGCTCCTATGCCTACGAGAACGGCGGATTGCCCACCAACGAGCGACTGGAATTTCTCGGCGACGCCGTTCTCGGGCTTGTCATCACCGACACGCTGTACCGCCGGTTCCCTGAGCTTCCGGAAGGCCAGCTGGCGAAATTCCGGTCCGCTGTGGTGAACATGCGGGCCTTGGCCGAGGTGGCCCGCTCGCTTCGCCTCGGCGAATTCCTCCGGCTGGGTCGCGGTGAGGAGTCAACGGGCGGGCGCAACAAGTCGTCCATCCTCGCCGACGCGCTGGAAGCGCTGATCGGAGCGGTGTACGTCGAGCACGGGCTGGACGGCGCCGCGGAATTCGTCCATCGCCTTTTCGATCCCCTGATTGACCGGGCGGCCGCCCTCGGCGCCGGCCTGGATTGGAAGACCTCGTTGCAGGAGCTGACGGCGGCGCAGCACCTCGGCGTCCCGTTCTACGACTTGTCCGAACGCGGCCCCGACCACGAGAAAGTCTTTACCGCCGAGGTGCGGATCGGCGGCCGGGTGTACGGCACGGGCAGCGGACACTCCAAGAAGGAAGCCGAACAACGCGCCGCCCAGGAGGCCTGGTTGCGGATTCGCCGCTCGGTCGACGGCGCCGACGCGATGTCCTGACCGCAGGCGGCGCGACGAACGCCATGCCCGAGCTTCCAGAGGTCGAGACGATCCGCCGCGGTCTGGCTCGGCACCTGGTGGGACGCCGCATCGGGTACGCCGAGGTGTTTCATCCGCGCGCGGTACGGCGGCATTCCGGCGGGGCGGCGGATTTCACCGGCCGGCTGATCGGACGGCGTATTCAGGCGGTCTTGCGGCGCGGAAAGTATCTGTGGTTCGCTTTGGATTCCGATCTCGCGCTTCTCGCGCATCTGGGCATGAGCGGCCAATTTCTCCTCGCCGATGCGGCGAGTCCGTCGCCGAAGCATCTGCGGGCTCGGTTTGCTTTCACCGACGGGGATCCTGAGCTGCGGTTCGTGGACCAGCGGACGTTCGGCGGACTCACCCTCGCGCCCCTCATCGCGGATGTGCCGGCGAGCATCAGCCACATTGCGCCGGATATCCTCGACGTGGCTTTTGATGAGGCGGAGTTCCACCGCAGATTCACCCAGCGGCGCACGGGTGTCAAACGTGCACTCCTTGACCAAACACTTATTTCCGGCGTCGGGAATATTTACGCCGACGAAGCACTATGGCGCGCGCGGCTGCATTACGCGACCCCGACCGTCGACATCTCGGCGGCGACCTGCCGGCGGCTGCTCGCGGCGTTACGTGCGGTATTCCGTGCTGCGCTGCGCGCCGGCGGTACGTCGTTCGACGCGTTGTACGTCAATGTCAACGGGCAGAGCGGTTTCTTCGACCGGTCGTTGGCGGTCTACGGCCGGGCGGGTCAGCCGTGCCGGCGGTGTGGGACGGCGATCGTGCGGGAGCCATTCATGAACCGTTCGTCCTTTCGGTGTCCGGCATGTCAGCCCGTGCCGAGGCGGCCACACTGGTAAGGCGCTGCGCGACGGCGGTGCCGCGCTCCGTATCTGTGCCGGAAACCGCAGGAGAAACCGTTTGGGGAAAGGAGGTCCAATGACGGACGTCGCGCGACCGGATGTCCAGGCTTGCGAGCAGGTGCGGTTGACGGCCTGGGTTCGGGGTCGGGTGCAGGGCGTCGGCTTCCGGTGGTGGGTCCGGGCTCGTGCCCTGGAACTCGGGTTGACCGGGGTCGCGCGAAATCTCCCAGACAGCCGGGTGGAAGTGGTCGCCGAGGGACCGCGGGAGCGATGCGCGGAACTTCTCGAGCTGCTGAGCGGCGTCCCCCGGCATGGGCGGCCGGGTTTTGTCGCAGGTGTTACCGCGGAGTGGTCGACGGCGCGGGGCGGCTATTCCGGTTTCACCCAAGCGTGATTGACCGGGTGCAGTCGTGCGGGTCGCGCCGCCGGTGGCTGCTCGGTTTCGCCCCAGCGTGACGGCGTCCTAGACGGTGACCCCGGCTCAGGCGGACCGCCGGACGGGCCTGGCGTCCCGGCCGGCCGGCTCGGCGCACCGGTTCGAGGGGCCGGGGTGAGGGGCCGGTGCCGAGGGACCGACGCAGTGGGCCGGGGTGAGGGGCCGGTGCCGACCCCCGTCCGGCACGGTACTGAAGTGCCATGCATTACGCCGTCCGGGTGGTATAGACCCGCGGTGCGCGTGGGTGAGATACTCTCGTAATGAAAACGTGACTCAAGGGTTGACCCAGGCGCCCCCGGGGTGCGACCCTGAGTACATCTACCAGCACATACCGCTGAATCGGTACGCAACGACGCGATCGCGTCACCTGCTATCGAAGCCGGTATTCATTGGAGGACCTCCATGGCGAAGGCGCTTCTCGGCCATCTCGGCGGTCCGGATCCCCGGTTGCTGTCGGAGATGCGCCGACTGCAACAGCGGATCCGTGACCTAGAAGAGGAGTGCTTGCGCCTGCAAGCGGCTAACGAAGAATTAGCTGCGCTGCGGGCCAAGGACGACGAGATTGTCACGATCTCGGTGAGCGAAGCGGAGCCGGTGCTCAGCTGAGCCACCTCAGACGCAAGCTGCGACGGGACGCTGCGGGTCGGCGTCCCGTTGTCGTGTCGAGGGCCGGGGTTCGTGTGGCCAGGCGATAGGCTCCGAACCGTCGGTTGATCTGCCCAGGTGGGAGCGCCCGTCGTGTATCTGAAGAGCCTCACGCTGCGCGGCTTCAAGTCTTTTGCGTCCACAACCACCTTGCGCTTCGAACCGGGCATCACCTGTGTCGTCGGACCCAATGGGTCCGGCAAATCCAACATCGTTGACGCGCTGGCGTGGGTGATGGGTGAGCAGGGGGCGAAGAGCCTCCGCGGCGGCAAGATGGAGGACGTGATCTTTGCGGGGACGGCGTCCCGTCCGCCGCTGGGCCGGGCCGAGGTCGTCGTCACCATCGACAATTCCGACGGTGCGCTGCCTATTGAGTACTCCGAAGTCACCCTCAGCCGGATCATGTTCCGGAACGGTGGCTCGGAGTACGCCATCAACGGCCGTCCCTGCCGGCTGCTCGATATTCAAGAGCTCCTCTCGGATTCCGGCATCGGCCGGGAGATGCACGTGATCGTCGGGCAGGGGCAGCTCGAGGAGGTCCTGCACGCCACCCCGGAAGAACGACGCGGCTTCATCGAGGAGGCCGCCGGAGTCCTCAAACACCGCAAGCGCAAAGAAAAGGCCCTGCGCAAGCTCGAAGCGATGCAGGCGAATCTGACCCGGCTCGCTGACCTCACCACGGAATTGCGGCGCCAACTCGGTCCCCTTGGCCGGCAGGCGGAAACGGCGCGGAAGGCCGCGCGCATCCAAGCCGATCTCCGCGATGCCCGGTTGCGTCTGCTTGCTGATGATTTGGTCACGCTGCGGGCGGAGCTCGAACGGGACATCGCTGACGAGAACGCCGCCCGTGCCCGCCGCGACGAATTGGAACAACATGTGCGCCGGTTGCGCGCACGCGAAACGGAATTGGAAGCGGCCCTGTCGACCGATGCCCACCGGTCCGCGGCCGCGCAGCAGACGTGGTACCGGTTGTCGTCGCTGCGGGAACGGCTCCGGGGAACCGCCGAGCTTGCGGCGGAACGGTGTCGGCAGGCCCGATTGGCGCAGGAGGAGACCTGGCAGGGGCGGGACGCCGAGCAGTTGGACGCCGAGGCTGCGGCGGCACGCGCGGAAGCCGGGCAGCTGGACGTCGAGCTGACCGCCTTGCGGGCGGCGCTCGCCGAGGCGAGTGAACGCCGGCGTGCGGCGGAAGCCGCGCTCGCCACCGAGGAGCAGCGCTTCGCCCTCGCGCTGCGGGCGGCTGCGGATCGGCGGGAGACGCTGGCCCGGCTGGCCGGCCAGGTCGCTGCGCAGCGGACTCGGGTCGCGGCCGGTGAGGAGGAGATCGGCCGGCTTGCCGCCGCCGCTGCTGAGGCGCGGGCCCGTGCGGACCGGGCGCAGCAGGAATTTCAGGCACTGGAAAGCCAGATCGCCGGTCTCGACGAAGGGGAAGTCGGACTGGATGCCGACTACGAACGGGCGGCGGAGGCGCTGACCGCGGCGGAGGAACGGCTGGCGGCGCTTCGAGAGCGCGAACGGGAGCTTGAGCGGGCGCGCGCCTCGCTCGCGGCTCGGGTGGATGCGCTTGCGCTGAGTGCGACTCGCAAGGACGGTGCCGCGGCGCTGCTTGATGCCGCCGTACCGGGGACGGTGGGTGCCGTCGCCCGCACGCTGCGGATCGAGGCCGGCTACGAGGCCGCGTTGGCCGCCGTCCTTGGGGATGTCGCCAACGGCGTCGCTGTCACCTCGGTCGACGCAGCACTCGCCGGCATGCGGCGGCTCAAGGAAGAGGACGCGGGTCGTACCTCCCTATTGATCGGAGGATTGCCCGAATCCGGGCATGCCGGTACAGCACCGCCGGATGGCCGCTGGTTACGGGATCTCGTCGATGCCGCACCCGAATTCCGCGGCACGCTGGACGTTCTGCTCCGCAACGTTGTCGTCGTCGACGACCTGCAGACTGCGCACGCGCTCGTGACCCGGCACCCCGGCCTTCGCGTCGTCACGCGGGACGGTGACCTGCTGGCCGCCGCCGAGGCTGCCGGTGGGTCAGCGACAGCGCCGTCCCTCTTGGAGGTCCAGGCCGCCCTGGACGATGCACGCCGCCAGCTGGACGAGGTGGTCGCACGCCAGCACCAGCTTCGGTTCGAGATAGCCGCGGCGGAACAGGCCCGTGAACAGGCCGCGGCTGCGGCGGACGCCGCGCTTGCCCAACTCCACGAGTCGGACGCCGCCATGGCCGCTATTGCCGAGCAGCTTGGCCACCTCGGAGCGCAGGCGCGGGCCGCAATGGCCGAAGCGGATCGGCTTGCCGGTTCCATTGCGCAGGCCCGGGAGGCCAACGAGCGGGATCGGGAGCGGCTTGCCGAATTGGAGCGCGCCCTTGCGGCCGCCCAAGAGGCGGACGACGTCCCCGAAGAACCCTCGGCGGAGGAGCGGGATCGGCTGGCAGAGCTTGTCGCGGACGCACGCGCCGAAGAAACTGAGGCACGGCTTGCCGTTGGCACGGCGAACGAACGCTATCGGGCGGCGTTGCAGCGGGCTGAGGAGCTGTCCGCTGCAGCACAGGCGGAACGGGCGGCTCGGATTCGGGCGGCCCGGCAGCGGGAAGTGCGGCGACGTGAGGCGGTCGTCGCAGCCGCGGTGGCCCAGGCTTCGCGGGTGATTCTGCGCCGGCTGGAGCGGTCGTTGACCGAGGCGGACGCCGAGCGGCGCGTCGCGGATGATGACCGTGCCGCCCGGGAGGCGGAGCTTGCCCGGGTCCGGGACGAGTTGCGTGCAGTCGGTGACGAACTCGAGAAGTTGACGGATGCCGTGCACCGTGACGAGGTGGCCCGCGCCGAACTGCGGCTGCGGATGGAGCAGGTCACCGGGCGGGCAATGGAGGAATTCGGCGTCGACGCGGACACGCTGGTCGCGGAATATGGTCCGCATGTTCCGGTGCCGGTCGCGGCCGAGACCGATGCAACCGACGGTGAGACGGACGCCGTCGAGACTGTCCCGTACGTGCGGGCCGAACAAGAAAAGCGGGCCCGGTCGGCCGAACGCGCCCTCGCTGCGCTCGGCAAGGTGAATCCGCTGGCCTTGGAGGAATTCGCAGCGCTCGAGGAACGCCACCGTTTTCTCAGCGAGCAGCTCGAAGACCTGAAGAAGAGCAGGCGTGATTTGCTGGAAATCGTCCGTGAGGTGGATGAGCGGGTGCAGGAGGTCTTTGCGTCGGCGTTTGCGGACACCGCGCGGGAATTCGAGCAGGTGTTTGCACGATTGTTCCCCGGCGGTGAGGGACGCCTGGTGCTCACCGAGCCGAATGACCTGCTCGCCACCGGTATCGACATTGAAGCCCGGCCGGCGGGGAAGAAAGTGAAGCGTCTGTCGCTGCTCTCCGGCGGCGAACGGTCACTGACCGCACTCGCATTCCTGGTCGCGCTCTTCAAGGCACGGCCCAGCCCGTTCTACGTCGTCGATGAGGTGGAAGCCGCCCTCGACGAGACGAATCTTCGTCGGATGTTGGACATTTTCGAAGAGTTGCGGGAGAGCAGTCAACTCATCATCGTCACGCACCAGCAACCGACGATGGAAATCGCCGACGCGTTGTACGGTATTTCGATGCGCGGCGACGGTGTCTCAACGGTCATCAGTCAGCGGTTGCGGGACCGGGACCTCGAACCGCAGCCGGCGTAGGCGTCCGTCGCTCCGCCTCACTGCGGCGTCCGAGAGCGGTCGTCGTCGGAGGCGTCCTGCGGCGGGTCATCGGACTCTACGACGGTCGTGCGTGTCAGCAGCGTGTATCCGAGTTCGCGGAAATGGTGGCGAATCCGTTCGACCGCCGCGGGATCTCCGGACACGTTGATAACGACCGGAAAGTCGGCGAATTGGAGATGCACGATCTCCTCGAGGTCGTCGAAGGGCGCATTGTTGTAGACCGTCACGGAGAACGATTCGTCCGGTCCGCACTGCGCAAAGTACAGGCCGTTGCAGTACGAGCTGTCATGCGCCTCGAAGCTGAGGCCAAGTTGGGTCTCCAGGATCTGCAGCACCCGTCCCATGCCGACCAGGGCGAGATCCCATGCTCCCGATGCGTCGCCGAATGCGCCGTACACGTCGGCGAGATGCGTCCGGCGCGAAGTCCGTGTGGTCATGCGTCGTCCTCACTGGAATCGTGTCGGTTGCGACGGGCCGAGCACCCGGTCCCGCCACGGCGGAAAAGGAATACTCTGCGCCCGAATGAGCGCCGTCCCGGTATACCGGAAAATCATGAAGTCCACGTCGCGGCGGGCCCGGGCGCTGAGCTCGCGCTGGAGTCCGTCAAGGCCAAGCTGTCGGGCGATCTCGACGCTCTCTTTCTTTCGGGCTTTCAATGGAGCGGTCCGCTCATAGGCGCGCAGATCAACACCGTGATGTTTTGCTGCGCGGAACAGCGACTCGTCGCACAACGCGATATCGAAATCGCTGCGGCGTCCGACGTCGAACGGCTCCTTCGTCCGGAAGCTGACGCCGGTCACCGAACTCCCTTGCATGATTGCCACCGCGTTAGGATACCCGGCCTCAGCTAATCCGCGTTGTAATCTCTCGCCAAATGCGGCGAATTCGTCTCGATTGCGGAACCCGAGGGGGATGTCCCGCGACGGCGGTGGCGGCCGCCTGATGGCGAGATGCGTCGGTGCTTCCAGCCGGCCGACGCCGGTTTTCGCGACGATGCGCCGCGCCGGGCCGGGAAGACTGACGGTCGCCAGGTCCACCAGTCCCGCCGTTCGGCCGGTGGGTTCGGAGAGCTCGACAGCGGCCCGGGCGACGCCCGCTGTTGTGTTACTGACGGCGGCAAGGGCTTCCGTGGCGCCGGCTGCGATTTCCAGCGGTGGAAAGGCGATGGCCACCGCCGCGAGAAGCAGGGCGACAACACCGGCGACCGTGCCGATGCTCTGGGCAAGCCGCGCGGTCTGCCGGAGAAAGTGTGCCCAGTGATGGGAAATCCAGTGGGCCATCGGGTGAGTGACGGTGTGCCACCACGGACGGTGGTCGCGTGCCGGCGGTTGGAGGTTGTCCAATCGGCGTGCGGTGGACCGCGCCAATTCTGCAAATTTCTCTTGACAGGACGTGAACTGCTCTTTCGCGGCGGCGAGCTGGTGTTCGGCGTCCGTCACGGCTGCGCTGTACCGCGGCGCGGTGGCCGGCGGCGGTGGAACCCCCAGTCCCCATGCGACGGATCGGGTTGCGGCATCGTGCGCGAGGGCACTCGTGAGCGCGTGGCGGGCCGCCGCCACGTCGCTTTCCGCCTGGCTGACCCGACGCTGGGCGCGTTCGGCTTCGTGCTGGAGGTCGTCCAATTGGATGGCGTAGCGCCGCAGCACCTTCCCGCCGGCGCGATACGCCTCCGCAACGACGGTCAGCGGTGCGGCGAGGTGAAGCGTCCGATCGTGCGCACGCTCCGCCGCGGTACCCCACCAGAAATTGTCTGTCGCAGCAAGGAAATGCAGGCGTTGCCCGACGTCGGACACGCCGGTCGCGGCCGCGATGAGGCGACGGGCGGTTTCGGCGATGGCGTGCGGGTCGCCGGAAATGGGCGGCGGATTGTCGGTCATGTCGCGGAACGGTAGTGGCAGAACGGTTGTGCTGCAGTTCACGCAACCGCCGCTTGTGGACAACCGGGCGGCAGGGAATGCGAGGTGCTGGACAGCCGCAACCGGGCGGCAGGGAATGCGAGCTGCCGCAAGGGCTCAACCGGGCGGCACGGTGCCCAACGCGCGCCCTGCCGGATGGCATAGCCGGGCGGACAATGGCACGGCACCGACAGTCCGGCATGGGAGACTTCGTCCGTGGTGTGGCTCATTGCAGCGTTGATCGGGATTGTCGTCCTCCTCGCGGCTGGGGCGGTTTACCTCGGCGTACGCGCCGGGCGTCGCCCGCGGGGCGCCGGCGCCGGCGCACCGCCGGCCACGCCGGCCACGCCTGCCACCCGGCAGGCTGAGCCGGTCGCCCAGGAGGCCGCGCCGGCCGTCCAGCAGGCCCAGCAGGCCGAGCCGGCCGTGGCGCCGGCCGCGGCGCCGGAGGCGGAATCCGCAGCTGCAGTGGCGGAATCCGCTGCCGCGGCGGGCGACGAGCGGGACGTCCCCGCCGTCGCAGCCGGCCGGATGATTCGGCTTCGATCCCGCCTGGCGCGCTCCGAATCCGTGCTCGGTCGCGGCCTTTTCGCCTTGCTGAGCCGGGAACGGCTGGACGACGCAACGTGGCAGGAGATCGAAGACCTGCTGCTCACCGCCGATGTCGGCGTCGCCGCGACCACCGAACTTGTCGAGCGGTTGCGCACTGAGGCGAAGGTCATGGGTGTCCGGTCACCGGACGACGTCCGCGCCATGCTGCGTCGCAGCCTGCTTGATACCGTCGACGCCGGGCTGGACCGATCCTTGGCGACGACGCGGACCGCCGCAGGACCCGCCGTCGTTTTGGTCGTCGGGGTCAACGGAACCGGGAAGACGACGACCGTCGGCAAGCTCGCGCGGCTCCTCGTCGCCGACGGACGGAGCGTCGTTCTCGGGGCTGCCGACACCTTCCGGGCCGCCGCCGCGGATCAACTCGAGACCTGGGGACGGCGGGTAGGGGTCCCCGTCGTGCGGGGTGCGGAACGGGCCGACCCGGCATCGGTCGCTTTCGACGCCGTCCGGGTGGCGATCGAGCAGGAGGCGGACGTCGTCGTCATTGACACCGCCGGGCGGCTGCACACCAAGACGGGTCTCATGGATGAGCTCGGCAAGGTCAAGCGCGTCGTGGAACGGCGGTGTCCGGTCAGTGAAGTTCTCCTCGTTCTCGACGCCACCACCGGCCAGAACGGTCTCACGCAAGCGCGTGTCTTCACCGACGTCGTCGCCGTCACCGGTGTTGTGCTGACAAAACTGGACGGCACCGCCAAGGGCGGCATCGTCATTTCCGTGCAGCGTGAGTTAGGCATCCCGGTCAAGCTTGTCGGTCTCGGCGAAGGCCCGGACGACCTTGCGCCGTTCGATCCGGCGGCCTTCGTGGACGCCTTGCTCGGTGTCCCGGAGGCGTTTACCTCCCCGTAACGCCGCGCCGGATCCTTTGACCTGTTCGAAACACGCACGGCTGCCGCCGGTAACGAGCCTCCGACACGGTTGTGCTGACGATTCCATCGCGCGGCCGGTGCCCGGCGTCCCCGGATCACCGCCGCGCCGAGCCTATCCGCCACAGCCACAACCGACACGACGGGAGAACGATGGATCCGAAAACCGGCCTCAACTGGGGAAATACGGCGTGGATGCTCGCAGCGACCGCGCTGGTTCTCCTCATGACACCAGGTCTCGCCTTCTTCTACGGCGGAATGGTGCGAGCCAAGAATGTGCTTGCCATGCTGATGCAGAACTTCATCTGCATGGGCATCGTCAGTGTCCTGTGGGTCGTCGATTTGTTCAGCATCGCCTTTGGCCCGGACAAACTCGGCGGATTCATCGGCGACGCGGCGACCTACTTCGGCCTGCGGCACGGCGGTGACCTATGGTCGAGCGGCAACGGTGTGCCGACCACCGTCATCGCCGCTTTCCAGATCACCTTTGCCATCATCACCGCCGCCCTCATCACCGGTGCGAGCGCCGACCGTTTGCGGTTTGGGCCGTTCCTCGTGTTCGTCACGGTCTGGTCGATCCTGGTTTACGCTCCCATCGCCCACTGGGTCTGGGGCAATGGGTGGTTGGCCCGCCACTCCGTGGAGGACTTCGCCGGCGGAACCGTCGTCCACATCAATGCGGGAGCGGCGGGAGTAGCGCTCACCCTCGTGCTGGGGAAGCGGATCGGCTGGCCTAAAGAACGCATGCGTCCGCACAACGTGCCGTTCGTGCTGCTCGGTGCCGGGCTTCTCTGGTTCGGTTGGCTCGGTTTCAATGCGGGAAGTGAGCTTGCCGCCGATCAAATCGCCGGCTTCGCGCTCGTCAACACGATCGTGGCGACCGCCGCGGCGATGCTCGGCTGGCTCGTCGTCGAGCGCATCCGCGACGGTCGGCCTACGACGCTCGGGGCTGCTTCCGGTCTCGTCGCCGGTCTCGTCGCGATTACGCCGGCGTGCGCCTTCGTCAGCCCGCTCGGTGCGATCGCGGTCGGCGTCGCCGCGGGGGTCATCTGTGCCCTCGCCGTGTCCCTGAAATTCAAGGCGCGCATCGACGATTCGCTGGACGTGTTCGCCGTTCACCTGGTCGGCGGCGTCGTCGGCGCGCTCTCCATCGGATTTCTCGGCGACGCGGCAATCAACGGGCACAATGGGCTCTTCTACGGTGGTGGGTTCCTGCAACTCGGCCGTCAAGCAATGGGCGTCGGCGCTGTCCTCGCCTACGATTTCGTCCTCACCCTCATCATCGCGAAGGTGATTGACCTCATCATGGGTCTGCGGGTCAGCAGGGACGTCGAACTCGAAGGACTCGACATCAACCTGCACGCCGAATCGGCCTACGACTTCGGTGCGCCGGCTACCCATGCCTCGGTTCCCGCGGTGGTCACCACGTCTCGGGCAAAGGTGGACGCATGAAACTCATCACGGCAGTCGTCAAACCCTTCAAACTGGATGACGTTAAAACCGCGCTCGAAGCCTTCGGCGTCACCGGCATGACCGTGAGCGAAGCGAGCGGATACGGCCGGCAACGCGGCCACACCGAGGTGTACCGCGGCGCGGAGTACGAAGTCGACCTGGTCCCAAAGGTGCGGATCGAGGTACTGGTCGATGATGCCGACGCCGAGGATGTCATCGACGTCATCGTGAAAGCCGCCCAGACCGGCAAAATCGGCGACGGCAAGGTCTGGAGCATCCCCGTCGAGACGGTGGTGCGGGTTCGCACCGGCGAGCGAGGCGTCGCTGCGCTGTGACGGACCACGCCGGCGTCGCGCTATCGGCGGAGGTGGTGGCGTCCCTCGACGCGGCCCGTCACCAGCGGACCGTGGCGAGGGACGCTTGGCTCGCCGCGCTCTTTGACGCCGCGGTGGCCGGCAATTCCGCCGGCCTGGCGCTCGTGGCTGTCGGCGGTTACGGCCGCCGGGAGCTTGGCCCTGGCAGCGACCTGGACGTCGTCCTGCTGCACACCGGACGGGACGACGTCGAGCGGATTGCCGAACGGATCTGGTATCCAATCTGGGACGCCGGCCAACGGCTGGACCACTCGGTCCGCACGATCTCCGAAACCCTGGCAGTGGCGGCGAGTGACCTTCGGGTCCTCCTCGGCCTCCTGCATGCCCGGACGCTCCGCGGTGACCCCGCACTCGTGCCCACCGTCCGCGAACAGGTGCTCCGCCGGTGGCGCGCCGACGCGCCGACGCGGCTGCCGGCGCTTGCGGCCATGTGCGCGGAACGTGCCGAGAGGTACGGCGACGTCGCCTTCCTCATCGAGCCGGACCTCAAGGAAGCACGAGGGGGACTACGCGACGTCGATGCGCTCGAAGCGATTGCCGCCGCCTGGGTCGCTGCGGGCCCGGGACCAGCGGCCCGGGCCGCCTACCGTCAGTTGCTGGCGATCCGGGACGTCTTGCAAGAGGTCACCGGTCGCCCGACGACTCGGCTCGTCGTCCAAGAGCAGTCCGCGGTTGCCGAGCGGCTTGGTCTGGCCGGCTCCGACGAGCTGTTGCGGGTCGTCGCCGCTGCCGGCCGGACCATTGCGTACGCGATGGACGCGACCTGGCGGGCGGTGAACGGTTCACTGCGCCGGCGTCCGCGGTCGCCGCGTCGTCCCCTTGCCGACGGGGTCGTCGAACAGGACGGCGAGGTCGTGCTGGCCCGCGGTGCTGACCCGAGACGCGATCCGACCCTCCTCGTGCGGGCTGCCGCTGCAGCCGCACAGGCGGACCTGCCGCTCGCGCCGCCGACCATCGCCACCCTCGCGGCACACACGCCGCCCCTCCCGACCCCGTGGCCGGCGCAGGCGAGGGACGCATTCGTCGCCCTACTGGGCGCGGGTCGGCCCGCACTGCACGTGATCGAGGGGCTGGACCAGGCCGGCGTGTGGAGTCGGCTGCTGCCGGAGTGGCAGGCGGTCCGCTATCAACGGCAGCGGCATCCGTTGCATCGATTTACTGTCGACCGGCACCTGGTGGAGACCGTCATCGAAGCCGCGGCCCTCACGCGGCGGGTGGCCCGCCCCGACCTGCTCCTCGTTGGTGCGCTCTTGCATGACATCGGCAAGGGTTTCATCGGCGGACCGGACGGTCCTGGTGGGGCTGCGTGGTCCGGCGCACGCCGGTCCGGTGACGATCACGCCGAACGCGGGGCCGCTGTCGCACGGACGATCTGCGCGCGGATGGGATTCTCCGCCGCGGACACCGAGGCTGTCGCGACGATGGTCCGGTTGCATCTCCTCCTGCCGCAGACCGCGCTGCGACGCGATCTCGACGATCCCGCGACCATCACGTCAGTCGCGGAGCAGGTCGGGTCGGCTGCCCTGCTCGACTTGCTGTACGCCCTGGCCGAAGCGGACAGCCGGGCGACGGGAGTATGGGACACCTGGCGAGCCCGCCTTGTCGGGGAACTGGTTCGACGGGTCCGGGCCTCGCTGGCCGGGCAGGCACCACAGCGACCGACAGTGGAGATCCCGGCGGCGGTCCGGGCGGCCGTCGAACGGGGGCAGCTGGCCGTCGCCGCCGACGGCGGGCGCCTCATCGTCGTTGCCCCGGATCAGCCAGGGCTCCTCTGGCGCAGTGCCGGGGTGCTCGCGCTTCACCGGCTCGGCGTCCGGGCCGCGCGGGCCACCTCGATCGACTCGACGGCGGTCACGGTCTTTGATGTGGAGCCGGAGTACCTCGCTGAGATCGATCCCGATCGCCTGCGCGAGGACTTGCGCCGGGCGCTCGACGGATCGCTCGACCTCTCCGCAGCCCTTGCCCGCCGGTCGGCCGGCGCGGCGCAGCGCCAGCCGGCGGCCCCGCCGCCCGTCGTCCTGCTCCCCGCCGCCTCGGCGGACGCCACCGTGTTCGAGGTCCGCGCCCATGACCGACCGGGACTGCTCTTCACCATCGCCCGGATTCTTTCGGATCACGGCCTGGACGTGCGGCTTGCGCAGGTCGAGACACTGGGTGCGGACGCGGTCGACGTCTTCTACGTCACGGACACCGCGGGCAAGCCGCTCTCGGAGGCGGCCGCCGAGGAGGTTCGGCGAGCCCTGGAAACCGCGCTTCTGGATGGACGCCGGTAGGCTCGACCCGTGTTCGAGGCACTGGCCGACAGACTGGAAGCCGTCTTCAAGACCCTTCGTGGCAAAGGCCGCCTTTCTGAGGCCGATATCGACGCCACGTTGCGTGAGATCCGCCTCGCGCTGTTGGAGGCCGACGTCGCCCTGCCGGTCGTCCGGGATTTCCTGTCCGGGGTGCGGGAACGGGCCCGGAGCGCCGAGCTTTCCCGGGCGCTCAACCCCGCGCAGCAGGTCATTTCCATCGTCAACGAAGAGCTGATCCGGATTCTCGGCGGTCAGGCCCGGCGCCTGCGGTTCGCGAAGAACCCGCCGAGCGTGATCCTGCTGGCTGGTCTGCAGGGCTCAGGGAAAACCACCGTTGCCGCCAAGCTCGGGCGCTGGCTTGCCAAGCAGGGTCACACACCGGTTCTTGTCGCCGCCGACCTGCAGCGACCGAATGCCGTCGAGCAGCTGCAGGTGCTCGGCGCCCGTGCCGAGGTGCCGGTGTTCGCACCGGAACCCGGCAGCGGGGTCGGCGATCCGGTGGACGTCGCCCGCCGCGGCGTGGAATTCGCCCGCCGCCGCCTGCACGACATTGTCGTCATTGACACCGCCGGCCGGCTCGGTGTCGACGAGGACATGATGCGCCAAGCAATGGAGATCCGCGACGCGACCGAGCCGGACGAAATTCTCTTTGTCGTCGATGCGATGGTGGGTCAGGACGCCGTCACCACCGCCCGGGCGTTCCTCGACGGCGTCGGTTTCGACGGCGTCATCCTCACCAAACTGGACGGCGACGCCCGCGGCGGTGCGGCGCTCTCCGTGGCGTCCGTGACCGGAAAACAAATCCTTTTCGCCAGCACGGGTGAAAAGCTCGACGATTTCGACGTCTTTCATCCGGAGCGGATGGCTTCCCGCATCCTCGGCATGGGCGACGTCCTCACTCTTATCGAGCAGGCGCAGGCCGCCTTCGATGCCGAACAAGCCGAACGGGCGGCGCAGAGAATCACCGCCGGCGAGCTGACCCTCGACGATTTTCTCGAGCAGATGACCGCCGTGCGGAAAATGGGGCCGATCGCCAATATCCTCGGCATGCTTCCCGGAATGGGTCAATTCAAAGACGCGATCGCCCACATTGACGACCGGGATCTCGACCGGGTCACCGCGATTATCCGGTCGATGACTCCTGAGGAGCGCGCGGATCCGAAAATTCTCAACGGTTCACGGCGGGCTCGAATCGCACGCGGTTCCGGAACGACCGTGGCCGAGGTCAACAGCCTCGTGGAGCGTTTCTTCGAGGCCCGAAAAATGATGAAGCAATTCGCCGGCATGGGTATTCCCGGCATGCGCCGGACGACGAAGGCGACGAAATCCTCAAAGAACAAGAAGGGCGGCAAGAAAAAGGGCGGCCGTCCGGTCGCAGCCAGGCCGGGCACGGCGCAGGGCCTGCCCAGCGGCCTCGGCGGTTTGCCAGGCGGCGTGCCCGGCGGTCTCGGCGGTCTTGGATTTCCCGGCGGTCTTGGATTTCCCGGCCGCCCCGGAATCCCGGGTGGTTTCGGTCTTCCCGGCGGCTCGGGCCTTCCCGGCCTCACCCTTCCTGGCGGTTCAGGACCTTCCGACGGGGCGGCGTCGCCGGAAGCGTCGACCCGCAAGCCGCCGATCCGGCGCGATTCGGAGGACGCCGATTGACCGCATATC
Source organism: Acidothermus cellulolyticus 11B (assembly GCF_000015025.1). Classification (GTDB taxonomy): domain Bacteria; phylum Actinomycetota; class Actinomycetes; order Acidothermales; family Acidothermaceae; genus Acidothermus; species Acidothermus cellulolyticus. The sequence continues at coordinate 1,760,401 of NC_008578.1, read as the reverse complement.
ACCTGCGGGTGACCGTCCTGCCCGGTGGTGACGTGCGTGACCTCTATGTCGTCGACGGCCGATTCACCTTCACCCGGCCCTCCCATCTCGACGTCACCACCATCGCTGACGGCGGTTACGCCCTCCCGGGCTTGGTCGACGCGCACTGCCATGTCGGGCTGGACGCCAACGGGCCGGTTGACCTGGCGACCAGCCGGGCCCAGGCGGTTGCGGATCGAGACCGAGGGGCTCTTCTCCTCCGGGACGCCGGCTCGCCGGTCCGGTACGCCGAACTGGACGACGATCCCACCCTGCCGCGGATCATCCATGCCGGCCGGCACATCGCCCGAACCCGCCGCTATCTCAAGGGGTACGCCGTCGAGGTGGAGCCGGAGCAGCTCGTCGCCACCGTCGAAGCCCAAGCGCAGCGCGGGGGCGGCCACGGGCCCGGCTGGGTGAAGATCGTCGTCGATTGGATCGACCGCAGTGTCGGCGATTTGGCGCCGTGTTGGCCCGCGGACGTGTTGGCCGCTGCGGTGCGCCGGGCGCATGAGTTGGGCGCGCGGGTTGCGGTGCACGCGTTCGGGGAGGAGGTTCTCCCGGACGTCGTTGCCGCCGGCGTCGACTCCATCGAACACGGCACCGGCCTGACCGCTGAGGTGATCGACGAGGTGGCACGCCGTCCGATCGCCGTCGTCCCCACCCTCGTCAACATCGCCACCTTCGATGCGATCGCTGACCGGGCAACGAAGTACCCGGTGTACGCCGCACGGATGCGCGCGCTGAAACGGTCGGCCGCCGAGCGGCTCCGGGCCGCCCGGGACGCCGGAATCCCGCTGTACGTCGGCACCGACGCTGGGGGCGTGCTCCCGCACGGTCTCGTTGTTGACGAGATGCTCGCCCTTCGCGAGATCGGGCTCACCACCCAGGAGGTCCTGGCGGCGGGTTCGTGGGCTGCCCGCGAGTGGCTGGGTCTGCCCGGCGTCGTTGAGGGCGGCCCGGCCGACCTGGTCGTGTACGAGGACGATCCACGCCGGGACCTGGGCGTCCTGCGATACCCGCGGCGGATCGTCGTCCGTGGCACCCTCATCCGCTGACGCCCGCGTCTGGCAGAATGAGGCGCCGGATCCGCGCGAGCCCTCTCCTCGCCCGGGTCGTCGTCCCCGCCTTCCCCCACGAGGCATTCGTCCCGACGAAGAGATTTGGAGCAGGCGAGAGCCGTGGCAGTAAAGATCAGACTGACCCGGATGGGCAAAATCCGCGCACCCTACTACCGCATCGTCGTGGCTGACGCCCGGACCAAACGGGACGGCCGCGCTATCGAAGAGATCGGCCAGTACGACCCGAAGCAGGAACCCTCCCTGATCCGGGTGAACAGTGAGCGGGTGGCGTACTGGCTCTCGGTCGGCGCCCAGCCGACTGAGCCGGTCAAGGCGTTGCTGAAGGTGACTGGCGATTGGCAGCGGTTCACCGGCGAACCAGCTCCGCCGCCGATGAAGACTGCGCCGCCGAAACCGGACAAGAAGGCGCTTTTCGAAGCTGCGGCTAAGGAGGCGGCGGGTGAGCCGCGGGCTGAGGCGACGACGTCGCGGAAGCGGTCGGGCAAGCACGACAAGGGTGCGGAGACCACCCCGGCCGCTGAGGCTGCGCCTGACGCGGCAGCCTCCGCCGACGAACCGGCGGGCGGCGCCTCGACGGCCGCCGAGTCGCAGGACGCCACCACCGATGCCACCCCGTCCGCGTAGCCAGCCGCGCGCCGCGTCGCCCGTCGCGCCGGAGGTTCTCGAGCAGGCGTTGGCCCACCTTGTCCGCGGGATCGTCGCTCATCCGGATGCCGTCGACGTCCACGGACGGCCTGGCCGTCGCGGCCCGACACTCGAGGTGCACGTGCACCCAGACGACCTCGGCAAGGTGATCGGCCGGGCCGGCCGGACCGCCCGTGCGCTGCGGACCGTGATGGCGGCGTTGGGTGGTCCCGGCGCGCGGGTTGAGGTCGTGGACGCCGGGGACGAGTGACGGATTCGCCGGAGGAGACCACCGTGCGGGTCGCCGTCGGAAGGATCACTCGCGCGCACGGCGTCCACGGTGAGGTGGGGGTCCAGGTGCGTACCGACGATCCCGACCGCCGGTTTGCCGCCGGGGCGGTCCTGACGACCGACACCGGTGTGACGCTGACCGTCCAGCGAACCCGGTGGCACTCCGGCCGGCTGCTCGTCCGATTCGCCGGGATCGACGACCGGACGACGGCCGAGGACTTGCGCGGCCGGGTCCTCTTTGCCGAGGTCGACGAGCGGGTGCGACCGGAGGATCCGGAGGAGTACTACGACTACCAGCTCATCGGCATGCGGGTCGAAACGGTGACCGGCCAAGAGATTGGGGTCGTCCGCGAGGTCCTGCACCTGCCGGGACAAGACGTCCTGGCGATCGAGCGATCGGCGGACGGCGACGCGTTCGTGCCATTTGTCGCCGCGCTGGTTCCCGAGGTGGACGTCGACCAACGCCGGTTGCGGATCGACCCGCCGCCCGGCCTCCTCGAGTTGTGACGGCAATGCACGTCGACATCGTCTCGATCTTTCCGGAGTACTTCCGGCCGCTTGAGCTCTCCCTGATCGGCAAGGCCCGCGCCCGCGGCGTCCTCGACGTCCACCTGTGGGACTTGCGTGACTTCACCCATGACCCGCATCGCACGGTCGATGACACCCCGTACGGCGGCGGCCCGGGGATGGTGATGCGGCCTGAACCGTGGGGCGAGACGCTGGACGCCGTTCGCGCCGAGGCGGCCCGGCTTGGTGTTGACGCGCCGCTCCTGATCGTCCCGACCCCGGCGGGCGAATTGCTCACGCAACGGGCTGCGGAGCGGTACGCGGCTGAGCCGTGGCTGGCATTCGCCTGCGGCCGGTACGAGGGGATCGACGAGCGGGTGCTCCTCGATGCACGTCGGCACATGCGCGTCGAGGAAGTGTCCATCGGCGATTACGTGCTCGCCGGCGGCGAAGCCGCCACCCTCGTCATCGTTGAGGCGGTCGCCCGGCTTCTCCCCGGCGTCGTCGGCAACCAGGCGTCCGTGCTCGACGACTCCCACGCGCAGGGGCTCCTCGAGGGTCCGGCGTACACCAAACCGGCGGTGTGGCGCGGACTCGAGGTTCCGGAGGTGCTCCTGTCCGGGAACCATGCCGCGATTGCGCGGTGGCGACGCGAGCAAGCGATCCGCCGGACAGCGGTCCGGCGACCCGAGTTGCTCGACGCACTGCCACCGGGGAGTCTGACGCCGCACGAGGAGGCGTTGGCGGCCGAGGCGCGACTGCATGCCGGACGGAGTGCCGAGACGCCGCCACCGGCCGGCGCCGCGGGTTCACAGGCGGAAGGGCCGCCCGGGACATCGCCATCGGATGCCGCTGTGGCACACTAGAGCGGCCATCGTTTGTTTCCGGCGCTACGGCAGCCCGAGATCAGGCAGGACGAGATGCACACGCTCGATACCGTCGACGCTTCGTCGTTGCGCACCGACATCCCCGATTTTCGGCCGGGCGACACGCTGAAGGTGCACGTCCGTGTGGTGGAAGGCAACCGGTCGCGGGTGCAGGTCTTCCAGGGTGTGGTGATCCGCCGCCAAGGCAGCGGGGTGCGGGAGACCTTCACCGTGCGGAAGGTGAGTTTCGGTGTCGGGGTCGAGCGCACGTTTCCGGTGCACACCCCGGTGATCGAGAAGATCGAAGTCGTCACCCGTGGTCATGTCCGGCGGGCCAAGCTGTACTATCTGCGCGACCTGCGGGGCAAGGCAGCCAAGATTCGCGAGAAGCGGGAGAACCGCGAGACCACCGAAGCCTGACGAGGGTGGTCGGGTAGGTTCGCGTGGTCGAGGAGATGCCAGGACGGGACGTCCCCCCGCCGCCCTGGCCGGCGTCGCCGTCCGCTCCCGACAGCGCACGTTCCTTCCCCAGCGACACGGGATCCATTCACGGCACCGCGCAATCCCTTCCCGATGGCGGGCTTCCCGATGGCGGGGGAGCTGTTGTCGGTGACCGACACTCCGGTGTCGATGCCGATCGGACGGCGGCCGGTGGAGCACGAGCGGTGTCGAGCAGTCAACCGCCGGCATCCGGTGGCGGGCGGCTGACAGGGTTCAGTCAACGGCCGGCGTCGGACCGACGTCGCCGACGGGCGGCGAAGAAGAACCGGCTGCCGTGGTGGGCGGAGACCGGGCTGCTGTTCGTGGTCGCCCTTGTCATTGCGGTGGTCGTTCACACATTTTTCTTTCAGGCCTTTTACATTCCGTCCGGGTCGATGGAGAACACCCTGCACGTCGGCGATCGCGTCATCGTGAACCTCCTTTCGTACAAGGTCGGTCACGTGCAGCGTGGGCAAATCATCGTCTTCAACGGCGAGGATTCCTGGACGCCGGAGGTTTCCACAGCGACTCCGAGCAATCCGGTGGCGCGTGTTATTCGCGACATCGGCGGTTTTCTCGGCTTTGCGCCCCCCGGGGAACGGGATTTCATCAAACGGGTGATCGGTGTGCCGGGTGACCACATCCAGTGTTGCGATGCGGTCGGGCACCTGCTGGTGAACGGTGTTCCGCTGCAGGAGAACTACTTGTCGTCGGGCGAGCCGGCGCAGCCCGCGACGACGCAGGTGAATTTGAGCGGGCCGGGCAGCCGGTTCGACATCGTCGTACCACCCGGGCGGGTCTGGGTGGAAGGTGATCACCGGGACAATTCCGCCGATTCCCGAGCGCATCGCGGCGATCCCGGCGGCGGAACCATCCCAGAGAGCAAGATCATTGGCAGGGCGTTTGTCGTCGTCTGGCCCCCGAGCCATTGGCGGCTGCTCTCGATTCCGCCGGGCTATCACGCGATTCCGAATGCGGCTGCGGTGGCGGCTGGTGAGGTTCGGCCGATGCCGTCGGCACTGCCCCTGGCCATCGGCGTCCTCGCGGTCACACCGGTCGGCGTCCTGCGGCTGCGGCGCCGATGCGCGCATCCTCGGGTACACCGACGGGGCAGCCGCTGAGGCTGGCAATGCCGGTGCTGAGCAGGGCGCTTTCCGCGGTGTGGCGGACGCATGAGACGGGTACCTGCGGTGACAGGCGTAGCCGACCAGCCTAATGACGGAGAAATCAGCAGCCGATTCCTTTACTTCGGCGGTGCGTTCTTGGTGTGCTACCGACGAAAGGCCCGAGATGTTTCGGTCACTGACGCAAGAGCTCAAGACGACCGGTTCGCCGGTGCGGCGCTTTCTCCAGGAGCGGTATGGCGCTGGGGTGCCGCAGGTGCAGCGAGCTATTCGAGCGACCCGGCCTCGAGACATCGTCGTTCCGCCAGCACCCGCCGCCGCGGTCAATCCCGGCACGGTGGGGACCGCCGCTGACTGGCTCCTGCGGTTTCTCATCCATCCACAGCCGGATCTTTCGGTGGCGCGCGGCGGTGCTGTCATTGCCGGAAACGGGGGACTCATTCTCTGCCCGGCTCTGATTGACCTGGCTCGGCGCCTCGATGTTCCATTCGTGGGTGCGAACGGCGACCACGCGGCTGTGTTCGCAGGACCTATCCCGGGGAGTGTGGTCGACGCGGAGGTGTTGGCCCGAGCGTGCTGGGCGTTGGCCCTCCTGACCGAGGTGTACCGTGCTGGTCCGACGGTAGCGCGCAGCGGTCCGCTTGCTCAACTGCGCGGCCAGCTCCCTACTGCAGCGGACCTTTTGTTGCTGGCACCTCCTGCGGGTATCGAGCAGCTGATCGCCTTCCGACACCTTTTCGACACCGTGCTCCTCCCCCGGCTTTCGGATCGTGTCGGCGAGTGGGCACTTGGACCGGTCTTTACCGGCTCCCAACTTCTTGCCGCCGACGCAGATCTCATCGCGGCCGGGCTGCTGCTTGAACTCAAGACCTCCGCGGAATCGACGATCACGATGAGAACTCTGTTGCAACTGGTGGGCTATGTGCTCCTCGACTTTGACGACCGCTTTCGGCTGACCGAGGTTGGAGTGTTCAGCGCGCGGTACGGGCATTTTGCTACCTGGGAACTGGGTTCGTTGCTGAATACCCTCGCAGGACGTCGCGTGGATCTGCAGACCGCACGTGCTGAATTTCGTGATTTTCTCTGCGGCGTTCTGGGTTATAAAGAAGTTCCAGCTGCTGTTGGTGCCGGCAATGCGGCGGGGCAGGGCAGTGGGCTGCAACTTGGGCGTGTGTCAGGCGTCGGCTCTAACGATTCCGTCAGTATTTTAGCGGCTTCCTACGTTTTAGGCACTGACTTTATGTACTGCGGCCTTGACTTTGAGTGGTGGAAGCCGACGCGCACCAAGGACCTCGCCCAAGAGATTTTCGATTGGCTGACGTATGAGCTGCGCACCTGCGGTGACGGTCTCGATGTGGTTCTCCGGCACATTCTGGAAAATTGGACGAGTATTTATCCACGTATCGTCCACGATGAGGTCACCTCGCGTTCCGCGGCCCCGCCGGGACAGGTCGTGGTGGCGTTGTATCCATGGACGGGGACGCGGTGGCGGTTCGAACTTGTCCTGCCGATGGCGTAGGGCGCTTTGCGCGCCGACTGGACGCCGCTCCGTCCGCGCCGACCGTGAGCACGCCCGGGACCGCGTCGCCTAGGGTGTATCCGATGGGAGCGTCGACGACTGCGCGGCTTGGGCCTGCGCGGGTGCGCAGCGAGCGTCGATCCTGCGCAGCTGAGCGTCACCGACTTGTCGATCTCTACCGCTACGAGCGACGGCTGGCTCGGCTTGGTCTCGAACCGGTCGCCGGGGTGGACGAAGCCGGCAGAGGCGCGTGCGCCGGTCCCCTCGTCGTCGCGGCCGTGATTCTGGGGAGCGATCGGCGGAACCGCATCGCCGGGTTGGCGGACTCCAAGCAGCTCACTCCCGCTGCACGCGAGTCGATCTACAACGAGATCATCTCCCGGGCACTAGCGTGGTCGGTTGTGGTGATTCCCTCCTCCGAAGTCGACGAGTTGGGGGTGCACGCAGCCAACATCACCGGGATGCGCCGGGCGGTCGCCGGCCTTGCGGTCCGGCCCGCGTACGTTCTCACGGACGGCTTCTCCATCGCGGGATTGAACGCTCCCGGCCTAGCGGTCTGCAAGGGTGACGAGGCCGTCGCGTGCATTGCAGCCGCGTCCGTCGTGGCGAAGGTGACCCGGGATCGACTCATGGTGGAATTGCACGAAAAGTTCCCGATGTACGAGTTCGCTACCCATAAGGGGTATGTGACCGCGGGACACCGCGCTGCGCTCGCCCGCCACGGACCGTGCCCGGAACACCGGCGCTCGTTCGTGACCGTCCGCCGGGCTGGGGGCCGGATGGAGCTGCGAATCACCGAGCTGGCCGACTCCGACGACTCTCCTGGCTTCGCATCCGGCCCGGCTGAGGCAGTGCCCGGCCCGGCGGGCTCGGCCGGGGCCGCGTCCGCGGCGGCTCGTCCCGCGGCGGCGGGGCCGGCTGGCCGGCTTGTCGATCAGAATCGTGCGGCTGACCTGCGCGACAATGGGGACGTGTCCCGTCCCGCCGAGCTGCTGGAGATCCCATGAGTGCCGAGGATCTCGAAAACTACGAAACCGACATGGAGCTCCAGCTCTACCGGGAGTATCGGGACGTCGTCGGCTTGTTCCGCTACGTGATCGAGACTGAGCGGCGCTTCTACCTCACCAACGAGTACAACCTCGAAGTGCGCAATGCAGGCGGTGATGTTTTCTTCGAAATCACCATGTCGGACGCCTGGGTCTGGGATATGTACCGCCCGCAGCGTTTGGTGAAGAATGTGAAAGTCGTAACGTTCAAGGACGTCAACATCGAGGAATTGGCCAAGAGCGATCTCCAGATTCCCAGCGGGGGCTGAACCGTCGGTCAACGGCGCCAGCCGTGCGGGAGACCGCGGCGTCCAACGCGCGGTCACCGTCTTTCAGACAGCCGCCTCGGATCAGGGGGGAGAGCGGTGTATCGGCACAGTACGCCGTCGGCGACGGTCAGCGCCCAACCGCCGCCGTTGTCGTTGACGCTGATAGGTCCGTTCACGGCCCGCGTTGGCGGCCAGGTCATGGACCTCTCGCAGCTCGCCGGGCGGAAGGCGCGCACCTTGCTCAAACTGCTGGCCGCCGAACGCGGTCGTATTCTCTCGGCGGATCGTATTGCCGAGCTGCTCTGGGGCGAGGAGATGCCGCGTGACACCGCGGGCAGCGTCGCTACTCTGGTGAGCCGGCTCCGGGCCTTACTGGGCGCGCCTTACATTGAGCGATTCGCGGGCGGTTACCGGTTGGCCGAGGCGCCCCTTGTCCACCTTGATTTCGACGATGTTGCGTACCTTACGGACGACGCGGAGCGACTGGTGTACGCCGGAGATGTGCGCCTCGCAACGATCCGTGCGGCGCAGGCGTTCCAGCTCGCGGGCGTGGGCCGGGCGTTGGAGGATGAACCTCCAGCGCCGTGGATCACCGGCCTTGAGGAGCAGCGACGTCTGCTCTGGCAGCAGGCTGGGCGGATTCTCAGCGTCGCCGCGCTGCGATCAGAACAGCCCGGCCGAGCGGTAGGGGCATTGGAATATTTGACGGCCGCCGAGCCCTGGAATGAATCTCTCCATCGCCTGTTGATTCTCGTATGCTGGGCGCTTGGCGAAATTCCGCGCGCAATATCCGTCTACCTGCGGTTGCGGGATCGGCTGACCGAAGAGCTTGGCGTCGAACCGTCGGTCCGTACGCGGATGCTGTACACCGCCCTGCTCCGGGAGGACGTTGGTCAGATGCGGGATGCGATCGGCAGCGAGACGCAGTCAGTTGTGTCAGCGTTTCCGTCGGCCGGTGTTGACTGACGATCGCACGTTGGGGGCGGGCTGGTCCGCTCCGTATCGAAACGCCAGGGCGCACGGGAACGCGTTGCGGCGCGTCCGTCCGTCATGTGCAAGCCGGCTGCAAGAATTCTGCAAAGCGTGTGGTCGAGGCTGACCGTGTCGAGTGGTCGGTCGGGGGTTGTGACCATCACGCCATACAGACGCGCGATAGTGGCCCGCGGAACGTCCGACCGGGCGCTTGAGGTTCTCGAGGCTTCGTCCAGAAGGGACGTGAGCCGCATGCGAAAGGGGGGCGGGAGCTCATGGTCAATCACGACAAACTCATGGAATTCGTGGGTCGCTTCGCAGGAGACCTTGGGGCGACGATGGCGGCGGGCAACGTCGTCCTCGGTCACGAGTTGGGCCTCTATCAGGCCCTTGCATCCGGTCCAGCCACGCCGGCGGAGCTTGCCCAGCGCACGCGGACCGACGTTCGGTATCTCACCGAATGGCTGCGCGGACAGGCAGCGGGCGGCTACGTCGACGTGGATCCCCAAACCGAGCAGTATTCGCTCAACGAAGAACAAGCATTCGCTCTCACGAATCCCGACGGCGCCTTGTATTTCCCCGGTGCGTTCGTTCTCGCGCTTGGAGCATTGCGTGCCATTTCCCGTATCCGCGAAGCGTTCCTCACCGGCGCTGGTGTCGGGTGGCATGAACATGACGCCGATGTCTTCGTCGGCTGCGAGCAGTTCTTCCGCCCGAATTACGCAGGCAACTTGGTGACGAGCTGGATTCCGGCGCTGGACGGCGTCGAGGCGAAACTGCAGGACGGCGGCACGGTTGCCGACGTGGGATGCGGCCTTGGTGCGTCAACCATCCTGATGGCGAAGGCTTTTCCGCGGTCGCGGTTCGCCGGATTCGACTACCACGATGGTTCGATCGCCTTGGCGCGCAAGCGTGCGGCCGACGCCGGCGTCGCCGACCGCACGACGTTCGACGTCAACACGGCGCAGTCCTTCCCGGGATCGGGATACGATCTGGTGGCGACGTTCGATTGCTTGCACGACATGGGCGATCCATTCGCAGCAGCACGCCATATTCGCGACGTCCTGACACCGGACGGAACATGGTTGATCGTAGAGCCGCTTGCGGGTGACGGTATCGCGGAGAATCTCAATCCCGTCGGCCGAGTGTATTACAACTTCTCAACATTCCTCTGTGTGCCGAACGCAAAGGCACAAGGGGGTCGATATGCGCTTGGCGCGCAAGCGGGGCCGCAGGCTATTCGTCAGGTAGTTGTCGACGCCGGCTTTTCGGAATTCCGGGAGGCCGCCCGGACCCCGTTCAATCTTGTGTTTGAGGCGAAACCCTAGACCGCGGTTTGACGCCTCTTCCTCGATGCAACCCGGAGAGCCGTCGTCAGAACACGGCGGCTTTCCGGCGTGGCATCGGCTGACCCGAATCCGCTGCCGACACGGCTTTGTCATCTCAACCCGAGGGTGCGTCTCACCCTGCGGGTGTGGCTCAACCTGAAGGTGCGTCGCTTGCGGTGTCTCCGCTCGGAGGAGTGTGCCCGACCCGCATACGCCGCCAACCAGCGGCCAGGTCGAACGCCGTCCGGTAGCACCGCTCGCAGGAATGCCCCCAGCCTGGCCACTTCGAGGAATGTCCCCAGCCCCGCCCACCGGCGTCCACAGACCGGCGTCAACCGCCGCGCCGGTCTGCCCGTTGCTGGCACGCTTGACCGCACGGTCGTATGGCGGAGGTGAGCGGCATGGCAGGGACGGCGTCGGCGCGGGAAGCGCTTGGTAGGTTCGGCGAAGAGCTGGCTGCGCAGCATCTTCAGACACTCGGCATGACGATACTGGCGCGCAATTGGCGGTGCCGCAGCGGCGAACTCGATATCGTCGCACGCGACGGCTACACCCTTGTCGTGTGTGAAGTCAAGACCCGTCGCGGCGTTGGATTCGGCGAACCACTGGAGTCGGTCACTCCGCGCAAGGCGGCGCGGCTGCGCCAGCTTGCCGTTGCCTGGTTGACCGAGCACGCGGCGACGAGGGTTGACACAACGGAAGGCACGCACGGCTACACCGCCGTTCGGTTCGACGTCGTCGCGATTCTGCACCGCAAGGAGGACGGTCCGACGATTGAGTATGTGCGCGGGGCATTCTGATGGGCCTTGCACGGACGTGGTCGATCACCCTCACGGGCATCATCGGTCACCTGGTTGAGGTTGAGGCGGATCTGGCACCCGGACTGCCGGGCTGTACGCTCGTGGGGCTCCCGGATGCTGCACTCTCCGAAGCCCGGGATCGGATCAGGGCCGCCATCCTCAACTCCGGCGAAAGCTGGCCGTCTCGACGCATCACCCTTGGTCTGTCACCGGCCGATTTGCCGAAACACGGCTCACGTCTTGATGTGGCCATGGCGGTCGCCATTCTCGCTGCGGCCGGCGCTGTGCCAGCTGCGCCCGTCGCCGAAATGGTCTTTCTCGGCGAGCTCGGCCTTGACGGTGGCCTGCGGCCTACGCGCGGCGTTCTACCCGCTGTACTTGCCGCGTCTGCTGCGGGCAGGGGGCGGGTCGTGGTCCCGGCGGCGAACGCGCGGGAGGCGCGTCTCGTGCCCGACGTCGAGATCTGGGCAGCCGCCCGACTCGGTGACCTTCTCACCGCCCTGCGCGAGGGCCGGCCACCGCCGGATGACCCCGGTGCCGAGGGCAGTGTGGACACCGACGTGCCTGCGTCCGCTGTGCTGACGGCACCTCACGGTGATCTCGCGGATGTTCTTGGTCAACCGACCGGCCGTCGGGCAATCGAGGTCGCGGCAGCGGGTGGGCATCACCTGTTTCTGGTCGGCGATCCGGGGACGGGCAAAACCATGCTTGCTTCCCGGCTTCCCAGTCTGCTGCCCGACTTGAGTCACGCCGAGGCGCTCGAGGTGACGGCTGTGTACTCGGTGGCTGGTGCGCTTCCCGCGGAGACCCCCATCATTAAGCGGCCGCCATTTCGGGACCCGCACCATTCAACATCCGTCGCTGCGCTGATCGGCGGTGGCAGCGGGCTCGCTCGGCCCGGTCAGGTGTCGTTGGCGCATCGTGGCGTGTTATTTCTCGACGAAGCGCCGGAATTCAGCCCGACTGTTCTCGATGCCCTGCGCCAACCGTTGGAATCCGGCCGGGTCACGATTGCGCGGTCCGGTGGTACGACGAGCTACCCGGCGCGATTTCTTCTCGTCTTGGCCGCGAATCCGTGTCCGTGCGCTGCGGCCGGCCGAAATCGGGAGTGCACGTGTTCACCGATGATGCGACGTCGATATCTCAGCCGACTGTCCGGCCCGCTGCTCGATCGGGTCGATCTCCAGGTGCGCATGGACCCCGTCAGCCGGGCGGAATTGCTGGCGGATCGTCGCCATACCGAGCCGGGAGCAGTCGTCGCCAAAAGGGTTGCGTTGGCACAGCAGCGGGCGGCGGAACGGTGGTCCGGCACGCCGTGGCGCACGAATGCGGAAATTCCTGGGCCGTATTTGCGGTCACAGTGGCCGCTTTCACGCTCGGCGCTTGCCGGGGTCGAACGCGCCTTGGACACCGGTTTGCTCTCGGCGAGAGGTTTGGATCGGGTGCTGCGGGTCGCATGGACCCTCGCCGATCTCGCCGATGTCGATCGACCTGGTCGCGAACACGTGGACGAGGCGCTGTACCTCCGTACCGGGATTCCGGCATGACAACCGGGAACGCGGGCAAGGAACAACCGGCGTCGACCATCAGCAGGCCGGCCAGGGCTGATGCAACGGAGCGATTAGCCCGAGCATTGCTGTCCCGTGTGACGGAACCAGGTGATCGGGAGCTCGCTGCGTTGCTGACCCGCTATGCCGCGACGGAGATTGTCCGTGATCTGCGGCGTGATCGGTTGCCCGTGACGAACGCCCGGCACTGGCGAACGCGGCTGTCGACGGCACGGCCTGAAGCAGATCTGCACGCCGTGGAACGGCTTGGCGGTTGCTTTGTTGTCCCCGGCGACTCCGAGTGGCCCGCCCAGCTCGACGATCTCGGTCGGGTGCCTGGCGAATACAGCGTGCCGCCGGTCGGGCTCTGGCTGCGCGGTGCGGGAAAACTTGCCGATGCCGATCGCACGATCGCCGTCGTCGGTTCCCGAGCCGCCACCGGTTACGGTGAGTACGTCGCCGCCGAGTTCGCTATCGGGCTCGCCGAGCGGGGTTTCCTCGTGGTAAGTGGCGGCGCCTACGGGATCGACGCGGCCGCACATCGGGGCGCGTTGGCGGGTGGCGGCGCGACGGTGGCCGTGCTTGCGTGCGGTGTTGACGTCTGTTATCCACGCGGCAACGCGACGCTGTTTCACCGCATCCTGTCGACGGGCCTTTTGCTGAGCGAGTGGCCGCCAGGGTGCGCACCAATGCGGCATCGGTTTCTCGTCCGCAATCGGGTAATTGCAGCACTAGCGAGCGGCACGATCGTCGTTGAGGCCGCGGCACGCAGCGGTGCGTTGAATACGGCGAACCGGGCGCGCGACCTAGGAAGGCACGTGATGGCCGTCCCCGGACCGGTAACCTCGCCGCTGTCGGCTGGCAGCAATCAGCTGCTCCGGGAACCGGATGTCTGCTGCATCACACGCGCGGATGACGTCGTCGAGATTGTCGGTCGCCTCGACCCGTCCATTGCCCCGACGCCCGGTGCGCCGCCGAGCAGCGCCCGCGACCGGCTCGACGGGGTGACCCGCAGGGTGCTCGACGCGGTGCCGGCACGGCGGTCAGCTGGTCCGGCCGGCATCGCGCTCGCAGCCGGGTTGGCGCTCCCGGACGTGCTCGCTGCCCTGGGCCGGCTTGCCGCCGACGGCCTCGTGGAGCGCACCGATGCCGGCTGGCGGGTGGCGGGCTAACTCCGCCGGGAACGGGGTTTCCCTCGGGGCAGAATGCGCTTCGCTCTTTCTGGTGGCGGGTTAGTCGATTCGCAGCCGGGCCAAGGACCCGTTCCGCCGAGTTCGCGCGAGGGCCGACGACCCCGGTGCCGACCGCCGCCATGCCGCCGGGTTCACGGCGGGCCGACCGCCGCCATGCCGCCGGATTGCCAAATCCCCCGGTGTGCCAGGCACTCGAAGAGTATCTTCAGCGGGTGTGACGGATGTGGCGACGACGCCGAGTCTCGGCACCGCCGTTGAGCTGTTCGCGCGCCACCTTCAGTACGAGCGCAGCCTTTCGTCGCACACGGTTCGGGCGTACCTGACCGATCTGCGCGACCTTGTTGATCATGCCGAGCGGTTGGGGTGCCGTGAGCCAGCGGACCTCACGGTCGCCGTGCTGCGCAGCTATCTTGCGAAGCTTGACACCGTTGGTCGAGCACGAACGACGATCGCCCGACGTGCCGCCGCCGCGCGCGTCTTCACGGCGTACTGCAGCAAGAAGGGGTGGATGTCCCACGATCCGGGGCGTCGGCTCGGTACGCCGAAAGTGGTGCGTCCGCTGCCGGATGTTCTCACGCAGGCCCAGGCTCGCGCGGTTCTTGAGCGGGCCGAACAACGTGCCGGCCCGGATGCCGAAGCGGATGCCGGGGCGATAGGCGTACCCGAGGACGCCCGCGAGGACGCCGGGGCGGCAAACGCCGCGCAAGATGTCGACACGATCTCCTTGGCCCGCCGGTTGCGTGATCGTGCGATTCTTGAGGTGCTCTACGCGACGGGAATTCGCGTTGGTGAGCTCGTTGCTTTAGAGACGGATGACATCGCCTGGGTGCGGGCCGTCATCCACGTGATCGGTAAAGGCAACAAGGAGCGGACGGTGCCGATCGGCCAACCAGCCCTGCGCGCGGTTGAGCAGTGGCTGAGGCATGGCCGCCCAGCGTTCCAGACCGGCGCCAGCGGATCTGCGATCTTTCTTGGTGTACGCGGCCGACGCATCGACCCGCGGGAGGTACGACGCGTGGTGTACGCCGCGACTCGTGATCTTCCGGACGCCCCGCGTCTGGGTCCACACGGGCTGCGCCATAGCGCCGCGACACACCTCCTTGAGGGTGGCGCCGATCTGCGCAGCGTTCAAGAGATACTTGGTCACGCTACGCTCGCTACAACGCAGCTGTACACGCACGTATCGATCGAACGTTTGAGGGCAACCTATGACCGCGCGCATCCCAGAGCCTGACGGCGTGGGACAGAACATTGACGCGGTCACCGAGCAGGCAGGACCGGATGAGGTGACGGCAGGACTCGGCGAAACCCCACCGGAGGAGGTGACCTCCCGCGAGGACGCCGAGGCGGCGCTCCGTGACCTGTGGCGGCGGTTCAAGGAGACCGGCGACCCCGAGCTGCGTGAGCGTCTCATCCTGCATTACTCGCCCCTGGTCAAGTACGTCGCCGGCCGGGTCGGTGTCGGCCTGCCGCCCAATATCGAGCAGGCCGACTTGGTCTCCTATGGGATCTTCGGTCTCATTGACGCGATCGAAAAGTTCGATCTCGACCGCGCCATCAAGTTCGAGACGTATGCCATCAATCGCATTAAGGGCGCGATTATCGATGAATTGCGGGCCATCGACTGGATTCCCCGCTCGGTCCGCTATAAGGCCCGTGAAGTCGAGAAAGCGTACGCCGCACTCGAACACAAGCTGCACCGGACGCCTACCGAGGCGGAGGTTGCTGCAGAACTCGGCATTAGTCTCGATGAACTGCACGCCATTTTCAGCCAGGTATCCTTCGTCAATGTGATTGCGCTTGATGAATTGCTCAACGTCGGCGGGGACCGCGGCGATCGGCTCTCTCTGGTCGACACGCTCGAAGACACCAAAGCTGAGGATCCCGTCGAAGCATTCGAGACCGAGGAGACGAAGTACCTTCTGTCGCGCGCGATCAACGCTCTTCCTGAGCGCGAGAAAATCGTTATCACGTTGTATTACTACGAAGGGCTGACGCTTGCGGAAATCGGCCAGGTTCTCGGCGTCACCGAGAGCCGGATCTGTCAAATGCACACCAAGGCGGTGCTGCAGCTGCGGGCGAAATTGGCGGAGCAGACCGGGGGGTAGCGCCAGAGCCTGAGCTCGTTCAGCTCCCGGCGGGCCGCCTGCCGCTGACCCGGGAACCTGCCTCGGTCATCCCGGCAGAGGCAGACGGTCACGGCTTGTCGGTCTTGCGCCTGTCGCGATCGCCACTGGGGGTATCGACCCACGTCACGCGGTACGTGCGCCAACGATGCGCGGCCTCAATCAGCCGACTGACGCCCGGCAACGATCGGGTCTTTGACCGAGCCCAGTGCCATGACTCGGGCCGCGCCACAATCCGGATGGAATCAGCGGCGAGCCAGCCGGCCTCAAGGACGAGTCCGGCCAGTCCGGCGACACCGACTCCGGCCAGCCAGAGAACCGGCCGCGGCAGTTCCAGGGCGAAGAATGAGCGGCTCCACGGAACGATGAGAGCCAATACGAGCAGTGTGATCATCGATGCGACGAGCCACTGCTTCGGGCGAGTCGCGGGCCGCGCCAAAATCGATAAAATCCACAGCCCGATGCCGGCGAGGACGAGGGTCGCAACCGTTCGTGCCTCTGCCAACGACGTCGTCGGATCCGAACGGGCGAGCGTGTAAGCCCCGAACGTTGCCGCCGCGGCGACCACACCGGCGGGGACGGCGAAGCGCAGCACGCGTCCGACGAACCCCGGACGGGCCCGCGCCGCGTTGGGGGCGAGTGCCAGGAAGAACGCCGGAATGCCAATGGTCAAGCCGCTTACCAGCGTCAAGTGTCGCGGCAGAAACGGAAACGGGAGTTGCGCGACTCCGACGGTCAACGCGAGGACCGTGGCGTAAACGGTTTTCGTGAGGAAAAGGTTCGCCACCCGCTCCACGTTGGCGATAACGCGCCGGCCCTCACCGACGACAGCAGGTACTGCGCGGAACGCGTCATCGAGCAGCACGAGCTGGGCGACGCCTCGGGCTGCGGTGGTTCCCGATCCCATCGCAATGCCGAGGTCCGCGTCCTTCAGCGCGAGCACGTCGTTGACTCCGTCGCCGGTCATGGCGACCACATGTCCCTGGGCACGGAGCGCGGCAACCATCGCCCGTTTCTGATGGGGCGTCACCCGTCCGAAGACCGAGTTGGCTTCCATGGCGGCCCGTAGTTCCTCGCTGTCGCCGGTGGGCAGCCGGCGCGCATCCACGGGATTGCCTAACTGTGCGAGGCCGAGTTGCGCAGCGATGGATCCCACGGTCTGCGGATGATCGCCAGAGATCACCTTGACCTGGACGCCTTCAGCGGCTAGGAAGTGCAAGGTCTCTGCCGCATCCGGCCGTAATTCATCGCGAAGGACGACAAGTGCCGTCGGCTCAACTCGACCGGGATCCGGATACCGGCGGGCGCCCTCGTCCGCCGCCGCTTCCGGGAGATACTGGGCGCGGGCGAGAAGAAGGACGCGACGTCCGGAGCGGGTAATGGCGTCAATCGCGTCACCGGCCTGCGTCCACGCGGCAGCGGCGAAAGGCTCACCATTGGAGCCGTCCGGTCGGTGATCGGCGTTGTCGTCGGCGGGTGGGGGTGGTGCCGCGTCCGCCGGCTGCCGGGCGAGCAGGACCTCCGGTGCACCGAGTAACCAAATGCCGTTGGAGCCAAAGTCGGCCCCGGAGAATTTCCGAGCCGAGGAGAAGGCGAGTTTTGCGACCGGCGTCCACTGCGATGCTTCGGCCCGTTCGGGACGCTGGTCGACGGCGGCGCGAATGGCGCTGATGGTGGCGTTCGGCGTCTCCTCGCTGCGGACCAGGGCGGCTAACGCCGTCCACGCCGCCTGCGCCGTGGCCGTGCCGACCGGGCGCAATTCGTCAAACGTCAAGCGTCCTGTGGTGAGCGTTCCGGTCTTGTCAATACACAGAACGTCGACCCGTGCCAGGCCCTCAATGGCGGGCAGTTCCCGGACGACGACGCGTTGCGTGGCCAGCCGGACAACCCCTACCGCAAAGGCGATGCTGGTCAGGAGAACGAGTCCCTCGGGAACCATCGTGACGGTACCGGCGACGGAACCGCGGATCGCGTCGGAAAGGTTGTGGTTGTGTGCGAGTTGGCTCCACGCGAGGAGCGCCGCGACGGGAATGAGAATCCACGTGATGACCCGCAGAATCTGGTTGATGCCGTCGCGCAATTCCGAGCGGACCAACGTGAAACGCCGGGCTTCGGCCGCGAGCTGGGCTCCGTACGACGACGTCCCGACACGGGTGGCTCGCATCAACCCGGATCCGGCAACGACGAAGCTCCCCGACAACACGGCATCCGCCGGCCTCTTGGTAATCGGATCAGACTCGCCGGTCAGCAGCGACTCGTCGATTTCCAAGCCGTCCGCGGCAAGAATTTCGCCGTCGACGACCACCTGCTCGCCGGGCCGAAGCTCAATGACATCGTCGATGACGACCTCGCTCGCTGGGATCGTCTGTGTCGATCCGTCTCGGCGGACGATGGCGTGTGGCGCGGTGATGACGGCGAGGCGGTCAAGGGTGCGTTTCGCACGTAATTCCTGAACGACGCCGATGGCTGTATTGAAGACGAGAACCAGTCCGAAGAGACCGTCCTGAATGGGGCCGACGACGAGGATGACGGCGAAGAGTCCTCCGAGCAGCGCGTTGAAGCGTGTGAAGACGTTCGCCCGCAGGATTTCCAGAACGGTTCGGCTCGGCGGGATGGCACTACTGTTGACAAGCCCGCGAGCTCGCCGGGCCGCAACCTCGGCCGCAGTCAACCCTTGCAGCCGAGACACCCTGGCGAGCGCTGCATCGCGAGTCAGCACGATCGTCTCCGCGTCCTCGCTCGACGGTGGGGTCGGATGGCCAGTCATCATCGCCGTCCCTACACGTCTAGGGCGCACGGTGTCTCCTGCAGCGTATCGAGAGATTGCGCCACGGCCATCACGGCGCGTAATTGTCGACCGCCGCGGGCCGTCCGCTTCCCCTCCGCGCCGCTGATCGCAAACGTCTGGTCGGCTATCGATTGCGCCGCCGAGGAATCCGCTGCGCCCGGCGGCAGCGGACGGCGTCGCCGCGCATGCCGGGCACTTCGCCGGGGAATCCGCGGCGCCCGCCGGCAGCGGACGGTCGGCGGGGCCTGATCACGTTTCACGCTCGTCATCCGCGGTGGTGCGGTCGAAACCGCCGTCTCGAGATCGTGGCGGCTGCGACGGCAAGTCCCGCGGTCGCAAAAAGGGTGGGGACGAATGTGTCGGGTGACAGCGGTGTCCCGCCTGCTCGGGTCGCTCGCGGCGCGACGTCCGGTTCGGTGGGGGATCGGCTTGTCGCCGGGCGCGCGCGGCTCAGCGGCGTGGGTCCCTCCGCAGGCACCGGATGGCCGGACAACGGGCGGCCGAGCGGGTCGGAAGCACGACCGAGCGTGTCGGAGAACGGACCGATCGCATCGGAGGTGAGATCGAGTGCGTCGGAGGCGGCCGGCGGCGTCGCCGCGAGGGGCAGCAGCCGCACGTGGCGGAGGAACAGCAGCGGGTCCACGTAGCGTCCGTCGCGGATTGCTCCCCAGTGCAGGCAGCTGCCCGGCGGCCCGCAGTGGTCCGGCTGTCGAGCCACCGTGCCCAGCGGCATACCAGGCCGCACGATCTCTCCGACGGCGACCGCCGGTTCGATCGGCTCGTAGGTGAAACGGATCGATCCGACGCTGATCGAGACGACGCCTCGGCCGGCTATCCGTCCGCTGAAGACGACATGTCCGTATCCGGCCGCTGCAACGGGTTCGCCCGCGCTCGCCGCGAGATCAACTCCCCGGTGACCGGCCAGCCACGGCTGGGTCGGTGGGTCAAACCGGCGGAGGACCCGCAGCGGCGCCACGGGCGGTACGGCGCGCACCTGGCTGGACGTCGACGGTGTCGTAGCCGCGGGCACTGGCTCGCTGGCCCCAGCCGGGGTCGCGGTGAGCACCGGGGGTCCGCAAACAAACCATCCGACCACCGAGGCGACAGCCATAAGCGCACGTCGGGTCGCCCGCCACCGCGCCATTGCTCGTCGCATGCGTCCAGGCTGGCCGTCTGACCCGCGCCGCGCCATCGCGGTTGCCGCGTCTGTGGATCGAATGTCAGCGGCCTGTGGACGGCGCGGACCGCCGGCCCAGGGCGGGAGCCCCCTGACTTCGACGCGGACCGCCGGCCCGGGGTGGGAACCCGCTGAACTCGGGCGCAAACCGCCAGCCGTCTCCTGGTCGGCCAGCCGTGCCTCCGGGACTCCTCGGGCCTGCGGACCGAGCCGGCTGTTCGTCGCGTAGACTGCGCCCGGGTCCCCGCGTACCAGGCTCGGGCGCGGAGATCACATCGCACGCCTGGGGTGCTCGGCACCGCCTGCCTCGGTGTGTTCGCGCAGCGAACACGGTGGCACGGGCGTCAGGGTGACCGTCGACCGACGGTCCGAGGAACCGAGGTGGACGCCGGAACGGCGTCGAGAAGGGAGCAACGGCGATGGCCGTCGTCACAATGAAAGAACTCCTTGCCGGCGGGGTGCATTTCGGGCATCAAACGCGCCGGTGGAACCCGAAGATGAAGCGTTTCATCTTCACCGAACGCAACGGCATTTACATCATTGATCTTCAGCAGTCGCTGTCGTACATCGAACGAGCGTACGAATTCGTGAAAGACACCGTCGCCCGCGGCGGCACGGTGTTGTTCGTGGGGACGAAGAAGCAGGCGCAACAGGCGATTGCCGAGCAGGCGACCAGGGTCGGGATGCCGTACGTCAACCAGCGGTGGCTGGGCGGCATGCTCACGAATTTCTCCACCGTCTACAAGAGATTGCAGCGATTGAAGGAGCTCGAGCTCCTGGAGCAGAACGGGTCGCTCTTCGGTCAGGCGACCAAGAAAGAAGCCTTGATGCTGCAGCGCGAGAAGGAGAAGCTCGAACGCACCCTCGGCGGCATTCGTGACATGACGCGGCTGCCCGCTGCGGTATGGATCGTCGACACGAAGAAGGAACACATCGCCGTCGATGAGGCCCGTAAACTCGGCATCCCCGTGGTCGCCATTCTGGACACCAACTGCGACCCGGACGAAGTTGACTATCCGATTCCGGGCAACGACGACGCCATCCGGTCGGTGTCCCTGCTGACTCGGGTCATTGCCGACGCGGTTGCGGAAGGTCTGATGGCGCGGGCCGCGGCGCGGGCGACCGACGGCAAACCCGAACCCGAGCCGGTGCCGGGTCAGGAGTTGGGTGCGGACGAGCCGCTTGCCGATTGGGAGCGGGAACTTCTCGCCCGCCAGGGCGTGGACGCCGACGAGCTCGGTGTCTGAGCGCGTCATTGGCAGCGGGTCGGCGTCCGAATTCGTCGACCGGAATTGGAACTCGGGCGTGCGCCGCCTAGGGCGTGCGTCCACAAGAAGCGAGGAAACGAAGGAAGAAGCGTGATGGCTACGTTCACCACTGCCGACGTCAAGCGACTCCGCGAATTGACCGCGGCTGGGATGATGGATTGCAAGAAGGCGCTGGAGGAAGCGGACGGCGACTTTGACAAGGCCGTCGAGCTCCTGCGCATCAAAGGGGCCAAGGATGTCGGCAAGCGCGCCGAGCGGACCACGGCCAACGGTCTCGTCGCCGCCGCAACGGACGACGGCGTCGGTGTCCTCGTCGAGGTGAAATGCGAGACCGATTTCGTCGCCAAGGGCGAGCGTTTCCAGGAGCTCGGACGGCGCATCGTCCAGGCCGCGTTGACCACCGAGACCGATGACCCGGCGGTCCTCCTGGACGCCGTCGTCGACGGCCGCAGTGTGCGCGATCTCGTCGAGGAGAACAGCGCCGCCCTCGGCGAGAAGATCGAGCTTGGCCGTCTCGCTCGCTTCGCCGGCGCCGCGGTGGTGAGCTACCTGCACAAGACGAGCCCGGATTTGCCGCCGCAGCTTGGTGTTCTCGTCGAACTCTCCGCGCCGAACGCCGAGGCGGGGAAGGACATCGCCCAGCACATCGCCGCGTTCGCCCCCCGCTACCTCACTCGCGCGGACGTTCCGGAGGACGTCGTCGCTGCGGAGCGACGGATCGCCGAGGCGACGGCTCGGGAGGAAGGGAAACCCGAGCAGGCCCTGCCGAAGATTGTCGAAGGCCGCGTGACCGGCTTCTTCAAGGAGACCGTTCTCACCGAACAGGCGTTCGCCAAGGATCCCAAGAAGACCGTGCAGCAGGTGCTGGACGACGCCGGGGTGCGCGTCGTACGGTTCGCTCGATTCCGGATCGGCCAGCTGTAATCGGACCCCGGGGGAGCCCAGTCGTGGCAGACGGTGAAGGAGGAGCAGCGTCCGCTCCCACGGCCGGCACTCGGCCGGTGTACCGGCGGGTGCTGCTCAAACTGGGCGGCGAGATGTTCGGCGGCGGGCACGTCGGCGTTGATCCCGACATCGTCGCGTCCATAGCCCGGCAGATCGCCGCCGTGGTGGCCGAGGGCGTGCAGATGGCGGTCGTCATTGGCGGAGGCAATTTCTTCCGCGGCGCCGAGCTGTCCGTCCGTGGCATGGACCGGGCTCGTTCCGATTACATGGGCATGCTCGGCACGGTGATGAATTGCTTGGCATTGCAGGATTTCCTGGAGAAGCTCGGCGTTGACACCCGGGTGCAGACAGCGATCACGATGGGGCAGGTGGCCGAGCCGTACATACCGCGACGGGCGATCCGGCATATGGAGAAGGGCCGGGTGGTGATTTTCGGCGCCGGGCTCGGCGCCCCGTACTTCTCCACGGACACGACCGCGGCCCAGCGGGCTCTGGAGATCGGAGCAGAGGTCGTGCTGATGGCCAAGGCGGTCGACGGCGTGTACGACAGCGATCCGAAGACCAACGCGGACGCCGTCCGATTCGACCATCTCGATTACGACGAGGTGCTGGCCCGCGACCTCAAATTCGCCGACGCCACCGCGATCTCACTCTGCCGGGACAACGGGATGCCGATCATCGTGTTCAATTTGCTCGAGGAGGGCAACATCGCCCGTGCTGTCCACGGTGAGAAGATCGGCACTATTGTTTCCAGCGGGGACGGCGTTCCGCCGCGGCGGCAGGCCGTATCGCCGGCGCGCTGACGACAGGCCCGCGCTCCCTGTGGGCGATCGACGAGAGGTAAGGAGCACGCCGTGATCGACGACACCCTGCTCGAAGCCGAAGAGAAAATGGAGAAGGCGACGAACGTCGCCCGGGAGAATTTCGCGGCCATCCGCACCGGCCGGGCCAATCCGGCGCTCTTCTCGAAAATCACCGTCGAATATTACGGCACGCCCACTCCGCTGAATCAGCTCGCAAGTTTCACCGTGGCCGACGCGCGTCTCATCGTCATCCACCCCTACGACAAGGGCTCGTTGCGCGCGATCGAGAAGGCGATTCGTGATTCCGACCTTGGGGTCAACCCGACCGACGACGGTTCGGTCATTCGCGTCGCGATCCCGCCGCTCACCGAGGAACGTCGGCGCGATTACATCAAGATGGCGCGTCACGAAGCCGAGGAGGCTCGGGTCGCCATCCGGAACATCCGCCGTCACGCCAAGGACGCCTTGGACAAACTGCAGAAGGACGGCGAGGTCGGCGAGGACGACGTACGTCGTGCGGAGAAGGAACTTGACGAGCTGACCCACAAGTACGTCGCGCACATCGACGAAATGCTCAAGCACAAGGAAGCCGAACTTCTCGAGGTCTAGTGCGCGCACACGCCTCCACCGCCCGTGAGCCATCCGCCGCCGAGGACTCCGGATCGCCTCGCGGCGGCGTGACCGGGCGTGCGGGGCGCAATCTGCCCGCCGCTATCGGTGTCGGTGTCGGCCTTGGCGCAGTCGTTCTTGCCGCGCTTTTTTTCGACGTCCGCGTCTTCACCGGTCTCGTCGGTGCCGCCGTGGTCATCGGCATCGCGGAAATCACCACGACCCTACGGACAACGCACCGGCCGCACCTGCCCGTTATTGCCGCCGCGGCCGCTGGAGCAGCGGTCGTTGTTGCGGCGTACGGCGTAGGCGCTGCGGGCCTGGGCATGGCGGCCGGCGTCCTGCTTACCGCCGGTGCGGCGGCCGCCGTGGTTTCCGGGGAGACGTCGTCGGCGCCGTGGCGGCTCGCGCACGCCGGATCCGTTGCCTACATTGCCGGGTGCGCATCCTGCGCGGTGTTGCTGGCCGTTGACCGGCCGGCAAAAGTCGTGCTGCTCCTTGCGGTCGTAGCGGCCAACGATACCGCCGGATATGCGGTCGGGGTGCTCGCCGGCCGGCATCGGCTGGCACCCCGCATTTCGCCGAAGAAATCGTGGGAGGGACTCGGCGGTTCCGTTGCCGGAGGGATGCTGACCGCCGCTCTCCTTTTCGCGACCGTTCTGCATCGGAGTTGGTGGCAGGGTGTGGGCTTCGGCGCGGCGGTCGTTGCCGCCGCCACGGCCGGGGACCTCCTGGAATCGTGGGTGAAGCGTCGGCTGGGGGTCAAGGACATGGGCCGTCTGCTGCCCGGCCACGGCGGATTGCTCGACCGCATCGATTCGATACTGCTTGCTGCGCCGGTGGCATGGGCTCTGCTCGGATACCTCTGGCCGTAGTGCAGCGGTAACGCCGTCGGGCAGGGCAGGATCACGCAGGGTCGGACCGCGTTGCAGGATCGGACCGCAGGATCGGCAGGACCTGGCCGCAGGATCGGCAGGACCGGGCCGGAGGACCGTGCCGGACCGGACCGCGCCGGTCAGGACCGCCACCCTGCGCCCACGCGCAGGACCGCGCCGGCCCGTCGCTGGTCAGCGGTCCAGCCCGGGGGTGGGGAAATTCTTCGTCAATTCGCGGACCTCGCCCGCCACCCGCTGTTCAACGGCGGCCAGTGCTTCCTCATCTCCTTTGGCGACGGCGGTGGTCACCTCATCGATCCAGGCGGCGATTTGCCGCATTTCCGCGGGACCCATTCCGCGGGACGTCACCGCCGGGGTGCCGAGCCGGATTCCCGACGGGTCAAACGGCTTGCGAGGGTCGAACGGCACGGTGTTGTAGTTGAGTTCGATGCCGGCCCGGTCGAGGGCCCGCGCAACCGGCTTGCCCGCCACACCTTTTGAGGTGAGGTCCACCAGGATGAGGTGATTGTCGGTGCCGCCGGAGACAAGGTCGAAGCCACGGGCGAGGAGCTCCTCGGCGAGAACGGCCGCGTTGGCGACGATGTTCCGGGCGTAGTCGCGGAATTCGGGTTGCATCGCCTCGAGGAGGGCAACCGCGATAGCCGCCGTGGTGTGATTGTGCGGGCCACCCTGCAATCCTGGGAAGACCGCCTTGTCCAGCGCTTTCGCATACTGCTCGGTGCTCATCAGCATCGCACCGCGCGGACCGCGAAGCGTCTTGTGCGTGGTGGTGGAAATGATGTCGGCATGTCCCACCGGCGACGGGTGCACCCCGCCGGCGACGAGCCCGGAGATGTGCGCGATATCGGCGACGAGGACAGCGTTCACTTCGCGGGCGATCTCTGCGAACGCGGCGAAATCGATGATGCGCGGAATCGCCGTCCCGCCGGCGAAAATTACCTTCGGCCGCTCTCGCCGGGCCACCTCGCGGACCTCATCGAAATCAATGCGACCGGTGTCGCGCCGCACGCCGTATTGGACCGAGCGGAACCAGATGCCGGTGGCCGATACGGGCCAGCCGTGGGTGAGGTGTCCGCCCATCGGCAACGCCATGCCCATGACGGTGTCGCCGGGGGAGAGCAGGGCCAGGTAAATGGCCAGGTTCGCGGGAGATCCGGAGTACGGCTGCACATTGGCGTGATCAACCCCGAACAGCTGTTTGGCCCGCTCGATGGCAATCGTCTCGATCTGATCGATGAATTGCTGCCCTTCGTAATAGCGGCGGTTCGGGTAACCCTCGGAGTACTTGTTGGTGAGCACCGTCCCCGTCGCCTCCAGGACCGCTTTGGAGACGTAGTTCTCCGACGGAATCAGCCGAATTTTCTCGGACTGCCGCCGTTCTTCGGCCCGGATCAGGTCAGCGATCGTGGGATCCGTGGCGGTGAGAGCGGCGAGAGGGTCAGGGGATGAATTCATCGACAGCTCCTCAGAGATCACGCGGGTCGAACCCGGCTGCTCCGTGCGACGATCCTAGCGGACCGTCGATTCCGTACGGACAGCCCGGCCGGCGCGCCGAACGGCGACGCGGCGGGTGGACTGATCGTGCCCGCCGGCCGGGCGGTCTCTGGCAGACTCGAGAACGATATGACGACGCACGCGATGACCGATGCTGCTCGGGCGGGAGCGGTGACACGGCGCGGCGTCCCACGCCATCTGGCGGATTTTTCGTTAGCGGAACGGCGCCGGTGGGTGGCCGAACTCGGCGAGCCGTCCTTCCGGGCCGTGCAGATCTCCGCCCATTACTTCGGTCGTCTCACGGAGAATCCGGATGAGATGACCGACCTGCCCGCCTCGTCGCGCCGGGAGCTGGTCGGCGTCCTGCTTCCGCCGCTTCTGCGGCCGGTTCGGGAGCTCGCGTGCGACAACGGGCTCACCCGGAAGATCCTCTGGCGGCTCAGTGACGGTGCGTACGTCGAATCCGTCCTCATGCGTTATCCGCCCCGGCACAGCCGCCACGCTGCGCTCGGGGCTGAAGCGGACGCGGACGGCGGTTCGCGGCACGGCCGGGTCACACTGTGCGTGTCCAGTCAGGCGGGCTGCGGCATGGGATGCCCGTTCTGCGCCACCGGCCAGGCCGGTCTGGTCCGGAACCTGTCCGCCGCGGAGATTGTCGCTCAGGTCGCGGTCGCCGCCCGCACGGTGGCGCGCGGGGAAATGGCCGGCGGCCCAGGGCGATTGTCCAACGTGGTTTTCATGGGCATGGGGGAACCGTTGGCGAATTACCGGTCGGTGGTGGACGCCGTGCGAAGGATCACCGAGCCGCCGCCGGAAGGTCTCGGCATTTCCCAGCGCAGTGTCACCGTCTCGACCGTGGGCCTGGTTCCGGCCATCGAGCGGCTCGCGACGGAAGGACTCGCGGTCACGCTCGCGGTCTCGTTGCACGCGCCGGACGACGAGCTGCGCAACGTCCTTGTTCCGATTAATCGACGCTGGCCGGTTCGTGACGTTCTCGGTGCCGCCGCGCGGTACGCCGAGGTGACAAAGCGGCGGGTGTCCGTCGAATACGCGTTGATTCGCGACGTCAACGACCAGCCGTGGCGTGCGGATGCGTTGGCTGCGCAGGTCAAGGAATTCCTCGGCCGTCTTGGACACGTCAATCTCATCCCGCTCAATCCCACGCCCGGCTCCCCGTGGACGGCGTCCACACCGCGGGCGCAGGCGGAATTCGTCCGGCGCCTGGCGGCTGCGGGGGTGACCGTGACCGTCCGGGATACCCGCGGGCGGGAGGTCAACGGCGCGTGCGGTCAGCTTGCCGCTACGGTGGAATTTCGCGGCCGCACCGTCCAGGAGACGCCTGCGCCGTCAATGGCTGCGCTTGATGATGCCGTCCGCTAACGCATCGGCGGCCTCACTGAGCCGCATTCCGACCACGTCGATGCGGCGGAGGAGTTCCCGGCGTTTCATCGTCTCAACATTGAAGGGCTGATTGAACAATTCGGCCAGCTCCATAGCGTACAGGCGGCGGACTTTATTCGCCGCCTTTTCGCAGAGACCGTGGTGAGTCCGGCGTCCTGCGGCCTGCGGACGATTTCTTCCGTCGCTTGCCGCAAGGTCTGCAGGCCCTCAATGACGGCGTCCAGAACCGGGGTGACAGATTCCTGGCCGGCGAGCCGGTAGAGGTCGGTTTCCCGGACGAAATCGCGTAAGCCGTCGAGAACGTCGTCGACCATCCGCGAGAACCGGAAGAGATCCTCGCGGTCGATGGGCGTGGTGAGCGCGGACGCGAGCGCCGCGATGAGTTCGCCGCGTTTCTGGTCCCCGTGATGCTCGATCTCCCGCATGCGTTCGCGCGCGTCTTCGGATGGCAGCTCACCCGTCGTCATCCGGCGTGCGAGTTCGGCACCGCGCAGCGTGGCGTCGATCTGGCCGACCAGAATTGCGACCAGTTGCTCGTCGAAGCGGCCGAGCAGGTCGTGCAGGAGGCGGGGCAGCCGCCCACGTCTCAGCCCGCCACGGCGCGCGCGAATGCGGTGACGGCGGATGCGACCGCGATGCTGGCCGGCAGCGTCACCACCCAGGCCATCGCGAGGCGGCTCACCGCTCTCCATCGAACCCTCCTCGAACCCTCACTCACGCCTGCTCCAACCAGCGAGGCGGTCAAGGACTGCGTCATGCTGACCGGGGCGTGCCCCACGGCACTGCCGAAAGCAGCGGCGGCTGACGCCGCTTGCGCCGTGATGGCATGAAGCGGACGCACCCGGAGCAGGTCAGCACCTAACCGGCTTGCCAGGCGCGGCAAACTGAGTGCCGCTCCCGCGACGAAGCACAATCCGATGAGCGCGAGTGTACGTCCGCCCGTATGCACGGCACCCCCGGCGTTCCCGGCGATCGCGAACACGGCGAGCATCTTCTGCCCGTCGTTGGCGCCATAGGCCAGGGCGAGGAGCACGTAGCCGAGCGCCGTGCCGGCCCGGGTGACCAGGGGCATGTGCGAGAGCGGCGGCACGTGGTGGAGGAGACGAGCCAGGACGAGGCCGGCCAGGCCGGCGCAGATTGGCGAGAGGATGCCGAAGAGCAGCACCCGGCCGACCGTGCCCCACGCGACCGGCAGACCGTAGCCGAGCCCGGCCCCGGCAATCCCGCCAATGAGGGCGACGGTAAGGCTGGTCGGTCGACCGGTGGTCGTTAGGAAAGCGACGACAAGGAGAGCGGCGAGCAGCGCGAGGGCGAACGCGAGCCGCCCGCCGTCCGTCTGGAAGGCCACGAGACGGTGCGAGAGCGTGGCGGCTACTTCGGTGCCGAAGATGAGCGGAGCGGTCAGGACGCCGCCGACCACGACCAGCAAGGCCGAAAGGGGCCGGAGCAGGGAGACCCGCAGGCCGGACGCGACGATCGCTGCGCCGTCATTGGCTCCGGTGACGGCGGCAAAGAGCGCGGCAATCGCCAGCCAACCTGCGGACATGCCGTGCGCTCCTCCATTCCGTCGACTGCGCCATCGTCGGTTCGCCTCCTCACGCGCCGGGGTGATGCGCGGCGGCGAGAATGTGTTCGGCCGCAGTCAGATCCTGCGGGTAGGTCACCTTGATATTCCGGGTGTCGCCGGGGATCGTTTGGATGACCGTATCGGTGAAATTCTCCACGCACGACGCGGTGTCCGTGCCGATGAAACCCCGGCGCGCGGCCGCATGATACGCCGCTATCACCTGTTCGGCTTGAAACGCCTGAGGTGTTTGCATGCGGACCAGCGTGCCGCCCGTGCTGAGCGTCTCCAGCACTTCGTTCCCCTCGATACGCGCCAAATCCAGCGCCGGTAAGGCGGGAACCGCGCCCCCCACCATATGGGCAACCGTGATGAGCTGATGCACCAGTTCCGCGGAGATGAACGGTCGAGCGCCGTCGTGGATGGCAATGACGTCGACGTCGATTCCGCGGTTCTCGAGCGCGCGTAATGCGTTGTACTCCGAGTGGTGTCGGCTCTCCCCGCCATCAACAAGGAGGACATCAAGGTTCGGGAAATCACGGTCGAGCATGGCGCGGGCAAGGCCGCGTTCATGCGCGCGTACTGTCACGATGACATGGCGAACATTGGGCACGCGGCTCAATGCTTCCAGTGACCAGGAAATTACCGGACGGTGGGCGAGGGGAAGGAAAACCTTGTTCATCGCGGCACCGAAACGCCGACCGTCACCGCCGGCGAGCACGATTGCTGCCGCTGATGGTTCCTCGGAGACCATGGCCCGAACATTAGCACCCGCGGTCTTTGGTGATCGTCGCCGTTCCTGCCGGTCGCACGACTGTTCTTGCCTTGTCGCAGGACTGTTCGTGCCTGGTTGCCGGAGTGTTCGTGCTGGTCGCGGGAGGAAACCGGCCTAGCGGCGCACATCCTGCCGGCCTAGCGGCGCAGGTCCCAGCGCGCCGGCCTCCTGCGGGGTCCCAGCGCGCCGGCCTCCCGCAGGTCTCAGCGCGCCGGCCTCCCGCGCGGCCCGTCCGGGAATTGCGTAAGCTGCCGGCATGTCGGCACCGGCTGCTGCCGTGGTGGCGCGCCAACGACTTCGCGTCGGGATGGTCGGGCTCGGCGGAATCGCCCGCCGTGTCTACCTCCCCGTCCTGGGAACCCGTCCAGACCTTGACCTGCGGGTCTGCACCCGCAATCAGGCTGTTCTGGACGACGTCTGCGCGGCGTACCGCATCGCGCACGGCTACACCGAATTGTCGGCGATGCTTGCCGAGGGTCTCGACGCCGTCTTCGTCCATGCGGCGACCGGCGCGCACGTCGATGTGGTCCGGGCCGTGCTGGAGGCCGGAATTCCGGTCTATGTCGATAAACCGCTGGCCGCTGACGTGGATGATGCGAGGGATCTGGTCGAGCTGGCAAGGCGGCAGCGCACGTCGCTCTTCGTTGGTTTCAACCGCCGGTTCGCGCCAGCGTACCGCGCGCTTGCCGACGAGGAGTTCTCCTGTGCCGTCATGCAAAAACACCGGGTCGGATTTCCGGACGACGCGCGCCGGGTCATCTTCGACGACTTTATTCACGTCATTGACACGCTGCGGTTTCTCATCGACGAGGCGCGGCTGGTCGACGTCCATTCGGTGCGCATCGCCGGGGATCTCGCGCTTGTCTCCGTGGTGCTGGCCGGACCAGGCCGGGTGGCGGTCGGTGTGATGAATCGGGATGGCGGCGCGACCGAGGAGGTGCTTGAGATCCACGGTCCGGGTGTCAAGACCAGCGTCCGTGATCTGACCGAGGTCATCGAGGATCGCGAAGGGCGTCGGGAAATTCGGCGGCTGGACGAATGGACACCCGTCGAGGAGCGCCGCGGCTTTGTCGCTATGTGTGATTTCTTCGTGGACGCCGTCCGCGCGGGATATCGCCTGGATGCCGGCGACGCGCTGCGGACCCATGAGCTGTGTGACGAGGTGCTTCGCGCGGTCAGTGCGCGTACGCCGTGAGCCGGCGGACGGCGGTGACCGTCCAGGCACCCTCTCGGGACGTTGGACTCTTGCCCGCCTGCTCCGGATGCGATGAGATGTCACTGCACCGTCACGTTCCGGAAACGTCTGCCACCCAGACTGCATGCATCGGCGCTTATTCACCATCGAGCGGAGGCGGAGATGTTGACCCACCTGAGGCTGAGCGTGCCGGATCGTCCGGGAATTCTCGCCCGCGTGACCGCCGTCCTCGCAGACGCCGGTGCTGATATCAAGAGCATCGCCGTTCTTGAGCGGGTGGCGGATCGTGCGGTTGATGACATCTACGTTGTCTGGCCGCACACCCAGACCGGTGATCTGGTCGACCGGTTGACGGAAATCCGGGGCGTGCGGGTCCTCGGAACCCGGCCGTCCCAGCAGGTGCCGGGCGCTTTCCCCGACCTCGATCTGCTCACCCACGTGCTCGGCACAGGCGCGCGCGGACTGGACACCCTCGTTGACATGGCCGTTCCGGCGTTCGGCGCCGATTGGGCCGCGCGGATTTCCTATGCCGGCGGCGCGCCGGAGGTCGCGTACTGGAGTGGAACCGCGCTGGACGACGTCGTCGTTCCACACGTGCGGGTGGTGCGGGCCACCGCGTTCGAACAGGACGGCGCGCAGCTGGTCGCTGTCCCGCTGGACCCGTTCGAAGCGGCGCTGGTGTGCGGGCGGGGGAGCACACCAGCGTTCCATCGGGTCGAGGTGGAGCGCATCGGCCGAGTGACCACACTCGCTGCTGGGTTGGTCCGTCCGGTCGGCGCTGTTTCGAGCCCGCGGTAGGCGGTATTGCCTGCGCGGTAGGCGGTACCGCGTGCCCGCGTTGACCCTGGCTGTCGGGTCTGCGATCCGCGCTGACTCTGGCCGCCGGGCGCTATGGTCCGCGTTGACCCCGGCCGTCGGGTCTGCATGCCCACCGCGGGGAACTCGTGCAGATCGCGTGATCTGTGAGTTCGCTCATCTTGACAAACTAGTGAGTGACCACTAACTTATCGGCCATGTTCGACCGCCTCGGCAGGGCGATGTATCACCGCCGCCGTCTGGTGATCATTATCGGTATCGTGCTCCTGGCGTTGGCCGCGCTCTGGGGCAGCGACGTCACCAAGCGTTTGTCAAGTGGGGGCTATTACGACCCCCATAGCGAGTCCGTGCAGGCAGCGAATGCCATTACCGACGTCCTGCATCTGCCGTCGTCCGACGCGACTGTGCTCTTCACGAGCCGTGAACCGATCACGAGCCCGGCGAATGCCGCCGCCATCGTGGGAGCGCTTCACGATCTGCCGAAGAGTGTTGTTCCGTCCTACCTCAGTTATTGGAACACCGGCCAGCGTCGGCTCATCTCCACCGATGGTCGTTCCACTTACGTGACATTGGAATTGGCCGGCACGACCGATGCGCAGAAAGCGAGCGCGCTCCAGGTGGTCAAGCAGCGGTTGGCCGAGCTGCAGACCCGTGGCATTTCCGTCGGTTATGCTGGAGCGCAGCCGCTGAACAAAGAAATAAGTGGGCAGGTCAGCCGGGATCTCAAGCGCGCGGAGGCTTTGTCTCTGCCGACGACGCTGATCCTCCTGCTCATCATCTTCGGGAGCGTCGTTTCCGCAGCCTTACCGGTCATCGTCGGAATCTGTGGAATCGTCGGGGCATTCGCCATCCTGCGATTCCTGACGATTGTCACGCACGTCTCGATTTTTGCGCAAAATCTCGTGACGATGCTGGGCCTTGGCCTCGCGATCGATTACGCGCTCTTCGTTGTGAGTCGGTTCCGCGAAGAAATGAGCCGGACCGCGGACGTCGAGACGGCGCTGCGCCGGACATTGGCGACCGCAGGACGTACCGTTGCGTTCTCCGGCGTGACCGTTGCCGTGTCGACCGCCTCACTGGTCTTATTTCCGGAGGATTTTCTCCGGTCCATGGGGTACGGCGGAGTCGCGGTCGTGCTGTTGGATGTTCTTGCCGCGTTGACTATTCTCCCCGCTATTCTTGCCGTCCTGGGCCGCCGGGTGGATGCGCTCCACGTGCCGTGGTTCGGTCCGCACCACAGAGCGCGGCGGCTTGCTGCGCGGCAGAGTGCGTCCGCGACGCCGGTGCCGTCGTCGGGCGGTTTCTGGTACCGGCTCGCCCGTTCTGTGATGCGCCGCCCGTTGATCTACGCAATTCCCATTGTCGTCGTGCTCGCCGTGATGGCGTTGCCGTTCCGGAACGTCACATTCGGCGGGTACACCGCGAAGGTCCTGCCCGCCAACGCGCCTGGCCGCGTGACCAGCGACGCATTGGCGCGGGATTTTCCCGGCAACGAAACGACACCCATGGACGTCGTCGTCGAGAACTTCCCGGACCAGCAAAGTTTGCTTGCCTACGCCGACAGGCTGGCCCAGGTTCCGGGGACGACGGGTGCGCATGTCGCTGCGGTCCGCGGGCACAACGCTCTGATCGAGGTCGATTACCACGGGGATCCGATCTCGTCCGCCGCTCGGCACACCCTCGCCGAGGTTCGCGCGGTCCAGCCGCCTGCGGGGAGCCGGGTGCTCGTCGGCGGCTTGACAGCATTCCTCGTCGATCAGCTGCACAGCATCGGCCACGTGTTGCCATGGATGCTCACCGTGATCGCCGTGGCGATGGCTTTCCTGCTCTTCCTCGCCTTCGGGTCGGTTGTTCTGCCGTTGAAAGCCATCGTCATGAATACGATTTCCATTGCGGCGTCCTTCGGGGCGATTACCTGGATTTTCCAAGACGGGCATCTTGCGCGCCTGTTGGACTTCAGCCCGCTCGGTTACCTTGACGCCACCGACCCGATCCTGCTTCTCGCGGTGGTCTTCGGATTATCCATGGACTACGAGGTCTTCCTGCTCAGCCGCATTCGCGAGGAGTGGGACGTGACTGCGGACAACGTCAATCCGGGTGAGCGGAATGCCGCCGCGGTGGCGGTCGGGCTCCAGCGCAGCGGCCGCATCATCACGTCGGCGGCCCTGCTCCTCATCGTCGTCATCGGCCTATTCGCGACCTCTCGGATCACCACCCTCAAATTGCTCGGTGTTGGAATGGCGCTGGCCATCGCCGTTGACGCCACCGTGGTGCGCGCACTGCTTGTTCCTGCTGTCATGCGCCTTCTCGGCCGGGTCAACTGGTGGGCTCCTGCTCCGCTGGAGCGGTGGTGGCAACGCCACGCATTTCGCGAAGCACCAATAGCCGTACTGGCGGCCGGTGAACCGCCAATGGGAGGCGAGCCGCTCGCCGCGCTGTCTGACAGAACGTCGGGGGAGGAGCAGTCCCGCATAGCGGAGAATCACCAGCTCCGTTGACGGCGTGATATCCGCAGTCGCTTCCGAGTCGATGCGCAACGGCGTATTGACCGTCTCGTCGGCCGCAAGGGGAATCTGACGCTCACTTTTGCGCATGGTGGAGGCCAATTGCCTGCCGATGGCGGCAGGCTGGTGCGCTGACGGGGGGCGGATCGGTCACCCGTCGGCCGTCTTGACACTTTCTCGATGACGCGCTTGACCTCGTCCTGGGGACGGATCGGTCGCCTGCTGGCTGTCTTGACACTGGCGTGTGCGGTTTTCTATTATCGGGATCGCTTGTGATCGCATGGGAACGTTCCCATGCGTGTTGGAGATGGAAGGGATGTCGATGCGTGGCAGACTCGCCCTGGTGGGCACCGTGACCGCTGTGTGTGTGTTGGGTTTGAGGGGACCGCGTTTGCGGCGCAACCCGGCTCGGACCCTGGGCGTGTAGCGCACGCGCACCGGGTGGCCGATGAGCTCGGACCGTTGCACCGTTCGATCAATCCGGCTGATGTTGATACACCACCGCGGAGTGCACCGTCGCTGGTCGTGCAGGGCAGTAACGCTGTTCCGGTCACCGTGGACACCACGCTGACTGTCACCCCCGACGCGCTGCCGCATCTGGACCTGGCCCGGCAGCGCATTCCCCACGGCGAACAAGACCTGATCATCCTGGAAGACTCCACAGCTCCGACCAGCGTGACCTTCACGATCACCACGCCTGGGGAGACGCTTGCACCAACCGCCGACGGCGGTGCACTCGTCCTTGACTCCCACCACCAGCCCGTCGCCTTCATCGCCGCACCGTGGGCACACGACGCGGCCGGTAACCCCATCCCCACCACCTACACCATCACCCCCACCAGCCTCACCCAGACCATCACCCCACCAACCACCGCCACCTACCCCATCACCGCCGACCCCAAAATCACCTGGGGCATCATCACCGGCACCATCTACTTCAACAAAGAAGAAACCGCATTCATCGCCGCGTACGGCCTGAGCTATGGTTATTATCAATATCTTCTCGCAATACTTCCGCCTACCGAAGCGATAGGGGATTTGTCCTCGACGGTGACCGTTTATGCCGCCGCTGCTCAGTGGCTAGGAAAGTGTCTAGCAATTAAGTTTGGCTTGTCAGCGCCGCGTTTGTTCAGCGGCCCGCCAGCACCACCGTTCATAACACCGGAGGTCTATAGCGGCCGTTACTGCACGTGAGCGTGCAGGTGCTTCAAGGCATTGTTCCGGTTACCATGTATATGTAGGGAGGCGACATGACCCCCAACCTGTCATTGCATCGGTGGCAAAAAATTGTCGGATACGTGACTATCTTGTTGAGCTTTATAGCGGGGGTGTTTGTCCTAGCGGGCCACTTGCGAGCGCATCGCTCTGTCCCGATTCTGGGTATTCTCGGTTTCTCGATTGGGTACACGATTCTTTTTTCAATTCTCGCTTCTAACGATTTTTATCGCGGCCCAAGCTGGGCTATTATCGAACCATATCGAAGACGCATCATTCGCACTCTAGTGGCGCTTGAGATTGCACGAGTGGTCATAGGTGTAGCTGTTAACGACTTTGATAGTCTCACTTACGCGGCAATTTATGTAGCGCTCGCGCCATTCGAACTAGTATTCTGGATGATCCTCGTTATGCGTCTTGCTCGGGCGTGGCTTCGCTGGCGCAAACATAGGCATGAGCTTGATGCGCATGGTCGCTACAAAGGCATGCGTGCGGCGGAATAATAAGTAACTATGCCCAGACGATCGTCAGCGCCTAACCCGTCGCGCAGGATTAACGTTCCTACATCTACAGCGGAAGCTACTGCCGATGAAAGGAGAAGTGCACTTGACGACGTCCACCGTTCTGATATTTAACGCTATCCTGATAACGATTCTGATAGTGCACAACCTCTGGCTGAGGTATCGGCTCCAACCTGATCGGTATCGAGTCGTCGCAGCGGCGCTGCGTGACCGGGTCGCACTGCTCATCGGTGGCCTATTTGCCATGGTCAGCGCGTCGAGTGCGGTGGCTAGTCGTGACTACCTCCCTGGGATTGTTGGCTCGATCCTTGCCGGATATACCGTGACTCTCCTCGTACACACGATCAGGGAGCGGCGGAAAAGAATCCACGAATAAATCGCTTGCAGTTCGGTCACCTCGCGGAGCTCAATCGTGGGCTGGCGTCAACGGAGTGGATGCGGACGGAGTGCCGCCTCAGCAAACCTGCGTGACAAGGTGTACCTACCGAGGTGGCGCCCTCACCATCGCCCGACTGGCTCGACGGGGATTGCCGCTGGTTTGTGCCTGTTATGGGCGCTTAGCTGGATCGGCTACGCCGCGGTGACGCCCGTGCGCGATTATCGCTTCTCGCTCTCCCGCGAGGGTGTGCTTGTGTTGTTTTCCGTAGTTAGCACGGCGACGTCGTACGTAGAGGCGAAATTCTACTGGCGGCTCTGGGGGCGATTCTGGCGCACGGTCAGGCGTTCTCGTTACGTCATCGCCACGCTTGTTTTCGTAAAGGTCCTCGGTGTCGGAATGTACATCCATGCTCGCGAAACAAACCGGAGTCTCCTGCTCTATACGGTTTTCGTTCCTACAGTCGTGACGCTCAGCGTTCTCGCGGGGTATGGTGCGATCTCGGAAATTCGCCGGTGGCGGGACTCCCGTCGGACGCCGCGAGAACCAGATACCGAGGAAGACGCGGAGAGCCGGCTCCCTGCGGCGGGCAACTCCGAGAGCGCCGAGCTGCTGGTAACCGACACCATCGTGCTCAATGGAGTGAACGTCGTCACAACGCAGACCGCCTTTCCGGCGATGTACAGTATCACGGGTCATGCTGTGATCACCCCCGTCGTACTCGGTAACATCTACATTCTCGCTGCGACACGCCGTCGTTTTCGCGAATGGTCTCCGACGTATCGAAGGCTGGCTGTTCTCGCTGTCTTCGGCAATGCGCTCGTTGATTTCGACACGTTCTCGGTTATCAGGAGCGTGGCGTGGCAAGGAGCTGTCCTTACAGCGGCAATGGTTCTGACGCTCGCCGTTTTCACGGTGATCGACCGCCGTGCGCGCGGTGGGCGTGCTTAAGGCTGGAGGGCTGGCTGTGATTCGCCAATGTGATCCACCCAAAGTGGTGAAGCGTGTTCTCGTACTCTTGTGGCTCTTTTATACCGTGGTCTTTGTGATCAACGTGACGCTCTATCGCGACCCGCTCCGCTCACCGCTTGCCGTCGGGCTTGTCGCCGTAACCGGTTACGCAGTTGCCCTTGTCGTTTGGTCTCAAGCGAACTTTTCCGCGGCGACGCATGGGCGGACATCGCGCCCTATCGAAAGTGGATCATCGGATTACCTCTGGCGGCAGAGGCTGTACGGCTGATCGTCGGAGTGATTTCCGGCGGTCTGGTCCTCGTCGTTCTCGTCGCGACATTGTGGCCCCTGGACCAGACTATTTGGGTAACCGTGGAAATTGCCGCTGTGCGCACCTGGCTGCGACTGCGCCGGCGCTGGCGGCTCCGCCATGCTGATACAACCCGGCGTGCCGATGTTTCGGAGGGCGGGCCGACAGGGACCTGACCGCGTGCCCGGACAATCGTCAGAGCCTAACCCGTCGCGCAGGATTAACGTTCCTACAGCTACAGCGGAAGCTGCTGCCGATAAAAGGAAAAGGGACGACGTCCACCGTTCTGAGAACAGTATCCCCGCCGTGCGGCGGGCAATTCCGAGGATGCCGAGCTGCCGGTGTCCAACACCATCTTGTTCATTGGGCTGGACGTGGTCGCAGCGCAGACCGCTTTTCCGGTGATGCACCGCGTGACGGGTCGTGTCCGCCGTCGTAGCGGCCGATGCGACCGACGCGGCGCGCGTTGCCGGACTGACCGGCACCGCAGCCGCGCGTCCTGCCGCGCCGGCCATCGCCGCAGCCGCGCGTCCTGCCGCGCCGGCCATCGCCGCCGGCCGACCGCGGCGCCGGCCGACCGCCGCGCCTGCCGCGCCCTCCCGACCGCCCCTGTCGACCCCACCGGGCCCACTGTCGCCACCACACCGAGGATCGGCCCACCGGGGTGATCGAAGACGAGGTGCCGGGTCATCGGGGAGAATGACCAGGTGAGCTCGTCCCCGCTGGCCCCTCAGCCGTCATCGCCGATGCGCGCCGGCAGGCTCCCGGTCCGCCCACTGGTGATCCTCGGCTCCACTGGATCGATCGGAACCCAGGCGCTGGACGTCGTCCGCAACCATCCCGACCTGTTTCGGGTGGTGGGGCTCGCCGCGAGCGGCAGCCGGCTTGATCTTCTGACCCGGCAGGCGGTGGAATTCGGCGTCGAGGTGATCGGAGTCACCGGGGCGACACCCGCGGAGGTCGAGCATGCCCTGGCCGCCGCAGCGGCCGAGCGTGGTTGCGCGGCACCACACCCAAAGATCGTCAGCGGGCCGGAGGCTGCCGCCGAAGTGGCGGCATGGCCGCTGCCCGTCGCCGAACCACGCGACGGCGTCGTCCTCAACGGGATCACCGGCTCAATCGGCCTTGCTCCGACGGTGGCGGCGCTGCGCGCCGGGCGGACCCTCGCGCTTGCCAACAAGGAATCGCTGATCGCCGGCGGACCGTTGGTGAAAGCGATTGCCGAACCTGGACAGATCGTTCCGGTCGATTCCGAGCACTCCGCCCTCGCCCAGTGTTTGCGCGCGGGACGTGCCGACGAAGTACGACGGCTCATTCTCACTGCGAGCGGGGGGCCGTTCCGCGGCCGCCGTCGAGCCGATCTTGTCGGAGTCACCGCCGAACAGGCACTCGCCCATCCCACCTGGCGGATGGGGCCGGTCATCACCATCAATTCCGCGACGCTGGTGAACAAGGCGCTCGAGGTGATCGAGGCGCATTTGCTGTTCGACATTTCCTTGGACGCCATTGACGTCGTTATTCATCCCCAGTCCGTCGTCCATTCCATGGTGGAATTCATTGACGGCTCGACCGTGGCGCACTGCTCACCGCCGAATATGCGGCTGCCGATCGCGTTGGCGCTCGCCTGGCCGTACCGGCTCCCTGCGGTCATCCCAAGCTGCGATTGGCGGCAGGCAACGGCATGGACGTTCGAACCAGTGGACGGCGAAACCTTCCCGGCCATCGACATCGCCCGGCAGGTCGGCGCCGCGGGCGGCGTCGCGCCGGCCGCGTTCAACGCGGCAAACGAAGAAGCGGTCGCGGCTTTTCTGGCTGGACGCCTCGACTTTCTCGGCATCATGGACGTCGTCGCAGCGGTGACGGAGAAATTCCTCGCCGCGCCGCCGGTCCCGGTCCGCTCCGTTTCCGACGTGTTGGACGCCGAACGCGAAGCGCGGCGGCTCGCCGACGAACTCATCGGGGGCTGCCGATGATGGTGCTCGGCATCATTGCCTTCGTCGTCGCTTTGCTGATTTCCGTCCTGCTGCACGAGGCGGGGCACTTCGCGTTCGCTCGGCTGTTCGGCATGAAAGCCACCCAATTCTTCGTCGGTTTCGGGCCGACCCTCTGGTCACGCAAGAAGGGCGAGACCGAATACGGAATCAAAGCAATTCCGGCCGGGGGTTTCGTCAAAATCGTCGGCATGACGCCGCTGGAACACATCGACCCGGCGGACCGGCCGTGGGCCTTCATCAACCAACCCGGGCCGCAGCGCCTGGTGGTGCTGGTCGCCGGTTCGGCGGTGCATTTCGTGATCGGACTCGTGCTGCTCTTCGTCTTCGCCCTTGCGTGGCCGACGAAACCCACCGGGTACGCCCAGGTCGCAAAGGTGTACTCCTGCGCAATTCCCAACGACGCCGGGCAATGCCCGCCGGGCGCCGCCCCGGCACCTGCGGCGGGGAGACTGCAGGTCGGTGACGTCATCCTCGCGGTCAACGGCCGCAGCGTCAAAGACACCCCGGCCGTCCTCCGGAACCCGTCCAACCCGGCGTCCGCACACCAGGTCACCGGCGGCGCCGACGGCCTCGTCGCACTGACCCGATCGACCCACGGGCCCATCACCTACACGGTCAAGCGCGGCGACCGTATCCTCACGCTCACCTTTCAGCCGGTCATCGGCAGTGACGGCTTGCCGCACATCGGGTTCGTGCCCGTCAACGACTTCACCCGCCAGGGACCGGTCGGCGCGCTGACCTCCGCCGGCCGGATGTTCGGCACTGCGGTGGTCGATTCGTTCCGTGCCCTTGGGACGGTGCCGCATCAGCTGGCCGTCCTGCTCACGAATCCGAACGCCCAGCGGAGCATCAACTCCGGAGGAGGCCAGGTCACCAGCGTGGTCGGCGTCGCTCAACTCACCGGCGAAGCCTTCGCCGCCGAGGGGGCGGGAAACGGCATTGCCGTCCTCCTCACGGTGGTCGCGTCGGTGAACATCTTTGTCGGCATCTTCAACCTGCTGCCGCTCCTGCCGCTGGACGGCGGTCACGTGGCGATCCTCGGCTACGAGAAGGCCCGCGACGCGATCCGCCGTCTGCGCGGGCGACCCGCCGGCGGGCCGGTGGACCTGACCAAGCTCATGCCGATCACATACACCGCGTTAGCCTTGATCGTGGGTATGTCGCTGATCCTGCTGTACGCGGATCTCGTCAACCCGGTGGCGAACCCGTTCCAGTGAGAATGAAGACGTATGTAGTGGCGCGAGACGAGGAGCGGCCGTGACGACCATCAATCTCGGCGTACCTGAGGTGCCGGCGAAGAGTCCGCTGGCGCCGCGCCGGAAATCCCGTCAGATCAATGTGGGCGGCGTACTGGTCGGAGGCGGGGCGCCGATCTCCGTGCAGTCGATGACCACGACACTGACCGCCGACGTCAATGCCACCCTGCAGCAGATCGCCGAGCTCACCGCGGCGGGGTGCGACATCGTCCGGGTCGCCTGTCCCAGTCAGGACGACGCCGACGCGCTGCCGATCATCGCGAAGAAATCCCCGATTCCGGTCATCGCCGACATTCACTTCCAGCCGAAGTACGTGTTCGCCGCGATCGAGGCCGGTTGCGCCGGGGTCCGGGTCAATCCCGGGAACATCAAGAAATTCGACGACAAGGTCAAAGAAATTGCGCAAGCGGCCAAGGACCACGGGACGCCGATCCGCATCGGCGTCAACGCGGGCTCGCTCGATCCGCGGATTCTGCAGAAATACGGAAAGCCGACCGCCGAAGCCCTCGTGGAGTCGGCGCTCTGGGAAGCAAGTCTCTTTGAGGAGCACGACTTCCACGACATCAAGATTTCCGTGAAGCACCACGACCCGATGGTGATGGTGCAGGCATACCGGCTGTTGGCGGCCCAGACCGACTATCCGCTGCACCTCGGCGTCACCGAGGCTGGTCCCCTCCTGCAGGGCACCATCAAGTCCGCCGTCGCCTTCGGGATCCTGCTCTCCGAAGGCATTGGTGACACCATTCGCGTCTCGCTCTCGGCGCCGCCGGTGGAGGAAGTCAAAGTCGGCATCGGGATTCTCGAATCCCTCGGGCTGCGTCCACGCAAGCTCGACATCGTCTCCTGCCCGTCCTGCGGCCGCGCCCAGGTTGACGTGTACAAGCTGGCTGAGGAAGTACAGGCGGGGTTGCAAGGATTTCCGTTCCCGCTGCGCGTTGCGGTGATGGGGTGCGTGGTGAACGGCCCTGGTGAAGCGCGTGAGGCGGATCTCGGTGTCGCGTCCGGAAACGGCAAGGGCCAGATTTTCGTCCGCGGTGAGGTCATCAAGACCGTCCCGGAGTCGCAGATCGTCGAGACCTTGCTGGAAGAGGCGATGCGGCTTGCCGAAGAGATGCAAGCCAGCGGGGCTTTCGGCGACGACCAGGCGGTCGGCGCGCCGATCGTCACCGTCCAGTAGCCGGACCGGGCACGGTCACTGGACGCGCCGCCGGACGGCCGGCATCCGGGAGGGGCGATGCTGCGGAGCGTACCGGTCCGGGTGCTCGACGACCGCGACCGATCCGCCGTACAGGAGATCCTCGACCGCGATCCGGTTGCCAATGTTTTCGTAGCAGCGCGCATCGCGGCATGCGGCGTTGATCCGTGGCGGCTGGGCGCGGAGATCTGGGGTTTTGTCCGCGATGGTCAGGTGGCGGCGCTCTGTTATTCCGGCGCGAACCTCGTACCGGTCGGCGCCGATCTTGAGGCGTGTCAGGCGTTCGCCGAGAAAGCCCGGCGGCAAGGCCGGCGGTGTTCCTCCATCGTCGGACCGGCGGACCAGGTGGCGGCTCTCTGGTCATTTCTTGAACCGGACTGGGGTCCGGCGCGCGACGTGCGGCCCAACCAGCCGTTGATGGCGATCAGCGGACCGCCGCGCGTTCCGCCGGATCCGCTGGTACGCCGGGTACGACCGGACGAAATCGACGTCCTCTTCCCCGCGTGTGTTGCGATGTTCACCGAGGAGGTCGGCGTCTCGCCCATCGGCACGGACGGCGGGGCACTCTATCGAGCCCGGGTCGCCGAACTCGTGAGTCAAGGCCGCGCCTTCGCCCGCATCGAGAACGGGCGGGTGATCTTCAAGGCTGAGGTGGGCGCGGCGACCTCCGAGGTGTGTCAAGTGCAAGGCGTCTGGGTGGACCCGGAGCTGCGCGGCCGCGGCTTGTCGAACGGCGGCATGGCGGCCGTCGTCGTCCTCGCCCGCCGGCACATCGCCCCGGTGGTCAGCCTGTACGTCAACGACTACAACCTGCCCGCGCGCGCGGCGTACAAAAAGGTGGGGTTCGCCGAAATCGGCACTTTCATGTCCGTGCTGTTCTGAGGAAGCTGTTCTGCGGAAAATGTCAGTGCCGTTCTGAAGAATTCTCACCGTGCGACCCAGATGGCACGGAGCCTGGCGCCGCGGCAAGGTGCGGCGGCTGGCACGGGTGCCGGGATGGTACGGCGGCTGGAGTGTGCGCCGGGGAGGCGGTACGGCGGTGACGGAGGCTTGTCAATGGCTCGGGTGACACGTGTGCTGCGTGCGGCCGTGGTGCTGGTCGCGGCCGCCATCGTCGGCGGCTGTACCTCGTCAGTGGTGCCACGGAGTGCGCCGTCGCCCAGTGCGGTGCCGTCGTCGTCATCGGCGTTCCCACCAGGCTCCTCGGCTTCATCCGCGGCAGGTTGGTCGGCGTCGGCCACTCCATCGCCGTCGCCGTCGCCGGCCGCGACGGAGTCGAGCTCCGCTCCCACCGCGTTGCCGTCCAGCGTTCCGCCGGGCAGCGCGGCGGCCCTGCTCGCCACCCTGCCGATAAAGGGCCGCGCGCCGATGACCGGTTACAGCCGGGAGAAATTCGGCCCCGCATGGGCGGACGTCGACCACAACGGCTGCGACACGAGGGACGACATTTTGCGCCGCGATCTCATCGATATCACCTACGTGCCGGGCTCGCACTGCCGGATCGCGAGCGGAGTGCTCCACGACCCGTACACCGGAAAGACGATTCATTTCGTCCGCGGCGAGACGACGTCCCTCGCCGTTCAAATCGACCACATCGTCGCGCTCGGCGATGCGTGGCAGACCGGTGCGCAACAGTGGTCGGCGGCCAAACGCGAACTCTTCGCCAACGATCCCCTCGAGCTTGTCGCCGTCGACGGACCGACCAACGAGCAGAAAGGCGATGCGGACGCCGCATCCTGGCTCCCGCCGAACAAGGCGTTTCGCTGTGCCTACGTCGCACGGCAAATTCGGGTCAAAGCCAAATATGGCCTCTGGGTGACTCAGGCCGAGCACGACGCGATGGCGCGGGTGCTGGCGAGTTGCCCGCCGGGCATCTGACCGGACCCCGGCGGCTGGAAACCCGGGCCGACGATATGCTCACTGCCGTTGACCGCAAGCATGCCGATCGTCTGGTCTGCGAGGAGTGCCGGTGATTCAGCGGATGTCGAAGCTGTTCGTGCGCACGCTGCGTGAGGATCCAGCCGACGCGGAAGTGCCGAGCCATCGGCTTCTCGTGCGCGCCGGGTACATCCGGCGGGTCGCGCCGGGCATCTACTCCTGGCTGCCGCTCGGTTACGCCGTTCTCCGCAAGATTGAGGAAATCGTGCGGCAGGAAATGCTGCATATCGGCGGGCAGGAGGTGCATTTCCCCGCGCTCATCCCCCGGGAAATTTACGAGGCCAGCGGTCGGTGGAATGAGTACGGCGACACGCTCTTCCGTCTCAAGGACCGCAAAGGCGCGGATTATCTCCTCGGGCCGACCCATGAGGAGCTCTTCACGCTGCTGGTCAAGGGCGAGTACTCGTCGTACAAGGACTATCCCGTTATTCTCTTTCAAATCCAGACCAAGTACCGCGACGAGGCGAGACCACGCGCCGGTATCCTCCGCGGCCGTGAATTCGTCATGAAGGACAGCTACTCCTTCGACCTCGACGACGCGGGGCTCGCCGCTTCGTACACCGCCCACCGCGAGGCGTACCGGCGCATTTTCGACCGGCTCGGTCTGCGCTACCGGATCGTTTCAGCGGTCTCCGGTGCGATGGGGGGTTCCGCCTCGGAGGAATTTCTCGCGGTGACCGAGGTTGGCGAAGACGCCTTCGTGTACTGCCGGAACTGTGACTATGCGGCGAACACCGAAGCAGTCGAGATCGGCGTCCCCGACCGGCTCGACCCCACCGGCCAGCCGCCGCCCCAGGTGCTCGACACGCCGGACACCCCGACCATTGACGCGCTCGTCGACCGGCTGAACAGCCTTGACCTCGGACGCCGTTTCACCGCCGCTGACACGTTGAAAAATGTCGTCCTCAAGACGAAGGCGCCGGGTGCGGACGACTGGGAACTGCTCGTCGTCGGCGTCCCCGGCGACCGCGACGTCGATCTTAAGCGCCTGGCCGGGCAACTCGACCCGATCCAAGTCGAGCCGGCCACGGCGGAGGATCTCGCGCGACGTCCCGAATTGGTCCGCGGCTACATCGGCCCGCAGATTCTGCGGCGGATCGGGGTCCGGTATCTGGTCGACCCGCTGGTCGTCCCCGGCAGCGCCTGGGTCACCGGGGCGAACGAGCCGGACAAGCACATGGCCAAC
Source organism: Acidothermus cellulolyticus 11B (assembly GCF_000015025.1). GTDB lineage: Bacteria > Actinomycetota > Actinomycetes > Acidothermales > Acidothermaceae > Acidothermus > Acidothermus cellulolyticus. The sequence continues at coordinate 1,715,432 of NC_008578.1, read as the reverse complement.
GTCGTCCGGGGCCGGGATTTCGAGCCGGACGGCGAGATCGGAGCGGCGACGATCCGCGACGGCGATCCATGCGGCCGGTGCGGCGGCCGGCTCGCCCTGGCGCAGGGAATCGAAATCGGCCACATTTTTCAGCTCGGCCGGAAATACACCGATGCCTTCGAGCTCGATGCCCTCGGTCCGGACGGCAGGCCCATCCGCATCACCATGGGCTCCTACGGCATCGGAGTGTCCCGGGCGGTCGCGGCGATCGCTGAGCAGTGCCACGACGACGCCGGTCTCATCTGGCCGCGGTCGGTGAGCCCCGCCGACGTCCATGTCGTCATCGCCGGGAAGGGCGAGCAGGAGAAGCTCGCCGAGGAATTCGCGGCTGCGCTGGACACCGCCGGCCTGGACGTGCTGCTGGACGACCGCGTCGACGCGTCGGCGGGTGTGAAGTTCGCTGACGCCGAGCTCATCGGGATTCCGAGCATCGCCGTTGTCGGGCGCGGGGCGGCGCGCGGGGTCGTGGAGGTGCGCGACCGCGGGAGCGGCGAGCGCCGTGAACTGGCACTCACCGACGCGGTCGCCGAGCTGCGCACTCTGGCGGCCGGTGCGTGAGCCGCGCGCTGCGCGTGGCCGGTTCGCATCACCCCTGATACGGGCGGGACACGCCGGCTCGTGCTTCCGGGTGCTGCCGGTGCGCCCGTCACGTGGTGTGGATACGGTACCCAGGACCCGGCCGATCCGGCTACGCTTGCCCCAGACCTCGCGATCAGACGTCCCGGACGAGTGTCGGGCCGGTCCACGGGTCGTCTGCGCGCCGACAGAAGGAGATCGGGATCGGAATGCCGACCAGCACGGGTGCTCAACGACTGGCCGAGTTGCTAGCCCCGGTCGTCGCCGGCCAGGGTCTCGACCTGGAGGGCGTCACACTGCTCGATCACCGCACGTCGGCTCATCTCCGGATCGTCGTCGACAAGGACGGCGGTGTGCAGCTCGACGAGATTGCCGCGGCCAGCCAAGCGATCTCGCATTTTCTCGACAACGACGCCGAAGCCGACGCCATCATCGGGCCGCGCAGCTACACCCTGGAGGTGAGCTCGCCGGGCATTGACCGTCCGCTCGTCGAGCCGCGGCACTGGCGGCGCGCGATCGGCCGGCTCGTCCGGGTGCAGCTGCCGGATCTCGGCCCGGTCGTCGCGCGCGTACAAGACGTGACCGGCGACCAGGTGCGGCTCGGCATCGAGTGGCAGTACACCGACGACGGCGCATGCGTCCGGCAGTATGAGGAGCGGACGGTCGCCATCGCCGAGGTGCGCCCGGGACAGATCGAGGTGGAGTTCGAGGAGCATCCGTGAACATCGACATGGCGGCGCTGCGCAGCCTGGAACGGGAGAAGGACATCTCCTTCGACCTGCTCGTCCAGGCGATTGAGACGGCGCTGCTCACCGCCTACCAGCGGACCGAAGGCGCTTACCCGCGCGCACGGGTGGTTCTCGACCGCAAGACCGGGGAAGTGACGGTGCTCGCCGCGGAGACCGACGCCGAGGGGAACGTCATCCGCGAATTCGACCACACCCCGCAGGATTTCAACCGCATCGCGGCCATGACCGCCAAGCAGGTCATTCTGCAGCGGCTTCGGGACGCCGAACACGAGCTGACCTTCGGCGAATACGCCGGGCGGGAAGGCGACGTCGTCGGCGGCATCATTCAGCAGCAGCACGATTCCCGCAACGTGTACGTGAATCTCGGCAAAGTCGAGGGCGTTTTGCCGGTGACCGAGCAGGTCCCCGGGGAGCGCTATGTGCACGGCGAGCGGATTCGTTGCTATGTCTTGTCGGTGCACAAGGGAATCCGGGGCCCTCAGATCACCCTGTCCCGCACCCACCCCGGGCTCGTGCGCAAGCTTTTCGCCCTCGAAGTACCGGAAATCGCCGACGGTTCCGTGGAAATCGTTGCGCTGGCGCGTGAGGCGGGCCACCGCACGAAAATCGCCGTCCGGTCGAAGGTTCCCGGTCTCAACGCCAAGGGCGCCTGCATTGGTCCGCTGGGACAACGGGTTCGCGCCGTCATGGCCGAACTGCACGGCGAGAAGATTGACATCATTGATTACTCCGACGACCCGGCGACGTTCGTCGCCAACGCGCTCTCCCCGGCGCGGGTGACGTCGGTGGAGATCGTGGACCCGGTGACGAAGTCCGCGCGGGTGATCGTCCCCGATTACCAACTGTCCCTTGCCATCGGTCGCGAAGGACAGAACGCGCGGCTCGCCGCCCGGCTCACCGGCTGGCGCATCGACATCCGCCCTGACACCGAAGCCGCACTCTCGCCGGGGGACGCCGACGGACAACACCCGGCGTCGTCGTCCGGGGTCGGGGGAGCTGCGTCCGCCGCGTCGTGAACCGGGGGTGGGGCGTGATCGTGCCCATCGGCTACCTCGGCACGTTGGGACGGTAGACTCGAGCGTGGTCGGTGGCGTCGAAGCTGTCCATTCCGGGTGTGTTCCGATTCGCACCTGCATCGGATGTCGGCAGCGCGCCGCCAAAACCGACCTGCTCCGCCTCGTGGTGCGAGCGGACGACGACGGGCGTTCCGCCCGGGTCGTGCCGGATCCCCGCGGGCGCATGCCGGGCCGAGGTGCATACCTGCACCCCGATCCGGCCTGCCTCGAGCAGGCGCTTCGTCGCCGGTCTTTGCCGCGGGCCCTTCGGGTGTCCGGTCCGGTCGAGACCAGCGGTGTACGTCGTTACCTCGAGGGAGAGGAGTACGGGCCGGATCCGTCCGGTCCGACGACAGGTTGCCAGTGAGGCCGCGGAGTGCGGGTCACGTGCCCGAGGCCTCGCGTCCAGGAAGCAGGTCGGCAAGCCCATGAGTGCTCAATGAGTACCAGGCGATGAACAGCCAGCGATAGGTAGGGCCCGGGGGTAGCCGAAACACCCGGGCCGAGACAGGAGTTCCGTGGCCAAGGTTCGGGTGTACGAGCTCGCGAAAGAGCTCAACGTTGAGAGCAAGACGCTCCTCGCCAAGCTGCACGAGCTTGGGGAGTTCGTCCGGTCGGCATCGTCGACCATTGAAGCCCCCGTCGTGCGCAAGCTTCGCGAGGCGTTTCCGCCGCCGCCGGAGCCGGCGGCTGGGAACGGAAGCGCGGCGCAGCCGACGGCCAAGCCATCGGCCGCCAAGAGCACGGGTAAAACCACCGAACCCGCCGCGGACGCCGCCGCACCGCCGGCCGTGACCACGCCGCCGTCCGCTGCTCCCGCCGGTGCGACGACGAGCGCGCCGAGCGACGCCGGCGGGGAGAAGATCGCGACGCCGCCGCGTCCCGTGAAACTGCCGCAGCCGCCGCGCCCCGCGCCCGCGGTGCCGAAACCGCCGTCCGGGCCGCCGCGCATGGGCAACAACCCGTTCACCAGCCCGATGCCCCGGCCGATGCCGCCTCGCCCGGTCCAACGGCCTACCGGGACGCCGGGCACGCCGGGCATTCCCCGCCCGCCGCTGCGGCCGGGCGCTCCCGGACGGCCGACTCCGGGTGCCATGCCTCCTCGACCGGCGGCTGGCCGTGCCGCTCCCGGTCGAGGCGCACCCATCCGGCTTCCCGGTGGTCTGGGCCGGGCGCCGGCGCCGCCAAGCGCCGGCCGGCCGGGTGTCGGCGGCCGGGGTCGCGGTGCCCCGGGCGGTGCATTCGGCCGCGGCCCGGGAGCGAAACCGAGCCGGCCCCACAAGTCCAAGAAGCAGCGGCGTCAAGAATTCGACAACCTGCAGGCGCCGGTCATCGGCGGTATCCAAATTCCACGGGGCAACGGCCAGGTCGTCCGCCTGCCCCGCGGCGCCTCGCTTGCCGATTTTGCCGACAAAATCGGCGCGAATCCCGCGTCGCTCGTGCAAGTGGCGTTCCACCTTGGCGAGATGGTCACCGCAACCCAGTCCGTCAACGAGGAAACCCTTCAGTTGCTGGGCGCGGAGCTCGGATACGAGGTACAGATCGTCAGCCCGGAGGATGAAGACCGCGAGCTTCTGGAGAGTTTCGACATCGAACTCGGCACCGACCAGGGCGATGAGGCCGCGCTTGTGCCGAGACCCCCGGTGGTCACGGTCATGGGTCACGTCGACCACGGGAAGACGAAACTGCTTGACGCGATTCGCAACACCAACGTGGCGGCCCGCGAACACGGCGGTATCACTCAGCACATCGGCGCATACCAGGTGACCGCGCAGACCGCCGACGGCCCACGGCAAATCACCTTCATCGACACGCCGGGACACGAAGCATTCACCGCGATGCGTGCCCGGGGTGCCCAGGTGACCGACATTGCCGTTCTGGTCGTCGCCGCGGATGACGGCGTCATGCCGCAGACCGTCGAAGCACTGAACCACGCCAAGGCAGCCGACGTGCCCATCGTCGTTGCGGTCAACAAAATCGACAAGCCGGGTGCCGACCCGGTTAAAGTCCGCGGCCAGCTCACCGAGTACGGCCTGGTGGCGGAGGAGTACGGCGGCGACACGATGTTCGTGGACGTGTCCGCGTTGACCGGGCAGGGCATTGACGACCTGCTCGAAGCCATCCTCCTCACCGCGGACGCCGCCCTCGACCTGCGGGCGAATCCGAACCAGCCCGCCCAGGGGGTCGCCATTGAAGCCCACCTCGACCGCGGTCGCGGTCCGGTCGCCACGGTGTTGGTGCAGCGCGGCACGCTGCGGGTCGGCGATTCGATCGTCGCCGGTGAAGCGTTCGGCCGGGTCCGGGCCATGCTCGACGAATTCGGCCAGCCGGTCGAGGAGGCCGGACCGTCCCGTCCTGTGCAGGTCCTCGGGTTCACCAGCGTGCCCGACGCCGGTGACACCTTCCTCGTCGTACCGGAAGATCGTGTCGCCCGGCAGATCGCGGAACGACGGGCCGCTCGGGAACGCAACGCCCAGCTTGCCGCCAGCCGCCGTCGGCGCACCCTCGAGGACATCCTCGAGCGGATGGAGAAAGGGGAAGTCGCCGAGTTGCGGCTCATTCTCAAAGGTGACGTCTCCGGTTCCGTGGAAGCGTTGGAGGATGCGCTCCTCAAAATCGACGTTGGTGACGAGGCGCGGATTCGGGTGATCGACCGCGGCGTCGGCGCGATCACCGAGAACAACGTCATGCTCGCCGTCGCATCAGACGCGATCATCATTGGCTTCAATGTGCGCCCGGAAGGAAAAGCCCGCGAACTCGCCGAGCGGGAGGGCGTCGACGTCCGGTACTACTCGGTCATCTACCAGGCGATCGAGGACGTGGAGGCCGCGCTCAAGGGCCTGCTCAAGCCGGTGTACGAGGAGGTGCAGCTCGGCACCGCCGAGGTTCGCGAAGTCTTCCGGTCGAGCAAATTCGGCAACATTGCTGGATGCCTGGTCCGCTCCGGGACGATTACCCGCGGCGCCAAGGCCCGCGTGGTGCGCGACGGCGTCGTCGTCGCCAACGACGTGTCGATCGCCTCGTTGCGGCGGTTCAAGGACGACGTCACCGAAGTGCGGGAAGGGTTCGAATGCGGTGTCGGTCTGGGCTCGTTCAACGACATCCGGGTCGGCGATGTGATCGAGACGTACGAGATGCGGGAGAAGCCGCGGAGCTGAGCCTGCGTTCCCGCTGGACGCCGCGGTGGTCCGGGCGGCAGTTGGTGCGCTAGCGAGGAGCCTTCGTGTTCACCGGGATTCTCACCCTCGATCTGCGGCTGGGCGATGTCCATTCGCTCAAGGAGAAGCGGGGAGTGGTCCGGCCGATCCTCGCCGAGGTGCGCCGCCGTTTCGAGGTCGCCGTCGCCGAGGTCGGTCACCTCGATCTGCACCGTCGGTCACTCATCGGCGTCGCGGTCATCGCGGCGGATGCCGCGCACTGCCGGCATGTCCTCGAGGCCTGCGAACGGTGGGTGGCCGATCGGCCGGACGTCGAACTGCTCTCGGCGCATCAGCGCCTTGTCGGGGAAGAGGACGACGAATGAACGATCGTGCACGGGCCCGCAAACTCGCTGACCGGATCAAGGTGGTCGTGGCCGAGACACTGGAACGCCGGGTCAAGGATCCCCGGCTCGGCTTCGTCACCATCACGGACGCCCGCGTCACGCCGGACCTCCGGGAAGCGACGGTCTTTTACACCGTGCTCGGTGACGACACCGCGCTTGCGGAGACCGCGGCGGCACTGGAGAGCGCCAAGGGCGTCTTGCGGGCCGAGGTGGGCCGGCAGACGCAGGTGCGGTTCACGCCGACGTTAACCTTCGTGCCGGACACGGTCCCGCGGCAGGCTCGGCAGATCGAGGAGCTGTTGGCCCGGGCCCGGGCGGCGGACCGCGAAGTCGCTGAGCGTGCGAAATCCGCTCAGCCGGCCGGTGAACCCGACCCGTACCGATTCGACGGGGCGGCCGCCGCCGACGACGACGAGCCTGCCACCTGATGCCGGCAACTGACGGGCTGCTTGTCGTCGACAAACCGGCCGGGATCACTTCGCACGACGTCGTCGCCCGGGTCCGGCGGCTCACCGGGCAACGGCGCGTCGGGCACGCCGGAACCCTGGATCCGATGGCGACCGGTGTGCTGATCGTGGGCGTCGGCAAGGCGACTCGGCTGCTCGGGTACCTGTCCGGATGTGACAAGGAGTACGCCGCAATCATCCGTTTGGGGATGACGACCTCGACGGATGACGCGGACGGCGAGCCGGTGCGTCGTGCCGGCGTCGAGCGGCTCTCGGAGACGGCGGTCCGCGAGGCGCTCACCCGTTTCGTCGGCGAGTTCGACCAGCGGCCGCCGGCGTTCAGCGCCGTTAAGGTGGCCGGCCGCCGGGCGTACGCGCGGGCCAGGGCCGGTGAGGACGTCGTCCTGCCGGCCCGGCGGGTCCGGGTCGATCGGATCGAGCTGCGCGGCTCGCAACGAACCGACGGTTTTCTCGACCTGGATGTCACAATCGCCTGCTCGGCCGGAACGTACATCCGCTCGCTCGCCCGGGATCTCGGCGAGCTCCTCGGCGTCGGCGGCCACCTCGCAGCGCTGCGGCGCACCCGGGTCGGCGCGTTCACCATCGACGAAGCCCGGACGCTCGACGCCCCGGCCGGCCCGCCGTCCATGGTCAGCCTCGCGGACGCGGCCCGCCGGGTGTTCGTCGTCCGTGAGGTGGCCGGACCGGCAGCCGACGCGCTGCGGCACGGGCGGCGGATTCCCGCCGCGGCACTCGGGGATCCCGCGGTCGAGCTCACGAGCGGCGGCCCGCAGCCGGTTGCCGTCCTCGATCCGGAGGGCGCGCTGGTCGCGCTGGTCACGGAACGTGACGGCCTGGTCGTCCCGGTGGCCGTTTTCGAGCCACCCGGCTGACGGAAACAGCGGCTGCGCGGGCGGCGGCGTACGGCAGACCTTCCGGGCCATGCCAAGATGGTCGCGCGAGGCTGGGAGGTGAGATCGTGCGCATCTGGCGCGGCACGGGGCTATCGCCGGCGACCGAGCTTGCCGGGCTCCGGGCCGCGTTTCCGCGGCCTGTGGTGAGCATCGGCGTCTTTGACGGCGTCCATCGCGGCCACCAGAAGATCCTCGCTGCGGCCCGGCGACACGCCGACGAGACCGGGCGCGCACTCCTCGCGGTGACCTTTGATCCGATTCCGGAGCGGGTTCTCCGTCCGCAGGCCGCACCGCCGTTGCTCGCAACCACCGCCCGGAGACTTGCCCTTCTGGAACAGGCGCAGGTCGACGGGGTGTACCTCGTGGAATTCACGACAGAATTCGCCGCTCTCACCCCCGACCAGTTCGTGAAAACCGTCCTTGCCGACGGCCTGGACGCTTCCGCCGTCGTGGTCGGGGCGAATTTCCGGTTCGGGCACCGGGCTTCCGGTGATGTGACGACGCTGACGCACCATGCCGGGCAGTTCGGTTACGCGGTCGAAGCCGTGGACCTCCTGACCCTCGCCGTCCCAGCCGAGCCCACCGACGATGCTCACGCGGCAGCCCAGGACGACCCCCGGCCGGCCGAACTGGTGACAGTCTCGTCGAGCTGGATTCGCCAGCAGATCGCCGCCGGATGGGTGGCGCGGGCCGCCGTCGCCCTGGGGCGGCCGCATCGGCTGGAAGGGGAGGTCCAGCATGGTGATCGTCGCGGACGCTCGCTCGGCTATCCCACGGCAAACCTCGCCGTCGCCGGCGACCTTGCGCTTCCCGCAGATGGTGTCTACGCCGGATGGCTTGACGGCATGCCGGCGGCGATTTCGGTCGGCACGAACCCGACGTTCGGCGGCACGGTCCGCCGGGTCGAGGCATACGTCCTGGACCGCGACGATCTCGACTATTACGGCAAATCCGTGACGGTGGATTTCGCACGCCGGATCCGCGGGATGGTGCGGTTCGCCCAGGTTGACGAGCTGCGCCGGCAAATGGACGACGATGTCGCGCGATGCCGGGACATTCTCCGGACGGTCACGGCGTGACGACGACGGCGGCGGGCCGGCCGGTGGGCCGGTTGTTTCCGCTGGTGGTTACGGCTCCGCGACGACGACAACGCCGGTCGCGGCGTCCAGCAGGGGGACGGTGCGGCGGGCGGCCTCGTCAAGGTGAATCCGCGGAGGGTCCGGGAGGGCGTCCTCGTAATACGTGCCCGGTCCGTAGAACCGGCCGTAGCGGATGATCACCCCACCGGCGTCGATCACCGCCGTCTCCATCTCCCGCACCGCCGCGCCCCCGTCACCCGGGAGTTCCCACGCGACGCTCTGCGCGAGCACTCGCCGGGCGGCGCCGGCACGGGCTGCGGCGAGGAGATTCGCCGTCCCTTCGCGACGCATCCGATTGTTAGCGGCGGCTCGTTCGGGCAGCAGGGCCGGATCGTCCGGGAGGTCGGTGAGCTGGTGAACCACAACCTCGGGGCGGGCGGCCCGAACCACCTCGATCAGCCGGTCCCGGTCGTACACGTCGCAGACGACGGCGGTTGCGCCGAGCTCGGTCAGTCTCGGAATCTTGGCGGGATCGCGGGTGAGCGCGGTCACGTCGTGACCTTCACGCACTAGCAGGGGGACCAGCCGGATGCCGATCACACCGGTCGCCCCGGCGACAAACACCCGCATGGTTGGCACCTTACGCCGGGCAGCGGCCCCGGCGGCACCCCTCGCGCGGCCGTCTCGGACGTGACGCCGAGGGGACACGTTCGCGGTTCGGGTGATACGTTGGCAGACGGCACTTCAGCCGTCAGGTAACTAGCGATCTCGTCAGAGGAGTCCCGTGGCGCTCGACACTGCCACCAAGCGCTCGATTCTGGCCGAGTACGCGACAACCGAGGGTGACACCGGGTCTCCGGAGGTACAGGTCGCGCTGCTCACCCGCCGGATCACCGATCTTACTGAGCACCTCAAGGTGCACCGTCATGATCATCACAGCCGGCGCGGCCTCCTCCTTCTCGTCGGTCGCCGTCGGCGGTTGCTGCGGTACCTGGCCAAGAAGGACATCGCACGATACCGGTCGCTCATCGAGCGACTCGGCCTGCGCCGATAGCGCAAAGAGCGGCGGGCACGCCGCTCTTTGCATGATCGAGCCACGGTCTCGGCTGCCGGCACCGTCATGACGGCGGCGCGCGGCCGGCGTCCGTGGCGCACAATCACACAAGGAAAGACCAGCTGGAGCCCAGCCGACCTCTGGCCGCCGGTCCTCGGTCGTGGTCTCCGGGAGCGCAAGCTGCGGAGGCTTCCATCGAAGACCGGCCACCACCTCCGGCGCGGCGGGCTCCCCAATCCCCAAGGAGGAGTTCGTGGCCGACCACGACGTCCACACTGCCGAGGCCGTCATCGACAACGGCTCATTCGGCGTCCGCACCGTGCGGTTTGAGACCGGGCGGCTCGCCCGGCAAGCCGGCGGTTCCGCCGTCGCCTATCTCGGCGACACGATGGTGCTCTCGGCAACCACGGCAAGCAAGGAACCTCGAGAGCAGTTCGACTTCTTCCCGCTCACGGTCGATGTTGAGGAGCGGCTCTATGCGGCGGGCCGGATTCCCGGCTCGTTCTTCCGCCGCGAGGGGCGGCCGAGCGAGGAGGCGATCCTCACCTGCCGGCTGATCGACCGGCCGCTGCGACCGAGCTTCGTCAAAGGATTGCGCAACGAAGTGCAGGTCGTCGTCACCGTGCTCGCGGTGGACCCAGAGCATCTGTACGACGTCGTCGCGATCAACGCGGCGTCCATGTCGACGCTGCTGGCGGGCCTGCCGTTCTCCGGGCCGATCGGTGGGGTGCGGATGGCGCACATCGACGGCACCTGGGTCGCCTTTCCCACCTACTCGGAGCTGGAGCGGGCGACGTTCGACATGGTCGTAGCCGGCCGGGTGCTCCCCGACGGCGACGTCGCGATCATGATGGTGGAGGCGGAGGCGACCGAGGAGACCATTCCGTTGATCCGCGAGGGCGCCCCGGCACCGACCGAAGAAGTGGTCGCCGGAGGTTTGGAGGCGGCAAAACCCTTCATCCGCACCCTCTGCGCCGCGCAGTCGGAGCTTGCCGCGCGCGCCGCCAAGCCGGTCACCGAATTTCCGCTCTTCCGCGATTACGAGGACGACGTTTACGACGCCGTTGCAGCAACCGTCCGAGACGATGTGGCGCGAGCGCTCACCATTGCGGGTAAGCAGGAACGGGAAGCGGCGCTCGACGAGGTGGCGAACACGGCGCTCGGCCGGCTTGGCGAGCGGTTCGCCGGCCGGGAGAAGGAAATCCTGGCCGCGCTGCGCGCCCTGACGAAGAAGCTCGTCCGCGAACGCATTATCCGGGAGAAGGTGCGCATCGACGGGCGCGGGCTCACGGACATCCGCCCGCTGACGGCGGAAGTCGGGATCGTGCCGCGGGTCCACGGGTCGGCCCTTTTCGAACGGGGCGAAACGCAAATCCTCGGGGTGACGACGCTCAACATGCTCCGCATGGAGCAGCAGTTGGACACCGTTTCCCCGCGCACCAAGAAGCGGTACATGCACCACTACAATTTCCCGCCGTATTCCACCGGCGAGGTCGGCCGGGTCGGTTCGCCGAAACGACGGGAAATCGGCCACGGCGCGCTGGCGGAACGAGCACTCATTCCCGTTCTGCCGTCCCGCGAGGAATTTCCGTACGCGATCCGGCAGGTGTCGGAGGCCATCGGTTCCAACGGTTCGACCTCGATGGGGTCGGTGTGCGCGTCAACGCTGTCGCTGCTGAACGCCGGCGTGCCGTTGCGCGCCCCGGTCGCCGGTATTGCAATGGGGCTGATTTCCGACACGGTCGACGGTGAGACGCACTACGTGACGCTGACCGACATTCTCGGCGCCGAGGATGCGTATGGCGACATGGACTTCAAGGTCGCCGGAACGCGCGACTTTGTGACCGCGTTGCAGTTGGACACCAAGCTGGACGGTATTCCCGCCTCGGTGCTTGCAGCCGCGCTGCCCCAGGCCCGCGAGGCGCGGCTCACCATTCTGGACGTGATGGCCAAGGCCATCAGCGAGCCGGCGCCGATGTCGCCGTACGCGCCGCGCATTATCACGATTAAAATTCCGGTGGATCAGATCGGCGCCGTCATTGGGCCGAAAGGCAAAATCATCAACCAGATTCAGGACGATACCGGCGCCGAAATCACTATCGAGGACGACGGCACCATTTACATCGGCGCGACGGAAGGAACGGCGGCGGAAGCCGCGCGGGCCGCGATCAGCGCCATCGCCAATCCGCAATTGCCGGAAGTCGGGGAGCGTTACCTCGGTACGGTGGTCAAAGCGACGCCGTTCGGCGTCTTCGTCTCGCTGCTGCCGGGAAAGGACGGTCTGCTGCACATCAGCGAATTGCGCAAGATGGCCGGCGGGCGGCGGGTCGAGAATGTCGAAGACGTTCTGAAGGTCGGAGACAAAATCCAAGTCGAAATCCGGGACATCGATGCACGCGGCAAACTCTCCCTGGTGCCGGTGGACGTTCCCGGCGCGGTGCTCGCTGAGGACGCCGGCGCAGGGGAGAGCGCCGCGTCCGGCGGCGCGCCGCGTTCGGCCGGAGGGCCGCAGCCGCGGGAGCACCAGGGGCCGGGACGGCCGCGTGGTCGGGGCGGTGACCATGGCGGCGAGGGGCGGCAGCGCACCCGCCGGCGGCACTGAGGAGGACGCCGCGTGACGCAGGATGCCGCGCAGCGTCTGGACGTCGACCAGCCGGCGGGGAGCACGCGGACGCTCATGTCCGGTCCCGACAACACCGTGGTCCGCCGCACCGTTCTGCCCGGTGGCTTGCGGGTCATCACCGAGGCAATGCCGACGGTCCGCTCGGTGGCGTTCGGCATCTGGGTCGGTGTCGGGTCGCGGGACGAAACCCCTGACATCGCGGGGAGTTCCCATTACTTGGAACACCTGCTTTTCAAGGGAACCCAGCGGCGCAGCGCGTTGGACATCTCCGCGGCCCTTGATGCCGTCGGCGGCGAGCTCAATGCCTTCACCACCAAGGAGTACACCTGCTTCTACGCCCGGGTCTTGGACCGCGACCTGCCGCTTGCCGTCGACGTTCTTGCCGACATGGTGACGTCGTCGCTGTTGCGGAGCGAGCATGTTGAAGCCGAGCGTGGCGTCATTCTGGAAGAAATCGCGATGCGCGACGACGATCCCGGCGACGCGGTGCACGACATGTTCGCTGAGACGCTCTTTGGTGACACCCCGCTGGGCCGGCCCGTTCTCGGCACTGTCCAGTCGATTTCCGCCGTGCAGCGGGATGCGATCGACGCCCACTACCGTCGCTGGTACCGGCCGGAATTCATGGTCGTTGCCGCCGCCGGCAACCTCGTGCACGACGAGGTCGTCGCGCTGGTCCGGAACGCCTTTGCTGCGGTTCTCGAGGAAAATTCCGGGCGGACGCCTGCGCCGCCGCGCATCGGCGGGGTACCGCCGCAATCCCGTGCCGGCGTGGTCAATGTCGTGTCACGCCCCACGGAGCAAGCGCATTTCGTGCTCGGCATGCCGGCGTTGGCGCGGACCGACAAGGGGCGCGTCGCGCTCGGCGTCCTCAACGGCGCGCTCGGCGGCGGCATGAGCTCCCGGCTCTTCCAGGAAGTCCGGGAGAAGCGCGGACTTGCCTACTCGGTCTACAGCTACGCGGCACACCATGCAGAGACCGGGATTTTCGGGGTGTACGCCGGGTGCCAGCCCGGCCGGGCCCGGGAAGTGCTGGATATCTGCCGGGAACAACTCCACGCGGTGGTCCGTGACGGTTTGACGGACGACGAACTTGCCCGCGGGAAAGGGCAGCTCGCGGGGTCGTTCGTTCTCGGCTTGGAGGACACCGGGTCCCGGATGAGCCGGCTCGGCAAGGCTGAACTCGTCTACGGTGAATTGCCGACGGTCGACGAACTGCTCGCGCGCATCGAAGCGGTGACGCATGACGACATCCGCGCCGTCGCCGCCCGCGTGCTTGCCGTGCCGCCGACGCTCGCGCTCATCGGTCCGTTTGACGACGGGAATTTCGAGGATGTCGTGACATGACGGCGTCACGGTTGCCGGTTGCCGTTTTCGGCGCTCGCGGCCGGATGGGCGCTACGGTCTGCGCCGCGGTGCGGGCTGCGCCTGACCTGGAGCTGGTTGCGGAAGTGGAAGCCGGCGACGATCCGCAGATGCTGGTCGATGCCGGGGCCCGGGTTGCGGTGGATTTCACCCATCCGGATGCGGTCATGGAGAACATCCGCTTCTGCATCGGGCACGGCGTCCACGTTGTCGTCGGCACGACCGGTTTCGATGACGCCCGGTTGGACGTCGTTCGGCGCTGGCTCGCGGACGCACCCGGTGTCGGCGTCGTCTTAGCGCCGAATTTTGCGCTGGGCGCCGTCCTCATGATGGTTTTCGCCGAGAAAGCGGCGAAGTATTTTCCCTCGGTGGAAATCATTGAATTGCATCATCCGCGGAAAGCGGACGCGCCGTCCGGGACGGCTCAGTTGACGGCCCGGCGCATCGCGGCGGCGCGGGCGGCGGCGGGACGCGGTCCCATGCCGGACGCCACCACCACGGCGCTGGACGGCGCCCGCGGCGCGCGGGTCGCCGAGGTGCCGGTCCACGCGGTGCGGCTCTCCGGGCTGGTCGCGCACCAAGAGGTGCTCTTCGGCGGTGACGGGGAAATCCTGACAATACGGCATGATTCGCTGGACCGGTCGTCGTTCATGCCGGGTGTGCTGCTTGCGGTGCGCGCCGTCGGCAGCCGCCCGGGATTGACGCTCGGGCTGGAGAATCTGCTCGACCTGGACTGATGTCCGGTCAGGTTGCGGTCATTGGGGCCGGGCATAACGGGTTGGTCGCCGCCACCCTGCTTGCCCGCGCGGGCCTTCGGGTCACCGTCTTCGAACAGGCGGACGTCGCCGGCGGCGCAGCACGGACCGAGCGGCCGTTTCCCCGCGCACCGCAGCTGGCGCATTCCACCGGCGCATACCTGCTCGGCCTGGTTCCGCCGGAATTGCTCCGGCTGCTCGACATCGAGCTGCCGCTCATCCGGCGGGATCCGCACTATTTCTTGCCCACCACAGGGAACCGGTTTCTCCTTCTCGGCGCCGACCGGGCGGCGGCCGTCAGGCAGTACCGAGAATTCTTCACGGACGACGACGCGCGGGCTGATGAGGCCATGCAGGCCGAACTCGCCGCGCTCCGCGAGGATCTCGCGCCCGCATGGCTCGCCGAACCGCTCTCCGTGCCGGAGACCGCGGAGCGTTACATCCGGCCGGGCCTGCGCAACGCTTTCCTCGAGCTGTGTCGGGGCAGTGTTCTCGACTATCTGGACCGTTTCGGGTTCCGCACACCTGCGATCCTGGCAATGTACGCGGTCACCGACGGAATTTCCGGGCTCTCCCGCTGCTTTGATGAACCGGGATCCGGTCACAACTTTCTCGTGCACAACATGTGCCGCCTTCCGGGTTCGCAGGGAACCTGGATGCTCGTTCGCGGCGGCATGGGCACAGTCAGCGAGGCGCTGACCGCGGCGGCCGAGCGGGCTGGGGCCGTCATTCGGCGCCGTACCCGGGTCACCGGCATTGAGTGCGGTGCCCAGGGTGTCGCCGGTCTGGTCACCGAGACGGGCGAGCGGATCAGCGCAGAGATCGTCGTCGCCGCCACGGATCCGTTCGAACTGCGCCGGCTGGTCGGCGCCGGCCGGATTCCCGCCGCGCTCGCCGAGCGGTATGAGCATTGGGAAACTCCCGGCATGACCGCGAAAATCAACCTGGCGCTCGCCGGTCTGCCGCGGTTTCGCTGTCTGCCCGACGGCGTCGGGTACGGCGCGGCGACGATTCACCTCCTGCCCGAGGACGACGTCGTGGCCGCGTTGCGGGCCGCGTACGCGGCGGCGCGGAGCGGCAGGCTCCCGGAATTTCCGGCGATCGAATGGTACGTGCACACGGCTCTTGACGATTCGTTGCGGGACGCCGACGGGCACCACTCATCGGCGCTGTTCGTCCAGTGGGTGCCCTACCGGCTTGCGGCCGCGGAGTGGGACCGCGAGCGGGATCGCTACGCCGCGGAACTGCTCAGCCTGTGCGATCGGTTCGCGCCGGGAACCTCCGACCTCGTCGTCGACATGCTGCCGCTGATGCCGCCGGACATTGAGCGGTACTTCGGCTTGACCGGCGGCCACATTCACCACATCGACAATTCCTTCGCCTTCACCGACCGCATGCCTTACGCCACGGGTATTCCCGGGCTGTACGCCGCGGGCGCCGGCTGCCATCCCGCCGGCTCGGTCATCGGCGCAGCCGGGCACAACGCCGCGCGGCGCATTCTCGCCGACCTCGGCGTGCGGGAGGCCGCGCCGCGGCAGACCGGACCGCGGGAAACCAGGCGCTGATGCCCGGCGGGAGAGGCGGGAGCCCCGGCGGCTGACAACGGTCCGCAAGCCGGCGGGCGCCGCCCCGGACGACGCCTCGAGCCTCGCTGGCCTGCCGGCCGCACCCAGCCGTCCGGATGGGCTCCCGACCCCCGGCTTGCGCGTCCGCCCACGCTCGGTAGGGTCGGAGTCCGTGACCGAGCCCCATCCCATGGAGATCGAGTTCCGCAGCGACGTCACCGTCGAACTGATCCGCGCCGCCGCCAGCGACGCCGACGTTCTTTTCGCCGCCCGGGTCTCCACCAAAGGAGAGCAATCCCTCGACGACGTGCACGCCGATCCGGCGCGGTCCAAAGGGCTCATCAATTACCTCATGCGCGACCGGCACGGCACACCGTTCGAACACAATTCGATGACGTTCTACGTGCAGGCTCCGATTTTCGTGTTCCGCGAAATGATGCGGCATCGGATTGCGTCGTACAACGAGGAGAGCGGCCGGTACCGTCAGCTCCGCCCGGTTTTTTACGTTCCCGCGCCCGATCGCAAACTCGTCCAGCAGGGCAAACCAGGGCATTACGAATTCGTGGACGGCACCCCTGAACAGTACAAAATCGTGGTCGAAGCGACCAAGCGGGCGTGTGAGGAGGCGTATGCGGCCTACCTGGAAATGCTCAACGCGGGTGTTGCCCGCGAAGTCGCCCGCGGCGTTTTACCGGTCGCCATATACTCCTCGGCGTACGTGACCCTCAACGCCCGGTCGCTGATGAATTTCTTGTCGTTGCGGACCCGGCGGGAGTCGAGCCGGTTTCCGAGCTTTCCGCAGCGTGAGATTGAAATGGTCGCCGAGCGGATGGAGGCCGAGTGGGCGAGGCTCATGCCGCTCACCCACGAAGCCTTTGAGGCGCACGGCCGCGTGGCGCCGTGACCGGTCCCGCGCTGTTCACCGGTTTTCCGGAATGCGCACCGCGGCACCTCGAGATCATGTCATAGTGAGAGTGCACCCCGCCGATCCTGTGGACCCCCGACTGCTCGACCGGCGGGGTGCTCCTCGCGACGATCGGGCGGTACGGTTACCACCATGACGACGTCTCTTCGCCCTGCGCCGTTCGGCCGGGTCCTTACCGCGATGGTGACTCCGTTCACCGCCGACGGGGCCCTGGACCTCGACGGAGCCGCCCGGCTCGCGACGTACCTGGTCGACCACGGCAACGACGGACTAGTGATCAGCGGGACGACCGGCGAATCACCCACGACGACCGATGACGAGAAGGAGCGGTTGTTGCGCGCCGTCCTGGACGCCGTCGGCGATCGGGCCACTGTGGTCGCCGGGGTCGGAACCAACGACACCCGGCACACAATCGAGCTGGCGCAGCGGGCGGAGAAGGCCGGAGCGCACGGCCTTCTCGTCGTCACCCCCTATTACTCCAAGCCGCCGCAGGCCGGACTGCTTGCGCATTTCCGGCAGGTCGCTGATGCGACCGGCCTGCCGGTGATGCTGTACGACATCCCCGGCCGGACCGGCACGGCGATCGAACCGGAGACGATGGTCCGGCTTGCCGAGCACGAGCGGATCGTCGCGGTCAAGGACGCCAAGGGTGATTTCGAGGCCAGTTCGTGGGTGCTCGCCCGAACCGACCTTGCCTACTACTCCGGGGACGACAAGAACACCCTGCCGTTGTTGGCGATCGGTGCGGTTGGTGTCGTCGGCGTCCCCACGCATGTGTTCGGCACCCAGACCGGCGCGATGATTGCCGCGTATCTGCGGGGCGATGTCGACGGCGCACTCGCGTTGCACCGGCAATTGCTTCCGGTCTTCACCGGATTTTTCCGCACCCAAGGGGTGATTCTCGCGAAAGCTGCGCTGCGGCTGGCCGGTCTGCCCGGCGGGCCGGTCCGCCCGCCGCTCGTCGACGCCACCGCTGAGCAGGTTGCCCGGCTGCGCGAGGACATGGCCGCGGCTGGATTCACCGAATTCGCGGAGGGCGCGGAGGAGCGGCGCGGGTGAGCCATCCCCACCCGGAACTCGGTGCGCCGCCGCCGTTGCCGCCCCACGGCCTGCGGATCGTCGCGCTCGGCGGGCTCGGCGAAGTCGGGCGGAACATGACGGTCTTCGAATTCGGCGGCCGGCTCCTCATCGTCGACTGCGGCGTTCTGTTCCCCGACCCTGAGCAGCCCGGTGTCGATTTGATCCTGCCCGACTTCGATTACATCCGCGGCCGGTTGGACGCCGTCGAGGCGCTCGTCCTCACCCACGGCCATGAAGACCACACCGGCGCGGTTCCGTTTCTGCTGCGGGAGCGGCCCGACATTCCGCTCGTTGGGTCGCCGCTCACCCTGGCGTTCGCCGAGTCCAAACTCGCCGAGCATCGCATCACCCCGTACACGTTGACGGTCCGGGAAGGCAGTCGCGAGCGGCTCGGTCCGTTCGACTGCGAATTCTTCGCCGTCAACCACTCGATTCCGGACGGCCTGGCGGTCGCGATCCGTACACCGGCCGGGCTGGTGCTGCACACCGGCGATTTCAAGATGGACCAATTGCCGCTGGACGGACGGCTGACCGATCTCGGCGGCTTTGCGCGGCTCGGCGCCGAGGGTGTCGATCTGCTGATGTCGGACTCCACGAACGCCGAAATTCCGGGGTTCGTCACGCCGGAACGGGACATCGCCCCGGTCCTGCGGGACATTTTCTCCCGGGCCGGCCGCCGGATCATCGTGGCGTGCTTCGCCAGCCATGTGCACCGCGTGCAGCAGGTGCTGGACGCCGCCGCCGCGTTCGGCCGGAAGGTTGCCTTTGTCGGGCGATCGATGGTGCGCAACATGGGAGTCGCGCGCGATCTCGGGTATCTGCAGGTCCCCGGTGACCTCCTCGTCGATGCGCGGGAAATTGATGCGTTGCCGCCGGAAAAGGTCGTCCTCATCTCCACCGGTTCGCAGGGTGAACCGCTCTCGGCCCTCTCCCGGATGGCCAACCGCGACCACCCGGTCCGGATCGAACCGGGTGACACGGTGGTGCTGGCGAGTTCGCTCATTCCCGGGAACGAGTCGGCGGTGTATCGAGTCATCAACGGCCTGGGGCGGTGGGGCGCCACCGTCATCCATAAAGGGAATGCGCTGGTCCACGTCTCGGGGCACGCGCCGGCCGGGGAATTGTTGTACGTGCTCAACCTCACCCGTCCGAGCAATTTCGTTCCCATCCACGGCGAATGGCGGCATCTTCGCGCGCACGGCGAATTGGCGAAGCTCACCGGCGTACCCGCTGACCGGGTGCTGCTCGCGGAGAACGGGATGGTCATGGATCTGGTCGACGGCAAAGCGTCGATTGTCGGCGCCGTGCACTGCGGTTACGTGTACGTCGACGGGATCTCCGTCGGCGAGGTGACCGAGGCGTCGCTGAAAGACCGGCGCATCCTCGGCGAGGAGGGCTTTGTGTCCGTGGTCGTCGTCGTGGACGCCGCCGCAGGCAAGGTGGTCGGCGGACCGGAGATCCACGCGCGCGGGTCCGGCATCGATGACGCCGCGCTGGTCGACGTCCTCCCCAAGGTGCATGAGTCGGTCGAGCGTGCCATGGCCGACGGCATGGCCGATATCGCGGAACTGGAGCAGGTGGTTCGCCGCACGGTCGGCCGCTGGGTGAACGAGACCTACCGCCGCCGCCCGATGATCATCCCCATGGTGGTGGAGGTATAGCCGAGGGTGAAGTTCCGCCTGTTCGGCGTGTGACGCCTGCGCGTGATGTGACCTCTGGGGTACCGTCGGGGACCGTGGTGACCCGTGCCCCGACCCGCCCCCGGACGCCGGCGCGCCCGGCGTCCCGGCGCCGGAACCGGCGCATGCCGCCGGCGCTGCGGGTCATTCTGCGGCTGATTCGCGCTCTCTGGTTGGGGCTCGCCCATCTGGTCGGCGGCGCCGTCCGGCTGATCGGACACCGCGCGCGTGATCTCGATCCAACCCATCGCCGGGACGGATTCGGTCTCGCCGTGCTGGGATTGGCGATCGTCACCGGAGGCGCGCTCTGGTGGCGGCTGCCGAACCCGGTCGGCGCAGTGACGGTCGCCATCGTCGCCGGTGCGGTCGGCGCGGCGTCGTACGCCGTACCGGTAGGTCTCGCCGCGTTGGCCTGGCGGATTCTCCGCCATCCGCAGCGACCGGTCGGCGAGGGTCGCCTCCTCGTCGGATGGGTTGCGCTCGGTGTCGGCGTCCTCGGCCTCCTGCACATCGCGGCCGGCACACCGGACCCGTCCCATGGCGCGCACGCGATGCGCACCGCCGGCGGCCTGATCGGCTTCCTTGTTGCGGCCCCGCTGGTTGCCGGCCTGAGCAGCTGGATCGCCGTACCGCTGCTCGTGCTTGTCGCACTCTTCGGCGTGCTCGTGGTCACGGCGACGCCGGTCAACGCGATACCGCGCCGAATCGCCGAGCTGCGGGATCGCCTGCGCCGCCGGACGGCGGTACCAGCGGCGAACCCGCCGGCCCCGGCAGGAGCAGCGGCAAGACCGAGGCGGGCACGCCGGCCCACAACCACCGACGACGCTGACGACACTGCGGAATCCCGCCCGTTCGATACCCCGCTGGTCGGCGGGAGTTCCGGGTCGGCGCCCGAGCCGGGCACGGTGGAACCGGGCGGCCGGCCGTCCACCGCCGATCCAGCCGTTCCGGCGGGCGTGGAGGGTCACTCGACGACATCGGCGGCCGCTGACGGCTCGTCGGCCGCCCGCCGCGACAAGCCGTGGCCGCGCGCCGAGCAACTCCTGCTCTCCGGCGACATCACCTACCACCTGCCGCCGCCGACGCTGCTCCGGGAAGGCACGCCCGCCAAACCGCGGACCCGGGCCAACGAGACGGTCGTCGCGGCGCTGACCGACGTCCTCCAACAGTTCGGCATCGACGCGACGGTCACGGGATTCACCCGAGGCCCGACGGTGACCCGTTACGAGGTCGAGTTGGGTCCGGGCGTGAAGGTGGAACGGGTCACCGCGCTGTCGAAGAACATCGCCTATGCGGTGGCGAGCGCCGATGTCCGCATCCTCTCGCCGATCCCCGGCAAATCCGCGATCGGCATCGAAATCCCGAACGCCGACCGGGACCTCGTGAGCCTCGGCGACGTGCTGCGGTCACCGGCCGCCACCTCGGATCACCATCCGATGGTCGTCGGCCTCGGCAAGGACGTCGAGGGGCGCTACATTTGCGCAAACCTCGCCAAGATGCCGCACCTTCTGGTCGCCGGTGCCACCGGCTCCGGGAAATCCACCTGCATCAACACGATCGTCACGTCCATCCTCACCCGGGCGACCCCGGACGAGGTGCGGATGGTCCTCGTCGACCCCAAGCGCGTTGAACTCTCGCACTACGACGGAATTCCGCACCTGGTGGCGCCGATCATCACCAGCCCGAAGAAGGCCGCCGAGGCCCTCCAATGGGTGGTCCGCGAGATGGAGATGCGGTACGACGATCTCGCGGCATCCGGTTTCCGGCACATCGACGACTTCAACCGGGCGGTGCGGAAGGGTCAGCTCCGGCCGCCGCCCGGCAGTGAGCGGGTGTACCGGCCGTACCCGTACCTGCTGGTGATCGTCGATGAGCTCGCCGACCTCATGATGGTCGCCCCGCGGGACGTCGAAGACGCGATCGTGCGCATCACCCAGCTTGCGCGGGCCGCCGGCATTCACCTTGTCCTTGCCACCCAGCGCCCGAGCGTCGACGTCGTCACCGGTCTGATCAAGGCGAACGTGCCGTCCCGGCTGGCGTTCGCCACCTCCAGCCTTGCCGACAGCCGGGTCATCCTCGACCAGCCGGGGGCCGAGAAACTCGTCGGACTCGGCGACGCGCTCTTCCTGCCGATGGGGGCCAGCAAGCCGCTCCGCCTGCAAGGCGCGTTCGTCACCGAGAGCGAAGTGCAGGCCGTCGTCGCCCACTGCAAGCAGCAGATGCAACCGACCTACCGGGACGACCTGCTCGCCGAGTCACCCGCGCGGCGCGCTCTCGACGACGACATCGGCGACGATCTCGACCTCCTCTGCCAGGCCGTCGAGCTGGTCGTCACGACCCAATTCGGTTCGACCTCGATGCTGCAGCGCAAGCTCCGCGTCGGTTTCGCGAAGGCGGGCCGGCTCATGGATCTCATGGAGACGCGCGGGATCGTCGGTCCGAGTGAGGGCTCCAAGGCCCGCGACGTCTTGGTGAAACCGGACGACCTGCCGTCGATCCTCGCCACCCTCCGCGGGAATTGATGGTCCCGCCTGGCGGCCGTCAAGATCCGGGGAATTTTGTCGAGACGACGATGACGGCATAGACTCGGGCGCGAACTCGATAGCGGAATTGCTCCCGGAGCACCGGGGGAAATTCCCGGTATCGAGAAATTCCCCCGAACCGCACCACCCGACAGTGCCCGCCGTCCGCCCATCGGTCAGGGAGTCGTCGTGTCGATCGGTCAGAGCCTCGCCGAAGCCCGGGAACGCGCGGGTCTGTCCATTGAGGACGTCGCGGCTCGTACCCGGCTGCGGGCCAGTGTCATCCGGGCGATGGAGAACGACGATTTCTCCCTCTGCGGCGGGCACTTCTACGCTCGTGCGCACCTGCGGACGCTCGCCGGCGTCGTCGGGATCGATCCCGCGCCGCTGCTCGCCGAGTACGACGCGAGGTACGGCCGGAATGAAGACGACGACGTCACCGCCAAGCTTGCCGAGGTGGAGACCGCCAGCAAGTTGATTGCCCGCACGCAGGAGCTGCGCCGGACCAGTTGGGGATCGCTCGCTCTCGCCGCCCTGCTCGTCGTGATCATTGTCGCGGTCGGGGCCCAACTGCTGACCAGCCACGGCCGCACGCCGTCCCGGGCGTCAGGTCCGGTGGGTGCGCCGTCCAGCGCGTCGGGGCCGAGCCCGTCGGCAGCCGCGACACCGTCCATCAGCGCGGTGCCGTCCTCCGGTTCCCCGTCGCCGCCACCGACCGGGGCGCCGTCGAGTGCGGTCGCCGAGGCCGGCGTGAAGGTCGTCGTCCGGGTGACGACGGCCAAATGCTGGGTCCTGGCTCGCGCTTCGGATGGCACCACGCTCTACCAGGGGATCATGAATCCGGGGGACGTCCAGACTTTCACTGATCCACAACAGATCTACCTGAAACTGGGTAACGCGCCAGCTACCGATCTGGTCGTCAATGGGGTGGAGATCGGCGCGCCGCCGAGTACCAACGACGTCGCCGCGTTCACCTTCGGGCCGGGACCGCCGAACGTCGGTCAGGGCTGACCGCGCAGCTCGGTAGGCTGCACCCGTGCCCGCCTCGCGTACCGTCCGGTTGATCCGCCTCGGCTGCGCGCGCAACGACGTGGACGCCGAAGAGCTCGCGGCCCGGCTCGTCGACGCCGGCTGGCGGCTCACCGAGGCGCCGTCCGCCGACGTCACCGTGGTGAACACCTGCGGTTTCATCGAAGCGGCGAAGCAGGAGTCGATCGACACCTTGCTGGAGGCCGCCGACGGTTCCACCCGGGTGGTCGCGGTAGGCTGCCTCGCCGAGCGGTACGGAGCCGCGCTCGCCGACGCGATGCCCGAGGCGACCATCCTGTCGTTCGACGACTATCCCGTGATCGCGCAGCGGCTGGAGGATGTGCTCGCCGGCCGGCCGCCCGCCCCCCACACACCGCGGGACCGTCGCACGCTGCTGCCTCTGACACCGGTGGATCGCCCGCGCGCCGCGGCCGAGGTTGGCATTCCCGGCCACCTCGGCGGACCCCGGGTGCTGCGCCATCGGCTGGACGATTCCCCGGTCGCGCCGCTGAAAATCGCCTCCGGCTGTGACCGGCGCTGCACGTTCTGCGCGATTCCGTCGTTCCGCGGCGCGTTCGTCTCCCGGCCGCCGGCCGACATCCTGCGCGAAGCGCAGTGGCTCGCCGATCACGGCGCGCGCGAAATCGTGCTGGTCAGCGAGAATTCCACCTCCTACGGCAAAGATCTCGGTGACCCCTTTGCGCTGGAGAAGCTGCTCGCCGCATTCGGCGGCGTCGACGGATTGGTGCGCGTGCGTGTCACCTATCTGCAGCCGGCGGAGGTTCGCCCGGCCCTGATCGACGTCATCGCGACCGCCCCGCACGTCGCGCCGTACTTCGACCTGTCGTTCCAACATGCGAGTCCGCGCGTGCTGCGCCGGATGCGCCGGTTCGGCGGGAGCGAGGAATTTCTCAACCTCCTTGCCGAGATTCGACGCCGCAATCCGCGGGCGGCCGTTCGTTCCAATGTCATCGTCGGATTTCCCGGCGAAACCGAGGAGGACGTCGCCGAACTTGGGGAATTCCTCCGCGCCGCCCGGCTGGACGGCATCGGCGTCTTCGGATATTCCGACGAAGACGGCACCGAGGCCTCCGGATTCCCGGAGAAGATTCCCGAACAGGAAATCCGGTCCCGCGTCGACGACATTGCCGGCATCGCCGAGGAGGTGACCGCGGACCGGGCCCGCGCCCGCCTTGGCGAGACCGTCGACGTCCTCATCGACGGCGTGGACGACGACCGGCCGGACGCCTGTTACGGCTATACGGAGGTGCAAGCCGTCGACGTCGACGGGGTCACCGTGCTCCGCGACTGCTCCGCGGCCCGCGGCGCGCTGGTCCGAGCCGAGATCGTCGAAATCGACGGGGTGGATTTCCTCGCGGCTCCGGTGACGGGTTCAACGGCTGGGACGCCGTCCGGCGCAACGGTGGAGGGGTAATGCCCGACCCGCAGCGGAGATCACCGTCCTCGACCCCACCCCCGGTGGGTATCGCGAACCTCGCCAACGGTCTCACCACCGTCCGGCTCCTCCTCGTTCCCGTCTTCGCCGTCCTGCTCGCCTTTGGCGCTGACGGCACCGCGCATCCGCAGTGGCGGTACGCAGCCACCGGGGTCTTCGTCATCGCATCGCTCACTGACCGGGTGGACGGCGAGATCGCAAGACGCCGGGCGTTGATTACGACCTTCGGAAAGATCGCAGATCCGATCGCGGACAAGGCGTTGATCGGTGCGGCGCTCATCGGCCTGTCGGCGATCGGGGCGTTGCCGTGGTGGGTGACGGCGGTGATTCTCGGTCGGGAGTTCGGCGTGACCGCGCTCCGGTTCTGGGTGATTCGCAACGGGGTGGCGGCGGCGAGCAGCGGCGGCGTGCTTGCCGCGAGCCAGGCCGCCAAGGCCAAGACCGTCGCGCAGGCGGTGGCGATCGGGCTGTATTTGCTGCCGGTCTCCGGAGTCTGGGGCACCGCCCGCTTCTGGGTGATGATGATCGCAGTTGCGATCACCGTGGTGACCGGCGTCAACTACCTGTACCGGGCGATCCGGGTGCGCAGGCGGCAGCGGTCGGAGGCCGCGGCGGTTCGCGCGACGATCGCGCAGTCGTGACGCATCGGGGTCGGCACGGTGAAGGCTGAGGTCGTCGCGATCGGCACCGAGCTCCTTCTCGGTGACATCGTTAACGGCAACGCCGCCTGGCTCGGTCAGGCGCTTGCTGAACTCGGCGTCGACGTCGAGCAGATGGCGGTGGTCGGCGACAACGTCGCGCGCATCGCGGAGGTGCTCGGCGCTGCAACGCGTCGCGCCGATGTCGTGGTCGCCACCGGCGGGCTCGGTCCCACCCAGGATGACCTGACGCGCGAGGCACTGGCGGAGCTTGCCGGCGTCCCGTTGGAGCGGGACCCGGAGATCGAGGCGGCGCTGCGGGCCCGGTACGCCGCACTGGGACGGGCCGATTTTCCGCCGATGAACCTGCGGATGGCGGACCGGCCCCACGGGGCCGTGCCGTTGCCGAATCCCGCAGGGACGGCGCCCGGGCTGCGGATGACCGTCGGCAATGCCGTGATTTTCGCGCTTCCCGGAGTGCCGGGGGAGATGCGGGAAATCTTCCGGCGGTGGGTTGCCCCGGAGCTGGCGGAGCGTGCGGGCCCCGGAACCGTGCTCCTCTCCCGGGTGCTGCGGACGATCGGGGTCTGGGAGTCGGAGGTGGCCGACGCCCTGGCCGACCTTGACGCGGAGCTTGCGCTGCGTGGCAATCCCACGCTGGCCTACCTTGCCTCCGAGGGGCAGACCAGGGTGCGGATCAGCGCCAAGGCAGCGAACCGGGACCTTGCCGCCGCAATGATCGCCGAGGTCGAAGAGCGGGCTCGGATTGCGCTCGGTGACGCCGTCTATGGCGCGGACTCCGACACGATCGAGGCCGTCGTGCACCGCCTCTTGACGGACGCTGGTGCGACGGTGGCAACCGCGGAGTCGCTCACCGGGGGTCTCGTCGGAGCTGCGCTCACCGAGACGCCGGGAGCGTCGGACGTGTACCGCGGAGGTGTGATCGGCTACACGGTGGCTGCGAAAGTCGAGCTGTTGGGACTTGCACCGGAGCTGATCGCCGCTCGCGGGGTAGTTGATCCCGAGGTGGCGGTCGTGATGGCGGAGAGCATCCGAAGCCGGCTCGGTGCGACGTACGGTGTCGCGACCACCGGTGTCGCTGGACCGGCCCGCCAGGACGGCAAGCCGGTGGGGACGGTCTACGTGGCGGTTACGGCAGAGGGTGGACCGACGGTCCGCGACGTGCACCTCTCCGGGGATCGCCAGCGCATTCGGCGGCAGGCGGTGAATATCGCGCTGGACTTGCTGCGCCGGCGGCTGCTCAACCTTCCCCCGGAACCCCAGCTGCGCCGGCGTCGAAGCTAGCGGAACCGGAAGCAGAACCGGCGAAGTCATCCACTCGCCGGCACGATCTGCCGATGGGACGGGGTACGGTGAAAGTGCGGCTGCGACGACCAGCGGCGCAGCCGGAGTCCGACAAGGAGGGCGCGTTGATCCTGCTGCGAAGGCTGATCGGCGATGCGCTGCGTCGCCACCGGTTGCGCCAGGAGCGCACCCTGCGCGACGTCTCAGCGGAAGCCCGGGTCTCGCTCGGCTACCTCTCCGAGATTGAACGCGGCCAGAAAGAGGCGTCGTCCGAGCTGCTCGCGGCCATCTGCGATGCGCTGGGCGTCCACTTGTCGGACGTGCTGCGTGAGGTGAGTGACGAGCTGCGGGTTCTCGAGGCAGCGCAGATGCCGTCGTACGAGCCGGACGCCGATGGCCGGCGCCGGGAGCGGGTGACCCGGCGGGGCGGCGACGGCGCGTCGGTCGACGATCGACTCACCGCGGCACTTACCGAAACGCTGGTTGCCGCTGCCAACACCGATGCCGTCACGCATCCGGACGACGACCGGCCGAGTCCGTCGGATCGGCTCACCGTTCCGGTGTGACCCGTGGTCCGGCGTGTGGGACGCCGATGAGCCGGTTTCCCCGGTTCCGCACGCTGAGAGACCCCGCACGCCGGGAAACCGTCACGGCCAGATAAAACCGAACCCCTTCGGCTCACCAGTGCTCGGCCGAGAGGGCAAAGCCCCGGGGGGGTGGGCCGAAATCCCTTGTCGCGTAACGTCTCCGCGAGCGGTGTGCCGAGGATGGGCCGGCCGTTGACCCGCTCGAGCTGCAGCCGGCCGGTTTCGCCGGCTCGGACACTGGCGGCGAGCGCCTCGATTGCGGCGAGGAGAGCGTCTGCGTCGGCGGTGAGGACGTCGATGCCGCGGCCGCCGCTCTCGACGTACAGCACCGGCGCGCCGTCGACGGTGACGACCCACGCTTCGGGACGCCGTCCGACTCGGCCGCTGCTTCCCTCCGGCCACGGCAATGCGGCGCCGTAGGGGTTCGCGGGGTCAGCCGCGGCCAGAACCAGCGGCCCGGCGGTCTCCCGGTTCGCCGCGCGCAAGGCGTCGATTGCCCCACTGACGCCGAATTGGGCGCCGCCAAGAGCCGTGACGAAGTAGCCGCGCCGGCAGGCGCCGGCAGCCTCCATCGTCGCGAGGACCGGGTAGATGCCGCCGAAGCCGCCGCGCACGTTCTCGGCTTCGACAACCGGTCTGGCGGCCACCCCGTACCGGTCGAGAAGCGCCTGGGCCAGCGCCCGCGCCCGGCGTTCCTCGTCGGATTCCCGCGCACCGATCAGGCTCCAGCGGCCGGCGGCCGTCGGCGGGCCGAGACGCGAGGGCAGGATAGGCCGGCCGCGTGGCCGGCTGCCGGGTCGTTGCGTCAACCGGGCTCGCAGGGGGGCAAGGGTGTCGTTGGTCAGCCAGCCGGCGAAGACCAGATCCCACAAGGCGCGTTCGAGCTCCTGATCG
The DNA here is from genome assembly GCF_000015025.1 of Acidothermus cellulolyticus 11B. Taxonomy (GTDB): domain Bacteria; phylum Actinomycetota; class Actinomycetes; order Acidothermales; family Acidothermaceae; genus Acidothermus; species Acidothermus cellulolyticus. The sequence goes on along the minus strand of NC_008578.1, from coordinate 1,687,553 downwards.
TCGAGGCAGCGCACCCGGTCGGCGATGGTCCGGAAGAACAGCGCACCGGACGACGCAAGCAAATCGACGACGTGACGATGCAGAACCGGCAGTTCGTCCAGCGGCATCGGCGGCGGCAGCAGGGACGCCGCCGCGTCGGTGGGGCAGAGCACGATCCAGCCGTCGGCGGGCCCGTTCGTGCCGGCGCCCGATCGGGCGCCGGCGCCGCGTGTTCCGGAACCCGTTCGTGCCCCGGCACCCGTCCAGGTCACCGCGCCGCTTGCGGTGAGTTCGTCGAGCAGCGCCGGGTGGTACCCGGCAATCCGCCGTGCCAGGATGGCCTGTTCCAATTCGGACGCCGGAAGACGCGCTCCCCGGAGTTGCTCGATGACGGCGTACAGACCGTCGACGCCGGTCAGCGGACGGCGTACGTGCTGCCAGGACGGCAAGAACCGCGCGAAGGCACGGGCAGGGACGGGCTCGATTTCTGCGCGCAGTTTCGCAAGGCTTCGACGCCGCAGCGTGCGAAGAATATCGGCGTCGCAGTACTCGCCGGCTCCGCTGCGTACGAGGACTCCCGTCGTCACGAAATGGTCCAGGACCGCATCGAGCTGCCGGTCATCGGCTGCTAGTGCCGCGGCGAGGTCCCGGCGGCTGAACGGCCCGCGGCGGGCTGCGAACGCGCGCACGGCGTCGTCCAGCGTGGGCGTCGGTGATTGCGGCAGCGAGGCGAGTTCCTGCTCGACGGCGGCGACGATGCCCGGGTCTAAAATCTCGGCGAAATCGTGTTCGCCCAGCAATTGCGTGAGCAGCGCGGAGTCCAGCGCGAGCGCGTGCACCTTGCGTTCCGCCGGCGGGACGTCGTTCTCGTACAGGTAGGCCGCCAGATAGCCGAAGAGCAGACTCCTGGCGAACGGTGACGGAACCGGGGTTTCCACTCCCACAACGGCGATCCGGTGGGCGGCAATGTCGCGGAGGATGCGTTGCAATCCGGGCACGTCGAAGACCTCGTGCCAGCATTCGCGCACCGCTTCCAGAACGATGGGGAAATCGGGCAGATCCACGGCGGCGCTGAGCAATTGAGCGGCTCGCTGCCGTTGCTGCCAGAGCGGGGTACGGCGCTGGGGGAACCGCCGGGGAAGCAGCAGGGCCCGTGCCGCGCACTCCCGGAATTTCGCCGCGAACAAGGCGGAATTCGTCAGCTCCCCGCGGATGGCATCGGCGGCCTCATCCGGGTCGATCGTGACGAGGTCAAGGTCCGGCGGCCGATCGGCAGCGGGCAGGCGGGCGACGATTCCGTCGTCGGCGTGCATGACGGCGGTCTCAATGCCGTACCGCTGCCGGATGCGCGCGGCGATGGCCAGCGCCCACGGGGCGTGCACCTGACCGCCGAACGGGGAATGCACGACGAGCCGCCAGTCACCGACTTCGTCCCGGAACCATTCGACGACGATGGTCTGGTCGTCGGGCACGACACCGGTGGCGGCGCGTTGGTCGGCGAGGTAACGCAGGGCATTGTTGACGGCGAGCTCGTCGAAACCGGCGTCCCGCAACGCGGCGGTCGCGGTGACCTGGTCGGTTGACGAGAGCACGCGGAGCGTTTCGCCGATGGCGCGGCCAAGGTCGAACGGCCGGGCCGGTGCGTCGCCGTGCCAGAAGGGTGGAATTGCCGCTGCTCCGGGGGCCGGGACGACGACGACCCGGTCCGCGGTGATATCGACGATGCGCCATTGCGCGGATCCCAGGGTGAAAACCGTGCCGGGTCGGGATTCGTACACCATTTCCTCATCGAGCTCGCCGACCCTCGTGGGTTTGTCTGCGCCCGCCAACACGACGGTGTACTGGCCGCGGTCCGGGATCGTCCCCGCGTTCGTGACCGCGAGGAGGCGCGCACCGGGACGTGCGGTGACCCGGCCGCTGCTGCGATCCCAGTCGATGCGCGCCTTGAACTGGGCGAAATCGTCTGAGGCGTACCGGCCGGCAAGCATCGCGAGAACGGCGTCGAACACATTCGGGCGCAGGGTATGGAACGGGGCGGCGCGCCGTACCAGCGTGAACATGTCGTCGTCCGACCAATCGTCGGTTGCGGCCATCGCCACCAGCTGCTGGGCCAGGACGTCCAGCGGATTCTCCGGAACACGGACGGCTTCAATCCGCCCGTCCCGCATCCGCTCCACGACGACCGCGGCCGGAATGAGTTGACTCCGGTGCTTGGGAAAAATAATGCCGCGTGACACGGCGTCCCGTTGATGTCCGGCGCGGCCGAACCGCTGCATGGCGGCCGCCACGCTCGGCGGCGGCTCGGCGTGGACGACGAGGTCCACCGCTCCCATGTCGATGCCCAATTCCAGGCTGCTGGTGGCCACGACCGCCGGAATCCGCCCGGATTTCAGCAATTCTTCGGTGACGTGACGCTGCTCACGGCTCACCGAGCCGTGGTGCGCCCGCGCGAGTTCGCCTGGAATTCCGCGCCGTGCCGCCTCGTCATTCAGCTGGGCGGTCAGCCGTTCGGCGAGACGACGCGAATTCGTGAAGACGATTGTCGACCGATGAGCGGTGATGAGGTCGACGAGTCGGGTCACGATGTGCGGCCAGATGGACGAACGGGCGGGCGTGTCGGCGTCCGGTTCGTCGGCGGCGCCGGGCGGCGGGTCCGGCGGCGATGTCATGTCGGCGACCGGCACGGAAACGCGAATGTCTAACTCTTTCCGCGCCGATGGGTGGATGACCCGCACCGGACGCCCGCCGCCGAGGAACCGCGCCGCCTCAGCCGGCGGACGGACGGTCGCCGACAGGCCGATGCGCTGTGCCGGGCGGCGGAGGAGCGCCTCCAGGCGCTCCATGCTCAGCGCGAGGTGCGCACCCCGCTTATTTCCCGCCAGGGCGTGAATTTCGTCGATGATGACGGTGTCAACACCGCGCAGCATGTCACGCGCCTGGGATGTCAGCAGCAAAAACAACGATTCCGGCGTCGTGATGAGAATGTCCGGCGGATTCTTCACCAATGCGCGCCGTTGCGCGGACGGAGTATCGCCGGTGCGCACCCCGATCCGAATATCGGGTAGCTGAACGCCGGTTTCGGTGGCGAGTCGGCGTATGGCGGTGAGCGGGGCGCGGAGATTGCGTTCAATGTCGGCAGCGAGAGCGCGCAGCGGGGAGACGTACAGGACGCGCGCCGCGGGCGGTTCGGCCCGCGGTTCCGTCAACAAGCGGTGAATCGACCAGAGAAACGCGGCGAGGGTTTTTCCCGACCCGGTGGGTGCAATGAGCAGCGCGTGATCGCCGCCTGCGATGACCCGCCATGCCTCGGCCTGGGCCGCCGTCGGAGCGCCGAAGGTTGTGGTAAACCAGCGGCGGAGCAGGGGAGTGAACACCTCGAGTGGTTCACCGGTCACCTCTCGATTCTGCCGAGGCGCCGGTCCGTGCCGGTCGAACGAGCATCACCCTGGCGGCCGCCCCGGATTCGCGTCACCCGCCCCGGATTCGCGCCGGATTCGCGTCGGCTGCCGCCGTCGCGGTTTAACCCCCGATCCGCACGAGCGACCAGTGCGCGCCGGCGTCCGTGCTTCGCCAGAGCTGACGGCTGTTTGCGACCTCCGCGATCGCGAACCCGACCGTGTCATTGACGAAACCGACAAAGGCGAATCCGCTTGCACCACTGGGTGTCGCGGCAGTCTGCATGGTTCCGTCGGTGCCGATCCGGATGAGCCGGCCGCCGTGCGCAATCACCGCCGTCGTCGGATCGATGGCGGCCACCACGGCGGCGTCCGCCGGCAGCGTCGACCCGACCTGCCGCCAGGACGTCCCAGCGTCGGTGGAGACGTACGCGCGCGCATGGTCCGCGCAGAGCAGCCAGAGGGCGCTGGCGGTGATGGACAATCCGCCGGTCGGAGCCGGAACACACGGCGGCGCCGGCAGTTCTGCGAAGGTGGCTGCATCCGTGCTCCGGACGGCGCGTGGTGTCCCGGTTGTCGGATCCTCGCCCGCGACAATCACGGTGGTGTCGTGGACGACGAGCGCCGGCTCCGCTGGGCCGAAGACACCGGCGGCATCGACCGGCCCCCAGGTTCCGGCCGGGTACGTCGCGGTGAACAACCGCGCCGTACCGGTGGCGCCGGGAGGCGACCCTCCGCCGGTAGCCACGATCGCCCAGGCGTGTCCGCTGGCCACCTCCAGCTGCTGGACCGTGCCGGTGATGCTCGTGATCTGCTGCCACGATTGCGCGCCGTCCGTGGTCTGCCAGAGCGCACCGCCGAAAGCCCAGCCGTTCTTCGCGTCGACGAACCGCATATTGGCGATGGTTTGTGGACTGACACCGTCCATCCCGAGAAGATGGTCGGGCACCACGGCACTCGCGGGAGCAGCCATTTCCGTGAAGGATTGTCCGCCGTCGGTGGTTTTCGCGACGGCGGTGCAGGTTCCCGTCGCGCACGGGGCATCTCCGAGGACCCAGAACGTCTGCCCGTTGCTCGTCGTCCCGGTCACCGAGAGCGGCACGAAACCAGCCGGCGGCGTGCCGCCGGCCGGAACGGTGCCGGCCTCGGCAGATGTTGCGGCGACCGCGGGTGCGCTGGTTTCCGTGGCCTGGAGGGTCGGTGACGCGACGAGCCTCGACGGTTGCACCGCTGCGGCGGTTTGTGCGTGAGTGCCGGCGGTTTGGCGCGCCGGTGCGAAGGGGCGGACGACGGCGGTGGTCGCCAGTGCCACGGCGACGACGCCTGCGGCGGCCAGGGTGCCGGCGCGGCGTGCCTGACGCCGTCGGGCCCCGCGGTGGATGACCTCGAGCATGTCCGGCCGAGGGACGAGCGGCGGATGGCCGGCCCGGAACAGGGCGCGCAATCGCTCGTCGAGTTCGTCGTCGGTCACGGCTCCATTCCCTTCCTCGAACGGGTGATGCGCGGGTCATCGGTGCGCCCCCCTGCGCCGGGAACGTCGGCGAACTGCGCCGCGTCACGTCGAAGCGCGGCCAGAGCTCGCGAGGCCTGACTCTTCACCGTGCCGACCGACGAGCCCATGATCTCCGCAATCTGCGCCTCGGAGAGATCTTCGTAGTACCGCAGGACGATGACAGTCCGCTGCCGCGGTGGGAGGGCGCGTACCCGCTCCCAGAGCGCCAGATCACGCGGGGTCAGGCCGTCGCTGGGCCCGCTCTCCTCGGGGATGTCGACCACCAGGCGCTCCCGCCGCAGGCGCCGCCAAATGCTGATGTTGCGGTTCACCATGATCCGTCGGACGTATCCCTCCGGGTCGCCCTGCTTCTCCACCCGGTGCCACGCGAGCATCGTCCGCTCCAGCGCGTCCTGCACCAAATCCGCGGCCGCGTGCGGATTTCCGGTCAGCGCGTAGCCGAAACGCAGGAGCTCGGGCATCCGCGCGCGCGCGAATTCGTCGAAGACGCGTCGGCGTTCGTCGTCCACGCTCACCCCGGGCATCTCGTCCGCAGCTGCGGACGCTCCGCGGAGCGGACCGGTTGCATCGACGAGGACACTCATCGGACCGGCTCCCAGGGAATTGCCTGTGGAAAGGCGAGAACCCCACACGGGTCGACCGCAGTACCGATCAATTTCTGCAGGTTCGCCCCATAATAAGCGGTTTCCCGGTCCGGCACTGGTGGACCGACGTAATTCGGGTACGCCGAGCCATCCGCCGAGCCGCCCGCATATGGCCGTATTTCGCACGATGTCGTCGGCCACCTCCGCGGGATCGACGCCGAGCCGCTGGCCGAGCGGCCCGCATATGGCCGTATTTCCCGCCGGCGGTCGCCCAGTCGTTGGCGTTTCTCTTCCGGATTCACGGCACTGGGGAGCGGTGTGACGTCCCGCGCCCAAGCGGGAACGGTTAGCCGATCGATGGTGGCCTCCAGGGTGGCTCGACGTGTGCGGGCGGGTTGCCGAGGCCCGGTGTGGGGAAGGATCGGTGATCCCCGGGAGACCGGACGTGCCCGGCTTACCTCGCGTGCGTCTGCTGGAAGGACGCCGTGGGCCGGTGCAGGGATGCATGGCGCGCCGCTCGCGTCTGCAGTCCGGGTCGGCGTTCCCGGCCCGCTCGCGTGTCCGGCCCGCGCCGCTCGCGTCTCCGGTCCGTGCTTTCGGCTTTCCGGTCCGGCTCCGGCCTCTGGATACTGACGGGTGTGCGGCTCACAGATTTCTGGGACCGGATGCGCAGTGCGTTCGGTGAGGTGTACGCGGCATCGTTCGCTCACGACTTCGTGCTTGCCGAGCTGGGGGAGCGGACGGTTCACCAGGCATTAGAAGCCGGCGTGGAACCGGCCGACATCTGGCGCGCGGTGTGCCGGGCCGTCGACGTGCCGACGCACCTGCAGTGATCGATCGCCGCCGCGGGATCCGGGATTTCGCCGCGTGCAGCGGGACCCAGGCGTTTCCGGCTTCGCCTGTCGGCGTCGTCCACCGTGCCCGAGGCCGCCGCCCAGGCCGGGTCGGCGCTCCCGGGGTCTTCCCGCTGCCGCCGTCCGCCGTCCTCGACGTTGCGGCATGTGCGCCGTCCCGTGGCATCCGCGTGGCGCTTCGTCCGCGTTCGGCGTGTCGCCGCGGGATCGAACATCTGTTCGGTTAGTGTCCACACACGGTGGGACGGCGATACACAGCCGCGGCCGGTGAATGGGAAACGTCGGCGAGGGCGTTTAGCGTCGTTCGCGACCGAGTTCCGCACCGTGAAAGAACAGGATGGGCAGACCGATGGCAGCAGCATTCGACCGCGAGAAGGCACTGGAGCACGCGATCGCGCAGATCGAACGGGCTCACGGCAAGGGTTCATTGATGCGTCTCGGTGACGAGGCGCGGGCTCCGATCGACGTCATCCCTACCGGATCGATCGCCCTGGACGTCGCGTTAGGGATCGGCGGTCTGCCGCGTGGGCGGATCGTCGAGATCTACGGACCGGAGTCATCGGGCAAGACCACCCTGGCACTGCACGCGGTGGCGAATGCCCAGCGCGCCGGCGGCATCGCCGCATTCATCGACGCCGAGCATGCCCTGGATCCCGAATACGCGAAAAAGCTCGGAGTGGACACCGATAATCTCCTCGTCTCCCAGCCGGATACGGGAGAACAAGCCCTGGAGATCGCCGATACGTTGATTCGGTCAGGGGCCATCGACGTCGTGGTCATTGACTCGGTTGCTGCGCTGGTGCCCCGGGCTGAAATTGAGGGGGAGATGGGCGACAGCCATGTCGGCCTGCAGGCCCGGCTGATGAGTCAGGCGCTCCGCAAGATTACCGGTGCGCTCAGCCACTCCGGCACGACCGCAATCTTCATCAATCAGCTGCGAGAGAAGGTCGGGGTCTTCTTCGGAAGCCCGGAAACGACCACCGGTGGGAAGGCTCTGAAGTTCTACGCTTCGATCCGCCTTGATGTCCGCCGCATCGACACCATCAAGGAAGGGCAGGAAGCCATCGGCAACCGGACCCGGGTGAAGGTTGTCAAGAACAAGTGCGCCTCCCCATTTCGGCAGGCTGAATTCGACATCCTGTACAACGTCGGAATCAGCCGGGAGGGCAGTCTCATTGACATGGGGGTGGAGCACGGCATCATCCGGAAATCCGGTGCCTGGTACACGTACGAAGGCGACCAACTGGGTCAGGGCAAGGAGAACGCCCGTAATTTCCTGCGGGAGAATCCCGACCTGGCGGACGAAATCGAGAAGAAAATCAAGGAGAAGCTTGGCATTGGGCCGCGGGTTGACGCGCCCATTGACTTGACGGTGGTGGAGCGCTGAGGAGTCCATCGGCGAGACGCCGGACCGAACCGCCGGGCCTCGACGATCCCGTCGAGGCCGGACGGCGGATCGCCCTCGATCAACTTGCCGGTGCGCCGCGTACCAGGCAGCAGCTTGCTGACGCGCTGCACCGGCGGGGGATTCCTGCAGATGCGACCGCCGAGGTGCTGGAACGGCTGGCCGCGGTTGGTCTCATCGATGATCGGGCGTATGCGGTCCAGTGGATGACCAGCCGACGACGGCGCGGACTTGCCCCACGGGCAATCGCCGGCGAACTGCGGCGCAGAGGCGTGGATGAGGTGATCATTCGCGAGACGGTGGACACGGTCGACCCGGACGACGTGTTGGCTGCGGCAACTGCGCTGGCCCGCATGCGTTGCCGGACCATGGTCGGCCTGCCGGAACCCGTAAAGGTCCGTCGGCTTGCTGCGATGTTGGCCCGCCGTGGGTACTCACCCGAGGTCGTCTTCCAGGCGATCCGGCACGTCCTCGGTGACGGTGTCATCGAGGAGGGTGCGACGGACGCCAGCGATGCGGAGCGTGCTTGACCGACTCCAGTCCGGCGCATAGCCTCGGCAGAAGTAAGGAGTGGGCCGGACCAGGCCGCAACCGACCGGCGTCCGACGACCGATCCGGGGTGCCTCGGCACCCGTAGCCATAACAACGGAACGATCACGAAGTGAGACCGGGACCTGCGAACCAGGTGGTGCGATAGGGGACGTAGCGGCGAGACGTGCGTTCGCGTCACCGTGAGGTGACGTGCATGTCGCTTACGTTGCCATCCGCGTCACGGTGAGGTGCGGTCGGCCCCTCGCAGTGCCATCGCGCAGCGAGCTGCGCCCGACCGAGGGAGAGCAGGGATGCCCGTATTGATCGCTACTGTCGGGGTCGTCGCGGTCGCTGCCCTGGTGATTGCAATCTTTGTTGTCATCAAATTTGGCCGGGCTCCCCGGGTCGATGCGGGGAACGTTCGCCAACCCTCCGGCATGTCCGGACCGGACGCCGCCGCTGCCGAGGCCGAGATTCGGGAGGCTCGGTCCGAGCTCGAGCGTCGCGAACAGCGCCTCGCCGAACGCGAGGCACGACTGGACGCCGAGCATGAGCGCCTCGCCGCCCGCGAGCGGCAGCTTGCTGAACTCGAAGAGAAGCTCGGCCGCCTGCAAGCGGAGCTTGCGCAGGTCGCGGAGGAACGGCGGTTGCTGCTCGAACGAACGGCCGGGCTGACCGCCGAGGCGGCCAAAGCCGAGCTCGTCGCGCTCATCGAAAACCAGGCCAAGCGGGATGCCGCGTTGACGGTCCGCGAGATCGAGCGGGCGGCGACCGAAGAAGCCGAACGACGCGCGCGGGAGATTGTGACCACTGCGATCCAGCGGGTTGCCAGTGAACAGACGGCCGAATCGGTCGTCTCCGTCGTGCACCTGCCCGGCGACGAGATGAAGGGCCGGATCATCGGGCGTGAGGGTCGCAACATCCGGGCGTTCGAGTCGATCACGGGCGTCAACCTCATCATCGATGACACCCCCGAAGCGGTTCTCCTCTCGTGCTTTGATCCGGTACGCCGCGAAATCGCCCGGGTCGCATTGGAACGTCTGGTGGACGACGGTCGCATCCACCCCCTCCGCATCGAGGAGGTGTACGAAGCCAGCCGGCTCGAAGTCGAGCGGCTCTGCCAGCGGGCCGCCGAGGACGCCCTGCTCGCGGTCGGCATCACCGGCATGCACCCCGAGCTGGTCGCGCTCCTCGGTCGCCTGCGCTACCGCACGTCCTACGGGCAGAACGTGCTCAAACACCTCGTGGAGACCGCCCATCTCGCGGGCGTCATGGCCGCCGAACTGCACATCGATCCCCAGCTGGTCAAGCGCGGCGCGCTGCTCCACGACATCGGCAAGGCCTTGAGCCACGAGGTGGAGGGCAGCCACGCCCTGATCGGAGCTGAACTGGCCCGGCGGTACGGCGAGCACGAGGACGTCGTCCACGCGATCGAAGCGCACCACAACGAGGTTGAACCCCGCACCATCGAGGCGGTCCTCACCCAAGCGGCTGACGCGATCAGCGGAGGCCGCCCGGGCGCCCGGCGCGAATCCCTGGAATCCTACGTGCAACGGTTGGAGCGGCTGGAAGAGATCGCGTCGGCGTACGAGGGTGTCGAGAAGGTCTTCGCCATGCAGGCCGGACGTGAATTGCGCGTGATGGTCCTCCCCGACGTCGTGGACGACATCCAAGCGCAGGTCATCGCCCGTGACATCGCCAAACAAATCGAGACGGAACTCACCTACCCCGGGCAGATCCGGGTCACCGTCGTCCGTGAAACCCGGGCCAGCGAATTCGCCCACTAAGGAGCCGGCGGCGCCGGCGTGAGCGGAAGCACGGGAATTCCCGGCGGCGAAAAGCCGAAGAGCTGGCCGTAGAACGACAATTCCGCTTCCAACGCGCGGACGATGTTCTCCGCCTGTCGGAACCCATGCTGCTCGCCCTCAAACAACAGATACGCATGCGGAATTCCCTTGGCCGCCAGCGCGTCGCGGAACAATTCCGCTTGGGACGGCGGAACGATGGGGTCCTGCGCGCCTTGCAGCAACAGCACCGGGCAGCGTACCGCGTCGACGCGGCGGATCGGCGCCCGCTCGCGGTAGACGTCACGCGCCTCCGGCAGGGGACCGAGCAGCCCGTCAAGGTAGTGCGATTCAAAGTCATGGGTCTCCGCCGCGAGCTGCTCGGGATCGGCGACACCGAAGTACGAGGTGCCCGCGGCGAAAACGTCCGTGCGCGTGACGGCGCAGAGGACCGTCCAGCCGCCGGCACTGCCGCCGCGGATCGCCACGCGGTTCGGGTCGGCTTCGCCGGACGCCGCTAATGCGCGAACCGCCGTCACACAATCAGCGACATCGACGACACCCCACTGTCCACGCAAACGTTCCCGGTAGGCGCGGCCGTACCCCGACGACCCGCCGTAGTCGACGTCCAGAATTCCGATGCCGCGGTTGGTGAAGTACGCGTATTCCAACCGGAATATCGGCGGCGACGATGCTGTCGGACCGCCGTGCGCGACGACAATGTATGGCGGGCGCTCACCATCCGGCGCACGGAAATCCGGATTCCGCGGCGGATAAACGTGCGCGTGCACGTCATGCCCGTCGTCGGACCGGAAAATACGCGTGACCGGCACCGGCAAGTATTCCTCAGGGGGAAGGGTCTCCAGCGACCGGCGCACCACTGCGTACCGGCCGGTAGAAACGTCCACGCGCGCAACCGACAGCGGGTGCGTCGGACTCGCACCGACGACGACAACCTCGGAGCCGTCGGCGGTGACCGACGCATCCACATACGACAGGGGAATTGCCACATCCACGACCTCACCGGAATCGGGGTTCAGCACACCGAGATGTCCGCCGTGAATGACAGCGATCCGGCCGTCGGCGAGCGGTGCGAACCACCGCATGCCCAGTTGCCACAGCGGACCGCCGCATTCTTCATCCCGCGGTGCAAGGGCGTGAACCGCCGCGCCGTCCCAGCGGTACAGATTCCACCACCCGCTGCGGTCGGAGAGGAAATACAGCGAACCGTCCGTCGCCCACGTCGGCTGCAGAATGGATTCCGCCGGCCCGCCCGCGACAGTCGTCCAGGTGTCGACGATGCCGTCGCGGAGCGCGCCGATCCGTAATTCGGTGCCGTCCCACGGCATCTGCGGGTGATCCCACGCGACCCAGGCAAGGCGGCCGCCGTCCGGGCTCACCGTCGGATACGCGAAGAACCGGCTGCCGCCCACGACAACCCGGATGCGTCGCGGATCATCGGCCGCCGACCCGTCCAAGGGAACGGCGACAATGTCCCGGACGACGTCCAATGCCCCGGCGGCCGTGACCGTCTCCCGCACGCACCACACCTGCCCGTCCGGGCCGACCGTGGCGTCGGCGTATCGCCAACCGCTCGGCACGGCGGGAGCAGGTGTCAGGGGACGCGGGTCCTCCTCCCCGGTGACGAGGTAGAGCCGCTGGTCGGTCCATTCGCTGAAGACAAACGAGTCCGCGGCTATCGGCCAGAAACTTCGGCCGCCGTACTCATGGACCCGGGTACGGGCGTTCCACGGCGGCCCGAGAAGGTCACCTCGCTGGGCGGAGACGACGACCTGCCGGCCCTGCTCGGTCGGGCGGCCTTCCAACCACCAGACGTCGCCGGCGACGAGGCTCGGAAATCCAAGCCGAACGCCGCCCCGCGCGACGTCGGCTGCGGAAATCGGGGACACCCAACTGCCGTACGGAGCAATCTCGGGCACCCCTCCATGGTGACGCCCAGTCCACGTGCCGGTGCGCCGCGGGTTCACCGATCGGGACGGCGCGGTCAGCCGGGCGCGGCGGCGCCGGTGCGGTCCCGCCGCGTCCCGCCGGCCCGTACCCTGAATCCCGTGACCCTCCTCGACTCCGACAGCCGGCAAAGCGCCGAAGTATTGCCTGCGGCAGGCCCTGCCCCGGACCGGCCGCGCACCTATCAGGTGCGCACGTTCGGCTGCCAGATGAACATGCACGACTCCGAGCGGATCGCCGGTCTGCTCGAGGCGGCCGGCTACGTCCGCGCAGCTGACGACGAGCCCGCGGACGTCGTCGTGTTCAACACCTGTGCGGTGCGGGAGAACGCGGACAACCGGCTGTACGGCAATCTCGGCTTGCTGCTGCCGGTGAAGAAAGCCAAGCCGGACATGCAAATCGCGGTCGGCGGCTGCCTGGCGCAGAAAGACAAAGGCGATATCGTACGCCGGGCGCCATGGGTGGACGTCGTCTTCGGCACCCACAACATCGAGGCGCTCCCGGTGCTCCTCGAGCGGGCGCGGATCGCCCGCGAGGCGCAGGTGGAAATTCGCGAGGCGCTCGAGGTGTTCCCCTCCACCCTGCCGTCGCGCCGGGAATCCGTGTACGCCGCATGGGTGGCGATCAGTGTCGGCTGCAACAACACCTGTACGTTCTGCATCGTGCCGAGCCTGCGCGGCCGGGAACGGGACCGTCGTCCCGGCGACATCCTGCGGGAAATTCAGACGCTGGTCGCGGACGGCGTCCTCGAAGTGACCCTGCTCGGCCAGAACGTCAATTCCTATGGAGTGGATTTCGGCGACCGTCAGGCCTTCGCGAAATTGCTGCGCGCCTGTGGAACGATCGACGGACTGGAACGGGTCCGGTTCACGTCACCCCATCCGCGGGATTTCACCGACGACGTCATTGCGGCGATGGCCGAGACACCGAACGTGATGCCGCAGCTGCACATGCCACTGCAGTCCGGTTCCGACGCGGTGCTTCGCCGCATGCGGCGGTCCTATCGCAAAGAGAAATATCTCGACATTATTTCCCGGGTGCGGTCGGCGATTCCCGATGCGGCAATCACCACCGATATCATCGTCGGATTCCCGGGTGAGACCGAGGACGATTTCGCCGAGACCCTCGACGTCGTCCGCAAAGCCCGATTCGCCGGCGCCTTCACGTTTCAGTACTCCAAGCGGCCGGGCACACCCGCCGCCGAGATGCCCGACCAGGTGCCGCCGGACGTCGTCGCCGATCGGTTCGCCCGGCTGGTCGCTCTCGTCGAACAGATTGCCCTGGAGGAGAACCAGGCCCAGGTCGGGCGGGTCGTCGAGGTGCTCGTCGCCGAAGGGGAGGGGCGGAAGGACGCCGAGACGCACCGGATGAGCGGACGGGCGCCGGACAACCGGCTGGTCCACTTCCGGGCCACCGACGCTCGGCCCGGCGACGTCGTGACCGTCGCCGTCACCCAGGCAGCTCCGCATTGCCTCATCGCCGATCAGGTGCTCGGTGTGCGCCGCACCCGAGCCGGCGATGCCTGGGAAGCCCGCCGGAGCGTGCGGCCGAGCGGCGTCCTCCTCGGCATGCCGGCTCTCCGGCCGCGTACCTAGCCCGGACGGCCGCCCGGGAAGGCCCGGGGCTGGACTCGCGGGAAGGCCCCCCGGGCTGGACTCCCGGCCTGCGGTGGGGAATCAGAGGCAGCCGGCGGGGGCCCCGACCGCCGCGAGCCCGGCCCGGTCGCTTGGGCTGTAGGTGGCCGGCGTCTGGGGACTCAACACCGGATACATGATCTCCGTCGGTTGGCTGGCGTGGTTGAGCCCGACCGCGTGCCCAAGCTCGTGAAGGACCGCGGTGCCGAGGGTCACCCCGCCTTGGGTACTGATCGGCAGGAGTCCCGTCGCCAGCGCATCCTGGGTGATCACGGCAAATCCGTGCGCGATGACGATGTGCCCGTTGGCGTTGTAACCCGCGGTCCAGCCGCCCTCGCCGACGACGGTCCCGGTCGCGCCGTCGAAGAGATCCGTGGCTGACCGTGGTATCACCGCGACGATGAGATCGTCCGGTTCGGTGTCGATGTTGGTCGTGGTGGGGACGAACGTGGTGGTCCCGTCGTAGCGCAGAGTCAGGCCGCTGTCGGCGGCAAGGACCTGCACCTCGGTTGAGATCACGCTCGCAACGCTGCTCGGCAGGGAGCCGATGTTCAGCTGCCAGCCGACGGGCTGGCACGGATTCCAGCGCACGACCTGACCAGCGATCGTGTTCACCACGTAATCGTTGTCTGCGGCGTTGACCGGAGGGCTGAGTCCGGCGGCGACCGCGACCGCGTCGACCACCGCATCTGAGATCGCCGCGGCGCCGCCGACAACGGTGACGGCGGCGGGATGCAGGGTGGCAACGAGCGACTGCTGGGCGTTCGTCAGGGACGAGCCGACGAGGAGGAGCGCGGTCTGCAAGTGGCCGGCGAGGGCCGCGCCGGAGATGGCATCGGGGAACGTCGCACCGGAGGCGACGACGAGGTTGGCGACCGAGCCGCCGAAGCTGCCGACCGCCAGTGCGTTCGTCGCGTACCGGTCCGCACCGGCGATCCGTGTGACAGGGGCGATCGCCTGGGAAATCTCGGACGCCACGGTGTCGGAGATCGCGGCAGTTCCGCCGACGATGACGACCGATGACGGGTGGAGTTGCGCCAGCGCTGCCTGCGTCGGCGCCGGGACGGCGTCCGGCGCGGTGAGCAGCACCGGGCTGTTCCGGGCGGCGGCGAGTGCGGCTGCCGTCAACGCGTCGGCGAAGGATTCACCGGACGCCAGGTACACCGTTGGGGCCGACGTCCAGGTCGCGGTCGCCAAGAGCGCCGCGGTGGCGTAGCGATCCGCGCCGGCGATCCGGCTCCATCCGTTGGCGGCGTACCGGCCGAGGAGGTCTCCCGTGGTATCGGGGATGGCCGCTGGACCGCCGACCAGGATGATCTGACCTGGGTGGTTGGCGGCGACGGCGTTGATCGTCGTCTGGCTGGGTGGATTGCCGACCAGCAGGACGGCGTCTTGCGCCCCGGCGGCACCGGCGGCGGCGAGCGCATCCGGGTACGTCGCGCCGGTCGCGACGAAGAGCCGGGAGACGCCGGTCGGGTAGGTGCCCAACACGGCCGCCGAGGTCGCGTACCGGTCGGGGCCGGCCAGCCGCTGGACGGTTCCGGTCGTGGCGGGCAGCGCATGGAGCCTGATGGGCGCCGGCACGGCGGTCGGGGAGCGGTGCCCTGCTGGGGATGCCGCCGCGGTCCCGGAACTGGGCACTCCGGCGATCGCGGAGAGCGCAAGGACGGCGCCCGCCAGGACGCGGGCCGGGCGCATTGGTGCACGGCGGCGTTGACCCGCCTCGGTATGGACGCAGCGAGTCGTCGCGCCACCGCGCATCGGTTCAGCCTTTCGGTACCGGGCGCTGCCACTGCGGTCGCCCTGTTCGCTTTTTTCGGCAGGGCAGGGAGGTCAGCTGAGCAGTCCGGTCGGTGAGACGCCAGCCGGCGGTGCGGGTGCGCACGATGTCCGGCGGCGTTTCTGGTTCCCGGAGTCCCGTAGTGTTTCCGCGGCCCGATGTCCGGCGGCGTTCCCGGCCGGTCAGTGGTGCAAGGTACGGGCGAGCCACTCGCGCTGGGTGGCCAGCTGGGCTTCCAGTTGATCTACTTCCGCCGTGCGTCCAGCCTGGCGCGCCCGGTCGATCTTCCGCTCAAGCTTCGCCACGGATTCCCGCAACCGGATGACGAGCGGCGAGCTCGAGACCGCCGCCGCCCGGCGCTGCTCGTCGATGGCGTTGCGGATGCGAGCCACCAGGGTGTCGAAGCGCTTGTCCAGGTCGGCGCTGACGTCTCGTGGGGCGCGTCCGATCTGTGCCCAGCGTCGTTGGAGGTCACGCAATTTCGTCTGGAGCGCGTCCGGATCGCCGTTCACATCCACGGTCTCCGCCTCGGCGAGCAGCGCCTCCCGCGCCGCCTGGTTGGCACGTTGCTCCTCGTCACGCTGCGCGAGGGCCTCCGCCCGCCGGGAATAGAACGTCTCTTGCGCGGCCCGGAACCGCTGCCAGAGCGCGGATTCGGTGTCCCGATTGACGTGACCGGCGTTCTTCCACTCAGTCATGAGCGTGCGGAATCGGTTGCCTGCCGTCGTCCAATCGCTGGATTGCGCGAGGCTTTCCGCTTCCGCAATGAGTTTTTCCTTGCGGGCAATGATGTCTTTACGTTCCTGTTCAAGCCGCGAGAAGTACTCACCGCGGCGGCGGTTGAATTCCGACCGGGCCGCCGCGAAACGCTTCCACAATTCGGCTTCCGCCTTACGATCCGCGCCTTTGATTTCCCGCCATTGGTCGGCGATTTCCCGCAGCCGGTCACCGGCCTTCTTCCACTGGGTGCTCTGTGCGAGCTCCTCGGCCTGCTCGACCAGCGCCCGCTTGGCCTCCGTGGCTTGATGCGCGGCAAGCCGCCGCGCCTCCCGCTCCTCTTCACGCTTCGCTGCGGCGGCGTCAATCAGCTGGCTGAGCCGGGAGTCCAACGCGTCGAGGTCGCCGACGACGTTGGCGGTGGGCAGGCTCTCCCGTAATCGTTTGGCCGCGACCAGGGTCGTCGATGGAGACGCCGTACCGGATGCGAATCGCGTCTCCAGCAGCCCGACCTCGGTCGCCAGGTCTTCGTACCGGCGGACGAAATGCGCAAGGCCGTCCTCCAACGACCCGGCCTGCCATGACCCGACGACCCGCTCGCCGTCACGGGTCTTGACGTAGACGGTGCCGTCCGGCGCGATTCGTCCCCACTGGGTCTCGATGCCCATGCCCTGTCGCTCTCCCTGCATCATCGCCCCGCGCGCCACAGTGTTACCTACCCCGTGCCCTGGGCATGCGGCGGGTCACAAGCTTGCCTTCGCGTCGCATCCGCGACCTGGCCGAGCCTGCCGGGGAACCCGCATTCGGCCCGACCGGGTACGAGGGTAGCGGCTCCGGGCGTAGATACGCTGCACCACGTGATAACCGACGGAGAGTTCGACGCGCTGGTTCGCGGGGAGCTCCGGCCGGCAGCTGTTGCGTTCTGTCCGCATCCGCCCGTTCTGATACCAGCGATCGCCCGGAAGGCCGCAGCCGAGTTTGCCCCTCTGCTCGCGGCCTGTGATGACGCGGTCCAGTGGCTCACCGAGCGGGCGACCGTGGTCGGCATCGTCGGAAGCCGGGTACCGACCGCGCCGGTTTCGCACTTCGCTCCCGGGGTTGCCGCTCAAGAGCTGCCGCCGGACGATCTGCCGCTGTCCGTCGCCATCGGCTGGTGGCTGATCGACCGGATGGCGCCGGCGCACGACCGATTTGCGGTCGCTGTCGACCCTGACGGCGGTCGGGCCGCCCTCCTCCGGTCGGAAGTTCAGGCGACCGAGGGACCCGTCGGCCTGCTCGTCATGGGCGACGGTTCCGCCCGCCGCGGGCCCAAAGCTCCCGGGTACGTCGATCCGCGTGCCGAGCCGTTCGATGCCGCGGTGTCGGCTGCGCTTGCCGCCGCCGATCGGACGACGCTCGCGAATCTCGACGTCGCCGCCGCCACGGAGCTGCTCGTCGCCGGCGTCGGTCCGTGGCGGGCTGTGGCACGGTGGACAGCGGAAGGGGAGTGGACGGCGTCCGTGCGATACGCCGATGCCAGTGCGGGTGTGCAGTACATCGTGGCAACGTGGGCGCGCTCCGATCCGGCCGGCGCCGCGGCTGTCAGCCACGGAATTGCCGCCACCGTGGGAAAATTCCCGGGTCCGGCGCTGCACGTCGTCGCCGGGCCGGCGAGCAGCTGACCGGGTGATGCCCGGCATGTCGTCATCGGCATCTCTGTCGTCATCGGCATCTCTGCAACGTGTCGTCGTCCTTGTTGGACCGACGGCGACCGGCAAATCCGTGCTCGCGGTGCGGTTGGCCCAGCGCTTCAACGCGGAAGTGGTCAACGCCGATTCGATGCAGGTCTACCGGGGCATGGACATTGGCACCGCAAAATTGCCGCCCGCGGAACGGGACGGCGTCGCCCATCACGTTCTCGACGTCTGGCCGGTGACCAAGACCGCGAGCGTCGCGGAGTACCAGCACCTCGCCCGCGCCGCCATCGAGGAGATCGGCCGCCGGGGACGGTTGCCGATTCTCGTCGGCGGATCCGGCCTGTATGTCCGGGCCGCCGTCGACCGGCTCGAATTTCCCGGCACCGACCCGGCGATCCGCGCTCGGTTGGAAGCGGAGTTGGCGGCGCACGGCCCGGAGGCGCTGCACGCCCGGCTTGCCCGGCTGGATCCGCAGGCTGCGGAGCGCATCCTGCCCACCAATGGGCGGCGGATCGTACGGGCCCTGGAGGTTCTGCAGCTGGGCCGTCCCCGATTCGCCGCCGAACTTCCCGAGTACGCATCGGTGTACGACGCCTTGTTCCTCGGCCTTGATCTGGCCACCCCGGAACTGGACGACCGCGTCGAGCGTCGTGTCGCCGCGATGTGGCAGGCGGGTTTTGTCGACGAAGTCCGTCATCTTGCCGAGGACTGCGGACTTCGGGAAGGCCGGACGGCGTCCCGGGCTCTGGGCTACCGTCAGGTGCTCACGATGTTGGACGGTGGTTGTGACGAGGCGGAAGCCCGGCGTCGTACGGTCGACGCGACGAAACGGTTCGTCCGCCGTCAGCGGTCATGGTTCCGGCCCGATCCGCGGATCCACTGGCTCGACGCGGCCGACGCCGCTCTCGAAACAGCCGCCGCCCGTACGATCGAAGGGTGGATGACGTCCCGTTCCTGAAGGGTCACGCGACCCGTAACGACTTTGTCATCCTGCCCGATCACGACGATGAGCTGGAGCTCGACGCCGCTCTGGTCCGTGCCATCTGTGACCGCCGGCGTGGTCTCGGCGCGGATGGCATTCTGCGGGTCGTTGCCGTCCCGGCCGACGATGCGCCGGTGTCGTCCGCCGGCGCTACGGCTGATGCGGCCGCCGGCCGCCCTCCGCAACCGTCTGCCGGCCGCCCTCCGCAACCGGCCGCCGCGCGCTGGTTCATGGACTATCGCAACGCCGACGGAAGCGTCGCGGAAATCTGCGGGAATGGAATCCGGCTTTTCGCCCGCTACCTGGTCGACGCCGGTCTGGAAGAGGCGGGCCGTTTTCTCGTCGGAACCCGGATCGGTCCGGTGCCGGTCGACGTCCCGCCGGCCGGCGACGTCACCGCGTGGCTCCCGGCGCCAGAGCTTCGCGGCGGCGGCCGCGCGCGTTTTGACGGCCGGATGTTGGAAGGTGTCCGCGTTTCGGTAGGGAATCCCCATCTCGTCTGTGTGGTGGACACTCTCGCGGATGTCGACTTTACCCGCGCGCCCGTTCTCGACAGCGACGAATTTCCCGACGGGGCTAATGTCGAAGTGGTGGAAATTGAGCGGCCGGGTGTGCTGCGGATGCGGGTGTATGAGCGGGGTGTCGGCGAGACGTGGTCATGCGGGAGCGGCGCGTGCGCGGTTGCGGCGGTGGCCGAGGGTGCGGAACGGATCCCCCGTCCCGCGGACGGCTGGTGGCGGATCGTCGTACCCGGTGGTGAGCTCCGCATCCGGTTCGACGGCGATCGGGTCGCGCTCGCCGGACCGGCGGTCGTGGTCGCCGAGGGCCGGCTTCACCTGGCCGCACTGGAAAAGTCGGACGGCTGATGAAGAAGAGCGCGTTTGACTCGGATGTCACCGAGTCGGTTCAGATTGCCGGCGCCGCCGATATGACGGACACGCCTGCACCCGACCTGAGCGCGCGCGACCCGCAACCGTCCGCTCGGGGCGTGCGGGACATGCGGCCGTCCACCTTGAGTGCGCGGGATGCGCAACCGTCCGGCCTGTCAGCGGCCGATGACGAGAACCTGGACGTCGCGGATCGCCACGCGCTGCGGCGGGTTCCCGGTCTGTCGACGGAACTGCGCGACGTCACGGAAGTTGAGTACCGGCGCCTGCGGCTGGAACGGGTCGTCCTCGTCGGCGTCTGGACCCATGGCACGATGCGTGATGCGGAGAATTCGCTGGTTGAACTGAAATTGCTTGCCGAGACGGCGGGATCGCAGGTTCTGGCCGGGTTGCTGCAACGACGGGACAAGCCGGATCCGGCGACCTACATTGGTGCCGGAAAGGCGCGTGAATTGCGGGACATTGTCGTCACGTCGGGCGCCGACACGGTCATCTGTGACGGCGAATTATCACCGTCACAACTGCGGAATCTCGAGCAATTGGTGAAAGTCAAAGTGGTCGACCGGACGGCGCTCATTCTGGACATCTTCGCTCAGCATGCCCGCAGCCGCGAAGGAAAGGCACAGGTCGAGTTGGCGCAGATGACCTACCTGTTGCCGAGGCTCCGCGGATGGGGCGAATCGCTGTCCCGGCAGGCGGGCGGCCGGGCCGGCGCCGGCGGTGTCGGAATCGGCGGACGCGGGCCGGGGGAGACGAAAATCGAATTGGACCGTCGTCGCATCCGGGCCCGCATGACCAAACTCCGCCGCGAATTGGCTGAGCTTGCCACCACCCGCGACGTCAAGCGCCGCAAGCGGCGGGTCAACGACATTCCAGCGGTCGCTATTGCGGGCTACACGAACGCGGGAAAATCCTCGCTGCTGAACCGTCTCACCGGAGCCGGTGTTCTCGTGGAGGACGCGCTCTTCGCCACCCTCGACCCGACGGTCCGCCGCGCCACGACGAGCGACGGTCGAATATACACCCTGACCGACACGGTTGGTTTCGTCCGGCACCTTCCGCACCAATTGGTCGAGGCGTTCCGTTCCACCCTCGAAGAGGTGACGGACGCCGACCTTGTGCTGCACGTGGTCGACGGTGCGCATGCCGACCCTTTCGGTCAGATTGACGCCGTCCGCGCGGTCTTTGATGAAATCGGCGCGTCGCATATTCCCGAACTCGTCGCGGTCAACAAGACGGACATCGCGGATCCGGCGGTCGTTGCGACCGTTCTGCGCGCTGAGGAGCGGAAGGGCAATCGCGCGGTGGCGGTGTCGGTCCGCACCGGGGCGGGGCTCGATGACCTGCGTCGCGCGATCGAAGAAATGCTGCCCCGGCCGGCCGTGCATGTCGACGTGCTTGTGCCGTATGACGAAGGCCGGTGGGTCGCTCGGATTTACGAGCTGGGTGACGTGGACGCCGTCGAGCACACGCCGGCGGGCACCCGGGTGCGGGCCCGGGTTCCGGCGGCCTTGGCGGCCGAACTGGCACACCTCGGGTCGCCCTCTCGATGACGGACGGCGCCGGCGTTCCCCTCCTGTCCAATCCCCAAACTGACGTCCTGCCTGGGGCATCCCCGAATTGACCTCCCAACCGGTCACCGGATGTACCGCGGGCGCCGGTTCACCGCGGTGAACCCGTCCCCGGCTGCGGCTCGGACGACGCGGCCGATCGGCCATTACCCCGAATGCGGCCGGCTGGTTGCGCCGTCCGGCGGTTCGTCTCCGGGGTGCCGCCGGCCGACAATTTCGAAGTGGGGAGAGGTGGGCGCTTCGAGCATGCCCTGCTCGGAGCACTTGCCGCTGCGCTTGGCGCCGCGGCGACCGGCGCCGGTCTGGGTTTTGTGGCGCCGGTTCTTGGCAATGCGCTGGTCGGCGCCGGGGGAACAGTAGCTGGAGTCGCGGCAGGCGCGGGGTTTGTGGTGCGGGCCCGGGCGGACGCCGTCCGCCGGTTCGGTTGGCTCGCGGTCGGGGTCTTCGCGGTGGCGGGTACCGCCTGGTCCACCGTTGCCGCGGTTCAGGTGGCGGTTCCCGGGCGCGCGCCGGTGCTCGCTGCTCACCCGAACGGCGACCTCGGCGCGCTGGTCGCCGCTCCGTTCGGCGTCCTTGGTCTGCTGGTGCTGACTCGGCGGGACGGAAACCGTCAGTCGCGACTGTTGGCCGGTCTGGACGCCGCGATCGCCGCCTGTGCGTTGGCGACTCTCGCCTATGGCGTCGGACGGCCGGCGGGAGTCGGGGCGGTCGGGACGTTGCACGCGATCGCCGCCGTGCTGCTGGGCACCGCGGCGATTGCGGCGATCGCACGGTGCCGGCTCGAGGGTGACATCCCGTTCCTCGCGCTCTTTCTCATCGGCGCCGGCGTCATCGTGTGTGAGCTGGGCGATTTGTTCAGCCTGCGGCCGCTCGCGCTCGGGGAATGGAGTCCACGGCACCCGTCGTATCTGCTGGCAGTGGCCGGCCGGCTCGTTCTGGGGTTGGCCGTCCTCTCGCGCACCGCGGAGAGGGCAGACCTCGTGCAGTTGCGGCGCCGGGAGTACATCGCCGTCCTGACCCCGGTCCTCCCGGTGCTCGCCGTCGGAAGTCTTCTCATTGCTGCGGCGGTGATGCGGGTCTCGTTGCGCCCGGCGACCCTCATTCTCCTCGGCGTCCTCGGCATTCTGCTGCTTTTGGCGTGGCTGGCCGCGCGGCTCGACCAACTGTTGCTGTCACGGACGTTGGAACACCGTGTGGTGGAACGCACGCTGGCGCTGCGCACGCACGCCAAGTGGTTCCGCTCCCTCGTACAGAATTCGTCCGACATCATCACGATCGTCGACCCGTCAGGGGTCATTCGATATCAGACGCCGTCGGCGACCCGGGTCCTCGGATACGACCCGAACGCCATGGTCGGTCAGCGCTTCGTTTCCTTGGTCGCCCCGGCCGACGTGCACCGCCTGGAAGCGATTCTCTTGGACGCCGTGCTCCGCCCGCGGTCGACGCACACCATTGAATTCGCCATGCGGCATGCGGCGGGTCATTGGCGGGAAACCGAGACCGTCATCACCTCGCTGGTCGATGACCACGACATCCGCGGCCTCGTGCTGAACACTCGCGATGTGAGCGAGCGGAAGGAGCTGGAACGTCAGCTGACCCGGCAAGCATTCTCCGATCCGCTGACCGGCCTGGCGAATCGAGCGCTCTTCGCGAATCGGGTCGAACACGCGCTCTCCGAGCGGTCCCGGCAGCCCGGCGAGGTAGCGGTGCTCTTTCTCGATTTGGATGGCTTCAAGGGCGTCAACGACGCGCAAGGTCATGCCGTGGGGGATCACCTGCTGACTCTGGTCGCAGACCGGCTGCGCCGCTGCGTGCGGCCCAGCGACACGGTCGCCCGCCTCGGCGGTGACGAATTCGCGATTCTCGTCGTCGGTCCGCAGGCCGAAGCCCACGGCGTCGATGTCGCCGAACGCGTGCAACGGGCGCTGGCCGAGCCGTTTCTGCTCAGCGGACGGGAGGTCACTCTTGCCGCATCCATCGGCATCGCCGTCACCGATGACGGCACCGAGACGGTCGACCAACTGCTGCGGAATGCCGACCTCGCGATGTACCGGGCGAAGTCAAGCCGGAAGGGAACCTACGTCCGGTTCCGGACCGAGATGCACGACGCTCTGCTGGCCCGGGTGCAGACCGAAACGGATCTCCGGCATGCGCTTTCCCGGCGCGAGCTCGTCCTGCACTACCAGCCGACGGTGAATTTGCGCACCGGGCAGGTCGTCGGCGTCGAGGCGCTGATCCGCTGGTACCACCCGACCCGTGGGTTGATTCAGCCCATGGATTTCATCGGAATGGCGGAGGAGACCGGCCTGGTGGAGTCCATTGGGGCGTGGGCGATCCGCGAATGCTGCCGTCAAGGCGCCCGATGGCAGCGGTACGCCCAGCCCGGCGGCGTTTTCCATGTGGCCGTGAACGTGTCCGGCCGGCAACTGCATCCGCGGCTGCCGGACATCGTGCGCACCGCGCTGACCGAGACGGGGATGCCGCCGGGGGCGCTCGTCATCGAGGTGACCGAGAACATCCTGGTCAAACGCAGCGAAGAAGCGATCGCCGTCCTGCGGCAACTGAAATCGTTCGGGGTTCGGGTCGCGATTGATGATTTCGGCACCGGATACTCCTCGCTGTCATATCTGGCGCGGTTTCCGGTTGACGTCTTGAAAATTGACAAGTCCTTTGTCGAGCAGATCACCGACCGCAATTCCGGAACTGAGGGGACGGAATTGGTCCGCACGATTCTGCATTTGGGACGAGCGCTGCGGCTCGGCACGGTTGCCGAGGGCATCGAAACGCGGGAGCAGTACGCCGCGTTGCTGGCGATGTCCTGTGATTACGGCCAGGGCTACCTCTTCTCCCGCCCGTTGCCGGCGGAGGGAATCGACACGCTCTTCGGGGGGACGCTGGTCGCGGGCTTGCCGGAGCAGCGCGTCGTCTATGACGCCACGACACACCTCTCGGCTTCACGGGAGACCGGCCGGTGGTCGGTCGGCCCGGCTAGGCTGCGGGCGTGACTCATCGGCCGGCTCGAAGACCTGGGGTCGAGGCGCTGTTGGCCCACGCGGTCGCGGCCCTCAACGGCGAGCACCGCACGGGACAGGTCGCGATGGCCCAGGCTGTTGCCGCGGCGCTCAGCGGAGGCGACAAGCGTCACCTTCTCGTGCAAGCCGGCACGGGGACGGGAAAAAGCCTCGCCTACCTGGTCCCGGCAATGTGGCACGTCACCGCACGCGACGACGCCGATGACGAGCGTCGTCCGGTCATCGTGGCGACCGCCACTCTCGCGTTGCAACGCCAGCTTGTCGAACGGGACCTGCCGCGGCTGGTCGAGGTTCTCAGCCCCCTGCTGCCGCGTCGACCGACGTTCGCGATTCTCAAAGGGCGGCGCAATTACCTGTGCCGATTGCGCCTGGGCGGATCGGATCAACCGGACCTCCTGGCTGATGATCTGGACGTCCTGCCGATGGACGCTCTTCCGATGGACGTCGCGCGCGCGGGCGCCGCACCCGCGCGCGAGAAGACCGGTGGAGCCGGCGTGATCGCGGCCGGCCTACCCGGGACGGCGAACGTGCGCCAGGGGACCGGGGAATCCCCGGACGCGCCGGCGGCGGGGTTCTTGGCCTGGTCGGCCCTGGGCCGCGAGGTCGCCCGGATCACCAGCTGGGCCAACGAGACCTCCACCGGTGACCGTGACGAGCTGGTGCCGGGGGTTTCGGAGCGGGCCTGGGGCCAATTCGCCGTTACGGCCCGGGAATGTGTCGGCGCCAGCCGTTGTCCGCACGGTTCGCGGTGCTTTTCCGAGCTCGCCCGCATCCGGGCCGGGCAGGCCGACATTGTCGTCACGAACCACGCGATGCTGGCGGTGGATGTCCTCGGGGACGCACCGGTCTTGCCCGAGCACGACGTCGTCATTGTCGACGAAGCGCACGAACTCGTTGACCGGGTGACTGCGGCGGCGACTGCGGAACTGGGTGCGGCCGATGTCGTGCGCGTGGCGAATCGGCTGCGGACGTTCGCCTCGGTCGCCGCGGGCAGGCTGGAGCGGGCTGTCGGCGAGTTTGACGCCGCGCTTCGCGACGTATCGGTGGGCCGGCTCATTGACCTACCTGAGCGGCTGGTGACGGTGCTGTCGGGCATTCGGGACGCCGCCCGTGAGGGGGTGTCCGCACTGCTCGGCGAAATCACCGTTGACGGACGCCGCGCCCAGGCCCGTGCGGCTGCGGAAGAATTGTTCGACACCGCGAGCCGCTTCCTCGCCGGCGACTCGGGGGACGTGCGCTGGCTGGACCGGGACGACCGAGGCGGAGCGGTGCTGCGCGCCGCACCATTGGACGTCGCCCCGCTGCTGCGCAACGCCATATTTGCGTCACGCATTGCGGTGCTCACCTCCGCCACGCTCACCGTCGGCGGGAGCTTCCATCCGATGATTGAGCGGCTGGGTCTTCACCACGACGTGCGCACGTTGGACGTCGGCTCGCCGTTTTCCTATCAGCGGCAGGGAATCCTGTACGTCGCCAGCCACCTTCCCCCGCCGGGCCGCGACGGAATTTCCGCTGACGCGTTGGAGGAACTCGTTGCGCTCATGACCGCGGCCGGGGGACGGACCCTTGGCCTGTTCTCCTCCATGCGCGCCGCCCAGGAGGCGGCGGCGTTCGCTCGGGAGCGCGTTGATTTTCCCGTCCTGTGTCAGGGAGATGATGCGACCGCGGAGCTGATCCGCCGGTTTGCCGCCGACGCACAGACGTGCTTGTTCGGCACGTTGTCGCTCTGGCAAGGAGTCGACGTGCCCGGCGCGGCCTGTCAGCTCGTGGTTGTGGACCGCATTCCGTTTCCCCGGCCGGACGATCCGCTGATGGCGGCCCGCCAGCAGGCGGTTACCGAGGCCGGCGGCAACGGATTCCTGCAGGTCGCCGCCGGTCACGCGGCGCTCCTGCTCGCGCAGGGGTGCGGACGCCTGCTGCGCAGCCCTCACGATCGAGGCGTCGTCGCCGTCCTCGACTCTCGACTAGCCACCGCGCGTTACGCCCGCTTCTTGCGGTCCAGCCTTCCGCCGTTCTGGTACACGACGGACCGCGACCTCGTGTGCCGATCGCTGCGTGCGTTGTCCGCCCGGTCGGGGTCGGCGAGCAGCTCGGCTTCGTGAATTCGCGCCACCGCCGCGCCGTTCCACCGGGCGCCGGTGAAGTGGGGCGCGTGCGCCAGCGGCATCGCCGTGCCGGGTTACAACCGCCGGAGCACCGCGACCACCCGGCCGAGAATGGTCGCCTCATCCCCGGGGATCGGCTCGTACTGGGGGTTATGCGGCATGAGCCAGATGTGCGCGCCGCGGCGCTTGAACGTCTTCACCGTCGCCTCGCCGTCAATCATGGCCGCGACGATGTCACCGTTCTCGGCCACCGGTTGTTGACGGACGACGACCCAGTCGCCGTCGCAAATCGCCGCGTCAACCATGGAATCGCCCTTGACCTGAAGGAGAAAGAGCGTTCCCTCTCCGACCAGCTGACGCGGCAACGGGACGACGTCCTCGATCAGCTGCTCGGCGAGGGCCGGACCGCCGGCGGCGATACGACCGACCAGGGGGACGGCGACCACGTCGGGGTTGCTGTCGATGGGGGATGGCCCGCGAGGTGGGCGCCGTGCTGACGGCGCCCGGTCCGCGGCTGGGGAATGCCCGGCGGAGGCATCGGGTACCGCGGATTCCGCGCTCCGGATTTCGACGGCCCGCGGCCGGTTCGGATCGCGGCGGAGAAAACCCTTGCGCTGCAGAACCATGAGCTGATGAGCCACGCTCGACGTTGACGTCAAGCCGACGGCCTCACCGATTTCCCGCATGCTCGGCGGATAACCGCGACGGCGCACCGAATCTCGGATGACGTCAAGGATGCGCCGCTGCCGAGGCGTCAGACCGGTCTCGTCCGGCGGCCCATCGGGGAAATCGGTGACCGTGGCAACGCCGTCGCCGCCGCGCTCGACGCGGTCGGGGCTCTCCTCGGACGACGTCGTCAACGCGGCTTGGCTGCGCGCTGGACGCGGTGTGCTCCGCTTCATCTCTCCTCCGACACCCGGGCCGTCACCACCCGGACGGTGCACGCCCGGATGACTTCATGCAGGTCACCGTAGCGGCCGGCGACGACAGATTCAAACACCAGTTCGAATAATCGGTGGCGCGTGTCGGTGCAATGCGGTACAACTGTCGTACACCCGTTCGATCGAACGCGTGTTCGAGTACTGGATGCCGAGTCGCCGCCCGGGAGGTCGTGATGGCGAGCACAGTTCGGTTGACCCGTCGAGGCCGGAGGGTCCTGACAGCCGGCGCGATGGTGTTGATTGCCCTGCTGACCCTTGTAATCACCGTGCTCCTGACCCGCCTGGCGCACGCGGCACCCCCGGCTCCATCGGCTGACGACCGCCAGGTGCATCGGGTGCTTGTCGTGCAACCCGGGGACACCCTCTGGCAGATCGCCCTGCGGCTGGCACCGCAGACGGATCCCCGGGTGACGATCGCGCGAATCCTGGCCGTCAATCCATCAGCGCGGGCGGTCATTCAGCCCGGGCAGCAGCTCGTCGTACCGTGACGTCCAATAGATCTTGGCGGTTGGCCTGCGCCGTCGGATCCGCACCGCCCGTGCGGCGCGGGACGGCGGGTGGTGCCGGCAGGTGCAGGATCGGCCGACCTCGCCGGCCGTGAACGGATCCGATGGCTCACGGCCGGCGTGCTTGCGTTGGACGGCCAGTCGCGCTAACGTGGCACCCCAACATGTAGTAGTTACATCGGTGTAAGTAATCCACAAGTTGTGCCCAGGAGGAGCGGAGTTGACCACAGGACGGCTGGCGTCGTCCACCGCTTCATCCCCAAGGGAGGGGGTGTAGCGGTGTACTGTCCGTTCTGCCGTCACCCGGACAGCCGGGTGGTGGACAGCCGGGTGACCGACGATGGCACGGCGATTCGGCGGCGCCGGTCGTGTCCGGAATGCGGTCGGCGCTTCACCACCGTGGAGACGGCCGCATTGTCTGTGATCAAGCGGTCGGGGGTCATCGAGCCGTTCTCCCGCGCCAAGGTGATCGCCGGGGTGCGGAAGGCGTGTCAGGGCAGACCGGTCAGCGAGGATGCGCTGGCGCTCCTCGCCCAGCGGGTGGAGGACGAGCTGCGGGCGACCGGGTGCAGCGAGGTCACCAGCCAGGAGGTCGGCCTGGCCGTCCTCGGTCCCTTGCGGGAGCTGGACGACGTCGCCTATCTGCGGTTTGCCTCGGTGTATCGAGGGTTCGAGTCCCTGGAAGATTTTGAAGCGGAGATCGCCTTGCAACGGGCGGAACGGGCCCTCGAACGTTCGGAGACCGTTGAGCGCGGACGGCCGGTTCCGTCGCGGGGTGTTGATGATCGCTAGTAGTGGACTGACCCGGGAAATCCGGGCGTGGTCAGGGTGTTGAAACCAGATGGAGGCGAGCGATGACCGAGCCGACGAGTGGGGCGCGCGCACAGATGGACGGATCTGGGCGTCGCGGGTTGACGATGCAGCGCATCTACACCACGCCGGGTGTTCACCCATACGACGAGGTGAACTGGGTGCGTCGCGACGTCGTCATGACCAACTGGCGGGACGGCTCGGTGAATTTCGAGCAGCGCGGCGTGGAGTTCCCCGATTTCTGGTCACAGAACGCTGTGAACATCGTGACGACCAAGTATTTCCGGGGAGCCCTCGGCACGCCGCAGCGTGAGTGGAGCCTCAAGCAACTCGTCGATCGGGTTGTCAAGGCCTATGCCAAGGCCGGCCTGGAGAACGGGTATTTCGCCACGCCCGACGACGCGACGATTTTCGAGCACGAACTGGCGCATGCGCTCGTGCACCAGGTCTTCAGCTTCAACTCGCCGGTCTGGTTCAACGTCGGTACGCCGGCGAAGCAGCAAGTGTCGGCCTGCCAGCCGTACAGCGCGCCGGTGAGCACGCCGGACGGGCCGATTCCGATCGGAAAACTGGTTGACGCGAACGCCGTCGGGGAGAAGGTGTTCGACGCCTCTGGTGTCACTCGGATCGTCGCGACGACATGCAACGGCCGCAAGCCGGTATTGCGAATCCGCACCAGTGGTGGGCACGTGCTCGACGTGACGCCGGACCACCTGGTGTGGCAGGTCGTTGACCAGACGGCCGGCCGGTTCGTTCCCGCCGGCCAGCTAAGGGTCGGTGACCGTCTCGAATGGCATGACCGCGCGAACAGTGACGCCATGGTCGCCGCGTTCACGGCGGATTCTGCCGCGGCCGCACAGCCGGGGCAGATCGTTGACATCCTCGCGATTGACGAGCTGGGCGTCATGCCGGTTTACGACATTCAGACCGAGAGCGGCGAGTATTTGTCCGATGGCATCCGCGTGCACAACTGCTTCATTCTCTCGGTCGACGACACGATGGAGTCGATTCTCGACTGGTACAAGGAGGAAGGCCTCATCTTCAAGGGGGGTTCCGGTGCCGGCGTGAACCTGTCCCGAATCCGTTCGTCGAAGGAGTTGCTCTCGAGCGGCGGGACGGCGTCGGGTCCCGTCTCGTTCATGCGCGGGGCCGATGCATCAGCGGGGACCATCAAATCCGGCGGCGCGACCCGGCGCGCAGCCAAGATGGTCATTCTGGACGTCGACCACCCGGACATCGAGGAGTTCATCGAGACCAAGGTCCGGGAGGAAGAGAAAATTCGCGTCCTGCGGGACGCCGGTTTCGACATGGACCTTGGCGGTCGCGACCTCTACAGCGTCCAGTATCAGAACGCCAACAACTCGGTCCGGGTGAGCGATGAATTCATGCGGGCGGTGGAACGCGGGGAGAGCTTCGGTCTGCGGGCCCGGACGACGGGCGAGGTGATTGAGACCGTCGACGCCCGCAAGCTGTTCCGGAAAATGGCCGAAGCGGCCTGGGCGTGCGCCGATCCCGGCATTCAGTACGACGACACGATCAACGATTGGCACACCTGTCCGGAATCCGGCCGGATCACGGCGAGCAATCCGTGCTCGGAGTACATGCACCTGGATAATTCGTCGTGCAATCTGGCCTCCCTCAACCTGATGAAGTTCCTCACCGATGACGGCCGATTCGACATCGACACTTTCATCAAGGTGGTCGAGCTCGTCATCACCGCGATGGATATCTCCATCTGTTTCGCCGACTTTCCGACGGAGAAGATTGCGGACACCACCCGGCGGTTCCGTCAGCTCGGCATCGGTTACGCGAATCTCGGCGCCCTGTTGATGGCGACCGGTCACGCTTACGATTCCGACGGCGGCCGCGCCTTGGCGGCGGCGATCACCTCGCTGATGACGGCGACGGCGTACAAGAGATCAGCGGAGCTGGCAGCGATCGTCGGCCCGTACGACGGTTACGCCCGCAACGCGGAGGCGCACAAGCGGGTGATGCGTAAGCACGCAGCGGCGTCCGATGCGCTCCGGACTATCGGCGAGATGGACCGCGCGATCGCGGAGCGGGCCTGCCAGATGTGGCGGGAGTGCCTGACCCTCGGTGAACAGCACGGCTGGCGCAATTCCCAGGCGTCGGTGCTCGCGCCGACGGGAACGATCGGACTGGCGATGGACTGTGACACCACGGGCATCGAACCCGACCTTGCCCTGGTGAAATTCAAGAAGCTCGTCGGCGGCGGGTCGATGCAGATCGTCAATCGGACCGTGCCGCGAGCGTTGCGCACCCTCGGCTATCCCGAGGAACAGGTCGAGGCGATTGTTGAATACATCAGCGAGCACGGCAGCGTCGTCGGCGCTCCCGGCCTGCGGCCGGAGCATTACGAAGTGTTCGACTGCGCGATGGGCGATCGGGCGATTTCCCCGATGGGGCATGTGCGGATGATGGCCGCGGTCCAGCCCTTCATCAGCGGCGCCATTTCGAAGACGGTGAACATGCCGGAGTCGGCCACCGTTGAGGATGTCGAAGAAATCTATTTCCAGGGTTGGAAGCTCGGCCTCAAGGCGCTCGCGATCTACCGCAACAATTGCAAGGTGGGTCAACCACTCTCGGACGCCAAGGAGAAGAAGGTGTCCGCTGCTGTCGAGGGGTCTCACGAGCATCGGCCGGTACGGCGTCGGCTGCCGAAGCGTCGTCCGAGCCAGACGATTTCGTTCTCGGTCGGCGGCGCTGAGGGATACCTGACGGCGGGTTCGTACCCGGACAACGGGCTTGGCGAGGTGTTTCTCAAGCTCGGCAAGCAGGGCTCGACGCTGGCCGGTGTGATGGACGCATTTGCGATCGCGATATCGATCGCCTTGCAGTACGGCGTTCCGCTCGAGGCGTTCGTGTCGAAGTTCGTGAACATGCGGTTCGAGCCGTCCGGGATGACGGACGATCCGGATATCCGCTTCGCGAGTTCGATCATGGACTACATCTTCCGTCGTCTCGCGCTGGACTACCTGCCTTATGAAAAACGTGAGGAGCTGGGGATTTTCAGCGCCGAGGAGCGGGCGCGGAAGCAATCGGGCGAGCTCTCCGCAGCGTCAGCCGAACCGTTGGCTGACGAAACGGCCGATTCGGTTACAGCGGACGACGCCGAAGCCAGGGCGGACACGGCGGTTGCCGGGTCGGCTCCTCGCGCCACGACGCCGGGATTGGGCGGACACGGCGCGGCGGAGTTGGTGGACCGGGTCTTCGGCCAGGCGGCGGATGCGCCGCTCTGCATGAACTGCGGCACGACAATGCGTCCCGCCGGAAGCTGCTACGTCTGCGAAGGTTGCGGCTCCACCAGCGGCTGCAGCTGACCGGGATTGCCGCCCTCGCGGATTCCGGGACGGTCAGCTGAGCAAGGCGTCGAGGAACCGGTGATGAAACGTCTCGATGTCGAGCTCGGCGACGTACCGGACGTCATGCCAGGAAGAATCCCGGTCGGCTTGGGGACCGCGGAGGTCGCACACCGCCATGCCCCGGCTGGTTTCGCCTCGCAGTTCGATGCGGGTGGGCAGGCTGCGATAGGTGGCAAGGCTCGGGTCGAGCGCGAGCGCGAGTGCCAGCGGATCGTGCAGCGGGCAGGTTCGCGTCGCAAGCCGTCGTTCGTAGGCGTCTAGGTAGAACTGGAGAACCGACCAGGCGAACCGGCCGTGGGGTGTTGCTGCGTTCGCGATTGCGGCGAGCTGATCCTCCCGCAGCAGTGTGCGCATGGTCACGTCGAGCGTGACGAAGGTGACCGACCACGCTGCTTCGATGACCAAGGCGGCCGCTTCGGGATCGTGCCAGATATTGGCTTCAGCCAGCGGCGTGACATTGCCGGGCGGTTGCACGACACCGCCCATGACGATGACGTCGGGAATGAGGGCCGGCAGCTCGGGGTCGAGGAGCAGGGCGAGAGCCACGTTGGTCAATGGGCCGATGGCGACGAGCGTCAGCTCACCGGGAAAACGATGAGCGAGGCTCACGATCTGCTCGGCCGCCGAGCCAGGGTAAGGAGACCGTTTCGGCGGCGGGAGATTGGTATTTCCCAGGCCGTCGGCGCCGTGGACGTGCTCGGCGGTGCACAGCGGCTGGGCGATCGGACGGGCCGCGCCGACACGAACGGGAATCTCCGCAGCTCCGAGCACGTCGAGCACCCGCAAGGTGTTGGCCGCGGCCAGCGGGGCGGGCACGTTTCCGTGCACCGAGCCAATTCCGGCGAATTGGGCTCCGTGACGGATGCCGTAGATGATGGCTAACGCGTCGTCAATACCGGTATCGCAATCGAGGAGAATGCGTTTCACGCGTACGCTCCGTTCGGGTGGTACGACCGCCGGTGCGGAGACCGAGTCGGCGGGCCTCCCTGGCGCCTCACGTCCGTTCGGGTGGTGCGACCGCCGGTGCGGTGGTCATCGGCGTCACTATGCTCGCAGGTCCGTCGCAAACCCTCTCTCCCGGACGGCGTACAGCCACAGCGCCAGGCGGGCTGATGCGCCGAAGTTCGCCCCAGGGCGGTCCGCCATGCCGTACCGCGGTGCCGGCTGCTCCGGCTCGCGCGACGGCGAGCCGGAGCACACCGGTTATCCGGAGGTGATCTCGATGCGGCGGCCTTTAGCCGCGGCCACCTTGGGGAGACGCACGGTAAGGACACCGTCGGTCAGCTGGGCGGTCACCTTGTCGACATCGATCTCACCAGGGAGGTGGACGGCATACTGGAAGTGTCCTGTCCGACGTGTTTGCCGCCGTAAAATACCGGTTCGCTCCCGCTCTTTGATTTCCCCGCTGACCCGCAGTTCGCCGTTGTGAAATTCCACCGTGACGTCATCCCGTTTGACGCCCGGGAGATCGATTTCCACCGTGTACGCGTCGTCCGTTTCTTCGATATCGGCAAGCGGCGACCACCATGGATCACTCGCCAAACTGCCGAACGTGTTCTCCCACAATTGGTTCAGTCGGTCCGTCAGTTCGTCGAACTCCCGGAACAGGTCGAGCCGAGCCGGTGCACGATTCCTTGTCGCCCGGACCGGAAGCGCCATCGGTCATCCCTCCCTTCATCTCGTGATATCGACAAAATGTCCACGCTGTACGGCGTCGCCGGGCGGAGTACTGTCTACGCTCCACGGCGTCGCCGGGCGGAGTTGCCGCCCACTTCTGTTATGTTCGGCCCACCGCGTTGATCAAACATGCTGCCGCGCCGGAACTTGCGACGGATACGGAGAAACTCTTGACGCACAAGGAGATCTGCCCACTCCCCGGCCCGCGCTGCAGTGCCAAGGGATGACGTTGACGAACGGAGTCGGTACATCGGCCCGGCCCGAGTGCCGTCGGAAACGCCCGCCGCACGAACTGCGGCGTCCGGCCCGGCCCGCCGCGGGAAGCGGCCGCCGCGGGATGTACCCGCCGCGGGATGTACCCATCGCCGGAAGCGGCCCGCCGCCCGGCCTACCGCCGCCCGGCCTACCGCCGCCCGGCCTACCGCCGCAAGCGCCCGCAGCGGTCCGCCGGGCTGCCCGGACTAGGCTGGGTGCGAGTGTCGCATTCTGCAGTGCTTGATCCTGGTGTCACGGAGGCGATCTGATGCGTGGCGTGATGTTGTACGCACCGCGGGACGTGCGGGTCGTTGATCGAGCGGATCCGGTCTGCGTCGAGCCGACCGACGCAATCATCCGGCTCGCTGCGACCTGTATCTGCGGGTCGGACCTTTGGCCGTACCGTGGCATCGATCGGGTGGACGGCCCGGTGCCGATGGGTCACGAGTACGTCGGATTCGTCGAGGACGTCGGCGCTGCGGTCACCACAGTTCGGCGCGGCCAATTCGTCGTGGGCTCCTTCTTCGCCAGTGACAACACCTGCGAGATCTGCCGTGCCGGTTACCAGAGCTCGTGCGTCAACCGGCAGCCGATGGGAGAACTTGGGGCGCAAGCGGAGTATCTGCGTGTGCCGCTCGCTGACGGTACGCTCGTTGCCACGCCTGCCGCTCCGCCGGACGACCTCGTTCCCAGCCTGCTCGCCGCATCCGACGTTCTGGGCACCGCCTGGTTCGCCGCGGACGCCGCCCAGGTCTCGCCGGGCAAGACCGTCGTGATCGTCGGTGACGGCGCAGTGGGACTCCTCGCCGTCTTGGCCGCCCGCCATCGGGGAGCCGAGCGCATCATCGTGATGAGCCGGCATGAGGAACGGCAGAAAATCGCCTGGGAATACGGCGCGACGGAGATTATTCCCGAGCGCGGCGACGACGGCGTCGCCCGCGTCAAGGCCCTTACCAACGGGCTGGGCGCGCACTGCGCTATCGAAGCCGTCGGCACGCAGGAAGCCATGATGCAGGCGATTCGGGCCACCCGTCCGGGTGGGCACGTGGGGTACGTCGGCGTCGCTCACGGCGTTCAGCTTCCCGGCGACGAATTGTTCTTCTCCCACGTGCACCTGCACGGCGGCCCAGCGCCGGTGCGCCGCTACCTCCCGGAGCTCATCGATCTGATCTGGTCGCGTCGCATTGACGCCAGTCGGGTTTTCGACCTCGCATTGCCCCTGGCCGAGGCGGCGCGCGGATACCAGGCGATGGATGAACGTCGGGCGGTCAAGGTGCTGCTCACTCCGTGATGACGGGCGCGTCGCCGTTCGGCGCGGCGGCAACGGCTGGCTGACAGCGACCGGCTTTCCGCTGCCCGGCAACCGGCGTGTCGGTCATGCCGCGGCTCTGGTCCGGTCGCCGGCTGGCTGCTCGCGGGCGCCGGCCACGCAGAGACCGGCGGCCACGAACGAAATTGCCATGACGATGAAAGCCGTCCGAAAACCGTAGGAACTGACCAACCAGCCGATAATCACCTGCCACAAAGCGCCGACACCGTAGGCAATGGCGAAATAAACACCGAATACGGACCGTGCCGCTGCTCCAGCCGTCGTGTCGGCGAACAGCGCCTGGATGAGCGGGGATTCCGCGTACGCAAAAACACCCACGAACAAGCCGACCACGGCCAGTGCCCAGAGTGTGGCGCCAACGAACACATACAGGACGAGGAAGAGAGCCGCTGCCGGGTAGACGACAAGCAGCACGGTCCGCCGTCCCACCCGGTCCGCGAGCCAGCCCGCGCCAGCTGGTCCGACGACGCTGCCCACCAGCATGACGGTATAGAGTACGCCGACCAGCACGGACCCCAGATGTGCCCCGTCGCGGAGAAACGCCGGCACATAGGCACCGAGGACGCCGAGGCCCCGTCCCGCCGCCGCAACCGTCCCGGCGGCCAGGGCGGCGAGTGCGGCCGGCCGCCGCAGTACAGCTCCCAGTGACTGCGCGGCGTCGACGGGCGGCGCATTCCGGCCCTGTTCAACAACCGGAACCGCTGTTTCGTCGTCGGACGACGGCGAAACGTCGCGATCCATCCCAAACCAGAGCGCAGCTGCGCCGAGCAGGAGGGGAGGAACAAAAACGCCGAGCGACCACCGCCAACCCCAGCGGGCGGTGACAAATCCCGCGATGAGCGGCACGGCGAGTGTTCCGATGCTGCCGCCGATGGTATGCCAGGAGAGCGCGAACGCCCGGCGATGTGGCACGCGTTCCGACAAGTACGCGCTTCCGATCGGATGCTGCGGCCACTGGACAAGCGATCCCAATGCCTTGGCGAGGGCAAAGACCGCAAAGACCGGGGAAAGTGCACCAAGGAGCAGGCTTGCCGCCAAACCGATGTCCTGTCCGACGAGCAGGGTTCGAGCAGGAATCCGGCGGAGCAGTCCCGCGATCCCCTGCAGCAATCCGCCGATTACTCCGGTGACGCCAAGGACGACGCCCAACACGGCGTACGAAACGTGGAAGTACGCCACGACGAACGGATAGGAGAAGGCCAAGACGGCAGCCGAGAAATGCTGAACCGCGTGCGCCACTGTGAGCAGCGCAATTTGGAATCGGTCGCCTGGACGCCAGTCCGGCACCGACCGGGCCTGTCGGTCCTTGTCTGGGGCCTCGGGAACCGCCGTCCGTTGATTTCCCGCTTGCGGTCGTCTCTCTCCTACGGGTGTGCCGTCGATGCTGCTGATCGTTGTTCCTTCCCTGCTCGGACAAACCACCGCTGCGGCCGGATGTCTGCCAGCCTAGAAAACCCCTTCCGTGACGGGTTGGCCGGCGCGCAGGGGAGAGGCGAAAACCCAGGCGGGACTACCGAGCGTTCCGATCGCCGCCACCCAGAGCGCGCCGCGAAGGCCAAGGTTCGCGCCGAGCGCTCCGCCAAGCAGACTTCCGAGCGGCAGGGTTCCCCAGACGACGAAACGCATGGTCGCATTCATCCGGCCGAGGAGCTCAGGCGGGCAGAGCACCTGCCGGAGCGACACCGTGGCGATGTTGTATGCGGCAATCGCCGCCGACCCGACGAGCGACCACACGACGAAGAGGCTCAACCGCCATCCGCGGTCGGTCAGCGGGAGAAGGGGAGCGAGGAGAGCAACGATGGCAGCGGATCCGCGAATCATCCGGGCGTAACCGAGAGAGCGGTTGAGCCGATGCGCGACGAGTGCACCGGCCAATCCACCGAGACCCGCGGCACTGAAGAGGACGCCGATCGAGCCTGCCGAAAGGCCCACGGTGCGAACCAGGAAAAGTACGACGACAGCGTTGGTCAGTCCGTTGAAAAGATTGAAACTCGCCGTGCTGCCCGCCAGCATGCGGAGCAGCCGGTGACCGAAGACGAAGCGAAGCCCGTCAAGAATTTCCCGGCCTGTCGAGGACTGTGCTCGGGGCTTGCGCACCTCGGCAGCGTCGATGGCCGCGATCCACGCAGCAGACCAGGCAAAGCTCACTGCATCCGCGGCAACGGCGTAGGGAGCGGTGAAAAGCTGTGCGAGGAGACCACCGAGGCTCGGCCCGCCGAGCGCCGCGGCCGATCTGCTGGCCTCTAATGCGCCGTTTGCCGCCACGACATGGTCTCGGCCGACCAACGTTGGCAGAAATGCTTGATAATCCACGTCAAAGAAGACGGTGAGGACGCCGCTCACGGTGACCACGGCGCAGAGCTGGCCGAAGGTGAGCACGTGGAAGGCCGCCGCAATCGGCACGGTCGCGAGCGCGATAGCGCGTCCCACGTCCGCGGTGATGAGCACGGGACGACGCCGCCAACGGTCGCACCATGCTCCGGCGGGTAATCCGAGTACGGCGAATGCGATGGTTTCCAGCGTGCTGAGCAGGCCGACGGCAAGGGCACCGGCGTGGAGAGTCGTTACGGCCACCAGCGGAATCGCGACCACGCTCACCTGGGTACCGAAGTGACTGACGGTTTCGCCGATCCAGAGCCGCCGGAAATTCCGGTGCCGCCAAAGACTCACCGCAGACGGTGCCGCCGTCACGCGGTCTCGGTGTCGCATACCGTCACCTTAGGCGTCAGTCACGTCCTGGCCCGGGCGCGCCGTCCGCCGTCGGGACGCCGATGCCGGGCACGTTCCGCACCGCGACCTGGGCCGGGCGGGCCGCCCTGCGGATCGGCGCCTGCGCCGCAACGGCACGCCGTGCTGGTGCTGTCCGTTCATGGGTGCTCAGTTGCTGCGGCGTTTCCGGATGCGGTACTGCGAGGCAGCGCTCACCGCCGCCTTGGCATAATCCCGAAGCATGTCCGGCAGATTCGCAGCCTCGACCGGCTCGCCGGAGCACCGCGATCTGATTCGTGCGTTACGGTCCGTCATGCGCGGGCCGGTGGACGCCTCCTCGCGCCGCCGTGCGGAATATTCGTCTGATGCCTCGAATTACCGGGTCGTGCCTGCCGTCGTGGCGTATCCGCAGGATGCTTCCGACGTCTGCGCTGCTATCGACGTCGCGCGCCGATTCCATATTCCGGTCACGATGCGCGGCGGCGGCACGTCCGTCGCCGGAAACGCGATCGGGCCGGGCATCGTGTTGGACACGTCACGGTTCTTCCGTCGGATCCTCGACATCGATCCGAGCGGCCGCACGGCGTACGTTGAACCCGGCGTCATCCTTGCCGACCTGCAAAAAGCCCTTCGACCGCACGGTCTTCGGTTCGGTCCTGACCCGGCGACCGCCAACCGGGCGACGATCGGTGGTGCTCTCGGGAATAACGCCTGTGGTTCGCACGCGCTGGCGTTCGGCCGTGCTGCGGACAACGTCATCGAGATGGATGTCGTCGACGGAACCGGGCGGCGATTCACCGTGGGGAGCGGTTGGGAGCCGGTCCCCGGCCTGGCCCGGCTCGTCGAAGAGAATGCAGCGATCATCCGAACCGAGTTCGGGCGGTTCTCCCGGCAGATCTCCGGCTACGGGATGGAGCATCTGCTGCCGGAGAAGGGACGATTTCTCGCCCGCGCATTGGTCGGCAGCGAAGGCAGCGCTGTCCTCGTCCTGGGTGCTCGGGTGCGGGTGGTTGACATCCCGCGCCATACCGCGCTTGCCGTTCTCGGATTTCCTGATCTCATCGCCGCCGCGGATGCGGTGCCCATCGTGCTCCGGCACGCACCGCTGGCGGTCGAGGGTCTCGCCGCGCGCCTTGTTGACGTCATCCGTCGTGCCGGGCGGCCGGTGCCGACGCTCCCTGACGGCGGCGGATGGCTGCTCGTTGAAGTAGGGGGAGCATCCGACGACCACGCGGTGTCACGAGCACGCCGAGTCGTTGCGGATGTCCGGCCGATGTCGTCCGCTGTTTTGACCGACAGTGCGCAGGCCGCAGCGATCTGGCGGATTCGCGAGGACGGCGCCGGACTGGTCGGCCGATTTGCCCGATCCGGCGGCGCCTGGCCTGGTTGGGAGGACGCCGCCGTCCCGCCGGAGAACCTAGGCCCGTATTTACGGGATTTCACCCGGCTGCTTGACGAGTTCGGCATCGACGCGATTCCGTTCGGCCACTTCGGCGACGGCTGCGTGCACACCCGTCTCGACGTTCCGCTCACCACGGCCGGCGACGTCGAACGATTCCGGTCTTTTATTGACGAGGCGGCCGACATCGTCTGTGCGTACGGCGGTTCGTTCTCCGGTGAGCACGGCGACGGCCGGGCGCGGAGTCGCTTGCTGCCTCGCATGTATTCGGCACAGGCGATGCGCCTTTTCGCCGACTTCAAGAGGCTCTTTGACCCCGAAGGAATTCTCAACCCTGGAATAATCGTGCATCCGCCGCCGCTGGACGCCGACCTCCGCCGTCCGCTCGCTGCGGATATTGCGGCCGCGACGGGCTTTCGCTTCACCGCCGATGCCGGAAGCTTCACACGGGCGGTGCATCGGTGCGTGGGAATCGGCAAGTGCCGGGCGGATTACCGGGATTCCGGAACTTTCATGTGCCCGTCGTACCTTGCCACCCGGGACGAGAAGGACACCACGCGCGGGCGGGCGCGGGTGCTTCAGGAACTGGCGGTGGCTGCCCGCGGCGGCCGTCGTGCGGTTGCCCGCAGTTTCCGCACGGGTGACGTTCACGATGCGTTGGATCTCTGCCTGTCCTGCAAGGCGTGCGCATCCGACTGTCCAACCGGTGTTGACATGGCCCGCTACAAATCGGAGGTGCTGTATCGGGCCTACCGATGGCGGCTGCGGCCCCGGAGTCACTACACCCTCGGGCGGTTGCCCAGTTGGCTGCGGCTCGTCCGCGGCATGCCGGCGCTCTCGCGTCGGCTGCTCCGTGCCGAACCTGCGGTGGCGCTGCTCCGGTTCTTGGCCGGCATCGACCCGCACCGGTCCCTGCCGTTGCCGGCCCGCCGGGGGTTCAGACCCGGCGATGTCCGGCCGTGGTTGGACGACAGCGGGGATCCGGCGGGCAGCGGGGAGGCCGGGACCGCCGTGCTCTGGGTGGACTCCTTCACGCAGACGTTCGCCCCGCACGTCGCGGCCGCTGCGGCGTGGCTTCTCACTACCGCCGGATACCGGGTCCGGCTCCCGGATCGCCAACCGTGCTGTGGATTGCCGTGGATCACCACCGGTCAGCTCCGGGCAGCCCGCCGCCGGCTGGCCGGCCTCGTCGACGTTCTTCACCCAGCCGCCGCCGAAGGGGCAATCATCGTCGGTATCGAGCCGTCCTGCACGGCGACGCTCCGGTCCGACCTGCCGGACCTGCTCGCCGATCCGCGGGCCGAGCAGATCGCCCACGCCACCCGAACGCTCGCCGAGGCCCTGCTCGCGGCACGTTGGCAGCCGCCTCAGCTGGACGGCGTCCACCTCCTCGTGCAACCGCACTGCCACCACTACGCCGTCATCGGCTACGACGCCGACCGGGCTCTGCTCGGTCAGACCGGCGCTCAGCTCACCGAGGCCGCTGGTTGTTGCGGGATGGCCGGAAACTTCGGCATGGAGAAGCGCCACTACGCCGTGTCACGACGTATCGCCGAACTCGGCGTCCTTGCTCTGCTGGCGAATCGACCGGACAGCGTCGTGGTCGCCGACGGGTTCTCCTGCCGCACGCAGCTGGCCGACCTTGCCGACTGTCACGCGGTGCACCTTGCCGAACTGCTCGCCGGCGCAGCGGGGACCGCGGATGGCGCCGCACGGACCGAGGATTCGGCGGCGGGGACCGCGGACGGTGGCGCGGCGGGGACCGCAGATTCCGCCGCCGCGGGCGGCGCTGCGGATCTCGATGCCGGTGCTGACGGCGGACCGGCGCCGCGGTAGAACGGCTTCGTGCGGATCGCTACCTGGAACGTCAACTCGGTGGTCGCCCGGCTGCCCCGGCTGCACGAGTGGCTCGACACCGTCCGGCCCGACGTCGTCTGCCTGCAGGAAACCAAGTGCGCCGGCGACGCCTTTCCGTCGGAGGGGATCATCGAGCGCGGATATCAGGTGGCCGCGCACGGCGACGGCCGCTGGAACGGCGTGGCGATTCTCTCCCGGATCGGCCTGGAGGAGGTCACCCGCGGTTTTCCCGGGCAACCGGGATATGCCGCGCCTCCAGCCGCTCCTTCCCCGGATTCCGACGACGCCTTGCTCCCGGCTGCTGCTGCGGAACCTGTTGTCGAAGCACGGGCGATCGGGGCGACCTGCGGCGGAGTCCGGATCTGGTCGCTGTACGTGCCGAATGGGCGCGCCCTGGACAGCCCGCACTATGCGTACAAGCTGGAGTGGCTGGCCGCACTACGTACCGCGCTCGCGGCCGAACTTGCCCGTCACAGCGGAAGACCGTTCATCGTCGCGGGGGACTTCAACATTGCACCAACGGATCGGGACGTCTGGGATCCGGCGGTCTTCGTGGGTTCCACGCACGTCACCGATGCGGAACGCCAGGCGCTACAGGCGATCTGTGACCTCGGCTTGCGTGATATTTTTCCGCGGGCATTGAAATATGACTATCCGTTCACCTACTGGGATTACCGGGCGGGCATGTTTCCCAAGAATCAGGGCATGCGCATCGATCTCGTGTTGGCCAACGATGCGGCTGCGGCAAAGGTCACCGATGCGTACGTGGACCGCGAGGCGCGCAAGGGCAAAGGCCCGTCGGACCACGCGCCGATCGTCGTGGATTTCGCATTGTGATGTCGTCGGCGGCCGGCTTTCCTCCGCCCGGATCCTCCGGCGACGCCCCGGCGTCCGCGCCGGCGGACGGGCGCGCCGACCCGCTCACGTTTCGCACTGCGACCCAGGACGATATTCCGGCTGTGGTCGCGCTGGTGGAATCGGCGTACCGCGGCGACGCGAGTCGCGCCGGGTGGACCACTGAAGCGGACCTTCTCGACGGCCAACGCACCGACGCGGACGCGGTCGCCGCCATCGTGGCGGATCCGGCGTCCCGCATCCTTCTTGCGCTCGACTCGTCCGGCCGGCTCGTCGGTTGCGCGCAGCTGACCGTCCGTGCCGACGGCACGGTGTATTTCGGAATGTTCGCGGTGCGGCCCGGCCGGCAAGGTACCGGCTTGGGCACGCGGATTCTTGCCGAGGCCGAACGGCAAGCCGCCACGCTGTGGAATGCGACGGCGATGGAGATGACGGTCATCGAGCAGCGCAGTGAGCTGATCGCCTGGTACGAGCGGCGCGGCTACCGCCGGACGGGAGAGCGACGTCCTTTTCCTTACGGGGATGAGCGTTTCGGAATTCCGAAGCGTCCCGACCTCGTGTTCGCCGTGTTGCGCAAGGAACTGCGCTGACCGGATTCGTTGCAACGAGGGCGCCTGTGGTGCGAAGAGACCTTCGTCTGGTGCGTCACGAAGGACTCCTGCCGGATGCGCGCGGACCATGCCCGACGGTCGCGTCGAGGTTGCGGCTCGTGACGCGGGATGCGCGCCTGTGCGAACATGGTCCGTGAGAATGGCGCGTGGAGGTCGTCATGGCGAATTCTGGTTATCTGCGGATCGGGGATGCTGAGCGGGATCAGGCGATTGAGCTGCTGGGCCGGCATTTTGCCGACGGCCGTCTTAC
Source organism: Acidothermus cellulolyticus 11B (assembly GCF_000015025.1). GTDB lineage: Bacteria > Actinomycetota > Actinomycetes > Acidothermales > Acidothermaceae > Acidothermus > Acidothermus cellulolyticus. The sequence goes on along the minus strand of NC_008578.1, from coordinate 1,644,573 downwards.
TCAGGAGGAGTATGAGGAGCGGTTGTCTGCCGCGCTGCGGGCCCGCACGCGCGCTGATCTAACCGCGCTGTTCTCGGACTTGCCGCAATTGCCGCCGGCGGTGCCCGCGGTCCGGCCGCGGCGAATCATGCCGTGGCTCATCCCGGTCGCGTGCTGCCTTCTCCTCGCCCTTGCGCTGCTCGTTGCCGTCGACCACGGGATCGCTCCTTTCTTGGTGGTGCTGGGTGCGTTCGTCGTGATCGGTGGCGGGCGGCGGCGAGGCCGCCGGGCCAGCAGCGGCGGGTGGCCACCGCGGCACGACGTGGAGTCGCCGGGCGGTTGGCGGCGGGGCGGCGCATCCTGAACCGGAGATGGCCGCTGGCGACGACGCTGGCGGTGACGGTCGCGCTCACCGGATGCACCGGGGATCACCATACGGCCGAGCCGTCCTCCCAGCCGCGGCCTCAACCGAGCAGTGACGTCAGCTCACCACCAGCACCGCCGGCGCACGCGCATCCGACTCACCCAACGACGCCGGTAACGGTCATCTCCGAACGGACGCCGGCGGCTGCGACCGCTGCGCTCGCTACCGTGCTCTTTTCCGCAGCAGACCTGGTTGTGCTCAGCGCCGATGACGCCGCTGACATCGCACAAGCCGCGCAGACGGCGACGGCGCAGTGTGCGCCGCTTCTCGTCGTGGATACCGCCGGGCCGCCGGTTGCGACGCTGCTGCACCTCCACACGCGACAGGTCATCACCTACGGCACAATCACCGGTCCGCCACCCGGCATATCGATCGTCGGTCCTCCGGCGGACATGCCGAGCATCAACGGTGACGGGGATCACGAGCCATCCACCCCGCCGGCCGACCAGGCGCAGCCGACGGCGCCAGCGACGCGGACCGAACGGTCAATGACCACCCCGCCGGACGCCGGACAACCGACGGCCGCCGGTTCGCGCCAATCGCCTTCCGCCGGTTCGCACCATTCGCCCGCCGCCGGGGGAACCGCTGACCTGCGCGATACCGCGGTTCTAGTCGACCGCTCCGACGGCCGCCTTGCCCGCGCCGTCACGCCGACCGCGCAAGCGGCCGGCGTCCGGGTTGTCGAGGTTCAGGGCACCGACCCGCGGGCGGATCCGGGCGCGATTGCCGCCCTGCATGCCCTGCAGCCGCGGTACACCGTCGCGGTCGGTGATTTCGGTCCTCCGGCGCTGCTCGCCTCCCGCCTTGCCGTTGCGGGCACCGGCCTGCAGCTGCCTGCCGGGGGCCAGGTCATTTTCCCAGGGCGCCGGTTCGTGGCGCTCTACGGTCATCCCGATACGCCGGCCCTCGGCGTCCTTGGCGCACAGGATCTCCCGGCGAGCGTGCAGCGGGCCGAGGAACTTGCCGCACGCTACCAGGCCTTGAGCGACGTACCTGTCGTGCCAACCTTCGAAATCATCGCGGCTGTCGCGCAGAGAAATCCCGGCGCGGACGGGGATTTCACCGCGGAGACCGACCCGGCGGAGCTGCGTCCGTGGGTCGAAGCCGCGCAGCAGGCGGGCATGTACGTCCTCCTCGACCTGCAGCCCGGTCGGGCGGATCCGCTGCGACTGGCCCAGCGGTATGCCGCGCTGCTCGCTTATCCGTACGTAGGGCTAGCGGTCGATCCGGAGTGGGCACTTGCCCCGGGTGTGGCACCGCTGCAGCGGATCGGGAGCCTCGACGCGCAGGTGCTCAACAGCGTGGCGGCCTGGTTGGACGGTTTCACCGCAGCCCGGCATTTGCCGCAGAAGCTGTTCGTCATCCACCAATTTCAGCTTTCCATGATTCGTAACGAGCGTGCGCTGCGCGTGCGTTATGACAACCTTGCCGTGCTCATTCACATGGACGGGCAGGGGAGCCCGCCGGACAAGGAGGCCACCTGGCGTTCGGTGGTCGGCGCGGCTCCTGCTGGGGTGTCCTTGGGGTGGAAGAACTTCTACCGCGAGGATCACCCGATGCTGAGCCCGGAGCAGACGATGGCGCACCAGCCGTCCCCATTGATGATCTCTTACCAATAGGCAAGTGATCACGGATGCGTGTCTGCGTGCCGCGCGGTCGGTCCCGTCCGGCTCAGCGGCCGCGTGGATGCCTGCCTGCATCGGGTCGGGGGCAGCCGCCGATGCGGGGACCCGCCGGGCCGGCTGCCTCAACGGCCGGCGGCTTAGGGTCAGAGGTATGGAGATTGGGGTTGCGATCTTTGCGACGGATGATGCTCTGGATCCCGCGAGCGTCGCTCGGCTCGCCGAGGAACGCGGCTACGAATCCCTGTTCTTCCCGGAGCACTCGCACATTCCGGCCGCGCGTTTGACGCCCTACAGGGGAGGCGGCGATCTCCCGCGCCGGTACTGGCGCACCTACGACCTGTTCGTTGCGCTTGCCGCGGCGGCGACTGCGACCCGGCGCCTGCGGATCGGGAGCGGAATTTGCCTTGTCGTGCAGCGCGACCCGATTTACCTGGCGAAGGAAACGGCAAGCATCGACCACCTCTCGGGTGGCCGGTTCGAATTCGGGGTCGGCGCCGGTTGGAACCGCGAGGAGATGCTGAACCACGGCACGGATCCGAAGGTCCGCATGCATATTCTGCGGGAGCGCATCGAGGCGGTGAAAGTCATCTGGTCGGAGGCGGAGGCGAGTTACCGCGGGCGATACGTGAACTTCGAGGGTATTTGTTCCTGGCCGAAACCGCTGCAACGGCCGCATCCGCCGATTCTTGTCGGAGGCCGCGGTCCTACCGTCTTCGACCGCGTGCTTTCGTACGGCGACGGGTGGTTTCCTAACCACGCCGGAGATGTCATTGAGCGATCGCGCGAACTGCTGGCACGTGCCGATCGGCGGATCAGCTTGCAGGTCATGGGTGTTCCCGCCGATCCGCACGTGCTGGAAGCATATGAGAAGGCCGGATTTGACCGAGCCGTCCATTGGCTTCCGTCTGCGAAACGGTCGGTCATCGAACGGGCGATGGACGATTTCGAACGCGCCGTCGCGGAGTACCGAGGTCATTGATGCCTGCCGTTTCACCGGACGTCGCCCGGGCGCTCTTTGCGACCCGGCCGGTGGCATACTTGGCGAGCTGCAGCGGCGCCGGCGTCCCGCACATCGTGCCGATCGTCTTCGTCGTGAACGGAAATACGATTGTCACCGCGGTTGACCGAAAGCCGAAGAGCGGCCGGGTGCTCCGCAGGATTCGGAACATTCGAGAGAATCCGTCGGTCGCGGTTCTGGCCGATCGGTACACGGACGATTGGTCGATGCTCTGGTGGATCCGGGCGGATGGCAGAGCCCGGCTGATGGACGGCGCTGACCCCAGCGCTCAGCGGGCGTGGGGGGCGCTCACCGCCCGCTATCCGCAGTACGCTGAACACCCTCCCGCCGGCATGGTGATTGCGATCGATGTGCACCGCTGGTCCGGGTGGGCGGCGTCGGACGCCGCGATTGCGCGCGCCACGAGCGCGGAGCCTACGTGGCCGGAGGATGGCCGGCCGGGAACGGAGGTCGCATCCGTGCGGTCGGAGTCCCGCGGGCTGACCCCATCAGCTGCGCAGGCACGAGAATTGCGGATCGGCGGCACATCGCCGGGGACGGACCCGGGTAGGAGTTGGCCGTGAGGAGCGACCTGCGCGCACCGGTGCTCGGCCTCGAGCCCACCGTCGACGCGATCGCGTCGCATCGGCGTCGAGCTCGGCAATGGATTCAGTGGCTCTCCGATCATTGCTGGCTCATCACGGCCCTCGCGTCGGCAATCGTTGCGGCGGTTGGTTTCCGCGGCGGGGATTTTGCCGCACAGGATTACCGCGTCTGGATTTTCCGCACGCATGGGTTCCTGGTATGGGACGTGAATTGGTACGGGGGACATTCGGATCTCGGCTACAGCGTCCTGTTCCCCGCGGTCGGTGCCGTGCTCGGAACGGTACCGGCGACCGCGGTGGCCTGCGTCATCTCGACAATTCTCTGGGGTCGTCTCGTGGGCCGGGAAGGCGCGGCCGCCGTCGTCAGCCGGCTCTGGTTCTCGCTGCTCATTGTCGGAGATTTGATCATCGGGCGGGCGCCGTTCGCCTGCTCGGTGGCTGCGGCGCTGGGAGCCATTCTCGCCGTCCGCGCGGATCGCCGCCTGCTGGCCTTGCTCGCCGCGCTTACCGCATCCCTCTTCAGTCCGTTGGGGGCGTTTTTCCTTCTGCTCGTTGCCGCCGCGTGGCTGCCTAGTCTGGGTTGGCGGCGGACCCTGCCTCTGGGAGGCGCGGTCATCGGCGTCGCCGTGGCAGGCATTCTCGGGGACGGCGGTTGGTTCCCGTTTCCGTGGACGGCGTTCGTCGGGCAACTCGTCATTGTCGCGGTCGGTTTGGCGATTACGCCCCGCGAGTGGCGCACAATGCGACGCGCATTGGTCTTTTACGGTATCGCCTGTGTGCCGCTCTTTCTGTTGCCGAATCCGGTCGGCGGTAATATGGCGCGTTTTGCGAGCATCGTCGTCGGGCCGCTTGCCGCTTATGTCCTGCTCCGATCCGGACGGGTCAAACTCCTCGCCGCGCTCATCGTGCCGCTGGTTGCCTTCCAGTTGCAGCCGGTGGTCGGGGCGGTCACGGCGGCCGCCGGGGATTTGTCGAGGAAGCCTCAGTATTACGCAGGCATGCTTCGGTATCTCGAGCAGCATCAACAGCCGCCCAGCAGGGTTGAGATCCCGTTCACCCTCAATCACTGGGAGGCGACGTACGTCGCGGAGAAGGTTCCGCTGGCCCGCGGCTGGGAGCGCCAGATCGATTTAGCGCTGAACGCGGAACTCTATCATCCGTTGACCGCAGCCGAATACCTCACGTGGTTGCGGGCGAACGCCATCCGGTACGTCGCCTTGTCTGATGCTCCGCTCGATGCCGGCGGCAAAGCCGAGGGCGCTCTACTGCGACATCCCCCGCCCTACCTGAAGCAGGTGTACGCCGATCCGCACTGGCGCATCTGGCAGGTCATCGGCGCCACGCCGCTCGCGGAAGGCGTGGGGACGATTTCCGCCTTGGCGGCCAACGGATTCACCGTGGAGTCACCTCGTGTCGGTGTGACGCTGGTGCGGCTGCGCTGGTCGCCGTACTGGCACGTCGACAGCGGCACAGGGTGTTTCGTGCGCACGCCCGATGGGTGGACAGACGTCATACAACTGCAGCCGGGTCAATTGAAGGTGAGCTTGCGGCTCGCGGAGAGTCAGGAATGTACGGCGAACCAGGTGCGCGAGGTAGGGATGAATCCCGCAATCCTCGACCAGTCGGGGCCGTGAACGAATCGCGGCGGTGACGGAATCGCGCGGTCAGGGATCGCCAGGAAAAGCGACGGCGATTGTCGCCCACGTTTGCGGCCGTGCACCTAAGCCCCGGCCGGTTTCCGGATTCCAGTATTCGGCGAAACGTGCGCGGAGGACGGCATTCCTCGTACGCTCGGCCAGGTCCGCGCTCAGGTGCAGATATCCATTGCGGACCGCGGCGAGCGCGAGATAGTAGTTGAGCGGAGGCCAGGCCGGACCTCGCCAATATTGTCCCGGTCGGTACAGCGGGTGGGTGCGGGGCAGGTACCGCGGACCGAACGGCGCGTGGAACCGCTCGGGATCGCTGAGCTGGGCGAGCGCCGCCGCGGCTCGAGACCGGTCACGGGTGCAGAGCGCGGGAAGCAGACCGTCGACGGTGGGAATTCGCGAACTGTCACCACCACCACGCAACGGGATGTCACGCCAGAGCTGTTCGTCGTCGTCCCATGCGTGCTCGTCGAGCGCTGCGGCGAGCGCCTCCGCCCGCTGCCTCCACGCCGTATCGCCCAGAAGGGTGCCGAGCAACGCGGCGGCGTCGGCGGCGATTGCGTTGAACGATGCGGGGGCGGCGAGGAAACAGGCGTTGTCGATTCCGCGGCCGTCCTCGGCGTAGCGGGTCTGGGTCACGAGAAAACGGTCGAAACGCGTCCAGCGTCGGCGACGCCAGCGATGCGAGCCGACCCACGAATCCCATCTCGGGGAATCATCGAGTCCGGTCTCCCACGGGTGGATGATGACGAGAAGGCCGTCGCGCAGCCGGTCGCGCCAGAGGCAGTCGAGCGCTTGTGCGGCACGCTCGAAGAAGTGGTCCGGTATCGGCATTCCGGCCTGACGAATGGCGTCAAGGGCACGGACGAAGACAGGCGGCTGGGTGAAAGACGAAACGCCGCGCAACGGTCCACGCCGCCGATCCGCACGATTGCTGTCCGCATACCGGATGTGCGGCAGAAAACCACTTGGCAATTGCGCGCGGAAAACCGCGTCGATTTCCCGAAGAGCCCGCTCATCACCAAGGGCCGCCCAGGCGATGGCATGAAAGCACGAATCCCACAGCCAAAGGTGTGGATAGGTGCGACGGTTCGGCCAGCAATAGCCGCCGGTGGTGCGCCACGCGCCGTCCAGGACACGAAAGGCCCGTTCCCGCAGCGTGGTGTCCCGGCGTTGCCGTTGTTCGGCGCTCGGCGCCGTCGCCATAGTCGCAGCGTAGCGAATCGCCCGTCCGGCCCCGGTCATCCGCCGGTGAGGGCGGCCGCGATTTCGTTGAAAACGACGTCGGACACGGCCGCCGTCCCACCGAAAACCCATGCTTTGCTGGCGGAGGCGGCTGCCTGCTGGAGGTACTGCACTGTTGGTCCGGGCAGATCGCCTATGGCAGGCACGAGGACGATCGGTCCACCAGCCAACCCCGCGACCGCTCCTCCGGACAACGCATCGGGGAAATTCGCTCCACTTGCGCAGCCAATCACGATCGGTACGGCGAAAAATGCGCGATCGACGAGCGCGGCTGTCTCGTAGCGGTCCGCCCCGACGTACGGGACGGCGGTGGGGTCAGCGTGAGCTGCCGGACCACCGACCGCGATGTGCGTCCCGGGATGCGCCGCAAGGTAGGACGCGGTGGCGGCGGGCAGCCGGCTGCCATCGGTCAGGAGCACGACCCCGCCTTCGTGGGCGGCCGCGGTTCCGGCGGTCAGGGCGTCTGGAAAGTTGGTGCCGTCAGCTTCGAAGACGGTCGTCGGGTCACCGAGCGCATTGGCTATGGCGACGGCGGTTCCGTAGCGGTCCGCTCCGGCGAGTCGGACGACGACGTAGCCGTCGTTGAGCAGCACGTCTGCAATGGCTGGGGAGAGCGCCGCTGTTCCGCCGAGGAGGTATACGGTTGCGCCGCGGGGTAGGACGCGCTCGATTTCAGCGAGCGTCCGTGGATCGAGCGATGTCGTCGGCGTAAGGAGGATGGGGCCCTCTTTGGTGATGGCCAAGGGAGTTCCGGCGAGGGCGTCGGGGAAGTTGTCGGAACGGGCGAGGACGACGACGTGCGCGCCGGCGTCGATGGGAAAGGCGGTCTGTGACGCCGCGATCGCGGTCGCTATCCGATCTGCTCCGGCGACACGGATTGGCTGCGGATGACCGAAAGCGCCGCCCCCTCCGCCACCGCCGCCTCCTCCGCTTCCGCTGCCGCCCCCGCTCCCGGAACCTCCGCTACCGCCGCTGCCCCCGCCTCCGCCGCCTGGCGGCGGAGGGGCTGTTACGACGATCGTCGCTGGGCTGGTCAGCGACTGCGGTGTGTCGCCCGAATTTCCCATCGCCGCGGCGAACGGGTAGGTACCCGCTGTGGCAGGCGCGGTGACAGTGTGGTACGTGAGGCTGACCGTGGCGCCTGCCGCTAACGTGAGACCGCTTACCGTGATGGTCGAATTGCTTATCGTTACGGTGCCGGCGGTAGCGGTCACATAGCCGGGTGTGCCTGACGTGGTCGAAGGGCTTGGCCAGCCGGCAGGCACGGTTAGTTGGAGCTTTCCGGCTCTCAAGGTCTGACCGGCAGGCGCCGCGTACGTGAACGAGAAATCCTGGGTGCTGCTCGCCGTCACGGACGCTGGCGTTGCGGTGATGGAGCCGGCGCCGTCCGCCGCCGCCGGGCAGAGATACGCGCTGAGCGCGCCGCCTTGGGGACTTCCCAATCCGGTCACCATGTCATATCCCGTGCCCGCTGCGTATCCCCCTGCGCCAAAGAGGTCGTTGTTCCCGCTGGTGATGTCACGGAACAGGGTGATTCCCGCACCAACGAGGCCATAGAGTGTGGAATTTATTGAGCCCCACTGTTGAGGCCGACAACTGGATGAAATGTCAGCGAGCAACGCCGCCCACAGCGGCGCCGCGGCGCTCGTTCCGCCGATGACATAGAAGCCGGGGTTCGACGTACTCGTAACCGGATCGACGTACGTCCAGTAGATGACATATCCGTGTGACGGATCCGCGGACGCGCTGACGTCAGGCACTTCCCGGCAGTACGTACCGGCCGGAGCGCCGCAGGGAGTGCCGGATGATTGTGCGGTGATTGCCAGTGGGACTTGCCATGTCGGCATGGTCCACAGTGCGGAGATTCCGCCGCCGGTGCCGCAGGGAGACGAGCCGCCCGAGCCGTCCGTGCAGGCGCCCGCCCATGCGACTTCTGAGGTTCCGCTCAGATCCGGGAGACTGGTGCCGCCAACGCCGGTGACTTCGGGAAAGCTTGCCGGGGTTTCGACAGACAGGGCGGTGTTGCCGCCGTTTGGATATGACGGAGTAATGTCTGGATAACAACCGGCCGATCCCCAGTCACCGCTGGCCGCGAGGGGCGTCTGGCCCTCGGCAACCATCTGTTGAAATATGGCACGGAGGCTGGCGCCATATCCTGACGGCAAGTCCGCCTCACAGAGAAGCCAACTGACGGAGACAATGTTTACTGTCGCGTCATTCGCAATGGCGTTGTAGACGGACAAAATTCCTGCGCCGTTCGGTCCCTCGTAAACCTTGATGGTAGCGCTCGGCGCCAGCGCGGCGACGGTCTCAATGTCCAATGCCGCCTCGCCGCTCCCGGGGCCGGAGCCGGCTCCGCCGTCCACCGTGACCACCTGAGGTGTTGCTGTCAGACCGAAGCATTGGTTGAATGCCGCGATGTCGGACGACAGAAAAGGCTCGAATTCAGGCAGCGCAACCGTCACCCCTGCGCCGAGAGCGCCGACGGTAAACAGTGTGTCGAGGCCGTAATATCTGGCAAGCTGATCCGGCAAGTAATAGGCGTTCGTCGGTGACGTCGACAGGCAGGAGGTCGACGACCCCGGCGTAGCGGCCGTCCCGGCAGACCACACCGGCACGCGCGTCGGCGCGGCGTGCCGAGGGATGGCGGGCGCGGCGCGCGCGAGATCGTCGAGCCCGACGATGCCGCTGATGTACCGGGCGACGGACACCGGCAGTTGCGGAGCGGCGGTGTTGATGCGGGCAATTCGCCCGGAATGGAGTCGGTAGCGCGCAAAGCCAATGTGCAGTGCCGACGAAAACTGGGCAAGCGATCCGGAGAAACCGAGTACCGAGCCGAGGGCGGAGGTTCGCTGCAATCCGAGATTTCGGAACGCCGCGGTAACGTCGTTGATTGCCTGCGTGGTGGGGCCGAACCGCCGCTGGAATTGCCCAGGCGTGAGAAAGTGCCGGTATTCAGGCGAGTGCGGATTTGTGACCTCGGCCATGAAGCGGTCAAGGCCCAGCGAATCCCTGGACCGTAAGACGACGTTTACCTGGATCACCGTCCCGGTTTGCGCACCGGATATGGGCCCAAGGAACTGGGCGTCAGCAGGCGGTGTCGGCGCGGCGCCAACGGTAACGACGGGTTGCGCGGCGGACGCAGTGGTGGGAAATGCGGTGAGGAGTGCCAGAACTGCCCCTGCGAGCAGCGCCGCAACGGCCGACCGCCCGTTCATGGGATGACGCCGAAGGTCGAGCGGATGATCAGCCCGTCCTCGGTAGGCGGGATGCCGTGTCCACGGGGAGGCACGCAGCGCAAGACGTGTCGGCGTGCACCCACGGTCGCCCCCTTCTTCGCCATCAATCGGCTAGCTGCGATCGGTTAGCTGCCGGCGGCAACCCCACCATCGTAGGAACGGCAGGGCACCGCCACCTGATTACGCACCGTGGATGTCCCCGCGCGCGGCGGAACCACTCTGCACCTATTGCGGGCAACCGCTGTTGATCGCGATCGACTTTATCAAAACGTGATCTGTTCGTAATCACAGTGTGGTTGACCGGCGGCGGTCCGTCCCGGGATAAGTTGTCGCATGGATTGGACTAGTCCAATTTCGACATTGGTCTAGGCCACTAGATCACCGTACACCCTCGGAGGACACGTGCAGCTCACCAGACGGGCTGCGGCTCTGGCCGCGGCCACCGCCACTCTGCCGGTCATCAGCCTCGGCTTGGTCTCGGGGTTGTCCGCGCCGGCACATGCCGCAAACGGGGGAATCAAGGTCGCGTACTACGACCAATGGTCCATTTACCTCAACGCGTTTTACCCGAAGAATCTTGATACGTCGGGTATCGCCGGAAAGCTCGACTTCCTCATCTACGACTTCGAGAACATCAATCCCACCACGCTCCAATGCTTCGAGGCGACCAAGGCGGCCGACCAGAATGAGAGCAACCCGAACGCAGGAGACGGTGCCGGCGATCAGTATGCCGACATGGACAAGATGTACAGCGCCGATATCAGCGTCAACGGGCAAGCCGACGTCTGGAATCAACCGGTGGCTGGAAACTTCCACCAGCTTCAACTGCTCAAAGCCAAGTACCCGAACCTCAAGATTCTCTTGTCGATCGGTGGATGGACGTATTCCAAGTATTTCTCGGACGCCGCCGCCACCGACGCGAGCCGGAAGTCCTTCGTGAGTTCGTGCATCGACATGTTCATCAAGGGAAACCTCCCGAAGGACTCGGCGGGATTCGGCGGGCCCGGTGTCATCGCCGGCCTGTTCGACGGCATCGACATTGACTGGGAGTACCCGGCGTCGCCGGACGGTCACGTGGGCAACCACTACAGTCCAGCCGACACGGCCAACTTCACGGCGCTGCTAGCTGAATTTCGCAGTGAGCTGGACGCGTACGGCGCATCCGTCGGGCGGAAGATGTACCTCACGGCGGCGCTTCCGAGCGGCCAAGACAAGATTCGTCTCATTCAGACGGACAAAATCGGTCAATACCTCGATTTCGCCGACGTCATGACCTACGACATGCACGGCGCCTGGGACGCCACCGGTCCGACCAACTTCCAAGACCCGCTGTTTGAATCGCCGAACGATCCGAGTACTCCGGTGCCGCCAGGCAGCGAGCATTACGCGATCGACAATGCCATCCGCGCCTATACCGGCGGCGATGCTGCCTACGGGATTCCAGGTGGTTTTCCCGCAGCAAAGATAAACATCGGCGTCCCGTTCTACTACCGCGGGTGGACCGGTGTGTCCGCGGGAAGCAACCACGGCTTGTACCAACCGGCGACCGGCCCGGCGCCGGGACATCAGTACTCGGGTAACGTACCGGGCATCGCCATGTACAAAGAGCTCACGGGATTTGTCGACAATCCCGCTTACACCTTCTGGGACCCCGTGACGCAAGCCGCGTGGTTCTATGACGGAACCACCTTTTACACCGGGGAATCCGCGCAGTCCATTAGGGCGCGAACCGATTACGTCCACTGCAAGGGACTCGGTGGCGTCATGATGTTCTCGTTGTACGACCTGGATCCGAGCGCCACGCTGTTCAACCAAGTCGTCAACGGACTTGCTGCGACAACGACAAGTTGCCCAAGCCCGTCGTCGACACCGACCGTGTCGTCGAGTCCGTCTCCGTCTCCGTCGTCGAGTCCGTCTCCGTCTCCGTCGTCGAGTTTGTCTCCTTCTCCGAGTCCGTCGTCGTCGCCTTCTCCGTCGTCGTCGCCGTCTCCGTCGCCGTCGTCGTTGCCGGTGTGTGCGCCGGCGTATGACAACAGCAAGGTGTACGTGGGGGGGAATGTGGTGAGTTATAACGGGCACAATTGGACGGCGAAGTGGTGGACGCAGGGGGAGCCGCCGAGCACGGGCGGGTCGGGGGTCTGGCAGGACAATGGTCCGTGCGCGACCACCAGCCCAAGCCCGTCGCCGAGCCCGTCCCCGTCTCCGTCTCCGTCCCCGTCTCCGTCGCCGTCTCCGTCGCCGAGCCCGTCCCCGTCCCCGTCTCCGTCGCCGAGCCCGTCGCCGTCGGCGAGTCCGTCGGCGGGGTTGGTGGTGAATGGGGGGTTTGAGACCGGTGATGTGTCGGGGTGGAGTTGTCAGGCGCCGGATGCGGTGGTCGGATCGCCGGTGCATTCCGGCCGGTATGCGTTGGCGGGGGTGCCGACCGGTTCGACGACCGGCCAGTGCACCCAGACGGTGAGTGTGGCGCCGAATACCACCTACACGGTGTCGGCGTGGGTGAACGGGTCGTACGTGTACCTGGGGGCTAATGGGGCCAGTGGGGATGTCAACACCTGGACCCCGGGGACCGGTGGGGCCTACCAGCAGCTGACCATCCGGGTCACCACCGGACCCACCCAGACCACCATGACCGTCTACATCCACGGCTGGTACGCCCAACCCACCTACTACGCCGACGACATCACCCTCACCTAAGGACCTCCGGGTGGCTCCCGGCCTCCGCGTCACCGGAGGCCGGGGCGGGGCGGTCGGCTCCCCACCGGCCGCCCCACCCTTTTCACGCCAACGTCCCTGCGCAATGGCGCCTACACCGAATGGGGGAGCCAACATTGCGCTCTTCGGTGCTTGACAGTGCCTGGTCTAGTCCTCTTACCTGGAAGTATCTCCGATGCGCGGGTGACGACACGCATCGAGCGTCGCGGCGGTCGGGCGCGCGAGGAGACGGGGGTCTTTGGCGGCTCGACAGCCACGGTTCGAGTCGCAAAGGAGAAACTCCATGAAGCGTTTGCACTCCGTTGTCGCCGGTGCTATTGCGGCGTCTTCCGCTCTGGTTGCAGCGACAGCGCTCTTCGCCGTACCGGCGACCGCAGCAGTCAACCTCATCACTAATCCCGGGCTGGAATCGGGCGCGCTCGCTCCGTGGAGCGGTGCCGGATGTTCCGTGACGAATTCGCCCGTACATTCAGGAAGTTATGTTTTAGCCGGAACGCCTTCCGGCAACAGCACGGCCCAGTGCCAACAAGTTGTCGCGGTGAGTCCGAATACGAGCTACGTCCTGTCAGCCTATGTGAATGGCAATTACGTCTACCTTGGCGTCAGTGGCACCGGCACGACAGACGTGAGTACGTGGACGCCGGGGACGAGTGGGAGCTATGCACAGCTTTCCGTGTCGTTCACGACCGGCTCGGCCACGACAAGCGTGACGATCTGGGTCCATGGCTGGTACGGGCAAGGTACGTACTATGCAGATGATTTCAACCTCCCTGGGAATGCATCAAGCTCATCGAGTCCGTCGGCTTCACCGACAAGCTCCGTGACGCCGACCCCGACACCGACTTCCACCTTGAGTCCTACGCCGAGCCCGACACCGACTTCCACCTTGAGTCCTACGCCGACACCGCCTGCGACGGGGCTGCCGGCGCATGTGCTTACGGGGTATTGGCAGGACTTTGTTAATGGCGCTACGCCGTTGCGGTTACGCGATGTACCCACTGCCTACGATCTCATAGCCGTCGCTTTTGCCAACGCGACGAGTACTCCGGCGCAGTGTCCTTCAGCGTAGATTCCGGTCTTTCGTCTGCGCTCGGCGGGTACTCAGACGCTGATCTCATCTCAGACATCAACTATCTGCACAGCATAGGCAAACACGTCATTATCTCGGTCGGCGGACAGAACGGCACCATTAGTGTCTCCGATTCGACTAGCGCGTCCAACTTTGCGAACAGCGTTTATCAACTGATGCGTCAATATGGCTTCGATGGCGTGGATATCGACCTTGAAAATGGCATAAATGCAACCTACATGACTCAAGCATTGCGTCAGCTGGCGTCGCTCGCTCGGCCGAGTCTCATCATCACGATGGCTCCCCAGACGATTGATATGCAGTCAACCGGCATGGCGTATTTCCAGCTGGCCTTGAATATCAAAGACATTCTCACGATCGTCAACACGCAGTACTACAACTCCGGATCGATGAACGGCTGCGACGGCAAGGTGTACGCACAGGGGAGCGAGGACTTCCTGACGGCGCTCGCGTGCATCCAACTGCAGGGCGGTCTCCGACCGGACCAAGTAGGACTCGGATTGCCTGCAACGACGTCCGCGGCTGGGGGCGGATATGTGTCTCCCACGGTCGTGAACAACGCGCTGGACTGCCTGTCGAGCGGGACGAACTGTGGGACGTTCCATCCCTCGACAACCTGGCCGGGCATTCGTGGAGCGATGACGTGGTCGATTAACTGGGATGCGACAAACGGATATGCATTTGCCAACACCGTTGCGTCGCACCTCAAGACCCTCCCGACAGGTTCGCCGTCCCCAAGCCCAAGCCCGTCCCTGTCGCCGTCGCCAAGCCCGTCCCCAAGCCCAAGCCCGTCTCCGTCCCCGTCTCCGTCCCTGTCTCCGTCGCCGTCTCCGTCGCCAAGCCCGTCTCCAAGCCCGAGTCCGTCTCCGTCTCCGTCTCCGTCGCCAAGCCCGTCTGCGTCGCCAAGCCCGTCTGCGTCGCCAAGTCCGTCGCCGTCGGCGAGTCCGTCGGCGGGGTTGGCGGTGAATGGGGGGTTTGAGACCGGTGATGTGTCGGGGTGGAGTTGTCAGGCGCCGGATGCGGTGGTCGGATCGCCGGTGCATTCCGGCCGGTATGCGTTGGCGGGGGTGCCGACCGGTTCGACGACCGGCCAGTGCACCCAGACGGTGAGTGTGGCGCCGAATACCACCTACACGGTGTCGGCGTGGGTGAACGGGTCGTACGTGTACCTGGGGGCTAATGGGGCCAGTGGGGATGTCAACACCTGGACCCCGGGGACCGGTGGGGCCTACCAGCAGCTGACCATCCGGGTCACCACCGGACCCACCCAGACCACCATGACCGTCTACATCCACGGCTGGTACGCCCAACCCACCTACTACGCCGACGACATCACCCTCACCTAAACCCCACGCCAACCCCTAGACACGACACACCACAGGCAACACCGACACCACCAACCCCACAACACGGGGGGTGGGCGCCCCACCACCCACCCCCCACCTCTTTTCGCGGGCATGCAGCTCGTCGCCGATTACCAGGGCGTGCGCCAACGCACGCACCGCTGCGTCTTCTCTTGCCGGTACGGCGGATCCCGGCTCGTTTTCTTGTCTGTTCGGCTGACCCCTGGCCCGCCACTCCCGCGGGGGGCGGCGAGGCGAACCGGATACCGCGGTTCATCAGTCCCCGACCCGCCACCCCCGTAGGCGGGGCGACATCCCCCGACCGTAGCGCCGTCTGATCTCTACGGCTGACCCGGGCCCGCCGCTCGGCCGTCGGCTCGACCATTCTTGTGAACCGCTCATCCTCTGCATGACACGCAACCGGAAGACCGGCCGGTCGCGTCATCGGGACGTACGGTCGGCACTGTCGATGCCGAATTACTACCGAGGCCGCATGTGGTGCACGGGATGGGAGCTTCGATGACCGGGGGAGTGCGATCTCCAGCGACCCGCGTGTCCGGAGCGCCGGAGAAGCGCTTGTCGGGGCTCGATGGGCTGCGCGGCTTGGCGATTCTCGGCGTCCTCGTGTATCACGCGGATTTCAGAGCAGCCCGCGGCGGTTTCCTCGGCGTCGATGTGTTCTTTGTGATCTCCGGTTTTCTCATCACCTATCTGCTGGTCACGGAACGCGCTCGTGCCGGCGTGATCTCGCTCGCTCGCTTCTACGCTCGCCGGGCCCGGCGCCTTCTCCCTGCGTTGTTCGTGATGCTCGCCGTCTTGACCGGTGTTCTCGCCCTCTTCTTCCCCGGCGATTTCCGCGAGGCCCGCGGCGATATCGCCGCCGCGCTTGGCTACTTCTCAAACTGGTGGTACGTCGTCCACCACCGGTCGTACTTCGTCGCGATCGGGCGTCCGCCGCCGCTGCAGCACCTCTGGTCGCTTGCCGTCGAGGAGCAGTTCTACCTAATCTGGCCACTGCTTCTTGCCGTGCTGTGCCTTGGACGGCCTCGGCCACGACTGATCGCCGCGGTCGGTGTTGCCGGAGCCGTCGCGTCAGCGTGGTGGATGCGCACGCTCGCCGTCGCCGGCAACGTGCCATACGACACCGACGGCTCGCGGTTGTACTTCGGCACCGACACGCACGCCAGTTCGCTTCTCCTGGGCGCCGCGGCGGCCGGGGTCGTGTCGGCCATTCGGGCATCCGGCGGAGCCCGCACGAGTCGGTGGGCCCGTCGTCGGCACGTACTCGCTGAATTGGCAGCCAGCGCCGCTCTGATCACGGTGATTCTGGCCATGTGCCGCCTTGGCGAGTTCACGCCGTCGCTGTACCGCGGTGGATTCTTCGCCGTCGGCGTCGTCACCGCCGTCCTCGTGTCGCTCGTCACCCGGCCGGCTAGCATCCTCGGACGAGTACTCGACAACCCGCCGCTGCGATGGATGGGCACCCGCTCCTATGGCCTGTACATCTGGCACTGGCCGGTCTTCGTCTACACCAGACCGGGATTGGACTGGCCGCTGCACGGTCTCACCGCTGCGGCCGCGCGGATCGCCATCACGGTCGCGCTTGCCGAGGCGTCGTACCGGATCGTCGAGCTCCCCATCCGCACCCGCGGCTGGCGGGTCGTTGCGGCGTCGTTCACCTCTCGGGCGTTGGCGCCGATTGCCGCCGGCGCTGCAGTCGCCGCCATCCTGCTTGTGCCGCTGGCCGCGTACCGTGTGACCGTCGATACCGCCGCGGAGCATCACGCAGTGGCGGTTCCCGCCGCAGCACCGACGGTGGTATGGCCCACGCCGCAACCCACGCCGACGCCGATTCCCGCGGCGTCACCCAGCGACCCGACCGGCACCCCGTCGCCGTCCCCGGCGGCGTCCTCGCCCGTGAGGTCGCCGATCGCCACCCGGACGACGCACGCAAGCACACCGTCGAACACAGCCCAACCGAGTGGGCCTCCTCCGCAGGTGACTGCCGTCGGCGACTCGATTCTCATCGATGCGACACCGGCTCTGCGGCACCTGTGCCCAAGCATTGAAATCTACGCGGTCATCGGGTGGCAGGCGCACACGATGTTCGAAGAATTGCGCGCCCTGCACGACAGCGGCCGGCTAGGCGCAATTGTCGTCATCGAAGCCGGCACGAACGGCCCGGTGAGTCCTGATGAGCTGTCGGCGACGCTCACGCTGCTCGATGATCGTTCGCGAGTCGTCTTGGTCAACGACCACATGGACCGCCCGTGGGAGCCGGCCAACAACGCGTTGTTTCCCCAAGCGGCGGCGTCCCATTCGAATACCGTCGTCGCTGACTGGGACACCATGGCGAACCATCATCCGGAGTGGCTGACCCCGGATGGCGTGCACTTGCAGCCGGCCGGCGTTCAGCCCTACGCCGCGATGATTCAGCAAGCCGCAGGGTGCGGGTGACAGACGCCGCAGGGTGCGGGTGACAGACGCCGCAGGGTGCGGGTGCGCTGGGACCACCACGCTCAGCCGGCGGCTGCCACGATCACGGCGTAATTCTCGTGGCCGCTGACGTAACAGATCTGATCGTCCTGGACGGCGACCTCGTACGCCTCCGACGGATCCAGACGGCCAAGCACGCGGCGGGCGACGACCGTACCCGTCCCAGGCGAATCCGCCCATCGTACGACCGAAAGCTGTCCATCAGCATCGACGATTGCCGCGACGTCCGCGCCTGGTACGACATTCCGGGCCGAGTCCGCAACGCGGCGGGCGTCGCCGTCAACCGTGCAATTCGGCGTGACCCGTAGGGCAGACCACGGAGCGGTTGCTTGCGCAGAGCCGCTGCGCTCGTGCCACACCACCCACCCATTCGCCACCGTGACGTACGGATCGCCAACGTCGAGGACCCGCATCTGGCCATGCGTCGGGGATGCCAGCGGCGCTACGGAGAGGGTCGTTTGGCTTCCACCCGCCGGATGGACGGCGACGACGCATCCATCCGATACGCGCCAGGTGTCTGCGGCCGGGACGGTGGCGATGACGTCCGTCGTCCCGGTCGTGATGTCGTACCGGACGACGTCGCTCTGCGGCTGAGCGTCCGCTGAGGCGGCCGGGTCGTGCATTCGCTGCCAGAGCACCGTCGTCCTGGCGATGGTGGGCGCCGGCACGACGACATCACGCGGACTTCCGCTTGCCGCGAGCGTCCGCGTGGTGCCGGTGGTGAGGTCGGTGAGGTGGAGCCGCCACGGGGCAGTCGGTTGGGCGGTGTCCCCCGGTTGCGCGGCTTCCGTCCACGCGACGTACCGGCCGCCGACGGCAATTCCGGCGATGACCCCGCCGGGGACGGTGGCCCGGCCGATGACGCGGGTCGTTCCGCTGCGCAGGTCGAGGACGACGACAAGGTTCGCCGGGGCGGTCACCTGGGATGCCCCGGCAAACACCGCCAGGCTTCCGTCGAACGAGAGGTGTCCGACGTACTCGTAGGCGACCGGGAATTCGCGTTTGGACGCCGCAAATGTCGGCGGGACCGAGGCGTCCGTCACCGCTGAGGCAGCGCCTGGGCCGGCGGACGGTGCGGCGTCCGCCTCGACCGACGGCAGGTCAGTTGGCCGGGCGCTGCTAGCGGCGGATTCGGCCGGGTGAACGGCTGTGCTCGAACAGCCAGCGGCGAACAGAATGAGTACCGCCGCGACGGCGCGTAGGCTCGACGGCAGATGCCGGCTTCGTGACACCTCGACCTCCCTGCGGTCGTCGGTCAACACAATGGTTCGAATCAGGTGACGCTCATGGCCATTCATCGGTTGAATCACGCGGTGCTCTTCGTCCGTGACCTGGCGGCCAGCGTCCAGTTCTATACCGAGGTGCTGGGCTTCACCACGGTCGACATGACACCCGACCATTTCGACGGCGCCGCGTTTCTGCGCGCCCCCGGTTCGACGAATGATCACGACCTTGGTCTCTTCGAGGTCGGCCCGCAAGCCGGGCCGTCCCTTGCCGGACGCCGCACGGTCGGCCTTTACCACTTGGCTTGGGAGGTCGACACCTTGGAGGACCTGGCTGATTTGGCTGAGCGGCTGTCCCGCACGGGTGCGCTGGTCGGCACAGCCGACCACGGCACGACGAAGAGCCTGTACGCCCGGGATCCCGACGGCCTGGAATTCGAAGTGGTGTGGCTCATTCCCGCGGCTTTGCTGGACGACGCGGCGCGCGAAGCGCGTCGGCAGATTCGCCCGCTCGATCTCGACGCGGAAATTCGCCGTTACGGTGCGACCACCCGGGGTGGGCTAGGGGTGTCTCGGGCCGTCTGATCCGTTGCGAGACCCGGGCCGGCGCGGATCGACGGTGCGGCGTGAGGCAGGATTTCGGCATGGCAGAATTCGCGGTTGGTCTCATCGGTTACGGTCTTGCCGGCTCGGTTTTCCACGCGCCGCTGATTGCCGCGACTCCCGGATTACGGCTGGCGGCCGTTGTCACCCGCGACCCGGTGCGGGCGGACGAGGTACGCGCCACATACGACGCCCGTGTCGTATCGAGCGTTTCGGAGCTTCTCGAGGGCGCCGCTGAGCTTGGCGTCGTTGTCGTCGCGAGTCCCAATCGCTTCCACGCCGAGCATGCCCGTGCCGCGGTGCACGCCGGCGTACCCGTCGTTGTCGACAAACCGTTCGCGGTGAGCGTGGAAGAGGGCGAAGCCGTTATTGCCGCGGCGGAGCAGGAGGGTGTTCCGGTCACGGTCTTTCACAACCGCCGGTGGGACGGCGATTTTCGCACCGTGCGGATGCTCGTCGAGAGCGGACGTCTCGGCACGGTGACCCGTTTCGAGTCACGGTTCGAGCGGTGGCGGCCGCATCCGAAGGGAGGGTGGCGGGAAATCGGCGATATTGCCGAGGGCGCCGGTCTCCTTTATGACCTAGGCTCCCACCTGGTTGACCAAGCGTTGCAGCTCTTCGGGCCGGTCACCGAGGTCTATGCCCAGGTGGATCGCCGCCGGGACGGCGTGACCGCTGACGACGACGTCTTTCTCGCCCTCACCCATGCGAACGGCGTGCGGAGTCACCTCTGGGCCAGTGCGGTCGCCAGTGATCTGGGCCCACGCTTCCGGGTTCTGGGTTCCACGGGAGCCTATGTGAAATACGGCCTTGACGGACAAGAGGAAGCGCTTCGCAGCGGAGGAAATCCGGCCGCGCCGGATTGGGGGGTGGAGCCGGAGCAGACGTGGGGCCGGATCGGAACGCCGTCTGCCGCCGAATCGGTTCCGACGCTTCCGGGGGCGTATCCCGCGTTCTACGCCCAGCTCGTGGACGCGCTCCGCGGTCAGGGTGCGATGCCGGTCGATCCGTGGGACGCGGTCGCAGGACTGCGAATTCTGGAAGCGGCACGCCGGTCTCATGCCGAGCGCACTGTTGTCTCGCTGCCGGCGCCGGTCGGTCATTCCGGCGCCTGACGGCAGCGGTCGTCGTCGCGGGAACATCGGCCAATGCCACTCGGGCGGGTGAACCGGCCGTCACCTGACCGGAATTCGTCCGCCCGCGGCGTGAGTCAGCCGGCGGATGCGGACGGGCTCGGCGTTGTGCCGCCGCGACGCCCACCGCGGCCGAAGCCACCGAAACCGCC
This sequence comes from Acidothermus cellulolyticus 11B, assembly GCF_000015025.1. GTDB lineage: Bacteria > Actinomycetota > Actinomycetes > Acidothermales > Acidothermaceae > Acidothermus > Acidothermus cellulolyticus. The sequence continues at coordinate 1,624,061 of NC_008578.1, read as the reverse complement.
GAAACCACCGAACCCGCCCGAGAAGGCGCCATTGGTCTGCGCAATCGACTGCGCGGCATACACGCCGTCGCTCGTCTGAACTCCCCGGATGATCACGGTCTGCCCGGGTGAGAGGTCGTGCACGGCTCCCGTGACGGTTCGGGTGACCGTCGTCCCCGTCGTTGTCGTGACTTTGACCGTGTTGCCGGTCGCGGTCTGCGTGACGTAAAGGGTCGTTCCGTTCACCATGCTGATCGTGCCGACCACGGTGGTTGCTCCGCTTCCATTCCCGCCGGCTTCGCCGCCGAACCTACCGACGCCGGCGGACGGCGCAGTGCTGGGGAGATTCGCCGACCCGGCGGTGTTCGCGGTGGCGCGGCTTGCCGCGGTCGGGGTGATGTCATGTTTCTCCACCTGAACGCCCGCGACGAAACCGACACCAATCGCCGCGGCGATGCCAAGTGCCATGGTGAGCACAGGCAGCTTACGGCGCCGCGGTGTCATCGGCGGCGGCGGGGGTTCGTCAGAAGAGATTTCGTCACTGATTGCCGGTGTCGGTTGCATGGTCTCATCGGTCATGGCATGGTCCATTTCACTCGTAACGAAGGGCGTCAACGGGAAGCAGTCGGGATGCCCGGCTCGCGGGATACAGACCGAAGAACAAACCGGTCGCGACCGCGACACCGAACGCGAGAAATATCGAGTACGTCGCCACCTGCGGATGGATACCGAGGATGGTGAATCGGCTTCCGCCGACGCCGACGAGGACACCGAGCAGGCCGCCGAACGCCGACAGCAGCACGGATTCGACGACGAACTGCGCCATGATATCGGATCGCTTGGCGCCGATCGCCTTGCGAATGCCGATTTCTCTTGTCCGCTCCGCAACGGTGACGAGCATGATGTTCATGACGCCGATGCCGCCGACCAGGAGGCTGATCGCCGCCACCGCGCCGAGCAGCGACGTGAACACGCGGCTTGACGACTGGGTCGTCTGCAGCAGGCTTGCCTGGTTGAGAATTCGGAAGTCATCGGTGCCGCCCGGGGCGATATGGTGCGTGGACTCAAGCGTTGCGGTGATTTCCGCTTGCGCGGCCGCTTGTCGCTCCGGGGAAGCAGCTTCCACGACGATGCTTGAATACGACGAGGAGTAACCGGTCAGCGTGTCCTGTACGGCCGTGAGCGGTGCGATGACGACGTCGTCTTGATCCTGGGCGCCGTTCGTGCCTTTCACCGCCAGCAGTCCGATGATCTGGAAGGTGACCCCGTTGAACTGGACATTGCTGCCGACCGGGTCGGCGTTCCCGAAGAGGTTCGTTGCGACGGTCTGGCCGATGACGGCGACTCTGTCGTGTTGTGATTCGTCCGCTGCGGTGAAGAAGCTGCCCTCCGCCACCTGATAGTCCTTGATTTGCTGGTAGCTCGGCGTGGTGCCGACGAATGAGGACGGCGCATAGGACACGCCTTGGTACACCGCGGTTACGTTTGGAACGTTGACGACCGGGGCGACGGCGACGATATCGGGATTCTGGTTCCTGTCGGAGAGCGCGGCGACGTCGGCTGCGGTCAAACTGGGCGCCCGGGAGAGTGTTCCGGCGCTCGCTCTGCCGAACGCGCCGAACGCGAATTGCCGGTTGATTTGCAGCAGGTTGGTACCGAGACCTTCGATCGTGCGCCGGATCGTCGCCGATGAGCCGGTGCCGACGGCGACGAGAATGATGACCGAGGCGACCCCGATGAGAATGCCCAGCATCGTGAGCGCAGAGCGGAGCATGTTATGCCCGATGCCCGCAACGGCGATACGAATGTGCTCGAGGCGGATCACGGGATGCTCCCCACGGCACGGTGGCCGGGAAGTCCCGGCCGGGGCGGTGGTCCGGCGAGCGGCGCGATGCGGACGTCGTCCACGATCCGGCCGTCACGCACCCGCACAATGCGCTTGGCGTGGCGGGCGACATCCGCTTCGTGGGTGATGAGCACAATGGTGCGACCCACCTCGTTCAGCTGGGCGAACAGCTCCAAAACCTCCGCGGTCGCTGCTGAATCGAGGTTCCCGGTCGGTTCGTCGGCGAGAACCAGTGATGGATCGACGACGATGGCCCGAGCGACGGCAACTCGTTGCCGTTCACCGCCGGACATCATGGCCGGCCGGTGCCCCAGGCGGTGCGCCAGACCCACCGCATGGAGCGCGGCTACCGCACGGCGGCGCCGTTCGGCACGACGAACCCGGGCGTAGGTGAGCGGTAATTCGACGTTCTGCAGTGCCGTCAATCGCGGGAGAAGGTGGAAGCTCTGGAAAACAAATCCGATACGACGATTTCGTACGGCGGCGAGCTCGTCGTCGTCCATCACGTCGACGTCTATTCCGTCCAGAAGGTAGCGCCCGGACGTCGGGGAATCGAGACAGCCGAGGATATTCATCAGCGTCGTCTTGCCCGAACCGGAGGCGCCCATGATGGCGACGTAATCGCCGCGTTGGACGACCAGTGAAACACCGCGCAGGGCATGGACGCGGGCCGCCCCGCTGCCGTACGTCTTCGTCACCCGCCACAGCCGGATGACCGGTGGTTCTCCGCCCGCCGTCATCCTCGGCCTCCGCCCCCGCCGAAGCCGCCGAAACCGCCACCGACTCCGAAGCCGCCCCCGAGCCCCGGGACACGCGTCGTCGTCGACGTCGAGCTTGTCGTGGTCCGCGTGACGGTAGGCAGGGCGACGACGTCACCAGCCTGAAGCGGACCGGAGATTTCCGTTGTGGTATCACCCTTCAAGCCGACGACGACGTCCACTCGACGCTCCGTGCCGTTCGGCCCGACGACCATGACGTAGGAATCGCCACCCGCACTGCGCACCGCCGCTGACGCGACGTTGAGGACGCCGTCCGCCTCGGCGGTGACCACGGTGACATTGGCGGTCATTCCGGGTTTCACCGCGGGATCCGATTGATCTAGGGAGAAAGTGACCTGATACTCCACGACGTTGTTGGCGACGGTCGCCGTGTCGGCGACTTCGAGCACGTGCGCCGAAAATTCTTTGCCCGGCAGGGCGTTGAGCGTCACGGTCGCCGGGGAGCCGGTGTGAATCTTCGCGGCGTCCGCTTCATCGATATTCGCGACGACCTGAAGATTCGTCAGGTTGGTCAAGGTGATGAAGGCAGCGACGGCCGAGCCGCTGGAGCTGCTGTTCGCCGTGGAGGCGGTAATGCTGGCCGTGTTGCCGCCGCTGATCGTCTCACCCACCGACCCGTTGATGGCTCCGATCGTGCCGTCGGCCGGCGCGGTGAGCGTTGTCGCGTCGAGCGCCTGCTGAGCGGTGTCGACCTGAGATTGTGCTTGTTCCACGGCAGCTTCGGCGCTGTCGACGTCCGACGCGAGCGGCGGCGCAGTCTTCTGAGCGTTGCTGTTCTCGGTGATTTGCGCGTTGAGCTGCGCGTTCGCCACCTGCTGCTGAGCGGCTGCAATGGCTTGCTTGTCCTTTGCGATGCCTTGCTGTTCGGCGGTCTGCGCAGCGGCGACTGCGTCGCTCGCGTTGCTGACCGCTTGCTGATCGCTGGTGATTGTCTGCTGGTCCTTGGCCAGGGTCGCTTGTTCGTTCTGGAGGGCGTTCTGCACGACCGTGGCCTCTGAGTAATCGTCCGTCGGTGAGCCGTCCGCCGCCACTTTGGCTTGATCGTTGGCGACCGCTACCTGGTCCCGCGCGACGGCGAGCTGATCGGCTGGGCAGGCGGGGGAGGATGCTTGGCAATCCGTCTGCTCCTTCGCGGTGTCGTTCTGGAGCTGCAAGGTGTCGGCGTTGAGTTGTGCCTGGTCGATTCCGAGTTGCTGGGCAGCTTGATTGCGCGCCTGGTCGACGGCTTGGGCGAGGCTCTGACTGTCGGTCGTGTACTTCTGCTGGTCAGCCGCGAGTTGCGCCTGCGCTTGCTGCAGTTGTTGCTGCGCCTTGGTGACGGCTGCTGCGAGATTCTGCTCGTCGAATTGCAGGGCCTGGTTGGCGTTGGCAAGCTGCTGATTCGCCTGGGTGACCTGCGCTTGGGCCTGTTGGTTCGCCAGTTGATAGCCCTGTTGCTGCAGCGCAGTGGGGCCCTGTTCCAGTTCGGCGAGTTTTGCTTGCGCCGAGGCGAGCTGAGCTTGGGCGGCGGCGAGATTTGCCTTGGCCTGTGTGGCGTCCAGGCGGGCGAGAACTTGTCCCTGCGTCACCCTCTCGCCGACGGTGACGTCGATTTCCGTGAGCTTGCCACTTGTCGCGAAGTTCACCGCGATGTCATTCGGTGCCGTGACGTTGCCGGTCGCCGAGATGGTCGACATGACCGTGCCCATGGCAACCGTCGTGGTGCGCACCGGGGTATTGGCACTGGACGCCGCCGGCATGCCGAGCGACGCATACGCAATTCCGCCACCGGCGGCGGCTGCGAGAGCCAAGACAAAGTTGATCGCACCGAATCTCGTCCAGCGCATTGTCGAACCGGGCCTCATCTCCGATGGCGACGGTCATGTCCAGCAGCCATCAGGTCAGCAGGGCCGGATGGGAAGAAGCTCAAGCGATCCTGAAGAATTGCTGAGTATCACCCGGTTCGCGTGTGGGCGTCGGGTCCGGGCGGGTGGTGATCGCGGGTTCTTGCCGGCGAAGACATCGGGCGTTCTTCTCAGAGAAAACACAGCGTCTTCTTAGCCTGGTCGCAGCGACTTCCCAGACACTGACGGTGTCCGGACGCGCCGCGCCGGCCGGTGTCCGGACCCGCCGGCCGGCTGACTGTGTCCGGAACCGCCGGCTGACAGAGAAGGGAGCCACCGGTGACCACCGCCGCAACCCGCGTGCTCGTCGTCGACGACGAGCAGAACATCACCGATCTTGTCGCGACCGCGTTGCGCTACGAGGGATTCCAGGTCGCCACCGCCCATACCGGCGTTCAGGCCCTGCAGACGGCGGCCAAGACCCATCCGGATCTCGTGATTCTCGACGTGATGCTCCCGGACATTGATGGCTTTGAGGTGGCTCGCCGGCTCGGCCGCGAGGGCGTACCAACGCCGGTCCTCTTCCTCACGGCGCGGGATGCGACCGAAGACAAGGTCCGCGGTCTGACGGTCGGCGGTGACGATTACGTGACCAAGCCGTTCTCCCTCGCCGAGCTCGTGGCGCGGGTGCACGCGATCCTGCGGCGTACCCGCGGGACGACGAATTCCCGGCTCGTCTTCGCGGACCTGGAGCTCGATGACGACACCCACGAGGTCACCCGCGGCGGCCGGTTGATCGAGCTTACCGCGACGGAGTACCGGCTGCTCCGCTATCTGCTGGCCAACGCGCGCAAAGTTCTCACCCGAGCCCAATTGCTCGACCACGTGTGGGACTACGATTTCGGTGGTGACTCCGGCGTGCTGGAAACATACATCAGCTATCTTCGAAAGAAGATCGACGCTGAGGGACCGCCGCTCATCCATACCGTACGGGGTGTCGGCTACACGCTCCGGCTTCCCCGGGAGAACGAAAAGTCGAAGACCGGTGGTGACCGAAAATCCGCTGCCAAGACCAGCTGACTGGAGCGTCCTGATGCCATGAAGAGCCCCCTGTCGCCGCCGCGTTTCTGGCACTCGCTGTCGCTGCGCGGCCGGCTGCTGATAGGCGTCCTCGGGCTCGTCGCGCTGGGATTGGCGGTGGCCGCGCTCGCCACCCGGGCCTTGCTTGCCTCATTTCTGCTGAACCGTTTCGACAATGACCAGCAGGCCGCGACCCGGCTCGTCGCCCAGATGGTGTTCGCGGACGGCGGTCCCGGCCGCGCACTCTTCGGCGCGCCGGGCCGTCGTGGCGCCGTCACCCGATTGCTGCCGGTCGGCAGTTACGCCGCAGCGGTCACCGCGGGCGGACGGGTGGTGGAGCAATTCGGGTACGACGCGACCGATGCGTGGGTCCCGGTCTCGGCTGCCGAGGCTCCCCGCCTGCCGAGCGATGTGGCATCGCGGACCGCGCCGTTTACGGCGTACACCCCGTCGGGTGCGGCCTACCGGATGGTCGTCGTCCCGCAGCTTCTGGTGAATCCGACCACCGGCGTGCGGTACACCTTCGTCTGGGGGATGCCGCTGCGCGAGGTCGACGCGACGTTGCGGCGGCTCACCATCGTGGAAATCGCTGTCGCTGTGGGTGTTCTCGTCGGCGTGGGTTACCTTGCGTGGTTCGTTCTCGGTCTCGGACTTCGACCCCTGCGAGCAATCGAGCGGGCCGCGGATGACATCGCCGCCGGTCAGCTCTCCCGGCGGGTGGCGTATGCCGATACCCGCAACGAAGTCGGCCGGCTGGGCGCGGCGTTCAACACCATGGTGAGCCGTATCGAGGAAGCCTTCGCCGTACGGGCCGCATCGGAAGAACGGCTGCGCCGGTTCCTGGCCGACGCTTCGCATGAATTGCGTACGCCGCTTACCTCGATCCGCGGGTACGCCGAACTCTTCCGGCGCGGCGCGGCGCGTCGCCCGGATGACCTCGAGAAGGCAATGCGCCGCATCGAAGAAGAGGCGACCCGGATGGGTGTTCTCGTCGACGAATTGCTGCTGTTGGCCCGGCTCGACCAAGGACGCCAGCCCGTGCGTGAGCCAGTTCTTCTTGCCGAGCTTGTCGCCGACGCGTGCGAGGATTTCCGGGCAGCCGCACCGGACCGGCAGGTGCGCGTGGACGCCGACCCCGACGTGGTCGTCAGCGGTGACGAATTGCAACTCCGGCAGGTCGTGACCAATCTGCTTACCAACGTGCGGGTGCACACTCCACCAGGGACGCCGGTGGACATTCGCCTCGCCGCTGAGAACGGTTGGGCGGTGCTGGAGGTCACCGACTACGGTCTCGGCTTGCCGGCGGCGGATTTGCCGCGGGTGTTCGACCGTTTCTATCGCGCGGATCCGTCCCGCACCCGCGACCACGGGGGCGCCGGACTTGGCTTGGCCATTGTGGCAAGCGTGGTACAGGCACATGGCGGGCGCGTCGGCGTACGCAATGTTCCCGGAGCGGGGGCGTGTTTCCGGGTGGAACTCCCGCTGCTGGCGGAATTCCCATCCAATTCCCAGCTCACGCCCAACCTTCAGGGGCAGGTGAACCAGATGATGGAGCCAGACCTGAAGGAGGCCATGAATGACCGAAACACCTGATTGGTACCGCACGCCGGGCGGCGAATATCCCGCTGCGCCGCCGCCCCCGCAGTCCGATCTGCTTGCCCACGAGCCGCGCCGTCCGCGCCGCATGCTGGCCTGGACGACCCTCGGTGTGGTGAGCGCCGCCGCAGTCGCGGCCGGCGTGTATTTTGCCGGCGGCGGGAGCGGGAACAGCGCGCAGCCAAGCAGCGACGTCGTCGCTGCCCTCGCGGCGAGTTCCTCATCCCCAGCGCCGTCCCAATCGCCGGCACCGGGCGGGCCGGGCCGCGGCCGGCATCTTGGCCCTCGGGACATTTTTGGGCGGTTCGAGGGCAACCTGCTGCACGGTGAGGCAACCGTCCAGACCCGGCAAGGGATCGAGGTCGTCGACGTGCAGCGCGGACGGGTGATCGGGGTGAGTGCAACGTCGATCACCGTGCAGAGCACGGACAATGTGACCTTCACCTACGTCGTGACCGGCCAGACGAAAATCCTCGACCTGGCTCTGCCGCGCGGCACCAAGGCCACTATCAGTGACGTGAAGGTCGGGGACACCGTCCGCATCTGGGCCGTGCGGAGCGGCAACACCCGCACCGCGCGGTTGATCGTCGACGGCCAGTTCCCGCGCCACGCGCCGGGTACGCCGGCTCCGTCGCCGTCACCTAGCGGAGCGGCCGCCTGAGCGGCGCCGCGGCGCCGTCGCCCGGCGGACAGGTTGGTCGACGCCAGCCGGGTGAGGGTCGGTAACACCGTCTCGTCGAATTCCGCCACCGCGAGCGGCCGGCATGCCTGCGCGATGCGGATCGTGGCACCGCCACCTTCCGCGGGGGGCTTTCGCACTAGGCTGTCGAGTGCCCGCTCGCGGAGGGCGGACGGCGGTAAGGAGACGGCGTGACACTAGCGCTCGACGAGCAACTTCGACCGCTTCGACTGGCCGGTACCGCCCTACCGACGGTCGGCAAGGTCCGGATGTACGTCTGCGGGGTCACCCCGTACGACGTGACACATCTTGGCCACGCGGCGACGTACATCTGGGTCGATGTCCTCACCCGGTTGCTCCGTCAGCTCGGCACCGACGTTGAAGTCTGCCGCAACGTGACCGACGTCGACGACGTCCTCCTGGACGCCGCCCGGCGCGCCGGTGCGTCGTACGACGCATTCGCTGCTGTGCAGCAATTCCATTTCGAGCAGGACATGGCGGCACTCGGGGTCCGGCCGCCGACGCATGAACCACGGGCGCACAATTTCGTTCGCAACGTGGTGAGTCTCGCCGCCGGGCTGGTGGACGCCGGGAAGGCCTACGTCCGCAACGGGTCGGTGTATTTCCGGGGCGCCGACGTACCCGTCCGCGCCGGCCTTTCGGCTGACGAGGCACGGCAACTCGCGGCCGAATTCAACGACGAACCAGACGATCCCGCCAAGGAGAATCCGTTCGACGTGGCAATTTGGCGGGCGAGTGGTGAGGGCGTCCCGGCGTGGCCGAGCCCGTGGGGTCCCGGGCGGCCGGGATGGCACGCCGAGTGCGCCGCGATGGCGATGACGGTTTTCGGCCCGGCTTTGGACATTCACGCCGGCGGCGCTGACCTGCGGTTCCCCCATCACGCCTATGAAGCGGCGCTGGCCGAGGCCCTTACCGGAGTGCGGCCGTTCGCGCGGACCTGGCTGCGGGTCGGCATGGTCCACCACGGTGGGCGGAAAATGGCGAAGTCAGCGGGAAATCTCGTCCTCGTCTCCGACCTGCTCGCCGCTCATCCCGCGGCCGCGCTGCGCATGTACGTGGTCCACCGCCGTTGGCCGCAGCCGTGGGAATTCGATGCACGCGAGTTGCAACGCGCCGAGGCGGACGTCGACGCGCTCTTCACGGCGGCGGCCCGTCCCGGGCGTTCCGACGGGCGGGAGGCGGTTCTTGCCGCGCTCCGTGACGACCTCGACGTGCCGACGGCGTTTCAGGTTGCCGTTGACGAAGGCGGTGCGGCCGCCCGGCTCCTGGTCGACGTGCTCGGATTGCGATAAGGCAGCGGAATTCTCCGGCCACGCCGCAACCACAGACGGGGGTGGCCGGCCGCGCGGAGTGGGGAGAGCGCTAACCGGCAGGTCCGGTCGGCAGCCCGGCGGGGTTGAGGTAGCGGTTGAACCAGTCACGCGTCCGTTCCCACGCGTCCGCCGCCGACGGTTGATGGAAATGAGCCGGCCGGGCTGAGCAGTGAAAACCGTGACCTGCTTCCGGATAGCGGACAACCGCGGTCGGCACCGGTGCGCGTGCTGCTTCGCTGCGCAGGAATTCGATGTCCGCGACAGGGATCGTCGTATCGCGGTCGCCGTACAGGCCCAGCCACGGGGTACGCAGCAGCGGGACACGGTCCGCGAGCGGGGCGAAGCCGAAACGTCCCTGCCGGATTCCGGCACCGTAGAACGTGACGGCGGCACCGAACGCCTGTTCGGTCGCGACGGCGCACGCGATCGACCCGCCCATGCAGAATCCGAGAATGCCGACAGAGCGGTCGGTCAGTCCGGCGGCACCGAGTCGTTGCACGGCGCTGCGGATATCCGCGCGAATCTGGTCGGCCGCCAGTTGTGCCATGACGTCCTTCGCCTTGTTGAGATCGTCGTAGCTGATGGCGTCGATGCCGTGGCGGTGGAAGAGGTTCGGCGCGATAGCGTGAAATCCGTCCTCGGCCAAGGCGGCGCAGACGCCGCGGATGTAGTCGGTGAGGCCGAACGCTTCGTGGACGACGATGATGCCTCCCCGCCGGTCAGCCGGAACTGCTTCGTACGCCGGCACCGGCGCGTCCTCGCCGTCCAACAGGACGCGGTGCACTTCCACGCCGAGACAGCCTACGTGGCCGTCCTCCCGCGCGGGGTTCCGCCGGGTGCACCACAGGATCGCTGTTCGTCACGGAGATTCCGCCGGGTGCAACTCCGGATCGGCGTCCCGGAAGCTGCGCACGGGACCGACCGGGGTGTCACGGGTTTCGAAGCGGACGGTGACCCACCCCCGGCCGGAGCCCTGGACCCAGCCGGGGCCGTACCGACGGTGGACGACGTCCTGCCCGGGTGTCCACGGCACCGCAGACGCGGGCGGATCAGTGTGCATCGGTGACGCCGTGCCCGGCGTGCCGGTGCTGACCTCACCGGCGCCGCCGGTTGGGCGGCCGCCACGGTCGTCGGCGAAGAGGTTGAGCTGCACCCAATCGGTCAGGCCGGATATGCCGACACCGATCAACCGCACCCCGGAGCTGGTATCCACCTCGGTGAGCAGTCGTTCCGCCAGCCGGCGGACGACCCGGACGTCGTCGGTCGGGGCCGGCAGGGTTGCCGACCGGGTCAGGGTGGTGAAATCGGTGAGCCGGACCTTGACCGAGATCGTGCGGCCGGAGAGCGTGTGCGCCCGGAGCCGCTCGACGACGCGCTCCGCCATCGCGCGGACCACGATCCGCAGCCGCCCCGGGTCGGCAATGTCCTGGTCGAAGGTGTCCTCCACGCTCACGGATTTCGCCGCGCGGTCCGCGCAGACAGCCCGGTCATCCCAACCGTGCGCGAGGGCCCACAGGTGACGGCCGTGCGCACGGCCGAGGAGGTTCGCGGCTTCCTCCTCGGAGAGGGCAGCCAGCTCCCCGATGGTGTGGACACCGACGTTGTGCAATCGGGCTGCCGTAGCCGGGCCGACCCCGGGAATCCGGGTCACCGGAAGCGGGGCGAGAAAATCCGCCTCGGCGCCGGCCGGTACGACGCGCAGTCCATCAGGCTTGTCGAGGTCGGAGGCGATTTTGGCCACCAATTTGGAATTCCCGGCTCCGACGGAAATCGACAAACCGGTGACCGCTCGCACCTTCTCCTTGATACGCCGGGCGATTTCCACCGCTGCCTCGGTCGAGATCGGCTCGTGAGCAGAGGTGGCGATGTCGAGGTAAGCCTCGTCGAGCGAGAGTGGTTCAACCAGAGCGGAGAATTCCGCAAAAATATCCATGATCTGCGCGCTGACCGCGCGGTACACCGCAAAGCGGGGGGCGAGGAAGGCGGCCTGCGGGCACCGGGCCCGCGCTTCGACCATGGACATCGCCGACCGGACGCCGTACCGGCGCGCCTCGTAACTCGCGGTAGCGACGACACCGCGCGGACCAAGACCCCCGACGATAACCGGATGGCCGCGAAGCGAGGGTTTGTCCCGCTGCTCGACCGCGGCGTAGAACGCGTCGACATCGGCGTGCAACACCGACGGGCTCGTCCGCAGGCGCCGCGCCGGGCGGGACGTGATCGACGACTCCTCACCAGGCCAGGACACGATGCCGTCCACTCTGGTTTCCTTGCCGGTTCCTGGCGCCCGGCATACCCTGAAGAAACCAGCCCGTCAACCGAACATTCGGTCGGTTGACGAGAGGAGGAGTGCCGTGGCAGCCGACGACCCCACCGCGGCCGGCTTGGACGAGTTGACGGCCCGATTCGAAGCGACGATCGCAGCGAATGAGCGGATCGAACCGCGGGACTGGATGCCCGACGGGTATCGCCAGACCCTGATTCGTCAGATCGCGCAGCATGCCCACTCAGAGATCATCGGGATGCAACCGGAGGCGAACTGGATCACGAGGGCGCCCTCGCTGCTCCGCAAAGCGATCCTCCTAGCCAAGGTCCAAGACGAAGCCGGTCACGGACTCTACCTTTACGCTGCGGCGGAGACGCTCGGTGTCAGCCGCGCCGAGCTCTTCGAGCTCCTGCACAGCCGCAAGCAGAAGTACTCCAGCATTTTCAACTACCCGACCCTTACCTGGGCGGACGTCGGCGCTATCGGGTGGCTGGTCGACGGTGCGGCGATCACCAACCAGGTGCCGCTCTGCCGGTGCTCGTACGGGCCGTACGCCCGCGCGATGATCCGAATCTGTAAGGAGGAATCGTTCCATCAGCGTCAGGGCTTTGACATCCTCTACCGGTTGAGCCACGGCACGCCCGCGCAGCACGAGATGGCGCAAGACGCGGTCAACCGCTGGTGGTGGCCGAGCCTCATGATGTTCGGTCCGCCGGATGACCAATCCCCGCATACTGCGCAGTCGATGGCCTGGGGAATCAAGCGGTTCACCAACGACGAATTGCGGCAGAAATTCGTCGACATGATTGTGCCGCAGGCGGCGGTTCTCGGTCTCACCCTGCCTGACCCGCAGCTGCGCTGGAATCCCGAGCGGGGCCACTACGACTTTGGACCGATTGACTGGTCGGAGTTCTACCGAGTCATCGGCGGCGGCGGCCCATGCAACGAGCAGCGGTTGCGTCACCGGATCGAGGCGTACACCGCGGGGGCGTGGGTGCGGGAGGCGGCGGCGGCGTACGCCGCCAAGCACGGGCAGCGGACGGCGGCATGATGGCAACCTCGGCGGAATGGCCGTTGTGGGAAGTCTTCATCCGGCCCCGGCGTGGGCTGGCCCACGTGCATGCCGGGAGCGTTCATGCCCCCGACGCGGCGATGGCCTTGCGCAATGCCCGGGACGTCTACACTCGACGGGGCGAGGGCGTGAGCATCTGGGTTATCGCCTCGAAGGACATCGTGGCCTCGAGTCCGGAGGAGAAGGATCCGTTCTTCGATCCGGCGGCGGATAAGGTCTATCGGCATCCGACGTTTTACTCGTTACCGGAGGAGGTGCGGCAGATGTGACTACCGATCCGTTGCTCTTCACATACACGCTGCGCCTCGGTGACGACGCACTGATTCTCGCGCAGCGGTTGTCGGAGTGGGCGTCGCGCGCGCCGGAGATCGAAGAGGACATCGCGTTGACGAACATCGCCTTGGATCTCCTTGGCCAGGCGCGCGTGCTGCTCGATTACGCCGGCAAGGTGGAGGGCGCCGGCCGTGACGAGGATGACCTTGCGTATCTGCGGACCGAACCGGAATTTCTCAATGTCCACCTTGTCGAACAGGAGAACGGCGACTTTGCGCACACCATCGCCCGGCAGTTGTTCTTCAGCACCTACCAGCTCGCGCTGTACGAGGAGCTGATCTCATCAAAGGACGACGTCCTCGCCGGCGTCGCGGCTAAGGGCGTGAAGGAGGCGGCGTACCATCGCGACCACGCGCAGCAGTGGACGTTGCGGCTCGGCGATGGTACGGAGGAGAGTCACCGCCGCATGCAGGCCGCGGTCGACCGGTTCTGGCCGTTCACCCCGGAATTGTTCGAGTCCGACGAGGTCACCCGCGCGCTTGCCGCCCGCGGCATCGGCGTCGACCCGTCCGTTCTCCGGCCCCGGTGGGAGCAGGCCATCGACGACGTGCTGCGGGAGGCGACGCTCCGTAAACCCGAACTCATCTGGGCGTCGTACGGCGGCCGCCGCGGCGTGCACACCGAGTGCTTCGGATACCTGCTCGCCGAAATGCAGTACCTGCACCGCTTGCACCCGGACGCATCATGGTGAGCCTGCCTGAACTGCGCGAGCGGATCGCCGGCATTCCCGATCCGGAATTGCCGGTCGTCACCATCGGCGACTTAGGAATTCTTCGCGAGGTACGGACCGACGGTCCGTCCGTCGAGGTGCGGATAACGCCGACCTACGTCGGCTGCCCGGCGCTGGACGTCATCCGGACGGAGATCCGCCGGGTGCTGGAGGACGCCGGATTTCCGGACGGGAAGGTCTCGGTGGTCTTCGCGCCGCCGTGGGGGACCGGCGACATCAGCGCGGAGGGACGGCGAAAGCTTGCCGCGGCAGGCATCGCCCCACCATCGGCCGACGCACCCGCCTGCCCGCAGTGCGGTTCGCCGCACACCGAGGTGCTGAGCGCGTTCGGGGCCACCCTGTGCCAGTCGCTGCGGCGCTGTACCAGCTGCCGCGAGCCGTTTCCGGCGATGAAACCGCACTGAGCCCGTGGCGGGTCGATTTCATGCCCTTCGGGTCGCGGCCATCGACCGGCTCACCGAGGACGCCGCGGCGGTGACCTTCGAGGTGCCCGCGGCACTCGCTGACGAGTATCGCTTCCTTCCCGGCCAGCACGTCATCGTGCGTTGTCCGGCTGCAGGCGACGACAAGCGGCGCGCCTACTCCCTCTGCTCCCCGCCGCCGACCCTCCGCATCGGCGTGAAACGCATTCCTAACGGGGTTTTCTCTCGGTACGTGATGGAGGAAATGCGACCCGGTGACGTCGTCGACGTGATGACCCCGACCGGGCGGTTCGTTCCCAGCCCGGATCCGGGTATTCGCCGGCGTACGGCGGTCTGCGCCGGCAGCGGAATCACCCCTGTTCTCTCCATGATGGCGGCTGCCTTGGCGGCCGATTCAGCGGCGGTTTTCCAACTGGTGTACGGAAACCGCAGCACGGCGAGCGTCATGTTTCTCGACGAGATTGCCGACCTGAAGGACCGTTATCCCGACCGGCTCGAGGTGGTGCACGTCTTCTCCCGCGAACCCCGCGAATCGGAGCTGCTCACCGGCCGCTTGGACCGGGCGAAAATCGCTGCCTTGCTGGACGCCTTCGGATTCGTTGAGCGTACGGACGAGTGGTTCGTGTGCGGTCCGCTCGGCGTGATCGAGGCGGCCCGGGCGGAATTACGGTCCCGCGGCGTACCCGCCGAGCGGGTGCACACCGAGCTTTTTCACGTCGACACCGTCACCGCACCGCGGATACCGCAGACCGAAACGGGCGTCGCGACGGTGCAGGTCCGGCTCGGCGGGCGGACAACGGAGGTGCACGTCGGGTACGACCAGGACGTCCTGCACGCGGTGCTTCCCGTACGCGCCGACGTACCGTACGGCTGCACCAACGGCATGTGCGGGACGTGCAGGGCGCGGCTCGTGGCGGGCGACGTCGTGATGCGCCAGTGTTACGCCCTCGACGAGGCGGACCGGGCGGCCGGGTTCGTCCTCACGTGCCAAGCCATGCCGCGGACACCGCGGATTTCGCTGGATTACGACGCGTAGGCGCGTCCGGCGTCCGCTGGGCCGTGCGGCGCGAAGGGTCCTGGGTGTGACGCGGCGAATGCTGCTCACGCCGGCGGCATCACCGGCGCGCTATCCGGCCGCACGCTGCTGCAGGGTGAACCAGCCGATCCGGCGGATCCGGCCTCGGCTCGTGACAAGCGCCTGCCCGAGGAGGCGTTCGCCGATGTCCACCACCTCGTCGACGAGGTCTCGGAATGGCCAGAGCCGGTTCTCCGGCGCCGAACGGTAGTCCAGCCGCAGCACCTCCCGCCCCGGAACCAGGAGGCTCGGTCCGATCGTCGCCGTGAACGGCGCAATCCCAACCCGTCCGGGGCCCTCATCGATCGACGGATGGTGGGGCGCAAAGAGCCGGAGCAGTCCGACGGCACCCGCCTTGGCGATGGTGTGACCGCGTCCGGTGGAGGCGGAGAAACGCAATCCCTGCCAGGGGAACAGCCAGCCTGCAAGTGCCTCGAGCACGGGGTCGAGACCGTAGCCGACGGTCAGTGCCACCAGCCGGATGGTGAATTCGCCGTCCGGGAGCGGCGGTACCGACCCGGCGCGCAGCAGTTTGTCCAATTCCGTGAGGCCGGCCTGCCGGTCGAGGCGCAGCAGGCCGAGCGCCCGCCAGAAATCCGGTTGGCCCTCTGCCATGCCACAAGTCTCGCGCATCCCAAGCGGCCCCGGTTCGCCCCGACCGGTGGGGTGCCGGATCACCAGCGGGGTGCCGGATCACCGGCGCTGCGCGGCGAGGCAAAAACGTCGGGTGAGGCAAAAGCGTCGGGCGTCGCAAAAGCGTCGGGTGTCGCACGGACCTCGGCGTCGGCGGGTTCGGCGTCCAGCGTGCCGGCGTCGTAGACGAGCAGCCCGTCGGGACGCCGCCGTACGCCTTCCGTCGGAACGTGTTCGGTCAACCGACCGTCGTGGCCGAGGTGCACGACCCGCCAGCCGTATCCCACCATGACGACATCGGCGACGATCCGCCGATGGCACCGCCACCACACGCTCTCGGCGCACATCACCGCGGTCGGCCGCCGTGCTGCGGCGGCCAGGACTTCCTCCAGCGCGATACGAAACGGCTCGGTGCGGGTGTATCCGGCGTAGCCCCGGAACGACGCGTTCCGCCACACGACGTCCGGACTGTCCGGCGCCGGCCGGCGGAATCCACCGAGCCGTTTCTCCCAGCGGTAGGCGATGCCGGCCTCGGGAAGCCAACGCTCAAGTTCGGTGCGCGCGACGTGCGGAACGCGCCGGCTGCCGGGTGCGGTGCGAATATCCACCACCAGGCGAATGCCGGCGCTCTGGAGCAGTTCGACGATTTGGTCGCGGGACGCTGTGCCGTGGCCAAAGGTCACCAAGGCCGGGCCCGCCGTCTCGCCGCTAGTCACCACGCAGCCCGTCCATGACCAGGCGTACGACGGTGTCGCCGAGTTGGTCTGCGGTGAGGCGGCCATCGGCGCGGTACCACTCGGCGATGGAATTCACCAGACCGAAGACCAGCCGGGTGGCCAGCAGTGGGTCGATGTCGGACCGCAACGCACCGTCCGCGGCGGCCCTGCCGAGCAGATCGGCGACAAACCGGTCGAATTCCCGGCGACGCCGTAACGCGTCGCGTTCCACCGTGGTATTTCCCCGCACCCGTAAAAGAACCGTCACGTACGGGAGTTCGGTCACCAGGGCGTGAATGGTCGCCCGCAGCACATATTCGAATTGCTCGATGGCATGTCCGGCCGGCAGACTCCGGCGCACTCTGTCGAGTGCGTCAAGGGCTCGGTCGCACGCCGCCTGCAGGAGTGCCTCCTTGCTGGGGACATGGTGGTAGAACGACGACTTGGTGATGCCGGCGGCCTGCGCGAGGTCAGCCATGCTCGTCCCGTCGTAGCCGCGTTCGAGAAAGACCCGGACCGCGACATCGAGCAGTGAGGCGCGGTCATACCGGGCCCGCCGCGTCGGGGAGCGGCCGCTCGCCGTCACCGCGGCTGCCTTATCTCGGCGATGTGGAACCGGTGGGTGACGAAGGCCGGATCCGTCATCGCGGCGGTCGCGGCACGGTTCGCCGCGCTTCCGTGGAAATCCGAGAATGCGGCCGTCTGGTTGACGTAGGTGTCGGCGGTGAAATTCAGCGCGGTCAGCACACCGGTGCGCGTCGCTATCTCCTCCGCCTGCCGCAGGAAGGCAGGATCGGTCGAATACACCGAGGCGGTGAGCCCGCCGCTGTGCTGTGTGATGTCCTCCCACAGGGTCAGACTCACCTCCGGCGACGGGGTTTCGACAATGAAGGCGATGGGCCCGAACCACTCGGCGCGGTAGGCGTCGTCGGCATCGAATCGGGTGCGGAGCACCACCGGTGTCCGCACCAACGCGGCGGGGAAATCGGGATGCTCCAGCCGTCGGGACGGAATCGCGACGTCCTCCCGGTGCATGGCCTCCTCGACGCGGGCGGCGACCCGCCCGTCGACGATTGCCCCTAGCAGCGCGGCGGCGCGTTTCGGCTCGGCGGTGAGGTCGGCGAGGGCGGTACGCAGCGCGGCGACGATGTCGTCAACGCCGCGCTTCCCGACGTCGGTGGCGATTCCCCCGGCCGGTACGAGGAAAACCCGCGGCGTCGTGCACATCTGCCCGCTGTACAACGCGAGGGAATACGCGAGATTCGCCGTCATGCCGGTGAAATTGTCGGTCGATTCGAGCAGGGCGCAATTCACCGCGGATTTCTCGGCGTACACCACGGCATGCCGGGCGTTTTCTTCCAACCAGGCGCCGAACGCCGACGATCCGGTGTAGTCGATGATCCGGACGTCGGTCTGGGTTGCGAGCACGCGGGCAAGTCCCTCGCCATCCGCCTCGACCGCGAGGGTCACCAGATTCGGGTCGAAGCCGTGCTCGGCGAGCGTCTGTCGGGCGATGCGCACTGCGATGGCCAGCGGCAGGACGGCGTGCGGGTGCGGCTTGACAATGACCGGATTTCCGCAGACCAGACTGGCGAAGAGTCCGGGAAAACCGTTCCACGTTGGGAATGTGGTGCACCCGATGACGAGGCCGATGCCGCGGGGCACGATGTGGTAGCGCTTGTGCAGCCGCTGGAACCGGTCGCGGCCCGCCGGCTTGACCCACTCCGCTTCAGGGGGGACCACGGTCATCTCATGGACGGCGACCGCGACGGCCTCGAGAGCCCGGTCGAGGGCGTGCGCAGCCCCGGCTTGAAAAGCCATGACGAAACCTTGACCCGTCGTGTGCATGACGGCGTGTGCGAGCTCAAAACTGCGCTCCGCCAGCCGGTGGAGAATTTCAACGACAAGACCGGCACGTCGGTGCGGTCCGGCGTCCCGCCAGGCGGGGAGGGCGGCCTGGGAAGCGCTGACCAGGAGCGGAGCACCGTCGCTGGTGAGGTGCGGATAGCGGATGTCCCACTCGATACCGGTGGGCGGTTGTTCGGGTGCCACCCATCCGTCGGCGCCGGGGGTGTCAAGAGCGAAAGCCTCGCCCCGGTAGGCCTCGAAGGCTGTGAGACCGGCCGCAGCCGCGCTCTCCCCCCAGACGCGCGGGGACGGTGATTCGGGGAACGCCGACCAGTGGTCGCGGGTTCGCCAGGCGCGGTACGCGTCGTCGAGAAGCGGCCGATGTTTCTCCCACAGATCGTCCATGGTCTCCCTCGGTGCACCGTTTCGGGTTCGCGCAGCTCCCGACGCGGTCCGGAGCGCGCTGCCCGGTCGTTGTCGCGCGCCCCGGCCGTAGCCGCACGCCCCGGCCGCAGCCGCGATCCGGCCGTAGCCGCGATCCGGTGGTCGTCGTACCTACGCTAGACCGAACGTTCGGTCGGCGGAAGGCGGAAACGCCGGATGCTGGTGGGACGCGGGCAACCGGCGGCGTACTCCGCACCGGGGCGGAATCCCCGGCGGCTGGGGGATCGCCACCCGCCAGCGGGTCAGCGGGATCGCCGGACGGTCGGCCGCCAGAGTCGTTGAGCGGTCGGGCGCAGTGCCGGCACACGGTCGGTATCGACCGGCTCGGCGAACAGATATCCCTGGGCGAATTCGCACCGCGCTCGGCGCAGTTCCTCGAATTGTTGCTGGGTCTGCACTCCTTCGGCGATGACCTGCAGGTCGAGGGTGTGGGCGAGCTCGACGATTTTCCGTGCGAACGCCGAGCCTTCCGGCGTGCCGACGGCATCGATGAAGGCTTGGTCGATCTTCACCATGTCCAACGGGAGGCGAGGCAGGCCAGCCAGTGAGGAATATCGAGCACCGAAGTCGTCGACAGCAAGGCTCACCCCGAGGAGCTTGAGCTCTTCGAGCCGGGCAAGCAGCCAGGGTTCTTCCCGCAACACCAAGGCCTCGGTGATGTCGAGCACCAGGGAGGTGGCGGCGAGGCCGGTGTTCTCCAGGACCTCCTTGAGGTAGCCGGCGAAGGTGTCGCCCGCGAGCTGGGCGGTTGAGACGTTGACGCTGATGGTGAAGGGTGCCTCGCCGAGTTCACGCTGCCAGGCGCGCGCTTGCGCGCACGCCGTCCGTAACACCCAACTGCCGATTTCCACCATCTCCCCGCAGTCCTCGGCAATCGGCACGAACTCCGCGGCGGTGAGCAGCCCGCGTCGAGGATGATTCCACCGCAATAACGCTTCGGCTCCGAGAATGTCGCCGGTGGCGAGTTCGACGATCGGTTGATAATGGACGACGAATTCCCCGCGGTGCAGCGCGCCGCGCAATTCCGTTTCCAGGTGCAGTTGTTCGAGGAGCGCCGCGTGCATGGACGGCTCGTAGATGGCGTATCGGCCGCGGCCGGCCCGTTTCGCCCGATACATGGCGACGTCCGCGCTGCGCAACAAGTCATCCGCCGCCGTGCCGCCTGCCACGGAGCAGGCGATGCCGATGCTTGCGTCGACGGTCACGTCCATCTCGCCGACACGTAACGGTTGGCGAACCGCGTCGATGATGCGCGCTGCGACAATCGCCGCACCGCGGACGTCGGTGTCGTGCAGCAGGGCGACGAATTCATCGCCGCCGTACCGGGCCGCGGTGTCGCTGGCCCGCAGGCAACTGCGCAAGCGATTGGCGATTTCGACGAGGAGGACGTCGCCGGCGGCGTGCCCCAACGTGTCGTTGACAATTTTGAATCGGTCAAGGTCGATGAAGAGCAGGCAGAGGTTTGTGCCCGATCGGGCGGCCTGGGCCAACCCGAGGTTGAGCCGGTCCAGAAACAGAGCTCGACTCGCCAAGCCCGTCAGGGAATCGTGAAATGCCCGGTTCATCGCCTCCACGGTGGTGGCGTCGGTGATGGCCAGGGTCACGTGGTCGGCGAAGACGCCCAGGGCTTCGCGGTCGGCGTCCCGCCAGAGCCGGGCGGGATCGGTGGTGGCTGCGATGAGCGCACCGGCAATTCGCCCGTTCTCGTGGACGACGCCGGCGAGCGCTCGGGTCACCGCAATTCCGGCGGGCGGATTAGCTGTCTCGAGGTCGTGGACACCGCCGGTTGTTCCGTCGGGAAGGGGTAAGCGGGCCAACCAGCGGGCGGTTCGCTCCGTGCCGCCGCACCGGGCTGCGACGGTCGCTGACGGGCCGCGCCGAATGATGACCGTGTCGACACCGAGGACCTCGTGGACGGTGCGCACGACGGCGTCCAGGATGTCCACCAGCGGTTCGCGCCGGGAAATCATGCGTTGGATGCCGGACAGGGCTTCCAGCAAGCGCTGGCGTTCCCGCAACGACGCGAGGAGTTTCGCGTTCACATTGGCCTGGCGTTCGCTCCTGGTGCGCAGCCGGCGTTCGGCTTCCAGGGTGCGGCCCATGGCGTAGCTCATTTCGACCGCCCGGGCCATTCCGGTGACCAGGGTGCGCTCCGCTTCGTCGAGTTCGCGATCTCTTTCGATGAGCAGCTCGCCTTGCAGGGGTCCGCCGACGGGTACGGTGTAGCGGGTCAACCGGCGCCGTTTCGGCCCGTCGGTGTCGCCGGCGTCGTCGCTGCCGGCCAGGACGTGGCCGGCCTGCACGATGGCGACGCGGTTGGCGGCCAGGGTCTGCGCGAGCTGCTGGACCGCCGTGAGCAGCACCTTCTGTGGTTGTGGCAGATCCACTACCGCGGCGAGGAAGTGCGCGATCGCCGCGGCGGCCCATCCGTCCGGTCTGCCGGGGGACGTGGGTCGTCGCGCGGGGGCGGGACCGTCCGTCACGTCGGTGACATCGGCACCGGCGAACCGAAGTGAAGGCCATGCCCTCTTTTCGGCTCCCGCGGAGCGTGACAGGCTGTCGGGGAGGAGGAGTAACGATGGCCACGTGGCTCGCGGGACAACCCGACGCGGATGCTCTACTGGATCGGAACGCATTCGCCCTTCTCGTCGGCATGGTCCTCGACCAGCAAATTCCCATCGAAAAGGCCTTTACCGCGCCGTATTTGTTGATGCAGCGCCTCGACGTCACGGACCTCGACCCGGCCACCGTCGCGGCGACCGATGTGGAGCGCCTCGTCGATGTGTTCACCGGCCCTCCGGCGTTGCACCGTTTTCCCCGCGCGATGGCCGAGCGGGTGCATCGCTTGGCGCGTCTTCTTGTCGACGAGTACGACGGAGATGCCGAGGCGCTCTGGCGTACGGCGACGACCGGACAGCGCGTGGTCGAACGCTTGGCGGTCTTACCCGGTTTCGGTCCGCAGAAGGCGAAGATTTTCCTTGCTCTGTTGGGGAAACAGCGCGGCTTTCGCCCTCGAGGGTGGCGGCAGGCGGCGGAACCGTTTGCCGCGGAGAATTCCTTTCTCTCGGTCGCCGATGTGGTGGACGCCGAGTCGCTGGCGAAGGTGCGGGCCACGAAGAAAGAAATGAAGGCAGGAACGAAGAGACTGGGATCGGAGTCGGCGCTGCGACGGCCGCGCGGTCGGACCCGCTGACCGCTGGGCTGTGCCAGCGGGCACTGTCCCGGTTGGTGATCTCGCCGCGGCTGCTGATATTCCTCGGTCGGCGGTCTTCCACGGTGACGGCTCGTGTCATGGCTGCCGGCATTTCCCGGCCGCTCGTATTCAAGGGCCGCTCGTATTCCACGGCCGCTCGTATTCCACGGCCGCTCGTATTCCACGGCCGCTCGTATTCCACGGCCGCCGACCACGGCGTCCCCAACTCAGCCGTACGCCGGGTGCGTGGCGCCGTTCGGTCCTACCGTCAGCGCATGGACCGTCTCCACGTTCTCGCGGATGAGCTCACGACCCGCGCCCGCCGGATCGAGGCGCTGGGCGATGAGCTGGTCACGCACGCGGCTCAGGCGCTCTGGACCTCGGTCGCGGCGGACGCGTTCCGGGAGCAGGTGCAGCGGCGGCGCCTCGACATTCGGCACATCGCCGGACGTCTGGACGACGCAGCCGCGCAGCTGCGGCAGCTGGCGCAGCTGGCTGCCGAACGCCGACACCTTCTCGTCAATCTGGCCGGCGCGCCGGGGGCGGACGTCGTTCACCGGTTCATCCATCAGGTGTGGTGACCTGCCGTGCGAATCGTCGTGGACTACGAAGAATTGCGCCGGTTGGGCGACATCTGGGCGCAGCTCAGCGGCCGGTTGGTCACCCAGGCCGTGGCGGTGGCGGCTCTTGCCGCGGAGGTAGGGGTCGGCGTCGCCGATCTGCTCGCGCCGTGGGAAGTGGCGGCCGCCGAGCGTGCAATTCTTGCCGCAGTGGTAGGCAGAAGCGGCCTGGTGGGCATGGCCGCGGCCCTCGCCGTCGACGCCGGCCGACTGCGGGCCGTCGTCCTCCGCGAGGAGATCGTTGACGATCTGCCGGTTCGATCGTGGTCTGAGTTCCTCGGCTGGGCGGTCGCTGCGCCGTACGACCTGGTGACCGGTCGCTGGAGCTCCTTGACCCAGGGACGTGACCGCTTCGGTCGAGCGCTCGACGCCACGGTGACATTTCTCGCGCCTCACCTGGAGGAGCTGCTCGTCGCCGGCGCCTGGTCGCCACTCTGCCGGCTGGACGCCATGCTGCGGCGGCCTCTCCGTGTCGACCCGGTTGCCGGGGTTCCGCTCTCCGCCGTGGCCGCCGCGGTACCCGATGGGCCCGGAGCAGCGATCACGAATCCACGACTGCCGCGCTGGTCCGAGCAGCCTCCGGTCGACGCGGCGGAAATGCTTCGCAGGGTAGGCGATCTCGAAGCATTTCCTGACGCGGTGCTCGCTGTTCAATGCTTGGCCGACCGCGATGGCGGCTCGCGCTACGTCGTCTATTTGCCGGGGATGCGGTCCATGGGTTCGACACCCACCCCGCAAGACCTGCCTGGTGCGTTCGTGAGCCTGTTCCGCGGCTCCTCCGCCTATACGCGCAGTGTCATCGCGGCCTTGGACGCGGCGGGCGTGCCGATCGGCGCGCCGGTGATGCTGGTGGGGCACTCCGAAGGCGGCATCGTCGCCGCTGATCTGGCGGGTGACCCGACCGTGAACGGCCGGCGTGTGCGCATCACGCACGTTCTCGCGGCAGGCGCACCGGTCGATGGCAAGAAGATTCCGCACTCGACGCACCTGCTCAGCATCGAAAACACGGCGGATTTTGTGACGCATCTCGACGGCACCGACAAACCGGTGGCAGGTTCGTCCCAGATCACGTACCGGTACTTCGCGGATGGTCACAGCATCATGGCGAATCACGATGTCCGCGGGTACGCCGATCGGCTCGCGCTCCTCGCGGACTCCCCGCAGCCGCAGTGGCGGCAGTTTGCCGCCGACACCGCGCCGTATCGCAGCGGCCAGGCGACCACGATGGTCTTCACCCTGCGAGACGAGCCGCCGGGGCGAGACGAGCCGCCGGGGCGAGACGAGCCGCCGGGGCGAGACGAGCCGCCGGGGCGAGACGACCCGCCGGGGCGTCCGGAGCATGCCGACCCGGCACGATAGGGCTTGCCCTGCGGCCGAATGTGCGGTGAATCACAGCCCGGTGGGGCGGCATCCGTGCGGCGTCCGCATTGATCCGCGCGACTCCGGGACGCGGTGCACAATGGTTGGTCAGCGGGCACCCGGTGCGACGGCGAGCGGAGTGCCAGAATGAAACAGCGTTCGTCAATGCGCCGGAGGCGCTCGGTCGCTCATCGTCTCAAGGGTCGAGAGGTGTGTGCGTGATAGTCGTCGGTGGTCGTTTCTGCGCAACCTGCCGAGGATGGCAAACGTGGTAGCCCGAAACGTCGATCGTCAGCTGTCCCACGACACGTCGGCCGCTTCGCATGATGCGGCGTCCAACGGCGGCGGCGGCCTACCTGCCGCTTCGTCTGATCTCCCTGTTTCCGTAGCACCTGACGCCGGGTCGTCGAACGGCGCGCCCGCGGCGGGTCGTGCGAATCGGCGGGCCGCGCAACGCGATGGTGGGCGCGGCAAGAAGTCCGGGTCGAAGTCAGCTGCGGGCGGCAAGAAGCCGAAAACGTCGGGTAGCGCAGCGCGGCAGAGCTCCCGCACCCGCGAAGACCCGGCGGCTGATGACCCAATCGATCTTGATGCGGTTGGCGACGAGCTGGATGCGGAACCGTTTGTCGACGACGTCGAAATTGATCTGTCCGATGTGGACGTCGATCTCGATCCGGTGGAGTTGACGGACGGCGTCGACGTCGACCCAGCCGACGAAGCGACTGATCTTGCGGTCGAGGATGAGCTTCTGCTCGATGACGACGAGCCGCAGGCACAGTTGACGAACGCGGGTGCGACCGCGGATCCCGTCAAGGACTACCTCAAGCAAATCGGCAAGGTTCCGCTGCTCAACGCCGAGCAAGAAGTCGAGCTGGCGAAACGGATCGAGGCGGGGTTGTTCGCCGAGGAGAAGCTGAATTCCGGCGAAGAGCTGTCGCCCGAACTCCGCAAAGACCTGGAGTGGATCGCCGAGGACGGCCGACGGGCGAAGAACCACTTGCTGGAAGCGAATCTGCGGCTCGTCGTTTCCCTCGCGAAGCGATACACCGGCCGCGGCATGCTCTTTCTCGACCTTATTCAAGAAGGAAATCTCGGCCTCATCCGTGCGGTGGAGAAATTCGACTACACCAAGGGATACAAGTTTTCGACGTACGCGACGTGGTGGATTCGCCAGGCGATTACGCGGGCGATGGCTGATCAGGCGCGGACGATCCGCATTCCCGTCCACATGGTCGAGGTCATCAACAAATTGGCCCGGGTGCAGCGCCAGATGCTGCAGGATCTCGGCCGCGACCCGACGCCGGAGGAGCTGGCGGTCGAGCTCGACATGACGCCGGAAAAAGTCATGGAAGTGCAGAAGTACGGCCGCGAGCCGATCAGTCTGCATACGCCGTTGGGCGAGGACGGCGACAGCGAGTTCGGGGACCTGATCGAGGATTCCGAGGCGATCGTGCCGTCGGACGCCGTCTCGTTCACCCTGCTGCAGGAGCAATTGCACTCGGTGCTGGAGACTCTCTCCGAGCGCGAGGCGGGCGTGGTCTCCATGCGCTTCGGCCTTACCGACGGCCAGCCCAAGACGCTTGACGAGATCGGCCGGGTGTACGGGGTGACCCGGGAACGGATTCGGCAGATCGAGTCGAAGACGATGTCGAAACTCCGACACCCATCCCGGTCTCAGGTGCTTCGCGACTATCTGGACTAGTTCGCGACTGGCTGGACCGTTCCGCCGAGCCCGCCGGGTCTGTCGCCTGCGTCGCCGTCTTGGCGGGTTGTCATGCGTTTCGGCGACACGCGCATGCCTTGGGGTGTCTTGACGGTTTAGGACCGGCTCGTTACACTGCGCGATCAGTAATGAGCGATCAGTAGCGAGGGGGTCAAGCCGTCGATCTGCCAGCGACCGACCTGAAGGTGATCTGCATCCGTATGGGATCGGCTGGCTGGTTCGACGTGTCCCGCGTGATCGCTGACGACCTACACGATGACCGGTCTGAGAGGAGGACCAGATGACGTTTCGCCGTCGAGCAACGCTGCTCGGACTTCTTGCGTCTGTGTGTGTGACTCCAGCACTTCCTGCGGGTGCGGCTGCGCCGCCTGGCAACGCCGTACCACCGGCTGACGGGATAGCCAACACGGGGGTTGCCGATACAGGGGTGCCGCACTGGCAGCCGCTTCCGCAGGATGCGGCCAAAGTTGCGGCGAAGTTGCAGTCTTTTTCCGAGTACAAGAAGGCTCGAGCCGCGGCAAACGCGAACGCCGGCGCCGTGTCGCCGATGCGGTTGTGCACCCGCGAGCAGCCGTGCGGCGATTCGAATCAGCTGCCCTATGTCGCCATGCACCCCGAAGGGGACGGTAACCGCGATCCAGCGACCGGACGGCCAAAGACGTATACGTGCGGCCCGGCGGCCAGCCGAAACGTCTGGCTCTCGATGAGCGGCCAGGATATTCCCGAACATCAGTGGGAGATTTGGGAACAGACCTCACCGACGACCGGAACGCTGATCGGCAACATTGCGAACGCGATGAATGCGCACACGAGCGCGTACTGGTCGGTGTATACGCCGCGGAGTGCGGCCGATCTGCTCTGGGCGGTCGGTGCGGATATCGACACGAATCAGGCCGTCATCCCCAATGTTCAAACGATGTACCTGTCGTTCTGGGGTGGCCACCGGGCACTGCATTACAACATGATTTACGGCTACCAGCACTACACGAGCTCGAATCCCACGATACTGTTCGGCGAGGAATATGATCCGGTCTTCACGTTCGGCTACTTGCCGCCAAGCTATCCAGTCGACCCGTACGGTTGGCATCAGGAATATCTCTCCAACACCTGGACAGCCGTACATAACTCGCCGTCCCAATCGGTTGTCTTCTAAGGGCTGACAACGATGCGACGGGGTCAGCGGGAGCTTTGCCTGGCAGCGCTGGTCGTTGCGAGCCTTCTTGCCGGCTGCACGACGTCACCGGCCCGGATGCCTTCGGTCACGATGACAACGAAACCGCCGACGACGCTGCTGCCGCCAGCGGCGCCTTCCCTCGGCGATCGAGTGATAGCGCCAAGCGCAACGGCGGCAAGCTCGCTCCTGCTGACCCCCTACGCCGGCCGCACCCCGTGGGTGAGTCTCACCGAACAGCACTATGAGATGGGGACAACTGACATCGCGAGGGTGCACACCTGGTCGCACTACGTGGTGTTCAGCCGGGTAGAAGGACAGCCGCAGATTCAGACCCGGCGGGTGGATTTGCTTGACTTGGACACCGGCCGGATTCGCACCATCGCTCGCAGCCGCTGGCCGGCAGGCGTCACGGATTGGGCGGTCGGCACGGGGCATTTCGTCGCCTGGACCGATGAGCACAGTGTGCCGGATGACGCGCACCCCGCCGTCGCGTGGGAATTACACCTCACGGACATCGAAACCGGTACGGACAGAATCCTTGCGTCCTCTCACAATGTCCCCGAGGTTTACGTGCCTCTTCCGCATGCTGAGGACGGCCTCATTGTCTGGATGCAATTTCATACTCCCGGCGGGTGGTCGAGCATCCAGCCCGCCGCCTGGCAGGTCGGAGTGGCAAACGGGCCGGCACTTGACGTGCACGTGTATGACACCGCGACGGGAGTTGACCGGATCGTCGCGAGCGGACCGCAGATGGCGGACGCCACCATCACGCGTCGCTGTGTCATTGTGACCGAGGCAAGTCAGGAGAATGTGCTGGCATTTCGGTCGGCGGATCTGGTGGAAATTCCGGTTGACGGCGGCGCGCCCGTGGTTGCCGCCCATCTGGACGGATCTCAAAGCTGGGGAGCCCGCAACGGCTGGGTGAGCTGGCTCGAACCGGGCATCAATGATCCGACCTCCGTGTGGGTGATGCCGGTCCCGACCGGCTGCGGTAAGGCGACACCGATCGAGATCGACAACGGTCCGGCGAACGGCTACATGCTGGTGACCGGTCCAGGCTTTGCGGCGTACCAGGGCGCTACTAGTGATGGTGACGTGCTCTATGTCCGCGCGTTCGACGACCACGGCGCGCGCAGCTTGCGGCAGATCGCTGTGCCCGCGTCGCCGGTTTACCTGGACAGCGCGGCTCGGGTTGATATCGACGGCAACCGCATCGTGTGCGGGGTCTGGACGCGCATTGAACCCTCAATCGACGCCCAACTGGTCGTGGTGACAGTGACGATCACCTCTTGATTGCTGACATGCCTTGATTACCGGCAGGACGCGGCCGCGCGGTAGGTGCCACGACCGCGCGGCGGTGCCGATCGAGAAACCAAGGCATCTGCAGGTCGCGCACGGGCGTGGCGCGACACGGACCGCGAGCCCCAGTCGCCGCGCGCTAGCGCTCGTCGTCCGGTGCGGTGGGCGGGACGTCTGCGAGCAGGTGGGTCTCGTCGTGCAACTCGACAGCGGCTTCGCGGAGGGCGGCTGCGTGCTGGCGGGCGTGATGCGCGCAGAAGAGCAGGCACTGGCCGGACGGGAAGATGGCGCGGACATAGGCACGAGCTCCGCACCGATCGCAACGATCAGCAGCGGTCAGCGGCTCGGTCGCGAGTGCCTGTGTCACCTTCACATCCCTCTCATCGGCGCTATCTCGTCCAGCGGTAGCTCTCCGCTATCCGATCCAACCATTACCCCGTGCGGAATCCTCCGTGCCGAGGTGCGCGTTCGCGGTAAGCGGACGCTCGGACCGCCTCCCCGCTTGGCCAGCGGGTGCCGGCTGGTGCCGACCGGTGTCGCGCCCGGATCGGTCGGGATCATTTTTCGCCGTCGGCCACCGCCTGATCGGCCGTCCGGCGCGCCGCGTATGTCGCCGTCCACAGGTTTCTTGCCGATCGACGGTGGCTCGGCGTGGCCAACCCTGATCGATAGCCGGCCTTCGATAGCCTTGCCGCGCGGACACCCTCGAGGTCGGCATGGGTGTCGGAGAGGCACAGTAGCCAGCTCTTCAACCAGGGACGCCGCATGACCGCTCAGCCGTACGCCGCCGAGACCGACGCGTACACCGCCCGCCACCTCCTCGTCCTGGAAGGGCTGGAGGCGGTCCGCAAGCGGCCGGGGATGTACATCGGTTCCACCGACAGCCGCGGGCTCATGCACTGTGTCTGGGAACTGCTGGACAACGCCGTCGATGAGGCACTCGCCGGCTACGGCGACGCGATCGACGTGATCGTCTACGCCGACGGTTCGGTGGAAGTCCGGGACACCGGTCGCGGCATACCCGTTGACGTCGAACCGAAGACCGGGTTGACCGGCGTCGAGGTGGTGTTCACCAAACTCCACGCCGGCGGCAAGTTCGGCGGCGGCGCGTACGGCACCTCAGGAGGACTGCACGGCGTCGGGGCCAGCGTCGTCAATGCGCTGGCCGCCCGGTTGGACGTCGAGGTCGACCGGGACGGCGCGACCTGGACGATGAGCTTCCGCCGCGGCCGCCGTGGGATATTCGACGGTCCGGGGCCGAAGGCGCCGTTCCGGCCAGGAGGTGGGCTGGCAAAGGCCCGGCGCCTGCCCCGGAAAGTCACCGGCACTCGAGTGCGGTTCTGGCCCGACCCGCAAATCTTCCTTCGCGACGCGCGGATCGACCTCGATGCGCTCATTGCCCGGGCCCGCCAGACCGCATTTCTCGTCCCCGGCCTGGCCATCACGATCCGGGACGAGACGACCGCGTACGCCGAAACGTTCCGATTTTCCGGCGGGACAAAGGATTTTGCCGACTACCTGGCTGCGGAAGCTGGCGCGCAGACCTCGGTCAGCGGCACGCTGCAGCTTCGGGGTACCGGGCAGTTCACCGAGACGGTCCCGGTTCTCGATGACCGTGGACATTCCGTGCCGCAGGACGTTATCCGCGAGATGGTCGTTGATGTTGCACTGCGGTGGGATTCCGGCTACGACACGGTGATCCGGTCTTTTGTCAATGTGGTGGCGACCCCCAAGGGCGGCAGCCACGTCACGGGATTTGAGCGTGCCGTCGTCAAGGTGGTGTCGGACGCCGCACGATCCGCCCGGCTGGTGAAGGACGAACCGATCGTCAAGGACGACGTGCTGGAAGGGTTGACCGCCGTCGTCAGCGTCCGGTTCCCCGAACCGCAATTCGACGGGCAGACCAAGGAGGTGCTCGGCACTCCGGCGGCGACGCGTATCGTCTTCGATGTCGTCAGCCGCGGGCTCCGCGCGTTCTTCTCCTCAACCCGCCGGGTGGACCGCCAGGCGTCCCGCGCGGTGCTGGAAAAAGTCGTCGCCGCTGCGCGGACCCGGCGGGCGCTCCGTGCCCATAAAGAGGCGCAACGTCGGAAGAACGCCCTAGAATCGGCCGCCCTGCCGGCGAAACTGGCTGATTGCCGGTCAACCGACGCCAGCCGCACCGAATTGTTCATCGTCGAAGGCGATTCCGCCCTTGGCACGGCAAAACTGGCCCGCAATTCGGAGTTTCAGGCGTTGTTGCCGATCCGCGGAAAGATTCTCAACGTGCAGAAAGCGGATCTCAGCGACATGCTGAACAACGCCGAATGCGCGGCCATCATCCAGGTCATCGGTGCCGGCTCCGGGCGGAGTTTTTCCCTCGATGCTGTCCGCTACGGCAAAGTCATCATCATGACGGACGCCGATGTCGACGGCGCGCATATCCGCTGCCTCCTCCTCACCCTGTTCTTCCGGTACATGCGCCCGCTCCTGGACGCCGGCCGAATCTTCGCCGCCGTTCCACCGCTGCACCGGATCGAGGTGAGCGGGCGCAAGGACCCCGTCTACACCTACAGCGATGCGGAACTGCACCGGCTGCTTGCGGATCTGGACCGGCAAGGGATCCGGTACAAGACGCCCCAACGGTACAAGGGTCTGGGCGAGATGGACGCCGCGCAGTTGGCCGAAACGACGATGGATCCCGCGCATCGCGTACTGCGCCGCATGACGCTGACCGACGCCGCCGCGGCCGAGGCCGCCTTCGAATTGCTCATGGGCGGTGACGTCGTGCCGCGCAAGGAATTCATCGCCGCCTCCGCGGCGACGCTGGATCGCAGCCGGATCGACGTGTGAATTCCTTGAGAGCTCAAATGCCCGCGGCGGACGCCGTGCTCGTACGATGCGCACCGTTCGCGTGTTCCGCGCGATTGACCGGAAATGTTCGACTCGTGGCATGGATCCGGTAGCCGGGGAATTGTGCCGGATGCATGCGGTCGTTGCGGAATTGCATGGGGGGTGAGTGATCTCCCGGGAAGTGTGGGCGATGCGTACCGGGTGGGCGATGCGTATGCGGACGTGCGCGGAATGGGTGCGGTGGCTGCGGAATTGCCGCGTCGCGGTGACGCCGGCCACGACCCCCGTCCGTGGCCGGCGTCGGAGGTCACGTCATGGAGACGCCGAATATCGGCTGTCGGTTGCGCGATCGTCGTCACGCTGCGCAGCCGCGATTCGGGCATCCAACGCGACCGTACGCAGGATAGCGGAGAAAAGGTAGCGGTGAGTAATCAATTCTCGAACGGGTGTCGTAATGGCGCGTAAATGTCGCAAAAACCAGGAATGTCCCGGCGAGGAGATCTACAGCGGACCATCGGATCGCGCCCGCTGTTCGACGGCAGCGACTCAGCGGTCACGGCAGCGATTCAAGACGACGGCGACTCAGGGGTGACAGCAGCGCATCAGGAGTAAGCCAGCCAGTCACGACAGCAGCGCATCGAGACACAGCGCATCACAATGACGCCGGCGAGGCGAGACGGCATCGACCCAAGGAGTAAGGAGATTGCGATGAACGACGCTGGGACGCCGCGGCATCCGGAGCAGAGCGATCCTCGCTGCCAATCCGCGGAACCCGCCGATACCGGCCGATCCGGCGCCACCCCGATCGTCTCCGGTGACGGCACCCGCGTTCTCACCGCCGGCGGAATGCCCGGCGGGCAAGGCACTCCGCTGGTACCGAGTCCGGTTTTCGCCTCCACGTACGTGCTGCATGGAGAGCCCGCCGGCCCTTATCAGTACGGTCGGCTGACGAATCCGACCTGGACGGCGTGGGAGGCGGCGCTCGCCGATCTCGAAGGCGGTCCGGCGATCGCTTTTGCCTCCGGAATCGCCGCGGTCACCGCCGTCCTCGCCACGACACTACGACCCGGGGACACCATGCTGATGGCGTCCGATTGCTATTACGCAACACGTCGTCTCGCGGAGGAATTTCTCAGCGATTTCGGGGTTGTGACCCGCTGGGCTCCGACCGGGCCGGAGATGGCCGCGCAGGTCGCGGGTGCCCGGCTGGTGTGGATCGAATCACCGAGCAATCCAGGGCTCGACGTCTGCGATATCGCCGAGCTTGCGCGCCGATGCCGCGACGAAGGCGCTCTGCTCGCCGTCGACAATACGACAGCCACTCCACTCGGCCAGCAGCCACTTCTGCTTGGTGCGGATTTCTCTGTTGCGAGTGACACCAAGGCGATGACCGGCCACAGCGACATCGTGCTGGGACACGTTGCTTGCCGCACCGGCGAGCTCGCCGAGCGGATCCGCGGCTGGCGCAACAGCACCGGGGCGATTCCCGGACCGTTCGAGACCTGGCTCGCGCATCGATCCTTGGCCACCCTGGATCTGCGGCTGGCTCGGCAGGCTGACAACGCCCGCGAACTGGCCGCAATGCTCGCCGCGCACCCCGCCGTCCGACGGGTGCGCTATCCGTGGCTGCCGTCGGATCCGGCGTACCCGCTCGCCGTGCGCCAGATGCGTCGTCCGGGCGGGCTGGTCTCGTTCGAGCTCGCCGGCGCTGCCGAGGCCGAAGCATTTCTCGGCGCGCTGCGCCTCGTCACCGTCGCGACGAGTTTCGGCGGCGTTCACTCCACGGCGGAGCGGCGGGCGCGGTGGGGCGGCGACGACGTCCCACCCGGCTTCATCCGGTTCAGCTGCGGCTGCGAGGACGCAGCGGATTTACTCGCCGACGTCGAGCAGGCGCTCGCTCGTCTGCGGTAGGGCTGCCTCGGCGACTATCCCGCGCGGGTGGGACCGGTTCCGATGTTTCCGCCGCCATCCCCGAAGGTCTCGACGAGTTCGAGGATGGCGTAAGCCAGTTCCCGCGCCGACGCCGGATCGAGTTCGACCGCGACCCGATATTCCGGACCGCGTTCGGGATTGAGCACATCGATATTCAGCGTGTGATCGGCCGGCGCGTGCACGGGATGGTCGAGATACACCGAGGCCGTGCGGGCTGAGAACCAGCCGTGCGGTCCTTTGGCACTGCCGTGAATGGGCAGGCATTTCGTAACGTACGTGCACATCGACTATGCCCCGGTCGCGAGGTACCGCTGGAACCACTCGAGAATGCGTTGCCAACCGTCATTTGCGGCTTCCGGCCGGTAGCTTGGCCGGTCCACCGCGAAGAACGCATGGCCTGCGCCGTTGTACGTGTGAAACTCGTACGTCTTCCCGTGTTCGGCGAGAATTTTCTCGAATTCCGCGGTTTCCGCGGGGCTTGGGTGGGCGTCGTCCGCGCCGAAGAGGCCGAGCAGCGGACAGCGGAGCTTCGGTAATTCGTCGGTAAGCGGCCGGACGGCGAGCGGCGCACCCGGCGGGGGAGGGGAGACGACGAATGCGCCGTAACAGTCGACCGCCGCGTTGATGTCAAGGCTGCACGCGGCGAGCACCGCTTGCCGGCCGCCGGAGCAGTAGCCGATGACGCCGACTTTGCCGTTGGCGTTGGACAATTCCCGTAGGTATGTGGCGGCGCCGGCGACGTCGCCGACCAGTCGGTCGTCGGGGACGCCGCCGCGTGCCCTCGCCGCGGCGGCCGCGTCGTCCGGTGCAGCACCGGGTGCCTCGCGGCTGTAGAGATTCGGGCAGATCGCATTGAACCCGGCCTCGGCGAACCGACGGGTGATTTCCTTGGTGGCGCGGTCGTAGCCGGGCATGTGGTGGATGACCACGACCCCACCGCGCGGCTCCGGCCGCAACGGCCGCGCGGCGTACGCTTCGATGGCATCGCCGCCGTGTCCGTGGATCGTCACCGTCTCAGCGAGAAAGGCGTCGTACGGCATCGTCCCACCTCGTTCCTCTTTACTTGACCGATGTTCATTACCCTACGGCGTCGGGCTGCGTCCGCCGGGCCGCGCAGGGCGGGCATCCCACGGGCCGTGCAGGGGCGTGCAGCACACCGGGCGCGAGGTAGTCCACCGGGCTGGGGTCAGGCTTGTCGCCAGCGGTCTGGCGGGAGCGGGCGCCGGTCCGACCTACCAGCCGACCGCCGCCACCGGGGTCGGCAGGGGAGTGCCCGAGCCGTCGCGTTTCCCATTCGCTGGCGGCAGCTCGACCGGCTGGCCGGATGCGGTGACAGCCTTGGCCGGCGCGGGACCCGCCCAGCCGAGGAGCAGGGTGTCTTCGCCGCGGAGGAACCGGTGACAGCGGACACCCCGGGTGCCCCGGCCCTTGCCGGGGAATTCGCTGAATCGCGTGACCTTCGCCGACCCCGCCTGCGTACCAGGCAGCGCGGCCGAAGCGCCGGCGATCGTCACAACGACGGCCGGGCGCGCGGGGTCAACGGCCGAGAAGAAGATCACCGATGCGCCGTCGCTCAGGTGGATGCCTGCCACGCCGGCGGCGGCGAAGCCCTGCGGACGCAGCTCGGCGACCGGGAAGTGCAGCAGCTGGGCGTCCGACGTGATGAGGACGAGCTCATCCCGGCCGGTGCGCACGCTGCGCGCACCGACGACACGGTCACCGGGTCGCAGCGCAATGATCGACGCGTCCGGCTTCCGCTCCGGCATCCGCCCGCTGACCCGCTTCACCACGCCTGACCTGGTCGCGAGGACGACGTCCAACTGCTCGCTCACCGGGGTGAGGCCGACGAGCTCCTCCCCGGCCTCCAACCCGAGAACCTCGCTCACCGGGAGACCGCCGGCAAGGCTGACCGGACCAGTGTCATCGAGGGACGGCAGGTCGAGAACAGGCAGGCGCAGCACCCGGCCCTGACTGGTGATGAGGCCGACGTCACCGCGGGTCGTGACCTCGACGGCGTCCGCAATCGCGTCGTGCCGGGCCCGGTCGGCGTCGCCGGAAGGAAATCCGGGCCCCGTGGTCCGGGCCAGCAGGCCGGTCGCGGAGAGGACGACGCAGCACGGCGAGTCGGGAATCTCCAGTGGCCGGCTCGTCACCGGCGACCCGTCGTCGGCCGTCAACCGCGTGCGCCGTGGTGTCGCGAATTGCTCGGCGACGGCTGCGAGTTCGGCACTGACGACCGCCCGCAGCCGCTGCTCGGACCCGAGAATGTCGCCAAGGGACGCGATGTCACGGCGGAGCTCGTCACGTTCGGCCTCTAATTCAATTTTCGAGAATTTTGTGAGCCGGCGCAGCGGCAGGTCGAGAATGTCATTCGCCTGCACCTCGGTCAATCCAAATGTTTCCATCAGTGCGTCACGGGCCTGTGCGGTGTCATCACTGGCCCGGATGATGGCGATGACCCGGTCGATGTCGACGATGGCGCGTAACCGGCCTTCAACAATGTGCAGCTGGGCTTCGCGTCGCTTTTTGCGGAATGCCGACCGGCGCCGGGTCACCTCGATCCGATGGCCGACGTACACCTGGAGCAGGTCCGCGAGACCGAGGGTGCGCGGCTGCCCGTCGACGAGTGCCACGTTGTTGACGGCGAACGACTCTTCGAGCGGCGTGAGCTTGTACAACTGGTCGAGGACCGCCTGCGGGTCGAAACCCTGCCGCACCTCGATGACCACCCGAAGTCCGTGATGGCGGTCGGTGAGGTCCCGGACGTCGGCGATGCCGGCCAGTTTCTTCGCGCTCACAAGGTCTTTGATCCGGGCGACCACTCGTTCCGGCCCGACCCCGTACGGCAGTTCGGTGACGACGATGCCCTTTCGCCGGCCGCGGACCTCTTCGATGCGCGCTGTCGCGCGCATCCGGAAACTTCCCCGCCCGGTGGCGTACGCCTCCCGGACGCCGTCGAGGCCGACAATTTCCCCGCCTGTCGGCAGGTCCGGGCCCGGCACCCAGCGCATGAGCTCGTCAAGCGACGCCTGCGGGTTCTCCAGCAAATAGCGGGCCGCCGCCACCACCTCGCCGAGGTTGTGCGGCGGCATGTTCGTCGCCATCCCCACCGCAATTCCGCTGGCGCCGTTCACCAGCAAATTCGGAAAGGCGGCCGGCAAAACGACGGGCTCGGTCTCCTGCCCGTCGTAATTGGGGGCGAAATCGACGACGTCCTCGTCCAGGTCCGCGGTCATGGCCTCCGCGGCCGCGGTCATCCGGCACTCGGTGTACCGATACGCCGCCGGCGGATCGTCGCCGCCGAGCGACCCGAAATTCCCATGGCCGTCGACGAGGGGAAGCCACATGGCAAACGGCTGCGCCATGCGCACCAGCGCGTCGTAGATGGCCATGTCGCCGTGTGGGTGCAGTTTGCCCATCACGTCACCGACGACGCGTGCACATTTCACGTGCGGACGATCGGACCGTAACCCCATCTCGCGCATTTGATAAAGAATGCGCCGGTGCACCGGCTTCAGGCCGTCCCGTGCGTCCGGCAGGGCGCGCGAGTAAATGACCGAATAGGCGTATTCCAGGTAGCTGCCGCGCATCTCGGCGGCGACATCAACGTCGATGACGCGCCCGTCCGGCGGCGGGGTCGGCGGGGTCTGGGTACGTCGTGCCATGGCCGCCATTCTGCCGGAGATCCATGCGTGCGGCGTACCGTGGCGGCATGACAGAAGAACCCGTCGAGCGCCGTCCACCCCGTGCACCGCGCGGCCGGGCGTCCCGGTCCACCGGCCGGTCGGCGTCGCATCCTGCCCAACGCGTCCGGTTCCCCGGAATCAGCGCCCGCAGCTACGAGCATCCCGCCGATCGGGCGGCCCTTGCGGCGCTGCGCGGCGTACCCGGCTTCGACGCTCTCGTCAAGGGAATGTTCGGCTTCTTCAGCGAGCGCCGGTTGCGCATGCTCTTTCTTGCGTCATCGGTGCGGGTTGATGAACGGCAATTTCCTACGCTGCATCGCATCGCCGTCGAGGCCGCGGAAATTCTCGACCTGCCGGAGGTGCCGCAGCTTTTTGTCACGCAGAATCCGGCAGCCAACGCGTGGACCCTCGGCTTGGATCACCCCTTCGTCGTGGTCAGCAGCGGATTGGTTGAGTTGGCTGACGAGGACGAGCTCCGCGCCGTCATTGGTCACGAATTCGGTCACGTCCTCTCCGGGCATGCGGTATACAGTTCGGTGCTCTTCACGCTGCTGCGCATCGGGCGGGTCGCGATCCTTCCGCTCGGCGCCGCCGGCCTGCGGGCGATCGTCATGGCGCTGCAAGAGTGGCACCGCAAAGCCGAACTCTCCTGCGATCGGGCCGGCCTGCTGGTCTGCCAGGATCCGGCCGCGCTCACCCGGCTGCACATGAAGCTGGCGGGCGGCGCGCACCTCGACCAGCTGGATTTCCGCGCCTTCCTCGACCAGGCGGAGGAGTACGAGGCGGGTGGGGACATCCGCGAAGGCGTCATCCGGCTGCTCAACCTGCTGCACGCAACGCATCCGTTCGCCGTGCTCCGGGCGTTGGAAATAAAGCGGTGGGTCGAATCCGGTGCCTACGAGCGAATCCTCGCCGGTGACTATCCCAAGCGGGCGGATGATTCACGCACCTCCTTCACCGACGAGGTGAAAGCCGCCGCAGCGGCGTAC
The DNA here is from genome assembly GCF_000015025.1 of Acidothermus cellulolyticus 11B. Classification (GTDB taxonomy): domain Bacteria; phylum Actinomycetota; class Actinomycetes; order Acidothermales; family Acidothermaceae; genus Acidothermus; species Acidothermus cellulolyticus. Next base: position 1,586,599 of record NC_008578.1, on the reverse strand, counting down.
AAGGAGGCCTTCGACCGCTCGCCGGACCCCCTGTTCCGGTTGCTGCGCGACATCGGCTCCGGCGCCGCGAACGTCGGGGGCTGGGTTGCCGAGCAGATCCGCCGGATGACCGGTGCGGCGGCACCACGGTCCGACCGCACGACCGACCCACGGTCCGACCGCACGACCGACCCACCGGAGGACGCCTAGCGCTCGGGCGGATCCGTCGGCTCTCGGCGGTCCCGGCGGGGCGTGAGTGGTCTTGACCTTTCTAGGCGTTTTCCCTCGGGAAAGCACCGGATCGGCCGATGGAGTGGCATGACCATGGGATCGGTTCCATGACGGCTGACCTGCACGCGATCGAGGCGCGGTTCGGCGAGACCTACCGGCGTGTCGCGATCGGCATGGCGTTGCTCGACGTCGCCGGACGGTTCCGTGCGGTCAACGATGCGTTCGCTGAGCTCGTCGGCGTCGAGGCCGATGCCCTGATCGGCAGCGAGGAGACCACGTTCATCCGCCCCGACGATCGCCATTGGGCGGACTGGGGAATCGGCGGCGAGCCGCAGCGCCTGCAGGTCCGGATGTGCCGTGCCGACGGCACCGAGATTCACGTCATCCGCATTCTCACTGCTGCGGCCGACGAGGAGCCGTTCGTCCTCGGCCACTACATCGACGTCACCGAGCACAATGCGCGGCTTGCCGCACTGGCGGAACTCGGGGAGTTCAGCCAGACGGTCACCGACGACGCCGGAGCCGCCGATTTGGTCGATCGAGCTCGGCTGCTCGTCGTCCAGCACCTAGGGTTGAGCGAGGATCGGGCCGCCGCGGTGCTCGGAGGGGCGGGGGATGTCCTCGAACTCCTGACAGCCGAGGACCGCAGCTTCGTGCGGAGCATCAGCAGTGTGGTGTGTGCGGTGCATGCCCGGCGGCGGGCGGAAACAGCGCGTTACCACTTGGCAAGCCATGACGCCCTCACCGGCTTGGTGAACCGCACGACGTTCGCCGCGCGGGTTGCCGACGCGGTCGGACAGGCCGAGCGTGGCCGCGGCCACCTCTGCGTCCTCATGGTGGACATCGACGGGTTCAAACGCGTCAACGATTCCCTCGGTCACCTGCACGGCGACCGGCTGCTCCGCGATATCGCTCAACGCATGACCGCGATCGTGCGTCCCACTGACACGGTGGCCCGCATCGGCGGTGACGAGTTCGGCGTCCTCGTCACCGGGCTTGCCGCGCCGAACGAGGCCGAGGCGATCGCGTTGCGGCTGCGGGATGCGTTCCGCACCCCCTTCGCGGTGGACGGCCGGTCGGTGCACCTCTCCGCCAGCATCGGGGTCGCGACCTCGGCGAGCCGCGGCATCGAGCCGGCGGAGCTGCTCGCGGACGCCGACCTTGCCATGACGGAAGCAAAGAACACCGGCAAGGGCCGGTGCGTCGTCTTCCGGCCCGCGCTCCGGCGGGCCGCGGCGCAACGGATCGCCTTGGAGGAGGATTTGCGCGCCGCCGTCGAGGCCGGCGCGTTCCGGCTGGACTTCCAGCCGATCGTGGAACTCGCCACCGGCATGTGGGTCGGCGCCGAGGCACTGCTCCGCTGGCCCCATCCGACCCGGGGTCTCGTGCCTCCGCTGGACTTCATCCCGCTCGCGGAAGACAGCGGCCTGGTGGTCCCCCTCGGCGAGTGGGTGCTTCGTACGGCGCTGCAGCACCGCGTGGCGTGGACGCCGCGGCTCCATTGCCGGCAGGACTTCTGCGTCTCCGTCAACGTCTCGGTGCGCCAGCTTGCCGAACCGGGTTTCGTCGATGTGGTCACTGACGCGCTTGCCGCGAGCGGCGTACCGCCGGAGGTTCTTGTCCTCGAGATGACCGAGAGCGTCTTCATCGATGAGGAGGCCGGGACCCTCGCGGTGCTGCGGGCCCTCCGCGACTTAGGCGTGCGGATCGCCCTTGACGATTTCGGTACCGGCTACTCGGCGCTGTCCTACCTACGCCGGTTCCCGGTCGACATCCTCAAGCTCGATCGGTCGTTCATCGCCGGTCTGCTGGGCACGGCGCAGGATCAGGCCGTCACCCGTGCCGTCATCGGGCTGGCTCAGCAACTCGACCTCGATCTTGTCGCGGAGGGGATCGAAACCTACGATCAGCTGGAAATTCTCCGCCAACTCGGCTGCCGCCTCGGCCAGGGATTCCTGCTGCAGAAGCCGATGCCGGCCGACACGCTCCCCGCGCACTGCCCGTCGTCCGCGTCCTGACCGGCCGCCGTCTCCACACTGGTGGCACGCGGCGGTCGGCTCGTGGTGGAGGATGGAGGCATGCCGGATAACCCTGCCCGCAGCGCTCAGGCAGCCACCGACCTGTGGTCGGATGTCGAACGGAGCGGCTACTACCCGGAGCTCATGGCCGACGCGTTGCGTGCGGCAATCGGCTCCGACGACATCCTCGCCCATGTCGTCCACCAGGAGACGACGATCGACGACGACATGGGGATTCGGCGCCACGTCACCGTCTTGGTTGCGACGCCGGCCCGGCTTGTCGTATGCCACACCGACGAACATCCGCCGGCCGAGGGTCACCCGTACCCGCACGCGACGACGACCACCGAAGTCGTGCCGATCTCGCGGATCACATCCGTGGCGCTCACCACCACCGTGGCCAACCCCGCCGCCTACGTTCCCGGTGCCGCCTGCCGGGAAGCCACCTTGGTGATCGGCTGGGGGGCGGTCGGCCACCTTGACCTTGAGCCGGCGTCGTGCGGCGATGAGAACTGCGAAGCCGACCATGGTTACACCGGGACGATGAGCGCCGACGACCTGTCACTCCGGGTCAGCGAGGACGGCGACGGGCCCGCGGTGGTGGCCCAGGTGCTGCATTTCGCCGGCGTCGTCTCGGAGGCGGCGAGTAGGGCGCGGACGTGACGACGGGCGCGGCGACGGATCGCCCGGGTGCGGAAGCCGTCGCGGCGGTCGTGCACGCCGACGGCTTATCCGGTCCCGCCGGCGTCGCCGGGTTTTCCGGCGGCGCAGGAGCGGTCGCCGTTCCCCGGTACGGAACATCGACGCTTGCCGACCTGGCCGGCAGTGTCCTCGCCTCGCTGGGCGTCGACGCCGGAACGAACCCGCTGGGCTTGCCCGCGACAAAGGTCGCGTGCGTCTTCCTCGTCGACGGCCTCGGCGCCGAGCAGCTTGCCGGCCACCCGACCGACGCGCCGGTCCTGCACGCCGCGCTCCAACGCGGCCGCCGGCTGCATGCCGGGTTCCCGTCCACGACCGCCACCAGCCTGACGTCGCTCGGCACCGGCATCCCGCCCGGCCGGCACGGCATCGTCGGTTACCAGACGGCCATCCCCGGGACCGGCCGGCTGCTCAACGCCCTGCACTGGGACGACGCCGTCGACCCGCTCGCCTGGCAGCCGGTGCGCACCCTGTTCGAGCGGGCGGTGGACGCCGGGGTGCGCGTCGTGCGGATCTCCAAACGTGACTTCCGCGAGAGCGGTCTGACGCGCGCCGCCTTGCGTGGCGGGGAGTATCTTCCGGCCGACGTCTTTGGCGAAATCGTCGCCCGCCTGCATCACGTGCTGCGGGAGGCGGCGCGCTCGCCGCGGCCCACCTTCATCTACGCGTACGTGTCCGATCTCGACTGGGCGGGTCACGGCCACGGGGTCGATTCGGACGCGTGGCGGTGGCAGTTGCGTTTCGTCGACCGGCTGGTGGAGGCGATCGTGAGCGGATTGCCGCCGGAGTGCCGGCTGTACCTCACGGGAGATCACGGCATGGTCGACGTCTCGGAGCGAATCGACATCGAGGCCGAGCCGGAGCTGCTCCGGGACGTCGAGTTGGTCGGCGGGGAGGCTCGGGTTCGGTACCTGTACACCAAGGCCGGGGCCGCGGAGGAGGTTGCCGGGCGGTGGCGGGCCCGGCTCGGTGACCGGGCGCTGATCGTCTCCCGGACGGCGGCGATCGAAGCAGGCTGGTTTGGCGAGCTGGACGATCGCGTGGCCCTGCGGATCGGGGACGTCATCGTAGCGGCTCTCGGCACCCTCGCCTTGGTCTGCGGGCAGACCCATCCCCGGGAGGCGCGCATGGTCGGACACCATGGTTCGTTGACCGCGGCCGAGCAGTGGGTTCCCCTGCTCGAATTCGCTGCCGGCTGAGTCGCCGTTGCGCGCGCCGGTTGCGGCCGGCTGAGAGATTACCGGTTGCGGCCGTTGGTCCACGGCTGTCTCGTCGCACCCCGCGCATGGCGTCCTGGCAGACTGAGCGGCGTGAGCCAAGTGCCGGACCTCCTCGTCGACGTTGCCGAATTGGCGGAGTGGCTGGACGGGCCGCGGCCGCCCGTGCTCATCGACGTCCGATGGAACATCGCCGGTCCCCCGGGTGTCCTTGCCTACCGGGCCGGGCACCTCCCCGGCGCGGTTTTTCTTGACATCGACGGCGACGTGTGCGGCCGCCCGGGAACCGGCGGACGTCATCCGCTTCCCCATCCGGACGATTTCCAAGAATGTGCACGACGCGCGGGAATCTCGGAGAATTCCGACGTTGTCGTGTATGACGCGGCCGACAGTACGGCGGCCGCGCGGATGTGGTGGACGTTGCGGTATTTCGGGCATGAGCGGGTGCGGGTGCTCAACGGCGGATACGCGGCCTGGGTCGCGGCCGGATATCCGGTGACCACGGATGTTCCGCAGCCGCCGCCAGGGAATTTCGTCGCACGACCGGGGAATATGCCGGTTCTTGACGCTGACGGGGCGGCGGAGATCGCGGCGTCCGGGGTGTTGGCCGACGTCCGGGTGCCGGAGCGATTTCGTGGCGAGGTAGAGCCCTATGACCCGGTGGGCGGCCACATTCCCGGGGCGCGAAACGTGCCGAGCGGGGGGAATATCAGGCCTGATGGGCGATTCCGCGATCCGGTTGAACTCCGCGATCGGTTCACCGCGGCCGGAATGGCGGACGCGGCGCCGGTCGGCGTGTACTGCGGTTCCGGTATTCACGCGGCGCACACCGCGTTCGCGATGACGCTTGCCGGGTTGCCGACCCCGCCGGTGTATATCGGGTCGTGGTCGAATTGGGTTGCGGACCGCCGTCGGTCGGTGGCCGTCGGGGATGCGGAGAGCCAACGGCTGGTGGAATCCTGCGGCAATTGAGACATCCCGCATCGCATCCGTGCCGACGGCGAAAACGGCCGGCCGTTCGGGCCGCGACGCTTGACAGGCGGCGACGTGCCGGCGCGTGGCGCGCCGGGGCTACCTCGACGCGTGTTTGGGTGGCCGGAGGATCGCCGCCGCGCCGCTCACCAGCCCGGCGCAGGCAATCACGAGAGCAAGCCAGGACGTCCGGCCGGCAAGCAGAACCGCCCAGCTGTGAACCGTGCCGTGGATGTCCGGGCCAAAGAGCCACATCACCATCGGCACACCAACGGTCGCGGATGCGGCGACCATACTCGGTGCATACCGCGCCGTGACAGCGGCGAATCCGAAGAGGATAGCGGTGTTTCTCGCGACGATGACGGTATCGAAACGCACGCTCGCGGTGTTCGCTGCGGCGAGAAGTACGAGGAGCGCGAGGAGCAGACGGCCCGCTATCGCCGCGTGCCGGCGTGAGGACGCCGCAACCGCCGGGGATCGCAAGGCCTCAACGATAAAGGGAATCACCGAGCAGGTGAGGGCCGGAAGCAGCGGCCAGATGACGGACGACACGCCGTCCCGCGCCGGCACGGCGACAGCGGTGCCAGGGATCACCAACCACGCAACGGCGGCAACAACTGCCGCCAAGGCGAGTGTCGGCAGGTGCCAGGCCCGGAACACCAGCAGAAATGTCCATCGCATTGACCGGACGGCGTCGCGTACCGGCAGACCGCGTTGGACCTGGGGGCGCACGCGTTTTCGCACGAGCAAGCGGCGCCGCATCCGCTGCTCCGGTGGTTCGGCTGATGGTGGGTGAGACGAGGCGGGGGATGGGTGAGCCTGCGGGTGGGCCATCAGCGGATTGTCAGGCACATTCACGGCGCAGCCGATCCAACGCGGCCCGGACATCGGCCGGACTGAGCCGGCGTACCGCGTCGGTATCCGCAGTGAGGGAGGGAAGGAGTGATGCATCGACGCGGTAGAGCAACCAGTTGTCCAGGGTCGTCATGTCCGTATAGGCGGACATGGTGAACCGACAGCTCTTGGCTCCGGAAAGCAGTCTGTTGCGCAGAAGTACGTCAATTCCGAGCAGCCGATCTGCGGCGCGGGTGGCGGTCAAAGTGTGCGCGTCGAGCGGCGCGTCGCCTGCTCCGGGGTCTTGTGAAAAAACTGCCGGTAAATCAACGCCGAGCTCGTGCAGCGGTGCGGCGAAGCGCATGATGTCGGTCCGCGTGGTGGCAAGAAAACGGGCATATCCCGGCAGGGCGCAGAGCCGCGGCGCTGTTCCCATGCAGGTCAGCCGCGGATGGAACGGCTCGAGCGGCTGCCCGACGTAAAAAAGTGGTATGGCAGCGGCAACAGCGGCAACAGCGGCCGCGGCTGCGACGTAGACCCGTGACCGCTTCGGCCACCCTTCGTAGGCGGCGACCGTCGTGACGATCGCAACGGCGAACGCCGCGTAGGCGCAGGTTTGGGCTGCGACCGTTGGGCCATGGGGCCGGAGCGTAGCGGTCGAGCCGCTTGCTCCGCCGACGACTATCAAGGATTCCGGAAGATTGCTCGTGTAGAGGAACAGGGTGAGGCCGAAGGTCACGATCCCGGAGAATGGTATGACGACGACATGCGGCAGCGCATACGCGAGACCGAATCCTGCGGCGGCGTACGCGAGAAGTTGAGCGGTTGCCGGGATGACGCTTTCCCAGGAGGAGGGATCCGGCAGGCCGGGCGTTCCGGCTAGACGCACGAGAATCCAGACCGCGAGCAAACCGCAGGCGCCGGCGAGCAATGCCCAGAATACGGGAGCGAGAAAACGGCCGGCTGTCGCGCGCAGGACGCGCGTCGACGTTCCAATTGCCGCGTGCGTGCGCCGCAGCCGGTATCCCTCGATAGCAGCGGCGCAGCTGAGCAAGGGGCCGAGGAGCACGGTGACGAAGTCATATTCGTACGTCGCCCAGAACCATTCGTGTCGCCACGGCATGGTGCGCAGGCCGAGATGTGCAGCGACTGCGGCGGCGAAAAGCGGTAATGCGAAGCGGAGCGGCGTACGCCAGATGTGGGCGCGGAGCACGGGAAAGCGGACGGGCCGTTGTGATTGGCGGCCTTCTTCGGCGACTGGCCGCTCGACAGCCGCTTCGCTCACCGCGACTCCTCGCGTTCCCGGTCGAGCAGCGAGCGGAGCGCCGTCTCGATTCTCCGGGCGCCGCGTTCGGTCGTGCCCAGGGCGGCGAGTTCCTGCGGTGTGCCGTCGAAAATCACCCGCCCGGCGCTCAGCACAATGACCCGATCGGCAAGCAGCTCGATATCCTCGGTCAACTGCGTCGAAAAAATGACCGTCCTCCCGGCGGCCAGCTCGCGCAACGCATTGCGGATGTCCACCCGCCGCGTGGGATCCACACCGCTGGTCGGCTCGTCGAAGACGGCAAACAGCGGATCGTGCATGAGCGTTGCAGCAAAATACGCCCGCCGGCGGGTGCCGCCGGAGAGGAGGGCGACTTTACGCGGTAGCAGGTCGGTGAGTGAGAATTTCTCGGCGAGTGAGGCAATCGCCGTTGCCCGCGCCCGGTAGTGCATCCCATGAAGCCAGCCCGCGTAGTGCAGCGCTTCGTCGACGCGCAGATGGTCGAAGTACGTCGGTTCTTGCGGAAGATATCCGAGGATGCGGCGCACGGTGCGGAGACCCGCCGTTGCCGTCACCGGATGTCCCGCAACGGTGGCGTCACCGGCGTCCGGTTGGTGAAGTGTCGCGAGAACGCGCAGCAGAGTGGATTTGCCGCCGCCATTCGGCCCGGTGACCGCGGTGATTCCAGGGCGGAAGGTAAGTGTCACCTCGTCGAGTGCCGTGAGTTTTCCGAATCGCACCGTGACGCTGCGGAGAGCAGCCGAAGGGTCGGTACGGCTGCTCTCCACGTGAGATGCCGATAGTGTCAACGCGAACTCCGATAACGCCGGGCGCTTCAGTATCCGAGGGTGGTAATAGCCTGCGGCGAGCAGCTGTCCGGCACGGGCCAGCCGAGCTGAACGCAGACTTTACTAGCTGCACGCACGGCACGGGCGTCCGTCCGCAGCCGGTCGGTCAACGTCCGGGTGACAGGGGTCGTCCAGTACGAGTATTCGCCGGTTGAGCGCGTTACATCATCATAGAAGTAATTGCCGATAAGAAAAGAGAATGTCGTATGCCCGTAGACGTTGTTGCCGTCGTCCGCGCGGTCATCGAGGTAGAAGGCGTTCAACACACTTGTGCGATCCCCACTGATACTTGTGCTACCTGCACCCATGGCGCGCGCGATGTTCTTGTAGTAGGCGTAAACAGGACCCCAGGTGACGGATGTGCTGGTGGCGGCTCGGGCAATTCCCGCGGCTGCGGTCAGGACCACGGCAGCGAGGGGGGGAGTGTCAGAAACTTTCGGACGAACGTCATATCTGCTACCTCCGAGACGATCTCCGTGGACAGCAGGAGGGTACCAACGCGGGGTAGGGTCGTCAAGCGGGCGGCGTGTTTCGCTTGCCGGTGCCGTCCGCCGGGAAAACCAGGGTGCCGCGGACGATTCTCGCCGGCGCCTGCCGCCGATGGGAAATCCTCGCCGGCGCCTGCCGCGAAAAGTTCTGCGCCGACCGCCGGGAATCCAGTTACGCCGCACCCAAGCAGAGAAAACCGTCACACGCAATTGCGTTGCGAGCCGCGAAAAGTGCCGCTGCGGCGTCCGCCCGTGCCGCGAAATGCCGGTGAAATTCCGTCATGAAGTCGGCGGTGAGGTCGTCCGGCACCGGACAGACCGAGGCGATGACCGTCCGTGTCCCCATGCCAAGCAGCGCCGCGGTGAGTCCCATCAGCTCGTCGCCCGGGTGCACGGCGGACAATCCGGATTCGCACGCCGAGAGAACGAGAACGCGCGGGGGACGACGTAATTCCTCGACGTCATAAACGGTGAGCGGTCCGTCGGCCAGTTCGATGGCTGAGAATAACGGGTTGTCGCTGCGGAACCGGCCGTGTGCGGCGATGTGCACCAGGTCGGCGCCGTCCATCGCCGCACGGACGGCGCCGACGGTTGCCGTCTCGGCGGTGAGCACCTGGGCGCGTGGATAGCGGGCGGCGACGGCGCGGATTTCGGTGTCGGCATGGGCAAGGCGGGGACCGGCCACCACGGTGACGCGGTGATTGCGTCCGGCGGATGAGCGGACGGAGCCGAGCCATAGGTGCGCGGCGGGGGCGACGGTCACCGGTCGATCGTCAACCAGCGCAGACCACGGGACGGCGTGCAAGTCACCCGTGGGAATGACGATGAGTTCACTGTCAGGAAGACGCAGCGGGGCAAGGAGAAGGGCACGCAGTCGGTCGATTGCGTGATCCCGGGCTAGGACGGCGGCCGACCGCGCTGCCGCGGAGCCGTGCCGATGGGCGATCCGCTGCATGCTGAATCGCAGTGAGCGCAGTTCATCGCGAATTTCCCGGTATCCGGGGAGCGCCGTGAGCCGGCACCTCCGGCCGTGCACGGTGACGGCGAACAAGTTCCCGTCCACGGCGACATAGGCGACAAGGGTCCGATCACCAAGTGCCGCAGCCAGGACCGGCGTACGGCACGGTGCGGTGAGCTCGCCGCGCCAGACCTGCTGCCCGAGCAATCTGGCCCGATGCCGGATGCGATTTTCCAGTTCCGTTTGCCGGGCCCGCAACGGGCGGGCGTCCTCTCCAACCGCGATGGCGTCAGCGAGCAGGCCGGTCACCCTGCGCAATTCGGCGAGATCGGCGGCAAGCTCGGGGTCAGCCGGCGGCCGCAGCGGTCGGCTGCGCAGCGCCGTGGCCCGGGCGATCTCCGACCACTCGAGGAGGACGGACGGCCGGCCCGAACGGAGGGCGAGCCGCAATCCTTCCTCCGCGAGGTCGCGGCCGAATGCCGCAGCGCTGATCCGCAGGTCGGTGGCCCCGAGAGAGGCGGCGTACTCCCGCACGATCCGAAGACCAGCGCGGAGCGAAGCCCGGGCGGCTGGCAGATTGCCGCTCAGTGTGTGGGCCCGCGCCCTGGCGTAATAGGCCGCCGCCCGCCACTGCGCCGGTGGGTGGCGGTGCCGGACGACGAGCGCGGCCGCGTCGTGGAAGTAACCGATGGCCTGGTCAGCACGCCGTCGCGCCGCCTCGATCTCCCCGCAGATCACCAGGGCACGGGCTGCTGACTCCGGCCAGCGTCCGGCGAGTTCGGCGGCTAAGCGCCGGGCGGCGGCACGGAGCCGGCCGCTGCGTTCCCCGCCGCCGAACCGAGCCGCGAGCAGGACGTGGCGGGCGAGCAGCTCCCAGCTCCGGCGTCGCTGGCGGCGGAAGGCTTCGGCCGCGTGCGCGGCCCGGTCCGCCGCCGCCGTCCAGTCGCCCTCCGCGAGGGCCGCCCGGGCCGCGAGCAGGTGCCACTCGGCGGCGTCGATCGCGAACCCGGCGGCGGCAAGCTGCGGGATGGCCTGCTCAAGCTCGCGGCGTGCTTCGCCCGCGAGTCCAGCCACGAGCAGCGCCTCGGCGCGGTCACAGGTGATGGCGAGCCGGCCGTACGGGTCGGCGTCCTCGATGGCGATGTCGAGGTGGCGCAGTGCACCGAGGACGTCCCCGCGGCGCAGCCGGACGAACCCGAGGTTCTCCGCGATGGTCGACCGATACTCGGCCAGCCCGGCGCAGTTCGCAACCTCCGCCGCGCGGCGCAGGTCGCGCTCCGCGGCGTCCCATAGGCCGGCGTACGCCAGCGTGTTGGCCCGGTTGAGATAGAGACGGCATTGCCCGTGGACGTCAGCGGTCCGGCGCAGCAGGGGAAGCGCGCGGGCGTAGTACCGCAGTGCCGCCTCGGTGTCCCCGATCCGGGCGGCGAGCAGGCCCAGTTGCGCGAGGACAGGGCCGCGTTGGACGCCGCGGAGCTCGGCCGCCGCCCGGAGGCACTCCTCATACCCGAGGGCGGTCCGGCCCGTCTCGGCGAGGAGCGCCGCGTACGTCATCCGCGCGTGCGCGAGCGGCTCAATCAGACCGTGGCGGCGAGCCACCTGAACGGCCCGGACCGCATGCCGGAGAGCGGGCCGTGGTCCAGCGAGACGCCGGGTCGCCAAGGCGAGCGCACGGAGGGCGAGGACGGCGTCCGCTGGCTGCGCCGGACCGTTGAGCACCGACTCGGCAAGCGCACGTGCTCGGTGCGGATCAGTACCGCTGGCCGCGTACGCCGCAGCCGCTGCTTCGGCTGCGGGGGCGGCCGCTTCCGCGGGGAGTGGCGTTCGTGCGCGCGGCACGCCCTCAGGGTGTCAGATGACCACCCAGTCGGTGCTAACCGGACGGGCTGCGCTGGGCCGCCGCACCTGCAAGCTCACCGGCCCGGGAGGAACGTTGTCGGCGGTGAAGCGACCGAGGTCGTCGGCTTCCACGGCGAGGGACCCGGCCGGCCAGCAGACCGTGATGCTCGCCGGGCCTGGCGGTACAAGCTGGCCTGTCAGCTGCCGCAGCCGCTCCCCGGCGACTTCAATCTCAATTTCCGTCCCCGGGGCCCGGAATGTCAGCAGCCGATGATCTGCGGCCGTGCGCACGCCTGCCGGTATGGGCGTCTCCGCGGAGTCTGCGATGAGAGCGGCCAGTTCGGCGTCGATGTCGCGCCAGGCGAACGCAGCGTAGGCTGCGGCACGGATCGCCTCCGGCATTGGGTCGGTCCGGTCGAGCGCCGCCCGTAGCGTCTGAAGCAGCTGTTCGTCGGTGCTCACCGGTTGCTCCCGGCGGATTCGACATCGGGCTCGTGGCCGAGGGCGGCCAGAAGCTCGCGGAGCCGCGCGAGGCAGCGGCTGCGGGTCGGGCCGAGACTGCCGATCGGAACGTCGAGTGCGGCGGCGAGTTCGGCATAGCTGGGCGTTGGGTCGCTGGTGAGCGCCCGGAGGAGCACCCGGCACCGAGGCGGCAGCTGGGCGAGCGCCGCGGCCAGGAGCCGGTCGCGATCAGCTGCCACGACGTGTTCCTCTGGAGTTGGCTCGACGGACGGGTGATCGGGAAGTGACTCGGTGACGTGCTCTCGGCCCCGGCGATTGAGAAAACGGAGGCACTCGTGTCGGGTCGTCGCCGCCAGCCAGCTGCCGACCTGGTCGGGGTCGCGGAGCCGGTCCAGGTGTTCGACCAGCCGTAACCACGCGGTCTGGCTGATGTCCGCCGCATCCATGCCGCCGATGCCATGACCGCGGATCACCGCCCAGACCAGGCGGGCATAGCGATCGACGAGCGCATGCCAAGCCTCTCGGCTGCCCGCTCTCGCCGCCGCTACCAAGGTGGAGGTGCTCTGGTCGGTCACCAGCCGGAACTCCCGCTCTGCCCGTCACCCCCCGTCGCCGCCGTCTGGTCGTCGATGGCGGTGCAGTCCACGACACGCTATCGCGAGGTACGCCGCGGACGGCATACCCGGCGTGTCGCCCTGTCTCGGTCACGGTGTGGTGCCCGGCGCATCGTCGAGAGCGACACCAAGGTCGGGGAATGAGCGTCGTCCGGTCGGATCAAGCAGCGCGTCGGCGGCGTGGCTTGCGGGTTCACTCTTGGCCGTGACGCGTGCGGCGATCGCTGCGGCGAATCGCGGCGCGGCGAACGACGTGCCGCTCCATCGCGCGTAACCGACGAAGCGGTCCGGGTCGTAATCTCCGCTGGGTCGCTGCGGTCCGTTGAACGTGACGAAGGTGCTCGTCACACCTTCCCCAACGGCGCAGGCGTCGACCCACCACCCGTAGTTGCTGAAGTCCGCCCGGTCGGAGCCGGCCGCGTTGAGCGCGCCCACGCCGATGACCCGCTTCATGGCTGCCGGCCAGAACGGCCGGTCACTGCTGCAATTGCCTGCGCACGCCACGATCACGACGTCCCGCGGAATGCGGGCGAGCACATGGGCCAGGGCGGGCGGCGGCTTGTCGTCGTAGGTGTAGCAACCAAGCGAGAGCGATATGACGTCGACCCGCGGCAATGCGTGCAGCGCGTGAATAAGGCGGAATTCATCGGTGACGCCGTCGCTTTCAATGACCCGCCGGATGACTAATTCTGCTGTCGGCGCGTATTTGCGGAATATGCCGGCGATGAATGTACCGTGCCCGGCAAGGGAATCAAGCTGGAAATCCAGATTTGCGTCCAAGACCTCGTAATCGGGCGGCAGGCATGTCGCGAACCACAGACAGCTGAGGAACCACGGATGCGGGACGATACCGGTGTCAAGAATTGCGACGCGGGGCGTCGGCCCGGCCGGATATGGACCGGCCGGTGGCGGAGCCGGCAAGGGATCAATCGGTTCCGGGTCGTCGGCAGGCCCTGGATGCCACTGCGGTTGAGCAAGACAGACATGATTCGGACCGATGCCGATGCGCTTGTGCGCTCCGCCGGCAAGGGTGGCAGTCCACTCGGCGACATCGACCTTCGCCGCCGGCCGAAGCCGGAACCGCACGATTCCCGACGGATGGTCGTCATGTCCATCGATCCACCGCCGGCCACGGTCGGCGACCACAGTGGCGTCGGACTGAACGGCGAGCACCTCATTGCGGCGCAGAAAGACCAAGCCGCGTTGAGCATTGACGGCTTCAATGTCCGGGTGCCGCGCGAGCATCCGTTCATTACGTGCCGGATAATCAAACCGCATTCCGTGCTCCTTATTGCCCTAGCGGACAACGTTTATTGCCTCAGCGGACAACGTGCCGCAATTCCTGAGCGGACGACGTGGCACCCGAGCACCGGGGCAGAACAGCGCACCGCCCGAGTGCCAGGGCGAGACAGCAGAGTACCCACGTCGCGGGGCGAAGATGGCGCATCGCCCGGCAAGACGGCGCAGTACCGCCCGCCTGCGTGGGCCGGAGGTACGAGGAATGCCGGCGGCGCCGGATCGCCCGCCTCCGTCGAACGATCCGACGCCGCCGTGGAGTTGTGCGTCCCCCACGTCGATGCGCAACCCCACGCAAGGCACGGACTCCGATGCCGGCTGCCGTGCCTCCCCCGAATGTGCGGCCCCTCGCTCATGGCAGACGCCGGATCAGCGCCCGACGTCGCCGCCTTCGGCGGCATGCCATGATCTGCCCGACCACGCGCCGACGGGCGTCCATCAGGTCGATAACCGAGCTCGGCGTTGCCCGATCCGCAGCGTTGGCCTCACGCCACCCCCCGGATGTCTGCTGCGGCATGCTCGCTCCCGTCAGCGCGCCTTTGGTCACGTGGACGTTACGCCCTACCAGAGCGGATGCCCGGCGTCCTGATACCGGCGAGCAGAAGATTTTTTCCGGCCGCCTCGGGGTCCGGCCGCCTGAGTGAGATGGTGCGGCCGCCCGACGACGGAAGCGGCAGCTCGATCAGTAACGCAGCGGCCGCCGCAGCGACGAGGTCCGGTTGCCGATGCCGGCGGTCGGCTATTCGGTCTTTGGTTTCATGCCGAAGATGATGTCGTCCCACTTCGGGACGCGGGCGCGGGTACGTCCGCGTTTTGCCGGCTGCGTGGCCGTAGGCTGGGCATCCGCCGCCGTCGGGTCGCGCATCGGTTCGTCGGACGGGGCACTCTTGGCCGAGGCCGCACTCGCCGTCACCGGTTGCGCCGAGGCCATCTCGGCCGCCGGCCGAGCGCCCGTGGACGAGCTCGCCGGGACCGTTGCCTGAGGCGGCGCAGCCGGAACGGCTGCCTGAGGGAGCACCGTCGATTCTGTCGTTCCGCGAGGGTGCAGCGGGTCAACGTCGTCGGGTGTGGGCACGACCCGCATCAGCCGATGCACGGTAGCGCTCTGCTCAGCCGGGGGCTCTTCCTCACCGCCGGAGAGGCGCTTGGCCAACCCATCGATCGGCGAGGCGTGCTGGTGCGCAAAATCCAATTCCCATGCGGCGGTCGCGCCGTCCGGCCACCGGATGCGTACCTCCCAGGTATGGTCGGGCCGGCGGGCCGAATCCCAGACGACATCCTCGGGGCTCATGCCCTGCCGGATGGCGTGCCGCTCGACGACGTCGGCGAGGAGCACGCTCGGCCCGGAAGGCACGGCGATCCGCGCCCGGCGTGCCCGCTCCGCGACGTGCTCACGCTCCTGCAAGACGGGCCCAACGAACCGCAGCACGCGCTCCAGCGGAACTCCGGCCGAACCCGCCACCTCTTCCGCGGACTCCCCGGCACGGATCCGTTCCTGGATCTCGCGCGGCGAGATGCGGCTCTCCAGCGCCATCGTGAGCTGACCGAGCCGGGAGAGTTGCCCGTTGACGGCGGCGCGAAGGCGGTCATCGATGGTCAGACGGTGCTCGTTCCCGTGGGTGTCGATCAAGCTGAGTGATCGCCCGTCCGCGCTTACGCCGATTAACCGCAGCTCCGCCATTCCCCTCGTCCCGCTCTCGTGCGTGGGTCGCCTTCCGTCACGTCTCGATGTGTCGTCCCGGTCACACCGCCCGCCCTGCCCTGGACCCTACCGCCGCCGGCCGGCCTGCCCAGGCGATACCCCTGAATCGCCGGGAACAGCCACCAGGCAGGATCGTGGCCGTGACCACCTCGCAGACCGAACCGCCCACGTACGACGCGTTGCTCATCGTCTCTTTCGGCGGACCGGAGGGCCCGGACGACGTCATGCCGTTTCTGCGAGACGTTACGGCGGGACGCGGCGTACCGGAAGAGCGGCTCGCCGAAGTCGCCCAACATTACTACCACTTCGGCGGAATCAGCCCGATCAACGCGCAGAACAGGGCCCTGCTGGCCGCGGTCCGGGCGGACTTCGCCGCAACCGGTGTGAACCTTGCCGTCTACTGGGCGAACCGGCATTGGCAGCCTTGGTTGGCCGACGTCGTCGCTCAGATGCGGGACGACGGGATCGAGCGGGCGCTTGCCTTTCTCACCTCGGCGTACGCCGGCTTCTCCAGTTGCCGGCAGTATCTGGACGCGATCGAAGCGGCCCGCCGGCGGGTCGGTCCGCGGGCGCCGCGGATCGACCGGCTGCGGCAGTACTTCAACCATCCGGGGTTCATCGAACCGTTCCGGGATGCGACCCAATCGGCGCTGGCGACGCTGCCTCCTGAGGTACGGGCCGGCGCGCCGATCGTGTATGTCGCCCATTCGATTCCCGAGGCGATGAATGCCGCGAGCGGCCCGGCTGGCGGCATGTATGCGCGGCAGGTCGCCGAGGCCGCACGGCTGGTGCACGAGGCGCTGGACGGCAGCCATCCGTCGCGGCTTGCGTACTGCAGCCGGAGCGGATCGCCGTCCGTGCCGTGGCTGGAGCCGGAGATCGGGCAGGTGCTCACCGAATTGGCCGAGGACGGCGCGCCGGCCGTTGTGGTCGTGCCGATCGGGTTCGTCAGCGACCACATGGAAGTGCGTTACGACCTGGACACCGAAGCGGCCGAGCTGGCAGCCCGCCTCGGCGTCCGGTTTGCCCGGGCCGCCACCCCAGGGACGGATCCGCGGTTCGTCGCGATGATCCGCGAGCTCGCTCTCGAACGGCTCGGCCGCGCCGCACCTCGCGCTCTCGGCCCAACTAGCCCGGCTCACGACGTCTGCCCGGACAACTGCTGCCGCTTCGCCCGCTCGCATCCGGCCTAGGCGGGTTTGGGCGGAACGCCCGGCGCTCCCGCCCGCCGCTGCCCTGCCGGATCAGTCACGCGGATATCGTCGGCATATGCCCGCACAACTTCCCCCCGACGGTGAGGTGCGCGCCAAACCAACCGATTCCGACGCCGCCCACCCCTTCGCCGACCTCGACCGCTACGTGGCCATCCCACGGGTCGCCGGTCTCATCCTCGCGCCGGACGGCCGCCGGCTGGTCTGCGTCGTTCAGACCCCGGCGGCGGACAATTCCGCTTACGTGTCTGCGCTCTGGGAGGTCGATCCCGCCGGGGAGGCGCCGCCGCGTCGGCTCACCTTCTCCGCGGAAGGTGAGACCCAGCCGGCCTTCACCGCGGACGGCGACCTGCTCTTCGTCTCCAAGCGGTCCAGTCCGTCACCGTCACCGGGGAGTGCGGAGACCGAGACGACAGCTGGGCTGTGGCGATTGCCGGCTTCCGGTGGTGAGGCGTATCAGGTGGCCGCGCCGTCGGCCGGCATCACCAAGGTGCTCGCCGCCCGGGCGGCCGGCGTCGTCCTGGTCGTGGCGCCCGCACTGCCGGGTCCGTACGAGGAGGACGCCGCCCGGCGCAAAGCCCGCCGTGAGGCGGGGGTCTCCGCCGTCCTGCACGAATCAGCGCCGGTACGGCACTGGGATCGGGACATTGGTCCCGACTTTCCCCGGCTGCTTCGTGTCGATCTCGACGGGACGGCCGTGTCTTCGGCCCAGCCTGTTTCCGGTCGGTTGCACGACCTCACCCCGGACCCTGGGCGGGCGCTCGACGAGGTCGGCCTGGCGGTCAGCGACGACGGCCGGATCGCGGTCTGCGGCTGGCGGACCCCGCTCGGTCGCGGTGTCGAAGGGGTATCCCTGGTGGCCATCGACACCACCAGCGGGGAGCGACGCGTTCTGCTCGCCGCGACCGCGGAACCGGTGAAGCAGAACTTCGATCAGCCGGCGATCTCTCCGGACGGCCGGTACGTGGTCTGCGTCTGCGAGGAGGAAGGCGACCGTGACCACCCGCCACGGTGCAGCCTCCGCCTCGTTGATCTTCACAGCGGCGCGGTGACGCCGTTGGCGCCGGAGTTTCCTTACTGGCCAGCAAATCCCCGGTTCTCCGCCGACGGCAGCGCCGTTTTCTTTGTTGCCGATGAGCAGGGGCGCTGTCCGGTCTTTCGCGTCGACATCGCCACCGGACAGGTGCGCCGGCTTGCATCGGACGGCGCGTACTCGGAGGTGAACGTCTCGCCGGACGGCAAATACCTCTATGCGTTGCGGAGTCGAATCGACGAGCCGCCGCGGCCGGTGCGGCTGGAGGTCGATGCCGTCGACCAGAAACCGATGGAAATTCCCGCACCGGGCGAAATACTGAGTTATCCCGGCCGGGTGACCGAGATTACCGCGACCGCCGTCGACGGTGTGCCGTTGCGGGCCTGGCTCGTCCTTCCGGACGGAGCAACCGCTGAGCACCCAGCCCCGCTGGCATTATGGATTCACGGCGGCCCGCTCATGAGTTGGAATTCCTGGAGTTGGCGGTGGAATCCTTGGTTGCTCGCGGCGCGCGGCTATGCGGTGCTGCTCCCCGATCCCGGGTTGTCGCAAGGCTATGGGCAAGAATTCATCACCCGAGCGTGGCGCGACTGGGGTCCGGTGCCATTCGCGGACCTCATGACCATCACCGATGCGGCGGCGGCCCGCGCTGACATTGATGAAACCCGGATCGCGGCAATGGGCGGTTCCTACGGCGGATTCATGGCCAACTGGATCGCCGGGCACACCGACCGATTCAAGGCGATCGTCAGCCATGCGAGCCTGTGGGCGCTGGATTATTTCACCGGCGTCACCGATCACGCGGGGGAGTGGCTCCGGGAATGGGGTCATCCGGTGCACGAACCTGAGCGTTACGAGCGGAACAGTCCGCATCGACACATCGCGGCGATCCGCACACCGATGCTCGTGATTCACGGTGACAAGGATTATCGAGTGCCGATCGCGGAGGGCCTCAAATTGTGGGCCGACTTGGTGTGGCACGGTTGTGACGCGAAATTCCTCTATTTCCCGGACGAAAATCACTGGATTCTCAAACCCGGAAACGTCAAGGCCTGGTACGCGACGGTACTCGCATTTCTGGACCACTACGTCCGCGGCCTGCCCTGGCGGCGTCCGGAGTTGGTGTGACGGCGATGGGCGCGGACGTCGCCGAGCTTGCCGCCCTCGCGGTGGCCGTCGCCCGGGAGGCCGGGGAATTTCTGCGCACCGGATCGGACCACGCCCTGGAAATCGCGACAAAGTCGAGCCCGACCGACGTGGTCACCGAAATGGACACCGCCGCCGAGCAGCTAATCCGCCGGCGCATTCACGAAAGGCGTCCCGCGGATGACATCCTCGGCGAGGAGGGCGGGGGCGGTGCCGCATCGGGAGCCGGCGGTGTCCGGTGGATCGTGGATCCCATCGACGGCACCGTCAATTACCTGTACGGCATCCCGCAGTGGGCGGTGTCGATCGCCGTTGAGGTGGACGGCGTGATCGTCGCAGGGGTGGTCTTCGACCCTTGCAAGGACGAGCTCTTCACCGCGATCCGTGGCGAGGGCGCCCGGTTGGGCGACCGGCCGGTCCAGGTCCGGGAGTGTCATGAGCTGGGGCAGGCGTTGGTGGGCACCGGATTCGGGTATGCGGCCTCCCGACGCGCCCGGCAGGCGGAGGTGCTGACCGGCGTCCTTCCCGTCGTCCGCGACATTCGTCGGTTGGGTTCCGCAGCGCTGGACCTGTGTGCGGTGGCCTGCGGCCGGTTCGACGCGTATTTTGAGCAGGGTCTCAACCTCTGGGATTTCGCCGCAGCGGGTCTCATCGCCGCCGAAGCCGGCGCCCGGGTCGCCGGCCTCCGTGGCGCGCCGCCGTCCAATCGGCTCGTGCTGGCCGCCACCCCAGGGATCTTCGACGCGCTGCAGGAGCTGCTGGCGGCGCTGGGCGCCGATGAGGTCGAGACGCACGACAGTGCGTCGCCACTCAGCTACTTTGCGTAGATTTTTGCAGAAAACCAGCGACTTTTCTCAGGAAGACAGGCAACCGTCCGATGAGTCCCGGCGATCATATCCGCGCCGGCCAGCGGACTGTGACCGGTCTCACGCAGGTGTGGAGTGCGCGGCGAGTCGCCGTCGGCGGCGAAGTCGTGGCAGAATCTGCCCCTCGGATCGGGCACAACCCGAGCCGTTTCGGCGTTACATTGCGCGCCACCGTCTCATCACGGTAGGCACGAGACGACCAAAGAAGCGAGGACGACCGCTATGGCGACCGACTACGACACCCCTCGTAAGGTCGACGACGACCTCGGCGAGGACAGCCTGGAAGAGCTCAAGGCCCGGCGCGCCGACCGGCAGACCGGCCTGTACGAAGGTGACGAGGCCGAACTGGCCGAGTCATTTGAGCTTCCTGGCGCGGATCTTTCGAACGAAGAGCTCACCGTCCGGGTGCTGCCTCGGCAGGCCGACGAGTTCACCTGCACCCGGTGCTTCCTCGTTCATCACCGCAGCCAGCTGGCGATCAGCGACGGCAATCAGATGATCTGCCGGGAGTGCGCGGCCGCCTGAACCTGCGTCAGTGCTGCAGCCAACGCCGCGGGTCGCTTCGTTGCGACGACCCAATACGGCTCCGGCCGGCCGGGCGTTTCGATCTGTACCGCCTCGTGCAGCCACGGCAGGAGCCGAAGGACGGCGTCCGCGCGGGCCTGCGGGCCGGTGATCAGCCGCATTGCGTTCCGGTCCAACACCCGGACCCGGCCGATGTGCGCGGCCGGGAGCGTGGACCGGCCGACCCGCAGGCCGGCGGCAGTGACGTCGATCGTGGAGCGGGACGCCGTCCCGAAGATCACAACCAACAGCAGAAACGACGCGACGAGGCCGCCGACGGCCATGCCGACGGTGGGCCGGCGCGAGAACTCCGGGCCGAAGACGACGACAATCTCCACGCTTGGTACGACGAAGAGCGCTCCGACAAGCCACCACCACCACGGCACCCGTCGGTGCTCTCGATACCGCAGGCTCTCGTCGCCGGGTGGCGCATGCTGCCGGCCGTCGGCAGCGGGGTCGGAAGCGAACTCGCCCGGCATGCTCCCTAGGCTACGAGCGGCGCCGGCCGCCGGGTGCGCTGCAGCGGCAGGAGCGCCGTGGCACCGGGTGTGCTGCAGGCCGCGCAGACCGGTCAGCGTCGGCTCTCGCGGCGGCAGGCCAGCAGCGCGGCAACAGGTCAGCAGCGCGGCGGTGTCGAGCGTGATGCGACGGTGCGAAGGAGGACCCGGAGGATGGATGAGCCGAGCCCGTCTCCTGATGTGCTTCCGGTCCTGATCCAGCGGCTGGACCCTGAGGTTCCGCTTCCGGCGTACGCCCACCCGGGGGACGCCGGCGCGGACCTGGTCACGACGATCGACGTGGCACTGGCACCCGGCGAGCGTGCCGTCGTCCCCACCGGGATCGCGATTGCCCTTCCCGACGGGTACGCCGCGTTCGTGCATCCGCGGTCCGGGTTGGCCGCCCGCTGCGGCCTCGGACTGGTGAACGCTCCAGGCACGATCGACGCGGGGTACCGCGGGGAAATCAAGGTGATCGTGGTCAATCTCGATCCACGGGAGGCGATCCAGCTGCGCCGCGGTGATCGGATTGCCCAGCTGGTGATCCAGCGGGTCGAACGTGCCCGGTTCGTCGAAGCGGAGGTCCTGCCGGGCTCGGAGCGTGGCACCGACGGGCACGGTTCGACCGGCGGATTCCAGGATCGCCGCTCCGTAGCGGACCCAACCGTGGTCCCATCGGGAGGACTCTGATGGCGCTGTTCCGGCGACGCCGCGACGAACCGGATCTCGAGGCGAGTCTTGAGCCGGGCGATGAGGTGGCCGATGAACGGCCGGCCGACGGCGAACCGGCCGGCTCGTCCGACGCGCGGACAGCGTCCACCTCGCCCGATGCGATGCGCCGTCCGTTGGACGCCGGCGAAGTGGGGCCGGACGCCGACGCCACCCTCACCCGGCTGGATCTCGGCGCGCTCCGGGTCCCGGTCGTCCCCGGTGTCGAGGTGCGGGTCGAGCTGAACGAGCAGCGTCAGCCGATCGCCGTCAGCCTCGTGTCACCGCGTGGTGGCGTACAGCTCATCCCATTCGCCGCGCCGCGGGGGGAAGGGGTCTGGGACGACGTCCGGCGGGAAATCGCCGAACTGGTCCGGCAGGGCGGTGGGTCGGCCCGCGAGGTCACCGGCCCGTTCGGACCGGAACTGGCTGCGACCGTCCGGCAGGTGACTCCGGAGGGCCGCGAGGTGACCCAGCCTGTGCGGTTCGTTGGTTTTGACGGTCCGCGATGGTTCTTGCGGGCAACGTTCAGCGGACCGGCGGCGACCGACCGGAGTGCCGCGGATTTGCTGGAACAGCTGGTCCTGCGGGTGGTCGTCGTCCGGGGCGGTGAACCGATGGCGCCGCGGGATCCGCTGCCGCTTCGGCTGCCGCCCACCCCGCATGTCTAGGCGTGAGGCACTGTCGCGATCAACGATCTCACCCTGCGGAGACTGTCCGCAGCGGGCGCGTAGGCTTGATACCTGATGGGAACACGGAATGATCGGGACGGCGGTCTCCTGCGCCGCGTGCTGCACCGTTTGACCAGCTCGGAGTTGGAGCTGGACGCCGAGGAGCATCAGGAACTGGCCCGGGAAACCGGTTGCACCCCCGTCGGGGACTC
This sequence comes from Acidothermus cellulolyticus 11B, assembly GCF_000015025.1. GTDB lineage: Bacteria > Actinomycetota > Actinomycetes > Acidothermales > Acidothermaceae > Acidothermus > Acidothermus cellulolyticus. Next base: position 1,564,270 of record NC_008578.1, on the reverse strand, counting down.
TCCGGACCGGGTTCCGGTGACCCTCGTCGGCATGCTCCGGACAGTGACCATTCAGCCGCAAGGGCAGGCACCCGCGCTGCAAGCCGAGCTGTGGGACGGTACGGGCAGTGTGGACATCGTCTGGATCGGACGGCGGCGTATCCCGGGCATCGAGCCGGGGCGGAGTCTGAAAGTCGAAGGGCGGATCACCCGTCGCGAGGACGGCCGTCGAGTGATCTTCAATCCGCGGTACGAATTGCTCTCCGCGCACGCACTCCGCAGCTGATCAGCACGACGTGCCGACGAGCGGCGGTGTGGCGCACGCGACGGTGACGCTTACCGTGCGCCGGCGGCGGCCGCCTGGTCGGACGGGGGCTGCGAACCACGGAGCAGCAAGGCACGGAGCTGTTCCTCCACTTCCGGGGCGGCGACGAAGAGCAGCTCGTCGCCGCCCTCGAGTGGATCGTCCGGGCTGGGTACGATGACCCGTCCGTCGCGGAGGATGACGACGAGCGCGGTGTCCGGCGGCCACGAAACGGAGCCGACCCTCTTGCCGATCAACGGTGCGCTTGGCGGCAGGGTCCACTCGACGAGGTTCGCCTGGCCGCGGCGGAAGGTCATGAGCCGTACGAGATCTCCAACGCTCACGGCTTCCTCGACCAGTGCGGAGAGCAGACGCGGGGTGGACACCGCGACATCCACCCCCCAGGACTCGTCAAAGAGCCATTCATTGACCGGGTCGTTGACGCGCGCAACCACCCGGGGGACGCCGTACTCCGTCTTCGCCAGCAGTGACACCACCAGATTCACCTTGTCGTCGCCGGTGGCGGCGACCACGACATGGCACCGGTCGAGTCCGACTTCGTCGAGGCTGGCGATTTCGCACGCGTCGGCGAGCATCCACTCCGCGCGGGGGATGGCGTCGACGTCGATGGCCTTGCTGTCCTTGTCGATGAGGAGTACTTCGTGGCCGTTCTCCACCAGTTCCGCGGCGATGGACCGGCCGACAGCTCCCGCGCCGGCAATCGCTACTCGCATCGGGGACACCTCGGTTCTGGGTTGGTGTGTGGGCGATTCTGCCCGGCGTTGGCGTGCGGACGATTACGCCCTGCGCTGGCCTGCGGACGATTACGCATGTTCCCGCTCTGCTTCCCGTGGCCGGCCCAGGATCTCGGCCGCCTCGCGGAGGTGGGTCTCCGGGGCCAGCAGGTAGACGAGGTCGCCCTCTTGCAGCACGGTCTCCGGCGTCGGCAGAACCCCGGCGCCGAATCGGGTGACAAATGCGATCCGGGCGCCGGCGGCCCCTTCCAATTCGGTCAGCGGACGGCCGATCCACGAGGGATCGACGTGGACTTCGCCGAGCGCCATCGTGCCGGTCGGGTCCCGCCACACGGTCTGCAGACCGGAGGGCAGCAGTCGGCGCAGGATCTGGTCGGCGGTCCACTTGACCGTCGCGACGGTAGGAATGCCGAGCCGCTGGTAAATCTCGGCGCGCCGGATGTCGTAGATGCGGGCGACCACGTTCTCGACGCCGAAGACCTCACGCGCCAACCGGGCCGAAATGATGTTCGAGTTGTCGCCGTTGCTCACGGCGGCGAATGCGCTCGCGTGCCGGATGCCGGATTCTTCGAGCACGCTTCGGTGCAAGCCGAAACCGTGGACTTTCCGCCCGCGGAAATCCGGCGGCAATCGGCGAAAAGCGTGGGCGTCCTGGTCGATGATGGCGACCGAGTGACCCAGCCGTTCCAGGCTGTTGGCGAGGGTGGCGCCTACCCGGCCGCACCCGAGGATTACCACGTGCACGGTGTCTTGTCGCCTACTTTCCGGTGCTCTCTTTCAGGATGGCGCAACCCGCGCTCACAGGTCGGATGACGCAACCCGCGCTCACGGGTGCCGTTGCGCCGCCGCCGTCGACCGTCATCGGATGGCCGCCTGACATGGTGGACTCCTTCGGGGTGCCGGCGTGTCGCGAACCGGGTCCATCGTGGCACGCGCTGGGCCGGAGGTCGGCAAGACCCCGATGTTCTGGAGCTGCCGCGCACTGCGCGCGGAGACCGCTCGCTACCATCGTCCGCGTGCCCTTTCCCGGCGGCGTCCTCAAACGGCTCCTCGTCGGCCGTGCCCTCCGCAGTGACCGGCTCGGCGAAACCCTGCTGCCGAAGCGGATCGCGCTGCCCGTCTTCGCCAGCGACGCACTCTCCTCAGTCGCGTACGCACCCGATGAAATCTTCCTGACCCTCTCGGCGGCCGGCTTCGCGGCGTACGCCTTCTCGTGGAAGATCGCGATTGCGGTGGCGGTGGTCATGGTGACTGTCGTCGCGTCCTATCGACAGACCGTCCGGGCCTACCCGAACGGCGGCGGCGACTACGAGGTCACCAGCCACAACCTCGGCGCGACCGTCGGGTTGGTGGTGGCAAGCGCGCTGATGGTCGACTACGTGCTGACCGTCGCCGTCTCCATCTCCTCCGGGGCTGACTACGCCGCCTCGGCGATTCCTTTGCTCAAGGGGCATACGGCGGCGCTGGCTGTCGGCCTTGTCGTCGTTCTGATGGCCATGAACCTGCGGGGGATACGGGAATCCGGTACGGCATTCGCCATTCCGACGTACGCGTACATGATCGGTGTCCTAGGCATGGCGCTGGTCGGCTTCGTCCGGGCCGCGCTCGGCACCCTGCCGCAGGCGGAGACGGCGCGGATACCCGTGCCGCCGTCGACGGAATTTCCGCACGGTCTGACCGGCCTGCTGGGGGCGTTCCTCATCCTCAAGGCTTTCTCTTCGGGCAGCGCCGCGCTCACCGGTGTCGAAGCGATTTCCAACGGCGTACCGAATTTCCGCGAACCGAAGTCCAAGAACGCCGCCACGACGCTGCTCCTGCTCGGGACCATCGCCGTCACCATGATGTTCTCGGTCGTCGTGCTGGCTCGGATCACCGACGTTCACCGCTTCGCCGCCCGGCAGGATCCGATCATCAGCCAACTGGCCAAGGCGGCGTTCAGCGGATTTTCGCCGGGCTTCTATTTCGTCGCGACCGCGACGGGCGTCGTCCTCGTAATGGCGGCCAACACCGCGTTCAACGGTTTCCCGGTGCTTGGGTCGATCCTCGCCAAACACGGGTATTTGCCCCGGCAGTTGCAGAACCGTGGGGACCGGCTGGCATTCAGCAACGGCATCATCTTGCTGGCTGGGTTCGCCGTCCTGCTCATCGTCGTCTTCGACGCGCAGACCACCCGGCTCATTCAGCTGTACATCGTCGGCGTGTTCGTGTCGTTCACCGCGAGCCAGATCGGCATGGTGCGGCATTGGAACCGGCACTTGCGCACGGTCACGGACGCGGCGGAACGGCGCCGGATGATTCGCTCTCGCGCCATCAACGCGTTCGGCGCCACGATGACCGGGATCGTGCTCTTCGTCGTGCTCGTCACCAAATTCCTCGCCGGGGCGTGGATTTCGGTCGCCGCGATGTCGGTGATTTTCCTGACGATGCGCGGCATCCGCGGTCATTACGACGCGGTGAGCCGGGAGCTCTTCGCGAATCTGGACGCCGAAACGGCGCTGCCGGCGCGGGTGCACGCGATCGTGCTGCTGTCGAAGCTGCACAAGCCGGCGCTGCGGGCTCTTGCCTATGCGCGGGCGACCCGCCCGTCGGTCCTGGAGGCGGTCATCGTCGACGTCGATCCCGAAGAGACTGCGGCGCTTGTTCAGGAGTGGGAGCAGCGGGGCATTCCCGTGCCGCTCAAAGTGCTTGCCTCGCCGTACCGCGAAATCACCCGGCCCATCGTGGAATATCTACGGAGCATCCGGCGCCGCAGCCCGCGGGACGTCATCACCGTGTTCATCCCCGAATACATCGTCGGCCGGTGGTGGGAGCAGCTTCTGCACAATCAGACCGCGTTGCGTCTCAAGGGCCGGTTGCTCTTCACCCCGGGGGTGATGGTGGTGAGCGTGCCGTACCAGCTCAAGTCGTCGGAACGGCTGACGGCGCAACTGGAGGACGCCGCGACCTGGTGGCACACGGCCACCGCATCGCCCACCGACCTACCGGCCGACGGCAGGCCCCCGGTGGAGCTTCCGACTCGTCCCGGCCCGCCCGAATCGTGAGCGCTGTCGGAGACCGCCTCGAGCTCACGATCGGTCCGGTCGCTCACGGCGGGGTCTGCGTCGCCCGCCATCAGGGGCGCGTGGTCTTCGTCCGGCACACGCTGCCCGGCGAACGGGTCGTCGCGCGCCTCATCGACGTCCGGTCGCGATTCGCCCGGGCTGACGTGATCGACGTCCTGGACCCGTCGCCGCACCGCGTTGCTCCGGCCTGTCCGTACGCAATTCCCGGCGGCTGCGGGGGCTGTGATTGGCAGCACGCCGAGGCCGCGTACCAGCGGCAGCTCAAGTCGACCGTCGTTGGCGAGCAGCTCACCCGGCTTGCCGGCCTGCAGAGAGAGGTGGCCGTCGAGCCGACCGGCACCGACCTCGGGTGGCGGACCCGCGTCCAGTTCGCGGTCGACGACCAGGGCCGGGCCGGTTTCCATCCCTGGCGGTCGCACGCCGTCCTTCCGGTCGAGAGGTGCGCCATCGCGCACCCGGCGGTTGAGGCGCTCGACATCGAAGGACGGCGGTGGCCGGCGGCCCGGGCGGTCGAGGCGGCGGTCGGCGTCGCAACGGGCTCGCACAGCGTGCTCGTGACCCGGTCGGACGGCCGCCGGCGGCTGATCGGCGACCGTCGGTTGATCGAAGTGGTCCGGGGCCGCCGGTTCCGCCTCCGGCCGACGACGTTCTGGCAGGTGCACCCGGCGGCGGCCGACCTGCTGATCGGGGCGATCGTGTCGGGCGTGACGCCGGCTCCCGGCGAGCGGGTGCTCGACTTGTACGCTGGCGCCGGGCTCTTTGCCGCATTCCTCGCGGAGTCGGTCGGGTCTTCGGGTCGGGTCGTCGCGGTCGAGGGCGATCGCGGCGCAGCCGCTGATGCGTCCGTCAACCTCGCCGAGTTCGATACCGTCGAGGTTCGCCGGGCGGACGTTGCGGAGTTCCTTGCCGCGGCGGCCGACCGAGGGGAGCGGTTCGATATCGTCGTCGCCGATCCGCCGCGGACCGGTCTCGGGCCGCCGAATGCGCGGCGCATCTGCGCACTCCGGCCCCGGGCGATCGGGTACGTCGCCTGCGATCCCGCGGCATTGGCCCGTGATCTCGCCGTCTTCAGCGAGGCGGGCTACCAGGCGGTCTCGGTGCGGGCGTTCGATATCTTCCCTCAGACCCACCACGTGGAATGCGTGGCTATTCTGCGCCCGGAGCCATGATGCACGCGACCCTGCTGTTGTGCGACGCCGCCGAGGTGGATCCGGCCGGCAAAGTGCACATGCTCGGCGCTGGCTGGACTGTGGTCGGCGCCGGTCCCACCGGCGCGCTGCCTGGGCAGGCTGTCGTGGTCCTCGTGCACGTGCCGTGGCATCGGACCGGTGAAGACCACCTGCTGCGGCTCAGCCTGGAGGACGCCGACGGGCGGGCCGTGCTGGCCGGCGCGCCGGAGAATCCGCAGCCGCTGGTTCACCAGCAGGCATTCCGCGTGCAACGTCCGCCGGGGGCGCCGGAAGGCATCACGATCGACGTTCCGGTGGTCGTGACGATCGGCCCGGGTCTGGTGCTGCCGCCGGGTCGTTACGCGTGGCGGTTGGAAATCGACGGTGAGACCCGGGAGGACTGGCTGGTCAGTTTCCACGTCCGCGCCTGACCGGAGACTCGCGTGACCGCGGACGCAGCCGACTTCCGCGCCTGACCGCGGACGCGCCCCACGGACGCGCGTGACCGCGGACGCAGCGATCGGCCCGCCCGTCTCGAGAGCAGCGGGGATAGGCTCGAACCGCGTTGATGGTCGCCGTGATGAGGAGGCATCGTGACAGAGGCGAACAGCTTCGGCAGTCGTAGCACGCTTGCGGTGGGCGATGCACGGTACACCATCTATCGGCTGGACGCCGTTCCGTCGGTCCATCGGCTGCCGTTTTCCTTAAAAGTGCTGCTGGAGAACCTGCTGCGCACCGAGGACGGTGTCAACGTCACGGCCGACCATATCCGCGCGCTGGCGAATTGGGATCCGGATAAAGAGCCGGACACCGAAATTCAGTTCACCCCGGCGCGCGTCCTCATGCAGGACTTCACCGGCGTACCGTGCATCGTTGACCTGGCCGCGATGCGGGAGGCGATGGTCGCCCTCGGCGGCGATCCGAAACGGATCAACCCGCTCAGCCCGGCGGAGCTGGTCATCGACCACTCGGTCATCGCCGACGTGTACGGGCGTCCCGATGCGTTCGTGCGCAACGCCGAACTCGAATTTCAACGCAACCGGGAGCGGTACCAATTTCTCAAGTGGGGGCAACGGGCGTTTGACAACTTCAAAGTTGTGCCGCCCGATACCGGAATTTGCCACCAGGTCAATCTCGAATACCTGTCCCGAGTGGTCTTCGACCGAGACGGTGTCGCGTATCCGGACACGTTGGTCGGCACCGACTCGCACACGACCATGGTCAACGGGTTGTCGGTCCTCGGGTGGGGAGTCGGCGGCATCGAGGCAGAAGCGGCGATGCTCGGCCAGCCGATCAGCATGCTCATTCCCAAGGTGGTCGGGTTCCGGGTGCACGGTGAGCTCCCGGACGGGGCGACCGCGACCGACCTGGTCTTGACCGTCGCGGAAATGCTGCGCCGGCACGGCGTCGTCGGGAAATTCGTCGAATTCTACGGCCCGGGCGTCGGGAACATCCCACTCGCCGACCGGGCGACCATCGGGAACATGAGCCCCGAGTACGGCTCAACCTGCGCGATTTTCCCCATCGACGACGAGACGCTGCGGTACCTGCGGTTCACCGGGCGCAGTCCGGAGCGGGTGGCGCTTGTTGAGGCATATGCGAAAGAGCAGGGACTCTGGCACGACCCGGAGCACGAACCGGAGTTCTCCGAGCGGCTGGAGCTCGACCTGTCCACCGTTGAACCCTCCATCGCCGGTCCGAAGCGTCCGCAGGACCGCATTCCGCTGACGGGCGCGAAGCGTGCATTCCGGTCCGCGCTGCGGAATTACGTCACCGATGAGCCGGCCGACGGTTCGCTGGACGAAGGGCTGGCGGAGTCCTTTCCGGCGAGTGATCCGGTCGCCGTTGAACACGAGCATCCGGGGGACAAGCCGCGGGTTGTCGCCAGTGCAGCGCAGGGCAGTAATGGGCGGCCGAGTAAGCCGACCCTGGTCACGCTCTCGGACGGCACGACTGTTGAACTGGACCACGGCGCGGTAGTGATCGCAGCGATCACCAGTTGCACGAACACGTCGAATCCCTCGGTGATGATTGGCGCGGCGCTGCTGGCGAAGAAGGCGGTCGAGCGCGGCCTGACTCCCAAGCCGTGGGTGAAGACGACCCTCGCCCCCGGGTCGAAGGTCGTTATGTCGTATTACGAGGCGGCCGGGCTGGTGCCCTACCTGGAGAAGCTGGGTTTTGCCCTGGTCGGTTACGGGTGCACCACGTGCATCGGCAATTCCGGTCCGCTCGACGAGCCGCTGTCACGGGCCATCAACGAATCCGAGCTTGCGGTCGCGTCGGTCCTCTCCGGCAACCGGAATTTCGAGGGACGGATTCATCCGGACACCAAGCTGAATTACCTGGCGTCACCGCCGCTTGTCGTCGCCTATGCGCTGGCCGGCTCGATGGACGTCGATCTGACCACCGAGCCGCTCGGCATCGGCGCAGACGGCAACCCCGTGTATCTTCGCGACATTTGGCCGAGTGAGCAAGAAATTTCCGAGGTCATGGGACGGGCGATCGAGTCGCGGATGTTCGTCGAGAGCTATCGGGACGTGTTCGCCGGTGACGAGCGGTGGAACAGCCTGCAGGTGCCGGACGGCGAACTCTTCGTCTGGGACGAGACGTCGACGTACGTGCGCCGTCCGCCGTACTTCGATGGGATGACCCCTGAACCGGCGCCGCTCGCGGACATTGTCGGCGCCCGCGCCTTGGTGATGCTTGGCGATTCGGTCACCACCGACCACATTTCCCCGGCCGGCTCCATCAAACGGGATTCTCCCGCCGGGCGGTATCTGATGGAGCACGGCGTGCAGCCGAAGGATTTCAATTCGTACGGTTCGCGCCGGGGCAACCACGAGGTGATGATCCGCGGGACGTTCGCCAATATCCGGCTGCGGAACCTGCTTGCCCCCGGAACCGAGGGAGGTGTCACCCGCCATCTGCCGGACGGGGAGCTGATGACGGTGTACGACGCCGCGATGCGATACGCCGCCGAGGGGGTGCCGCTCATCGTGCTCGCCGGAAAGGAATACGGGTCCGGGTCGTCGCGGGACTGGGCGGCCAAGGGGACGGCGCTCCTCGGCGTCCGAGCCGTCATCGCCGAATCGTTCGAGCGGATTCATCGCAGCAACCTCATCGGGATGGGGGTGCTGCCGCTGCAATTCGTCGACGGCCAGAACCGGGAGAGCCTGGGCCTCACCGGCGAGGAGACCTACACCATCGCGGGGCTGGCCGGCGCGGACCATATTCCGCGTCAGCTCGTCGTCCGCGCGGATGACAAAGAGTTCCCGGTGATCGTCCGGATTGACACCCCCGGAGAGGCCGAGTACTACCGGCACGGCGGGATCCTGCCGTACGTCCTGCGGTCGATCCTGGCCCGCCCGGCGTGACGGCGGCGGCCGCTGGTCCGGCCGCCTGGCCGCCGTGGCCTGCGCTGCAGAGCCGGTCCGGCCGCCGGGCCGGCCGTCTCGCCGGGGCGGTGCGTCGCCGAAACCCGGTCCGGGGCTGCCCCGATGGGTCAAGTTCCACTAGACTCAGGCCGTGGCGATCGACCACCACTGCGGTGCCGGCCGCGGCGCACGGATTCGGTCCGGCGAGAGAGGCAAGGTGGCCATTGGTCTGCTGGAATCCGTCAACACCCCCGAGGATCTGCGTGCGCTCGATCATGCGCAGCTGACCCGGTTGGCCGGCGAGATCCGCGACTTTCTCGTGCAGGCGGTGTCACGAACCGGCGGCCATCTCGGCCCGAATCTTGGCGCCGTCGAGCTCACCATCGCCCTGCACCGGGTCTTCGATTCCCCGTCCGAACCGATTCTCTTCGACACCGGGCACCAGGCGTACGTCCACAAGATTCTCACCGGACGGCGGGACGGGTTCGCGATGCTGCGTCAACGCGGGGGTCTCTCGGGCTACCCGTCACGAGCTGAATCCGAGCACGACTGGATCGAGAATTCGCACGCGTCGACCGCGTTGAGTTACGCCGACGGGCTGGCGAAAGCGCTCGCCCTGCGGGGGGAGAGGCGGACCGTTGTCGCCGTCGTCGGTGACGGCGCCCTGACCGGCGGAATGTGCTGGGAGGCGCTCAACAACATTGCGGCGGCGAAGGATCGCAGCATCGTCATCGTCGTCAACGACAACGGCCGGTCGTACGCACCGACGATCGGCGGGCTGGCCGCGCATCTCAATGCACTGCGCACCAACCCGAATTACGAGAAGGTACTGGCGCGCGTCAAGGACGTGCTGAGCCGTACGCCACTCGTCGGGGAGGCGCTGTACGACACCCTGCACGGCATCAAGAAGGGGTTGAAAGACGTCCTTACGCCGCAAGGACTTTTTGAGGACCTCGGGTTGAAATACCTTGGCCCGATCGACGGCCACGATATCGGCGCCATGGAGCATGCTTTTCTTCAAGCGAAGCGGTTCGGCGGCCCGGTCATCGTGCATTGCGTGACGCGGAAGGGGTACGGTTACGCACCGGCCGAGCGGGATGAAGTTGACCACCTGCACGGCCCGGGTGCGTTCGATCCGCGCACCGGCAAGGAAATGCCCAAACCCCGCAGCTGGACGGCTGTCTTCTCCGAGGAAATCGTGCGGATCGGCGCGGACCGCCCGGACGTTGTTGCGCTGACGGCGGCGATGCTGCATCCGGTAGGGCTGGCGGAATTCGCCGCGGCGTATCCGGATCGCGTCTTCGACGTTGGGATCGCCGAACAGCACGCGGTGACCTCTGCGGCGGGCATGGCGATGGGCGGCCTGCACCCGGTGGTCTGCGTGTATTCGACGTTTCTCAACCGGGCGTTCGACCAGGTGTTGATGGACGTCGGCCTGCACGGCCTCCCGGTCACGTTCGTCCTCGACCGCGCAGGGATCACCGGAGATGACGGTCCGAGCCACAACGGCATGTGGGATCTGGCGATTCTTTCCCTCGTGCCGGGGATGCGCATAGCTCTGCCGCGCGACGCCCGGCGGCTGCGCGAATTGCTCCACGAGGTCCTCGCGGTGAGCGACGGGCCGACCGCGATTCGTTTTCCTAAAGGCGAATTGCCGGCCGACGTTGAGGCGGTGGACCGGATCGGCGGTGTGGACGTGCTCCGGCAGGCGGACGACGCCGAGGTGCTGCTCGTCGGTTACGGGCCGATGAGCCACGTCGCGTTGGAGGTCGCGGACCGGTTGGCCGCGCACGGTATTTCCGCCACGGTGGTGGATCCGCGGTATCTGCTGCCGATGGATCCGGCGCTGCTGACGCTCTGCGCGGCGTACGCGCTCGTGGTCACCATCGAAGACAATTGCCGGCAGGGCGGGGCGGGAGCGACGCTCTCGCTCGCGTTGCGGGACAAGGGCGTGGACACCCCGGTGCGCATTCACGCGATCCCGCAGCGCTACCTGGCGCACGGCAAGCGGGCGCAAGTGCTCGCCGACATCGGATTGTCCGCGCAGGACATCGCCCGCTCTGTGGTTGAAACCGTTGCAAGCCTCGGCAGCCTCGACCGTCAGCCGGTGATCGACTGACGCCGCCGGCGTCCGGAGCAGGGTAGCCGGCAGCGTCCGGACCGCGGCGTCCGGGCCAGGGCGGCCGGCGTCCAGACCGGAGCACGCGCCGGGTGCGATGCCGCCGCGGGGAAGCGGCGTCCGGCCGGCGCGGCGTTCAACGCTTCGCGCCGGTTTAGCCGGCTTAGTGATACAGGACGTCGCGCAGCCACCGCTCGTCGCGGGCGGCGGGATCCCGCAGCACGATCCGTACGCCGTCGCCGTCCCCGGCAAGGCAGACTTCATCGGCGGTGACGAGAACCGGGCGGACGAAGCCGCGATTCTCGTCGTCGGTGAGCATGGCGGCGGCGCGCACAAACGCCGGATCGATCCGCGACAACTCAAGCCAACCGCGATGGCGCATGGGGGCTGCGACGGCGCGCATCCCGCCCGCGTCGGCCGCGATGGCACCCCGGAACACCGCAGAGCCGAGCAGCGTCACCACGTCGCAATCGCCCATCGGGTGGAGGGGCCGCCGTGGTTCCCGGCGCCACCGCACGGTCGCCAATGCGCCCATGTTCTCCAGATACTCGTACGCCGCCCGCCACCACTCCGTGGTGTCAATGTTCGTGGCGCGGAACACCCCGGGTGGGACAACGACAACCCGCTGCGGATCGGCGTCGTCCAGTCCGACGATGCCGATCCCGAGGTCGAGGCATCCGCCGAGGATGTGCTCGCACACCCAGTCCGGCCCGGGGTGCAATTCGTGTCCGATCGGCAGGCCAACCGGGCGGGCTGATTCGGCGAGCTCGTCGATGCTCCGCTCCGCAAGAGCCCGCCGGAGCCTTATCCAGCGGAGCAATCTGCGACGAGCCAGGGCGGTCTGCGGCGCCGCGTTGCGGATCGCCTCGGCCACTTCGGAGAATGTCAGCCGCACCACAGGCACGCCCGCAATGACGGCTCCGTCGTCGGTCGGGGTGAGGTCGATGTCGGCGGTGACGCTCACCGCGAGCAGGCATTGCCGCAGTGCGACAGACGACGCCGAACTCTCGGCGTCGGACTGATTACGTGCTGGCGCCACGCCCCCCTCCTCCGGCTATACGTAGGACGGTACCCCTCGCAGGTTGCCCCCGATACCCCGAGAGACGAAAACGTGACGGTTGGGAAAACCGTGTCTCGTGAGGTCCGCGTGTTACCGCCCGGGGTCGGTGCGTCGGCGGGCAGGGTCGGTGCGTCGGCGGGCGCAGGCGGTGAGCGTGCGGCGTCGGGTGTCGGGGACGGCTAGCGTCCTGTGCCCAGTGCCGAGGAAGCGTCCGCTGCCTCGGGCCACCGGATCGGCTACGGCGAGGTTGAATGCCTCAGCTCATGCAGCTCGACACGTCGCAGCGCCTTGGCGAGCGGTTCTGCGGTCAGGCCGACCTGCCAAGGCCGGGCGCCGAGCCGCCGTAACGCGGTCGCGACAGCGTGATCATCCAGCGAATGCGGTGGCTGCCAGGCGAGCCGGCGGACGACGTCCGGTGCCAGCAGATTCTCGGCCGGCAGCCGGTGTTCGTCGGCGAGAGCAGCGACGACGGTTTTCGCGACCGAAAGCCGGGCGGCGGCGTCCGGGCTCGCCTCCGACCAGCGATGCGCGGGCGGCGGACCGTCAATATTCGGCGTCGGCGCGGGAAGTTCCGCCTCACCGCACGCCGTCGCCCGCCCGATGGCGTCCCACCACTCGTCGAGGAATTCCCGTGCCGGCCGGGCGGAGAATTCCGGGGTTGCGGCGAGTTCTTTCTTGCTCCGGAATTTTCCGGTCGCGGCGCGGATGATTGCCGAGTCTGAGAGCACTTTGCCGGGCGACATATCCAGTTCGCGGGCACGACGGTCACGGGCATGCCAAAGTTCCCGGACGACGGCCAGCTGACGCCGTCCCCGAACCTGATGAATTCCCGAGACCCGCCGCCACCGTTCCACCGGTGACGACGGAGGCGGCGCGGTACGCACATGCTCGAATTCCTCGACCGCCCAACGCAGTTTTCCTTGACGCTGCAGCTCGGTATGCAAAATCTCCCTTAGTTCAACGAGAACTTCGACGTCGAGTGCCGCGTAGCGCAACCACGATTCCGGTAAGGGGCGCCGTGACCAATCGACCCGGGCGTGGTCCTTGTTCAGCCGGAAACCGAGAAGCTCCTCCACCATCGCGGCAAGCCCAACCCGGGGATAGCCGGCAAGCCGGGCGGCGAGCTCGGTGTCAAACAATCGAGCGGGCCGCAGGCCGAGTTCAGCGAGGCACGGCAAATCCTGTGCTGCGGCGTGTACGATCCACTCGGCTGTCGAGAGCGCCTCATGCACCGGCCGCAGGTTGGCGAAGGGGAGCGGGTCAATGAGGAACGTGCCTGCACCCGGCCGGCGCAGTTGGACGAGATAGGCCCGATGCCCGTACCGGTAGGCCGAGGCCCGCTCGGCGTCGACGGCGACCGGTCCGTCGGCCGCCGCCAGTGCGCGGACTGCAGCGGCCAGCTTCTCCGGTGTGTCGACCACATCCGGCGTACCGTCCCGCAGACTCAGATGCGGTCGAACCTTCGCAACGAGTGGAGAGTCGGACACGACCCAACGGTAACGAGCCGGCCGGTGGGAAGGCGGCCGCGCGGCGCGTGCTCAACCGATCGGACACCTTGGTTTGGGTCAGGATGTAAACCCGCGTATCCGATGACGCCGGGACTCACCGAATGATGCCGCGAGGCTGTCGCGCGCGCCAGATGACGCCGGCACTCACCGAATGATGCCGGCGCGCATCGCGAGCGCCACCATCTCGGCGCGGTCCCCAGTGCCGAGCTTGCGGGCGATGCGGGCCAGGTGGCTCTTGACGGTCAGTGCCGAGAGTCCGAGCTGGTCCCCGATTTCCTTGTTGGACCGACCGTCGGCGACCAACCGGAGTACCTCGATCTCCCGGCTGGAGAGGTCACCGATGCCTTCGTTGCTGGCGTTGTTGCGCAGCCCAGCCGCCAGGAGGGAGGCCACGGCGGGGTCGGCGTACACACCGCCGTCCAGCACTCGGCGCACCCCGTCGGTGACCACCACCGGCGAGGCGGATTTCAGCAGATACCCCTGCGCGCCCGCGACAAAGGCTGCGCGCACCGAGTACGGGTCGTCAGCGGCGGAGAGGACGACGAGCCGGGGCCATCCCGCGGCCCGCAGTTCAGCGATCAAATCGAGCCCTGAACCGTCGGGGAGGCCGACGTCCACGATGCAGACGTCGCACGGTCCGACCGACCGGGCCCGGGCCCTGGCCTCGGCGCAACTGGCCGCTTCTATCACCTCCCGCGCCCCCATCGCGGTGAGCCGGCTCACCATGGATTCGCGGACCAACGGGTGGTCGTCGACCACCATTGCGGTGAAACCCGCGGAGTTCCCCGGCTGGGGCGGCACGTGCTCGGCCAACGCCGTCACCCTGGTCCCTCCTCTGCTCGTCGAGGTCGGCTTACCCGACCCGGTGTCACCCGGAGTCATCGGATGCGGCGGCCGCGGGCTGAAGCATTCGCCGACCCTTGCGTGCTGCATTCGCGGTAACCGGCTGTCGGTCATTTGCCGCGGTGCTCGGCCGGGCGACACATAGTGGCGAACGCCGTCTCGCCACGGGCGTTCCTTGCCGCGGTGCTCGGCCGGGCGAGGCCGCAGCGAGCCGCCGTGCCAACCGCCCAGCGCGAGTGGCGTCAGATTATCCAGTTTCGTCCCGTTCTTGGGCTGTTTCGGGGTATCGATACGGCCGCTCGTCCTGCCGGCTTGCTCCGATCGGGCGGTTTGCTGCCTCCTGCAACAGTTGGATGCCGCGGATGCCGACACCTCCAGCAGGGAGTCGACCGGGCTCCACGTCGACGAGACGCGAGGGGACGGATGATCGTGCAGGCACTCCGCAGATGGCTGGCCGCCGGGGCCACACTGGCAGCAGCGCTCGGCATGGTGGCGGCGACCCCGGCCGCAGCCGAAACCGCTCAGCAGCAAGCGGTCGTCGCTCTCGCGGGGACCGCGCCCGTGCTCGTTCCGGGTGTGCACCTGCAGGCTCTGCTGGACGCCGTCCACGTCGAGGTCGTCACCGGCGACACGGCGGCGCTCACCGCACTGGCGCAGCAGCCGGGGGTCCTCGGTGTCGCGCCCAACGTTGCCGTTGACGTCGCCGGGTTTGCCTACGGCCGTGGGGGCAGAGGCGGCGGTCATGACGGAGGCGCCCAGGGCGGCGGCACCGACCAGAGCTCGTCCGGCAGCAGCGGGGCCGCCGATACGTCCAGCGACTCCGGCAGCAGCGGCGCTACGTCCGGTGACTCCGGCAGTTCGCCGGTTGACGGCGTTCTCGCGCCGACGACGCTTGGCGCCCCGGCCGGCCAGCCGGGGGCCGGCGCCGGTGTCACGGTCGCCCTGATCGACACCGGCGTCAGCGACACGCCGGCGCTTGATCGCGCCTCCGGTCGGCTCGTGGACGCCGTTGACACCTCCGGGCTGAACACCCGCGGTGGTCACGTTGTCGAGAACGGCACGTTCACAGACGGCTACGGCCACGGCACCTTCATGGCATCGCTGATCGCCGGCGGCGTGGTTGATGGCACGAACGGTACGGCGCTCGGCGTGGCCCCCGGGGCGACCGTTGACGTCGTCAAGGTCGCCGACGACACCGGCCGGAGCTCGCTCGCGGCGGTCATCGCCGGACTCAACTGGGTCGCCACCCACGCGAATTCGGTCGACGTGGCCAACCTGTCGATGAGCGTGACGCCGCCGACGTCCGGCTACGGCATCGATCCGCTGAATTTCGCCGTCACCCTGACCCGGTACGCCGGAGTCACCGTCGTCGTGGCTTCCGGCAATACCCCCGGTGTGGTGGGTGATCCCGGTTTCTCGCCGGATGCCTTGACCGTCGGCGCCGCGGACACCACCGGCGACACCCCGGTGGTCGCCAGCTTCAGCGGCTATGGCAACGTCGACGGCATTGTCAAGCCGGACGTCGTCGCCGCAGGTGTCAACATCCTGGGCGAAATGCCGGCAGACACGGTGATTGCGCAACAATTCCCCAATGGGCGCCAACCCAATGGGCTGTTCCGCGGCTCCGGCACCAGCCAGTCCACCGCAATCGTCAGCGGTCTCGCGGCGCTGTACCTGCAAGCGCACCCGCATGCCAACCCGTGGGTGGTCAAGTCCGCCATCCGCAACGCCGCCACGCCGATTCAGCCCGGGTACGCCGACGGCCAGGGACTCGTGGGTGTCCCGGGCGACGGGGACGCGCGTCCGCTCAACACCGGTGAGCAGGGTCTCAATCTGCGGCAGTGGTTCTCGACGGTCTCCTACTGGGCGCCGGTCTGGCCGCTCGCCCGGATGTGGGGCGCCCGGATGTGGGGTGCGCGGATGTGGGGCGTCGACTCGTGGGATGCGCGGATGTGGGGTGCCCGTATGTGGGGTGCCGATTCCTGGGACGCGCGGATGTGGGGCGCCGATTCCTGGGAGGCCCGGATGTGGGGTGCGCGGATGTGGGGCGCCGGCTCGTGGGATGCGCGGATGTGGGGCGCCCGTATGTGGGGTGCGCGGATGTGGGGCGCTGATGTCTGGGATGCGCGGATGTGGGGCGCCCAGATATGGGACGCTGTGAGCTGGGGTGACGGATCATGAGCCCAACCTGGCGTCTCCGGCTCGTCGCCATTCTGGCGATCGGGGCCAGCCTGCCGCTCGCCGCGGCGACGCATTGGGGCCATCCCGCACTGTGGGCGTTGCCGCTGCTGGTGATCCTCGTCGCTGCCGCGAACATCCTGCGGATCAGCATCACCATCGCCCGCATGCTCGTGACCTTCACGATGACCGAGGGCGTTCTTGCCGGCGCCTTCCTCCTCGCCCCCGGTTGGTGGATCGTCCCGGCGACCTGCCTCGGTCTCTTCCCGGCACTCCTGCGGCAGCGGTCCTCACCGCTCAAGGTTTTCTACAACCTTGCCCAGTACTTCCTTACCGGCACGCTCGCCGCCTACACGGCGGTGCACCTGCACGGCGGTGTTGTTGCCTGTGCAGCGGCGATGGCCATCTGGTGGATGACCGACCAAGTGATGTCGGCGATCCCGCTGTCGATCATGGGCCGGCAGAGTCTCCGAGCCATGATCTTCGAAGACGCGGGCGTGTACGCCGTCCACGCCGCCGGCACGACGAGCGTCGGTCTCCTCGCCTCGTGGCTCATGGTCCACGCACCGTTCGGTCTCCTCGGGCTGCTCGTGCCGGTCTTCCTCCTCTGGGTGGCCTTCGACGAGCAGACGTCCAAGAGCGCCGAGGCCCGGCTCTTCGCCGAGCTCGCCCGCGGTCAAGAGCAGGCGGTCACGCATTCGGTGGACATCTCCGCCCGAGTCGTCCTCACCGCGGCCGCCCGGGTGCTCGGCGGTGCCGATGTCGAGCTGGTCGTCCTGGAGCATGAAGGCCCGGTCGTCTACACCGGTGACGAGTCCGGACAAACCCAGCGCCGACCGGACCCGCACGCCTTCGACCAGCCGTGGGCCTTGCGCGCACTGGGCGCCCGGGGCGTGTTGGTCGGCTCTGAGGAGGGCCGTCCGTTCTGCTCAGCCGTCATCGGCAAGCACGACCGACCGTTGGCCGTCATGATCGCGCGACGGGCCGAGGGGAGCTCGAGCTTCGGACGTCGTGAAGTTGCTCTGGTCAAGGTGCTGGTGGGCCAGGCGAAATCCTGGCTCTCCGTCGCCGATCTCGCGGCTGCCCGCGACCGCGCGATGGCCCGGGCTCACGCGGCGGACCAGGCCGCCCGCAGCCTCGGCGACCTTGGAGCCGACACCGCGCCGGCGCTCGACATGCTCCGCGAGTCGGCGACCCGGCTTGCGCGGCTGGCCAGCACCGGCAGCAACGATGCGGTCCGGGAGATCGTCGAGGAATTGCACGCGGTGGAACGGGCGGTTGCGTCGCTGCTCGGTGCCATTGCGTTGGCCGCCGATCCGGCGTTGCGCGAACTGGACGCGACTCCCAGTGCACCGGTCCGCCGCGAAGGCGAATGGACCACGACCGGCCTGCTGCCGGGAACCGCCAAGCCGGACGGCGTGGCACCCGGAATCCGGCTGCCGGAGGCGGCGCAGCCGGACAATGAGCAGACACAATCAGTGCGGTGAAACCGTTTCGTGGACACGGATTTCCGCTTGCGGTCTGGACGAGTGGTCTTGCGGCCGCCAGCGGAGTAGCCGCGCTGATCGTCGTCACGCTCGGTCTCGTCGCGGCTGATCGACTGGACGCAGCAAGCTGGCTCGCGCTTGGTGTTGCGCTGGTCGTGACCGCGCTGTGCGCCTGGGTCGGCTACCGGGCAGGGCGGCGGTTCGCGGTTGCCCTTCGGCATTTGCGGGAGAACGCCACGCATCGACTGGAGGACGCCCACGCGCCGCTCGTCGGCGACAGCAAGGACCACGTTCTGGTCAGCGCTGTTCCCGAGCTGCTGGAGTTGGCCCGGGCATTGGAGGCGCTGCACCTGCGGATCCGGGTCTCGGACGACGTCGCGGCCCGCCACCGCCAGTTGGCCGAGACGGCAAGTGCCGGCATGTTCGAACTGCTCTCCGGCCTGGTGGAGGCGGAGGAATCCGCCCGAGGTCAGCTCTCCGCCGAGCTGCATGACACGGTGGCGCAGACCCTGATGCTCGCGCGGTCGCTGCTCACCTCGCCGGTGGTGGAGCCATCCGATCTTGTCACGATCCGTGAGCTGGTCGCCGAGGCGGAGGACCAAGTGCGCGCGGTGATGGCCCGGACCCGACCACCCGCGCTCCGCGACGGCGATCTCGCGCAGGCGGTGCTTGCGCTCCGCGACGACCTGCGCACGCGGTACGGGCTGGAGGTTCTCATCGAGTGGCCGAGTTCGCCGTACCCGCTGCCGTTGGTCACCGCGGTGACGGTGTACCGGTTCTTCCAGGAGGGGCTGCTCAACGTCGTCAAGCATGCGGACGTCGACATCGCCCGGATCTCGCTGACGGTTGACGAAACCCACGTGGTCGCCGTGGTTCACGACGACGGCCCGGGCTTCGACCCGGAGCAGGTCCGGCCGGAGCGCGGCCGGCATGTCGGGCTTGGCTTGCTGCGGGAGCGGGTCCGGCTGGCCGGCGGTTCGCTGGACATCACCTCGTGGCCGCAGCCCGGGACGACGCTCACCCTGCGGATGCCGCGCGGGGCGCCGAGCGGGCCGCTTGCGCCGAGCAATCGGCGGAGCGAGCCCGTGCCGTCGTCGTAACCCGGTTCAGTAACCCGGATCGGCGTCGGGTCGTCACCCGGCTCAGCGCCGCCGCGGCGGCCGGGTCGCGGCGGTCCGCCGGGCATCGCCCGGTGGGGGGAGAACGGCTACTCCGGGCGGCAATGGCGGCAGCCCGGCGGCCGAGGCGAGCACTTCGCCCCACGCCTCGAGATGAGCGGTGAGGTCACCGGACGGCGTCCACGATGCCCGAAGCTCGACGTGCGCGCTCGGCGGCCTGCTGCTCATCGTCCCGAACGACTCCGACAGGACGCGGGTCACCGTGCCGCCCAATGCAACCGGCATGGCCGGCTCGAACCGGTGCGTGAGGGCTTCCGTGAGCCAGGTCCACGCCACCGCGGGGAGGAACGGATCGTTGGCCATCTCCGGTTCGAGCAGGGCCCGGACGTACACGACGACGCGGGTGTCGCCCTGCCAGGTCTCTTCGCCCGCCGGATTGTGCAGGACGACGAACCGACCGGTGGCGAGCTCCTCGCCGGCCGCGTCAATGTCACCGGTGAACGCGAGGGCGAACGGCGCGAGCCGCTGCGGCGCCGGTGCTTCGGCGAGCCGGATTTCCGGACGCAACCGCACAGCGCGCAACCCGGCGATCGCGCGCGCAAATGCCTCCGGCGGCTCCGACGGCCGTTGCCGACTCGCCACCCTGGCAGCGTAGGACGACGACGGGTTTGTTCAGCGGATCCGCCCGCCGTGTCGCCCGTCGTCCGCAGGGCCCGCCGCGCCTCCGGGGTCGGTTCCGTCCGCTCGGTACGATCATCCGGGATTCGTCAGGTGAGAAGACCGGACGTCGCTCGGCGCGGAAGGCGGGGCCATGCTCGAGCTGCGCAGTATCACCAAAGCGTTCGGCCCGCGCCGGGTGCTGGACGCCGTATCGATGACGCTGCGCCCTGGGGAGATCACCGGATTTGTTGGAGCCAACGGCGCCGGTAAGACGACGACGATGCGCATTGTCATGGGACTGGTTCCGTACGACTCCGGCGCCTTGCTCTGGGACGGCGCACCGCTCCGCCTCGAGGAGCAGCGCACCTTCGGCTACATGCCGGAGGAACGCGGCCTGTACCGCAAGCAGCCGGTCCGCGAACAATTGCTGTATTTCGGCCGGCTGCATGGGATGTCGAAACGACAGGCGGCGCAACGCGCCGATGAATTGCTCGACATTTTTGGCCTCACGTCCCGCGCCGGGGATAAACTCGAGCAGCTTTCCCTGGGCAATCAGCAGCGGGTGCAAATCGCCGTCGCCTTGATGCATCGGCCCCGAGCGCTGATTCTCGACGAACCGTTCTCCGGGCTGGATCCGGACGCCGTCCATGCGATGGCCGGCCTGGTACGATCCGCAGCGGCTGAGGGTGTGCCGGTGCTGTTCTCCAGTCACCAGCTCGATCTCGTCGAACGGCTCTGCGATCAGATCGTCATTATTTCGGCCGGAAGGATCGTCGCAGCCGGTTCGGCTGACGCACTCCGCGCCCGGCACGCCCCGCTGATGCGGTTGGATGCCCCGGCTGTCGGTGAATGGATCCACGAAATGCCCGGTATTACCGTCACCGAGAAGACAGCGGACCGGGTGGTGTTCATCCCCGAGACGCCGCAACGGGCGCAGGCGGTGCTGCAACGGGCGCTGCAATCCGGGCCGGTGACGCATTTTGCCGAGGTGATCCGGCCCCTCTCTGAGATTTATCAGGAGGTGACGCGATGATACGCCGGTTCCGGCGCGCGTTTCGCCGCGCGGCGTGGCCGCTGGTCGCCGGCCGCGAAATCCGGGTTTCCGCGACGAGCATGGCGGTTCGGGTCTCCACCGGCATCACGCTGCTCGCGGTGCTGGGCGGCATTATCGCCGTGCATTTCCTTACCAATCGGGTGACGACGTACCGAGTGGGTGCCGTTTCGGCGGATGCCTCGGCAATTGTGCAGACCGTGGCCGGCCGGCACGGCACCATTGTCATTCGGGAGCAGGAATTCTCCGATCGCCAGTCGGCGGAAGCCGCCGTCCGATCCGGGCGCATCGACGCGGCGCTCGTGCCGCCACGCGACGGCTCGGGCTGGCTGGTCGTGGCGAAACGTACGCCCAGCGCCACGCTCGTCGCCTACCTGACGCAGGCGGTCCAACGGGGCGTCCTGCAGGACGCCGCCGTGCGGGCCGGTCTTGCCCCGAACGCACTCATTGCCGCGAGCCGGGTGACCCCGGTCGCGCTCGTCCCGCAGCGCCAGGACCAGGCCGCGGATCGCGTCATTGCAGCCGCTTTCGGTGTGCTGTTCTTCGTCTCGTGCCAGCTCTTCGGCACCGCGATGTCCACCGGAGCGGCCGAGGAGAAAGAGTCGCGGGTCGTCGAGGTGCTGCTGGCGGCGATACCGGCACGCGCTTTGCTGGCAGGGAAAATCGTCGGAAACGTCGCCGTCGCCTTTGCACAGATGACGCTGTACGCCGCAGCAGCCGCGGCCGCGGCGGCGGCCGTCGGCGGCATCCCGCATCTGGACGCGATTCTTCGGTCCGGCGGCTGGTTTCTCCTGTTCTACCTGGTGGGTTTCACCACCGTCGCGTTCCTCTTCGCCGGGCTCGGCGCGTTGGCGTCCCGAATTCCCGATGTTCCTGCGGCGACGATGCCCATCCAACTTCTCGTTATCGCGACCTATATTTTCGCCCTCATCGGCAAAGGTGCGGCCGTGACGGTCGCCTCGTTCCTTCCGGTGCTCTGCACCGTTGCGATGCCGCAGCGCATTTTCGCCGGACATGTGCCCGGTTGGCAGGTGGGGTTGGCTCTCCTGGCTGCGGTTCTCTTCAGCGGGCTGGCGTTGACGCTGGCGTCGCGGATATACCAGGTTGCGGCTCTCCACAGCGGCGTTCGGTTGAGACTTCTCAGTACCCTGCGATCCGCGTCGCGCCGGCCGGCACCGGCGTCGGCAGGTTCCTGACCGGCCGCAGGTCCGGCCCGCTGCGCCGTCCCAGCCCTGACGAGCCTCGATCGTGGGTTCCGTCACCACCGGTGGCGTGACGGGCGACCTGCTCTGACAGGCTTGCACCATGGCGGCTTTTCTCGCGCTCTTCGCCAGTGTCACGTGGGGATGCTCCGATTACGTCGGCGGAGTGGTGAGCCGCCGGCATCAGCCGCTGGTGGTCGTCGCGCTGGCGTACGCGATCGGCGCCGCCGTCTTGCTGCCGATCGCCGCCGCTTCCGGCGCATTCACCAGCCCGCTTGGCTATCTCCCGTGGGCGTTGGCCGCCGGCGTGGTCGGGCTGCTCGGGCTTGGCGCGTTCTACCGGGCGCTGGCCACCGGGACGATGGGTGTGGTTGCCCCGATTGCCGGCGCGGGTGCTGGCATCCCGGTCATTGTGGGTATTGCGCGCGGCGAAGCGCCGTCGGCGGCTCAGATTCTCGGGATTGCCGCAGCGGTGGTCGGTGTGATCCTCGCCGGGGGTCCGGAGCTGCGGAGCGGGGGGACGCGCAGGCCGATTCTGCTGGCCGCACTGGCCGGCGGATGCTTCGGCACGGTGTTCGTTCTCCTTGCCGGCGGGGCGAAAACCAGCGTCGTGATGACGCTGCTCATCATGCGCCTCACCAGCGTCGTTCTCTTTCTCGCTGGTGTTGGGTTTTTCCGTGTGCGGTCACGCAGGCCGCGGATGCCGGTGCGCGGGTGGCCGATGGGGGACGTCACCCGCGTTCTGTTTGTCGGATGCGCGGATGTCGCGGGGAACGGCCTGTACGCCGTGGCAAGCCGTTCCGGGCTGATGAGCGTCGTCGCCGTTCTCGCGTCGCTGTACCCGGCGGTTACCGTGCTGCTCGCCCGGTTCCTGGACGGCGAACGGCTGCGTCACATCCAGACGACCGGCATTGTCCTGGTGTTGGCCGGAATCCCGCTGCTTGCCGCGGGATGATCCGCGTGGTTCCCATCGGCGGGCGGCTGCCACGGCCCGTGCGACGATGGGTCCGTGGCTGACGTCCTCCCCCGCAGCGACGGCGCATTGCTCCGGGTCTGTCGTGGCGAACCGGCGCCGGTGACACCGGTCTGGTTCATGCGGCAGGCCGGTCGCGCCCTGCCGGAGTACCGAGCCGCCCGGGGGGAGACTCCCATGCTGCAGGCCTGCCTCGACCGCGACCTGATTGTCGAGCTCACCCTCCAGCCCGTTCGCCGATACCGAGTCGACGCCGCCATCCTCTTCAGCGACATCACCGTGCCGTTGGCGTTGAGCGGTGTTTCCCTGCGCATCGAGCCCGGAGTCGGCCCGGTGTTCGACCAACCGGTCCGCAGGGCGGCGGACGTCGCTCGAATCCGCCCGTTGGACCGCGGGTCGATGACACCGATCGTCGAGGCGGTGCGTCTTCTCGTCGGCGAGCTTGCCGGAATTCCGTTGATCGGATTCGCCGGCGCGCCGTTCACCCTTGCCAGCTATCTTGTCGAGGGCGGCCCGTCCCGGGACCACGCGGTGACCAAGGCCCTCATGTACTCGGATCCGGCGACGTGGCATGCCCTGTTGGACCGGCTTGCTGATATCTCCCGCGAATTTCTCCTCGCGCAAATCGACGCGGGTGTGAGCGTCGTCCAGGTATTCGATTCCTGGGCCGGTGCACTGCACCCCGACGATTACCGCCGCTACGTCGCGCCGCACAGCGGGAAACTCCTCGCCGGCCTGCCCGTGCCGCGCATCCATTTCGGCGTCGGAACCGGAGAATTGCTGCCGCAATTTAGGGCGGTGGGTGCGGACGTCGTCGGCGTGGACTGGCGGGTTCCCCTCGACGTTGCGGCCCGGCGCATCGGCGCGGACGCCGTCGTCCAGGGAAACCTTGACCCGGCCGTTGTCTTTGCGCCGTGGCCGGTGCTGGAAGCCGCGGTCCGTGACGTGCTCATCCGTGGTCGGGCCGCCCGCGGTCACATCTTCAATCTCGGGCACGGGGTGCTCCCGTCCACTGACCCCGGGGTGCTTGCCGCGATCGTCGACTTCGTGCACGCGTGGAGTGCTGACCGGTCCGCGCGCGGGGTGCCGACTGCGGTGGATCGGTTCGGGTCGGAACATCCTGCGGCGGAGGCGGCCGGGTGACCGCGCGGATCGTCGTCGTCGGCGGCGGCATCGCCGGGCTGAGCGCAGCCTTCTACGCCCGGCGCCGCGGATTCTCCGTCACCGTCCTGGAAGGGTCGAAACGGTTCGGCGGCAAGCTGCTCCGCGCCGAGGTGGCCGGTGTGAGCACGGACCTTGGGGCTGAGGCGTTGCTGGCACGGCGTCCGGAAGCGGTCGATCTCGCGCGCGAGGTGGGTCTTGGTGGCGAGCTCGTTCCGCCGGCGACCACCCAGGCTGCGGTCTACTCCCGTGGCCGGCTCCGGCCGCTACCGGCCGGCCATGTCATGGGCGTGCCGCGGAGCCTTCGCAGCCTTGCCGCTACCGGGATCGTGCCGCCGACCGCCGTCCTGCGGGCAGCCGCCGACCTCCTCCTGCCCCCGACTCCGGTCGGTGACGACGTCCCCGTCGCCCGCGGGATCGGGATCCGGCTCGGCCGTGGTGTCGTCGACCGGCTGGTTGAACCGCTCCTCGGCGGGGTGTACGCCGGGCGTGCCGACCGGCTCTCCCTGCGGGCCACCCTGCCGCAGCTGGTCGACGTCCTCGATCGCGGCTCGCTCCTGCGCGGCCTGCGGGACCTGCCGCCGCCGGGTGGCGCCGACCCAGTCTTCGCCGGGATTCCCGGCGGCGTGGCCCGGCTCGGCGAGGCGCTCGTCGACGTGTTGCGCGCGGACGGCGTCGAGCTGCGGACCTCGGCGATGGTCCGGGTGTTGCGGCGCACGCCGACGGGTTGGCGGTGCGACGTCGGGCCGGCGAGCGCGCCGGAGGCGGTGGACGCGGATGGCGTGGTGGTTGCCGTGCCGGCGCCGGCGGCCGCCCGGATGCTCGGGCCGGAGGCCGGGGGTCTTGCGGCTGAACTGGCCGGGATTGAGTACGCCAGCGTCGCCGTCGTCACGCTGGCCTTCCCGGCGGATCAGGTGAATCTGCCTGCCGGAAGCGGATTCTTGGTTCCGGCGGTGGAACGGCGGCTCGTCAAGGCGGCCACGTTCTCGTCAGTGAAATGGCCCTGGTACGCCGGTTCGGACGTTGCCGTCGTCCGCTGTTCGATCGGCCGGTTCGGTGACACCGCCGACCTGCAGCGTGACGACGCCGAGCTCGTCGCCGGCGTGCTCGCTGACCTGGGCGCGATCGTTAGGCTGCGGGCGCAACCGATCGATTCGATCGTCACCCGGTGGGCCGGCGCACTCCCGCAGTACGACGTCGGCCATGCCGCCCGTGTCGCCCGCATCCGCAGCGCCGCGGCTCGGCTGCCCGGTTTTGCGCTCTGCGGCGCGGCGTATGACGGTGTCGGCATTCCGGCGTGCATCGCGGGCGCGCAGCGGGCGGTGGCGTCGCTGACCGGGCCGCGGTCGGTGTCGCGAACGGCTGGATGAGAATGGGCCTGTGACAGCCCAGCAGAGCACAGCAGACCAGCAGACAACGTATGTGATGTACGCCGTGCTTCGCGGCCGCCCGGGCGCCCTGGCCGACCTGGATCGATCGCATGTCTCGGCGGAAGTGGAGAATCTGCTCGCGGAGGCGGCCGGCAAAGGGGTCACCACCCGCGGTGTGTACGACATCAGCGGTTTCCGGGCCGACGCTGACGTGCTCATCTGGTGGATCGGCGGCGAGGCGGAGGCGTTGCAGGACGCCTACCAACGGTTGCGCCGGACGGCGTTCGGCCAGGCGTGCGAACCGGCATGGACGGCGATCGGCGTGCATCGGGAGGCCGAATTCAACAAGGCGCATATTCCGGCCTTTCTTGCCGGTGAGGCGCCCAAGAAATATGTCTGCGTCTACCCGTACAACCGCGACCACGAATGGTATCTGCTGCCGGCGGCGTACCGGGCGGACATGCTCGCCGAACATGGCCGGATGGGCCGGGAGTACCCGGACGTGCTGGCGAACACGGTGGCCGCATTTGCACTGGGCGATTACGAATTCCTGCTTGCATTCGAGGCGGATGAGCTGCACCGGATCGTGGATCTCATGCGCCGGCTGCGTGAGGCCCGGGCGCGCCGGCACACCCGGTTGGAAACACCGTTCTTCACCGGTCCCCGGCGTCCGGTGGCGGAAATCATCGCCGCGTTGCCGTAATGCGGTCAATCCTCCGGGACGAGGCGCAGCGCGATGGAGTTGATGCAGTAACGGTCGTCGGTCGGCGTCGGATAACCCTCGCCGTGGAAGACGTGACCGAGATGAGACCCGCAGCGCCGGCAGCGGACCTCGGTCCGGATCATGCCGTGGCTGTGGTCGGGTAACAGTTCGACGGCGTCGGTGTCCTGCGGCGCGTAGAACGACGGCCACCCGCAGTGGGAGTCGAATTTCGTTTCGCTGCGGAACAATTCGGCACCGCACGCCCGGCAGACGTAGACACCGGGTGTCGTCGTGTTCACGTACTCGCCGCTGAACGGCGGCTCGGTGGCCGCCTCGCGCAGGACGGCATATTCCGCGGGGCTGAGCTGAGCGCGCCACTCGGCCTCGGAGCGGATGATGCGTTCCACACCCCGACCCTACCGCGTCCGGCACTGTGACACCCCGCGCGGCGACCGCGGCCTGCGTCTCCCGGTGCTGCGGTAGGCCGCCGAGGGTACCGTCAGCTCATGAGTGACGCGGTGGAGCTCACCGTAGGCGGCCGGACCGTACGGATATCCCATCCCGGCAAGCTGTATTTTCCGGCGCTCGGCGCGACCAAGCTCGACCTTGTCCGGTATTACCTCGCCGTCGGCGACGGCATCGTGCGGGCGTTGTACGAACGGCCTTGCACGTTGCAGCGCTTTCCGGACGGCGTTGACGGAAAGATGATTTTCCAGAAGCGGGTCCCGGCGTCACGCCCCGACTGGATTCAAACCGCCAGAGTGCAGTTTCCGAGCGGCCGGCAAGCGGACGAATTGTGCGTTATCGATTTCGCTGCCGTGATTTGGGCGGTCAATATGGGGACGATCGTCTTTCATCCGTGGCCGTCACGGCGTCCCGACACCGAGCATCCGGACGAGCTCCGCATCGACCTTGACCCACAGCCGGGTACGGGATTCGCCGAGGTGCGTGCGGTCGGGCGACTGGTTCATGAGCTGCTCGATGAACTCGGGTACCGGGGTTTTCCCAAGACGTCCGGCGGTCGCGGCCTGCACGTCTTGGTGCGGATTCGGCCGGAGTGGGATTTCGTCGCGGTACGACGCGCCGCGCTTGCGTTCGCACGGGAAATCGAACGACGTGCACCGCAGCTGGCGACAAGCGCGTGGTGGAAAGAGGAGCGCGGCGCGAGAATCTTCCTGGATTTCAACCAGAATGCGCGGGACCGCACCATCGCCGCCGCCTACAGCGTGCGGGCCAATCCGCGCGCCACCGTGTCAACACCCATCAGCTGGGCGGAGCTGGACGACGCCGAACCGGACGATTTCACCATCGCGACCGTTCCCGAGCGGTTCGCGGCCATTGGCGACCTGCACCGGACGATCGACGACATTGCCCATGACCTCTCGCCGTTGTTGGAGATGGCCGACCGCGATGTCCGCGACCGCGGCCTCGGTGACGCCCCTTATCCGCCGAATTTCCCGAAAATGCCGGGGGAACCGGTGCGTGTCCAGCCAAGCCGGGCCCGCGGCGCCCGGCCGGTCCACTAGCCGGCCCAGAGGCGGAGATCCGACCCAGGATCGGCGGCGGCGGGTCAGCGGCCGGCGAGGACGGCGTCCCGCGCCGCCATGGCGACCCCGCGGGCCCCTGCCATGTCCAGGTCGGGGGTGAGCGCGAAGGCGGCCGTCTCCTGCTGCTCGGGACGGAGCCGGGTCTCCGCCCTGACCTGGGCGAGGAACCATTCACGGAACTGTTCGGTGGCCTGGACGACGCCGCCACCGATAAAGTAGGCGTCCGGGTCGATGACGTTCGCCAGGATGGTGAAGAGCCGGCCGATCGCCGCCGCCTGCTGCCGGAAGATATCGAGCGCCAACGGATCCCCCTGCTCGGCAAGGCGGCGGACTTCACGGGCCGCCTGTCGGATCGGCAGGGCGGCCAGGGCGTGGCCGGGGTACCGGGAGAGCCAGAACGGCAGCAGGTTCCGCTCGATGGCGCTGAGGCTGGCGATGCTCTCGGCGTCCGCACGAAAGCCGCAGTTGCACCGGGGTACCGGTTGGCCGTCGGCCAGAATGCCGTCGAGCGGAATGTGGACGTGGCCGAGTTCGCCGGCCATCCCGGCGGCTCCACGGATCACCGCCCCGGAGACGATGATCCCGCCGCCCAGACCGGTGCCGACGATGGCCGAGACCGACGATCGGATCGGCGCCTCGTCACCGAAGAACATGCGGTGCGCGTATAGCGCCGCGGCATTGCCGTCATTGTGATAAATCACTGGGACGCCGAGAAGCTTCTCGAGTTCGCCGCGAAAATCGAATCCCCGCCAATCCGGATGACCGAAATTCGTTGCCCCGACCCGGGAAATCACGCCGTCGGCGCTTGCCGGGCCTGGGCTGTCCAGGCCGACTGCGCGGACCTGCCCCTCCGAACAGCCGGTCCGGGCGAGAATGTCGTGGTACGCCGCCAGCAGGGCCTGCAGCGCAGCCGTCGGTCCCTCCGTCACCCGGCTTGGACTCTCCACCAGGGCGTCCACCAGGAACCGGCCGTCGCCCGTGAGGACAGTTGCGTTGTTGGCCGTGCCCCCGTTGTCGAGGCCGACGACGACCCAGTCGCCGGCTGGCTGCGGTGGGGGGGTCATGGCGGTCCCTTCGCGGCGCTCAGCAGGTGATTCGCGGCGATTCTATGGCCCAGCCGGCTGGGGCCGCGGCCGGCATCGGTCTGCAGGCGGGAGATCGAGGGCCGCGGCGAGGTCGATCGGTTCGGGCGCCTCGAATTGGTCGAAACGGCAGGATTCCGGGGTCCGGTCCGGCCGCCAGCGCCGAAACTGCGCGGTGTGACGGAACCGGGCGCCGTCCAGAAAGTCGTAGGCCACCTCACAGACCCGCTCCGGCCGCAGCGGAACCCAGTCCAGGTTCTCTCCGGAGTTCCATCGATTCGGCGTACCCGGTACCCGGCCGTGCCCTGCTCCCCAGGGGTGATCGGTGATCTCGGTGACCAGCGGCGACAGTTCCGTGGCGAGTGCCGTCCGGGAGGAGGCGGCGAATGCGCCGCAGACCCCCACGTACTGCAGGACCCCGGCGTCGTCATACAGCCCGAGCAGGAGCGACCCGACACCACTGCCGCCGCGATACGGCCGCATGCCGGCGACCACGCAGTCGGCGGTTCGCTCGTGTTTGATTTTCACCATCACCCGTTTCCCCGGCTGGTAACGCAGGTCGAAGGGTTTGGCGACGATGCCGTCAAGGCCGGCGCCTTCCAGCGCGGCGAACCAGTACGCCGCCCGGGCGTGGTCGTCAGTGGCCGGAGTGAGCAGGAAGGGAAACCCGCTGCCGGCAAGGAGCTCCACGAGCCGGGCCCGCCGCTCATGAAAGGTCCGCGTGAGCATCGCCGTATCAGCTGTCGCGAGCAAGTCGAAGACGACGACGACCGCGGGGGAGGCATCGGCGAGCGCCCGGATTCGGGAAGCCGCCGGATGGATGCGTTGTTGCAGCGTGCCGAAATCGACCCGGCCGTCGGTCAGGACGACGATTTCCCCGTCAATGACGCATCGGGCCGGCAATTCCCGGCGTGCGCCGTCCGCGAGCTCGGGAAAATATCGCTCCAGGGGTCGGCCGGTACGGCTGCCGAACACCACCTCGTCGCCGTCCCGGAAAATGATGCACCGAAAGCCGTCCCATTTCGGTTCGTAATGCATGCCCGGTGGAATGCTCGGGGCAAGGCGGGCGAGCATCGGCTCGACCGGCGGTGAGACCGGAAGATTCACGGCCGGTTCCTCTCCCGGTCACGGCGTCGGACGTAGCGGGTGTACAGCAGCCCGTCGGCGTCCATCAGCAGGTGCGCGAGCCGCATCCGACGCGGTGTGATGGCGGTACCGTCGAGAATTCGCGGCGCGGAACCGGCGACGAGGAGCGGGGAGATGGTCAGGCAGAGCTCGTCGAGCAGGTCCTCGGCGGCAAGGGCTGCGAGAAGGCGGGGCCCGCCCTCGCAGAGCAACCGCCGGTGACCGCGGTCGGCCAATTCGCGAACGGCGTGGTGCAGATCGACGGTTTCGTCGCCGGCAACGACGATGTCGGCGACGTCGGCGAGCTGGTGCCGGGCCCGTGCTGGCGCGGATGTGCACGTGATGACCAGGGGTCGTGCTCCAGAGGTGAAGAGCCGGCCCGTGACATCGAGCCGCAGCGTGCGGGAGACGATCGCGGTCACTGGAGAAGGCCGGTCACGGCGTAAAGAAGCGAATTCCTCCCGAATCTGGATCGGCCGGTACCCTTCAATCTCTGCGGTCGCCGCACCGACGAGGACGACGTCCGCCAGTGCGCGCAGCAGGGCGAGCATCCACTGGTCGGCGGTATTTCCCAGCGGCCCGGCACGACCATCAACGGTGGCCGCGCCGTCCAGGCTGGCAATCATATTGCCGCGCAGCCACCGCTCGTCGGGGTACGCGTAGCAGGCAGGGACGTCGGGCACGTCATCGGACGCCGGGTAGAGCTGACGGAATTGCGGCGCGGACATCACGGCATTTCTCCCCGCTGGGTGGTGCGGGCAATCGCAACCGCAAGCGGCGGCAGGTGAAGGTCCGCCCCGGTCGCGTCGACGTCGCCGGATGACAGGAGAACGTCGCGTACCGGAAGCGCGATCCGCATGGGCTTGTCGCCGAGATTGACGGCGACGACGATGTCACCGCGCTGGATGCGCAGGATCTGGGTCGCCCCGTCCCAGGATGCGTCGGCGAAGTGCGGATCGCGGAGTGCCGGCTCGGCGCGGCGCAGCGCAATGAGCGTCCGGTACCACTCCAGCATCTCGCGATGCGAGGTATCGGCCAGCTCCGACCAGTTCAGGATGCTGCGGTGAAAAGTCTCCGGATCCTGCGGATCCGGGACGTCATCCGGCGACCAACCGAATGCGGCGAATTCCGCCCGGCGTCCCTCCCGGACCGCCCGGGCCAGATTCGGATCCTGGTGGTCGGTGAAGTACTGCCATGGGGTGCCGGCCGCCCACTCTTCACCCATGAAAAGCATGGGAGTGAACGGTGCGGTGAGGACGAGTGCGGCGGCGATCCGCGCCCGCTCGACCGATACAAGATGGCACAATCGTTCACCGCGCGCCCGGTTGCCAACCTGGTCGTGTGTCTGGGCATACCCGAGGAGCTGGTGCGCGGACGTGTCCGGCGGGAGCGGCCGACCGTGCCGCCGTCGTCGATAGGGGGAGTACTGCCCGGTGTAGACGTAGCCGTGCGTCAGGGCCGCCGCGACGTCGGCGGGTCCGCGGAAATCCCCGTAGTAACCGCTGGTCTCACCGGTGAGCGTGACGTGCAGCGCATGGTGAAAATCGTCACTCCACTGCGCGTCCAGGCCGTATCCGCCGTCGCCGCGCGGTGTGAGGAGCCGGGGGTCGTTCCGGTCCGATTCGGCGATGAGCTGCAGCGGACGGCCGGATCGCTGCGCCGCACGGGAAACGTTGACGGCAAGCTCTTCGAGAATGTGGGTGGCCGAGAGGTCGACGATCGCGTGCACGGCGTCCAACCGGAGACCGTCGACACCGACGTCCTCCAACCACCACAACGCATTGTCGATGACATATCGCCGGACGTCGTCGGATTCGGCTGCGTCGACATTCAACGCTGGTCCCCACGGCGTCCGATACGTGTCGGTGAAATACGGCCCGAATCGTCCGAGCACATTGCCGTCCGGGCCGAGGTGGTTGTACACGACGTCGAGGACGACGGCGAGCCCCTTGGCGTGGCAGGCGTCGACGAAACGCCGCATCCCGGCGGGCCCGCCGTACGGTTCGTAAACGGCGAACGGGAACACCCCGTCGTACCCCCAGCCGTGGTGGCCGGGAAATGCCGCAACCGGAAGGATTTCCACCGTATCGACGCCGAGGTCGACGAGATAATCGAGACGCTCGACGGCGGCGTCGAATGTTCCCGCTTGTGTGAACGTGCCGATGTGCAATTCGTAAATAACGCTGCCGACGATCGGACGCCCGCGCCACGGCCGGGCCGGCGGCAGGTCCGGTACGCCGCTTGGGCCGTGCACGCCGTCGGGTTGCCACCGGGACCGTGGATCCGGCAACACGTCGTTGCCGTCGAGGCGGAAGCTGTACCGGTCCCCGGGCGAGAGAGCGTCGGCGGTCTCCCACCAGCCGTCGTCACGCCGCTGCATCGGCGTCACGGCCGGTTGCGGGTCGCGGAAAGTCACCAGCTCGACCTGGCTGACGTTCGGTGCCCAGACCCGGGGTCTCATGCCGTGACCTCCACTGCCGGGACGAGAAGCGCAACCGGGGCGGCGCCCAGCAGGCTCCCTACTGCGTGTTCTCCACCGTCACATTCCCGCCCGGAGAGCGCATCGACCCACGTTCCGGCGGGGATGTGCACCGTCGTCTCGCGCCAGCCGCCGGCGGCGCGAAGGCGTGCGGTGAGCCGTCCGGCCACTGTCACGACCGGACCGTCGCGGTGAAACGCGACCAGATGGTCGGCCGCCGGGCCGTCCGCGACGAGCGGATGGTAGCCGGTGAACCATTCCGGATGCCGTCGGCGAAGCCGCAACACGGTGGCCGTAAGCCGCACTTTCGGGTCGAGGAATTCGTCCAATGCCGCCCGGCACGCGGCAAAGTCCACCGGCGCCCGATTATCGGGGTCGACGAGCCGGAGCGAGGTGCGTTCACACCCTTGGTACACGTCCGGGACGCCGGGCATCGTGAGCTGGAGGAGTTTCTGGCTCAGGCTGTTGGCGCGCCCGTACGGGGCGAGCCGGTTGACGAATTCCTCGATGCGGCCGAGAAAATCGGCCGACGCGAAGACCGCGTCGAGGTATGACGCCACCGCGGATTCATACCGGGCATTCGGATGCTGCCATGAGGTGGCCCGTTTTGCTTCCCGGAGTGCCTTGCGCACGTAGGTTGCGGTGCGACGCAGGTCGAGCGGCCACGCGCCGACCAAGGTCTGGACGACGAGGTATGCGGCGTGCTCGTCGGGGCAGCCCAACGCGGTTGAGAGCGTGCTGAGCCGGCGGACACAGGTGTCCCACTCCTCGGGAAGCTCGGAGAGGACGGCGAGCCGGGCCCGGACATCCTCCGACCGCTTGGTGTCGTGCGTCGAGAGCGTCGTCATCGTCGTCGGATGGTGCGCTTCCAGCCGGGCCATGAAGTCGTGGAATTCGGCGACCGAGCAACTCGGACGACGTGGATCGCACCCCACCTCGTTCACGGCGAGGAGAGCGATGTCCCGGTAGAAGGCGGTGTCTTCCACGCCCTTGGCGTAAACCCCGGCGGCAAGCTGACCAAAACGCGCCCCGACCGGCCGGCCGTCGCGGACCGCCGCCGCCAGGAACCGGGCGCAGTCCGCCGCATCAGCGTGTGCGCCCACCGCTTGACGGACCGCGGCGTGCAGCGCTGTCATGCTGGTCGGGTCGCTCGGATAGGGCCGGTACACGGGCAGGTCCAGGAGGATCCGGTGCAGGAGGTCCCGCGCGACGGCAGGCGCACAGCCGGCTTCACCGGAGAGCGCGTCGGCCAATCGCTCGATATCGCCGGCAAAAGCCGCAAGCGCCGCCCGTTTGCTCTCGGTGACGACCTCGGTGCGTTCGGCCGTCATGTGCGCAAGGTCGGCGTAGCACCGGCGAATCCGCCGATAACCGTCGGGATCGATGAGCAGGCCGTTCAGCACCGCCAGGGCGTCGTATCCGGTGGTCCCGGCGATCGGCCAGTCGGCCGGGAGTTCTTCGTTCAGCGTGAGGATTTTCTCGGCCACGACCCAGTCCACTCCGGTCACGTTCTGCAGTCGCCGGAGGTATCCGGCCGGATCGTGCAGCCCGTCGATGTGGTCGATGCGGAGCCCGTCAATCAGCTCGCGGCAGGCGAGGTCGACGATGACGGCGTGCGTCGCATCCCACACCGTTGGATCGTCCACCCGGACGGCGATCAGCTGATCGATGTCCACGAAGCGCCGGTAATTCCGCTCCTGCGGGCCGGCGCGCCAGTCGATGAGCCGGTAATGCTGACGGTCCAGCGCCTCGGCAACGGGCAACTGTTCGGTGCCGGCGGCAAGGGGGAACCGATGGTCATAGTAGGCGAGCATTGCGCCGTGCTCGTCGTCGGTGACGACCGAGAAATGACCGAGGTTCTCGGTCAATGGCCCGTCGAGGAACGGTAAGACGATCCGGCCGTCGCCGGCGTCCCAGTCGATGTCAAACCATGCCGCGAACGGCGAGTGCCGGCCTTCCCGCAGCACCGACCAGAACGCGGGATTTTGCCACTCCGGCACCGGAATCGCCAGGTGGTTTGGCACGATGTCCACCACGATCCCGACGCCGGCCGCGGCGAGCGCCTCGCGCATCGCGGTGAATGCGGCCTCGCCGCCGAACTCCTGACGCAATCGGGTCGGATCGATGACGTCGTACCCGTGCGTGGAACCGGGTACCGCCTCCAAGACCGGGGAGAGGTAGACGTGGCTGACACCGAGGTCGGCAAAATATGAAGCCAGCGCGGCGACGTCGGCGAACCCGAAATCCGGCCGCAGCTGAATCCGGTAGGTGGCGGTGGGGGTCCGACCGCGACGACGTGTCGAATCGGCGTTAGAGGACACGGCGCAGCACCAGAACGCATCGAGCCGGCACGGTGACCGCCGCCTGTGCCTTGTACGTCGGGGGATCGATGAGCAGGGGATCGGTGGTGTCGATGACGGCCTCCCATCGCTGGCCGTACTCCTCGTCGGGAAGGCGGAATTCGAGGTCGTTCGCGTCGGCGTTGAACAGCAACAGGAAGGAATCGTCCCGCACCGGCTGGCCGCGGCGGTCGGGTGACGGGATCGCATCGCCGTTGACGAAGACGGTCAGGCTCTTGGCATACCCGGTCTCCCAGTCCGTCTCGGTCATCAGCGCCGCGGCCGGGGTGAACCAGGCGATATCCGGCAGTGCCTCGCCGGCGACATGCGGAACCGGCTTGCCGTCGAAGAACCGCCGCCGGCGGAAGACCGGGTGTTCTTTCCGGAACGTGGTGAGCTTTCGGGTGAAGCTGAGTTGCACCTCGTGCTCGACTGCGAGCCGCCAATCCATCCAGGAGATTTCGTTGTCCTGGCAGTAGGCGTTGTTGTTGCCCCGTTGGGTTCGCCCGAACTCGTCCCCGTGCAGAATCATGGGAACGCCCTGCGAGAGCAGGAGCGTCGTGAGGAAATTGCGCTTTTGTTGCTCCCGAAGCGCGATGATGTGCACGTCGTCCGTGGGTCCTTCGACACCGCAGTTCCATGACCGATTGTCGTCGCTGCCGTCACGGTTTCCCTCACCGTTGGCCTCGTTGTGCTTCTCGTTGTACGAGACCAGGTCGTGCAAGGTGAAGCCGTCGTGGCAGGTGACGAAGTTGATGGACGCCATCGGACGGCGGCCCGAGCTCGCGTACAGGTCCGAGGAGCCGGTCAGCCGGGAGGCGAATTCACCGAGAGTCGCCGGCTCACCGCGCCAGAAATCCCGCACCGTGTCGCGGTATTTACCGTTCCACTCGCTCCACAGCGGCGGGAAATTGCCGACCTGGTAACCGCCCTCGCCGACGTCCCACGGCTCGGCGATGAGCTTGACCTGGCTCACCACCGGATCCTGCTGTACGAGGTCGAAGAAGGCCGAGAGCCGGTCGACGTCGTGCAATTCACGGGCCAACGCGGACGCAAGGTCGAACCGGAACCCGTCGACGTGCATCTCGAGAATCCAGTAACGGAGGGAATCCATGATGAGCTGCAAGGCATGCGGATTGCGGGCGTTGAAACTGTTACCGGTGCCGGTGTAGTCGACGTACCGGCTGGGATCGTCATCCGCCAGGCGGTAATACGCCGCGTTGTCCAGGCCGCGGAATGAGAGGGTAGGCCCGAGGTGATTGCCTTCAGCAGTGTGGTTATAGACGACGTCCAGGATCACCTCGATACCGGCTTCATGCAGGGCGCGGACCATGGCCTTGAACTCCTGCACCTGCTCGCCTCTACTGCCGGATGCGGAATATCCGTTGTGCGGGGCAAAGAAGCCGATCGTGTTGTATCCCCAGTAATTGCGCAGGCCGCGCTCCCGCAGCGCGGTATCGGTGACGAATTGATGCACCGGCATCAGCTCGACGGCCGTCACTCCCAGGGAAGACAGGTAGTCGAGCATCACCGGGTGCGCGAGCGCGGCGTACGTACCGCGCAAATGCTCGGGAATCTCCGGGTGCGTCATCGTCATGCCGCGCACGTGCGCCTCGTAAATGATCGACTCGTGGTACGGCGTGCGGAGCGGATGGTCATTGCGCCAGTCGAAGAACGGATTGATGACAACCGACTTCATCATGTGCGGCGCGGAGTCTTCATCGTTGCGGCTCGCCGGATCGCCGAATCGGTAACCGAAGAGCGATTCGTGACCGTCAATGTCCCCGTCGATGGCTTTGGCGTATGGGTCGAGGAGGAGTTTCGCCGGATTGCACCGCAGACCGCGGGCGGGGTCATAGGGGCCGTGCACGCGGAACCCGTACCGTGTCCCCGGGCCGATCCCCGGCAGGTAGCCGTGCCAGACGAATGCGTCGTACTCCGGGAGGGTGACCCGAGTCTCATTCCCGTCGTCGTCGAAGAGGCAGAGCTCGATCTGCTCGGCGACCTCGGAGAAAACGGCGAAGTTCGTGCCCGCCCCGTCATACGTGGCACCGAGCGGATACGGATCGCCCGGCCAGACCTCGAGGGATTGCGTCGTCGGTTCCGGCATCCGTCCGCGTCCTCCGATCGTGGTCTTTGTCATCCCCCGCGGTGTCGTCGGCCGGCGGGAGCCCGGCCCGAAGACACCAATCGCTTGTCCACCGTAACGTGGCCGCCCCGCGGGGCCGACGTAACGAATTGGACACGACGGGCAACCTTCCCCGCGGCCGGTCCGTCTCATGCAGTGCCGGCCGGCTTCGAGGATGTCCAGATTCGCCGGTGGTGATGCCGCAGCAACCGGTCGGCGTAGGCGAGACTGGAAGCCCTACGGTGTCCGGACAGCGATCGGAGTGCGCGCGAGTGACAGGGCAACCTCACGACGACGGCTGGGAGATCGGCGGAGGTGACCGCCGCATCCCCGCCGACGTGCTGCCCAAGCATCGCGCGCCGAGGTCGCGGGTTCGTCCCGCGTTGCGGCATGGCCTGCTCGGCTTGCTGGTTGCCGGCGGTCTGGCGATTGCGACCGCAGCTGCTCTCGGCGGGTGTCAGCAGCGGGCTCCCGCCGGCCTTGCCGCAGCGGGCGGCAACCAGACCAGCGCGCCGACGTCGCGGACGTCCGTGTCGGCCCTGCCGGTGGATTTCACCGTGTCGCCGGCGGACAAGGCGACCGGCGTCCCGCTGAACGCGGACGTGACGGTGAGCGTCCAGCACGGGTCGTTGACGCTCGTATCGGTGGCGGACGGCGCCGGTCACCGGCTGGATGGCGGCATGGACGCCGATCACCACACCTGGCGGAGCGCTGAGGCGCTGCAGCCCGGCACGACGTACCACGTGGTCGCCGAAGCGGAGGACGACGCCGGGCAGGCGGCGACGTTCAGCTCGACGTTCTCGACCATGCAGCCGTCGAAAGTTCTCGGGATGCGGATTGCCCCGCTGGAAGGGGAGACCGTCGGGGTCGGCATGCCGATCATTATTTACTTCACGGCGCCGGTGACGGACAAAGCGGCGGTCGAGCGGCACTTGTCTGTCGAGGCGTCGATGCCGGTTCTTGGTGCGTGGCACTGGTACGGCGACACCGAGGTGCACTACCGGCCGACGGTGTACTGGCCGGTCGGTGACCAGGTGACCTTGCACGCGGATCTCGCCGGAGTGGACGCCGGTCGCGGTGTGTGGGGCACCGAGAACCGCACGGTGCATTTCACGATCGGCGATTCGCACATCAGCGTGGTGGACGCCAGGACGCACATGATGACGGTGCGGATCAACGGCCAGGTGGCGCGGGTTATTCCGGTGAGCACGGGGCGGGACAAATACCCCACGACGTCTGGGGTGCACGTCGTTTTGGAGAAGGCACAAAAAGTCATCATGGACTCGGCGACCGTCGGGATTCCCAAGGGCGATCCGGATTATTACTACGAGGTCGTCTATTGGAATGTGCGGATTTCGTGGTCCGGGGAATTCGTGCACGCCGCGCCGTGGTCCGTCGCCGACCAGGGTCGGGTGAATGTCAGCCACGGCTGCGTCAACGTAAGCCCGGCGAACGCCGAGTGGTTCTACAACCTGTCCCAACGCGGTGACATCGTCCAAGTTGTGGGCACACCACGCGGGTTGGAGAGCGGCAACGGCTGGACCGACTGGAACATGCCGTGGAGTCAGTGGGTGGCGGGCAGTGCCTTGCCGGCGAATGAGAATCCGCGGCTCTCTGATGCGGACGTCGTCGCCGCGGAGGGGGACGGTTTCGGGTACTACAGCCCGACCCCAGGGGTGAGCAACAACCGGCACTGGGTGCCGCCGGCTCCGGCAACCCGACCGGCGACGCCGACGCCGAGTTCGACGCCGAGTCCTACGCCGAGTTCGCACGCCACCGGCAGTGCCAAGCCGACGCCCACGGTTTCCGCCGGCTCGCCCACGTCGTCGGGTAGCGGTTAGCCGGCGTGCGGTAGCGTCGATGTGCCGCAGTGCGGTAGCGACGTGCCGGTCGCGGTAACGTCGTTCGGCGCAGCCGAGCGAATGGGGAGGCTCGTATGGCACTTTTCGTCGTCATTCACCAACACGCGCCGGAGACGTGCCCGGCCCAGGATCCGGCGATGGGCTCGATGCTGCTCCAGCATTTGTCGACGGAGAACGCCGCCGGTTACGGCGTGACAATTCGGGCTGATGCGGTGGCGAACAACAAGCACACGTTCTATCTGATTGCCGAAGCGGCGCAGCAGGAGCAGATCGAGAAATTCATGACGCCGTTCGCCCAGGCCGGTTCCGTCGAGATCCTGCCCGCCTCGACCTGTGAAACAGTCGTCGCCAGCGGTGGATGCGCCAAGGTGGGATGAACGCGCCGGGTGAAAGACGTGGCGGTATGCTCGGCACGATTTGCGCGATGCTCAGCACACCGGGGCTGATCCGTCGCAGCCGAATATCTTAGCGAAGGCAGCAGTCATCACCTTTGCCAATTACGAAGCGGCGATGAGTAACGATGTCCGACTGCCTTTGACATCCGACGGCAGTCGGAAATGGTGGGCGCTGGCAGGATTGAACTGCCGACCTCTACCGTGTCAAGGTAGCGCTCTCCCACTGAGCTAAGCGCCCGACGCGTCCGCTCGGTTCCCGTGGGATCGGGCCGGCCGAGAGGTGAGGCGGAGGCGGGAATCGAACCCGCGTACAGGGCTTTGCAGGCCCTTGCCTAAGCCACTCGGCCACTCCGCCGGGGGGCCTGATCACATCCGGCCCTGCGACGCCGTCCGGGCGCCTCCGAGCGGACGACGGGACTCGAACCCGCGACCCTCACCTTGGCAAGGTGATGCTCTACCAACTGAGCCACGTCCGCGTTGGGGGCTTGCACCCCGTTGCGTTCTGCACTCTAACCGATTCGGCGGCGAGACGGAAACCGGCCCGCCCATCCTTACGGGTCGCGTCGCGCGCCGTGGCGCCGGGGCTCCCGGCGCGCCCCACGACAGCACCTGGGCGAGGTCACGACATGCGTCCCGGCCGAAGCCGGATGGGCTCACGACGTGCGGACCGTCCGAAGCCGGACGCGCTCACGACGTGCGGCGCGCCGCGTCCCGTCGCGTCCCGACAACAGCCAGGTCGCGTCCCGTCGCGTCCTGACCGCAGCCGGGCGAGGCCACGAAGCGCGTCCGGCCGCGTCCCGGACGGCGCTACGGGAGGAGCCGGGCGAGCTCCTTGTCGAGATCGACGCGCAGGTGCTCGGTCCCTCGCGGTACGACCCGCTCGGTATCCGCCATGAAACCCGCGATGGCTGATCGGGAAGCGGCAAGGAGCGCCTCGCCGCTCGGCGAACGCAGGGTGAGGAAAAGCTGGTCACCCTCCGGGCGAAGATGCACGTCACCGTCGCCGATCTCCATGTGCAGGCCGTCCGCCAAGAGATCGCGCCCGAGCACCCACGTTACGCCGGTGTCAAAGTGCACGGTGATCACGTAGGGGTCGGCTGGGTCGTAATGGAGTCGGGCGGTTATGACGCGGCTATCGCCGTCGAGGAGCAGGTGGAACTCGGTGACCTCGATGATGTGGACGGACGCGTTCATGATCGCCGTCCTTTCGACGGTGGCCGGGGTTCGACCTTCCGGACATTCCCTGTCCTGTGGTGATTATCACGCGACTGGCGCATCGTCGGTTCAGTTTCGCGTGGATTGCCTGGCCGATCTTGCGGTGCGCTGGCGAGTACGGCGGCTCTTGCCCCGGCTCGGGTCGTGGAGGCGCGCCTGCAGGTGTTACGTCCACCGGTGCGGGCGATCGGTGTTACGTCCACCGGTGCGCCTACGGGTGTCCCATCCACCGGCGCGGGCGTGTAAAGTAGCGCCTCGCCGGGAGATTGTGTCCGGGGCATTCGCCGCGGCCCGGTCGCGACGGGCGTATAGCTCAGCGGGAGAGCGCTGCCTTCACACGGCAGAGGTCCATGGTTCGAATCCATGTACGCCCACGGCACTCCCCGCCGGCCGTCCTCCGGCGCACCTTGCCGCCTGGCTCCCGGGGCTGGGCTGGCTAACGGGTACGACGACGCAGCGTCGCCGCGCCCAGCAGGAGCGCGACCACAGTGGCGCCGGCGATTATTCCGACGTCCCGCCAGAAAAGGCCGCTCGAATCGCCTGCCAGAGCGCGCACCACGGCGTCGTACACGTAGCTCAAGGGGAGGATGTCGGAGACTATTTCCAGGACGCGGGGAAACTCGTCCCGCGGCGCAAAGAGTCCGCCGAGAATGAGTTGCGGAAAGAGCAGCGCGGGCATGAATTGGACCGCCTGGAACTCCGTGCGCGCGAAGGCGCTGACGAAAAGTCCGAACGCCATGCCGAAGAGTGCGGCGAGAATCGCCAAGGCGGCAAGTGCCGTCGTGTGACCGTGGGTGTGTACGTCGAGAAGTCCGACGCCGATTGCCACGGCAACGACGGTTTGCACGACCGCAACGGCACCGAATGCAAGTGCGTACCCGGCAAGAATGTCGATTTTCGCGATGGGAAGTGTCATGAGCCGTTCGAGGGTTCCGGTCCGGCGCTCGCGGAGCATCGCGATGGACGTGACGACGAACATGATGACGAGTGGGAAAATCCCGAGCAGCGGCGCGCCGATGCGAGCAAAAATAGCTGGATGTGCGTCGTAGACGTACCGGAACAGGGCGAGGATTCCTGGTGGCATGACGAGTATCAGGGCAAGTGTCCGGTGGTCGCGCCGCAGCTGGTTGACCACCCGAATCGCCGTGGCCATTGCCGCCGCCGCGTGTGGACGTTCGCTGCGCCAGGCGGTGCGGAACCGACCGCCGACGCCGGCAAGGCTTCGGTTGTGCCCGGCTTCCGCTTTCGCCGCCGTACGTGTTCCGGTGGTTGACGTCTGTCGTCGGCGGATCGGGCGATTCGTCATGGGGTTGCTCCAGCGAGGGTGAGAAACGCGTCTTCGATGGTGGCGGCATGGGCACGTTCGCGAAGCTCCACGCCGGTTCCGGCGGCGAGTACCTGACCGTCGCGCAACAACATGAGGTCGTCGCAACGGTCCGCCTCGTCCATGACGTGGGTCGATACGAGCAGGGTGACGCCGTCGGCGGCCAGGTCGTGAAAGGTACGCCAGAGGCTGCGGCGCAGCAGTGGGTCGAGCCCGACCGTCGGTTCGTCAAGGACGAGGAGTTTCGGCCTGCCAAGAAGGGCGATTGCCAGCGAGGCCCGGGAGAGTTGACCGCCGGAGAGAGTGCCGGCGAGCTGGTGGGCTTGTGTCCGGAGGTCGACGAGCGTCAGGATGTCATCAATGCGGGTTTGGTCGACGTCGACGAGTCGAGCGAAATACCGCAGGTTCTCTGTAACGGTGAGGTCGGCATACACCGAGGGCGCCTGCGTCACATAACCAACGGCATGCCGCAGCTCCGGGGCGCCGGCCGGGCGTCCCAACACCCGCACCCCTCCGGCGGTGAACCGCTGGACGCCGACAATGACCCGCATGAGCGTGGTCTTACCGGCCCCGCTTGGCCCGAGCAAACCGGTGATCCGGCCGAAAGCCACCCGCGCGGTGATGCTGCGCAGAATATCTCGACTGCCGAACCGGACCGTCAGCTCGTCGATCTCGATGGCGTCGGCGGACGGGCCGGCCGAGTCCTTAAATTCATCGGCTGCTGAATTTGTCACGGTGTTCATTTTTGCCCGGCGTCGTGGGCGTGTCAAGTGCCGAGAGCGTCGGACGTGTCGGGCCGTAATACTGGCGCGAATCGCCCGTCGGCGTTGCTCCGGCCTGTCGGACCGCGATGGTGGGCGGGTCACGCGTCGGCGTTCATCCGGCGTGTCACGTCACAACCCCTACCGTGTCCTCGGACCGGCACTGACCAGGCGTATCGAGTCGTCGCGCACCGGATGCGTCAGCTCGCCCCGATACCACAGGCGGGGGGATTGCGATGGGATGTCGTACGCCGCGGACGGTGTGCAATACCGAGGGTGACAATGGCTGTGGCTCGGCCGGGCGGCCCCGGACATGCGCGGGTCATGGGACGGCGGTCGCGATCCGGCCTGTCGCGGTTCGCCGGTCCCGGGTGTGACCTGGCGGCACGGTGTTGGTGGCGATCCGGCCGTGGCGCGGTCGGCCGGTCCCGGATGTGACCGAGTGGCAGGGCCAAACCATCGATGATGGAAGAGCGACAGGAGGTGGGCACTGTGGTTCGCGGCAGAAAAACACCGGACCGTGCGCAGTCCGCAGCGGCAGGCGGGCCGCTTCCTGGTCCGCGAGCCACGCCAGGCGTCATCGATGCCGGTGCGAAGCTGCCCAGAACCCAGCTGCTGATCCTGCAAGCTGCCCGGCATCGGTTCGCCCTTGACGGCTACACCCGCGCATCGTTGCGTGCTATTGCCGCGGATGCCGGTGTCGATCAGCGAATGATCGCCCACTATTTTGGATCGAAGCAGGGTCTGTTTCTTGCCGCGGTCGGATTACCGGTGCATCCCGCCGAGGTGCTGCGTGAGGTGCTGGCCGGTCCGCGGCGGGCTGCCCGTCAGCGCATTCGGGAGGTGTTGACGAGAGTATTGGCGGAGCCGACGATATACGAGCGCATGGTCGGTGTCATGCGGGCGGCCGCCGGTGATCCGGCGATTGCCCCGATGATGCGCGATTTTCTGCGCAACGAGGTTGTCGCGCCGCTTACCCGGCTCCTCGATGCCCCGGACGCGGCGCTGCGCATCACCCTCGTCGGGTCGCATTTTCTCGGCCTTGTTTTTGCCCGGTTCATTGTCGCGGTTGAGCCGTTGGCGAGTGCACCGCCTGCTGACGTCGCTGCTCTGGTCGCGCCGACGTTTGAGCGCTACCTCTTTGGTGGCGTCACTGCTTCGGCGGGAACATAGGTGCCGGCACCGCTGCCGAGTCGGCGTCGGCAGGCGGTGGCGTATCGCCTATCGCCGCATGTCTGTGGCCTCCGCGCATCGCCGGTCGCTGTGCGTCCCGTGGAAGATTGCGCATTATCGGCAGTCGCGCATCCGTCGGCGTATATTCTTGGCCGCCGCGCGTCCCTGTGGGGGACTGCACGTCACCGGCCGTCACACCTCGGTGAGGACTGCGCATGACGGTCGCCACCCGTGTGGAGTCGGCGTCATGAGAAATTCGCGAAATTGACGCGGGCGACGCCGAACGCTGCGGGTCTGTAATTGACCGGGCGGATGGAAGGATCGGTGACATGGGCACTGTTCCGAGGCGCAGGCTGTGCTGCGCCTCGGAACCGGAAGGATTGGAGGCCTGGACGGGGGTCCGGCGTCAGTTGATGTGAAACAGCGGACCCGTAATGGTCAGGCCGAGACTCGACCCGGCGTGAGAGAAAAAGGCGAAGAGGGCGAGGCTTGCGCCGAGGAGGGCGACGTCCTTGGAGAATTGCACCTGCTCCATCGCACGCGCCTGCGGGTCCTTCTCGCGCCAGAAAGCGTGCATGAGGAACGCGGCCGATACCAAGAAGGCGGCCAGGAGAAGTGAACCGAGGTCTGCGTAAATCCCCAGCGCAACCATCAGTCCGCCGGCGAGAATGACAATTCCGGAACCGGCGACCGCGAGTTTCGGTGCGGGGAGCCCCCGGCTCTTTGCGTAGCCCGACATCATGGACAAGCGGGTGAGATGATTCAAACCGG
Organism: Acidothermus cellulolyticus 11B; assembly: GCF_000015025.1. Lineage (GTDB taxonomy): Bacteria > Actinomycetota > Actinomycetes > Acidothermales > Acidothermaceae > Acidothermus > Acidothermus cellulolyticus. Next base: position 1,519,993 of record NC_008578.1, on the reverse strand, counting down.
ACATGACGAAGAGAATGGCGAAGAGAATTCGTCCGGCGAGGACGACTCCATCCATAGAGACCTCCTTTCTCGAAGGCACCACCGTGCGGCGGACGCGCGGTTCTCCGCACTCCGCGCGGCGCGGGAGGTTTGGGTGTGCTCCGTGCCGCGCGACGTTCGTGTAACCGAGTCCCTACCGCCGTGTGATCGTTTAGCTCAATTGATCGTAACGAGAAGGCCGCGGGCGGTATTCCATCCGACACAACGGTCTCGGAGGTGCTCCTCCGAGCGTCCGGGGTCCGGGCCGGCCTGCGCTGGCCGGTTAACCCACTCGGGCTACCCCGCTCCAACTATCCCGCTCAGCCCTGGCCCTTCCGCCCGCCCCGCCCTGGCTTGCCCTGCTCGACCAGCTGCCGAGCCCGCTGGCCGGGACTGCGCCTGCTGGCCAGCACCCGGGCGCGTCCCTCGGACACCGCCCGGCCGGGTACGCGCCCGCCGAAGGGCCACCAGCCCCCGGCCATCGTCCGCCCGCGCCGACTACCGAAGGGCCACCGGCCGCTGACCAGCGTCCGCCCGTGCCGACTACCGAAGGGCCGCCGTCCGTCGTCCAGCCGGTGGTTCCGGCGGCACCGCGCACAGAGCCCTTCGCACCGACGCCGGAGTTGAAAGTCCTGCCGGCACCTCCACCGGGTCAACGGTTTCGCCCGTACGTCCCCATTTACGATCTCGCCGCAGCAGCGGGCGGGTTCAGCGGAACCCAGATCCCGGAACCGCTGGGCTGGGCAAAGGCACCGCGTTACCGGGCCGTCGATCCGTTCATGTTCATCGCGCGGGTCGTCGGCCGCTCCATGGAGCCGCTCATTCCAGACGGTGCATGGTGCCTCTTCCGCCGCGCCCAACCAGGCAGCCGAAACAACAAGATCGTGCTGGTGCAGTGCCGCGACTTCACCGATCCGGAGACCGGCGGCTCGTACACCGTCAAGCGGTACCGGAGCGAAAAAGCCCGCACCTGGGACGGCTCCTGGCGGCACACCGTGATCCGGCTGGAGCCGATCAATCCGGAGTTCCCGCCGATCGTCTTCCGCAGCGGCGCAGACATTCACGTGGTCGCCGAATTGTTACAGGTGCTCACCCCGGAGGACTACTAGCCCGCGGCGGCAATGGCGTTCCGGGGGTGCTGGGTAGAGCCTCCGTGAGGAGCATTTGCGGCGATTGATGGACGGCGTCGCGCTTGGCGCAGAGTGCGGCTCCGTGCCGACCTCAATCCTGTCCGTCGTGGTGCACCCAACCCCGCGGACGTTCGACCGCTATTCGCGACGACGCCGTCTGGCCGACACGCAGCGGATCAATGAGCTCGCCGTGAAACTCCCGGCTGTCATCACCGCGAAACGCAAAATACCACCACTGATCTCCTGCGTGTAAAAGTTTTCCCGCATACAAGGGGCCGAGCGGATTGTTAGCCGGAACGAGCGGTCCCTCGAAGCACGTGTACGGTCCACGAAAATCGCTGGCGTACGCGACGAATGTACCGGTCTGGGCGACCTCTCGCATTTCAGCGCGGCGTTTGCGAGAGTGATCTTCCGCGAGACAGGAGACGAGCAGCGCGTACGTATCGTGGTAATACACCAGCTGCGGCACTTCCGCCTGGGCGAATTCACCGGGCTGAGTGAGCGGTGGGAGTACCGTCCAGTTCACCAAATCGGCGGACTGTGCGTGGCCGACCACCCCGGCCTCGTCGGGCGGACCGTAGGGAACCCGCGCGGTAACCAGCAGGTGGAAGCTGTCGTCCTCCCGCACGTAGAAGACCCACGGATCACGCCAGGACTGGTCCCGCCAGCGGGATAAGTCAAGAAGCTCGTACCATCTCGGGTCAGCCTCAAGCACCGGATTTGCTGGATGCTTCCGCCACGCTATCAAGTCTTGCGAAACGGCGAGCCCAATCCGCTGCACGCGACCCTGGTCACGACTGCTGATGCCGGTGTAGAACATGTACCAGGTGTCACCACGTCGAATGACGCTTCCCGTCCATACGGCCAGGTCGTCCCAGCTGCCGGGAGTGCCGGGCAGCACCGCGTCAGGTAGAACTGACCACGTCCGAAGATCCGTCGACACCGCATGACCGATGGATGCATGCCGATGACGCAAATTCGGCGAGCCGAGAGAACGTGGCGCCTGAAGATAGAAGACGTGATATTCATCACCGTCGACGGCAAACCAGAAATCCCATACCCACTTGTCTTCCAGTCGTAGCGTCATGAGCCGCCGCCGTCACTCACAGCGGGTGACCCGACGGTATTGACCGCAGAGCGGATCGCCAACGTGTCGCCATGCATGTGCTAGCCCTTCACCGATCCTTGCAGCAGAGCAACGACAAAGTTTCTCTGGAATATGAGGAATACGATGAGCATGGGTGTAAGAATAAACAGCGCACCGGCAGCGAGCAGTGGAATATTTGTTCCCCACTGGCCTTGGAATGCGCCGAGCGCACCCGCCATCGTGCGCTTCTTCGGATCGTCCACCAGGACGATCGCCAACAAGAACTGATTCCACGTCCAAATTGTCAGGAGAATGCCGAGTGCCGTCACGGCGGGACGGGCGAGCGGCAGATGTATCCGCCAGAAGAGCTGCCACGTCGTGGCGCCGTCGATGCGGGCGGCTTCGGACAACTCGTTGGGCATCGCCAGGAAGTGCGCGCGCATCCAGTAGACGGCGAACGGCATGTAGAGGCCGATAAGCGGCAGGATAATAGCAAACCGGGTGTTCAAGAGGTGAAAATCGCGGATCTCGTAATACAGCGGGACGATGACGCCCTCCAACGGGAGGGTCAGCCCGGCAAGAAAGACCGCGAACGCCGCGCGCCCGCCTCGCGGCCGCAGATGGCCTAACGCGAAACCGGCGAGTGTGGCAAGCACGATCGCGACTGGTACGACGCCGAGCACAATGCTTGTACTGGAGAGGAAAATCGCCCCCATGTCGGCGGCATGGAACGCGTCGACGAAGTTGTGCCATTGCGGATGCTTCGGCCAGCTGAGCCCCGTGGGGTACGTGCCTGACGTGTGCAGTGCAGTGGTGAAGAGGCTGGCGAAGGGTAGCAAGGTGACCACGAAGACAGCAGCGAGTAAGACGCTGCTGATGAGGGTTTCCTGACGTCTCTCCGTCATTCGTCGCCACTCCGTCGCGACAGCGATTGCACCGGCATAATGCAGAGGATCACGATGACCATCAGAACGAGAGCCAACGCAGACGCAAGCCCGACTTGCCGATTGAAGAATGCCAATTGGTAAACCTTTAAGCCCGGGACCATGGTCGCGTTACCTGGTCCGCCTTGCGTGGTGATGTAGACGATGTCAAACGCGGAGAGTGCCGAAATCATCGTCACCGTGACGCAGACGGCAATCTCATTGCGCATGCTGGGAAGTGTGACGGCGAAGAACTCGCGTATGCGTCCGGCTCCGTCAAGTACGGCGGCTTCATAGAGACTCGCGTCAATCTTCCCCATTCCCACGGACAATAGGACGGTGCAGAGTCCGAGCAAGACCCATGCGCCGATCAGCCCGACCGAGGGCAGCGCCGTCGTGAAGTCGCCGAGCCAGGCACGGGTGATGTGCCGAAGGCCGATTGCCTGCAGCACTTGGTTGACCACGCCGGACGACGAGAGGACCCAGCTCCACGCAATGCCGGCCGCTACCAGCGGCACGATCTGAGGCAAGATGAGGACTGCGCGTGCAACCGATGTCACTCTTCTTGACGTCACCCGTTGCATGATGGCGGCGAGAACGAGCCCGAGCCCGACGGGGATGACGGTGAAGAAGAGAATCAGCTCGGCGACATGCACGAGCGTGGACGTCAGTTGTGGATCGGTGAATACGGCCCGAAAGTTGCGGAGCCCAGCCCATTGCGGCTTGTCAACGCCGTCCCATGAATAGAAGGAGTAACGGATGGTTTGAAGGATGGGCCACAGGACGAAGATTCCATACACACTGAGCGCCGGAATGAGGAAAAGCCAGCCGAGATGTGACGGCCGGTGGCGGGCCCTCGTGGTGAGGGCCCGCCGTGGGGCGCTATCGGTGGCGGTGTTGACCGCTTGGATCATCGTACGGTTCACGGAGCATCCCCTTTGTGGCTGCTGACACTTCCGGGTCAGCTATGCACCACTCTTGATCTCCTGTTCATAGGCGGCTTGGACCTTCTGCAATACACCCTCAGGACTCTCTTGTCCGGCGAACAGTTTCTGAACCTCGGGTGTCCACGCCTGCGCATAGATCGCTCCGGTCGCGTTGGCAATGAAGTCCATAGCCGTGTTCTCCTGAGCGATGATCTTCCCTGCCGCCAGTGTCTGTGCGACGAGAGTTCCTTCTTTGACCGGGATCGGCAGATTCGGCGGACCACCGGGATTGGACCCGCCGACCTCGACGTTCATCTGACGAGCGTCGGGGTTGGTCGCGACCCAGTTGAAGAAGAAGGCAGCGCAATCCGCATGCTTGGCGGTCGCAGCAATTCCGTAGGTCAGGGGTGCGGACATGGCTGCGTACTTGTCGCCTTCCTTCAGCGGCGGCATGAGGAAGAAGCCGACCTGGCCGGGCATGAGTTTGTCGAGATTTCCTGATTCCCAGTCACCGTCAAACATGAACACACCTTCGCCGTGTTCGAACTTACTCATCATCTTCGCGTAGTCGGTGGCGTTGGCGTCGCTGTTGAAGTAGCCGTTGTCGATCCATTGCTTGAGGTGCTTGACTGCTTCGAGATTGGACGGCGTGTCAATCGTGGCACCGGGCTTCTGGAAGATCCAGTTATTGATGGCGTCTGTCGGACCGTAGTCGGCCATGAGTTGCTGCAGCGGAAAGAGCAGACCACCCGTCGCGCCCCCGTTGAACTGGACGATCGGCGTGAGGCCCGCCGCCTTCGCCTTGGCGAGGAGCGCATCGAATTCGGCGAGCGTCTTCGGCGGGCTGGTCATTCCGATCTTCGCGGCCAGCGTCTTGTTGTAGAAGACACCGGTCAGGCTGTAGTTGAGGCCCATCGCCCACAGAGAGCCGCTTCCTCTGGGGTGACCGCTCGGCGGCATCCGCAGTTGCGCTAACTGCGCCGACGGGAAGGAGCTCCATCCGTACGCGTCATAGTAGGAGTCGAGGTTCTTGAGAAGATGATCGTGGACAAGGCCGCTCAACTGTGGCAGACGCATGATGTCCGGCGGATTCGGCCCGGAGAGCACGAGCGGTGCATTCTGGGTGAGGACCGCGAATTGGTCTTGCCGGATGTTCCACGTCACATTCGGGTACTGCTTGGTGAATAGGTGCATGAGGTCGATAACGTCGGGGAAGCCCGTTTCGACGTACGCCTGCATGGTTACCGGCTTGGTGCCGCATGCCTGCTCTTCGGTTGGCGGCCCGCCCGACGCCGTGATACTGGAGCTTTGCGACGGCGATGTCGTCGGTGGGTTTGTTGACGGTGACGACGAAGTCTTTGTCCCGCTGCTACAGCCGGCAATCGTGAGAGCCAGTGCCAGGGCAACACCCGTCACCTGACCTGCGCGTCGCCAACCGCGGCGCGGGTTCACCTCGCGGTTAGTGTCGACTATCATGTCGTGCCTCCTCAATTGAGGGCGCGGCCGTGCCACCGCGCGCCTGGGAACGCAACGAGCGAGGGTCTCCTCACCGGTCGTGGACGGTGCAATCAACGTAAGCCGATCGCTACTCCGTCCAGCTAAAGCGTATTAGCACGGTCAGATGGCATTCTCCATGAGGCTGCTGAACCTGTCAAGCCCTACTGGGTAACGTTTCATCGCGTTACACTGCGGATCACCATGGCAAAGAAGCGGGTTACCCTCGCGGACGTCGCACGTCTTGCCGGTGTTTCGCAGACGGCTGCGTCCTTCGTCCTCTCGGGGCGCCGAGAAGACATGCGAATCTCGGCGGACGTCGAGGCGCGGGTGCTCCATGCCGTGCGTGTCTTGGACTACCGGCCGAACGCCGTCTCCCGGAGTCTGCGCACGGGGACGACGCATACGATCGGATTGGTCTCGGATACGATCTCCACGGCGCCGTTCGCGGGCCACTTGATCTGGGGTGCCTTGGACGCTGCTCGCGAGCATGGCTATTTACTCTTTATCGCTGAATCCGAGGGAGATCCTGAATTAGAGCAAGAGCTGGTCCAGGCGATGGTCGACCGGCAGGTCGATGGAATTGTCCTCGCCTCCATGTACACGCGTGCCCTGCTCCCCCCGAAGTCGCTTGGCGAGCGGCCCTCGATTCTGCTCAACGCGGTACCGGCCCGTCCTAAGCCGATCGTTTCCGTCGTACCAGACGAGATCGAAGGGGGTCGCACGGCGGCGCGCGCCTTGCTCGAGGCGGGACATCGTGAGGGCATCGGACTTATCGGAGTGGGACCTGGACGGACCCGCACCGATAGTCTCGCGGCCATTGAACGTTTTCAGGGCATCGAAGAAGTCTTCACGGCAGAGGGAATCGACATCGCTGCTGCCGTAGGCTGCGACGACTGGCAACCACATCACGGTTGGGAAGCGACCCACCGGCTGCTCAGAGAGGTGCGGGAGCTCTCCGCACTCATCTGCTTCAATGACCGCTTGGCCCTCGGTGCCTACCAAGCACTGGCCGACGCCGGCCTCCGGGTGCCCGACGACGTATCAGTCGTCTCCTTCGATGACGATATCTATGCGACGTGGGTTCGGCCGCCGCTGACGACCGTCGCTCTTCCGCACTATGAGCTGGGCCGAACCGCCGTCGAACTTTTGCTCAAAGAGATACGCGGAGAGCGTCGGCCGGCGCCAGGGCGTTACCGCATCCGCATGCCGCTTCGCGAGCGCGGATCGATTCGCCCGCGATTCCACCCGGCGTGAAGCCGTCTTGCGGCGTCGCGGTTGACCACGATCACCGTGGACGACCAACGTCTGTGGCATTGTCGGCATATTCGCGACAGGTGTCAGCTCCACCCGTCGGAGGACTGCAGCTTAGCGTTCGCCAACCGGACGGACCCAGCTTCCAGCCCGGGCCAGCACGCAGCCCGCGACGTGGGGCGTGCCTTGACCTAGCCCGCCGCCTTGTCGCGTGCCCCGATCCAGCCCGCAGCCGTAGCGCGCGCCCCGACCGAGCCCACCGCCGTGCCGCGCGGCCCACGCCGGGTGTCATGGCCCGGTCCGGCGGCGCACTAGCATCGGCACGGCAGGCAGCGAACGACGATCCCGCGAGGAGCGCCCGTGACCGAACCGAACCCCGAGCCGAACCACGCGTCGGACTCCGCACTCGCCGGCACCGAACGCGCCCCCGGGCGATCCGCGCCCGCCGGTGAGCCCGCGACACTCCGGGTGCGGGTCGGTGGTGAACCGCGCGAGGTACCGGTCGGCGCCACCGCGGCCACCCTCTTCGACGACCGGGCCGTGATCGCCGTCCGGATCAACGGGGTGCTCCGCGACCTTGCCACCGTGCTCGCCGACGGTGACGAGGTGGAACCGGTCCGGATCGACACGCCCGACGGGCGGAGCATCCTCCGCCACTCCACCGCGCACGTCCTCGCTCAAGCGGTGCAGGCGCTCTTCCCCGGCACCCGGCTCGGCATCGGTCCGCCGATCGAGAACGGCTTCTACTACGACTTCGACACCGCTCAGCCGTTCACCCCCGACGACCTGCGGCGGATCGAACAGCGGATGCGGGACATCATCCGGGAAGGCCAGATTTTCCGCCGGCGGGTCGTCACCGACGAGCAAGCCCGCACCGAGCTCGCCGGCGAACCGTACAAACTCGAGCTCATTTCGGTGAAATCCGCCGCCGCGGACACCGAAGGCGCCGGTGCGGAAATCGGCGGGGAAGAACTCACCATTTACGACAACCTCCGTCCCGACGGCAGCCTTGCCTGGAAAGACCTCTGCCGCGGCCCGCACCTGCCCAGCACCCGGCACATCCCTGCCTTTACCCTCACCCGCACAGCTGCTGCTTACTGGCGGGGCCGGGAAACTAACCCGCAGTTGCAGCGGATTTACGGCACCGCCTGGGAATCTCGCGACGCGCTGCAGAAATACCTCGACCTGCTCCGCGAAGCTGAACGACGCGACCACCGGCGGCTCGGCGTCGAACTCGACCTGTTCAGTTTTCCCGACGAAATCGGCTCCGGCCTCGCCGTCTTCCACCCCAAAGGCGGCATCATCCGCCGGGAAATGGAGAATTACTCTCGGTTGCAGCACGAAAAGGCCGGTTATCTGTTCGTCAATACGCCGCACATCACCAAGCACGATCTCTTCGCCACCTCCGGGCATCTGCAGTCTTTCGCCGAAGGAATGTTCCCGCCCTTCGAGCTTGACGGCGGGGTCACCTACTACCTCAAACCGATGAACTGCCCGATGCACATTCTTATTTACCGGTCCCGCGGCCGCTCGTACCGCGAATTGCCGATGCGGCTCTTCGAATTCGGCACGGTGTACCGGTATGAGAAATCCGGTGTCGTCCACGGCCTCACCCGGGCCCGGGGCTTCACCCAGGACGACGCCCACATTTTCTGCACCCGCGAGCAGATGGGCGCCGAACTCCGCGACCTCCTCCGCTTCGTCCTCGACCTGCTCCGCGACTACGGGCTCACCGACTTCTACCTCGAGCTCTCCACCCGCGACGACTCCCCGAAATTCGTCGGTGACCCGGCCGATTGGGCGCAAGCCACCGAAGCACTGGAAGCCGCGGCACGGGACTCCGGCCTCGAGCTCGTCCCCGACCCAGGCGGTGCGGCATACTACGGGCCGAAAATCTCCGTGCAGGCCCGGGACGCCATCGGCCGAAGCTGGCAGATCTCCACGATCCAGCTGGATTTCAACCTGCCGAAGCGTTTCGACCTGGAATACCAGGCCGCCGACGGCACCCGGCAACGGCCGGTCATGATTCACCGTGCGCTCTTCGGTTCCATCGAGCGGTTCTTCGGCGTCCTGCTCGAACACTACGCCGGAGCGTTCCCACCGTGGCTCGCCCCGGTGCAGGCCGTCGGGATCCCGGTGAGCGACGCGCACGTGCCGTATTTGCGGGACACCGTCGGTGCGTCCCTTCGCGCCGCCGGCATCCGCTACGAGGTCGACGACTCCGATGACCGGATGCAGAAGAAGATTCGCAACGCCGCCAAGCAGAAAATCCCGTACCTGCTTATTGCCGGCGACGACGACATCGCCCGCCACGCCGTTTCCTTCCGATACCGCGATGGATCCCAGAAGAACGGCGTGCCGATTGCTGACGCCGTCGCCGAAATCCGCGATGCCATCGACCGGCGCATTCAGGTGTGACCCCCATGACCAGCGACGACACCATCCGTCCGCACACGTCGGCTGCCACCGCTGGGAATTCGCCCGGCGCGGCACGCCAACCCGGTGATGCCGGGCTGGACAGCGGGTCGCGGATCCGCGCCGGTACGGGTGGAGATACCGCGGAACAACCCACCGCCGATCTGGGTGCGGCCGCGGCAGATACGGCGGAGCAGCCAACCGCCGATCCGGGTCACGACACCGGGGTAGGGGTCGGCGTCCCGGACGGGTTCACCCGCATTTGGACGCCGCACCGCCTGCCGTACATCCGCGGGGAGGCAAAACCGGCCGGTGACCCTAATGATCCGTCGGTCTGCCCGTTCTGCGTGGCGGTCAATCAGCCGGACGACGAGGCCCTCGTGGTCGCCCGCGGAACACTCGTCTACGCTGTCCTCAACCTTTTTCCCTACAACGCCGGACACCTGCTCGTCGTCCCCTACCGGCACATTCCCGACCTCACCGACCTGCGCGCCGACGAAGCGGCAGAATTCATGGCGTTCACCCAGCGGGCCGTCCGGGTGCTGCGGGTTGCGTCGAATCCGCACGGCTTCAACATTGGCATCAACCTCGGGCCGGTCGCCGGCGCTGGGATCGCCGCGCATCTCCACCAGCACATCGTTCCGCGGTGGGGCGGGGATACGAATTTCATGCCGGTGATCGGGCGGACCCGGGTTCTGCCGCAACTTCTCCGCGACACCAGGGAATTGTTGGCCAAAACCTGGGCGGAAACCTCGGCGTGACCGGCCCGCCGGCCGCCCTTCGGCGCGCGTTTCGGCGCGCGCCAGCGTCCAGCCGTGTCGGCGTCTTGGCCGTGCCGGTGTTCGGCCGCGGCAGCGTCCCAGCCGCGGCAGCGTTCGCGCCGGCGTCCCGACGACCCTTCCGGCACGAGCCTGTTACTCCTCCTTGTATTCGGCGATGACCTTCTGTGCGAGGTGAGCCGGCATCGGCTCGTAACGCAGCCGTTTGCGGGTGAACGTCCCGGTGCCGTGGGAAAGGGACCGCAAATCCACCGCGTACCTAGTGATTTCAATTTCCGGCACTTCCGCCTTGACCAGCGTGCGGCCCTGCCCGACGGGTTCGGTTCCGGTAACCCGGCCCCGTCGTCCGGAGAGGTCGCTCATCACCGCGCCGACGTACTCATCGCTCACCAGGACGCCGACCTCATCGACCGGTTCCAGAATGAGCATCTGCGCCGATTTCGCCGCCTCTTTGAGCGCAAGCGCCCCGGCAAGTTGAAACGCAATATCCGACGAGTCCACCGGATGCGTCTTGCCGTCGACCAAGGTCACCCGAATATCCACCACCGGATACCCGGCGACGACGCCTTTCTCCATCTGGGCGCGAATGCCCTTCTCCACCGACGGGATGAACTGTTTCGGAATGACACCGCCGACAATTCTGTCGACGAATTCGAAACCGCTCCCTTCGGGCAGCGGTTCCACTTCGATGTCGCAAATTCCATACTGGCCGTGACCGCCGGACTGTTTGACGTGGCGGCCGTGACCCGTCGCCTTGGTGGCGAACGTTTCCCGGAGCGGTACCCGCAGCGGCACGGTCTCCACTTCCACCCCGTACCGGCTCTTCAACCGGTCGAGGACGACGTCCGCGTGCGCCTCGCCCATGCACCAGAGCACCAACTGGTGGGTCTCGGCGTTCATTTCGATCCGCAAGGTCGGATCCTCGGCGGCCAGCCGGTTGATGCTCTGGGAGAGCTTGTCCTCGTCCGACTTGGATTTCGCATGAATCGCCACCGGCAGGAGCGGCTCCGGCATTTCCCACGGGCTCATCAGCAGGGGAGTGTCTTTGTCGGAGAGGGTGTCGCCGGTCTCCGCACGGCTCAATTTCGCGATGGCGACAATGTCCCCTGCAATGCCGTGGGGAATCGGCCGCATCGTCTTGCCGAGCGGGCAGCTCAGTGCGCCGATCCGTTCATCGACATCGTGGTCCTCGTGTCCGCGGTCCACCATGCCGTGGCCGGAAACGTGCACGGTGGTGTCCGGGCGAAGCGTCCCGGAGAAAATCCGCACCAACGAAATGCGTCCCACGTAAGGGTCGGACGTGGTCTTGACGACCTCAGCGGCGAGGGGTCCTTTCGGATCGCAGGACAATTCCCGCTGCGGACCGCCGTACAAGCTCATCACCGGCGGAATCGGCCGCTCAACCGGAGATGGAAAAGCCCGGGTGATGAGTTCGAGAATCTCCACGGTACCTAAACCGCTCGGCGCGCATGCGCCGAGCACGGGATAAAACGACCCGCGGGCCACGGCCTTTTCCAGGTCCGCAATGACCGTCTTTTCGTCGATCTCCTCGCCGGCCAAATAGCGGTCCATCAGGGTTTCGTCTTCACTCTCCGAAATAATGCCCTCGATCAGACTGTTGCGCACCGCTTCGGCCGCGCGCCATTGCTCGTCGGCGGCCGGCCGCACCTCACGGCGTCCCTCGCGATATTCGGCGACCTGCCCGGACAGCAGACCCAGGAGACCGGACGGCGGCGCGTCCGGAGCCGGCCGCACAGGTACGTACAGCGGCGCCACTCCATTGCCGAACGCGCGTTGACATTCAGCGACCACCTCGTCGAAATTCCCCCGCTGCGAATCCAGTTTGGTGACGACGACGGCCCGCGGCATGCCCACCCGGCCGCACTCCTCCCAGAGCATCCGGGTCGAGCCGTCGATGCCGTCCGCCGCCGACGTGACGAACAGTGCGGCGTCCGCGGCCCGGAGCCCCGCCCGCAAATCCCCGACAAAATCCGCGTATCCCGGCGCGTCCAGAAGATTGACCTTGACGCCGTCGAATTCCAGCGGCGCGAGCGCCAGTGAAATCGACCGCTGTTGACGAATTTCCGCCTCATCAAAATCCGTCACCGTGGTGCCGTCCTCCACCCGCCCCATCCGGTTGATGACACCGGCGGCGAGGAGCAACGCCTCCACCAACGTTGTCTTGCCAGCTCCGGAATGGCCGACCAACACCACATTGCGAATCCGCTCGGGTTGGTCGACCACCGGTACTCTGCCGGCGGCCGCCGCAGATCCGCTCGACGCCTTGTCTGCCATGGGATCCTCCTTCGCACGTGGGAGACTCTTCGACTCTGCTCCTCGCGGGTCGCCGCCGACAAGCACTTCGCCGAAGACGTCGCCGGCCGGCGTGGCTGGGGCGCCGCGGCGGGGGAGGGGCGCGGGCAGCGACGGCGCGGCGTGCGGGGGGAGGGGCGCTGCAGCGGCCGGGGCGGGCAGTGGCGGAGGCGGGCGCTGCAGGCGCGGCTGGGGCTCGGGGGGCCGGAGGCGGGCGCTGCGGGCGCGGCTGGGGCGCGGGGGCCGCGGGCAGCGACGGCCGCGGCGTGCGGAGGCGGGCGCTGCGGGCGCGGCCGGCGTACTATCCACCGGTCCGCTTCGCCGTATCCACCGGCTGGCGCCAAGACGCGGTTCGCCGGCCTGGCCGACCGATACCATGAGCAGCGTCCATCCGACCGGAGTCGACCACCGAGGAGCGCCATGCTGAAGCGCGTACGTGTTCCGCTTCAGCGGTTCCTCGCCCCGATCGGCACGGCGCTCGCCGCGCGCGGCGTCAACCCCAATGTGATCACTGTTGTTGGCACGGCCGCGGTCACCGCGGTGGCGCTCATCTTGTATCCGCGCGGCCAGCTCTTCTGGGGTTCCCTGATCATCGGAGCGTTGGTCTGCTTCGACATGCTCGACGGAGCCCTTGCTCGGGCCGCTGGCCGCACCGGACCGTGGGGGGCCTTCCTCGACTCCACGATGGACCGCATCGCCGATGCGGCGATCTTCACTGGGTTGACGTGGTGGTTCGCCCACGGCGGTCGGCAGCCGGTGCTCGCCGGCCTTACCCTCTTCTGCCTGGTCACCGCGATGCTCATCTCGTACGAACGCGCCCGCGCCGAGGGGCTCGGCCTGCGCGGCGACGTCGGAATCGCCGAGCGTACCGAACGGCTCATCGTCGTCCTCGTAGCTACGGGCGTCAGTGGCTTGGGAGTGCCGTACGTCGCGGCGATCGGGCTCTGGTTGCTGGCCGTCGCGAGCGCCGTCACCGTCGTCCAGCGGTTCGTCGCGGTGTACCGGCAGACTCGGGCTTCCCTCGGAACGCCCGCCGGGGTCGCAGCGCCCGCCGGGGTCGCAGCCCCCGCCGGCCCGCCACCCGCCGACCGGGCGACCCCTGTCGGAGCCGCCTCCGAGCCGGCCGTTCGTGCCTCGCCGCACCGACTCCGACTCTTCGTCCGATGACCATGACTCACGGCAACCAGCCGACCTCCCGCGATCCCGGTCCGAAGCGGCGCTCCCTGCTGCAGCGCCTACGCCGCCGGGCCTGGTACGGCCTGCTCGCGGCGGCAACCCGTGCCGCCGAGACCCTGCCTGAACCGGTTGTCCGTGCCGTTTTCTTCGGGCTCGCCGATCTGCTCTGGTGGCGGCGCACGCCAGGGGTCGGTCAACTCGAACGAAACCTCGCCCGGGTAGTGGGCCCGGACGCCGACCTGCGCACCCTCACGCGGGACGCACTCCGCTCCTACGCCCGGTACTGGGTGGAGTTCTTCCGGCTGCCCAAACTCGGTCGGCGCATCGACGACGGCATGGATGTCGAAGGCTTCGAGCACATCGAGGCGGCCGCACAAGCCGGCCGCGGCGTCATCCTCGCCCTGCCGCATCTCGGCAATTGGGATCACGCCGGGGCGTGGCTTGCCCGGCACGGCTACCCGTTCACCACGGTTGCCGAACGGCTCAGACCCGACCGCCTCTTCCGGCGCTTCGTCGCCGTCCGGCAACGCCTCGGCATGGAAGTGCTCGGCCTCGACGGGGACCGATCCACCTTCACCACGCTGGTGCGCCGCCTGCGTGCCGGCGGTGTCGTCTGCCTGGTGGCCGACCGCGACCTTGCTGGTGACGGCGTCCCGGTGAAATTCTTCGGCGAGGAGACGACGTTGCCGCCCGGTCCGGCTGCCCTTGCCGTCACCACCGGCGCTGCGCTCCTGCCGGTGGAACTCTGGTTCACTCGCCGAGGGGAGAACGGTCGGCGCATCGACGGCTGGGGCGCTCGGGTCCTCCCGCCGCTCGACGTCCCACCCCCAGCCCCGGACACCGACCGGGCCGAGCGGATCGCCACCCTCACCCAGCAGCTCGCCGATGCGTTTGCCGCGGCGATTGCCGCCCACCCGCAGGATTGGCACATGATGCAGCCGCTGTGGACCGCCGACCGCGAACCGAGGAGGTGACCGGGATGCGGGTCGGCCTGGTCTGCCCCTACACCTGGGATGTGCCTGGCGGGGTCCAAGGACACGTACGCGATCTTGCCGAGACCCTCCTCGAGTTCGGCCACGACGTCTCGGTGATCACACCGGCGGACGACGACGACACGCTGCCGACGTACGCCGTCCCTGCCGGTCGCGCGGTGCCGGTTCCGTACAACGGGTCGATCGCGCGGCTCTGCTTCGGTGTTCTGTCCGCCAGCCGGGTCCGCCGCTGGCTCCGCGACGGCGGATTCGACGTCGTCCACGTGCACGAACCGGCCGCGCCCAGCCTTGGTCTCCTCGCCTGCTGGGCCGCCGACGGTCCGCTGGTCGGCACCTTCCACACGTCCATCAGCCGATCCCGGGCTATGGTCGCCGCGTACCCGATCCTGCAGACCGCGTTGGAGAAAATCCACGGACGGGTTGCCGTCTCGGAAGCAGCCCGCCGCACCTTGGTCGAGCACCTCGGCGGCGACGCCGTTCTCATTCCCAACGGGGTGCGGGTCGACCGGTTCGCGGACGCCGAGCCGCTCGACGGTTGGCCCGGCGACGGCGGGGCCATCGGCTTCGTCGGCCGGATCGACGAACCCCGCAAGGGACTCGCCGTGCTCCTCGACGCCTTCCACCGGCTTGCCCGGAGCCGTCCCGGCCTCCGGCTGCTGATCGCCGGGCCGGGGGACGGCGATCAGCTCCGGCGATCCCTCGACACCGACGTGCGCGACCGGGTCACGTTCCTGGGCCGGGTGAGCGAGGACGACAAGGCGCGGATTCTCCGGTCGGTCGACGTTTACGTCGCGCCCAACACCGGCGGGGAGAGCTTCGGGGTGGTGCTCCTCGAAGCCATGGCCGCCGGGACGCCGGTCGTTGCCAGCGACCTTGCCGCATTCCGGGCCGTCCTGGACGACGGTCACGCCGGCCGGCTCTTTCCGGTTGGTGACGCCGCCGCGCTCGCCGCCGTGCTGTCTGATTTGCTGAGCGATCCGGCGCAACGGGTCAGCCTCGCCCTCGCCGGCCGGGAGCGGGTCCGCCGCTACGACTGGACGGTCGTCGCCCGGGAAATCCTTCGGGTCTACGAAACGGTAGCGATCACCCCTGCGGCGGTTGTACGCCGCGGCCCGCTGCTGGCTGCCGAGGCCGGTGGCGGGCTCGACGGGTAGCCGGCCATGCCGTGGTGGTTCTGGGCGGTCATCGCCGGGATCGTCGTCCTCGCCTACGTAACCGCGACAGCGGGCCGGCTGGACCGGCTGCACGGCCGGGTCGAAACCGCCCGCGCGATCCTGGACTCCCACCTGCTGCGCCGCTCGGCGGTCGTCCTTGAGCTTGCCGCCTCCGGACTGCTTGACCCCGCCACCAGCCTGCTCCTTGCCACCGCCGCCCATCGGGCGCGCACCGCCGACGACCCCGACCGTGAAGCGGAAGAGAGCGCCCTGTCGGTGGCGCTCCGGGCGGCGTTCGACGAGGAAGGCGGGGAAGGCGACGTCCTCGACACCCTGGCCTCCGATCCGTCCGCCCGGCCGCTCATCGAAGAACTCGAAGCCGCCGCCACGAAAATCCCGCTGGCCCGGCGGTTCCACAACGACGCCGTCCGCGCCACTCTCGCCGTACGGCGGCACCGGTTGGTCCGCCTCCTCCGCCTGGCCCGCCGTCCGGAACCCGCCTTCTTCGAAATCGACGACGAACCCCCGGCTGCGCTCCTGCGGTTCGCCGAACGGCAGCGGGGGATTCGCGACACCGGTCCGTCTCCCGGGAAATCCCCGACGGGGCGGTGAGGGCGTTGTCAGGTGGACCGTCGGGGTGTGGTGCACGCGGCGAGTTGTGCTACGGCGCGGAGTCCTGAAGGAATCTTATCGGGGTGGAGGCTCCAGCCGTGTGCGTCGGGATCGTAGCTCCAGTAGCCGATGTCAAGGAGCTGATTCCACGTCTGAACAACGTCGAGGAGAGAGGGGCCGATGAGCTGTGGCCGCCCAGTTCTGGAAAAAAGGTACACGGGACTCGCAGCTTGCGGGGTGACGTCGCAGTCGAGAACAACGGCATGGATGACGTCGTGTCGTTCACCGTACACAGCACCGAGTGGAAACCAGGATCGGCGATATCGGTCACCGTCGCTAGGTATGTTACTGTCCGGGTCACCGTGCTTATTGAGGAGGCATAAGAGGTATGTCGATACGCTGTGACCAAAGATTTCTATTTCCCCGAAGCCGGGGATGTATTCGCGTGCTTCGGTGGAGAAAGTGTTGCTCCACGCGTAGAAGGCACGAAGTTCGTCCGGAACGGTGAGGTGGAGATGGCGGAAGACGCGATCAATGACATCGTGGGCAAATGAACTTTTCCACCACCTGAGCGGCAGCTTCAGGGTAGCGATGCGTTCGGCGAAGCCGTTGAGCTCAGCCGTCAATGCTGGTATGTCGGCGAACTGCGTCACCGTGCTCCTCTCGCTGTCATTTGACCTGAGGCTGTTTCGCAACGGTTCTCCCCGTGGATCCGCAGCGCTTCTCAGTCGACAAGGCCGGAAATGCGCAACTCGACGGGGATCTCACTGAACCGGTCGAGCCATTCACACGTATAAGGGTCATATACGAAGTAACCCTCGTCGAACATGCGGTTCCACAATCGGACGACGCTCAGTAAAGATGTCGCGGCACAGTGGGTCACGTCGTCGTGACAGTAAACGTAAATGTGACTCGCCTGGCCGGGAGGAACATTACATTCGACCAGGAGCGCTCGACCATCCGAGTAACTGATAGGAAACCAGGTAGACAACATGTGATCGGGATCACCAAGATCTCCTGTCTCCTCAGAGAAGGTGACAAGATCCAGGTAGTTGAGAACGGCGCTGCGAAGACGATCGAAAATCCAGAGTCCGGGCATGTCTGGATCTTCAGGTTCGTCGAAGTCAACGATCGTCCCGTCATGCCACTGGTACAGGACGCGGAGCTCGTCGGGAAGCGTGAGTCCAAGCCAAGAAAATGTGGCTTGGAGCTCCTCTTCTGGCGCTCCGGGGCGCAGTAGTCGTCCCAGCGGTGCGCGCTGGATGCGCAGCCGATTCTCTAGTCCGACGAGCTCTGCGGCGAGTGCAGTCGGATCCGCAGTTTCCACGGATTGCCGCCGCTGCTCTTCTTTGCGCACCCACTCGTGAATTTCACGGGATGATGGAAGTACGGATTCGTTCATTCGGTATCTTCCTCAACACGTGCTGCCATCAGCTGGCGAGGGGTGTTCCGCTGGTGTTCATTGGTGTACAGATGTGTGTGGAATTCTCCAGCACCATTGGGACAACCACGAACCGCTGAACACCGGAGCCCGGAAAGTCCGTGACTGTTGGCGTGGAGACCGCCATTCGGCACGCCGGGTCGTACTGCATCTTCTTGAGAGCTCGTCCTTCAGCTCGGTTGTCCCTACTTGAGATTTCCTTTAGCGTTGGCACACCAAAGAAAAACGGTGGTCCTACGTACTGCACCGGGACGGTGAGCTCAGCTGCTGGCCACCAGGTATTCATGCTCTCCGTTCCATTCACCAGTCCGGGAGAGCCGTCGGCGTGCGCGGGTACCCCGCTCGCGAAAATTGTTCCCGCGCACACAAGGAGAGCGAAGCCGCTGTAACTCATGCGCCGCCAGATTGACACGACGCGCACCCTCCTTGTGGTTGATCTTCACGAACGATCACAGAGGGTAACCTCGCCGTGATCCCGTGTCAAGATTCAGAACTGAGGGCGGCACACACGTGACCGAGGTCGCCGCTCGCAACACCTCCATACCTGTCCATCGGACCGCCCTAGACTCAAGGCAAGACCGCCATCCACGGCGCTACCTGCGCCCGCAGTGATCAAACCGAATTCGGCGGCAAAGGAGATTTCCGTGCCTCAGACGACGTCGCAAGACCCCGAACTCCGCTACCGCATCGGCGACACCCCGCGCGGTGCATCGGCCGGGGCGGAGGCCCAACCGCAGGTCGGCACGGTCCGGGTCAAGCGGGGAATGGCGGAGATGCTCAAGGGCGGTGTGATCATGGATGTGGTCACGCCGGAGCAGGCGAAGATTGCCGAGGACGCCGGCGCGGTCGCGGTGATGGCCCTCGAGCGCGTGCCGGCGGACATCCGCGCCCAGGGCGGCGTCGCCCGGATGAGCGACCCCGAACTCATCGAGCAGATCATGAACGCGGTGTCGATCCCCGTGATGGCCAAGGTCCGGATCGGCCACTTCGTCGAAGCCCAGATCCTGCAGGCTCTCGGCGTCGACTACATCGACGAATCCGAGGTGCTCACCCCCGCCGACTACACCCACCACATCGACAAGTGGCAGTTCACCGTGCCGTTCGTCTGCGGCGCCACCAACCTCGGCGAAGCCCTCCGCCGGATTACCGAAGGCGCAGCGATGATCCGCTCCAAGGGCGAGGCAGGCACCGGGGACGTCTCCAACGCGGTCACCCACATGCGGGCGATCCGCGACGAGATTCGTCGGCTCACCAGCCTGCCGGACGACGAACTGTACGCCGCCGCCAAGGAACTGCAGGCCCCGTACGAGCTGGTCCGCGAAGTCGCCCGCACCGGCCGGCTCCCCGTCGTCCTGTTCACCGCCGGCGGAATCGCCACGCCCGCGGATGCGGCGCTGATGATGCAGCTCGGCGCGGACGGCGTCTTCGTCGGCTCCGGCATCTTCAAATCCGGCGATCCCGCCAAGCGCGCCGCGGCCATCGTCAAAGCGACCACGTTCTACGACGACCCCGACGTCCTCGCCAAGGTCTCCCGCGGCCTCGGCGAACCGATGGTCGGGATTTCCGCCGAGAGCCTGCCTGCCGAGCGCCGCCTCGCCGGCCGCGGGTGGTGACCGGACCGGCCGTGACCATCCCATCGAACCGGCCTCGGGTCGGCGTTCTCGCTTTGCAGGGCGACGTCCGCGAACACCTCGCCGCACTCGGCGACGCCGGAGCGGACGCCGTGCCGGTGCGGCGTGCCGACGAGCTCGCGACGGTCGACGCCCTCGTCATCCCAGGCGGCGAATCCACCACGATGGACAAACTCGCGCGGGCGTTCGGCCTCTGGGAACCGCTGCGAGCCCGGCTGGCGGCAGGGATGCCGGCTTTCGGCTCCTGCGCAGGGATGATCATGCTTGCGGCGCGGGTTGTCGACGCCGCTCCCGGCCAGGAGACCCTCGGGGTCCTGGACATCACCGTGCGACGCAACGCCTTCGGCCGCCAAGTCGACTCCTTCGAAGCCGACATCCCGCTGACCGGTCTGGACGGCGGCCCGCTGCGCGCTGTCTTCATCCGGGCGCCCTGGGTGGAGGAGACCGGCCCGGACGTCGAGGTCCTCGGGCGTGTGCCGTCCGGCCGGCACGCGGGTAGGATCGTCGCCGTCCGGCAAGGCGCTGTGCTGGCCACCGCCTTCCACCCGGAGCTCACTGCTGATCGGCGGTTGCACGCCTTCTTCGTCGCGATGGTCGCTGCGCAGGCTCGGGTGTGATCGGGCACGACAGGGCGCCCCGCTGCCGGGCGGAGAGGAAGGGGACAGGCGATGAGCGGGCACTCGAAATGGGCCACCACCAAGCACAAGAAGGCGGTCATCGACGCCAGGCGGGGCAAGCTCTTCGCCAAATTGATCAAGAATATTGAGGTGGCGGCACGGGTCGGCGGACCCGATCCCAACGGCAACCCAACACTGGCCGACGCCATCGCCAAGGCCAGAGATCAATCGGTGCCGAATGACAACATCGAACGCGCGATCCGCCGGGGCGCCGGTCTCGAAGCCGGCGGCACCGACTGGGAGCCGATCATCTACGAAGGGTACGGCCCGGGCGGCGTCGCCCTGCTCATCGAATGCCTCACCGACAACCGCAACCGGGCGGCGTCCGAAGTGCGCACGACGATGACCCGCAACGGCGGGAGCATGGCCGACCCCGGATCCGTGGCCTACCTGTTCAACCGGAAAGGGATCGTTATCGTCCCGAAGGAGGGTCGCAGCGAGGACGACGTCCTGGCGGCGGTTCTCGACGCCGGGGCGGAGGAGGTGAACGACCTCGGCGAGTCCTTCGAGGTCGTGAGCGAACCCGGCGATCTCACCCGGGTGCGGGACGCGCTCTCGGCCGCCGGAATCCGCTACGAATCAGCGGACGTCGCGTGGCAGCCGACGGTGAACGTGCCGCTCGATGACGACACCGCCCGCAAGGTGCTCCGGCTCATCGAAGCGTTGGAAGACTGCGACGACGTGCAGGCGGTCTGGGCCAACTTCGACATTTCCGACGCCGTGCTCGCCGAGGTCTGAGGCGCCGCTGGTCGCCGTGCTCGCCGAGGTCTGAGGCCCGCTGGTCGCCGGCCCGGAGCCGGGTGGCTGATACACCCGCCGCCCGGAACCGGGCATCCGCGCGCTCCCGCGATGCGCAGAATCCCGGCGTGGCGCCCGGGAAACCACCGCCGTGGCGGCTAATCTTCCGAACATGCGTTCGATCCGCCGGGTGATGGGCGTTGACCCTGGGCTGACCCGCTGCGGCATCGGCGTCGTCGACGGATACCCCGGTCTGGCTCGGCTTGTCGGCGTCGACGTGCTCCACACCCCGGCCGACGCTGAACTGGGCGACCGGCTGGCCGCGCTGGAGGACGGACTGGTCCAGTGGCTGGACCGCGCCGCGCCCGATGTCGTCGCGGTGGAGCGGGTGTTCAGCCAGCACAATGTCCGGACCGTGATGGGCACCGCGCAAGCCGGTGCCGTGGCGCTCCTCGTCGCGGCCCGCCGCGGCGTCCCGGTGGTCTGGCACACCCCGAGCGAGGTGAAGGCGGCGGTCACCGGACAGGGCCGAGCCGGCAAGGACCAGGTCGCCTTCATGGTCCGACGGCTGCTCCGCGCCCCGGGCCTCGCCGCACCCGCGGACGCCACCGATGCCCTCGCCCTGGCGATCTGCCAGCTCTGGCGGGGTGCGGCGATGGCTCGGCTCGCCGCGGGAGGCGCTCGGTGATCTCTTTTGTGTCGGGCCGGGTCGCCGCGGTCACACCCGATTCGGTGATCGTCGAGGTCGGCGGTTTCGGCGTCCAATTGCTCGCCACCCCGGCGACTATCGCCCGCGCCCGGGTCGGAGAGCGGGCGCGGTTCGCCACCTCGCTCGTCGTCCGGGAGGACTCGCTCACCCTGTACGGCTTTGCGGACGACGACGAGCGCACCGTCTTCGAACTGCTGCAGACCGCCAGCGGGGTCGGACCGCGGCTCGCCCTGGCCATGCTCGGCGTTCACTCCCCGACGGCGCTGCGCGCCGCGGTCGCGACCGAGGATGTCAAGGCACTTGCCCTCGTCCCTGGCATCGGCCGGAAGACCGCGCAGCGCATCATCCTCGAACTCAAAGACCGGCTCGGCACCCCGTCGACCGCCGCGGCCGAGTCGACGTCCGGTTGGCGGGACGCCGTCCACGCCGGGCTGCTCAACCTCGGCTACACCGCCCGGCAGGCCGACGAGGCGATCGCCGCGATCGCCGGCGAGCTGGACGACTCCGCCGCGGTGGATACCGCCACCGCCCTCCGCCTTGCCCTCGCTACGTTGAAACGGCCATGACCGACGAGCCCCTCACCGACCGACCGCCGGCCGTCGACCTCGGACGGCTCCTCATCGACGCCCACGCCGAGAGTGATGAGCATGCGGTCGAGGCGGCGCTTCGCCCCCGCCGGCTCGACGAATTCGTCGGCCAGCAGCGTGTCCGCGACCAACTCTCTTTGATCCTCGACGGCGCTAAGCAGCGCGGCCGGCCGCCGGACCACATCCTCCTCTCCGGACCTCCGGGACTCGGCAAGACAACCCTGGCAATGATCGTCGCGGCGGAGTTGAACACGCCGATCCGGGTGACGAGCGGGCCGGCGATCCAGCACGCCGGTGACCTCGCCGCCGTCCTCACCCAGCTCAGCGAGGGCGAGGTGCTCTTCCTCGACGAAATTCACCGGATGGCCCGGCCTGCGGAGGAAATGCTCTACCTGGCGATGGAGGACTTCCGGGTCGACGTCGTCGTCGGCAAGGGGCCGGGCGCCTCGGTGATCCCCCTCGAACTGGCGCCGTTCACCCTCATCGGCGCGACCACCCGGACCGGCCTGCTCCCCGGACCGCTGCGGGACCGGTTCGGCTTCACCGCACGCCTGGACTTCTACGAGCCGGCCGACCTCGAACGGATCGTGCACCGGTCCGCCCGGCTGCTCGACGTACGCATCACGCCCGACGGCGCGGCGGAAATTGCGCGGCGGTCCCGGGGCACTCCACGGATCGCCAACCGCCTGCTGCGACGGGTCCGGGACTATGCCGAGGTGCGGGCCGACGGCGTGATCACCTGCGAGGTTGCGCAGGCGGCGTTGGCCGTCTATGAGGTCGACGAACACGGACTCGACCGGCTGGACCGAGCGGTTCTCGACGCGCTGGTCCGGCGGTTCGGCGGCGGCCCGGTCGGGCTCGGCACGGTCGCGGTGGCCGTCGGCGAAGAACCGGAGACAGTCGAGGAGGTCGCCGAACCCTTCCTCTTCCGCGCCGGCTTCCTGATCCGCACACCGCGCGGCCGGATGGCCACGGCCGCCGCGTGGCGGCATCTCGGCATCACCCCGCCGCCGGAGGCGCTGGGCGCGGCCCAGCTTGCCTTCGAGATCGACCGTGACGCTGGCGAACCGACCGCGTAAACTCGGCCGGAGAGTTTCCGTCGTCCGCCGATCAAGACCGGCACCCGCCGTCGCGGACGCCTCGGCGGATCGTCGTTTCGGAAGGAATCCCCAGTGGGTCAAATCATCCTGCTCATTGTCATCATCGCCGCGTTCTACCTGCTGCTGATCGTTCCGCAGAATCGGCGGCGCAAGCAGGCCGCCGCGCTGCAACGCTCCTTGCAGCCCGGCACGCGGATCGTGACGACCTCGGGATTTTTCGGCACCATCGTCGGGCTTGACGACACCGCCATCGATCTCGAGATTGCCGACGGCGTGACCGTGCGCGTGCTGAGGGCCGCGGTCATGCGGGTGGTCGGTGACGAAGAAGGCACGGCTGCTGCGTCAACCGACGCCACGGCCGGCGGCGCGGAGGCGTCGGCGGACGACGGGACGGCGCCGGATGACGCGGCGTCGCCGGACGGGCGGGCCGGATCCGCCGCGGAGTCGGGGGCGGTCTCGGGCCGCTGAGCGTCGTCCGCCATACTGCGGGGCGAGATCCCGCGCGCTTGCGCGCGGAGGTCCCGCAGCGAACGTCGAAGACGGGCCGCCCGTTGCATCCTCGGAGGGGAGACGTGCGGCTCACCGGGCCGTGACACTATCCGTGCGCCGTAAAGGAAGGGGAGAACCGGGGTGCCGCCGGTGAGGAGATCAAGGCCCAGTCGAGGCCTGTTGACGACCGGGGTGGTGCTAGCCGCGTTGTACGGCGGGATGGCCGCGACCGGGCATTACGGTCCGCAACTCGGGTTGGACCTCCGCGGCGGAACGACGGTCACCCTGGCGGCGAAACCGAACCCGGGCCAGAAGGTCACCTCGTCTGAGCTGAACACCGCGGTCAACATCCTGCGCAACCGGGTGAACGGTCTGGGTGTCGCCAACGCCGACGTGCACACCGAGGGGACCAACATTGTGATCTCGGTGCCTGGCAAGGACAAGCAGGGCGTCCTTGACAAGATTGGCGAGACCGCGCTGCTCAGCATCCGGCAGGTCTACGCGTCCAACGACCCGGTGATGACCGGCGTCACAGCGCCCGGTCTGAGCGCAACGCCGAGCGCGTCACCGCCGCCTGCGGCGAGCTCGTCATCTTCTGCGAGCCCGTCACCGAGCCCAAGCCCGTCGCCCAGCGGTGCCGCTTCCCCAGCGACCCCGAAGCCGTCCGCGAGCTCCGCAGGGCTCGGCGTTGGCCGGACGCCGGGCATTCAGCTGGCCGGCTTCGTCCGCCAGGCGGCGTCCGCGGCGAGCAGCGCCGCGACCGCCAGCCCATCGCCGGCGCCGACCGCATCCCCAGCCGCTCCGTCCCCGAGCCCCTCGCCGGCGGCGAATCCCGGGTACTACGCGGTGCCGAACGCCGAAACCGCCCCGACCCCGCAAGAGATCGCCGCCTACCAGGCGCTGGACTGCACGAAGCCGGAGAACCAGAAGGGCGGGATCACCGACGATCCGGCGAAATTCCTTGTCACCTGCGGGAATGTCGACGGCGGCTGGTACAAGTTCCTGCTTTACCCAACGCTGATTGAAGGCAAGGAAATCGCCAGCGCCTCCGCTCAGCTCGACCCGCAGACCGGAACCCAATGGACCGTCCAGCTGACGATGAAGAGCGGTGCCGCCTCGCGGTGGGCAAAATTTACCGCGGCGAACGTCAACAAGGACACCGCCATCGTGCTCGACGGTCTGGTGATGTCGGCGGAGTACATCGCAGAAGCGATTCCCAACGGCAAGACGCAGATCAGCGGCAATTTCACCCATAAGACCGCGAGCGAATTGGCCAACGTCCTCAAGTACGGCGCGCTGCCGCTTCGGTTCGAGCAGCAGAGCGCGGAAACGGTGTCCGCGACCCTCGGGAACAGCGAATTGCGCGCGGGGCTGCTCGCCGGCATGCTCGGACTGCTGCTCGTCATTCTTTATTCGATCTTTTACTACCGAGGTTTGTCGCTCGTCACCGTCAGCAGCTTGGCTCTCTCTGCGGCGATCCAGTACCCGCTGCTCGTCCTCCTCGGTCAGGGCATCGGCTACACCCTGACGCTCGCCGGTATCGCCGGTCTCATCGTCGCGGTCGGGGTGACCGCCGACTCGTTCGTTGTGTTCTTTGAACGGTTGCGCGACGAGGTTCGGGAGGGTAATTCGCTGCGCAGCGCCGTCGAGAAGGGATGGTTGCAGGCCCGGCGGACCATCGTCTCGGCCGACCTCGTCTCCTTGATCGCGGCCATCATCTTGTACTGGCTGGCGGTAGGCGACGTCCGCGGATTTGCCTTCACCCTCGGCCTTTCCACCATCGTCGACCTCTTCATCGTCTTCGCCTTCACCAAGCCGCTCGTCACGTTGCTCAGCCGGACCGATTTCTTCGGCAACGGCCACCGGTTCTCTGGTCTTGACCCGGCGCACCTCGGCATCACCCGGCTGCCCGGGACGGCGGGTGGGGCGCAACGTCCGGTACCGGCGCGGAGAGTGTGAGCGGCCATGTCTCGCGGAAAGGCACGTCGATGAGCAAGCTGGGTTCGATCGGCCATGGCCTGTACACCGGGCAGATCTCCTTCGACTTCGTCGGCCGCTGGCGCCGCTGGTTCACCCTCTCCGCCGTCGTCATCGTCATCGGGCTGATCGGTCTTGGCGTCCGCGGGTTGCACCTCGGCCTGGAATTCAAAGGTGGTACCGAATTCACCTTCCCGGACAAGGGATACTCCACATCCCAGGTTGCTGACGTGGTCAGCGGCGCAGGTGTCTCGGATCCCGTCGTCCAGCATTTGAGCCGGCCCGGCGTGGGTGGCGCCACCTTCCAGGTGCAGACCAAGGCCCTGGACAAGTCCGCGTCCGACGCTGTTATCAAGGCCATCACGACGAAACTCGGTGTTCCGGCCGACGAGGTTTCCACGACGACCGTCGGGGCGAGTTGGGGCAAACAAATCACCAATAAGGCGGTCGAGAGCCTGATCGTCTTTCTGGTGGCGGTCGTCCTTTACCTGACGCTGTTCTTTGAATGGAAGATGGCGATCAGCGCGATCATTGCGCTGCTGCACGACCTCATCATCACTGTGGGCATCTACGCCCTGGTCGGCTTCGACGTCACCCCGGCGACGGTGATCGGTCTGCTGACCATTCTCGGATATTCGCTGTATGACACCGTCGTTGTTTTCGACAAGGTCCGGGAGAATACCCGGGGGATCGCCGGCGGGAGCCGGATGACCTACAGCCAAGCGGCGAACCTCGCCGTGAACCAGACCCTCGTCCGGTCCATCAACACCTCGGTCATCGCGCTGCTCCCGGTCGCCTCGCTGCTTTTCGTCGGTGCGGGCCTGCTCGGCGCCGGTTCCCTCAAAGACCTCGCCCTCGCCCTCTTTGTCGGCCTGGCCACCGGAACCTACTCCTCAATTTTTGTCGCCACCCCGATCCTCACCCTGCTGAAGGAACGCGAGCCGCAATTTCGGGCGTTGGCGAAGCGGGTCGCCACTCGGTACGGCGGACAGGTTCCGGCAACCGTGCCGGTCGCTGTCGCGGCCGGCGGAGGTACTGTGACGGCGGCGATCGACCCGGCCGCCGGTTCACCCTCGGCACATGGGCAAACTCCGGCACCGGGTGACGCGTCCCGCCGCGACGCTCCGGCCGACGACGGCGACGACGGCGACGGTACGCCGTCCGCGCAGCCGATCGCCAGCGGGGCGGTGATTCGACGCCAGCAGGCGAATGCGCGCCGGCGCGGGCGTCCGTCCAGCAAGAAACGCCGACGCTGAGCCCGGTGTGGCGAGGGGACGCTCGGCCCAGGGCGGAGAGGGGGAGACGATGCCACCCGCGGACATCGGCGAACTAGTAGCGGCGCACATCCGCGACATCCCGGATTATCCGAGCCCCGGCATCGTCTTCAAGGACATCACCCCGCTGCTTGCTGAGCCGGCCGTTTTTGCCGCGGTCGTCGACGCGCTGGTGCGGGATTATCAGCACGGCACGGTGGACAAGGTGGTCGGCATCGAGGCGCGGGGCTTCATCGTCGCCGCGCCGGTTGCCTACCACCTGGGCGCCGGGTTCGTGCCGATGCGCAAAAAAGGGAAATTGCCGTACCGCACGCTGGAGACCAGCTACGCCCTGGAGTACGGGACGGCGACCATCGAGGTGCATGTGGACGCGTTCCGGCCCGGCGACCGGGTGTTGGTGGTCGACGACGTCCTGGCGACCGGCGGTACCGCCGCGGCGGCGCTGGAGCTCATCGACCAGGCCAGCGCGAAAGCGGTCGGATTGTCCTTCCTCATTGAGCTCTCCGCGCTGGGAGGCCGCTCTCGGCTGCCGGCGTCCATGGTGCGGTCGTTGCTGCGCGTCTGAGGTTGCGTGCTCCCGTCGCCCGCCGGTCCGGGTTTCCTCATCCGGGGCGCCCGCACCTGACCGGCCCGCATCCGGCGATCGGATCAGCCGGGACGCCGCGACCCTGCGGCTAGACTGGCAATCACCGTCGGTGAGGAGCGGTGGCAGGTGGAGCATCGAGCGAGCGTAGACGAGGCCGCCGGCGCGCTGGCCGGCTCCGACTACGATCAATCGCCTGACAGCGCGCCGAACCGCGACGAGCTGGCTGGATCACCAGCACCGGGCGGCTCGCCGGCGCCGGGCGGCTCCTCCGATGCGGCCGAGCGGGTGGACGACGTCGCCGCCACATCGCCGTCCGGCGGACGACGGGTGCGGAGCCGGCTGGCCCGGCTCGCGGCGCAACGCGGCGGCACGATTCCCGTCCTCGAGCCGTTGATTCGCACGATCCGCGCGAGCCACCCCAAGGCGGATGTCCGCGACGTCCAACGCGCCTATGAGGTCGCCGAGTTCTACCACCGCGGTCAACTGCGCCGCAGCGGCGACCCGTACATCACCCATCCGCTCGCAGTCGCGACGATTCTCGCGGAGCTCGGCATGACGCCGCCGACCATCGTCGCCGCTCTGCTGCACGACACGGTGGAGGACACCACCTACACCCTCGACCAACTCCGCCGCGACTTCGGCGATGAGGTGGCCTCGCTCGTCGACGGGGTGACCAAGCTGGACCGGGTGAAATACGGCGACGCGGCGACCGTGGAGACTGTCCGGAAAATGGTGGTCGCGATGGCCCGCGACCCGCGTGTGCTCGTGCTGAAGCTCGCCGACCGGTTGCACAACATGCGCACGCTGCGGTACCTCCCGCCGGAGAAGCAGGAGCGCAAAGCCCGGGAAACACTGGAAATCTACGCACCGCTCGCACACCGGCTGGGCATGAACACCCTCAAGTGGGAGCTGGAGGACCTCTCGTTCGCCACGCTGTATCCCAAGCGGTACGAAGAAATCGCCCGGCTCGTCGCGGAACGGGCGCCGAGCCGCGACACCTACCTGGCCAACGTCATTGAGCAGGTCAGCGCGCAGCTGCGCGCCGCGAAAATCAAAGCAACCGTGACCGGCCGGCCGAAACACTACTATTCCATTTACCAGAAGATGATTGTGCGCGGCCGGGATTTCGCCGATATTTATGACCTTCTCGGCGTCCGCGTTCTCGTTGACACCGTGCGCGACTGCTACGCCGCGCTCGGCATCATCCATGCGATGTGGAATCCGGTTCCCG
This sequence comes from Acidothermus cellulolyticus 11B, assembly GCF_000015025.1. Taxonomy (GTDB): domain Bacteria; phylum Actinomycetota; class Actinomycetes; order Acidothermales; family Acidothermaceae; genus Acidothermus; species Acidothermus cellulolyticus. The sequence goes on along the minus strand of NC_008578.1, from coordinate 1,491,280 downwards.
GCCGGTTCAAGGATTTCATCGCGATGCCGAAATTCAACCTCTATCAATCGCTGCACACGACGGTCATCGGCCCGGAAGGCAAACCCGTCGAGGTGCAGATCCGGACGCATGCCATGCACCGGCGCGCCGAGTACGGCATCGCCGCGCACTGGAAATACAAGGAAGAAGCCACCGGTTCGTCCACCAAGGGCTCCGGGAACGACATGGCCTGGCTCCGGCAGCTTCTCGACTGGCAGAAGGAAGCCGCGGATCCAGGGGAATTTCTCGAGTCCCTGCGTTTTGACATCCGCGGCAATGAGGTCTACGTCTTCACGCCGAAGGGCGACGTCCTGGCCTTGCCGCAAGGGGCGACGCCGGTCGACTTCGCGTACGCCGTGCACACCGAGGTCGGACACCGATGCATTGGCGCCCGGGTGAACGGCCGGCTCGTACCGCTCGACAGTGTGCTTGACAACGGTGACGTCGTCGAGATTTTCACCTCCAAGGCGCCCGGCGCCGGCCCGAGCCGTGACTGGCTCACCTTCGTGAAGAGCGCCCGCGCCCGGACGAAAATCCGGCAATGGTTCGCCAAAGAGCGCCGGGAAGACGCGATCGAAGAAGGCAAACAGGCGATCGCCCGGGTGATGCGCAAGCAGGGGCTGCCCCTGCAGCGGCTCCTCTCCGACGACGCGCTCGGCACCCTCGCCCGGGACATGCACTACACCGACATTTCCGCGTTGTACGCGGCGGTCGGCGAGGGGCACCTCAGTGCACAGGCCGTCGTCCAACGGTTGCTGCAGGCGCGGGGCGGCGAGGAAGGCGCGGTCGAAGACCTCGCCGAGGCGGTCACCCCGAGTAGACAGCGGGGACGACGTGCCCGGCCGGCGGGAGATCCCGGCGTCGTGGTGAAGGGGGCGAGCGACGTCTGGGTCAAACTCGCCCGGTGTTGCACCCCGGTTCCCGGCGACGCGATCCGCGGATTCGTCACCCGGGGCAACGGCGTGTCGGTGCACCGCAGCGATTGCGTGAACCTTGTCGCCATGCTGGCCAACGAACCGGACCGAGCGGTCGAGGTCGAATGGTCACCGAGCTCCGGATCGCTCTTCCTGGTCGTCATTCAGGTGGAGGCGCTTGATCGCAGCCGGTTGCTGGCCGACCTCACCCAGGTGCTCTCCGACCAGCACGTCAACATCCTCGCGGCGTCGGTGACAACCACCCGGGACCGGGTAGCGATCAACCGGTTCACCTTCGAGATGGCCGATCCGACGCACCTCGGGCACGTGCTCCGCGCGGTCCGCGCGGTCGACGGGGTCTACGACGCCTACCGGGTTACCGGCGGGGTGGCCAACACCCGGGCGTCGACACCCCAGCCGGCCTGACCCCAGGCCGCGTCCGGGACGGCGTCCGAAGCATCGACGCGCTGAGTCCCCGGGGTTTGACCCCCAGACCGCGGCCGGGCCGCGTCGAGGCCGCGTCCGGGAAACCGCTCCGCGACTAGGGGGTGGCCGACCCGCTCGCTGACGGGCTTGGATGGGTGACCCCGAGCAAGTCCACCACGAAGACCAGCTCTTCGTTCGGCTTGACGCTGCCGGCCCCCTGGGTGCCGTAGCCGAGACTCGGCGGGATGATGATCTCGCGGCGGCCGCCGACCTTCATACCTTCCATGCCCTGCTGGAAGCCGGGAATCAGGTTCGACAGCGAGAACGTCGCCGGCTGGCCGCGGGACCACGAGGAATCGAATTCCGCACAATCGACGTAGTTGATGCCCACGTAGTTGACCGTGACAGTGTCTTTGGGCTGCACGGTCTCACCGGTTCCGACGATCAAATCCTTCTTCTGCAGCGTGATCGGAACCGCGCCCGCCGGAATAGTGATCGACGGTTCGGTGCGCAACTCAGCGCTGGCCCCCGGCGGCAGCGTCCAGGTGGCCGAAGGTTTCGGCGACGCACCGGCCGTCGGTGTCGCCGTCGCCGGGTTGAAGGTGCAGCCGGGCGCGTGGGTGGGCGGCGGTGGAACGGAGGTGGACGGCGACGCCGACCCGGAGGCGGTCGTTCCCGCCGAGAGCGCCGCCGGCTTCTTGCTGCTACCGCCACTCAAGACGATCGCGAGCACGATTCCGACGACGACGACCACGCCACCGGCAGCCGAGCCGACCGTCAACAAGCGACGCCGCCGGGCCCGCGCCGCGGCCCGAGCCGCCTGGCGGCGCTCGTACCGCCGCCGCGCTGCCTCCCGTCTCCGTTCCTTGCCGGCCACCGGACCTCCTCCGGGTACGCGCCTATCTGACCTGATGCTGTCTGGGTGCGCCCGCCGGGTGACCGGCCGGTTCGACGTCGCCTACCAAGCCTTCCCGTCGTCGGGTACGTGCAGCCGGCACGTGCAGGCGGCGACAGTCTAGGGCGTCCTTGTAGGCTTCCTGCACGGGGCGCCGCGATTCCTCAGCGACTCTTCAGGTACGGCGAATCGCGGTCACGCCCGCGACGTCTCCCGGTGGTGTGAGCGAGAACGAGGTGGCCGTGTTCGTCGTCGGATTTCCCGCCGGCGTCTTCGCCACCAACTGCTACCTCCTCGCCGCCGGACCGGGTGAGCACTGCATCATCGTCGACCCCGGGCAGGATGCCGTACCAGCCGTAGCGGAGGCCTTGGCGACCCACCGCCTCCACCCGGTCGCCGTCCTGCTCACCCACGGTCACCTCGATCACACGTGGTCGGTGTATCCGCTCTGCTCGGCGCATGGCACCCCGGCGTACCTGCACCCCGCCGACCGGTATCGGCTGGCGGATCCGGCGGCGACCTTCCCGCCGGAGGTCCTCGGCTCCCTCGGCCTGCTCGGGGTGCGTCTCGACGAACCGGACGACGTGCGGCCGCTGGCGGACGGGGAGTGGCTGGACGTTGCAGGATTGCGGATTCGCGTCCTGCACACGCCCGGGCACACCGAGGGTTCGGTGGTCTTCTACCTGCCGGCAACGGCTACCGGGGATCTGCACCTCGCCGGGGATCGGCACCCTTCCGCTGATCGGCTCCTCTCCGGGGATCTGCTCTTCTCCGGGGATCTGCTCTTCGCCGGCTCGATCGGCCGAACCGACCTGCCCGGCGGCGATCCGGCGGCGATGAGCGCCAGCCTGACCCGGATCGCTGCCGCGGCCGACCTGCCGGATGAGACCGTCGTCCTGCCTGGTCACGGCCCGCGGACCACCCTTGGCCGGGAGCGGGCGGCGAATCCCTTCCTGCGCGGCCTGGCCCGGCCTGCCGGCCTTCGAGCAGCCCGGGAGCCACAGTGATTACGTCACTCTCCGGGTTTCCGGAGTGGCTGCCGGCCGAACAGATCGCCGAACAGCTTGTCATCGAGCGGATCCGGCGGGTCTTCGAGCTGCACGGCTTCACCCCGCTGCACACCCGGGCCGTCGAACCGCTCGATCGGCTGCTCCGCGGCGGCGACGTTGAGAAAGAAATTTACGTGCTCCGCCGGCTGCATGCCGACGATGACGACGCCGGTACCGGGCTCGGACTGCACTTCGACCTCACCGTGCCGTTCGCCCGGTACGTCGTGGAGAACGCGGGACGGCTGACATTCCCGTTCCGCCGCTACCAGATCCAGAAGGTGTGGCGCGGCGAGCGGCCGCAGGAAGGACGCTTCCGGGAATTCACCCAAGCGGACATCGACATTGTCGACCGCGGTGACCTCGCCGCGCATTACGAGATTGAATTGCCCCTCGTCATTGCCGAGGCACTGGCCGCGCTGCCGATCCCGCCGGTGCGCATCCAGGTGAACAACCGCAAACTCGCCGAAGGGTGCTATCGGGCATTGGGCGCCCGCGACGTCCCGACAGTGCTGCGGATCGTCGACAAACTCGGCAAAATCGGCCCGGACGCGGTGGAGCGGGAACTTGTCGCGCACAGCGGATTGTCCGCCGCCGCCGCCCGCACCTGCCTGGCGCTCGCGGAGATTCGCGGGCGGGACGTCGCGGAGCGGGTACGGAAACTCGGCCTGACCGGGGAGCTCATCGACGACGGGCTGGCGGAACTCGCCCGGGTCGTCGACGGTGTCGAAGCCGTCTGGCCCGGCCTGGTCGAAGTCGACCTGCGGATCGCCCGAGGCCTGGACTACTACACCGGCACTGTGTACGAGACGGCGCTCGCCGGACACGAAGACCTCGGCTCGATCAGCTCCGGCGGCCGGTACGACAACCTCGCCGCCGAGGGGACCACCCGCTACCCGGGGGTCGGCATGTCGATCGGGGTGTCGCGGCTGCTCGCCCGGATGCTCACCCAGGTGACTGCGAGCCGGTCGGTTCCGACCTGCGTGCTGGTCGCCGTCCCGTCCGAGGAGCGGCGCCCTGAAGCGGACCGGATCGCCCGGCAGCTCAGGTCCCGGGGGATTCCGGCGGACGTTTCGCCGTCCGCGGCCAAGTACGGTAAGCAGATCCAGTACGCCAGCCGGCGCGGGATCCCGTTCGTCTGGTTCCCCGGCGCGCCGGACAGTGTGAAGGACATTCGCAGCGGCGACCAATACGCCGCGGATGCCGGCAGTTGGCAACCCCCGGAGGATGACCGGTGGCCGCGGCTGGTCGGCGTCCTCGAGGAGAAGGAGAGGAACGAGTGATCCGGACGCACGAAGCCGGGACGTTGCGGCCGGCGGACGCCGGCAGCCGGGTCGTGCTCGCCGGCTGGGTCGCCCGGCGTCGTGACCTCGGTGGAGTGGTCTTCCTCGACCTGCGGGACGCCTCCGGCATCGTCCAGGTTGTGGCGCGCGAGGGCGTCGCCGGGCAGGTGGCGTCCCGGGTGCGGGCGGAATTCTGCCTCCGGGTGGCAGGCGAAGTGCGGCTGCGTCCGGCGGGCAATGAGAACCCGGAGCTCGAGACCGGGGACGTCGAGGTGGTGGCCGACGAGATCGAGGTGCTCTCGGAGGCGGCGCCGCTGCCGTTCCCGGTGACCGGTCCGGTGGAGGTGAACGAGGAGACCCGGCTGAAATACCGGTACCTCGACCTGCGGCGTCCCGGACCGGCCCGGGCGTTGCGGCTCCGGTCGGAGATGAACCGGCTGGCTCGTGAGGTGATGGCCCGGCACCGGTTCGTGGAGGTGGAGACGCCGTACCTTACTCGCTCCACGCCGGAAGGGGCGCGGGATTTCCTCGTGCCGGCCCGGCTGCAGCCCGGGCATTGGTACGCGCTTCCGCAATCCCCGCAATTGTTCAAGCAATTGCTGATGGTGGCCGGGCTGGAGCGGTATTACCAGCTGGCCCGGTGTTTCCGGGATGAGGATTTCCGGGCCGACCGCCAACCGGAATTCACCCAGCTGGACATTGAGATGAGTTTCGTCACCGAGGACGACGTCATGGCGCTCGCCGAGGACGTCATCGCCACGCTGTGGAGCCAGCTCGCCGGGGTGGAGCTTGCCCTCCCGTTGCCGCGGCTCACGTACGCCGAGGCGATGCGCCGATTCGGTTCCGACAAACCGGATTTGCGGTTCGGCCAGGAAATTGTCGACCTCACGAAATTCTTTGCCGGCACCTCGCTGCGGATTTTCCAGGCCCCTTACGTCGGCGCCGTGGTGATGCCGGGCGGTGCGGGTCAGAGCCGATCTGAGCTGGACGAATGGACGACGTTCGCCCGCTCCCGCGGCGCGAAGGGACTCGCGTACGTTCTCGTCGGTGCGGAGCTCACCGGGCCGATCGCCAAGAACCTCTCCGACGCCGAACGTGCCGGGCTTCCCGCTGCGACCGGCGCCCGGCCCGGTGACGCGATTTTCTTCGCCGCCGGAGAGCAGCGGGCGAGTCAGGAACTCCTCGGCGCCGTCCGGCTGGAGATCGCCCGCCGGTGCCGGTTGACCGACCCGGCGTCCGGCGCGCCGGCGTGGTCGCTGTGCTGGATCGTCGACCCGCCGTTGTTCGAGCCGGACGGCGCCGGCGGTTGGACCTCGGTGCACCACCCGTTTACCGCGCCGAAGCCGGAGTGGATGGACCGGTTCGCCGACAAACCCGGGGAGGCGCTGGCGGCGGCGTACGACATCGTCGCCAACGGCAACGAGATCGGCGGTGGTTCGATCCGTATCCACCGGGCCGATGTCCAGCAGCGGGTGTTCGAGGTCCTCGGCATTTCCGAAGCGGAGGCGAACGCGAAGTTCGGCTTCCTCTTGGAGGCCTTCCGGTACGGGCCGCCTCCGCACGGTGGGATCGCCTTCGGGTGGGACCGGATCGCCGCTCTGCTCGCCGGTGTGGAGTCGATCCGGGACGTGATCGCGTTTCCGAAGACCGCGTCCGGCACCGACCCGCTCACCGGAGCTCCGACGCCGATCACTCCAGAGCAGCGGAAGGAGGCCGGCATCGACGCCGACCCGTACGCCGCCGCAGGCCGGCCGCCGGGGAGGCAATCCGCGTAGGGTCGCAGGCGTGGATGGCACCGGCGACCGGCTCTTCTCCGACGCAGAGTTGGCCCACGAGCGGACGTCACCCTCCGCCCACGGACAGACGTCACCCTCCGCCCACGCTCCGCTGGCTGTCCGGATGCGGCCGCGCACGATCGACGAATTCGTCGGCCAGCAACACCTCCTCGCCCCCGGCACCCCGCTGCGCCGCCTGCTCGACGACCCGCAGGCAACCGCCCCGTCGCTCCTGCTCTGGGGGCCGCCGGGCAGCGGCAAGACGACGCTGGCGTATCTCGTCAGCCACGCGTCCGGACGCCGGTTCGTCGAGCTCTCCGCGGTCGCCGCGGGCGTCAAGGACGTGCGCGACGTGATCGCGGCTGCCCGCCGGGAGCGTGCGGCGTCCGGACGGGGAACCGTCTTGTTCCTCGACGAAGTTCACCGGTTTTCCAAAGCCCAGCAGGACAGCCTGCTTCCGGCGGTCGAGAACGGCATCGTCACGCTGATCGGCGCTACCACGGAGAACCCGTCCTTCAGTGTGATCGGGCCGTTGCTGTCCCGCGCGGTGCTGCTCACCTTGCAGCCGCTCAGCGACGACGAGCTGCGGACCGTCATCCGCCGCGCGGTCGTCGATCCCCGCGGGCTGGCCGGCCGGCACACCCTCACCCCGGCGGCGGAGGAGAGGCTTATCCGGCTCGCCGGCGGAGACGCCCGCCGGGCCCTGACCTACCTGGAGGCCGCGGCCCAGCCCGATCAACCGGTGATCGACGTCGCCGAGGTCGAGGGAGCCGCCAGCCGGGCGCTGCCCAGCTACGACCGGCAGGGCGATCAGCATTACGACGTGGCCAGTGCGCTGATCAAGTCGGTCCGGGGCAGCGATGTGGATGCGGCCCTGCACTACCTGGCCCGGATGCTCGAGGCGGGGGAGGACCCGCGGTTCATCGCCCGCCGGTTGGTGATTCTGGCGAGTGAAGACATCGGGCTGGCCGATCCGGCTGCCTTACCGACCGCGGTTGCCGCCTACCACGCGGTCGCCTTCATCGGCCTGCCGGAGGCAGGCCTCACCCTGGCGCATGCCGTCATCGCGCTTGCCGTCGCGCCGAAGTCCAACGCGGTGACCCGGGCGCTCAGCGCAGCGCTGGACGACGTCCGCGCCGGGCTCGCCGGACCGGTTCCGCTCCATGTCCGCGACGCCCACTACCCGGGCGCGGCCCGGCTCGGCCACGGGGTCGGTTACCGCTATCCGCACGACGATCCGGCCGGGATCGTCGCCCAGCAGTACGCACCGGACCAGCTCGCCGGGCGGGTCTACTACCAGCCGAGCCGCCACGGCCACGAAGCGAAGATCGCCGACCGGCTTGCCGCGATCCGGGCTGCGCTGCGCGGCGGCGGATCGATATCCTCGGGCGAGGCGGCCGGCGCACCGACGACCGGTCATTCCGGCGGTGGCGCGACCGCGCCGACCGAGACCGCACCGACCGCCCACGGGATGCCGTCCACGGCGAGGGGAGAAGAGGATGTCTGTCGGTGACATCGCCGGAATCATCGCCGCTGGAGCCTTTGTGCTCCTGGTCGGGCTCGCCGCCGTCCCACTGATCAAGCTCGGGAAGGTGCTGGACGAGGCGCGACGCCTCGTCCGTGGCGTGACCGACGAGACCGTGCCACTGATCCGCGGGGTGAACACGACGGTCGACCACGCCAACCACCAACTCGAACGGGTGGACGCCATCACGGCCAACGTCCAGCAGGTGACGACGAACATTTCCGGGCTGACCTCACTGTTCGCCGCGACCCTCGGCAGCCCGGTCATCAAGGTGGCCGCGTTCACGTACGGCGTGCGGCGGGCGATCGCCGACCGTAAACGCCGGGACGTTGAGAAGCGCGTGCGGGCGGAGATGAAGGCCGCCCGCAAGGCGGCGACGAGCGAGTCCGCGGAACCAGCGCGATGATGAAGCGAGTCTTCTATCTCGCGGTCGGCGTCGGCGTCGGCGTAGTCGTCGCCCGCCGGGTGATGCGCGCCGCTGATCGGCTCACCCCCGGGGGGCTCGCCGACCAGGCGCGGCGGAGCGGGGCGGGCGTTGCCGCGGCGATCCGCGGGTTCATCGACGACGTACGCGCCGCAATGGCGGAACGCGAAGCCGAACTCCAGGAGGCGTTGACGGACGAAGGACCGGTGAGCGAGGACCGATGGAGTCCGCGGAAATAGCCCGTCGGTGGCTGGCATTCTTCGAGAAACGCGACCACGTCGTCGTCCCGTCGACCCCGCTGGTCGCCGACGATCCCGAATTGCTCTTTGTCGTCGCCGGCATGCAACCGTTCAAACCGTATTTCCGCGGCGACGCACCCGCCCCCTGGCCGCGCGCGACCAGCGTGCAGAAAGTGCTGCGCACACCGGACATTGACGAGGTCGGCAAGACGACCCGGCACGCGACGTTCTTTCACATGTGCGGCAATTTCTCCTTTGGCGACTACTTCAAGGAAACCGCGATTCCCCTGGCCTGGGAATTGCTCACCACGCCGGTCGCCGACGGCGGTTACGGTTTCGCACCCGACCGACTGTGGGTCACGGTCTACACCGACGATGACGAAGCCGCCGATATTTGGCACCGGGTGGTCGGTCTGCCGGTCGACCGCATCCAGCGCCGCGGCATGGCGGACAATTTCTGGTCGATGGGCGTGCCGGGTCCCTGCGGTCCGTGCAGCGAAATCTACTACGACCGGGGGCCGGAATTCGGCGTCGGCGGCGGCCCTGTCGCCAACGAGGAACGCTACCTCGAGGTCTGGAACCTCGTTTTCATGCAATATGAACGCGGCCCGGGCGGCGCCAAGGACAATTACCCGATTCTCGGCGAATTGCCGGCGAAGAATATCGACACCGGAATGGGTCTGGAACGGATGGCGGCCATTCTCCAGGGTGTCGACAACATTTATGAGATCGACACCACCCGGCCGATCCTGGACAAGGCCGCTGAACTGACCGGCCAGCGGTACGGGTCCGGGGGCCAGAACGACGTCCGGCTGCGCATGGTCGCCGACCATATCCGGGCCATCACCATGCTCGTCAACGACGGCGTCGTCCCGTCCAACGAGGAACGCGGGTACGTGCTGCGGCGGCTCATGCGCCGGGTGGTCCGCGCGATGCGGCTGCTCGGCGCCCGGGAACCGACCATGCACGAGCTGGTCGCCACCGCGATTGCGGTGTTCACGCCGCAATACCCCGAACTCAGCCGGAACGCCGAGCGGATTTTCGCGGTCGCCGACGGCGAGGAGGCCTCGTTCTTCTCGACGCTGGCCGCGGGCACCGCACGGTTCGAGGCCGCGGTTCGGGAAGCCGGCGGCGGGGTCCTCTCCGGGGAGCAGGCGTTCGTGCTGCACGACACGTACGGCTTTCCCATCGATCTCACCCTGGAGATGGCCGCCGAGCAGGGCGTGACCGTCGACGAGGAGGGGTTCCGCGCCCTCATGGCCGAGCAGCGGCGACGGGCCAAGGAAGATGCGGAGCGGAGGAAGACCGGGGCCGCCGATCGGGCGGCGTACCGTGCGGCGGCGGAGCTGCTCGGCCGCCCGGTGGAATTCACCGGCTACACCGAACGCAGCGGGGAAGCCGTCGTCCGCGGCCTTCTCGTCGACGGGGCTGCGGTGCCCGCGGCCCACGCCGGCCAGCGGGTCGAGGTGGTGCTGGACCGCACGCCGTTCTACGCCGAAGGCGGCGGCCAGCTGCCGGACCACGGCGTCCTCGAGTTCGCCGCCGGCCGGATCGACGTGGACGACGTCCAGCAACCGCTGCCCGGGCTCATCGTGCACCGCGGCCGGGTGGCCGACGGTGAGATCACCGTGGGGGAGACGGTCCTCGCCCGCATCGACGTCGACCGGCGATGGGCGATCTCCCGGTCGCACACGGCGACCCACATGGTGCACAAGGCGTTCCGGGAGTTCCTCGGGGACACCGCGGCGCAAGCCGGGTCGGAGAACGCGCCCGGCCGGTTCCGGTTCGACTTCACCAATCCCAGCGCCGTACCTCCCTCGGTGCTCGGGGAGGTGGAGGAGCGGGTCAACGACCTCCTCCTGCACGATCTCGAGGTCACCGCGCAGATCATGCGCCAGCAGGAGGCCATTGCCAGCGGCGCGATCGCCATGTTCGGGGAGAAGTACGGCGACCAGGTGCGAGTGATCTCAATTGGGGATTGGTCGCGGGAGCTCTGCGGCGGCACCCACGTTCCGCACACCGGCCACCTCGGCGTCATCAAGATCGTCAGTGAGTCGTCGATCGGTGCCGGAGTGCGCCGGATCGAGGCACTGGTCGGGCTGGACGCCTACCGGTACCTGGCCCGGGAGGCCGTGTTGGTCTCCCAGCTCGCCGAACAGCTCAAGGCACCCGCGGACGAGCTTCCTGACCGGATCGCCGGCATGCTCGCCCGACTGCGGGACGCCGAGAAGGAGCTGGAGAAACTCCGGCAGGCCCGGCTCCTGGCCGAGGCACCGCGGCTTGCCGCCGCCCGGGTGGACGTCGGCGGCCTGGCGGTCGTCGCCGCCCGGGTGGACGGTGACGGGGTGGACGCCGACGGGCTCCGGCTGCTCGCCACCGATCTCCGCCAGCGGCTTGGCGGCAGTGCGGTCGTCGTCCTGGCCGGTGTTGCGGGCGGCCGGCCGGTGGTCGTCGCCGCGGTCGGGAGCGAGGCGCTCGCCCGCGGGGTCAAGGCGGGCGAGCTGGTCGGCGTCGCGGCCAAGCGGTTGGGCGGCGGTGGCGGCGGCCGCCCGGACTTCGCGCAAGGCGGCGGGACGAATCCTGCGGCGGTGGACGACGCGGTGTCGGCCGCGCTGGACGCCGTCCGCGCCCAGGTCGGGTGACACTACCAACCATGGGCGACACAGCCGTGCGACCGGGAGTGCGGATCGGCGTCGACGTCGGCACGGTACGGATCGGTGTCGCGGTCAGCGATCCCGACGGGCGGCTCGCCGTACCGGCCGAGACACTGCCGCGTGACGCTTCCGGAGCCGGTGAGCTGCGCCGCCTTGCCCAGCTCGTCGAGGAGCGCGGCGCTGTCGAGGTTGTCGTCGGCCTGCCGGTCTCGCTCCGCGGTACCGCGGGTGCCGCAGCCCGGGACATTGCCGGGTACGCCCGCCGGCTGGCGACAGCCGTGCACCCGGTGCCGGTCCGGCTGGTCGACGAGCGGTTCACCACGGTGCACGCCGACCGGCGGCTGCAATCGGCTGGACTCGCCGGCCGGCAGCGGCGGGCGGTTGTGGATCAGCTTGCCGCCGCGATCCTCCTGCAGGACGCATTGGACGCCGAACGCGCCACCGGCCGGCCGCCCGGCCGGCTGGTCACCCCCGCCGACCCGGACGACACCGCCGCGGCTCGGCGCCGGGAGGCAGGGTGACGTGACGGACATTTTCGACCTCGGCCTGGAGCCGCACCCCCCGAAGCCTCCGCTGTATCGCCGGCTGCTCCAAATTCCGGCGATCGGCGTCTCCCTCGCCCTGGTCGTCGCGCTCGTCGCCGGCGGTGTCCTGCTGGCGGGCAAGGTCTTCCATCCCACGGAGGCCAACGATTGGGTCGGCGACGGCAGCGGCACCGTGCTCGTGGAGGTTCATCCCGGGGATTCGCTCACCGACATCGGCCGCACGTTGGTCGCCGACGGGGTCGTGAAGAGCGTGACGGCATTTGTGGATGCGGCACAGGTCAACGAGCAGGCGCAGAACATCCAGCCGGGTGTGTACAAACTCCGGCTGCACATGTCCGCGCAGGCGGCGCTCGGCCTGCTCCTCGACCCGACGTCGTTCGTTGGAGCGCGGGTCACGATTCCGGAAGGCATGCGGCTGTCGAAGACGCTGCAGATCATCGCAAGCCATAGCCGCATCTCGGTGGCCGAGCTGCAGGCCGCGTTGGCCAAGCCGGACGCACTCGGCCTGCCGGCATACGCACACGGCCAGGCCGAGGGTTTCCTGTACCCGGCCACCTACAACGTCGACGAATCCACGACGGCGACCAGCCTGCTCAGCGAAATGGTGGCGACGTTCCGCCAGGTCGCCGCCTCGATCGACCTCGAAGCCGGTGCCAAGCAGCTTGGCCTGACGCCCTACCAGGTCGTGATCATCGCGAGCCTGATCGAGGCGGAAGTGAAACGGCCGCAGGACTATCCGTTGGTCGCCGAGGTCATCCTCAACCGGCTGCACCGCGGCATGCCGCTGCAACTGGACTCGACGGTGAACTACGCACTCGGCACGTCGAAATTCCTGCTGTCCCAGAGCGATCTGAAAACCGAGTCGCCGTACAACACGTACCTGCACACGGGGCTGCCGCCGACGCCCATCGACTCACCGGACAAGGCCGCCCTGCTCGCGGCGCTGCATCCTGCGCACGGCGATTACCTGTACTTCGTGACGACCGACCCGGTGACCGGCGAGACGACGTTCACCGCCTCGCAGAAGGAATTTGAGAAGTTACGGGCGCAGGTGCAGGCCTCGTACGCGGCGTCGGCGACGGCTCCGACGCCGTGACCCGGGTGGGTGATGACGTGACCCGCAGGACCGGGATCGGTGATGACCCGGCTGGCACGAGCCGGGCAGCGGACGGCGTGACCCGCCTGGGCGACCCGAGCCCGGCCGCGGACGGCGCTGGGCCGGCCGTTCTCCGCCGCCGGGCCGCGGTGCTCGGATCCCCGATTGACCATTCGCTCTCGCCGGTGCTGCACCGCGCGGCGTACCGGGCGCTCGGGCTGGACTGGTCGTACGACGCGATCGAGTGCGACGAGACCCGGTTGGGCACGCTCCTCGACGAGCTCGGCCCGGAATTCGTTGGCCTCTCACTGACCATGCCGCTCAAACGCGCCGTGCTTCCCCTTCTGGACGACGTGAGCCCGCTGGCCCGTGACGTCGGCGCGGTGAACACCGTGACGTTCCTCGACGAGCCGGCCCGGCGGCGTCGGGTCGGCGACAACACCGACGTCACCGGCATGGTCGCCGCGCTGCGCGGCGTGAATCCCCGGCCGGCCGCCGGCCGGGTCGTCGTCCTCGGCGCCGGCGGGACGGCGGCGGCCGCACTGGCCGCGGTCCGCGAATTCGGCTGGGCGGAGGTCGGGGTCGTCGTGCGTGACCAAGGCCGGGCTGCGGCGCTGCGGACCGCCGCGGATCGGCTCGGCGTCCAGCTCACCTTCACGGCCTGGCCGGGTCTGGCCGCGGTCGCCGACGCCGCCCTTGTGATCTCCACGGTGCCGGCGGGGGCCGCCGACCGCGTTGCCCGGGAGGCGCCGCTGCGCGCCGGCCAGGTGGTCTTCGACGTCATTTACCACCCGTGGCCGACGCCGCTCGCCGCAGCGGCACGGTCCGCCGGTTGCACGGTCATCGGCGGTCTGGAGCTTCTGGTCCGCCAGGCGGCGGCTCAGGTCGAGCAGTGGACCGGCCGACCCGCACCGATCGACGCGATGCGGGCAGCGGTCCGCGATCGGCTGGACTGAGCGCGTTCCCGCTGCCCTGCCGGGCGGGGTGGTCAGACCCCCGGTGGTTCCGGTGGTGAGACGGGCATCGGTGTCGTCTCCGCCGCCGGCGGGGTGGTTGGGCCCGGCGGTGCCGGCGCCGGGCGGGGAGCCGGCTGCACCCGGCTGGCTAGACCACCGAAGGCGTCCCCACGCGCGGCTGAGATCGACGCCAGGACGAGCAGTCCAACTGCGAGGAGGAATTCCGGGAGCGAGAACGCGACCCGGAACCCGGTGAGGTCTGCGGAGACCGGGATCTGGGTCGCGGCAGCCACGATCAGCGCGATCGCGCTCAGCACGAGGATGCCCAGCGCAACGACAAGCCCTTGGACGGTCGCCAACCGGGCGATGCCGACCCGGAGCGCACCGGCCGCGACGGCAATGAGCACGGCCCAGCAGAGCAGGGCGAGCACGCCGGACGCGATGAGGTCGCCCTGCGTGACGTCCGTGGTTCCAGCCAATCCGAGCGGTGTGTCCGTCAACCCCACCGCGATCGCGTACAGAATCGCCGCTCCGGCGCCGAACGACCACAGGTAAGCGGACCGCCGGTGCGGCTGGACGTTCTCCCGGAACTCGGCGATCGACTGGCGGGCGGCGACAACCAGCACCGCCAGGCCAAGCAACCCGAAACCGACGGCGGCGAGAACCCCGCCGCCGCTGCCCCGACGTCCGGTCACATCGAGGGCGTCAACCAACGCGCCGATCGTGATCAGAAGAACGGAGATCACGACCCCGCCGATCTCGGCCACCGGCGTCCAGCGGGACTCCAAGATCAGCTGCCAGCCGAGGCGTGCCACCGCGACGATGGCGATCAACCACGCGGCGAAGCCGATCCATGCGGCGCCGACCCGGAGGTCGTGGGCCGCGCCGGTGTCGAAGACCGAGGCGAGGGCGAACGACAAACCGGCAAGGACGGCGGCCAGTGCACCGACGGCCGCCGCTGCGGCGAGCATGAGCATGACCCGAGGCGAATTGATCAGTTGACGCATAGCGGATATTGTGCCCGGCTGCGCCACGTTGACGCGAGATCCAATGGTGGAAATTTCGGGGACGTCGGCGCCGCCGGTGTATTCAAGCCCTCCGGCAGGACCGCCGAAGGGATAGCGGAAGGCCGCATCACGCGTCGCACCCGTCCCGGAAAGAGGGTTTGTCCGATGTCCGCCGTCCCCGTTGATCCCACCAGCCGGGCCAGCCGTCTCGACCGCATCCTCAACGACCTCCTCCGCCAGACGCCGGGGATCGAGGCCGCAGCGGTCGTCTCGTTCGATGGGCTGCCGATGGCATCGGCACTCCCTGCGGACATGGACGAGGACCGGGTCGCGGCCATGAGCGCCGCGTTGTTGTCGCTCGCGGAACGCGCGACTCAGGGCTTGGGCCGAGGCGCCCTCTCCCAGGTGTACATCGAGGGGGAGAACGGCACCGTGTTTCTGGTGGCGGCGCAGGACGAGGGGGTGCTGGTCGCTGTCACGTCGGCGGGGGCGAAGGTCGGCATGATGCTGTACGAGATCCGGCTCGCCGCCAGCCAGGTCGCCGACGTGCTACGGACGCCCGCTCCGCCGCCGGCACCGCCGGTTGAGACGATCCGCGAAACCCTTGCGGATTACACGATGCGCGAGTACGGCGTCACGGTGCCCGCCGGCTCCCCGCCGCCGACACCGTCCGCCGGCCCGCCGGGAGGCTTTCCGACGGTTTCCGGGGAGCCGTACCAGACGGCGTACGCCGCCGCCACCGGTGAACCCTCGGCGGCTGCCGCCCCCACCGAACAGCCGGCCGAACCAGAACCCGCACCGTGGTCGTCGTACACCCCGTCGGGCAGCGTCCTTCCTGATCGTCCGGGATGGGGCTGACCGCGTCGTGATCGCATTGACCGCATGCCATCCCGAGCCTCGTGCTCGTTGCCCGCGACCCCGATAGCCCACCCGCCCGATCCCGGACAGGACGACCGTGAAACTCGAAGGTTCGCTCGACGCCTTCAGCCTTCCGGACATCTTCCAGCTGCTCAGCTTCACGAAGAAGTCCGGCGGGTTGCACCTGCGCCGTGGCAACCAGCACGGGTGCGTCTACTTCGCGGAGGGCGCCATCACGGGCGCACTCGCCGACAACGGCCGTCAATCGCTGGCCCGGCGGCTGATCGGGGCGGCTGAGGTCCCGATCGGCGTTCTCGAGCAGGCGGTCGAACGTGCCAGGAGTGAGGGCGTCGGGGTTGGCCGTGCGCTGCTCGACGCCGGTGCGGTCGACGACGCCTTGCTGCGCAGCGTCGTGACGGATCAGGCTGTGGACGCTGTCTTTGACTTTCTTCGCTGGCCGGATGGAGAGTTCTCGTTCGGCCTGGACGAGGTTTCGCCCGACGACGTCGGGGTCCGGCTCGCGACGGACGAGGTGATCGCCGAGGCGCGAAGCCGGTTGGATGTCTGGGAACGGGCGTGCCGGATCATCCCATCGCCGCAGACGGTCCTTGCCGTCCCGGTCTGCATCGGGGAGGAGCCCCGGCTCTCCCGGGCCGAGTGGGCGCTGCTGGCGCTAGTTGACGGCCGGCGCAGCGTTGCCGAGCTGGTGCAGCTTGCCGGCCGGGGGGATTTCGCCGTCGTGTCCACCCTGGCGGGTTTGGTGGAACGGCGGTTGCTGATCGTTCGCGGCGGCGAGGATGACGGCGGTGTCGACGGACTCATCCGGCGTCACGAGCTGTTGTCCCGGTTGGACGGCGGCGCATCGGCGGATCGAGGTGCCGGCGGTTCGGCTGGCGTGGCGGAGTCCGCGCGGATCTCGGAGCAGCGGACCGCACCCGCCGAGCCGGAGACCGGCGGTGACTCGGATCGAGCGTCGACCCCGTCGAGTCCCGGGGGCACGGCCGCCGCCAGCCCGGCCGCCGCGGCCGTGGGCACAGCCGCCTCGGCGCGCGAACCTGCCGTGGATCCGGCGCTCGCGTTCGACCCCGAGAGCGCCGATCTGCCGGCCGCGTCGACGGTTGCGTCGGTGCTTGCCGCCGCCAAACCGGACGCCGGCCCGCGGCTCATCCCGGACACCCGGCAGCCGGTCGTGCCGCCCCGCCCGGAACCGTTCCTGCCGCCGCGCCGGCCTGCCTACCCCGAGGAGCCGCCGGAGCCGCGCGTTGTCGGCACGGCTGCTGCGCTCGCCTCGCCGGCGTCCGAGCCGCGACCGCGTATCGAGCGCGACCCGAGCGTCAACAAGAGCCTGCTGCTTCGGCTGATCGCCGGGGTGAGGGGGCTGTAATGAGCTGGCCGCTACTCGTCGGGAGGGGCACGTGACGATCAAACGCGGACGCCGGGGCGGCAGCGCCCAGGCAGTGAAGATCGTAATTACCGGTCCCTTCGCGGCTGGCAAGACGACACTGATCCGTACGATCAGTGAGATCACGGTTCTCTCCACCGAGAAAGAGATCACCGACGAGACCCGAGCCCGCAAGCACGAAACGACCGTCGCGATGGACTTCGGGCGCATCACGATCGATCACGATCTTGTGCTCTACCTTTTCGGGACGCCGGGTCAAGAGCGGTTCGACTTCATGTGGGAGATCCTCGGCGAGGGGATGCTCGGTTACGTGCTGCTCGTGGACGCCGAACGCGACGAATCCTTGCACGAAGCGGTTGGAATCCTGCGCGCCTTCCGGGCGATGGCGAACGTTCCGTTCGTCGTGGCGCTCAATCGCGCGGACGTGGTGGAGCCGGAGACGGCGGCCCGGGTGCGGGATGTCCTCGACGTCGATGAGCGGACCCCGGTCGTGCCGTGTAATGCGCTCGATCGGGAGTCGGTGAAGAACGTGCTTCTCGCCTTGTTGTATGCGGTCGTCGATTCGCTGGATGACGTCGCGGCGGCGCAGGCCTGAGCCGGCGGCAGGAGATCGGTGCGGCTGGGGTCAGCGGTGGAACCTCGGTGGCCTGGAGCGCATTCCGGTAGCGGAGACGGCCTTCCGGCCGATGGGGGGATGTGACGATGAAGCAACTCGGCGACATCCTTCTGGAAGGCGGCCTGGTCACCCCCGAACAGCTCGCCGCCGCGTACGCCGAGCATCAACGCAACGGCCGCAGCCTCGGTCGCGTCCTCGTCGACCAAGGCATTCTGACCGAAGCCCAGCTGGTCGCCGCCTTGGCGACCCAGATCGGCCTGCGGTTCGTCGACCTGACCGACGTCGCTATTGACGGCTCGGCGGTGTCCCGGGTGCCAGAGGCGGTCTGCCGGCGGTACACGGCGCTCCCGATCGGTTACGAAGACGGCAAGCTCGTCGTCGCGATGGCCGACCCGGCGAACGTCTTTGCCATCGACGACATCCGGTCGATCACCGGCCTGGACGTCAAGCCGGTCGTCGCGACCCGGGCCGACGTGTTGGCCGCCATCAACCGGTACCACCGCGCCGACGAGGAACTCGACGACCTGACGAGCACGCTGGCGGCTGAGGAGACCGAAGACCTGGCAAGCCTCGACGAGGTGGTCGAGGACGCGCCCATCGTGAAATTCGTCAACCTGCTGATCACCCAGGCGGTGCAAGACCGGGCGTCGGACATTCACATCGAGCCGACCGAGCGGGATTTGCGGGTCCGGTTCCGGATCGACGGCGTGCTGCACGAGGTGATGCGGTCACCGCGGAATATTCAGTCCGGCGTCATCAGCCGGCTGAAAATTATGGCGGACATGAATATTGCGGAACGCCGGGTGCCGCAGGACGGCCGCATGTCGGTGACTGTCAACGGCAAGAAGGTGGACCTGCGGGTCGCTTCGCTGCCGACGGTGTGGGGCGAGAAAGTTGTCATGCGGATTCTGGACACCTCGACCGCGCTTCTGACCCTCAGCGACCTCGGGTTCGCCGAAGACAATTACGCCCGCTATTCGGCGAGTTTTACTAAGCCGTACGGGATGATTCTCGTCACCGGGCCCACCGGATCGGGGAAGTCGACAACCCTTTATGCGACGATCAACATTATTTCGTCGGTGGAGAAGAACGTCATCACGGTCGAAGACCCGGTGGAGTACCGGCTCCCAGGCATCAACCAGATCCAAACGAACGTCAAGGCGGGTCTCACCTTCGCGTCGGCGCTGCGGACGATTCTCCGCGCCGACCCGGACATCGTGCTGATCGGCGAAATCCGGGACCACGAAACGGCGCAGATCGCGATCGAGGCGGCATTGACCGGTCACCTCGTTCTGTCGACGCTGCACACCAACGATGCGCCGAGCGCGGTGAACCGGCTTATCGAAATGGGGATTGAACCGTTCCTCGTCGGCTCGGCCCTGGACTGTGTTCTCGCGCAACGACTGGCCCGGCGGCTCTGCGAGAAATGCAAGGAACCGTACATGCCGACGCCGCAGAGTCTGCGGGAGGCGAAATTCCCGTGGCGGGACGGCGAGCCGCTCCCCACGTTGTACCGGGCGGTCGGTTGTGCGGCGTGCGCGAAGACGGGGTACAAGGGGCGGATTGCGCTGCACGAGGTCATGACCGTCACTGAGGAGATCGAACGACTCGCCGTGGAGCGGGCCTCCGCGGAGGCGATCGGCCGGGTGGCCCGTGAGCAGGGCATGGTCACCCTCCGCGAGGACGGACTGCGCAAAGTCGCAGCCGGGGTCACGACTCTCGAAGAGATTTTCCGCGTGGTCGTCTGAGGTGCACCGGCATTGCGCCCGGTTGGCGGAGCGGCTGCCGGTCCGGTTGGCGGGTGGACAACGCGGCGGGCCGGGTCTGCGCCGGCGGCGCCCGGTTGGCGGAGCTCAAGGGAAGCCGCCTGGTGTCCGATGCCTGCAGGAGACTGCTCGTCGCCGACGGGCAAATCTGCGCCGAAAGGGGTAGCTGCGTGGAGCCGTACGGTTTCTTTGCTAATCCGGACGCCGACCGCGCGCCGTCCGGGACGGCGCAGGTGCCTGCGCCGGCCGGCGCCGCGGGCGGATCGCCGCAGAACGCGCCGAACGCTGATTTCGATCCACTCTTCGGTCCGCTGCCGTCGGTCGTCGCGCCTCCACCCTCGCCGGGAACGGGTGCGCCATCCGGTGTCCCAGCGTCCGGCAGCTCGGTGGCCGGGAATGGCGTCTCGCCGTTCACCGGGCTTGCCGCATCGCCGGCGCCTACACCGGCGCCGACCGCGCCGACTCCTCCGCCGCGTGGAGTTGCGAGCCCTTCGTCTCCGGCACCGGCGCTGCAACCCCTCGCTCCGCCCGCTGACGGGGGAGTGGTCGGGACGTCGAGTGGGATCGGCATTCAGCCGTCGCAGGGCGAGGCTTTCCCGACGGTGGGCACCGGAATGGACCAACCGCGCCTGCTCGAGGGCGTCAGCCTCACCGACATGCTGATCCGGGTGCTCGAGCACAACGCCTCCGACCTGCACCTGACCGCAGGGGCCCGGCCAACGCTCCGCATCAACGGCAGTCTGGTGCCGATGGAGGATTTGCCGGTGCTGACGCCGCCGGTCATCCACCAGATGATGTACGAGATTCTCACCCAGAAACAGCGGGAGCGCTTCGAAGAGGAGCTGGAACTTGACTTCGCGTACGCTGTGCCCGGCCGTGCGCGGTTCCGGGTCAACCTGTACCGGCAGCGTGAGGCACTTGGCGCCGCGTTCCGCCTCATTCCCTTCGAAATAAAAAAGTTGGAGGACTTGGGAATTCCGCCCGCCGTCGCAAATTTCGCGATGCTGCCGCGCGGTTTTGTCCTCGTCACCGGGCCGACCGGGTCCGGAAAGTCGACGACGCTCGCCGGCATCATCGACATCGCGAACCGGCAGCGCCGCGACCACATCATGACGGTCGAGGATCCCATCGAGTTCCTGCACACCCACAAGTCGTGTCTGGTCAACCAGCGGGAAGTCGGCGATGACACGCATTCCTTCGCCAATGCCCTCAAACACGTGCTGCGGCAAGACCCAGACATCATCCTGGTCGGTGAGATGCGGGACCTCGAGACCATCTCGGTTGCCTTGACAGCGGCGGAAACCGGACACCTGGTGCTCGCGACCTTGCACACCCAGGACGCCGCACAGACCATCGACCGCATCATCGACGTCTTCCCACCCCATCAGCAGCAGCAAATCCGGGTGCAGCTAGCCGGATCGCTCCAGGGCATCGTCGCTCAGACGCTCTGCAAAACGGCGGACGGCCGGGCGCGCGTGGTGGCGACGGAAGTGCTGGTCGCAACGCCTGCGATCCGGAACCTCATCCGGGAAGGGAAGACGCATCAGATTTACTCCGCACTGCAGGCCGGAGCGAAATACGGCATGCACACGATGGACCAGAGCCTCGCTGAGCTGGTGAAATCCGGCAAGATTACCTACGAGACGGGGTTGGAGAAGTGCCACCACGTCGAAGACTTCAACCGACTCGTCGGCCGAGCATGAGTAGGACGACACGATGACCGCGACCTACCAGTACTCCGTTCGGGACCGCAGCGGAAAACTGCTCACCGGCACGCTGGCTGCCGACAGTGAAACAGCGGTCGCGCAACGACTCCGCGCGATGGGTTTCGCCCCCATCAGCATCAACGTGGCGAATGCGGGTCTGAAGAAAGAAATCAGCATTCCCGGCTTCGGCAACCGGGTGAAGATGAAGGACCTGGCGGTGATGTCCCGCCAGTTCGCCACAATGATCAACTCCGGGCTCTCGTTGCTGCGGGCACTAACCATCCTGCGGGAGCAGACACAGAGCAAGGCGTTGCAGAAGGTCCTCACCGAGGTCCGCAATGACGTCGAAACGGGGAGCTCCCTGTCGGCGGCGATGAGCAAGCATCCCAGGGCGTTTCCGCCGCTCATGGTGAATATGATCCGCGCCGGTGAGGTCGGCGGGTTCCTCGACTCCGTCCTGTTGGAGATCGCCGCGAATTATGAGGCGGAGGTGAAACTCCGGAGCAAGGTGAAGTCGGCGATGACCTATCCGGTCGTCGTGCTCTGCATTTCGCTGCTCGCGGTGCTCGGCATGCTCACCTTCGTCGTCCCCGTCTTCGCGAAGATGTTCAAACAGCTGGGCGGCAAACTGCCGGCGCCGACGCAGTTCCTGGTCACCCTCTCGCACAGCATGAAAGTGCTGTTACCGGTGCTCATCGTGCTGGCGATTGTCGGCGGGATTACGTGGTCGCGGATTCGGCGGACCGAAGCGGTCCGCAACGTCGTTGACCCCTTCAAGTTGAAGGTGCCGATTTTCGGGCAGCTCTTCCGCAAGCTCGCCCTTGCCCGGTTCGCCCGCAACCTGGGCACGATGATGCACTCCGGCGTGCCGATCCTGCAGGCCCTGGATATCGTCGCTGACACCACCGGGAATGTCGTGCTCGCTCGGGCGATCCGCGACGTGCAGGGCAGCATCCGGAGCGGGGAATCCTTGACCGCGCCGCTCACGTCACACCCCATCTTTCCGCCCATGGTGGTGCAGATGATGGCGGTCGGTGAGGACACCGGCGCGCTCGACACCATGCTCGGGAAGATCGCGCAGTTTTACGACCAAGAGGTCGAAGCCATGACCGAATCGCTGACCGCCCTCATTGAGCCGATCATGATTGCTCTGCTCGGCGGCATCGTCGGCTCCATGATCGTCGCACTGTATCTGCCGATCTTCCACATCTACGACCTGGTCTCCGGTTCGGGCGGCTGACGGTCGCCCGAACCGGAGACACGCAGAAATCGTCCATTCGTACGGTAAGCCGCGGCCGCCCGCAGGCCGATGATCCGAGAGTCATCGTCAACCGAAGGGGCATGCCCTTGTAAGCCGGGAAGGCGCTCATGGTGGCACGCATTCGTCAGAGGCGGCCGCGGGACGCTGGCTTCACGATTCTTGAGCTCCTCGTCGTCATGATCATCATTAGCGTCCTCGCGGCGATAGCAATTCCCCTGTTTGCCGACCGCCAGAACGGCGGTTACGAGGCGAGTGAGAAGGCGGACCTTCATCACGTTCTGACGACGATTCAGAGCGTCATGGTTGATCAACCGCAGAGTTTGACGGTCAACACCACCGGTGCCAGCTACACCGTGAAGACCGACGTCGATCCGGCCGGCGTCACCGGGACGCTCAGCGCTGGGAACAGCCTGAGCGTCAAACCGATTCCGCCGATCGGCGTGGGGACTGCGTACTGTCTGGAGGTCCGTAACAGCCATCCCAGCGTTTCGCCGTGGCATGCCGTCGTCAATCCCGCGGCAAATAGTCAGCAGCTTGCTGTGGGTGCGTGTCCGTGAGGTTGGCGGGTGCGCGCTGTGGGGCGGTGCTGTCCTGTGGATGGCGGCCGTTTGAACCAGCCGGACTGCCCCGAACGGCGGAAGAAATCGCCCGATCGGACGGTAAAGTCAGCCGATCGCGGCGTCGATGCCCGGGGTGTCATCTCCGGGAAGGCCGGAACCGGCCTCATCACTGAAAGGACGGGCGCATGCTCGCACGAATCCGTGAGGCGATGGAGCGGCGGGACGAGGGTTTCACCCTTATTGAGCTGCTCGTCGTCATGCTCATCATCGGCATCCTTGCCGCGATTGCCATCCCGCTCTTCCTCAACCAGCAGAACAAGGGGTATGAGGCGAGCGAGAAAGCCGACCTGCACAACGTGTTGACCAACATCCAGTCGGAGATGGTGGACGGGCCGACAACGGTGACGGTCACCCAAACCGGAAGCAGCTACACGGTAACGACCGACATTGACACCACGGGTGTGACGGGCACGCTGACCGCGGGGAACACGCTCGTTGTCAAGCCCAGCCCGATTACGGTCGGCCAGCCGTACTGCCTGGAAATGGACAACAGCCACGCCGGTGCCAGCCCGTGGCACATCAGCGTCAATCCCACAACCAACAGCCAGCAGCTGGCCAAGGGTGCATGCCCGTGACGCCGATTGCCGGCTAGCGTAATGCTCGACTGGCGTCGTGAAGGCCGGGTCAGACCCGGCCTTCACGACACGGTCATAACGGTGAGTGCACCACTCCGTCCGCAGGTCGGGTAAAAGCCACGTCGATTGCTGAGCGTCGAGAGGGGACACGGTGAGCAAGCGTCGCATCGGACTGGTGCGCCGATTGGCCACATCCGACGGCGGCTTTACCCTGATCGAAGTTCTCGTCGCGATGGGAATCCTGCTCACGGTCTTTCTGTCCGCGGGCGGTTTGCTGATTTCGACGATGGTCAATTCCCAACGCGCCCGGCAGATACAGACCGCCGGGGAGCTCGCCAACCAAGCGATTGAGCGGTTACGAGCCTTACCGTATGCGACGATTGTCGCTGGATCTATTCAGCCTGTGACGACGGATCCGGCGGTCACGACGTACAACGGCCTTTACTACTACAAGTACCAGCCGCTCGCGTGGAATACCACGACAACGGCGTCGAACCAGACACCGCTCGATACGTGGCCGTGGCCGCAGGTCAAGGCGAACGGAACGACGTTCACGGTGAAGACGTTCGTCACCTGTCACCACAGCGCTTTCACCGGCGGCGCGAACAGCTATGAACCGGGTTGCAAAGACACGAGCCTGGGTCCCACGGATCAGGTTCTTTATACCGCCACCGTCATCGTGACCTGGAGACCCAACGGGACCTCGGCCTCGGCGACAAAGCAACTGGTCACGCAGACGGAGATTTTCTCGCCTAACGGCTGCCAGTCGACGTTGACGCACCCGATCGCCGCACCCTGCGAGCCCTTCTTCTACGCTTCAGCGGACACCGGGCCGGGTTCGATCACCATCACGTCGGCGTCATCGACTGACCCAGCGATTGCTGACATTCCCGGCTTTACCGCGGCGACGCTCAGTCTCCCCCGGCTGACCGCTTCGCTTCAGTCAGAACAGACAGCAAATACTGCGGCGAATGGCAGCGCGCCACTCACCACGTGGACCGTGAGCGGAACGGACAGCTCGCTGGGCGGGACAAGGGTTGCTGCGCAAGCGAGCAACGATGCCGGCTCAACGACATCGCCGTCGGACACCGAGTCGGTGAGCCAGTCGTCGATTACCCAGGTTGTGGCGTCGTCCGACGGATCGGCGAGCCTGACCCTGACCCAAGGTTCGGTGAGCGGGACGCTTCGCGCGGCGGCGCAATCTCTTACCGGTGCGTCATGCGCGGACACCACCGGCCAACAGCTCGTCACCACCCTCCCGTGTTCGATGGGACAGCTTGGTGCGGGTGGTGCTAGTGCGGTGCTCAAACTTCCGTCGGTCGGCCAGGCCAACCTTCTCGTGCTTAATCCTCCCTCGACGACGACACCCTTGGCGGTGTACACCGGTCGGTTTGGGGCGACGCTCGGCAGCAGCCCTGACGTCCACTGCGCGTCGTTCCTGACCGGCAGTGCGGGTTGCGTCGGCTCGGAAGCCGTGCGGACGCCGGGTGACGTCTACCTCGGTGGATTGCCCGCTAACGTGGCGGCGAACGCACCGGCCGGTTGGGGCGGTTACCTCATCAGCGTCACCGGTTACTCGGATGCCGCGTGGTCGGAGCGAGGCCAGACCGGTGCGGCCCCGAAGGCAGGGATAAGCAGCGGCACGCTCCGCTATTGGAACGGCAGCGGCTACACCTCAGTCAACCTCGCGGGCGCGGCTGCCGGGCAACAGCTCACGTCGTCCCTTGTCGTTTCCTCGAATTCGGCGAACCGTCAGGTCAGCCTTACCGCGACTATCACGACCGGTGGCGCAACCGCGACGACGGTGCCGAGTTCCGGTGACCAGAGCAACGCCAGCTGCACCTCGAATACCCCGTGTCAGGGCACCGCGTCGGTGACGTCTTTCGTCCTCGACCTCAAGTACGTGATCACCAGCACGCCCGATGGGTCCGTGCGTGCCAGCCTCGACATCAAAGTGGACCTTGGCCAGCTTCTGGCCAGCGCGACGTACCAGGCAGCATGACATGAGGAGTCGGGAACGTCTACCGCGGGATCGGGAAGCCGGTCTCACGCTCGTCGAGATGCTTGTCTCGATGGCGGTCTTCAGCATCCTCATTGTCATCAGCATTGCGCTCTACATGATGATGATTCGGAATACCACGGCCGAGACGCAGCGCGGAACCGCTAATGATCAGGTGAGGCTCGCCGTCTGGGATATCGAACGACAAGTGCGGTCCGGGAACGTCCTGTACAACCCCAGCACCGACGCCAAGGGTAATCCCATCGTTCTTGTGTACACGCAAGCGAACGGGATTGAGCAGTGTGTGGAGTGGCGGTACGACGTTGCCGCGCAAGCCTTGGAGACCCGCAGCTGGTCGACGACGTACCTGCTCGACGGCCGGGTCAGTCAATGGCAGACCGTAGCGATTAATATCGTGAACGATATTACGAAACCCAATCAGGCGCCTTTTGTGCTGAACAGTGCCGCAGGTTACGGCGGCCGGCTCCTCGATCTGCATTTCTTTGCCCGAGGCGGGGCGAATGGCGGACAACCGGCGGAAATTACCGCGTCGGTAGCGGGGCGTAACACGTCTTACGGCTATAGCCCTAACCTGTGCCTCCCGATTCCGCCGGGCTGATGGAGAAAGGACGAAATACGATGATCGGCCTCATTCGCCGGGTGGTGCGGCGCCACGGAGCTCCGGACAGCGGCGCTGCGATGATTCTCGTCCTCGCGATGATTCTCATGGTGGCGGCGGCGACGACCCTCGCTGTCGGTGCCGTCATCGTGAATACCCAGGGTGCGTCGCTGGACCGGATGCGCGTGCAATCCGTCGACGCAGCTGAGGCCGGTATCGATGTCGCGTACGCCACGTTGCAAGCCTCCAGCGGTACGACAGTGCCCTGCCAGCTGAGTCAGACCTTGGGATCCCGGGGGTCGTACACCGTCACTCTCACCTATTACGCGTCGTATCCGCCGGCCTCCAATCAGGTGATTCCCTGCTCGCCGAACAGTGGCTTGACCCAGATCCCGCAGTCCGTGCTCATCCGTTCCACGGGAACTTCACCCGCCGGCTACAACGGATCGGCTTCCGGCGGAACGCGGACCATGGAGGCGCTGCTTCGGTTAAGTACGGCGCCGATGGCCGCGTTTGGCTTCGACAAGGCGATTTTCTCCAACAGCAACTTGCAGATGACGAATCAGGTGACCGTCACCAGCACGAGCAGTCTGACCGCGAACGTCTACACCAATGGCAACTTCCAATGCAACAGCAACCCCAACGTCGCCGGAAGCGTGTACACGCAGGGCACCGCTTACTTGACCAACAGTTGCGTGGTGCAAGGCGACGTCTGGGCGGCGAGCACGGTGACCGCCGACAGTACACCGACGATCGGCGGCCAGGTCCGCTCGAGCACCAGTGGAGCCAAGCTGCAGAGTACGGTGAAAATCAACGGCGACATCATCCTTGCCGGCACCCTAACGATTACCGACGGCAAGTCGCTGCCGATCGCGAACTGGAAGGGCGGTGTCTCCACCGGCGTCACCGGGATGCCGCTCCCACCCCAGCTCACGCTGCCCGTGGTGACCTGGCCGGTCAATCTGAGCGACTGGAACAACGGGCTCGGTGAAACGTTCACGATGGTGGACTGGCAGACCTGGGTGGCGACACACGCGCCCAACGCCCCGTCGTGGTCGCAGGTCTTCCCGAAAAACGGCGGAACGACCTACGCGTGCACGATCACC
The DNA here is from genome assembly GCF_000015025.1 of Acidothermus cellulolyticus 11B. Taxonomy (GTDB): domain Bacteria; phylum Actinomycetota; class Actinomycetes; order Acidothermales; family Acidothermaceae; genus Acidothermus; species Acidothermus cellulolyticus. The sequence goes on along the minus strand of NC_008578.1, from coordinate 1,463,949 downwards.
AGCGATTCGTATTCACTGAACGGCCCGCTCGTGCTGCCGTCGACACCGACTATCCTCAACGCCTACACCGACGGCTGTTCGAGCACCGGTATTGGCACGACAGGAAACTCGACAACGATAAAGGTCTATGCGGATACCGCGATTTTTGCCTCGAGCTTCACGCTCTCGAAAGTGACCATTCAGTCCGGCGACGGTAAGCCACACAAGCTCTGGATCATCGTACCCTGGGTCAACAACACCAACGGGAGCTGCACCAACAGTGGTGTCGACCAGAACCAGAGCATCAATACGAATACGTATCTCACCATTGATCCGCTGCTCACCACCCTCATGTACACCCCCGGAGGTTACAGCGGGAACAACACCGTGACGATGACCGGCCAACTGTATGCCTGCACGCTCAACATCGCCCGCAACACGCTCAACCTGACCTATGTGCCGCTTGGCGTCCCCGGGGCCAAGCTGAGCGTGGCGCAGACGTACCACGTTGACGTCGTGTATATCCGCGAAGTCGGCAACTAGACGGTGACGAGCGAGCTGAAGCAAGGTGACCGTGACGCACGCCCTTGAGTTCGCCATCGCCGCGGCGTTCGGCGCTATCGTCGGTTCTTTCCTCAACGTCGTGATCTGGCGGCTGCCGCGGGGAGAATCGATCATCCGCCCTCGGTCGAGATGCATCTCCTGCGGCGAGGCGATTCGACCGCGGGACAATGTGCCGATCGCCGGCTGGCTGCTGCTGCGCGGCCGGTGCCGCAGCTGCGGTGCGCGCATCCCGGTCCGGTATCCGCTCGTCGAAGCCCTGACCGCGGGACTCTTCATTCTCGGCCTGTGGCGGTTCGGTCTCAGTTGGGAGATGGCGTCGTTCTGGTATCTGAGCGCGGTTGGGGTCGCGCTCGCGTACATCGACCTCGACACCCACCGGCTGCCGGATCGGCTGACCCTACCGTCGTACGCCGTCGCCGCCGCGCTTCTTGGCGTCGCGGCGGTGACGCGGCATCGCCCCGAGCGCATGCTGCTCGCTCTCCTTGGCATGGCCGTGATGTACGGCTTCTTCTTCCTGCTTATGGTGATCAAGCCGGGCGGCATGGGCTTCGGTGATGTCAAACTTTCCGGAGTCCTGGGACTTTACCTCGGTTATCTCGGGCTCGGGATCCTCTTTGTCGGTGCGTTTCTTGCGTTCCTTCTCGGCGGTCTCGCCGCTGTCGGTGCGCTTGTCCGGCGCCGGGCGACCAGACACAGCACGATTGCCTTTGGGCCGGCACTCGTCGCCGGCGCACTGGCGGCAGCCCTCTTCGGGGGAGCGATCGTGCATGCCTACACGGGAATGCTTGCCTAAGAGCCTCCGCATCTCGGCCCGACGTCGCTGATTCCTTCCCCCTAGCGGTTGCTACTGTCCACGCATGCCGTCCGCCGAATGACGGCATCGGTGTCCGCCATTCGCTCAAGCTTCCGTTGCTCCCAACCGATGCCCTTTGTCGAGCATGCCACCAACCGGGTATGCAGGGACGGAGGGGAGATCAGGTGGCTGGACGGGCGCCTGTGGGCCTCGACATCGGAACGTCGTGCGTGCGGGGCGTGGAGGCGTCGATCGCACGAGGTTCGGTGCGCATTGACAGGTTTGGTCAAGTAGCTCTACCGGTCGGCGCTGTGCGGGACGGCGAAGTCGCGGACGTGGACCTCGTCGCGGCGGCGCTGCGCCGATTGTGGTCCGAGGTGGGTTTCAAAAGCCGCAAGGTGGCTCTTGGTGTGTCGAATCAACGGGTAGTCGTCCGGCAGGTCGACTTGCCCTGGATGGAGCTTGCCGAGCTGCGCAAGTCGCTGGGGTATCAGGTGGCGGACTTCCTGCCCATGCCGGTCGAGCAGGCGATTCTCGATTTCTATCCGGTTGAAGAGTACCTGAACGAAGCCGGCGCGCGGACCTTGCGTGTGTTGATTGTTGCAGGTGCCCGCGAGATGATTACGAACGCCGTTGAAGCGGTTCGCCGCGCCGGACTAAAACCAGCATCGGTGGACTTGACACCCTTCGCTCTGATCCGTGCCGTTGTCGGTCAGGAACAGCTGGGGATGGCATCGGACGCAGAGGCGATTGTCGACGTTGGAGCCCGGGTCACAAATATCGCGGTGCATCAAGGCGGCGTACCAAAATTCGTCCGGATTCTCTTGATTGGTGGTGCGGATATCACCGACAGCATTGCCGAGCGGCTCGGTGTACCGGTCGATGAGGCGGAGCGGCTGAAGTACAGCTTTGGTGTTCCGCTCAATGCGGTGGAGCGCGACGCTCACCCAGCGTCCCGCGCTATTGAGAACGCAACAGCGTCATTTGTGGACGAGATACGCGGCTCGCTGGACTATTACCTCGCCTCGCCCGGCGCGGTTCCTATTCGCCGTGTCGTCCTCACGGGCGGTGGATCACGTCTGCGGAATCTCGCGCAGCGGCTGGCATTTGCGACCCGCTTGCCGGTTGACACTGTCAACCCCTTTGCGACGATCCGCCTAGGACGGACGGGATTGTCGCAGGAACAGCTGGCGTATATCCAGCCGCTCGTGCCGGTGCCGATGGGTCTTGCCGTTGGAGGCCTTTCATGAGTGTGACTACAACCACCCGTGTCGGTGACTTGCCCCGGGTCAATCTGCTGCCGCCGGAGCTGCACGAACGGCGGCGGGTCCGTGCGGCTCAGGCGGGTGCCGGTGCGGCCATCGCTCTCGCATTGGTCGGAGTGGTTTTCGCTTACACGCAACAAGGGCATGCGGTTGACACGGCGAAGAAGCAGCTCGCCGATCAGCAGCAGCAGGAAACGCAGCTCACGGCGCAGCTTCGCCGTCTGAGTGACGTGCGCACGACGGCGGCACAGCTTGCGGCGTCGGAGGCTTTGCTGAGCCGTGCGATGGCCACCGAAATTCAGTGGTCCACGTTTCTGGCCGATTTCAGCGTTATTGTTCCCAATTCGGTCTGGCTCGTTCAGCTCAACGCGCAGGAAGATGTGCAGCCGGGGACTCTCGCCGCACCGAATGCCGCGCCGCAGACGGTCGGGTCGGTGACGCTGCAAGGCTACGGAAAGGCGTGGCCAGATCTGGCGACCTTGCTCGATTCGTTGGGGAAAGAGACGTCGCACGGAATTGTCCAACCGTACTTTAGTACCGCGCAAGAGACGTTCATCGGAACGGTGAAAGTCATCCAATATCAGGCATCGACGGCGCTGTCACCGGCGGCCCTCTCCGGCCGGTGCGTGAATCCTGGGAGTTGTTGAGATGGCAAAGGTCCGCCCGTGGATTGCGGCAGCCGTTATCGGCGTGCTGGCCGTCGTGTTGGGGGGTTGGCTGCTGTTCATCAAACCGCAGCAGAAGCATGCGGCTGATTTGCGCGCGCAAGTCCAGCAGCAAGTGCAGTCCAACAGTGCGCTGCAGAGCCAGGTCCGGACGCTTCGAGCACAGCGCACAGCACTGCCATCCGAGCAAGCGCGGATCGCCGCGATTCAGCGGAAGCTCCCGTCCGACCCCGGCCTGCCGGCGTACGTGCGGTTTCTCGCGAACGCCGCGGCCGCCACTCACGTAGAACTTGTTTCGGTGGCGCCCAGCCCGCCACAGACCGTCGCGCCGCCCACTCCCGGTGCCGGTGCCGTTCCGAACGCGGCTCCGACGCCGAGTCCGACGAGTACGCCCACAAGCGCGCCGGGCAACCAAAGCGTTTCTAATTCCGGCAGCGGCGGTGCGAACGCAGGCTCGAGCGGGGTTTCGACCGCACAGCTCCAGACAATCTCCGTGAAAATCACGGTCGTCGGCGACTACTTCGCTATTCAACAGTTCCTGGTGAAAATTGAGCACGCCGATCGGGCCACCCTAGTGACGGGCATCGCCCTAAACCCCGGCACGCTCCCAACCCCGGGCGGAATGGGAGTGAGCGTCCCGAACGGAGGTGTCGGCTCCGGCTCGTGGCAGACCCTCCAAGGAGATATCTCAGCCGTGATTTTCATGTCGTCGACGCCAGCACCCTCCACTTCCGTGAGCACCGTTGCTCCGTCGCCGGTCGCCACGCCGACGCGATAAACCAGGAGTACCCGATGTCCCAACCGATGCACGCTTCAACGGCAGCGAACGACGCGACCCGCCGACGCCAGCTCCTCCTCGTTGCGGCACTTGCGGTCGTCGTCGCGGCCGCGCTCGTCGTCTACCTCCTGCGGATGGGCTCAGGCGGATCATCGTCTAGCACCGCCCTTGGTCAGCCGCCGACCAACTTGTCACCGTCGGCGCGCGTGACGCCTGCGGCTACCCCGAGCGCTCTCGCCGTACCGGCCAATTACAACGGCCCGGTGGGGCACAATCCGTTCAAACCCCTGGTTGTTCCACCGCCTCCGACGAGTGCGGCGCCCTCGCCGTCGCCGTCCCCGACGCCGTCACTCGTGTTGCCGACCGCGGTGCCGACCGTGACCGTCTTCCCGACCCCGACAGGTCTGCCTACGGCAGGGAAGCTGCTCAAACTCACGCTCATAGCCGTTAACCCGAACACGCCGTCGGTGACGGTTGCCATTACCGACGTGGCCTCGAACACGACGCAGACCATCAGCGGGATCCGTCCCGGCCAGATATTCGACACCTACTTCAAGCTGGTATCCGTCCTTAGCTCGGACCCGAGTCAGCCGCCGGTCCAGTACGGCGCGGATTTCGAATACGGTGACCAGTTCATCCAGCTCGGTGTCGGGGAGACCGCAACCGTCGACTAGCGCCACGCGGCCCATCACGGCTGGCCGTCGCGGTCCGGGTGCGTCGGTCACGGCAGCGGCCCGACAGACCGGCGGACCGGCCGGCAGCCCATCCCGCGACCGTGGCCCGTGCCGGCGTCCGGCGTGCACCCGTGCCGGCGTCCGGCTTGCCGATGTGCGAGACTCGCGACCGTGCTCCGCTGGCTGACCGCAGGTGAATCGCACGGACCCGCGCTCGTCGCCGTCCTCGAAGGACTCCCCGCCGGGGTCGAGATCACCACGTCTGTGCTCGGCGACGCGCTCGCCCGCAGGCGGATGGGGTACGGCCGCGGCGCCCGGATGACCTTCGAACGCGACGAGGTCGAATTCCTTGGCGGCATCCGGCACGGCGTCACCATGGGCGGGCCGGTCGCCATCCGGATCGCCAATACCGAGTGGCCGAAGTGGCGGGAGGTCATGGCCGCGGATCCGGTGCCGCCGGAGCAGCTCGCCGACCTGGCCCGCGCTGCCCCGCTCACCCGCCCCCGGCCGGGCCACGCCGACCTGGTCGGGATGCAGAAATACCACCTCACCGACATCCGGCCCATCCTCGAACGCGCCAGTGCCCGGGAGACCGCCGCCCGGGTCGCCCTCGGCACGGTCGCGGCCGCGTTTCTCCGCCAAGCCGCCGGGATCGAGGTGCTCAGCCACGTCGTCGCGATCGGCCCGGTCTGCGCCCCGGCTGAACCGTTGCCGACGCCAGCCGACCGAGAGCGGATCGACGCCGACCCGGTCCGCTGCCTCGACCCGCAGGCCAGCGCGGCGATGGTCGCCGAGATCGACGCCGCGAAGAAGGACGGCGACACCCTCGGCGGCGTCGTGGAAGTCCTCGGCTACGGACTGCCGCCCGGTCTCGGCAGCCACGTGCACTGGGACCGCCGGCTGGACGCCCGGCTCGCCGCAGCGCTGATGAGCATTCAGGCCATCAAAGGGGTCGAGGTGGGCGACGGCTTCGCCACCGCACGGCGGCGGGGTTCGGCGGCGCACGACGAGATCGAGGCGGGCGCTGACGGGGTTCGGCGGCGGACCAACCGGTCCGGCGGCACAGAGGGTGGGATGTCCACCGGTGAGGTGCTGCGGGTGCGCGCCGCGATGAAACCGATCTCGACCGTCCCGCGGGCCCTGGACACCATCGACGTCACGACCGGCGAACCAGCCAAGGCGATCAACCAGCGCAGCGACGTGTGCGCCGTACCGGCTGCCGGCGTCGTGGCCGAGGCGATGGTGGAACTTGTGCTGGCCGATGCTCTATTGGAGAAGTTCGGCGGCGACCACGTCGTCGAAACCCGCCGCAACCTTCAGGCCTACCTCGACACCCTCGTCGTCCGCTGATGCCGCCGGTCGTCGTCCTCATCGGCCCGCCGGGGGCGGGCAAGAGCACCGTGGGTCGTGCCCTGGCGTCCCGGCTCGCCGTCTCGTTCGAGGACACCGACGACGTGATCGAACAGCGGGCGGGGAAGCGGATCGCGGAGATCTTTCTCACCGACGGCGAGGCGGCGTTCCGGCAATTGGAGAAGGCCGTCGTGGCGGACCGGCTCGCCGCCCACACCGGCGTCCTCGCCCTCGGCGGCGGTGCGATCTTGGACGACGATACCCGAGCCCTGCTCGCCGACCACACGGTGATCTATCTCGAGGTGGAGTTCAGCGAGGCGGTCCGGCGGGTCGGTCTCAATCGGGACCGTCCGCTCCTCCTCGGCAATCCGCGGGCTCAGCTCCGCGCCTTGATGGACGCCCGCCGGCCGTTGTACGAACAGACCGCCACTCACACCGTCGGCACGACCGGCCGGACGCCGGACGAGGTCGCGGACGAGATCGCCGCACTGATCACGGTTCGCGAGGAGAACCGATGACCGCGCACCAGGCGACGTCATCGGCCGGCAGTCGGCGGACTGGGAGCCGGCAGGTGATCCGATGACCCAGGTGGTCCGGGTCGGTGGCGAAGCGCCGTACGACGTGCGCATCGGCCGGGGCGTGCTGGCCGAGCTCGACACGCTGGTGCCAGCCGTCGTCCGCCGGGTCGCCGTCCTCCATCAGCCGACCGTCGCGTCCGTGGCGGACCGGATCGCCGCCGGTCTTGCCGCCCCGAACCGTGAGGTCTCGCTCTTCCCCTTGCCGGACGGCGAGGCGGCCAAGACCGTGGCCACGGCCGCGAACCTCTGGGACGGCCTGGCGTCCGCCGGCTTCACCCGCACGGATCTGATCATCGGAGTCGGCGGGGGGGCGGCGACCGACCTCGCCGGTTTCGTTGCGGCGACCTGGCTGCGCGGGGTGGACGTCGTCCAGGTGCCCACCACTCTCGCCGGGATGGTCGATGCTGCGATCGGCGGAAAGACCGGAATCAACCTGGACGCCGGCAAGAACCTCGTCGGCGCCTTTCACCCGCCCCGCGCGGTGCTCTGCGACGTCGGGCTCCTGGCCACCGTGCCGCCGGCGGACTACGCCGCCGGTCTGGCTGAAGTGATTAAAACCGGGTTCATCGCCGATCCGGTGATCCTCGAACTCGTCGAGGCGGACCCGGCAGCCGCCCGGACGCCGGCCGGCCCGCACACCGAAGAGCTCATCGTCCGGTCGGTGGCGGTGAAGGCGGCCGTGGTCGCCGCCGACCTTCGCGAGCGGATCGGCACCCAACTCGGCAGGGAAGTGCTGAACTACGGGCACACCCTTGGCCATGCGATCGAGCGCCGGGAGCAGTACCGGTGGCGGCACGGCGACGCGGTAGCGGTCGGCCTGGTGTTCGCCGCTGCGCTGGCCCGTCATGCTGGGCTGCTGGACGACGCCACCGCCGAGCGGCACCGGCGCATCCTGTCCGCCGTCGGTCTGCCGACCCGGTATCCGAAGGAAGCCTGGCCGGAACTCCGCGCTGCGATGGCGATCGACAAGAAGGCCCGGGGGAGCACGCTGCGGTTCGTCGTCCTGGAAGCGATCGGCCGGCCGCGCATCCTTGCCGATCCCGATCCGGCCGTCCTGGAGGCCGCCTACGCGGAGGTAGCCGAATGAGCCTGCGGGTACTCGTCCTCAACGGGCCGAACCTCTCCCGGCTCGGGGTGCGTGAGCCGGAGATCTACGGGACGGCGACGTACGACGACCTCGTCCGCGCCTGTCAGGAGACGGCCGCGGAGCTCGGCCTGGACGTCGACGTCCGGCAGACCAACGACGAGGCAGAACTGATCAGCTGGTTGCACGGCGCCGCCGACACCCGCACGCCCGTCGTCCTCAACCCCGCCGCCTTCACCCACTACTCGTACGCGCTGCGGGACGCCGTGGCGATGCGCACCGCGCCGCTCGTCGAGGTGCACCTCACGAATCCGGCGGCGCGCGAAGAGTTCCGGCACACCTCGGTGATCGCCGGCGTGGCCAGCGGCACGATCGCCGGGTTTGGTCTCGACTCGTACCGGCTCGCGCTGCGGGCGATTGCGGCGCTGCTGGCCGCCGGTTCCCGGTAGTGCGGCCGGCCGGCAGCCGCGCCGGGTACACTCACCTCGCGCTCGGATGAGCCGGCAAGTGATCTCGATGACGGGACAAGGGGAGACGTGGCCACCACCAACGACCTCAAGAACGGGATGACCCTCGACCTGGACGGCGAGCTCTGGAACGTCGTCGAATTTCAGCACGTCAAGCCCGGCAAGGGCCCAGCCTTCGTCCGGACCAAGCTCAAGCACGTGCTCACCGGCAAGGTGGTGGACAAGACCTTCAACGCCGGGGTGAAAGTCGACGTTGCAACGGTCGACAAGCGGACCATGCAGTACCTCTACCGCGAAGGTGACAGTTTCGTGTTCATGGACACCGAAACGTACGATCAATATCACATCCCGGCACAGACCGTCGGCGACGCCGCGAACTTCCTCCTGGAGAACGCCGAGGCGGTCGTCGCATTGCATGAGGGCACGCCGCTGTACGTCGAGCTGCCGGCCGCCGTCGAACTCACCATCACCTACACCGAGCCGGGCGTGCAGGGCGACCGGTCGACCGGCGGGACCAAGCCGGCGACGCTGGAGACCGGCGCGCAGATCCAGGTGCCGCTCTTCATCACCACGGGCGAGAAGGTGAAGGTCGATACCCGCACCGGCGAGTACCTCGGCCGCGCCAACTCCTGAGACCGGGCCGCTGCCGGGACCGGTTCATTCCCGAGACTCGTTCACTCCCACGACCACGTCGCCGTCCGTCGAAGGGACGTCATGCCGGCGCGAACCAAGGCCCGCAAGCGCGCCCTCGACGTGCTCTTCGAAGCTGACCTACGTGCCGCCGATCCGCTCGAGATCCTTGCTGATCACACGGCCCGGGCTGACACGCCAGTCCCGGAGTACGCGGTTCGGTTGGTCGAAGGAGTCGCAGCGCATCGAGCCGAGATCGATCGGATCATCGAACAGTTCGCGGTCGGCTGGACCCTGCAGCGGATGCCCACGGTCGACCGCAACATCCTCCGGCTCGCGATCTACGAGCTGCTCTGGGTCACCGAGGTTCCGGACGCCGTTGTGCTGGCCGAGGCGGTGAAGCTGGCCCAGGACCTCTCAACGGCCGAGTCGGCGCCGTTCGTCAACGGCGTACTCGCCGCTGTACGGGCGAACCAGGCGACGGTTACAGCGAGTCCACCGCCCGGCGAGCCTCCGGATTGAGCACACCCCAGGAGATCAACTCTTCGGTCAACGAGCTCGGTGACGCATCGTAGATCACTGCCAGCGAGCGGAGATCGTCCTGGCGGATCGAGAGCACCCGTCCGTTATAGTCACCGCGCTGCGCTTGGATGGTCCGTGCGTAGCGGGCCAACGGCCTGGACTTCTCCGGCGGGACGACCGCCAGCCGTTCCAGATCGATGACCAGCCGCGGCGGCGGTTCGGCGGCACCGCTGGGTTCGGCGTCCGGGAGGAGCTCAGCGACGGGAACACCGTAGAACTCGGCCAGCTCGGCGAGCCGCTGGACGGTGACCGCTCGATCACCCCGCTCGTACGAGCCGACGACGACGGCCTTCCACTTGCCTTGGGATTTCTCTTCGACAGCGTGGAGGGAGAGCCCCTGCTGGGTGCGGATGGCGCGGAGTCGGGCGCCAAGCGCCTTCGCGTAGTCGTTCACGGCAACCTCACTCCCGTGCGAACCTGGCCGAACGCCGGTCTCACCATTGGCTTCCCCGGGCCGAACCCGGTCGAGGCGACCCCGGATGACGCCTGGGCCGGGCAGGCCCAGGCATGGTGACCGCGCGATCACCCGAGGTCCCAGCCGCGCTCGTTACGCAGTGTGACGGTAGGCCGACGATTTTCGCGCGTCAAGCAGAATCGCCGATCCCTACCCGGATGGCCATCAATCGGGTGCAATCGGCCTAATTACGGATCGGCTGGGCGGAGTAATCCGGACTGCTCCGGTTGGCGGAATTGGCCGTCTCCGGTTGGCGGAATTGGCCGTCTCCGGTCGGCGGAATTGGCCGTCGCCGGGTCGGGTTCATTGACCGAGGGCCGTCTCTGCTATGGTTAGCCGAAACCGACATCCTTTAAGGCCCGTCCAGCGAGGCGGGGAAGGAGGTCGCTCGTGGTACGCGCGCGCATCGACGATTCTGCTGCTCCTCCTATTCCTGCTGATCTTTTGGACCGTGGCTTTCGGTCTGTTCTCGATGCCGCCGACATTGGACGGGCGCTGACCCGGATCGCGCACGAAATTCTGGAACGCACCAGAGGCGGGCACGACGTCGTGCTCCTTGGCATTCCGACCCGCGGCGTGCCGCTCGCCAACCGGCTCGCCGAACGGATGAGCCATGTCGAATCCCGGCCGATCCCGGTCGGCTCCCTCGACGTGACCATGTACCGCGACGACCTGCGCCTTCGCCCGGCTCGGACGCTTGGCCGCACCGACATCCCGGCGTCCGGCGTGGACGGCGCTCTCGTCGTCCTCGTCGACGACGTGCTCTTCTCCGGCCGGACGATCCGGGCCGCACTCGACGCGCTGCACGAGGTTGGCCGGCCACGGGCGGTCCAGCTGGCCGTCCTGGTGGATCGCGGCCACCGGGAACTGCCCATCAAGGCGGATTACGTCGGAAAGAACCTGCCGACGTCCCGGGCCGAGCAGGTCGCGGTGCGCCTCACCGAGATCGACGGCGTGGACGGCGTCTTCGTCGGGCCTGCCGACCGGACCCGCGCGGCCGGCACGGGTGATCCCAGCCATCCGCCGCAGTACGACCCGGGGGTGCCGGCGGTTCACAGAGGTGCCCGATGATGCGGCACCTGCTCTCGGCTGGCGACCTGACCCGCGACGACGCGCTGCTCATCCTGGACACCGCGGCGGAACTGGCGCGGCTGGCCGACCGGCCGATCAAGAAGCTGCCGACCCTGCGGGGACGGACGATCGTCAACCTGTTCTACGAAGATTCCACCCGGACCCGGACCTCGTTCGAAGCCGCCGCCAAGCGGCTCTCCGCTGACGTGATCAACTTCTCCGCGAAGGGGTCGAGCGTCTCCAAGGGCGAGAGTCTCAAGGACACGGCGCTCACCCTCGAAGCGATGGGTACCGACGCGGTCGTCATTCGCCATTGGGCCAGCGGTGCCCCCCATCGCCTTGCCGGCTGGGTCCGCGGCTCGGTGATCAATGCGGGTGACGGCACCCACGAGCATCCCACCCAGGCGCTCCTCGACGCGTACACGATCCGACGGCATCTCGGCGGTGTGGATGGGCGCCGGGTGGCGATCGTCGGCGACATCCTGCACAGCCGGGTCGCGCGGTCGAACGTCACGTTGCTGCACACCCTCGGGGCGGAGGTCACCCTCGTCGCGCCGCCGACCCTGCTCCCGGTCGGCGTGGAGAGCTGGCCGTGCGCGGTCTCGTATGAGCTGGACGGCGTACTGCCGAAGTGCGACGCCGTCATGCTGCTCCGGGTACAGCGGGAGCGGATGCAGGCGGCCTTCTTCCCCACCTCGCGGGAGTACAGCCGCCGGTATGGGCTGGACGCCGCCCGCCTCGCGCTGCTGCCGGAGCACGCGATCGTGCTCCACCCGGGACCGATGAACCGGGGCGTCGAGATCGCCGCAGAAGTCGCGGATTCGCCACGGTCGGTGGTGGTCGAGCAAGTCGCCAACGGGGTCGTCGTGCGGATGGCCGTGCTCTACCTCCTCCTTGGCGGGGGTGAGCCCGCGCTGGCCGGACGGGCGGCCGAACCGGCCGCGGCCGCGATCGGGGGTGGCTGGTGAACCGGTGGCTGCTGCGCGGCGGGCGAATCCTCGGTGGTGACCCGGCGGACATCCTGATTGCCGGTGACTCGATTGCCGAGATCGGTGCCGGGCTGACCGCCGCTGGTGCCGAGATCGTCGACGCCGGCGGGCTCGTCGTCCTGCCTGGTCTCGTTGATCTGCACACGCATCTGCGGGAGCCGGGACGGGAAGACGCCGAGACGATCGAGTCCGGCACGCTGGCTGCCGCCCTCGGCGGTTTCACCGCTGTCCATGCGATGGCCAACACCGATCCGGTCGCCGACACCGCCGGTGTCGTTGAGCAGGTGTGGCTCGCCGGCCATGAGGCCGGGCACTGCGACGTCGCTCCGGTCGGTGCGGTGACGGTGGGCCTCGCCGGCGAGCGGCTCGCCGAGCTCGGTGCGATGGCGGACTCGCACGCCCGGGTCCGGGTCTTCTCCGACGACGGCAGGTGCGTCGCCGACCCTCTGCTCATGCGCCGAGCCCTGGAGTACGTCAAGGCGTTTGACGGCGTCATCGCCCAGCATGCGCAGGAGCCTCGGTTGACCGAGGACGCTCAGCTGAATGAAGGGGAGGTGTCGGCCCGGCTCGGGTTGGCCGGCTGGCCGGCTGCAGCCGAAGAGTCGATCATTGCCCGGGACGTGCTCCTCGCCGGCCACGTCGGTTCGCGCGTCCACATCTGCCACGTCTCCACCGCCGGGTCGGTGGAACTGATCCGGTGGGCCAAGGCCCGCGGGATCGCCGTCACCGCGGAGGTCACCCCGCATCACCTCCTGCTCACCGACGATCTCGCGGTGAGCTACGACCCGGTGTTTAAGGTGAACCCGCCGCTGCGGACCGCGGCGGACGTCGCCGCCCTGCGCGCCGGGCTTGCCGACGGCACGATCGACGCGGTCGCCACCGATCACGCCCCCCACCCGGTGGAAGCCAAGGAATGCGAATGGGCGGCGGCCGCACCCGGGATGATCGGGCTGCAGACCGCGCTCTCTGTCGTCGCACTGGCGATGGTCGAGACCGGCCTGCTCGATTGGGCCGGAGTCGCGGACCGGATGTCGATCCGGCCCGCCCGGATCGGGCGGCTCACCACCCACGGCCGGCCCATCGCTGTCGGCTCACCCGCCAACCTCACCCTCATCGACCCCACGGCCCGGTGGGTCGTCGAGCCGTCGGTCCTCGTGTCCAAATCGCGCAACACCCCATTTCTCGGAAAGGAGTTACCGGTGCGCGTCGTCCACACGTTCCTTCACGGCACCCCGACAGTCCTCGACGGGAAGCCGGCATGACCGGGGGCAACGGGTCTGTGCCCACCGCGGTTCCCGCCGGCACGTCGCTGCGGGCCCGACCGCCGGCGGTCCTCGTCCTGGAGGACGGGCGGACCTTCCACGGCCGGGCGTACGGCGTGATCGGTGAGACGTTCGGTGAGGCCGTGTTCGCCACCGGCATGACGGGCTACCAGGAGACGCTCACCGATCCGAGCTACCACAAGCAGGTCGTCGTCATGACGGCGCCGCACATCGGCAACACCGGCGTGAACGACGAAGACCCCGAATCCGCGCGGATCTGGGTGAGCGGATACGTCGTCCGTGACCCGGCGCGGATCCCGTCGAATTGGCGAGCGCAGCGCACCCTCGATGACGAGCTCGCCCGGTACGGCGTCGTCGGAATCTGCGGCATTGATACGCGGGCGTTGACTCGGCACCTGCGCGAACGCGGTGCGATGCGGGTGGGGATTTCCAGCATTGACCCGGATCCGCAGGCGCTATTGGAGAAAGTGCTGGCTGCTCCGTCAATGGTCGGTGCCGACCTTGCTGAAGAGGTCTGCACCCGCGAACCGTACGTGGTACCGGCGCAGGGAGCGAAACGGTTCACCGTCGCCGCGGTCGACCTCGGCATCAAGGCAATGACGCCGAAACTCATGGCGCAGCGGGGAATCGACGTCCACGTGTTGCCGGCGTGGGCGACCATCGATGACATTCTTGCGTGCGAGCCGGACGGCGTATTCTTCTCCAACGGTCCCGGCGACCCGGCGGCCACCACCGGGCCGGTGCGGGTGCTCGGGGAGGTTCTGGCGCGCCGCATTCCGTTCTTCGGTATTTGCTTTGGAAACCAACTCCTCGGCCGCGCGCTGGGATTCGGTACGTACAAATTGCGGTACGGGCATCGCGGCATCAACCAACCGGTCGCTGACCGGCGTACCGGGAAGGTGGAGATCACGGCGCATAACCACGGTTTCGCGGTCGACGCTCCGCTGGATGGCATCGCCGAGACACCGTTCGGGCGGGTGCGGGTGAGCCACGTCTGCCTCAACGACGGGGTGGTCGAGGGCCTGGAATGCCTGGATGTACCGGCATTCTCCGTGCAATACCATCCGGAAGCCGCCGCCGGGCCGCACGACGCCGGGTATCTCTTCGACCGCTTCGTTCACCTGATGTCCACAGGACGGCTCGACGACGAAGGGACGTGCTGATGCCGCGCCGCACCGATCTCCACTCGGTCCTCGTGATCGGCTCTGGGCCGATCGTCATTGGTCAGGCTTGTGAATTCGACTACTCGGGGACGCAGGCGTGCCGGGTGTTGAAGGCGGAAGGGCTGCGGGTCATCTTGGTGAATTCCAATCCGGCCACCATCATGACCGATCCGGAATTCGCCGATGCCACCTACGTTGAGCCCATTACCCCCGAGTACGTCGAGAAAATCATCGCCAAAGAGCGGCCGGACGCGTTGCTCGCAACTCTGGGCGGCCAGACCGCGCTCAATACCGCGGTCGCGCTGCATGAGGCCGGAGTGCTGGAGAAGTACGGCGTCGAACTCATCGGTGCTGACATCAACGCGATCCAGGCCGGCGAGAATCGGCAGCGGTTCAAGGAAATTGTCGAAAGCGTCGGCGCCGAGAACGCGCGGTCGGCCATCTGCCACAGTCTCGAGGATTGTTTCGCCGCGGTTCGTGATCTCGGGTACCCCGTCGTCGTCCGGCCGTCCTTCACCCTCGGCGGTGCCGGCAGCGGGATTGCCTATAACGCAGAGGACCTCGAGCGGATCGCCGGCGCCGGCCTGCATGCCAGCCCGACGCACGAAGTGCTCCTCGAAGAATCCGTTCTCGGATGGAAGGAGTACGAGCTGGAGCTGATGCGGGACCGCAACGACAACGTCGTGGTGGTCTGCCCCATCGAGAATTTGGATCCGATGGGGGTGCACACGGGTGATTCCATCACCGTCGCACCGGCCCTCACGTTGACCGACCGGGAGTACCAGAAGCTCCGGGACATCGCCATTGCCGTCCTGCGGGCCGTCGGGGTGGACACCGGCGGATGCAATATCCAGTTCGCCGTCGATCCGAAGACCGGCCGGGTCATCGTCATCGAGCTGAATCCGCGGGTGTCTCGGTCATCGGCGCTGGCGAGCAAGGCGACCGGTTTTCCCATCGCGAAAATCGCCGCGAAGCTGGCGCTCGGCTACACACTCGACGAAATTCCCAACGACATCACGAAGAAGACGCCGGCGAGCTTCGAGCCGACCATCGACTACGTGGTGGTCAAAGTTCCGCGGTTCGCCTTCGAGAAGTTCCCGGGAGCCGACGATACGCTGACCACCACCATGAAAAGCGTCGGCGAGGCAATGGCGATCGGGCGGAATTTCCCCGAGGCTCTGCAGAAGGCATTACGGTCGACGGAGAAATCCGGAGCTGTCTTCCGCTGGTCCGGTCCGGTCGAGGACAAGTCGGCGCTGCTCGAGCGGGTCCGCCGTCCGCACGACGGACGCATCGTGACCGTCCAGCAAGCCCTCCGCGCCGGGGCCACCGTCGACGAGCTTCATGCAGCCTCGGGCATCGATCCGTGGTTTCTGGACCAAATCGCGCTTCTCCACGGCATCGCGGAGGAGCTTCGCGACGCCGCCGAGCTGGACGCCGAGCTGCTGCGGTACGCCAAGCGTTACGGATTCTCTGACGCGCAGATCGGCGAGATTCGCGGTGTCACGGAGGACGAGATCCGGCGCCGCCGGCACACGCTCGGCATCCGGCCGGTGTTCAAGACGGTCGATACCTGCGCCGGGGAGTTCGCCGCGGAAACACCGTACTTTTACTCGAGTTACGACGAGGAGTCCGAGGTGGCCCCGCGGGCCGAACCGGCCGTCGTCATCCTCGGCTCGGGGCCGAACCGGATCGGTCAGGGCGTCGAATTCGATTACTCCTGCGTGCACGCAAGTTTCGCCTTGCGGGATGCGGGTTTCCGGACTGTCATGGTGAACTGCAACCCCGAAACGGTCTCCACCGACTACGACACCAGCGACCGGCTGTACTTCGAGCCCCTCACCTTGGAAGACGTCCTCGAAGTCGTGCACGCCGAACAGCAGGCCGGTCCGATCGCGGGTGTCATCGTGCAGCTCGGCGGTCAGACGCCGCTCAAACTCGCCCGGGCTCTCGAGGCGGAGGGAGTGCCGATCGTCGGTACGCCGCCGGCGTCCATTCACTTGGCGGAGGACCGGGGTGCATTCGGCGAGGTGCTCCGTCGCGCCGGCCTGCCCGCCCCCCGGTACGGCACGGCGACGTCGTACGCGGAGGCCCGGCGCATCGCCGACGAGATCGGATATCCGGTGTTGGTCCGGCCCAGTTACGTCCTCGGCGGCCGCGGCATGGAAATCGTGTACGACGCAGGCATGCTCGAGGAGTACATGGCGAGAGCCACCGAGGCCAGCCCGGAACACCCGGTGCTGATTGACCGGTTCCTCGACGACGCCGTGGAAATTGACGTCGATGCACTCTTCGACGGCGAGGAGCTGTACATCGCCGGGGTGATGGAGCACATTGAAGAGGCCGGAATTCACTCCGGTGATTCCGCCTGTGTGCTGCCGCCCATCACCCTTGGCTCCGATGACATCCGCCGGATCCGGGAATCGACGCGGGCCATCGCCGAAGGTGTCGGGGTCCGCGGTCTGCTCAATGTGCAGTACGCGATTGCCGGCGATGTGCTGTACGTGCTCGAAGCCAATCCCCGGGCCAGCCGCACCGTGCCGTTTGTCTCCAAGGCCACCGACGTGCCGGTGGCCAAGGCGGCCGCCCGCATCATGCTCGGCGCCCGCATCCGCGAGCTCCGCGCCGAGGGGCTGCTACCGCCCGCCGGCGACGGCACGGACCTGCCGCCGAACGCGTCGGTCGCCGTCAAGGAAGCCGTCCTGCCGTTCGGCCGGTTCCGGGGTGTCGACACCCTGCTTGGTCCGGAGATGAAGTCCACCGGCGAGGTCATGGGCATTGACACGGAATTCGGCATCGCCTTCGCGAAGTCGCAGGCCGCGGCGTACGGTTCGCTGCCGACCAAAGGGCGTGCCTTCGTCTCGGTCGCCAATCGCGACAAGCGGGCCATCATCTTCCCCATCAAGCGGCTCGCCGACCTCGGTTTCGAAATCCTTGCCACCGAAGGCACCGCGCACGTCCTTCGCCGCAACGGCGTGCAGGTGACCGTCGTCCGCAAACACAGCGACGGTCCGGGACCGCACGGCGAACCCACGATCGTGACGAGAATCCTGGACGGCGAGATCGACCTCATCGTGAACACCCCGTTCGGCCTCGGCCCTCGGGTCGACGGCTACGAAATCCGCACCGCCGCCGTCCGGCGTGGCATTCCCTGCATGACGACCGTGCAGGGGCTCGCGGCCTGCGTCCAAGGCATCGAGGCGCTGCTCCGGGGTGACGTCACCGTGCGCAGCCTGCAAGAGCACGCGGTTGCGCTCCGCGCCGCCCGAAGGAGCTCCTGATGCCCGTCCAGGTGCGCGGCGAGGTGCTCGCCAACCGGCGCGCCGGCGCCTACCACCTGGTGAGCGTGGTCGCCCCGGGGATCGCCGAACAGGCCAAGCCCGGCCAGTTCGTCACCGTCGCCGTCGGCGACGAACCGACCAGCATGCTGACCCGCCGGGCTTTCTCCATTTACCAGGTCCGGCCGCGCGGGGTGTTCGGCGGAACCGTCGAGGTGGTGTTCGCGGTCGTCGGCGCGGGCACTGCGTGGCTGGCGGCCCGTCAGCCGCACGACGTCATCGACCTCGTGGGTCCCCTGGGCCGGCCGTTCTCCCTCCCGAAGCAACCGGCCACCTGCGTGCTGGTCGGCGGCGGGTACGGCGCGGCGCCGCTCTTCCCGCTCGCGGAGGCGTTGCGCGCGCGGGGCTGCCGCATCGACGTCATCCTTGGCGCCGCCACCGAGGACCGGCTCTTCGGCACCTTGGAGGCCAAGCGCATGTCGGCCACCCTCACGGTCACCACGGTCGACGGGTCGGTCGGCGTCCGCGGCATGGTCTCTGACGTGCTCCCCGAGGTGCTGTCCGCCACCGGCGCGGACGTCGTCTACGCCTGCGGTCCGATGCCGATGCTCCGCGCCGTCACAGCGATAGCCGCCGCGGCGGGGGTGCCGTGCCAGGTCGCCGTCGAGGAGCAGATGGCCTGCGGCATCGGGGTCTGCATGACCTGCGTCCTGCCCGTGATCGGTGACGACGGCGTGACCCGGATGGTCCGGTCCTGCGTTGACGGTCCGGTCTTCTACGGTGAGCGGGTGCGGTTCGACGACATCGGCACCGTTCCCGCGGACGCCTGGGGAGCCTCGGACGCCGCGCCCGTCGACACCTGGCCGCGGACCGCCGCGCCGATGGGACGCCGATGACGACCACCGGTTCACCGCACACCGGCTTTGCGGTGCGGGCAACACCACGCCGGACGGCCGCACCGGCTGTCGATCTGACGACGCAGCTGGGATCCGTGGTCCTGCCCAATCCGGTCACGACGGCGTCCGGTTGCGCCGCGGCAGGGCGCGAGCTCGGCCAGTTCGTCGACGTTTCCACGCTGGGTGCGGTCGTGACAAAATCGATCATGCTGGCGCCTCGGGCGGGACGGCCGACACCGCGGATGGCGGAAACGCCGAGTGGACTGCTCAACGGCATCGGCCTGCAAGGTCCGGGAATCGACGAATTCCTTGAGCATGATCTGCCGTGGCTGGCTGAGCATGGCGCCCGGGCGATCGTGTCGATTGCCGGATCGAGCGTCGGGGAGTACGCGGCGCTCGCCGCCCGGCTCCGGGGTGCCGCTCCGGTCGTGGCGCTCGAGGTGAACATCTCCTGCCCCAACGTGGAGGACCGCGGCCAGGTGTTCGCCTGCGATCCGCGGGCCGCCAGCGCTGTGCTGGCCGCCGTCCGGGAAGCCGCGGACCCGGCGGTCCCTGTCTTCGCGAAACTCTCCCCGGACGTCACCGACATCGTGGCCGTCGCCACGGCGTGTGTCGCCGCCGGCGCGGACGGCCTCTCGCTGATCAACACGCTCCTCGGGCTGGTGATCGATACCGAAACCCTGCGGCCCGCGCTCTCCGGGGTCACCGGTGGTCTGTCAGGTCCGGCGATCCGCCCGGTCGCGGTCCGCTGTGTCTGGCAGGTGCACGCCGCACTCCCGGACGTACCGATCATCGGCATGGGTGGAATACGAAGCGGCTTGGATGCCCTGCAGTTCCTGCTCGCCGGAGCGTGTGCGGTCAGCGTCGGGACGGAAATCTTCCACGATCCGAGCGCACCAGCCCGGATCCGTGATGAGCTTGCCGAGGCGCTTGCCGCCCGGGGCTTCCAGCGGGTCAGCGATGTGATCGGCCTGGCGCACCGCGGCGGTTCCGTGGCGGAGGGTGGCGATTCCCTGGCGCGCGGTGACGATTTCCTCGGCGCTCGGCGATAGAGGGGAGCTGCGACGATGACGCCGGACCCGGTCCGCGCCGGCCGCGCACCGATCGCGGTCGCGCTCGACACACCCGATCTCGACGAAGCCAGCCGGTGGGCCCGACTCGTCGAACCGCACGTCAGCGCGGTCAAGGTCGGGCTTGAACTCTTCACCCGCTACGGACCCGACGCCGTGGCCAGCGTTCGCGGCGGCAGTGGGCTGGACGTCTTCCTCGACCTCAAGCTGCACGACATTCCCAATACGGTCGCCGGCGCCGCCCGAGCCGTGGCCCGGGTCCGTCCCACGTATCTGACGGTGCACGCCGCCGGCGGCCGGGCAATGATCCGTGCCGCCGCGGACGCCGCTCCCGACGTCTTGATCACCGCAGTGACGGTGCTCACCAGCCTTGACGACGGGGCAATCGCGGACATGGGATTCGGGGCGACCGTGGTGGACGCCGTTCGCCGGCTGGCGGTGCTCGCGGTGGACGCCGGGGCCCGGGCGGTGGTCTGCTCGCCGCAGGAGGTCGCGGCGGTACGCGCCGAGGTGGGACCCGACGTGGTCCTGATCACGCCGGGGGTCCGGCCGGCCGGAACCGCACTGCAGGATCAGGCCCGGGTCGGCACGCCGGAACGGGCACTGGCCGACGGCGCGAATCTGCTGGTGATCGGCCGGCCGGTGATCCGCGCTGCCGACCCGGGTGCTGCGGCCGCCTCCCTCGCCGCGCAGTTGCGCCGAGCCCTCGCCTGAGCCTGCGGGGACACGCCAGCCGCGTTGGAGCACGGACTGCCGGCGCAACCCGCGCCGCCATCGGCTCGCGCTCGGCGTGGCGGTTGCCGAAAGCGCCCGGACCCGCTACCTTTCCTGCGGATCTCCCGTTCCGGCGACCTGCCGGCGGCTGGGGGATTGGGGCCGGGCGGCTCGCGCGGACGTCGGCTAGCATCCTGCCGGAGGTGATCGGCCATGCCCTTGCCGCCGCTCTCCGCTAGCCAGCGAGCCGAGGCGCTAGCGAAGGCCGCAGCAGCCCGCGCCCGGCGGGCCGAGTTGCGTGATCGGTTGAAGAGATCGGAAGAATCGCTCGCTGCGATCCTTGCCCTCGGCCAGGACGACGAGGTGGTCGGCAGAATGCGGGTCAGCGCCCTGCTTCAGGCGCTTCCGGGCATCGGCCGAGCACGCGCCGCTCAGATCATGGAACGGCTTGGCATCGCCGCGTCCCGCCGGGTGCGCGGGTTGGGGCCGCGGCAACGGGAGGCGTTGGTCGCGGAGTTCGATGGCTGGCCGGGCCGGCGTGACCGGATCACCTAAGGGCGACGCCGCCGGGTGCCGGCCCGTTCCGCTGACCGTCCTGTCCGGACCATCCGGCGTCGGCAAAGGGACTGTCGTGGCCGAGCTCTCCCGGCGGGTGCCCAGGCTCTGGGTCTCGGTCTCGGTGACCACCCGTGCCCCGCGGCCGGGGGAAATCGACGGGCGCACCTACCGCTTCGTCGACGACACGGAATTTGCCCGGATGGTCGCGGCGGGTGAATTCCTCGAATATGCGCGGTACGGGGAGCACTGGTACGGCACGCCGCGGCGTCCGGTCGAGGAGCGGGTTGCCGCCGGGATCCCCGTCCTGCTGGAGATCGACCTGCAGGGCGCCCGGCAGGTGCGGGCCGCGTTGCCGGACGCGTTCGCCGTCTTCCTTGCTCCGCCGAGTTGGGCGGAACTGCGCCGGCGGCTCATCGGCCGGGGGACGGAGGACGACGCCGACGTTCGTGCGCGCTTGAAACGCGCTGAGGTTGAGATGGCTGCGGCCGGGGAGTTTGACGCCGTCGTCGTCAACACGTCGGTCGAGCAGGCCTGTCAGGAGTTGATAACCTTATTGCGCTTGGACGGTTGTCCGCATGAGCAACCCGGTCCGCCGAGTGCACCGTAGCTGGTGGTCGTGGGTGGATCGCCGAGGCCGGGCGACCGTCGAGCCCGCCGCAGATGCTGACCCGCATGAGCCCAGAATCCGTCGACTGATCCGAAAGAGACCACCGTGGCTGGAACCGTCGCCGTCCCTGAGGGAATCACGAATCCGCCGATTGACGAGCTGCTCAAGGTCTGTGACAACAAGTACGCGCTGGTGATCTACGCGGCGAAGCGGGCTCGTCAGATCAACGCGTACTACGCCCAGCTTGGCGAGGGACTGCTGGAGTATGTCGGACCGCTCGTCGAAACGTATCCGACGGAGAAACCGCTCTCCATCGCACTGCGCGAGATCAACGCGGGTCTGCTCACCGCCGAGCCGATCGAGCAGTAGCCGCGGGACGGCCCGGCGATGACCCAGGACCGACCGCGGCGGGTTCTGCTCGGCGTGGGCGGTGGGATCGCCGCATACAAGGTCTGTGAGCTACTGCGCTTGCTCGTTGCGGACGGCGTCGAGGTGACCGTCGTCCCGACGGAGTCCGCGCTTCGGTTCGTTGGTGCTGCTACCTGGGAGGCTCTCTCCGGCAGGCCGGTCCGGTCGGACCTGTGGCAGGACGTGCACCTCGTTCCGCACGTGCGGTTGGCCGCGGACGCCGACCTTGTCGTCATCGCGCCGGCCACCGCCGACCTGCTGGCCCGCGCCGCCACCGGCCTGGCCGACGACCTGCTGGGGAACGTGCTCCTCGCGAGCCGGGGCCCGCGGCTCTTCGTGCCGGCCATGCACACCCAGATGTGGGAACATCCGGCCACTGCGCAGAACGTTGCGACACTGCGCGCCCGCGGCGACGTCGTGATCGATCCGGCGGTCGGCCGGTTGACCGGACCCGACACCGGGGTTGGCCGGCTCCCCGAACCCGAAGCGATCTTCGACTCTGTGCTCGCCTTGCTCGACCGGCCGGGTCTTGCGGACCTCGCCGGGTGCCAGGTGCTGGTCAGCGCCGGCGGCACCCGGGAGCCTATTGATCCGGTTCGGTTCCTCGGCAATCGATCCTCCGGCCGGCAGGGGTATGCGTTGGCGGCTGCCGCCGCTGTCCGTGGCGCCGAGGTGACGGTTGTCGCGGCCAATGTGGCGTTGCCGGACCCAGCGGGCAGCCGGGTGGTCCGGGTCGAGAGCACCGAGGAGCTGCGCACCGCCGTCCTTGACGCGGCGCCTCGGGCCGATGTCGTCATCATGGCCGCGGCTGTTGCGGACTTCCGGGCTGCCGAGATCGCCACCGAAAAAATCAAGAAGACCGACGCGGACCCGCCGCCGCTCCGGTTGACCCGTACGCCGGACGTGCTGGCCGAACTCGCCGCGCGGCGCCGTCCTGGCCAGCTGCTTGTCGGATTCGCTGCAGAGACCACCGACCCGCTCGCCGGGGGGCGGGCGAAGCTTGCGGCCAAGGGGGTGGACGTGCTGGTCATCAATGAGGTCGGCCCCAACCGTGGTTTCGACGTGCCCACGAACGCGGCGTCCATCCTCGTCGCGGACAGCCCAGACATCGTCGACGTTCCGCTTGCGCCGAAAGTCGTGGTGGCCAACCGCATCCTCGACGTCGTCGCTGGATTGCTCCCTGGTGCCCGCCAAGCGCGTCCGTCCTCCGTATCACCGGGCGGGTGACCTAGACTCAGCTTCGACCATGTCCGTGCAGAACTCACGCGGTCTCGGTCGACCACCTACGCACCCCAGGGAGCCTCGATTGTCCCGGCGTCTGTTCACCTCGGAATCGGTGACGGAAGGTCACCCGGACAAGATCGCTGATCAGATCAGCGACGCGATCCTTGACGCCCTCCTCAAGGAAGATCCGCGCAGCCGGGTGGCAGTCGAAACACTGATCACGACTGGTCAAGTGCACGTCGCCGGGGAGGTGACCACCGAGGCCTGGGCGGACATCCCGGCCATCGTCCGCGATGTCATTCTCGGGATCGGCTACGACTCGTCCAAGAAGGGATTCGACGGCGGGTCTTGCGGTGTCTCGGTATCGATCGGCTCCCAGTCGCCGGACATTGCGATGGGTGTGGACGACGCCTATGAGGCCAGGCACGGCGAGGCGGTGGACGAACTCGACCGCCAGGGTGCCGGGGATCAGGGCATGATGGTCGGCTACGCCTGCGACGACACGCCCGAGCTGATGCCGCTGCCTATCGCGCTCGCGCACCGGTTGGCCCGCCGGCTGGCCTGGGTGCGCAAGGAAGGGATCGTCCCGTACCTCAGGCCGGACGGCAAGACTCAGGTGACCATCGAGTACGAGCGGGACAAGCCGGTGCGGCTCGACACAGTGGTCGTATCCACCCAGCACGCGCCGGACATCGACATTGACACGCTTCTCGCGCCGGACATCGCCGAATACGTGGTGGCGCCGGAGCTTGTTGATCTCGGAATCGACGTCTCTGACTACACCTTGCTCGTCAACCCGACCGGGCGGTTCGAGATCGGCGGTCCGATGGGGGACGCCGGGCTCACCGGCCGGAAGATCATCGTTGACACCTATGGCGGGATGGCCCGGCACGGCGGGGGCGCATTCTCCGGCAAGGACCCCACGAAGGTGGACCGGTCCGCGGCGTACGCGGTGCGCTGGGTGGCGAAGAACGTGGTTGCCGCCGGGCTGGCGCGCCGCTGCGAAGTGCAGGTGGCGTACGCGATCGGCAAGGCCCATCCGATTGGGTTGTACGTCGAGACGTTCGGCACCGGTGTGCTGCCTGACGAGAAGATCCAGGACCTGGTGGCGCAGGTCTTCGACTTGCGCCCTGCCGCGATCATTCGGGATCTCGACCTGCTGCGCCCGATCTACCTGCCGACCGCGGCGTACGGGCACTTCGGCCGGCTGGAACCCAACTTCACCTGGGAGATCACGGATCGAGCAGACGCGCTGCGCAGCCTCGCCGGCATCTAGCCGACGGGCGGTCGGCAGGACGCCGTGACGCAGGCCCGCCGGTCGTCAGCCGGCAGGGGATCAGCCCGCCGGTCGTCGGCGAGCAGCGGCTCGGCCCGCCGTCCGTCAGCGACCCTGCCGGTGGCGCGGGTGGTTGTCGACGTCTCGCTGCCGCATCTCGACCGGCCGTTCGACTACCTCGTGCCGGAGGCACTGCACGATTCGGCTGTTGCGGGGGCGCGGGTGCGCGTCCGGTTCGCGGGACGGCTGGTCGACGGCTACGTCATCGAGCGGCTGGCCGCATCGGACTATTCCGGTGAACTCGCCTTCGTGGAGAAGGTGGTTGATGACATTCCGGTGCTCGCCCCGGAGATCCTCGAGCTGGCGCGTGAGGTGGCGGACCGGTACGCGGGAACGCTTCCCGATGTCCTGCGTCTTGCCATTCCGCCCCGGTCGGCGGCTGCGACGACTGACCAGCCGGCTGCACTGCCGGACCGCGATTCCGCACCGCGGGCGTCTGCGTCGGTCTCTCCGGCGTCCGGCCCCCTGCCGACCGGGTCCGTCGCATCCGAAATCCCCTCGGGATGGCAGGGGTACGTCGCCGGGCCGGCGTTGCTGGCCGCGCTGGCGGCCGGGCGTGCCGTGCGGGCGGTGTGGACGGCGTTGCCAGGGCAGTGCGGACTGCTGCCGCGCTGGGCTGTCGAGCTTGCCGAGGCGGTCGCCGCCGCGCGGCGGGCCGGCCGCGGTGCGCTGGTGATCGTCCCGGCTGCCGGCGAGCTGGCGGCGGTGGAAACGGCGTGCGCCCGGGTGCTCGGTGCCAGCTCGTACGTCACCCTGCATGCCGATCTCGGGCCAGGCGAGCGGTATCGGCGATTCGTGGACGTCGTCCGGGGGACGGCCCGGGTAGTGATCGGCACCGTTGGCGCGGTCTTCGCCCCGGTGCACGACCTTGGTCTCGTGGTGGTGTGGGACGACGGCGACGACCGGCTTGTCCAGCGACGCGCACCCTACCCGCACGCCCGGGACGTCGCCCTCCTGCGGGCACATCGGCAGCAGACCGCGCTGATCCTCGGCGGGTACGCGGTCACCGCCGAAGCCGCCCGGCTGCTGGCGATGGGTTGGGCGAAACCCGTCGTTCCCCGCCGCACCGTGCTGCGGGCCGCCGCGCCGAAAGTGATCGCAGGTGCTGGTGATCCGGCGGGCGGCCGGTTGCCGGACGTGGCATGGCGGGCGGCCCGGGCCGCCCTTCGGGCCGGGTTGCCGGTTCTGGTCCACGTGCCGCGGCGCGGATACGTACCCGCGCTGGCCTGCGCGCAGTGCCGGTCCCCGGCGCGGTGTGCGCAGTGCGCCGGCCCGCTCGGGATCCCGGCAGCGGGCGCGGCTCCGACGTGCCGCTGGTGCGGCCGGCCGGCCGCCGACTGGCGCTGCCCGTCCTGCGGCGGGCAGCGGTTGCGCTCGGTCGTCGTTGGCGCGTCGCGGACTGCTGACGAACTTGGCCGGGCGTTTCCCGGGACACCCATCCGGCTTGCGAGCGGCGGCCAACCGCTGCAGTCCGTGCCGGCGGAACCGGCGCTGGTTGTCGCGACGCCAGCCGCCGAGCCGGCCGCCGAGGGCGGCTATGGCGCAGCGATCCTGCTGGACGGCTGGGTGGTGCTGGCCCGTCCCGCCCTGCGGGCAGCCGAGGACGCCGTCCGGCGGTGGATGGCGGCTGCGTCGCTGGTCCGATCCGACGGCCGGGTCGTGATCATTGCCGACGGCGGTCTTGCGCCGGTGCAGGCTGCGGTGCGGTGGGCGCCGCTCTGGTTTGCCGAACGGGAACTCGCCGAACGGGCGGCGGTCGGCCTTCCCCCTTCGACGATCTTCGTGTCGGTTGACGCTCCACGCCGGACCCTGTTGGCCTTCCAGGATGCCCTGCATCTGCCGGACGGGACGGAGGTCTTCGGTCCGGTTGATCTCGACGCCGGTGCGTACCCGGCCGACGATTCCGCGCCCGGCGACGAGGCCCGGCAACGGCTCCTGCTCCGCGCCGATCGTGCTGCGCACCTGGCACTGGCGGACGCGCTGCGCACCGCGCAACGAACCCTCTCCGCCCGAATGCCGATCACCGGGTTGCGGGTGCAGGTGGATCCGCCGGACGTGGTCTGACGGGCTCTCCGTGCCGGCCGCGCGGTCCAGATTACCGGGCGAGGGCCTCGGCGAGTGGGGTCACCGGTAGACCGTGGGCCTGGCCGACCTCCGGGGCGGTCAGCCGTCCGGCGACGGTGGTGATACCGGCCGTGAGCTCGGGGAAATGCTCGCAGGCGGCGGCAAGCCCGAGGTTCGCGATGGCCTCGACGTAGGGCAGGGTGGCGTTGGTGAGCGCGTACGTGGCGGTGCGGGGCACGGCCCCGGGCATGTTCGCGACGCAGTAGAGGAGGCTGTCGGCCACCGGGAAGGTTGGGTCGGCATGGGTGGTGGGCCGGCTCGGTGCGAAGCAGCCGCCCTGGTCGATCGAGACGTCGACGAGCACCGAACCCGGCCGCATCTCCGCGATGGTCTCCTTGTCGACGAGAATGGGGGCCCGGGCTCCGGGGACCAAGACCGCTCCGATGACGAGGTCAGCTTCGCGGCAGGCCTGCACGATGGTGTGCCGCCGGGCGGCGAGCGTCTCCACCCGGCCGTGGTACGTCGCGTAAACGTGGCGGAGTTTCTCCAGGTTGGTGTCGAGGACGACGACCCGCGCGCCCAGACCGACCGCGATTTCGGTGGCCTGGCTGCCCGCCACCCCGGCGCCCAGGACGACGACGGTGGCGGGGGGGACGCCGGGCATGCCACCGAGGAGGATGCCGCGACCTCCCGCAGTCCGCTTGAGGTGGTACGCGCCCTCCTGTACGGCGAGCCGTCCGGCGATCTCACTCATCGGCGCGAGGAGCGGCAGCCGGCCGTCCGGCAGCCGGACCGTCTCGTAGGCGATCGCGGTGACCCCGGCGGCAAGCAGCGCCGAGGTGCACTCGGCGGACGCCGCGAGGTGGAGGAAGGTGAAGAGGAGCTGTCCCCGGCGAAGCCGCGGGTATTCCTCGGCGATCGGTTCCTTCACCTTGACGATGAGGTCCGCTTCCGCCCAGACGTCGTCAGCGGTCGGCACGATCGTCCCGCCGGTCGCGTGGTATTCGACGTCTGGGATGGCCGAACCGGCGCCGGCGTCGTGCTCGACGAGAACGGTATGACCGGCGTCGGTAAGTTCCCGGACTCCGATCGGCGTCAGCGCGACCCGGTACTCCTGCGGTTTGATCTCCCGGGGCACCCCGATGCGCATGCGGATACCTCCACTTCCCAGCGTCCCACCTGCTGCCGTGGGCCGCGGTCTCGGCTCGCCTAGATGCGCCGCCAGGCTTCCGTGAGCACGGCGCGGAGCACCTGTTCGATTTCGTCGAATTGTTGCTGCTCGCAGATGAGCGGCGGCGCGAGCTGGATGACCGGATCGCCGCGGTCGTCGGCGCGGCAAATGAGCCCGGCGTCGTACAGCGCGGGGGAGAGGAAACCGCGGAGCAGCGATTCGCACTCGTCGTCGTCGAAGGTCTCGCGGGTCGTCTTGTCCTTCACGAGTTCGATGGCCCAGAAATAGCCGGCGCCGCGAATTTCCCCGACGATTGGCAGGTCGGTGAGGCGCTCCAGCGTACGCCGGAAAGCGTCCTCGTTCGTTCGTACGTGGTCGAGGAGACGTTCCCGTTCGAAGATGTCGAGGTTGGCGAGTGCGACCGCGGAGCTGACCGGGTGGCCGCCGAACGTGATGCCATGGAGAAAAGCACGCTGGTCGGCGAGGAACGGTTCCATGAGCCGGTCGCTGGCAATCATCGCGCCGAGCGGGACGTACCCGCTGGTCAGGCCCTTCGCGACGGTGATGATGTCGGGTTGGTAACCGTACCGCTCGGCACCGAAGTAGTGGCCCAGCCGGCCGAAGGCGCAGATCACCTCGTCGGAGACGAGCAGCACACCGTACCGGTCGCAGATTTCCCGGACCCGTTGGAAATAACCGGGGGGCGGGGTCAGACAGCCGCCGGAATTCTGCACCGGCTCGAGGAAAACCGCCGCGACACTCTCCGGGCCTTCCCGCAGGATCGCGCGCTCGATTTCCTCTGCAGCCCAACGGCCGAAGGCAACTGGGTCGTTGCCGAAGAGCGGTGCCCGGTAGAAATTCGTGTTGGGCACCCGGACCGATCCCGGCACGAGCGGCTCGAAAGGCGCTTTGTAATCGGGCAGGCCGGTGATGGAAAGCGCGCCGAGCGTCGTTCCGTGATAGGCGAGTTCTCGGCTGATGACCTTGTAGCGACCCGGTTCTCCGATGGTCC
This sequence comes from Acidothermus cellulolyticus 11B, assembly GCF_000015025.1. Taxonomy (GTDB): domain Bacteria; phylum Actinomycetota; class Actinomycetes; order Acidothermales; family Acidothermaceae; genus Acidothermus; species Acidothermus cellulolyticus. The sequence goes on along the minus strand of NC_008578.1, from coordinate 1,435,242 downwards.
GGAAGTACTGCCGGGCCAGTTTCCAGGCGCTTTCGACCGCTTCGGAGCCGCCAGTGGTGAAGAAGACGCGGTTGAGATCCCCCGGTGCGAGGGCGGCCAGTCGCTCGGCGAGTTCGGTCGCCGTGGGGTGCGCATAGCTCCAGAGCGGGAAATAACCGAGTTCCGCCGCCTGTTTTCCTGCGGCTTCGGCGAGTTCGGTCCGTCCGTGGCCGACCTGGACGACGAAGAGACCCGAGAGGCCGTCGAGGTACCGCTTGCCCCTGCTGTCCCAGACGTAGGGGCCTTCTCCGCGGACGATGACCGGTACCTCGTGGTCGCGGTACACCCCCATCCGGGTGAAGTGCAGCCAGAGGTTGGTGCGGACCGCGGCCTGCAATGCGTCATGGTCGGTGTTAGAGGTGGACATGGTCTCGCTTCCTCGACATCAACGGGTGCCCCAGGTGTAGGTCTGCTTGACCAGCCGCAGGTAGACGAAACTCTCCACCGAGCGGACCTGGGGCAGGGTGCGAATTTGTTCGTTGAGGAGTCGCAGCAGGTGGGCGTCGTCCTCGCAGACCACTTCGGCCAGCAGGTCAAAGGAGCCGGCGCAGATCACGACGTAGTCGACCTCCGGAATTGCGGCAAGGGTGTCGGCCGCTTTCTGCAGGTCGCCGTCCACGCGGAGTCCGAGCATGGCCCACCGGGAGAAGCCCAAGGTGAGCGGGTCGGTGACGGCGACGATTTGCATGACGCCGCTGTCGATCAGCCGCTGTACCCGTTGGCGGACCGCCGCTTCCGAGAGCCCAACCGCCTTGGCGATCGCGGCGTAGGAGCGCCGGCCGTCCTGCTGGAGCTGCTCGATGATCGCCTTTCCGGTGGCGTCGAGGAGTGCTCCGTTTCCGAGGACCTGGTCGTCGCCGCTGCCGTCGTGGCGTCCCATGGCTGCCCCTGCGTCTCCTGTGTCTCTACGGATTCTGACGGTCAAAGGCTCATCTGTCAACCGAAACCGTGGCGATCATGAATTTTGGCGACGGAAACCCTTGCGTGATTCCGCGTCGCGTGCCATAGTTGTGGCCACGAACGTCCCCGCCAGCGGGGGACGAACGACCCTGGTGGAGGGGTGGTGCGGATGTCCACCGTCGTCGAACTCCGAAACTTCATCGCCGGCGACTATGTCGAGGCGCGGAGCGACCGCTGGTTTGACGTCGTGGATCCGGCAACCGGGGAGGTCATTGCGCGGTCGCCCGCGTCGTCTGCAGCCGATATCGATGCGGCAATGCAAGCAGCGGCGGAGGCGTTCCCCCGCTGGCGGGACGCCACTCCTGCGGAGCGGAGCCGCGCTCTGCTGCGCATTGCGGACGAGGTTGAGGCGCACGCCGACGAACTCGTCGACATCGAATGCCGGAACACCGGCAAGCCTCGGGCGCTCACCGCGAGCGAAGAATTACCCCCGGCCGTCGACCAGATTCGCTTCTTCGCCGGCGCGGCGCGGCTCCTTGCCGGCCTCTCCGCCGGCGAGTACCTCGCGGAGCACACCTCGATCATCCGCCGGGAGCCGATCGGCGTCTGCGCTCAGGTCACGCCGTGGAATTACCCGCTGATGATGGCGGTCTGGAAATTCGCGCCAGCCATTGCGGCGGGGAACACGGTGGTGCTCAAGCCGAGTGAGACGACGCCGCTGAGCACGCTCCGGCTGGCTGAGCTTGCGGCCCGCCATCTGCCGCCCGGGGTTCTCAACGTCGTCCTCGGCGATCGGGACACCGGCCGCCAGCTGGTCGCCCATCCCGTCCCGCAGCTGGTCGCCATCACCGGCAGCGTTCAGGCCGGCATGGACGTCGCCGGCGCGGCCGCCCGCGACCTCAAGCGGGTTCATCTCGAATTGGGCGGGAAGGCCCCGGTCATCGTCTTCGACGACGCGGATCCGGAGACGACCGCCGAGGGCATTGCTGCCGCAGCGTACTTCAATGCGGGGCAGGACTGCACGGCGGCCACCCGAGTGCTTGCCGCGCCGCGCATTCACGACGAGCTTGTCGAAGCATTGGCCATGCAGGCCAAGGAGACGCGGACCGGACCGCCGGACGACCCCGATGCTGCGTACGGGCCGTTGAACAATGCGCAGCAGCTTCAGCGGGTTCAGGGCTTTCTGGAGCGGCTTCCGCGTCACGCCCAGGTGGTCACCGGCGGTACGCCGGTGGGTGAGCGGGGCTTCTTCTTCGCGCCGACGGTGGTCTGCGGCGTCCGCCACGAGGATGAAATCTCGCAGAACGAAGTGTTCGGGCCGGTGGTCACCGTGCAGCGTTTTGAGTCCGAGGACGACGCGCTCCGGTGGGCGAACGGCGTACGGTATGGCCTGGCGTCCAGTGTGTGGACCCGCGACCACGGACGGGCCCTGCGGGTCGCGCGCGCCCTTGACTTCGGCTGCGTGTGGATCAATACGCATATCCCGTTGGTTGCGGAGATGCCGCACGGCGGGTTCAAACATTCCGGGTACGGTAAGGACCTGTCCATTTACGCCCTTGAGGATTACACCCGGATCAAGCACGTCATGAGTTACATCGGGCGGTGAGACAGCGACACAACGATGACTGCGCTGGATGAGACGAGACACGGGAACCCGGTGACCGATTACACACCCGACGAAACACCGGGTATCGCCCTGCGGGATATTTCGAAGGTGTATTCCTCGCGAACCGGGGACGTCGTCGCGGTCCATGCGCTCACGCTCGCGGTCCGATCCGGCGAATTCTTCTCACTCCTCGGCCCCAGTGGCTGCGGGAAAACCACCACCCTCCGGATGATTGCCGGTTTCGAGGAGCCGACGACGGGCCGCATCCTTCTCGAAGGCCGGGACGTGACCGACGTACCGCCGCATCGCCGAGACGTCAACATGGTTTTTCAGAACTACGCACTCTTCCCCCACCTCACCGTCTGGGAGAACGTCGCCTTCGGCCCGAAGCGGAAGAAGCTGCCGCGGGAGGAAATCCGCCGCCGGGTCGGTGAAGCGCTCGAGCTCGTCGACCTGGTGGGGCGGGAGAAGCGGCGTCCGGATGAACTCTCCGGCGGCCAGCAGCAGCGGGTCGCCCTCGCCCGGGCGTTGGTCAACCGGCCGCGCGCCCTGCTCTTGGACGAACCGCTCGGCGCGCTGGACCTGAAACTTCGGCAGGCGATGCAGCTGGAGCTCAAGCGTATTCAGCGGGAAGCCGGTGTGACCTTCGTCTATGTCACCCACGACCAGGGCGAGGCGCTGACCATGTCCGACCGCATTGCGGTCATGAACGCCGGCCGGGTGGAGCAACTGGGTACGCCGCGGGAAATCTACGAGACACCGAGCACGCCGTTCGTCGCCGGCTTCATCGGCACGTCGAATGTCATCTCCGCTCCACTCGCCCGAATTGAGGGTGCGATCGCGCTCCTGGCGACGTCGGCTGACGAGCGGGTGCTTGTTCCGTTGCGGGTCCCCGTTCCGCCGGGGGCATCCATCTCCGCCACGGTCCGTCCCGAGAAGATTCGGCTCAGCCTCCATCCGCCGGACGGCGATAGGTGTCGTCTTCTCGGGGTCGTCCGGGAAGTGGTGTACCTCGGCACCGCGACGCAGTACGTGGTGGCGACGAGCGTCGCCGAGCAGTTGGTTGTGTACGCGCAGAATGACGGCACCGCCGACCTTGTACCAGCTCCCGGGGATCGGATCTGGCTGTGGTGGCGGCCCGAGCACGGTTACCAGTTGATTCACGCCGATGCGACCGATGTACCGGAGGAGGCGGCACCATGACCGAACAGCGGACAGATCCGTGGGTTTCCATCGGCGGTCGCAGCGTCGCTCGACGGGATTTCCTCAGGCTGCTCGGCATCGGATCAGGCGCGGCACTGCTCAGCGCCTGCGGCGTCAAGGGCGCGGCGAAGCCGGCGGCCAGCGGCAGTGCGCTCGCGACGGAGATTCAAGATTATTGGAAGGGGAAGAAGAAAACCGGTCTGGTCAACTGGGCGCAGTGGCCGCTGTACATCGACGTCAATTCCCAGAACAAGAACGACCACCCGTCGGTCGACGCCTTCACCAAGGCGACCGGGATAAAAGTCAATTACTACGAGGTGATCCAGGACGATCCCTCATTCCTCGCGAAAATCCTTCCGGTGCTGCAGGCGGGCCAGTACACCGGGTACGATGTCGCGACCATCACCAACGGCACGTCGCTCGACCGGCTCATGCAGCTCGGTTACTTGATTCCACTTGACCACTCCTACCTGCAGAACTTCGCGAAGTACGTCGATCCGAAGTACCGGAAGACCTCGTACGATCCGGGAAACGTCTATACCGTGCCGTGGCAGTCAGGGTTCACCGGCATCGCCTACGACACCACCAAGGTGCCGAAGCCGATCACCAGTTTCTTCGACCTCTGGGACGAGCGGCTCAAGGGCAAGGTGGGCATGTTCGCGGACAACGAGGATCTGCCGAACGCGGTCCTCGTGGCGATGTTCGGTGACCCGCAGAAAACCGGTCCCAATGAGTGGCGTCAAGCCGCGGCCAAACTCAAGGAGCAGCGTGACAAGGGAATCGTCCGCCAGTACTACGAGCAGGATTACATCAAGGCGTTGAGCAACGGTGACATCTGGGCGAGCCAGGCCTGGTCCGGTGATGTGTTTCAGGCGCTTGCCTCCGGCGCCAGCAACCTGAAATTCGTGATACCCAAGGAGGGCGGCGTCATCTGGACCGACAACCTGGTGCTCCTCAAGTACGCCCAGCATCCGGTTGACGCGCTCATGCTCATGGATTGGTACTACCAGCCGAAAATCGCCGCCATGGTGGCCGAGTACGTCAACTACATCACGCCCGTGCCTGCGGCCCGTGACGTCATCCTCGCTGATGCCAAGCAGGCCACCGGCGACGACCAGAAGTCCCTGCTTGACGTGGCGAACAGCCCGCTGGTCTTCCCAACGGAGCAGGACTACCAGAAGGTGTACAACTACCGGACCCTGACCGAAGACGAACTCACCGTCTGGAACAGCATTTTCGAGCCCATCTACCAGGGGTAGCGGGGACCTCGATGGCGACAGCGTGGCGACGGCGGAGCGCGGCGTACCTTCTTGTCTTGCCGGTCGTGCTCTGGCTCGCCGTCTTCTTCGTCGTACCGTTCTTCGTCCGCTTCTCGTTGTCGCTGCAGACCGGGGATCTCGTCTCGGGATTCCGCCAGACGTTCCACTGGTCGGTGTATCCGAACCTGCTCTCCGCCTACCATGACCAGCTCGTCCGCTCGGTCTGGTACGCCGGAGCGGCGACGATCGCGACGATTCTCCTTGGCTATCCGGCGGCGTACTGGATTGCCTTCTATGGCGGACGGCGGAAGTCGACGTACTTGTTCCTCCTGCTGCTTCCGTTCTTCGTCACCTTCGTGCTCCGCACCGTAGCGTGGCAATTCCTCCTCGGCGACAACGGACTTCTCCTCGGCCCCCTGCACGACCACCACGTCGTCAGTGCGGGCTTCCACGTCCTCGCCACCAGCTGGGCGGTGATTGGCGGGCTTGCGTACAACTACCTGCCGTTCACCGTGCTGCCCATTTACGTGGCATTGGAACGGATCGACCGGCGGCTCATTGAGGCGGCAGCCGACCTTTACGCGGCCCGCACCGCGACCTTTCTCCGTATTGTTCTGCCGCTGAGCATTCCGGGCGTGTTCGCCGCGGTCCTGCTCACGTTCGTTCCCGCGACAACGGATTACGTCGAGGCGGCGATTCTGGGCGGTCCCGGTCAGACAATGATTGGAAACATCATCCAGACGCTTTACCTCACCAACGCGGACTATCCCGGCGCTTCGGCGCTCTCGGTTGTGGTCACCGGTGCGCTGCTGGTCTTCGTCCTGCTCTACGCGCGGGTGCTGGGTACGCGCGACGTGTTCCGGGTGACGGCGGCATGACGGCGGTCACGGTTCGGGAAGAAACGCGACCGGTCACCCGGACGGCACGGCGCCGGCGCCGCTGGCGTGGCCTCGGCCTGCGGCTCTATACCCTCGGTGTCCTTGCGTGGCTGATGCTGCCGATCGCCATCATCATTCTTTTCGGGTTCAACAACGTGCACGGTCGCTTCAACTACCGGTGGCAGGGCTTCACCCTCCGCTGGTACCGCCATCCGTTCGACATTCCCGACCTCACCACCGCTCTCGTCAACTCGCTCACCATTGCGTGCATCGTGACGGCCATCTCGGTCGTCATGGGCACGCTCGCCGGTTTCGCGCTCGGGCGGTGGCGTTTTCTCGGTTCCCGGGCCGTCGAGCTGACCCTTTTTGCGGTCATCGCCGCCTCAGAGATTGCGATGGCCACCGGCTTGCTGTCGCTCTTCATCAGCCTGGGCGTGCCCCGCGGGTACTGGACGATCGTCATCTCCCAAGTGACCTTCGACGTCGCGTACGTCGCGGTAACCGTTCAGGCGCGGATGGCGGCGTTCGACCGCAGTCTGGAGGAGGCGGCCCGCGACCTGGGTGCCGGCCCGCTGGTGACGTTCGCCCGAGTGACGCTGCCCATGCTCCTGCCAGGGATCATCGCCGGAGCGCTGCTGGCGTTCGCCCTCTCCATCGACGACTTCGTCATCACGCAGTTCAACGCCGGGAAGACGCTCACCTTCCCGCTCTGGGTGTATGGCGCGACCCGTCTTGGCATTCCACCCGAGGTCAACGTCCTTGGCACGATGATCTTCGTTGGCGGTGTTCTCCTCGCTGCCGGCGGTGTCGTCGTCCAACGCATCCGGCGATGACCGCGACGCTGCTCCCGCCGATCGGGTGGAGCCTCTGGCAAGAGACCGCGCCGGCTCCACCGCCACGCCCGTTCCTCACCGGTTCGCTGACCGCCGACGTCGCCATCATCGGGGCCGGCTACACCGGCCTGTGGACGGCGTACTACCTGCGGGAACACCTGCCGTCAGCAGACGTTGTGGTCGTCGAAGCGCGGAGCGTCGGGTACGGCGCCTCGGGACGGAACGGCGGCTGGTGCTCGGCGATCTTTCCGGCGTCGCGGGAGCGCGTCGCGGCGCGTTCGTCGCCGGAGGCGGCGGTGGCGCTTCAGCACGCGCTCTTCGACGCGGTGGACGAAGTCGGCCGGGTGGCGGCGGCGGAGGGAATCGACTGCGGTTACGTCAAAGGGGGCAGCCTCACGCTCGCCCGGACGCCGGCGCAGCGGCTGCGATTGCAGGCTGCGCTCGAGGCTGAGCGGGCGTGGGGCTTCGGGCCGGAGCACTACCGATGGCTCGACGCCGAGGAGGCGGCCGAGCACGTCACGGCGAGCGGCACGCACGGGGCGGTTTTCACCCCGCACTGCGCGGCCGTCCATCCGCTTCGGCTGGTGCGCGGCCTCGCGGATGCAGTCGAGCGGCGCGGCGGGCGGATTTTCGAATACTCCCCGGCGCTCCGGTGGGATCGCGGCGTTGTCGAGACCCCTCGGGGGCGGATCCGGGCCGGTGCCGTGCTGGTCTGTACCGAGGCGTACACCGCGCGGTTCCGCGCCACCCACCGGCGTCTCGTCCCGCTGTATTCGCTGATGGTGGCCACGGCCCCGGTGCCCGACGAGATCTGGGCGCGAATCGGCTGGTCGCGGCGGGAGACGCTCACCGACGGCCGGCATCTCCTGATCTACGCTCAGCGCACGGCCGATGGGCGGATCGCCTTCGGTGGGCGGGGCGCGCCGTACCGGCTGGGATCACGGACCTCCGACCGGGGTGTGATTCGTCCGGAGGTCTTTCACGCCCTCGCCGCCGCGGTTCGGGACCTCTTCCCGCCAATTGCCGGCGTCCCGCTCACCCACGCGTGGGGCGGCGTCCTCGGCGCACCGCGGGACTGGATGCCCCGTGTCGCCTTCGACCCCCGGACCCGTCTCGGCTGGGCGGGCGGCTACGTCGGGGACGGCGTCGCCGCTTCCCACCTCGCGGGACGAACCCTTGCCGAGCTGGCCGCCGGGGTGGACAGCCCGCGGATCCGGCTGCCGTGGGTGACGAATGCCGAACCACCGCGCTGGGAGCCTGAGCCGCTCCGGTGGCTGGGAATCAACGCCGGGCTGCTGCTCACCCGGCTTGCCGACGTCGAGGAGCGGTTCACGGGACGGCCGTCCCGGATCGGCCGGTTGGTCAACCTCTACCTCGGGCATTAGCCGAGACGCTCACTGAGCCGACCGTGGTCGGCCCGTGCGCCGCTCGGCCGGCGCGTGCGGGGGTTAGGCAGGCCAGGGCGTGGGTTGCTCGGCCGGTGCGCTCGGGGCTTGGGCGGTCCGTCGGTACGTAGACTGGTCGCAGACTTGGTCTGAGGGAGAATTCGTGGCTGTCCGACCCATCCGGCTTTTCGGTGATCCAGTCCTGCGCACTCCTGCGGAACCGGTCACCGATTTCGACAAGGAGCTCCGCGTCCTGATCAAGGACCTCATTGAGACGATGCAGGACGCGCCCGGGGTCGGCCTTGCCGCGCCGCAGATCGGGGTGAGCCTCCGGGTCTTCGTGTACGACGTTGACGGTGTCGTCGGACACCTGGTCAACCCATCGTTGGACCTCTCCGAGGAGCAGCAGGACGGCGACGAGGGGTGCCTCTCCCTGCCGGGGCTCTCCTATCCGCTGAAACGTGCGAAGCGGGCGGTCGCCAAGGGATTCAACGAATTCGGCGAACCGGTCATCCTCGAAGGCAGCGACCTGCTGGCCCGGTGCGTGCAGCACGAGACCGACCACCTGGACGGCGTCCTGTTCATTGATCGCCTCGATCCTGAGCAGCGGAAGCTCGCCATGCGTGCGATCCGGGAGGCCGAATGGGCCGGCCAGACCGTCCGGGTCAAGACCTCCCCGCACCCCACGCGGGGAAAGGCACTGTAGCAGGGTCAGCCTGTGCGTCTGCTCTTCGCCGGGACGCCGCAGACCGCGCTCCCTTCCCTGCGGCTTCTGCTCGAGTCTTCCCATGAGGTGGTCGCCGTCCTCACCCGGCCCGATGCGCCTGCCGGCCGCGGCCGGACTCCGCGGCCCAGCCCGGTCGCACTGGCCGCGGAGCAGGCCGGACTTCCCGTGCTCAAACCCCGCCGGCTCGCCGATCCCGAGACGCTCGCTGCGCTCCGCTCACTCAATGCGGAGCTTGCCGTCGTCGTCGCCTACGGCGCCCTCGTCCCGGAGCCTGCGCTGGCCATCCCACGCCACGGCTGGGTCAATCTGCACTTCTCGATCCTCCCGTCCTGGCGGGGTGCGGCGCCCGTGCAGCATGCCATCCTGCACGGAGACGAGGTCACCGGCGCAACCACCTTCCGCCTCGAACCCGACCTGGACACCGGCCCGATCTACGGAACGGTCACCGAACCGATCCGCCCCGATGACACGGCCGGTGACCTGCTGAACCGACTGGCCCGGACCGGCGCCCGTCTTCTCCTGGACACCGTCGACGGCATAGCCGCGGGCGTGCTGGCTCCGCGGCCGCAACCGACCGAGGGCGTCAGTTATGCGCCGAAAATCACGCCGGCCGACGCCCGCATTTCCTGGTCGTCCCCCGCCTTCCACGTCGACCGGCTGATCCGTGCCGTCACTCCGGAGCCCGGAGCCTGGACCACGTTGGCTGGACGTCGTATCGTGCTCGGCCCGGTCCGCCTCGCCGAACCGCAACACGCGCCAGGTGCCACGGACGACGGCTCGCTTGCCCCGGGCGAAATACGGGTGCTCGCCCCGGGCGAAATACGGGTCGAACGTGATCGAGTGCTTGTCGGGACGGCGACGACCCCGGTGATTCTCGGCACGGTCCAGCCGGCGGGACGCCGGGCAATGCCGGCCGAGGCCTGGGCCCGCGGCGCCCGCCTCGCCCCGGGCGCCCGCTTCGAGTGACGCCTCTTGGTCATCTCATGATGGCGACGCCCAATCCCCGACAGATCGCGCTCGATGTGCTCGGCGCGGTTCGCCGCCGCGACGCGTACGCCAACCTGCTCCTGCCGGCCCGGCTGGACGCCGCCGGCCCGGCCGGCCGGGACGCCGCTCTGGCCACCGAACTGGTGTACGGCACGCTGCGTCTGCTCGGCACGTACGACGCCGTCCTGGACCGGTGCCTGCCGCGACCCGACCGGTTGCACCCGAGGGTTCGCGACGTGCTCCGGCTCGGTGTCCATCAACTTCTCGGCATGCGCGTGGACCCGCACGCCGCGGTGTACGAATCGGTGGAATTGGCCCGGCGGACCGGGGGAGCGGTCGCCGCTCGGCTGGTCAACGCGGTCCTGCGCCGGATCGCTGACCGCGATCTCGAAAGCTGGCTCGCCGAGGTCACCCCGGCCGATGACCCGGTCGCGGCACTCGGCCTGCGGTACGGACACCCGCGGTGGATCGTCGCCGCGTTCGCGGACGCCCTCCGCGGTGATCTCGCCGACGTACGCGCCCTGCTCCAGGCGAACAACACGCCGGCTCCGGTGCATCTCGCCGCCCGTCCCGGGCGGTGCACCGTCGACGAACTGCTCGCGGCTGGGGCCCGGCCCGGTCGGTGGGCCCCGACGGCGGCGATCCTGGACGCCGGTGCGCCGGGTCGCATCGCCGCCGTACGCGAGGGAAGAGCCGGTGTTCAAGACGAGGGGAGCCAGCTGGTCGCGCTGGCCGCCGCTGCTCCCGCCGGTGCCGGCTGGTGGCTGGATCTCTGCGCCGGCCCCGGCGGCAAGACGGCGCTGCTGGCCGCCGAAGCGGACCGGCGCGGCGCACGAGTCCTCGCGGTCGACCTCCGTCCGCACCGGGCTCGGCTCATTCCGCGCGACCCCCGCGTCACGGTGATCGTGGCTGATGGACGGCGTCCCGCCTGGCGGTCTGGTCGCGTCGATCGGGTCCTGGTCGACGTCCCGTGCACCGGGCTCGGCGCGCTGCGGCGACGTCCAGAGCTGCGCTGGCGCCGCCGCCCGGACGACGTCCGCTCGCTCCAGCGGCTGCAGATCGAGTTGTTGACCGCGGCGTTGGACGCTGTCCGGCCTGGCGGTCTCGTCGGATATGCAACTTGTTCGCCGCACCCCGCGGAGACGATCGACGTCGTTCACCAGGTCGCCGACCGGGTTGAGGTGCTGGACGCGCGCGAGGCGATGGTTGCCCATGCGCGGGCGGTTCCGCCCGACCTTGGCCCCGGGCCGTTCGTGCAGCTCTGGCCGCATCGCCACGAGACCGACGCGATGTTCTTCGCCTTATTGCGCCGCCGCTGAGCCTGGTGGCGGTCGCGGTGGAGCAGATGGCAGGCTCGTATCGGCCCAGCGAGGAGGAGCGGATGGGCGTACAGATCGCACCGAGCCTGCTCTCAGCGGACTTCGCGCGGCTCGCTGACGAGGCCGCCGCGGTCGCTGAGGTGGCCGACTGGCTGCACGTCGACGTGATGGACAACCATTTCGTCCCGAACTTGACGGTCGGCCGCCCGGTGGTCGAGGCGCTGCACAAGGCGACGACGCTGCCGCTCGATTGCCATCTCATGATCGAAAATCCGGATCGCTGGGCCGTGGGTTATGCCGAGGCCGGCGCGGCGAACGTCACCTTTCACGCCGAGGCGGCGGCCGACGTCGTCCAGACGGCCCGGGCCATCCGGGCCGCCGGGGCGCGGGCGGGGTTGGCGGTGAAACCCGCAACGCCCGTCGACGGCTATTTTGACGTGTTGTCGGAATTCGACATGCTCCTCGTCATGACGGTCGAACCCGGTTTCGGCGGCCAGCAATTTTTGCCGGAAATGCTGCCAAAAGTGGCAAAAGCCCGGAGATTTCTTCGTGATTCCGGGCTGAATTTATGGATTCAAGTCGACGGCGGCGTTTCTCTTGAGACCATTGAGGCATGCGTCGAGGCGGGTGCCGACGTCTTCGTCGCGGGTACGGCGGTGTACGGAACCGATGATCCGGCACGGGCGGTGGAAGCACTCCGGTCGCGGGCCGGAGCCGCCGCCGGGTGCGGCCACCGAGGAGCAGGCCGGTAATCCGCCGCAGCATGCGACGGCCGGAGCGGAGAGCGCGGGCGCAGGGGAGGGCGCGATGACCGGCGTCGCACCGGGGCGCGAGGGGGGCGTGCCCCCGCCGATGGCCGTGCTGCCGAACGTGGACGGCGTGCAGACCGTTCTGCCGCTGGCCGGTCCGCCGCTGCCGCGGCCCATTGATCGGGGCACGGTGCTGGTCGTCGACGACGACCCGGCGATGCGGCAGTTCCTTGAAACCAATTTGCGGCTCGACGGCTACGACGTCCTCACTGCCGCGGACGGCCCGATGGCGGTGGCGATCGTCGCCACGCAGCTCCCAGACCTGGTCCTCCTGGAGGTCGGGCTGCCGGGAATTGACGGCATCGAACTCACCCGGCGCTGGCGGGAAGACAGCCGGACAGCTACCCTGCCCGTCATCATGGTGACGGCCCGCTCGTCCACCGCGGATCGGGTGCTGGGTCTGCAGGCGGGTGCGGACGATTACGTCACCAAGCCGTTCGACGTCGCGGAATTGCTGGCCCGGGTCCGCTCCACCATGCGCCGGAACGCCGAGGCGCGCGCGATGTCTCCCTTGACGAATTTGCCGGGAAATCTGCGCATCGAAGACGAGATTGCCCGTCGCGTGGCAAGCGGACGTCCGTTCGCCGTCGCCTATCTGGATCTGGACAATTTCAAAGCATTCAATGATGCGCACGGATTTCTCCGCGGCGACCAGGTCATTCTTCTTCTGGCCATGGCATTGCGCCGTGCCGTCGTCGGAGCAAAACCACCCGCTTTTATCGGGCACGTGGGCGGCGACGATTTCGTGTTGATTTGTCAACCGCATCAAGTGGAAGAGTTGTGCCGGCATGCCGTCGAGTATTTCGACGAACACGTCGAGGCGTTGCACGATCCGAAAGATGTGGAGCGGGGGTATTTGGAGGTCGTTGACCGCAAGGGTGTCGTGCGTCGCTTTCCGCTCGTCTCGGTGTCGGTGGGGGTGGCGACCAGCGAGCGGCGGACGTTTCGCGATTACCGGGAAGTGGTCGCCGTGGCGACCGAGATGAAAAGCGTTGCGAAAGCCGAACCAGGGTCGGCGATCGCCGTCGATCGGCGGGGGTACTGACCGCAGCGGATGGTCGGGGGCTGAATCGCCCTGGCCGCGGGCAGCGGATCGTCGGAGCCGATTCGCCCGGACGGCGGACGACCGGCGCCGCGTGGGATACTGGCGGGCGAAGAGCGCGCTCCGGGATCGGTGCAACTCCGAACCGGCGGTGACAGTCCGCGACCCGATGGGCTGGAGCAGCCCAGCGGTGGACCCGGTGAAATTCCGGGACCGACGGTGAAAGTCCGGATGGGAGGCAGCGCGCGGATAGCCGGTCCGCCGGCCGTTCGATGCCTCCTTCCCGGCGCGCGTCGGGCAGGAGGCATTCTCATGCAGGGTGTGGAAGCGACCGCACACGTCGCTGCGCACGAACTCGCCGCGATGCGACGGGCGCTTGCACTGGCCGAGCGGGGCCGCGGGTCGACGAGCCCGAATCCGATCGTCGGTTGCGTGGTGCTGGACGCCGCGGGTCGAGTCGTCGGGGAAGGTTTTCACCTTCGGGCGGGTGGGCCGCACGCCGAGGTCGTCGCGCTGGCCGCCGCCGGTCCGGCGGCCCGTGGCGGCACCCTCGTGGTCACCCTCGAACCGTGCCGGCACGTCGGCCGGACCGGTCCGTGCGTTGCCGAAATTCGGCGCGCCGGGATTCGGCGTGTGGTGTACGCCGTCGCCGACCCGACAGCCGCCGGCGGTGGCGGGGCGGAGCTCGCCGCTGCCGGCCTGGATGTCGTCGGCGGCGTGTTGGCTGCCGAGGCCGCTGCAGCCAACCGCGCCTGGCTGCACCGGGTTGCGACCGGCCGGCCCTTCGTTACCTGGAAGTACGCCGCGACCCTCGACGGCCGGGTCGCCGCGGCAGACGGCTCCAGCCGGTGGATCACCTCTGACGAAGCTCGGCGCGACGTCCACCTGCTGCGCGCTCAGTCGGACGCGATCGTCATCGGCACCGGAACAGCGCTTGCCGACGATCCCGCCCTCACCGTGCGGGTGGACGACGCTGCGCCGGACCTGACCCAGCCGCTCCGGGTCGTGGTCGGCCGTCGCGATCTCCCACCGGGCGCGCGACTACGCGACGATACGGCGCCTACGGTGCAGCTGCGCAAGCACGATCCAGCGGCTGTCCTCGCCCGGCTTGCGGACCGGGGCGTGCTGAGCGTGCTGCTCGAAGGCGGCCCAACACTCGCCGCCGCGTTCCTCCGAGCGCGCCTTGTGGACCGGATCGTCGCCTACGTCGCGCCGATCCTCCTCGGCTCCGGCCCGCCGCTCGTTGCTGATCTCGGCATTGCCACTCTTGCCGCCGGCCAGCGGTGGCGGATCGACGAGGTCACCCGTATCGGACCCGACCTGCGGCTCACCCTGGCGCCGGTCTCGGCCGACGCGACCGCGGCGGCGGCGCCGGGCGCGACCGTGACCCCAGCGGCTGTCGGCGTGGCCTAGGGGCATTCGGGCGCGGAGGGAGTGCAGATGTTCACCGGGATCGTCGAAGCCGTCGGTTCGATCGTTTCGATCACTGGGATGGGGGACGGCGCGGCCAGCATCGGCATCGACGTCACCGCGCTGGCCGAGGTTGACGGGCAGGCGGCACCCCGATTGCGGCGCGGGGATTCGCTCGCCGTCGACGGTGTCTGCCTCACCGTGACCGCGTTGGAGGGTTCCGTCGTCTGGGTGGACGCCATGCGCGAGACCCTGGAACGCACCACGCTGGGCGTCGCTCGGCCCGGCCGGGCGGTCAACCTGGAACGGGCCGTGTCGGCGGACGGGCGGTTCGGCGGGCACCTCGTCCAGGGGCACGTCGACACCACGGCCGAAATCGCCGCCCGCGACCGTCACGAGCACTACGACGTCGTCGTGATCACTCTGCCGGACCGGATCGCCGACTACGTGGTGTCCAAGGGCGCGATCGCGGTCGACGGGGTGTCGCTGACGGTGGTCGACGTTTGGGAGGACGCCTTCAGCGTGGGCCTCATCCCGACCACGATCGAAGCGACCACCCTCGGGCGCCGACGGGTCGGCGACCTTGTCAACCTCGAGGCCGATGTCTTTGCCAAGTACGCCGAGCGGCTCCTCTCCCGGCGGTTCGGGTGGCGCGCCGCCGGGCCTGCGGAAGCCGAGCCGACGGCGGCTCCGGTCCGACGGCCGGGGGCCGCGTCTCCGGCGTTGCACGGCCCGACAGCTGCGGCGGCCGTTGGGATGGCTGGACCGGGGGAGGTGCAGCCGTGACCGAGCCGGCGCGGTCCGAGGGCACGCCGCGGGAAGAAACCGGCGTCTTTGATCCGATTGAGAAGGCGATTGCGGAGATCGCGGCAGGACGTCCCGTGGTCGTCGTCGATGACGAGCAGCGGGAGAACGAAGGTGATCTGGTCGCTGCGGCGTCCAAGGCGACACCCGAGCTCATCGCCTTCATGGTTCGGTACACCAGCGGGGTGATCTGCGTCCCGATGGCGGGTGAGATCCTGGACCGGCTCGGCCTGCCGCCGATGACGCCGCGCAACGAGGATCCGAAGCGGACGGCGTACACCGTTTCGGTGGACGCCCGATTCGGTGTCACGACCGGCATTTCCGCCGCCGATCGAGCGCATACCATCCGGGTGCTTGCTGACTCGGCGACCGAGCCGTACGAGCTCACCCGTCCCGGGCACGTCTTCCCGCTGCGGGCCGTCGACGGCGGCGTGCTGCGGCGGCCGGGGCACACCGAGGCCGCTGTGGACCTCGCCCGGCTTGCCGGGCTCACCCCGGCGGGTGTGCTCAGCGAGATCGTCGAGGACGACGGGTCGATGGCCCGGCTGCCGTCCCTTCTTCGGTTCGCCCGCCGGCACAACCTCGCGATCATCTCCATCGCTGACCTCGTCGCCTACCGGCGGCGTACCGAGAAGTTGGTCGAACGGGTGGCCGCTACGCAGCTGCCGACCCGGCACGGGGAGTGGCAGGCGATCGGGTACCGGAGCCTGATCGAGGAGACGGAGCTGGTCGCCCTGGTGATGGGTGACCTTGGCGACGGGGAGGACGTGCTAGTCCGAGCGCACTCGGAGTGTCTGACCGGCGACGTCTTCGGCTCGCTGCGTTGCGACTGTGGGCCGCAACTGGAGGCCGCGATGAATGCCGTCGCCGACACCGGGCGTGGCGTGATCGTCTATCTCGGTGGACACGAAGGCCGGGGAATCGGCCTCCTCGACAAACTGCGGGCCTACCAACTGCAGGACGCCGGGCTCGACACGGTGGACGCCAACCTCTCGCTTGGGCTGCCCGCGGACGCGCGGGACTACAGCACGGCTGCTCACGTGCTGCGGGACCTCGGCGTCCGTTCGGTGCGGCTGCTCTCCAACAATCCGGCGAAGGCGGCTGCGTTGGAGGCCTACGGGGTGCGCGTGCTCGGGAGGATCCCCCTGCCGACGCACGCGAATCCGCGGAACCTTCGTTACCTGCGGACGAAGCGTGATCGGATGGGGCATGATCTCATCCTGCCGGCTCAGCCGGCACCCCGCGCCCCGGACTGAGCGCACCCCTTGGAGAGGAGTCGAACCGTGACCGGTGAGGGACGTCCCGACCGCGCCGTGGTCGCCGCCCATGGCATCCGCCTGGGCATTGCTGCCAGCCGGTGGAATGCCCACGTCGTCGATGCCATGGTTGAGCGGGCCATCGAGGCCGCCCGCAGCTGCGGGGTCACCACACCGACCGTGGTCCGGGTGGCGGGCGCGCTCGAACTGCCGGTGGTCGCCCTGGAGCTGGCTCACCACCACGACGCAGTCGTCGGCCTGGCCGCAGTCATCCGCGGTGCCACCCCGCATTTCGAATACGTGGCGCAGGCAGCGACGATGGGATTGACCCAGGTGGCCATCCAGACCGGCACGCCGGTGGGCGACGGCATCCTCACCTGCGACAGCATGGCCCAGGCATTGGACCGTTGCGGTCTGCCGGACAGCGCGGAGGACAAGGGCTGGGAGGCGACGGTGGCTGCGCTCGATTGCGCCCTCGTGCTCCGTGACCTCCGCAGTCGCGCGGCCGCCGGAATGCCCGGCTAGCCGCCGGCCGCGTGCGGACCAGGCGGATCTCCCGCGGCGGCAGGCGCCGGCGCAGGTGCAGCCTGGGCGGCATCGACGGCGATTGACGGAGAACGACGAGAAGGGCGACGTGTGCTTTCCCTAGTGCTTCCGAAAGGTTCACTCGAACACGCCACGCTGGAGCTTTTCGCAGCGGCTGATCTTGCGGTGAGCCGAGGGTCCGACCGCGACTACCACGCGTCCATCGACGATCCGCGGATCGATACGGTCCGGTTCCTGCGCCCGCAGGAGATTCCGACGTACGTCGCGCAGCAGCTCTTCGACCTCGGCATCACGGGCCGTGACTGGATCACTGAGACCGACGCGGACGTCGTCTCGCTTGGCGAGCTGGAGTACTCCAAGGCGACGGCGAACCCGGTGCGGATCGTGCTCGCCGTCCCGAAGGATCACCCGGCCACGTCCGGAAGCGATCTGCCTGACGGTGTGCGGATCTCCACGGAGTTTCCGGAGATCACCCGCCGCTACTTCGAGAAGATCGGCGTCAAGGCGACGATCATCCCCAGTTACGGGGCGACGGAAGCGAAGGTCCCCGACATCGTCGACGCCATCGTCGACCTCACCGAGACCGGCACGAGCCTGCGCAAGCACGGACTGAAGATCATCGACATCCTGCTGGTGTCACGCACCGAGCTCATCACCAACGCCGCGGCCTACGCAGACCCCGAGAAGCGGGCCGCGATGGAAGACATCGCACTCCTTCTCCGGGGGGCGATCCGCGCCCGCGGCAACGTGCTCCTGAAGCTCAACGTGCCGGACGACCGGCTGTCCGACGTCCTCGCGGTGCTGCCGGCGATGGGATCGCCGACGATCACCGCCCTGGCATCCGGCACGATGCACGCGGTCGAATCCGTCGTCCCCAAAAAGGGCGTCAACCGGTTGATTCCGACCCTCAAGGCGGCCGGCGCGCGGGACATTCTCGAACTGGAGATCTCGAAGATCGTCGAGTGATCGGGCGCCGGGTGACGCCGCATGCCCGGGCGCGCCCACGTGCGGGAGTTCCCACCTGCCCTGACCGCCCGGTGAACGGATCCCGCCGATCGCCTACCCAGCGGCTGGTACCCTGACTACGCGACCCGTGACGCGACCGCGTCACCGACAAGTGGAGAATCATCCCACCTCGTCGGCGGCTCCGCCGGCAGGTCAAAGCCGATCAACAGATCGGGTGACGCTTCGCGCGTCCGGCCGTCTTGTGGAGCCCCGCCGGCAGTCGGTGCGGGGCTTTCGTGTCTCACGGCACCGGTGGTCGGCCCGGCGGATCGGCGATCCGCTGAACCGGCGCCGGTGGAACAGCGCCAAGCGATCAATTGCCCAGGAGGAGGTCCCATCAGCGTCGAACCCCGTATCAACGACCAGATTCGTGCCCCTGAGGTGCGACTCGTCGGTCCCAATGGCGAGCAAGTCGGCATCGTCCGCATTGAAGATGCCCTGCGGTTGGCCGAAGAAGCTGACCTTGACCTGGTGGAGGTCGCACCGATGGCGCGGCCGCCGGTGGTCAAGCTCATGGACTACGGCAAGTTCAAATACGAATCCGCGGTCAAGGCCCGGGAGGCCCGCAAGCACCAGGCTCAGACCGTGATCAAAGAGATGAAGCTTCGGCCCAAGATCGATAATCACGATTACGAGACGAAGAAGAACCATGTTGTCCGATTCCTCAACGAGGGTGACAAGGTAAAGATCACTATCATGTTCCGAGGCCGGGAGCAGTCCCGCCCGGAGATGGGACTCCGCCTCCTCCAACGGCTGGCCGAGGATGTCGCCGACCTGGGGTACGTCGAAGCGGCTCCGAAGCTTGATGGCCGGAACATGACCATGATCTTGGGCCCGCACAAGAAGAAGTCCGAGTACCGTGCGGAGCGGGCTCGGGAGCTCGCCGCGCGGGCGGCGGAGAAGGCCGCTGAACGGGGTGCCGGGCAGTAGGCGATGATGGGGTCGCAACCTCGGTGCGTGGACGCGCACGGCGGGGGAGGCGTGGACGAACTCCGCGCGCGAATGCGCGGGAACGGCCACACCCGACCGGCGGCCGGCGTCCGGCGCGCTGCGGCCGGCAGACGACTGTGACGGGATACGAAGGGACCGGCAATGCCGAAGTTCAAGACTCATACCGGCGCGGGGAAGCGGTTCCGGGTCACCGGAACCGGCAAGCTGATGCGGCGGCGCGCCAACCGCAACCACCTGCTGGAGCACAAGCCGAGTCGCCGCACCCGGCGGCTGTGGAACGAGGTTCCGGTCGCTGCCGCTGACACCGCACGGATGCGACGGCTGCTTGGCAGGTAACCGAGCGGCTCGCGGATTGCGGCAGGCAGTGGGCGTGAGGCAGAGGTCGGTCCGAGACGAGGAAGGTGTGACGTGGCACGGGTCAAGCGCGCGGTAAACGCTCAGAAGAAGCGGCGGGTCATTCTCGAGCAGGCCAGCGGCTATCGCGGCCAGCGTTCCCGGTTGTACCGCAAGGCCAAGGAGCAGGTGCTCCACTCGATGGCGTACAGCTACCGGGATCGCAAGGCGCGGAAGGGGGATTTCCGCCGGCTCTGGATTCAACGGATCAATGCGGCGGCCCGGGCGCAGGGCATCACCTACAACCGGCTCATTCAAGGGCTGAAGCTTGCCGGGGTTGACGTCGACCGGAAGATGCTCGCCGACTTGGCAGTGCGGGACGAAGCCACCTTCGCTGCGCTCGTCGGCACGGCACGGGATGCGTTGAGCGTCGCCCCAACGAGCAGCTGACGGCTGCACGCAGGAGGCGTTCCGCACCTCTCGTCCGACTGGCCGTATGCCACTGTCTGCCGCTTTCCCACCGATTCGGAACGTTCGGTGGATGACGGGCCGTGCCCTCGCTCGATAGGGTTCCGCCGAGACGTTCGTCGCCGGGTTGGGTCACGCGGGCGATCGGCAACGTGGCGCGGGAGGTGGCATGGCCGGACCGGTCGAGGCCGAGAAGACGGCCTTTGACCTGCTGCCCGACGGCTTGTTGATCGCGGACGACGCTGGGCGGGTGGTGCTGCTCAACGAAATGGGCGCCCGTCTCCTGCAGTGTTCCGCGGATGCCGCGCTGGGCCGCGATTTCCGTTCCGTCCTGCCGTTGGTCGACACCGCCGGCCGCGACTGCGAGCGGCGGCTCCTCCTGCCCGACGGCCGCGAGCTTCTCGTCACCGCCCGGTTCGTCCGCGAAGCCCGCGGCGCTCCGGTCAGCCGATTGGTCGTGAGCTTTCGTGCGGCGGCGGCCCGGGAACGCGCCGAGCGGGACCGAGCCGAGCTGATCTCCACCGTGGCGCACGAACTCCGCTCACCCCTGACCAGCGTCAAGGGCTTCACCGCAACGCTGCTGCACAAGTGGGATCGGTTCACCGACGAACAGCGCAAGCTCATGCTCGAGACAGTGAACGCGGACGCCGACCGGGTGACCCGCCTCATCGGCGAACTGCTGGACGTCT
Source organism: Acidothermus cellulolyticus 11B (assembly GCF_000015025.1). Taxonomy (GTDB): domain Bacteria; phylum Actinomycetota; class Actinomycetes; order Acidothermales; family Acidothermaceae; genus Acidothermus; species Acidothermus cellulolyticus. The sequence continues at coordinate 1,414,793 of NC_008578.1, read as the reverse complement.
CCCGAATCGACGCCGACCGTCTTGAACTCCATCGCCAGGTGGTTGACGTCGGCGCCGCGGCGGCGCGGGTGGTGGCAGGCCGCGTGGCGGCCGGCGAGTCTCCGCAGCGGTTCTCCGTGATCGTCGACGGCGAGCTGCCGGAGGTCTGGCTCGACCCCGACAAGCTCGATCAGGTTCTGGCCAATCTGGTGGACAACGCGATTCGGCATGGTCGCGGCACGGTGACGGTCCACGTTGCACCAGCTCCGGGGGAGGGTGTCGACATCACCGTCACGGATCAGGGTGACGGCGTTCCGCCGGAGGTCCGTCCGCTCATCTTCCGTCGGTTCTGGCGCGCAGGGCGGTACGGCGGCACCGGCCTCGGGTTGTACATCGTCAAGGGTCTGGTGGAAGCGCACGGCGGCACGGTCTCGGTGGACGACGCCCCGGGTGGCGGCGCGCTGTTCCGGGTCCGGTTTCCCGCCGGCACCCCACCGTTCGCTCGGTGACCTGCTGGGCGATCCCTAGACTGCACACGGACCACGGCGCACACTCTCCCTGCTCCGATGACCGACTACGACCCCGTCGAGGTGACCCCGTTGCACGCCGAGGAGATCGAGCGCTACCGCGAGGACGCCCTGGCCGCCATCCGGGCCGCCGCCGACCTTGCGGAGTTGCAGGCGGTCCGCATCGCCCATGTCGGCGACCGGTCGCCGCTCGCCCTTGCCAACCGCGAGATCGGTGCTCTCCCGCCGCAAGCCCGGGCGGACGCCGGCCGGCGGGTGAACCAGGCCCGGGCCGCCGTCATGGCGGCATTGGCCGCCCGGGAAGCCGAGCTCCTCGCCGAGCGGGACCAGCGGATCCTCGCCGAGGAGACCGTCGACGTGTCGCTGCCGTGGGACCGGCATCCCCTCGGCGCCCGGCATCCGCTGACCACCCTGCAGGAACGGATCGTCGACGTCTTCGTCGCCATGGGATACGAGGTCGTCGAAGGGCCGGAGGTGGAAGCCGAGTGGTACAACTTCGACGCCCTCAACATTCCGCCGGACCATCCGGCGCGCAGCATGCAGGACACCTTCTGGGTGGCAAGCCCTGATTCCGGCGTTGTCCTCCGCACCCACACCTCGCCGGCTCAGGCCCGGGCAATGCTCACCCGCCGTCCGCCGATCTACGTGATCTGCCCGGGCCGGACCTACCGCACCGATGAGCTCGACGCGACCCACACCCCGGTGTTCCACCAGGTCGAAGGGTTGGTCGTCGACGAGGGGATCACGATGGCCCACCTCAAGGGCACGCTCGACGCCTTCGCCCGCGCAATGTTCGGGCCGGAGGTGGAGAGCCGGCTCCGGCCGTCGTACTTCCCGTTCACCGAGCCCAGTGCCGAGGTCGACCTGCGGTGCTTCGTCTGCCGCGGTGCGTCAGTGGACAACCCGGATGCGCCCTGCCGGACGTGCAACTCCGAGGGCTGGATCGAGTGGGGCGGCTGCGGGGTCACCAATCCGCGGGTTCTGGTCGCCTGCGGCATCGACCCTGCCCGGTACACCGCGTTCGCGTTCGGGATCGGGATCGAACGGACGTTGATGTTCCGCCACGGCGTGCGGGACATGCACGACATCGTCGAGGGCGACGTCCGTTTCACCACCGCCTTCGGTGTGGAGGTGTGACGATGCGGGTTCCGGTCTCCTGGCTTGGCGAGTACGTGGACCTGCCGCCCGGCGCATCTGGTCGCCGGATCGCCGATGCCCTGCTGCGCATCGGGCTGGAGGTCGAGGCCGTCGAACCGCTGGGCGCCGATCTGGCCGGTCCGCTGGTCATCGGGCAGGTCGTCGGCATCGACGAATTCGTCGCCTCCAACCGGAAGACCATCCGCTACTGCCAGGTGGACGTCGGCGAGGCCGGCACCCGCGGAATCATCTGCGGGGCGCAGAACTTCCGCGTCGGGGACAAGGTGATCGTCGCCCTGCCGGGCGCGGTCCTGCCCGGCGGCTTCGCCATCGAGGCGCGGAAGGCCTACGGTCACCTCTCCGACGGGATGATCTGCTCCGCCCGGGAGCTGCGCATCGGTGACGACCACACCGGCATCGTGGTGGTCGACCCGGATGCTCCGGTGGGCGTGGACGCCGCGAAGGCCCTCGATCTTCGCGACGACGTCCTGGACATTGCGGTCAGCCCGGACCGCGGCTACTGCCTGTCGGTCCGGGGTGTCGCGCGCGAATTGGCCGTTGCGCTCGACACCGGCTTCCGTGATCCAGCGGAGGTCCAGCTCCCGCCGGGCGCAGGCACCGGTAGGCCGGTTCGGATCGAGGATCCGGCCGGCTGTGACCGTTTCGTGGCCTGGACGGTGACCAGCATCAACGCCGCCGCGCGCACGCCGTTCGTCATGCGCCGGCGGCTGTGGGCCTGCGGGATGCGGCCGATCTCTCTCGCCGTCGACGTGACGAACTACGTGATGCTCGAGCTCGGCCAGCCGTTGCACGCCTATGACGCGACCAAACTCCGCGGCCCGATCGGCGTCCGGCGCGCCCGGTCGGGAGAGCGGCTCACCACCCTCGACACCGTGGACCGCACGCTGGACCCCGGTGATCTGCTCATCGTGGACGACTCCGGTCCGATCGGCCTGGCCGGGACGATGGGCGGCGCAACCACCGAAATCGACGCGACCAGCACGGACGTCGTCCTCGAAGCAGCGCACTTCGACGCCGTATCGGTTGCCCGGATGGCCCGCCGGCACAAGCTCGCGACTGAAGCGTCCCGGCGGTTCGAGCGCGGCGTCGATCCGCAGCTGCCGCCGGTCGCCGCCGCCCGGGCTGCGGACCTGCTCGCCCGGCACGGTGGCGCTCGGATCGGTGCGGTGACTGATGTCGGTGCGCCAGCAGCGCCCGCGGTCATCACCATCCCGGCAGATCATCCCGACCGGGTGGCTGGTCTCGACTACGGGCCGGCCGTCGTCGTCCGCCGCCTGGAACAGATCGGCTGCCAGGTTCGGGCAGCCGGTGGGAGGTTGGACGTCGTCCCCCCGTCGTGGCGACCCGACCTCACCGACCCAAACGATCTCGCTGAAGAGGTGATCCGCCTCGAGGGATACGACCGGCTGCCGAGCGTGCTGCCCCGGGCGCCGGTCGGTCGGGGTCTCACCGAGGAGCAACGCCGGCGCCGGCTCATCGGCCGGGTACTCGCCGCCCGCGGGTACGTCGAGGTGTTGAGCTACCCGTTCATGGCGGCCGACATCCCCGACCGTTTCGGATTGCCGGCGGCGGATCTGCGCCGGCGTGCCGTCCGGCTTGCCAACCCGCTCGACGAGGGCGAGCCGCTGCTGCGGACCACGCTGCTTCCCGGGCTGTTCGCGGTCGCCCGGCGGAACCTCTCCCGAGGCGCGGCCGACTTGGCGCTCTTCGAGATCGGGGTGGTCTTCCTCGGCTCGCCGACCGGGCAATTGCGGGCCCCGCGTCCCGGGGTGGACCGGCGTCCGACGGAGGAGGAGCTCGCCGCGCTGGACGCCGCGCTGCCGGAACAACCGCTGCACCTGGCCGTCGTGCTGGTCGGCGCGATGGAACGCCGCGGCTGGTGGGGGACCGGGCGGCCGGCCGGCTGGGCCGATGCGATCGAAGCCATGCGGGAGGTGGCCGGCAGCCTCGGCGTGGCGCTGCGGGTTGCCGCGAGTGACATGGCGCCGTGGCATCCGGGTCGGTGCGCGGCTCTGGCCGTCGGCGACGGTCAGCCGATCGGCTTCGCCGGCGAACTGCATCCACGGGTCCTGGCGGCCCTGGAGTTGCCGCCCCGCACCTGTGCAGCCGAGATCAATGTGACGGCTCTGCTCAGGCAGGCAGGCGGCCCAGTCCAGGCTCCGGTGATCTCCACGTTTCCGGTCGCGAATCTGGACGTCGCCGTGGTGGTCGACGCCGGTGTCCCGGCCGCCGAGGTCGAGGCGGCGCTGCGCACCGGAGCCGGGCCGCTGCTCGAGGAGATTCGGCTCTTTGACGTCTACAGCGGGCCCCAGCTCGGAGCCGGCCGCAAATCGCTCGCCTACACCCTGCGGTTCCGGGCGCCCGACCGGACGCTTGAGACCGACGAGGTCATCGCGCTCCGCGACGCCGCGGTGGCGGAGGCCGCCCGACGGGTCGGTGCCGTCTTGCGCGGGTAGCGCGACCGGCCGCGAGCCACACCGCGGCCCTTCCCTCGGCCCGACACCCCGCCGCGGTCCTCTCGGCCCAACCCCGCCTCCGTTCCGTCGGCCCGACCCAGCCCCCGTTCTCTCCGCCCGACCCTGCGCTGCCCTTGAGCCCGCCCCCTCCACCCGTCTTGTATAGTTATGCAGTCGACTGAATAGCCCGGCCGTGTCGCCGGCCGGCGGAGCCGCCGCACCGACTCAGCGCGAACGTCCCGGGGTGGACGGGGTGACGTGCCGGTGGCGCGCCGGCGTCGTCCGCCGGGCGCACAGTGGCCGCAGAAGTAAGGAGGGGCGATGGGTGCGCGGGTCGCGGTGGCCGGGGCCAGCGGGTACTCCGGCGGCGAACTGCTCCGGCTGATTGCTGCCCATCCGGAGCTCGAGCTTGCGGTCGCGACGGCGGCGAGCCACGCCGGACAGCCGATCGGCGCGGTTCACCCGCACCTGGTCGATCTCGCTGACCAGGTCTTCGCGCCGACCGACCCCGCTGTTCTCGGCGACGCGGACGTCGTCTTCCTCGCCCTGCCGCACGGTCAGTCCGCGGCGATTGCCGCCACCCTCCCGGAGAGCGCGCTCGTCGTGGACATCGGCGCTGACTTCCGGCTCCGCGATCCGGCGGCGTGGGCGAAGTTCTATGGCGGTACGCACGCGGGTACCTGGACGTACGGACTTCCCGAACTTCCCGGGGCGCGCGCCGAGATTGCCAAGAGCCGGCGGATCGCCAACCCGGGCTGTTACGTCACCGCGGCAACGCTGGCGCTTGCCCCGCTCTTCGCCGCGCATCTCGTTGATCCCGACGATGTGGTCATCGTCGCGGCAAGCGGCACCAGCGGCGCCGGCCGCAGTCTCAAGCCGAACCTGCTTGCGAGCGAGGTGATGGGCTCGCTGGCGGCGTACAAAGTCGGGGGCGTCCACCAGCACACCCCGGAGATCGAACAGAACCTCAGCCAGGCCGCCGGCGAGCCGGTCACCGTCTCGTTCACCCCGATCCTCGCGCCGTTGCCCCGGGGCATCCTCGCCACCTGCACGGCACGGCCGAAGGCGGGGGTCGATGGCGACGCCATCCGCGCCGCCCTGGCCAACGCCTACCACGACGAACCGTTCGTCCATCTTCTTCCGCCGGACGTCTGGCCGCAGACTGCGGCGACCCTGGGGTCCAACAGCGTCCACCTGCAGGCCGCGTTTGACGAAGCGGCGCGCCGCGTCGTCGTGGTCGCCGCGCTCGACAACCTCACCAAGGGAGCGGCCGGCCAGGCCATTCAGAACGCCAACATCGCCCTCGGCTTTCCCGAGACCACCGGGCTGACCCGGAGCGGAGTCGCGCCGTGATCGCCGCCTGGTGGGGCGACCCCGGCGGATCGTCCGGCCCGTGGGGGAGGCTCGACGGAGTGCACGGGGTGGGCCGATGAGCGTCACCACGCCGGCGGGATTCCGGGCCGCCGGGGTGGCCTCCGGCATCAAGGAGAGCGGACGGCCGGATGTCGCCCTCGTCGTCAACGACGGCCCGCGTTCTGCCGCCGCCGCGCGGGTGACCCGCAATCGGATCAAGGCCGCTCCGGTGCTCTGGACCGAGCAGGTCGCCCGCGGAGGGCGGATCGGCGCGGTCGTCCTCAACTCCGGAAACGCCAACGCGTGCACCGGGCCCGATGGGTTCGCCGACGTGCACCACACCGCGGAGCTGGTTGGCGACCTGCTGGGGATTGGTGCCGCTGACGTTGCCGTCTGCTCGACCGGGATCATCGGCGTCCGGCTCCCCACCGATCGGCTCTTCGCCGGCATCCGAGCCGCGCATGCCGCCCTCGACCCCGACGGCGGCCCCGCTGCTGCTGAGGCGATCATGACGACGGACACCGTGCCGAAGCAGGTCGCCCGGACAGCGTCGTCCGGCTGGCGATTGGGCGGCATGGCCAAGGGTGCCGGCATGCTCGCTCCGGAACTCGCAACCATGCTCGTTGTCCTCACCACGGACGCCGATCTCGAACCGCACGTCCTGGACGCGGCGCTCGGTGCGGCAACCGCCGTCACCTTCGAGCGGCTTGACACCGACGGCTGCCTCTCCACGAACGACACGGTGGTGCTGCTCGCGTCCGGCGCCAGCGGCGTCCGCCCCGAGCCGGAGGAGTTCACCGCCGTGCTCGTCGACGCCTGCGCGGACCTTGCTCATCAGCTCGCCGCCGACGCCGAGGGCGCCGGCAAGTTGATCACGGTCGAGGTGCGCGGGGCTGCGAGCGAGCCGGACGCAGTCCAGGTGGCGCGGGCGGTGGCCCGCAGCAACCTCGTCAAGTGCGCCATCGGCGGCGGCGACCCGAACTGGGGCCGGATCCTCGCCGCGATCGGCACGACGACGGCTCGGTTCGAACCGGACGGCATCGATGTCGCAATCAACGGCGTCCAGGTCTGCCGGCGTTCGGCGATCGGGGAAGACCGCGCGAAGGTCGACCTGTCCGGCCGGGATGTCACGATCACCATCGAGCTGCACGCCGGCGCCGCCACCGCCCGGCTGCTCACCACCGACCTGACCGCCGCCTACGTCCACGAGAACTCGGCGTACTCGACATGAGCCGCGACCTGACCGCCGTCCAAGCCAAGGCAGCCACCCTCGTCGAGGCCCTGCCCTGGCTGGCGACCTTTCACGGCCGGACCGTCGTGATCAAATACGGCGGGCACGCCATGATCGATCCCGGACTGGCTGCCTCGTTCGCTGCCGATGTCGTCTTCCTCCGGTACGCCGGACTCCGGCCGGTGGTCGTCCACGGCGGGGGTCCGCAGATCGACGCGATGCTTCGCCGGCTCGGCATCGAACCGGTCTTCGCCGCCGGCTTGCGGGTCACCACCCCGGAGACGATGGACGTCGTCCGGATGGTGCTCGTCGGCCAGGTGCAGCGCGAGGTCGTCGGATTGCTCAACGCCCACGGTCCGTTCGCCGTCGGGGTGAGCGGTGAGGACGGCAGGTTGTTCACCGCTGTCCGGCGCAGTGCCGTGGTGGACGGCCACGACGTCGATCTCGGCCTTGTCGGCGAGATCACCGAAGTGAACCCCACGGTGATCCAGAGCCTGCTGGACGACGGTCACGTGCCGGTGGTCTCCTCGATCGCCGGCGGGGTGGACAGCGACGGGCGGCGCTGCGTGTACAACGTCAACGCCGACACGGCCGCCGCTGCCCTTGCGGTCGCGCTTGGTGCCGAGAAGCTGGTCGTTCTCACTGACGTCGAAGGGCTCTTCGCCGATTGGCCGAACACCGACGAGGTGATCAGTCGGCTCACCGCGGACGAGTTGGAGAAGCTGCTTCCCGGCCTGGCCGCCGGCATGATCCCGAAGATGGAGGCGTGCCTGCGAGCGGTCCGCGGCGGGGTCGCGGCGGCGCACGTGCTGGACGGTCGGGTGCCGCACGCCATCCTGCTGGAGATCTTCACCGATGAGGGTGTGGGAACCATGGTGGTGCCATGACGACGACCGCTCACGACGAGCTCCTCGCCGGGTTCGCGGAGGTCTTCATGCCGACCTACGCGCCGACTCTCGCGATCGACCACGGGGTGGGGTGCACCGTGGTCGACGTCGACGGACGCCGCTACCTGGACTTGATCGGTGGGATCGCGGTGAGCGCGCTGGGTCATGCGCACCCCGCCATCGTCGATGCGGTCTGCGGCCAGGTCCGCCGGATTGCGCACACCAGCAACCTCTACGCGCACGCACCGGGCGTCGCGCTGGCCCGGCGGCTCATCGAGCTTGCCGCCCCGGATGGAGACGCGCGGGTGTTCCTCGCGAACAGCGGCGCGGAGGCAAACGAAGCAGCGATCAAGTTGGCCCGGAAGGTGGCCGGCCCGGCCCGACCGGTTTTCGTGGCGGCAGAGCAGGCGTTTCACGGCCGCACCCTGGGCGCGCTGGCCCTCACCGCCAAGCCGGCATTCCGTGAGCCGTTCGCGCCGTTCGGCCTCGAGGTGCGGTTCGTGCCGTACGGCGACGTCGACGCGCTCAGCCGGGCGGTCACCGGGCAGGTCGGCGCGGTCGTGCTGGAACCGATCCTCGGCGAGGCCGGAGTGATCGTCCCGCCGGATGGCTACCTGCGCGCGGCCCGGGAGATCTGCGATCGAGCGGGTGCGGCGCTCATCATCGATGAGATCCAGACCGGGATCGGCCGGACCGGCACGTGGTTTGCCTATCAACGCGAGGGGATACGCCCAGACATCCTGACCCTGGCCAAGGGACTCGGCGGGGGCCTGCCGATCGGGGCGTGCATCGGTTTCGGCCGGTACGCAACCGGTTTCGCCAAGGGTGATCACGGTTCGACGTTCGGCGCCAATCCGATCGCCTGCGCCGCGGCCCTCGCCGTCCTGCAGACCATTGCGGACGACGACCTGCTCGGGCACGTCGCAGCAGTGGGCGACCGGCTCCGCGCAGGGATCACCGGCCTTGGTCACCCGGCGATTGCCGAAGTGCGCGGCCGCGGTCTGCTGATCGGCATTGCACTCCGCGACCTACCGGCTCCAGCGGTGGAGGCGGCCTGCCGTCGCGCCGGCTTCCTCGTCAATGCCATCGCACCGCACACGATCCGGCTCGCACCGCCGCTCATCGTGTCCGCGGCAGAAGTGGACCGGTTCATCACCGCGCTGCCCGGCATCCTTGAGGAGGTGGTGGGCTCGTGATCCGGCATTTCCTCGCCGACGACGACCTCACGCCGAGCGAGCAGGCGGCGGTGCTCGACGAAGCGGCCCGGTTGAAGAAGGACCGGTACGCCGCCCGCCCGCTGACCGGCCCGCGGTCGGTGGCCGTGGTGTTCGAGAAGCCGTCAACGCGCACCCGGGTCTCCTTTGAGGTAGCGATCACCGAACTGGGTGGGCAGCCGGTCGTGCTGGACGCCGTCGGCTCCCAGCTCGGCCGCGGCGAGCCGATTGAGGACACGGCGCGGGTGCTCTCCCGTTACGTCGCCGCGATCGTGCTGCGGACCTTCGGTCACGACCGGATCACCACCCTGGCCCGGTACGCCACGGTGCCGGTGGTCAACGCACTCTCCGACGCCTATCACCCGTGTCAGGCGCTCGCCGACTTGCTGACGATCCGCGAGCGGAAGGGCGGATTGGACGGCGTCCGGCTCGCCTATGTCGGCGACGGGAACAACGTCGCCTGCTCGCTGCTGGTCGCCGGTGCAATGGCCGGCCTGCACGTGACGGTTGCCAGTCCGGCCGGCTACCAGCCGCCGCCGGCCGTGGTGGCGCGGGCCGCGGAGATCGGTGAGCAGACCGGCGGGCGGGTCGAGGTGGTCGACGACCCGCGGACCGCCGCCCGGAACGCAGATGTGCTGTACACCGACGTCTGGACGTCGATGGGCCAGGAGGAGGAAACCGCAGCCCGGCGCCGCGCGTTCGCCGGCTTCACCGTCGACGACGACCTGCTCGCCCTAGCGGCCGACGATGCGATCGTCCTGCACTGCCTGCCGGCGCATCGCGGCGAGGAGATCACCGCATCCGTGCTGGAGGGACCGCAGTCGGCGATCTTCGATCAGGCGGAGAACCGGCTGCACACGGCCAAAGCGCTGCTCAGCTTCCTCCTTGACGCGGCGGGCGGCAGGGGCATCCCATGACCACGGCCACGCCGGGTACCAAGGCTGCCCGGCACGCACGGATCCGGGAGTTGCTGGCCGCCCGGTCGATCCGCTCCCAGCACGAACTAGCGGAACTGCTGGCGGCCGAGGGATTCTTGGTCACCCAGGCGACCCTGTCGCGGGATCTCGAGGAGATCGGTGCGGTTCGCCTCCGCTCCGTGGACGGCGGGTTCGTCTACGTCGTGCCATCGACCGAACCGCCGGCGGCCTCCGCTGCGGGCCGTCTGGCCCGGCTGGCTGCCGAGCTGCTGATCTCCGCTGAGCCGAGCGGAAACCTTGTCGTCGTCCGGACCCCGCCCGGCGGGGCGCATCTGCTCGCTTCGGCGATGGACCAGGCTGGGTTACCCGACCTGCTGGGCACGGTGGCCGGCGACGATACGGTGCTGTGCGTCGTCCGCCGGCCGGACGGGGGCGCGGCACTTGCCCGCCGCCTCCTTGACCTCGCCCAACGGCGTGGTGCGCTGACCCGGGCCCGTAAGAGGTCGGCATCCCCGCATGCCGGAGCTGAACACGAAGGAGAGATTCGATGACCGAGCGCGTCGTCCTCGCCTATTCAGGCGGGCTGGATACCTCCGTCTGCATCGGGTGGATCACCGAGCAGACCGGAGCTGAGGTGATCGCCGTGGCGGTGGACGTCGGCCAGGGCGAGGACATGGAGGTGATCCGCAAGCGGGCTCTGGCCTGCGGGGCGGTCGAAGCCGAGGTGATCGACGCGCGTGCGGAGTTCGCCGCGGACTACTGCGTTCCTGCGCTCCGGGCGAATGCCCTGTACATGGGCCGGTATCCGCTGATCTCCGCGCTCTCGCGACCGTTGATCGACAAGCACCTGGTCGCCGCCGCGCATCGGCACAAGGCGACGGCCGTAGCGCACGGCAGCACCGGCAAGGGCAACGACCAGGTCCGGTTCGAAGTGGGCATCGGGTCGCTCGACCCGGAGCTTCGGATCCTCGCCCCAGTCCGGGACTCCGGGATGACCAGGGACCGGGCCATCGCCTTCGCGGAAGCCAAGGGACTCCCGATCGAGGTGACGAAGAAGTCGCCGTACTCGATCGATGCCAACCTCTGGGGCCGGGCGATCGAAACCGGGTTCCTGGAGGACATCTGGAACGCTCCCATCGAGGAGATCTACGCCTACACCGCTGATCCGGCCGTGCCGCGCCCCGCCGATGAGGTGGTGGTCTCCTTCTCGGACGGCGTCCCGGTCGCGATCGACGGACGCCCGGTGAGCCCGCTGGAGGCGATCACCGAGCTGAACCGCCGGGCCGGGGCGCAGGGTGTCGGCCGGATCGACCTGGTCGAGGACCGTCTCGTCGGGATCAAGAGCCGCGAGGTGTACGAAGCGCCGGGGGCCGTCGCTCTGATCACCGCCCATCAGGAGCTGGAGAACGTCACCGTCGAGCGGGATCTCGCCCGATTCAAGCGCCTTGTCGATCAACGCTGGGCTGAACTCGTCTACGACGGGCTCTGGTTCTCCCCGCTCAAGCGGGCGCTCGACGCGTTCATCGACACCGCGCAACGTCATGTGACCGGCGACATCCGGCTTGTCCTGCACGGCGGCCGGGCTGTGGTGACCGGACGGCGCAGCCCGCAGGCGTTGTACGACTACCGGCTCGCCACGTACGACACCGGAGACCTCTTCGACCAGTCGTTGGCGAAAGGCTTTGTCGAGCTGTGGGGGCTGCCCAGCCGGACGGCGGCCCGCCGGGACCTTGCGGCAGGCGCCGGTGAGTGAGCCGTCGGCGGCGGTCGGTCAGCGCCCCGGCGGCGAGTCGGCCCCGGCGCATCGCCTCTGGGGAGGACGGTTCACCGCCGGGCCGGCGGAGTCGGTGGCCGCGCTCTCCCGGTCGATCGACGTCGATTGGCGGTTGGCTCGTTACGATCTTCGCGCATCGAAGGCGCATGCCCGGGTTCTCGCCGCCGCCGGTCTCCTGGACGCCGACGAGCTCGCCCAGCTCCTCGCCGCCCTCGACGAGCTGGATCGCGCGTGTGCATCAGGAACCTTCCAGCCGGCGGCCGCGGATGAGGACGTCCACACCGCGCTGGAGCGGGCCCTGCTGGAACGACTCGGACCGCTCGGCGGCAAGCTCCGGGCCGGGCGGAGTCGCAACGACCAGATCGCCACCGACCTCCGGCTCTACCTGCGAGATCACGTACGGCTGTTGGTCCGCCGGCTGGTCGATCTGCAGTGGGCGTTGGTGGACCAGGCCGAGCGTCACCTCGACCTCCCTGCGCCGGGAATGACCCACCTCCAGCACGCGCAACCGGTCCTCTTCGCCCACCACCTCCTCGCGCACGTGGCTGCGTTTGCCCGGGACGTCGACCGGTTCCGCGACTGGGACCGCCGCGCGGCGATCTGTCCGCTCGGCGCAGGCGCGCTCGCCGGTTCGTCGCTGCCGCTCGACCCGCACGCGGTCGCGGCCGAACTTGGGTTCACCGCACCGGCGGCCAATTCGATCGACGCGGTGAGCGACCGGGATTTCGCGGCGGAGTTCGCCTTCGCCGCGGCGTTGGTCGGCGTCCACCTCTCCCGACTGGGCGAGGAGATCGTGCTCTGGTGCAGTCAGGAGTTCGGCTGGGTGGAGCTGGACGACGCGTACGCGACCGGTTCGTCGATCATGCCGCAGAAGAAGAATCCGGACGTCGCCGAGCTGGCCCGGGGCAAGGCCGGGCGGCTGATCGGCAATCTGACCAGCCTGCTCACGATGCTCAAGGGTCTTCCGCTGGCATATGACCGGGACCTGCAAGAAGACAAATTCCCGGTCTTCGATTCCCTCGATACCTTGCTGCTCGTCCTGCCCGCCATGACCGGCCTCGTCGCCACCATGCGGGTGAAGGCCGACCGGGTGGCGGCCGCTGCTCCGGCCGGGTTCTCCCTGGCGACCGACGTGGCCGAGGCGTTGGTACGCCGGGGCGTGCCGTTCCACGAGGCGCATCAGGCGGTCGGCCGGCTGGTGGCGTGGTGCGCGGCCCACGGAACCGATCTGTCCGCGGTGGACGACGATCAGCTCGCCGAGATCTCGCCGTACTTCACGCCGGAGAATCGCGCGGAGGTGCGCACCGTTCTGAGCGTCCGCGGGGCGATCGGTGCCCGGGCGGCGTACGGCGGAACCGCACCGGAGCGGGTGGCCGAGCAGCTCGCCGCCGTCCGGGCCGCGCTCGCTGACTCCGCTGCCTGGGCTGACGCCGCGCCGTGACACCGATTCCCCGGGAGTTCTTCGCCGCGGACGCGCTGGCCGTTGCGCCGCGGTTGCTGGGATGCCTAGTGCGGCACCGGACGACGTCCGGGTCGGTGACCGTCCGGCTCACCGAGGTGGAGGCGTATCTCGGGGAGTGTGATCCTGGCTCGCACGCCTACCGGGGGCGGACGCCGCGCAATGCCGTGATGTTCGGACCCCCCGGGCACGTCTACGTCTACTTCACGTACGGCATGCACTACTGCATGAACCTGGTCTGCAGTCCGGAGGGGACGGCGTCGGCCGTCCTGCTGCGCGCCGGCGAAGTGGTTGCCGGCCTCACCCTGGCGCGATCACGGCGTCCCGGCATCCCGGACCGTGACCTCGCCCGCGGTCCGGCGCGTCTCACGGTCGCCCTCGGCATCGACAAGACGCACAACGGGGTGGATGCCTGCGCTCCGGGCAGCTGCCTTGCGCTCGAATTCCGGGATCCGATCCCGGAGGAGATGATCTGCTGCGGTCCGCGGGTTGGGGTCACCGCGGCCGCCGATGTTCCGTGGCGGTTCTGGATCCGCGGCGAGCCAACTGTCTCGGCGTACCGGCCGCACGTCCGCCGCCGGCGGGCTCCTTCTCGCGCCGAAGCCGGCAGCCGGGGCTGACCATGCGTTGGCGCCGTGACGATCTCGCGCAAGGATTCGAGTTGTGACGCATCTTCTGGACGATCTCGCCTGGCGCGGGCTCATCGCGCAGAGCACCGACCTCGAGGCACTCCGGGCCGCGATGAACACCGGTCCGATCACCGTGTACTGCGGTTTCGATCCGACGGCGCCGAGCCTGCACATCGGTCATCTCGTGCAGATCCTCACCCTGCGCCGCTTTCAGGACGCCGGTCACCGACCGATCGCGCTGGTCGGCGGTGCAACCGGCTTGATTGGTGATCCGTCCGGGCGGACGACGGAGCGTGCGCTCAATGATCCCGATGTGGTGGCCGGGTGGGCGGAGCGGATTCACCGCCAACTCGCGCCGTTCCTCGACTTCACCGGGGAACGGGCCGGCCAACCGGCCATCGCGGTGAACAATCTCGAGTGGACGGGCCGGCTGACGGCGATCGAGTTTCTCCGCGACGTCGGCAAGCATTTCCGGGTCGGCCGCATGCTGGCCAAGGAGGTCGTGGCCGCCCGCCTGCGCTCCGAGCAGGGCATCAGCTATACCGAGTTCAGCTACCAAATCTTGCAGAGCCTGGACTTCCTGGAGCTCTACCGGCGGTACCGGTGCGTCCTGCAGATCGGCGGAATCGATCAGTGGGGGAACCTCACCTCCGGTATCGAGCTCATCCACAAGGTGGAAGGGGTCGACGTCCACGCGCTGGCGACCCCGCTGGTGACGAAGGCGGATGGGACCAAATTCGGCAAGACGGCGGGCGGCGCCGTCTGGCTGGACCCCGCGTTGACCTCGCCGTACGCGTTCTACCAGTTCTGGATCAATACGGATGACCGTGACGTGCCGGCGTACCTGCGCTACTTCAGCTTGAAGAACAAGGACGAACTGGAGGCCTTGGAGAAGGACGCGGGCCGGGACCCCGCCGCCCGCCTGGGACAGCGGGCGCTGGCCGAAGAGCTGACCACCCTGGTTCACGGCGCGACGGAGTGCGGCAAGGTCGTCGCGGCTAGCGCGGCGCTCTTTGGCCGCGGGGAGCTCGCGGGTGTCGAGCCGGAAACGCTCGCCGCCGCTCTTGCAGAAGCCGGCTTGGTCACGATGCCGTTCGATCCGCCACCCCGGGTGGTCGACGCCTTGGTCGCGACCGGACTGGTGGAGTCGCGTTCGGCGGCCCGCCGGGTCATCAGCGAGGGCGGGGCGTACGTGAACAACGAGAAGGTGACGGACGTCGACGCCCAGATTGACCCAGGACGGTTGCTCCACGGCCGGTGGGCGGTGATTCGCCGCGGACGCCGCGCGGTCGCCGGCGTTGAGCGCGCTGGGTGACGGCAGCGCCCGGTGCGTCGCCCGGCGGACGGACGTCGTTCGCCGGTTGCGAGCGGCGCGGGCACTTGTTGGTCATCGTGGCACCCGACAGGGTGTTACCGGCGCACGCTGCCGCCGGTCCCGATTGGCGCGGGCACGCTGTCTGCTGGTTGCCACCGGCCGCTTAGACCGTGCGGTCCGGTCCAGCCCCTCGTCCGCTGGTCGCGTCCCGCCCGCGCATACGGTTCCCGGGCGCCATCTAGCCGATGCGCAGGTGGAAATCTCGGTGCGACACCGTGGTTTTTGCCACACCCGAACAGCCGGCCCCCGAGTTGACGGTCGTTTGCGGGGTGCGTATTGTGTACCTACGTCCCGGGAGGAACGGACGCCGAAGCGGCCGGTCCCGGGTGTTCTCCAGCAATCGACCGACATCGCGCCTCCCGGTAGCGTCGTCGCTCATCGGGCGGTCGGTTGGTCGTGCGCGGAGGCAGGGCCTCGGTTGACAGTGACCGGAGTCCCGGATAACTTAGGGAAGTTGTCCCCAGATTTCCGAGAGATCGGGAACTGGTGACGCCCGCTCCTTGAGAACTCAACAGCGTGCCAAAAGTCAGTGCCAAGGAACCCCCGTCAGCGGACTGCGGTCCGCTTACGGAATTGGTACGACAGGCGAGCCAAACGTCTGTCACGCCATGATCACTCCCTAGACGCCGACCCGCTCGGCAACGAGCGGTTGGCATAGACCTCTACGGAGAGTTTGATCCTGGCTCAGGACGAACGCTGGCGGCGTGCTTAACACATGCAAGTCGAGCGGAAAGGCCCTTCGGGGTACTCGAGCGGCGAACGGGTGAGTAACACGTGGGCAACCTACCCCCAGCACCGGGATAACCCCGGGAAACCGGGGCTAATACCGGATATGCACCTCGGGTGGCATCACCTGAGGTGGAAAGCTTTTGCGGCTGGGGATGGGCCCGCGGCCTATCAGCTTGTTGGTGGGGTAACGGCCTACCAAGGCGACGACGGGTAGCCGGCCTGAGAGGGCGACCGGCCACACTGGGACTGAGACACGGCCCAGACTCCTACGGGAGGCAGCAGTGGGGAATATTGCGCAATGGGCGAAAGCCTGACGCAGCGACGCCGCGTGGGGGAAGAAGGCCTTCGGGTTGTAAACCCCTTTCAGCAGGAACGAAGCGAAAGTGACGGTACCTGCAGAAGAAGCACCGGCTAACTACGTGCCAGCAGCCGCGGTAATACGTAGGGTGCAAGCGTTGTCCGGATTTACTGGGCGTAAAGAGCTCGTAGGCGGTCTGTCGCGTCGGATGTGAAAACCCAGGGCTCAACCCTGGGCCTGCATTCGATACGGGCAGACTAGAGTGCGGCAGGGGAGACTGGAATTCCTGGTGTAGCGGTGAAATGCGCAGATATCAGGAGGAACACCGGTGGCGAAGGCGGGTCTCTGGGCCGCAACTGACGCTGAGGAGCGAAAGCGTGGGGAGCGAACAGGATTAGATACCCTGGTAGTCCACGCTGTAAACGTTGGGCGCTAGGTGTGGGGGACTTTCCACGTCCTCCGTGCCGCAGCTAACGCATTAAGCGCCCCGCCTGGGGAGTACGGCCGCAAGGCTAAAACTCAAAGGAATTGACGGGGGCCCGCACAAGCGGCGGAGCATGTGGCTTAATTCGATGCAACGCGAAGAACCTTACCTGGGCTTGACATGCAGGGAAATCCGGCAGAGATGCCGGGTCCGCAAGGGCCCTGCACAGGTGGTGCATGGCTGTCGTCAGCTCGTGTCGTGAGATGTTGGGTTAAGTCCCGCAACGAGCGCAACCCTCGTCCCATGTTGCCAGCGGGTAATGCCGGGGACTCATGGGAGACTGCCGGGGTCAACTCGGAGGAAGGTGGGGATGACGTCAAGTCATCATGCCCCTTACGTCCAGGGCTGCACACATGCTACAATGGCCGGTACAAAGGGCTGCGAAACCGTGAGGTGGAGCGAATCCCAAAAAGCCGGTCTCAGTTCGGATCGGGGTCTGCAACTCGACCCCGTGAAGTCGGAGTCGCTAGTAATCGCGGATCAGCAATGCCGCGGTGAATACGTTCCCGGGCCTTGTACACACCGCCCGTCACGTCACGAAAGTCGGTAACACCCGAAGCCGGTGGCCCAACCCGCAAGGGAGGGAGCCGTCGAAGGTGGGACCGGCGATTGGGACGAAGTCGTAACAAGGTAGCCGTACCGGAAGGTGTGGCTGGATCACCTCCTTTCTAAGGAGCACGAGGCGACGATGAGTCGCCCATCGGCGGACGATTCCATTTCGTCCGGTGCTCATGGGTGGAACGCTGACTATTCGGCTGGAACATGCCGCCTCTGGGTTTAGTACTGCTCGTCGGAGCGTGGAACGACGCAGAGAGGCTGTTCTCAGCCGGGCACGCTGTTGAGTTCCCAGGGAGCGGGTGCGGACAGCAACCCGCGCGGACGGCACTGCGCCGCTCAGGCGGCAACGGCCGGCCCGCCCGCATCTTGAGAACTGCACAGTGGACGCGCGAGCATCTTTGTGGCCAAGTTACTAAGGGCGCACGGTGGATGCCTAGGCACCAGGAGCCGAAGAAGGACGTGGGAGGCTGCGATAAGCCTCGGGGAGCTGCCAACCGAGCTGTGATCCGAGGATCTCCGAATGGGGAAACCCGGCAGGAGTCATGTCCTGTCACCCATGCCTGAACACATAGGGCATGTGGAGGGAACGCGGGGAAGTGAAACATCTCAGTACCCGCAGGAAGAGAAAGCAACCGCGATTCCGTGAGTAGTGGTGAGCGAAAGCGGAACAGGCCAAACCGATCACGTGGAAATAGCCGGCAGGCGTTGCGTGGTCGGGGTAGTGGGATCACCCAGTCGGGTCTGCCGGCCCGGCAGGGAGTGACAAATCGCTGGTGTAGTCGAATGGCATGAGAAAGGCCAGGCACAGAGGGTAAGACCCCCGTAGACGAAACGCCGGCGACTCCCGGGTGACATCCCAAGTAGCACGGAGCCCGTGGAAGTCCGTGTGAATCCGGCGGGACCACCCGCTAAGCCTAAATACTCCCTGGTGACCGATAGCGGACAAGTACCGTGAGGGAAAGGTGAAAAGTACCCCGGGAGGGGAGTGAAATAGTACCTGAAACCGTGTGCCTACAAACCGTGGGAGCGTCGCCGTCGGGCTTGCCCGGCGGTCGTGACCGCGTGCCTTTTGAAGAATGAGCCTGCGAGTTAGCGGCGTGTGGCGAGGTTAACCCGTGAGGGGGAGCCGTAGCGAAAGCGAGTCCGAATAGGGCGCTGAGTCGCACGTCCTAGACCCGAAGCGGGGTGATCTACCCATGGGCAGGTTGAAGCGCGGGTAAGACCGCGTGGAGGACCGAACCCACCAGTGTTGAAAAACTGGGGGATGACCTGTGGGTAGGGGTGAAAGGCCAATCAAACTCCGTGATAGCTGGTTCTCCCCGAAATGCATTTTGGTGCAGCGTCGTGCGTTTCTTGCCGGAGGTAGAGCACTGGATGGCCTAGGGGGCCCAAAAGCTTACCGAAGTCAGCCAAACTCCGAATGCCGGCAAGTGAGAGCACGGCAGTGAGACTGCGGGGGATAAGCTCCGTAGTCGAGAGGGAAACAGCCCAGATCACCGGCTAAGGCCCCTAAGCGTGTGCTAAGTGGGAAAGGATGTGGAGTCGCAGAGACAACCAGGAGGTTGGCTTAGAAGCAGCCATCCTTCAAAGAGTGCGTAATAGCTCACTGGTCAAGTGATTCTGCGCCGACAATTCAACGGGGCTCAAGCACACCGCCGAAGCCGTGGCGTTCACGCATTGCTTGACCCGTAAGGGTCCAGGCGCGTGGACGGGTAGGGGAGCGTCGTGTGGCGGGAGAAGCGACGGGGTGACCCAGTCGTGGACGCCACACGAGTGCGAATGCAGGCATGAGTAGCGAAAGACGGGTGAGAAACCCGTCCGCCGGATGACCAAGGGTTCCTGGGCCAGGCTAATCCGCCCAGGGTAAGTCGGGACCTAAGGCGAGGCCGAGAGGCGTAGTCGATGGACAACGGGTTGATATTCCCGTACCCGCTGTGGTGCGACCCTGCCGAACCTGGTGATGCTCAGCGGACAAAGTCGACGCCCCTTCGGGGGTGTCGGCGGCGTGCGCGAACCAAGCTGGTAGTAGGCAAGCGATGGGGTGACGCAGGAAGGTAGCCCAACCCGGGCGTTGGTTGACCCGGGGTAAGGGTGTAGGGCGAGGCGTAGGCAAATCCGCGCCTCACGCGCCCGAGACCTGATGCCGAGCCGTCAAGGCGAAGTGGGTGATCCTATGCTGCCGAGAAAAGCCTCTAGCGAGTGCCACGGCGGCCCGTACCCCAAACCGACTCAGGTGGTCAGGTAGAGAATACCGAGGCGATCGAGTGAACCGTGGTCAAGGAACTAGGCAAAATGCCCCCGTAACTTCGGGAGAAGGGGGGCCGCGCTGCGTGTAGGGGCTTGCCCCCGAAGCGCGGTACGGCCGCAGAGAGCAGCGAGAAGCGACTGTTTACTAAAAACACAGGTCCGTGCGAAGTCGTAAGACGATGTATACGGACTGACGCCTGCCCGGTGCTGGAACGTTAAGGGGACGGGTTAGCGGCCTTCGGGTCGCGAAGCCCAGAACTTAAGCGCCAGTAAACGGCGGTGGTAACTATAACCATCCTAAGGTAGCGAAATTCCTTGTCGGGTAAGTTCCGACCTGCACGAATGGCGTAACGACTTCTCGACTGTCTCGACCACGGACTCGGCGAAATTGCACTACGAGTAAAGATGCTCGTTACGCGCGGCAGGACGGAAAGACCCCGGGACCTTTACTACAGCTTGACATTGGCGGTCGGTTCGGCTTGTGTAGGATAGGTGGGAGGCTGTGAAGCCCGGACGCCAGTTCGGGTGGAGCCAACGTTGAAATACCACTCTGGTCGTGCTGGCTGTCTAACCTCGGTCCGTTATCCGGATCAGGGACAGTGTCTGGCGGGTAGTTTAACTGGGGCGGTTGCCTCCTAAAAGGTAACGGAGGCGCCCAAAGGTTCCCTCAGCCTGGTCGGCAACCAGGTGTTGAGTGCAAGTGCACAAGGGAGCTTGACTGTGAGACAGACATGTCGAGCAGGTGCGAAAGCAGGGACTAGTGATCCGGCGGTTGCTTGTGGAAGCGCCGTCGCTCAACGGATAAAAGGTACCCCGGGGATAACAGGCTGATCTTGCCCAAGAGTCCATATCGACGGCAAGGTTTGGCACCTCGATGTCGGCTCGTCGCATCCTGGGGCTGGAGTAGGTCCCAAGGGTTGGGCTGTTCGCCCATTAAAGCGGTACGCGAGCTGGGTTTAGAACGTCGTGAGACAGTTCGGTCCCTATCCGCCGCGCGCGCAGGAGACTTGAGGAGAGCTGTCCCTAGTACGAGAGGACCGGGACGGACGAACCTCTGGTGTGCCAGTTGTCCTGCCAAGGGCACGGCTGGTTAGCCACGTTCGGCAGAGATAACCGCTGAAAGCATCTAAGCGGGAAGCTCGCTCCAAGATGAGGTCTCCCACAGGGTCGACCTGGTAAGGCCCCCTGCTAGATGACAGGGTTGATAGGCCGGAGGTGGAAGTGCGGCAACGCATGCAGCCGACCGGTACTAATAGGCCGAGGACTTGACCACATATCTTCGCGTGCGTCCACTGTGCGGTTCCCGAGATACGGTCGGCAACCGGCTGAACATCTCCATAGGGTTACGGCGGCCATAGCGAAGGGGAAACGCCCGGTCCCATTCCGAACCCGGAAGCTAAGCCCTTCAGCGCCGATGGTACTGCGCGGGCGACTGCGTGGGAGAGTAGGACGCCGCCGGACATTCTTCCTCGCGGGGCTACACATGTGGTAGCCCCGCGTTTCATTTCCCGGAGAGGCGGCCTCGGTTCGGCGGCAGGCGAAAGGTGGAGGGCGATGCGGACGGCACCCGATTGGGTCAACCGTCGTACGACGGGCGCCCCGGCTGCGTCATCGACAGCCGACAAGAAAAGGAGAACCGACTCTTCCACCGCACCGGTCGACGCAATCCAGTCCCGGCAGCGTACAGCAAAGGACACGAACATCCGCCCTTCCGGCGGAAAGGACACCGGAACCGAAGAGCTGCGGCGCCTCGCTCCGGACGTGCGTGCCGAGCTTCGCGGCCTGCCGCCCGTGACGGTCGCTAAGGTGGCGCACCACCTCGTCGCGGCAGGGACGTTGCTAGATGAAGACCCGGAAGCCGCGTATCAGCATGCGCGCGAGGCCCGCCGACTCGCGCCGCGCATTCCCGCCGTACGCGAAGCCCTTGGGATATGCGCCTATAAGACGGGCCGTTACGGCGAGGCGCTCGCAGAATTCCGCACTCACCGCCGGTTAACAGGTGTGGTTGATTACCTTCCCGTCATGGCGGACTGCGAGCGCGGACTTGGCCGGCCGGAGCGGGCCATCGAAATCGCCCAGGATCCGGCGGTGGCTGCGTTGAGCCCCGGCATGGCAGTCGAGCTCCGTATTGTTCTTGCCGGCGCCCGCCTCGACCTTGGGCAGCCTGACGCCGCTCTGCTCGCCCTCCGGGGCGCCGACCTCGACCCGAGCCGGCGCGATCCGTGGTCGGCGCGCCTGTTCTATGCCTATGCGCAGGCACTTGCCCAGGCCGGTCGCGCGACGGAGGCACGCGAGTGGTTCGCGGCGGCCGCCGCGGCAGACACCGAGGGCGAAACGGACGCTGCAGAGCGGATCGGTTCGTCATCGGCCGCCACGGTCATTGCGGATTCCCCGGCGGCGGACGACGTCGTCGTGTACGACACGCTTGAGGACGCGGCCGCATCTCACGGCGCCGCGGCTCGCGTTTCGCGCCGAAGTTCTCGGTCGCGTCCCGGCCGGCAGGGGGAGATGCCGCCGGGGGAAAATCGGCAGCCACGCAACGATAGAACGGCTACACAGCAACGGAATCGGACGCGCACGCCGGCCGGTGATCGACCGAGTCGGTGAAAGACGCGATATCTGCCGTTACACCGGCAATTCCCCGGCGCCGCGGCACGACGCGGGCGCCGGATTCGAGCGATTGCGGCGGGGACTATCGGAAATGCGCCGGGGACGATCGACTGACCGTTAGGAATCCGCGGCGAACGTGCGGAGTACGACCCCGGACCGTGGCTTGGGGAGAAAAAGCGTCGACTTGCGCGGCATGACGTCACCGGAGCGGGCAACCGCCCAGATGTCGGCCAACGGGGGTGCTTTGAGGAAGAGCGCGGTTCCGCCGTTGCGGCGGACGAATCGCAGCGCTGCCTCGGCGTCATGCTCGGCAAGCACCTCGTCGGTGCCGTCGGCGACCGACCACAGCCGGTCCATGAGAAATACTGCCGCAATTGCGGCGTCCAACCGCCACCAGGCCGCACCGTGCTCCGCGGGCCGGCCGGCATCGAGCTCACCGGCGTCTGGATCGGACAGCAGAGCGAACTTCTCCCCGTCAGATATCAGGAACGCGGGCCCTGAGCGCTCGGCCAGAGCCCGCAACGCCTCCGGCAGTTCCGTTCCGTCATCGAGCCGGTGAACGCGGAAGCCCTTCGCCGCCTGCTGCACGGCGTCGCCGAATGCCAGCGCCGGAATGATGCGGTGGATGGCTTCCACGTGCGGAGTCGCAGCCGCCTCGTCGACCAGGAGAGCGAGACCCGCGTCCCACGGACCACTGCCCTTGCCGGCCGCGTGCATCTCGTCACGGAGATAGCCGTACGTCGTATAGCGGTGGTGTCCGTCGGCGATGAGGGCGCGTCGCGTCGCGAGATCCGCTGAAATCGCCGACAGCTGATCGGCGTCCTGGATCGCCCAGAGCTCGTGGCTGATACCGTCCGGGGTATCCGCGCATTGCAGCGGCGGCGTTCCGAGCACGGCCGTGACGATGTCCGACGTCGCGCCGCCGCCTTCGTACAGCAGCAGCACCGGCTCGGGATTACCCTGCATCGCCCGCATCAGCGCAAGCCGATCGGCGACCGGACCCGGCCGCACCCGCTCGTGCGGGAGGATCACCCCGGCGTCCAACGGCACGATCGTCACCGCGCCGAGGATGCCGCGTTGCAGGACGGTCCCGGCGCGTCGCTGTTGGTAGACGTACAGACGCGGCGTCTCGTCGATGGTGAGAACCCCGCGGTCCAGCCAACTCTGGAGCAGGTTCGCGGCGTGCGTGTACGCGTCCGCATCGCCGTCCGCGCGCGGCAGGATGAGCCGGACGACGTTGTACGGGTGCGCGGCCTCCAATGCGCGACGCTGATCGTCGTCAATGACGTCGTAGGGTGGAGCGAGGACGCGTCCGATGTCGCCGACTCGCGCGGCGTCGTATCGGATGCCGCGGAATGGACGCAGCTCCAGGCGGTGTACGGCTTGCGAGTCGGCCATCGCTGCCCCTCCGGTCGGTCGGCCACGCTCATGCTAGTGACGACCCGGCCGATAGAGCGGCACCGGGGGCTATGGGAGGACATCACGATGGACGAGTACTCCGCTGACGAGACGAGTCACGACCGTGACGGGCAGGCCTCCGCCGCGGACGGTGCAGAGCTTGACGGCGAACACTTCTCTGCGACCAGCACCGACGTCTACGACTGGTACACGCGGGGACTTCGGCTCCTCGAATCAGGGAGTGCGGCTGCCGCTGAGCAGGTTCTCCATCGCGCCGCCCAGGCTGCTCCCGGCTCGCGGAGCATTCTCGAGGCGTTGGGACGGGCCCAATTCCAATCCCGCCGCTACAGCGCCGCGCGGGAAAGCTTTGAGCGGATCGTGAATGCCAATCCCACCGATGATTACGCGCAATTCGGCATGGGTCTCGCGGCCGCGCGCGCCGGCGATCTGCTGACCGCCGTCGAACACCTTGCCCTCGCTGCGGCGATGCGGCCGGACATCGCCCACTACCGGCAGGAACTCCACCGGGCCCGGGCTCGGTTGGAGGCGGCGCGTTGACCTCGCCGTCGGTACTCCGAGCGACCACCGGTCCGCTCGCCGACGAATACGACGCCGTCTTCGTCGACCTCGACGGAGTGGTCTACATCGGCGAGGAACCGATTCCGCCGGCTGTTGCCGGGCTGGCGAAACTCCGGGACGCCGGGACACGCGTCGTCTTCATCACCAACAACGCGTCGCGCACCCCCGAGCAGGTGGCGGACCGGCTCATGCGGCTCGGCGTGGCCGCCGAACCGGACGACGTCGTCACCTCCGCGCAAGCAGCCGCGACGCTGGTGCGCGACCACTGTGGGCCGGGGGCTCGCGTACTCGTGACCGGAAGCCCGGCGCTCCGGCATGAACTCCGCGCCGCCGGCCTCCACCCGGTGGGCAGCGTCGATGATCGGCCGGACGCCGTCGTCCAGGGCTACGCGCCGGATCTCACCTATCACGATCTCGCGGAGGCGGCGCTCGCGGTCCAATCCGGCGCGCTCTGGATTGCAACAAACGCCGACACCACCCTGCCTGACCCGCGCGGCATGCTGCCCGGGAACGGTGCCCTGGTCGCCGCGGTGGCCACCGCGACTGGACGTCAGCCGCTGATCGCCGGCAAGCCGGCTCGGGCCCTGTTCGACGAAGCGCGACGTCGTACCGGCGCCGACCGTCCGATCGTCGTCGGTGACCGGCCGGAGACGGACGTCGCCGGCGCCCGGGGCGCCGGCATCGACGTCATGCTCGTCCTCTCCGGGGTGACCACGCCGGGTGTCCTCGTCACTGTCCCGCCCGCCCAGCGGCCGACCTACCTTGCCGCTGACCTGCTGGGCCTCCTGGACGTGCACCCGGCGGTGGAGGCGGATGCCGGTCGGGCGCGCTGCCGGCGGTGGACGGCGTACGTCGACGGTGGGCGGGTCGTCCTGGACGGCGATGGAGACCGGGTTGACGCCCTGCGCGCCGTCCTCGGTTGCGTCTGGTCGGCCGTGGATGCCGGCGTTGCCCAGCCGGACGCGTCGGAGGCGCTCCGGCGGATCGGATGACCCGCCGGGTCGAGCCGGTGGCGCCGCCGGCTAGAGCAGCTTGCGCAGCTGCAGGAGATCGCCCAGCGAGGCCTGGATGCGGATGCGCCCGGTGAGCCAGCTCTCCACGAACGACAGCCGGCCCGACGCCAGCGCAAGGAGGTCATCGCCGCGCAGCTCCAGGCGAACCTGCGCGGCGGGAACAGCATCCGTCGCCGGATGGGTCGAGATCTCCTGCAGGACGCCGTCGCGGAGCCGGCCGTGAAACACGACACCCAGGTCGGTCACCGCGGCGCTGATGGTTCGATCAAAACCGGCGGCTCGTTTGTCCGTGGCAATCCGCTCCGCCAGCCGCAGCACAGCCGCTCGGCACTGGTCGACGGTCGCCACCACGCTGCTCCCTTCGCCGGCTCGATCGTGTTCCGAGGTTAGCCGCTCAGCAGGCCGTCCGGGGTTCCGTCGTTCCCGCCGGTAGCGTTGCCAGTGTGACCGACACAACCGCGTACGGCGCCAATGACCCAGACGTCACCGGCGGCGACGGACCCGTACCGCTGCAATCCGACTCCGTCCCGGTACCCGAGGAGGCGGATGGCCCGGTTCAGACCGGTGTACCGGCCGTGGACGCCGTGCTAACCCAGCTCGGTGAGCTGGACAGCCTTCCGGTCTCCGAACATGCCGATCACTATGAGCGGATGCACGCCGCGCTGCACGAGGCCCTGGCTGGTATCGACGACGCAGGGCGGGAGGACGGCGATGACGAGCCGGCGACGACTCGATCGTGAGCTTGTCCGACGCGGGCTGGCCCGGTCACGGTCCGAGGCGGCCGATCTCGTTGCCAGCGGGGCGGTTCTGGTGGCCGGACGCCCGGCGATGAAGCCTGCGACGGCGGTGAGCCCCCAGGATTCCCTGACTCTCCGGAGCCGGCAGCACCGGTACGCCTCCCGGGGCGGCGAGAAGCTGGCGCCGGTACTGGCCGGATTCATCGCCCGCGGCCTGGCCGTAGCCGCCCGGCGCTGCGTGGATGCCGGCGCATCCACCGGCGGGTTCACCAGCGTGCTCCTAGAGCACGGCGCGGCGGAAGTTTTCGCCGTGGACGTCGGATACGGACAGTTGGCATGGTCGCTCCGCAACGACCCACGGGTTCGCGTTCTGGAACGCACCAACATTCGCTCGATCACGCTGGCTCACGTCGATGGGCGCCCGGTGGACCTTGTCGTCGGGGACCTGTCGTTCATCTCGCTCACCCTGGTACTTCCGGCGCTGGTCGGCATTGCCCGTCCCGACGCCGACTTCGTCCTGCTCGTCAAACCGCAATTCGAGGTCGGCCGGGACCAGGTCGGCGCCGGCGGCGTGGTCCGTGCTCCGCAGGCCCGTGCGGCGGCGATCCGGAAGGTCACCGACGCCGCACACGGGCTGGGTCTCGGCACCATCGCGGCTGTGCCGAGCCCGCTTCGTGGGCCGGCCGGAAACCGGGAGTACTTCGTGTGGCTTCGGGCCGGGGCGCCGCCGCTGGACGATGCCGACCTCGCCGCTCTCGTCGCGGGGGAGCCGGCGTGATCCGACGCGTGCTTCTCGTCTGCCACACCGGCCGGCCCGACGCGGTGGCCGCGGCCCGGCAGGTCTGGCGGCTGCTGGCCGCCGGGGGGGTGACCGTACAGGTGTTGGACGCCGAAGCCGGCATCCTCGACCTGCCGGATACGACTCCGGTGGTCGCCAAACCCCAGGCGGTCGACGACACCGATCTTGTCGTCGTCCTCGGCGGCGACGGCACCCTGCTGCGGGCGGCGGAACTCGCCCGCGAACCCGGCGTCCCGCTCCTCGGCGTCAACCTCGGGCACATCGGATTCCTCGCCGAAGCCGAACCAACCGACCTTGCGGTGACCGTCGACCAATTGCTCGCCGGGCGGTACGACGTCGAGGAGCGGGCCACCCTCGACGTGCAGGTTCTCCTGGATGGGCGGGAAATCTGGTCGAGCTGGGCGCTGAACGAGGTCGCCGTCGAAAAGATTGCCCGGGAACGGATGGTCGACGTGCTGGTCGAAATCGACGGCCGGCCGTTCTCCGAATTCGGCTGCGACGGTATCGTCGTCGCTACGGCGACCGGTTCCACCGCCTACGCTTTCTCTGCCGGAGGACCAATCCTTTGGCCGGACGTCGACGCGCTGCTCGTCGTCCCGCTCAATGCGCACGCCCTGTTCAGCCGCCCGGTCGTCGTCGGCCCGCATGCGGCTGTGTCGCTACGAATCCGTAGCAGCACGGCATGGGTCACCTGCGATGGGCGGCGGAGCACGGAGCTCCCGAGCGCGGCGTCGGTACGGACGACGACCAGTGCGCAACCGGTGCGGCTCGCCAGGGTGCACGCGCGGCCGTTCGTCGACCGGTTGGTCGCCAAATTCGGCCTACCGGTGCGCGGTTGGCGGAATGCCGGCCGGGTTGACGATTAGGAGCGGCGGCTCGTGTCCGTGTCGGCGGCTGGGGGGACGGCGCGGCAAGACCAGCGCGCCGGGATCGGCGTGGCGGTGTCCACAGCGTCGGTGCGATGGGCGAGGATAGTCGGCTGTTACGCGGTTAGGATCGAGCGTGCTCGACGAACTCCGGATCGCCGATCTCGGCGTCATTGACGAGGCTGTCGTCGAATTCTCCCGCGGGCTGACTGCATTGACCGGAGAAACCGGCGCGGGAAAGACGATGGTCGTCACCGGTCTCGGGCTGCTCTTCGGCGCGCGCTCCGACCCGGGCCTGGTCCGGGCGGGCGCCACCCGTGCTGCGGTCGACGGACACGTCCGTATCCAGACCTGTCCGGATCTGCTGAAACGGGTGGAAGAACTCGGCGCAGATCTGGACGACGGTCTGCTCGCCATCAGCCGGACCATTGCCGCCGACGGCCGGTCGCGCGCTCAGATCGGCGGCCGGCCGGTTCCCATCAGCGTGCTCGCCGAATTCGGGGAACGGCTGGTGGCCGTTCACGGCCAGGCGGACCAGATCCGGCTCCGGTCACCGTCCGCCCAGCGTGCCGCCCTGGACGCCTTCGGCGACAGTGAGCACCAGCGGATTCTCCGCGAGTACCGCGAAACGTACCGGGAACATTCCGAGGCTGCGTCCCGGCTCGATGCGCTGCGCTCCGAAACCGCTCAGCGGATGCGCGAGGCGGAGATGCTGCGTTTTGCCTGTGACGAGGTTCGGCGGGCTCGGGTCGAACCGGACGAGGCGGCCCGGCTTGTCCGGGACATCGAGCGGTTGGCCCACGCTGACGAACTGGCGGAAGCCCTGCACACCGCCCATGACGCGTTGCACAGTCCGCAGGGAGATGGTCTCGACGTCATTTCCCTTCTTGCGGTTGCGCGCCGCGCATTGGAGAAAGTCAGCGGTCATGACCCGGCTCTCGAACCCTTTGTTGGGCAATTACGTGACATCGGCTACCAGCTCGACGACCTCGTCACGGGGCTGTCGTCCTATGCCGCGGGAATCGAAGCAGATCCCGCCGCACTTGCCGCTGCCCAGGAGCGATTGGCCACGCTGCGGACGCTGGCGCGCAAATACACGGACGGCGACATCGCTCGATTGCCGGAATGGACCGTCGCCGCCGAGGCCCGCCTCGCTGACATTGAGGGAGATGACGAGCGGATCGGTGACCTGGAGAAACGGGTTGCAGAGCTTGACAGTCAACGCCGTCACCTTGCCGGGCAACTCTCGCATGCACGCCGGGCCGCAGCAACCCGGTTCGCATCCGCCGTCACCGCGGAGATTCGCGAACTGGCGCTGCCGCACGCAGTACTGGATGTCGCCGTCCGGTCCGATCAGCCGCTTGGTCCGCACGGCGGCGACGAGGTGGAATTCCTTTTCACCGCTCATCCCGGTGCTCCGGTGCGCCCGCTTGCAAAGGCGGCAAGCGGAGGAGAGTTGTCCCGGGTCATGCTCGCCGTCGAGGTGGTCCTCGCCGGTGCGGATCCTGTCCCGACATTTCTTTTCGACGAGGTGGACGCGGGGATCGGCGGCCGGGCGGCGATGGAAGTGGGCCGCCGGTTGGCCCGTCTTGCCCGTCGCTCCCAGGTGATCGTCGTGACCCACCTTCCGCAGGTCGCTGCATTTGCTGACCGGCATGTGGTTGTCGTGAAATCCGAGGACGGACGGGTCACGCGCAGCGGTGTTCGATGTGTCGAGGGGAGCGAACGGCTGGCCGAATTGTCCCGCATGCTGGCCGGATTGGAGGGTTCGCGGCTCGCCGAAGCGCATGCTGCGGAATTGCTGGAGACCGCTGCCCGGCTCAAGCAGGCCGACGGCGACGCGCTGCAGGCGGACAGCGACGCGCCACCGGCGGGCACGCGACGCGCCCGGCGGCCGAAATCCACCGGCCGGTGAGCCGTTTTTGTCACACTCCCGTACATGCGCCTGGCGTTGGGATTTCGACGTCGTCAGGCTGAGCACGTCGGCGTGGTCGGCATTGCGCGGATCGACCGCGACCTCCGCCGTCTCGCCGCGCGATTACAACCAGGTGACATTGCCGTCATCGACCAGCTCGACCTGGACGGTCAGGCGGCCGCGGCGCTTGCCGACCGCCACCCCGCAGCGGTCGTCAACGCCTCACCATGTCTCAGCGGGCGGTTCCCGGCGCTCGGCGCCGAAATTCTGGTGGACGCCGGCGTGATCCTAATTGATGACACCGGCCCGGACGTCCTTCGCTCGATCCGGGACGGACAGCGGATCTGCCTGCGGGACGGGGAGATTTTCTCGGCTGCGGACGGCGAACGGCTGGTCGCCCGGGGCAGGCGCCACGATGCCGATTCGGTGCGGGCCGCCCGTGCCGCCGCGGCGGACGGCCTTGCCGCGCAGCTGGACGCGCTGGTGGCGCAGTCGGCGCAGTTGCTTCGGGAGCATGCCGAACTCTTCATCACACCGGCGCATGGCATCAACCGCGTGATGCCGAGCCCGCGGAGTGACCCGATAGCCGGGCGGATTGCCGAATGTGACGAGGAATTCCCCACCCATCGGCCCGTCGTCGTCGGCTTTGCGAATACCCGCTCGGCGGCCGCGGTGCGGCGGGAGCTTCGCCGGTTGCGCCGCGGCCTGCCGCGACGCCCCTTTGTCGTCGTGGTTGGGGAGGCGGTCGACGACCTGCGCGACCTGGCTGAGGCCGCGGACGTCGCAATCGCGCCGGACGATGGCCCCGGAGTCCGGACGATCGTGCACCGGAGGGTCAGCGTGACCGACCCCCATGCCGGCGGCGATGCCCTGACGCTTGACCTGCCGATCCGCGACGTCGGACTCCTGCTTGCCGCCGCGCTCACCACGGGACCGGTCATCACGATAGGAGCGCCGGGTGATGTCGTTGAACTCCTCGACGACGGCGAACCGGCGTCCGCCGTCCTGACCCGGCTGCGTTTGGCAGACCGGCTCGTGAGCAGCGCGGCGGTCGCCGCGATCGTGAAGTCACGTCGCCGACGGACGGTGGCCGCGGCGGTGATCGCGCTGATAGCCGGCGTGGGACTGGGTCTGGTCAGCGCGCAGCCAACCGTCGACCACGCAGCCGTGATGGCAGGGCGCGCGGTGACAACCGCGGCCCACGCGGTCGTCCACGCTGCCGGCGGCCTGCTGCACGACCTCCCGTGACGGGACCCTGGGGCCGGCGCCCGCCGACGCGCGCGTCCGCGCGTGGTGGCGTGCGGCGTGGGCGGTTCGCGGTGATACGCTGAGAGCCCGTGGAAACACCCGATCGGGGGGGCCGGTAGGTGGCGGCCCGACAGCAGACCAAACACCTCTTCGTCACCGGTGGCGTCGCTTCCTCTCTCGGCAAAGGACTGACCGCGTCGAGCCTGGGAAATCTGCTCAAGGCGCGGGGCTTGCGGGTGACGATGCAGAAGCTCGACCCGTATCTCAACGTCGACCCCGGCACGATGAATCCGTTTCAGCACGGCGAGGTTTTTGTCACCGACGACGGGGCCGAGACCGATCTCGACATCGGTCACTACGAACGTTTTCTCGACACGGATTTGAATGGATCCGCCAACGTCACAACAGGTCAGATTTACTCCAGCGTCATCGCAAAGGAGCGTCGCGGGGAGTATTTGGGCGACACGGTTCAAGTGATTCCGCACATCACCAATGAAATAAAGGACCGTATTCGCGGCATGGCCGGCAGGGACGTCGACGTCGTCATCACGGAAATCGGCGGCACGGTCGGTGACATTGAATCCCTTCCTTTTCTTGAGGCTGCCCGTCAGATTCGCCATGAGGTCGGCCGTGACAACGTCTTTTTCCTGCACGTCTCGCTGCTGCCGTACATCGGCCCGTCCGGGGAACTCAAGACCAAGCCGACCCAGCACTCGGTCGCCGCGCTGCGGCAGGTCGGTATCACGCCGGATGCGATTGTCTGTCGAGCCGACCGGCCGATTCCGCCGAATGTGAAGAAGAAGGTCAGTTTGATGTGCGACGTTGACGAGGAGGCCGTTATCTCCGCCGTCGACGCGCCGAGTATTTACGACATTCCGAAGGTTCTGCACGCCGAGGGACTGGATGCCTACGTCGTCCGCCGACTCGGATTGCCGTTTCGGGATGTGGACTGGACGCAGTGGGATGAGCTGTTGCGCCGCGTGCACGACCCCGCCAACCGGGTCACGATTGCGCTGGTCGGCAAGTACGTCGACCTTCCCGACGCATATCTGTCCGTCATCGAGGCGTTGCGCGCCGGCGGCATCGCCAACGATGCCGGGGTCGACGTGCGCTGGGTCGCCTCGGACACCTGTGAAACGCCAGGCGGAGCGGCCAAGGCGTTGCAGAATGTCGACGGCGTCGTCGTGCCCGGCGGCTTCGGCGTCCGCGGCATCGAAGGGAAGCTCGGCGCCCTCCGCTATACCAGGGAGAACGGTATTCCCACGCTGGGGTTGTGCCTCGGTCTGCAGTGCATGGTGGTGGAGTTCGCCCGCAATGTCATCGGGTTGGCGGGTGCGAATTCGACGGAATTCGATCCGGCGACGCCGTATCCGGTCATCGCCACGATGGCCGACCAGATGGAGGTCGTCGCCGGCCGGCGCGACATGGGCGGGACGATGCGTCTCGGTTCCTATCCGGCGATCCTCGCGCCGGAGACCCTCGTCCACGAACTGTACGGCTGCCTGGAGGTCCGGGAGCGTCACCGGCATCGGTACGAGGTGAACAACGCGTACCGCCAGCAGCTCGAGGCCGCCGGCCTTGTGATCTCAGGCACGTCGCCGGACGGTCAACTGGTTGAATTCGTCGAGCTGCCGCGGTCGGTCCACCCCTTCTACGTCGCGACCCAGGCCCATCCGGAACTCCGGTCGCGGCCGACCAGGCCCCACCCGCTCTTCACCGGTTTGATCCGTGCCGCCCTTCTCCACCGCTGTCCGCCGATCCCGCTGGACACCGAGCCGGTCCCGACCGCCCGATGAGGGAGGACGGTCCGGCGAGCGAGCCGGTGCGTGACGAACCAGCGCCGCGACCGGTGTGCGCGACGCACCGGCACTTCACCGGCAGGGTGGTGAGCCTCCGGACCGACGTGGTGGACCTTGGCCCGGCAGGCCGGGTGGACCGGGATGTCGTCGAGCATCCCGGTGCGGTCGGTGTCATCGCCGTCGACGCCGAACTCCGCGTGCTCCTCGTTCGCCAGTACCGGCACCCGGTGGGCTGTCTGCTGTGGGAGCCGCCGGCGGGACTCCTCGACATCCCGGGAGAGGATCCACTGACCGCAGCGCGGCGGGAGCTCGCCGAGGAAGCTGGCTATCAAGCCGCGGAATGGGCGGTGCTCGTCGACGCGTTCACCTCACCCGGCGGGTCGACGGAGGCGGTGCGCATTTACCTCGCACGCGAACTCCAGGCGCTTCCGCCGGAAGACCGGCACGTGGGTGTTGCCGAGGAGTACGACATGCCCACCCGCTGGGTGCCCCTCGCCGATGCGCGACGCGCGGTCTTGAGCGGGGAACTCCATAATCCCCTTGCCGTCATGGGAATTCTCGCCGCCTGCGCCCTGCTCCTCGACGGCGTGGCGGGCGGGCCTCGACCGGCTGCCGCCCCGTGGCTGCGGGCCGTGACACAGTAAGGGTCAGCACCGGCGAACAGGCAGGAGGCAGGCGTGCGTCTAGGGGATGCCGCGGAATGGCACGGCCTGCTGCCGGCATCGCGCGGCGGCGTCCTCGTCTAGGCCGTGGAAGTCCGCTAAGCCGTGGAAATCCGCACTGTCGGCGACTTGGTCGAGGCCTACCTCGCGCACGTCGCCGTCGAAAAGGGACTGGCGAAGAACACGGTTGCGGGCTACCGACGGGATCTGCGCCGCTACCAGGAATTTCTCGAGCAACGCGGGACGACGGATCCGCGGGCGGTCACCGAGGAGCACATCACCGCCTTTCTTGCCGCGCTGCGAACCGGGGACGCCGACCACCCGCCGCTGGCGGTCTCCTCGTCAGCCCGGGCCGTTGTCGCGGTCCGAGGGTTGCACCGGTTTGCCGCCATGGACGGCATCACCGCCGACGACCCGTCGCGTGACGTGCGTCCGCCGACGCCCGGCCGTCGGCTGCCGAAGGCGATAACGGTAGCCGAGGTGGAGCGATTGCTCGCGGCGGTCGACGGCCATGCACCGCGTGAGCTGCGGGACCGGGCGCTGCTGGAGGTGCTGTACGGAACGGGCGCCCGCATCTCGGAGGCGGTTGGTCTCGCGATTGATGATCTTGACTTGGACGCCGGGCTGGTGCGGCTGCGGGGCAAGGGGAGCAAGCAGCGGGTGGTGCCCCTGGGCGGGTATGCGCGGTCCGCCCTCCGGGAGTACCTGACGGCCGGACGCCCCGCGCTGCTTGCGGCGGCACGGTCCGGTTCGGCGCGCGGCGCGGTCTTTCTCAACGCGCGCGGCGGTCGGCTGTCACGGCAGAGTGCATGGACGGTGCTCCGCCGCGCCGCACTCCGCGCCGGTTTAGCAACGGTGATCTCCCCGCACACCTTGCGGCATTCGTTCGCCACGCATCTGCTCGAAGGCGGCGCCGACATCCGCGTCGTCCAAGAACTGCTCGGTCACGCCTCCGTGACGACCACGCAGATCTACACCTTGGTGACCGTCGACACGCTCCGCGAGGTGTACGCGATGGCGCACCCACGGGCGCACGGCTGAGCCGCCGTGGACCGGCGGGCGGCTGGACGTGAGCCGGCGGGTGGCCGGGCATCCCCGCGGCCGGCCCGTCGGCCCTGCCGTCGGCCGGCACCGCGCGGTCCGGTCTGCTGCGGTGCCGGCGTTCCGGGGCGCGGGAGCTCGTTGCCGACCCGCGCCGGCCGGTGTTGCTCGGCGGCTTGCGGAGCACATAGGTTTTCCACGGGCGATGCATCGCGGGGTCGTTCGATGCCTCGCCGCGTCGTTCGATCGGCAGAGAGGTAGCGACATTCGTGGCTAAGTCGATCCATGGGTCGCCGGGCGACGAACCGGCTGAGGCGCTGCGCCTGGGCGCCGAGGGTGTCGATGCCGCGGGCCGCCCGTCGCCGGTCTTTCCCGACCCGCCGCCGCTCACCACGCACGGTCCTGCCTGGGTGCTGGCCATGTGCAACCAGAAGGGCGGGGTCGGCAAGACGACAACCGCGATCAATCTGGGTGCGGCTCTTGCCGAGTTCGGCCGGCGCGTTCTCCTCGTCGACTTCGATCCCCAGGGCGCCCTCTCCGTGGGTCTGGGCGTCAATCCGCATGAACTGGACCGCACGATCTACAACGTGCTGATGGAGAGCGACGTCTCGGCCGAAGACGTCCTGCTCAAGACCAATACGCCGGGCATGGATCTGCTCCCCAGCAACATTGACCTTGCGGCGGCCGAGCTCCAGCTTGTCTCAGAAGTCGCTCGCGAGCAGGCCTTGGCGCGGGTCCTGGCCCCGTTGCGGCCGGAGTACGACGTCATCCTCATCGATTGCCAGCCGTCGCTCGGTTTGCTGACCGTCAACGCCCTCACCGCAGCGGATGGCGTGATCATTCCACTGGAGTGCGAGTTCTTCGCCCTGCGGGGTGTCGCCCTCCTCATGCAGACGATTGAGAAAGTACGGGAACGGCTCAATCCGCGGCTGGAACTCACGGGCATTCTCGCGACCATGTTCGACCCGCGAACCGTGCATGCCCGCGAGGTGCTGGCACGGGTGGTCGAGGCCTTCGGTGACCGGGTCTTTCACACGGTGATTGCCCGAACTGTGCGGTTCCCCGAGACGACGGTCGCCGGGGAGCCGATCACGTCGTACGCCCCGGCGTCGGCGGCTGCTCGGGCCTACCGTGATCTCGCGAGAGAGGTGTTGGCTCGGTGAGCTCGGCTGCGTGCGCGTCGGGGGCCGGGACACCTCGGACGCGCGCCGTCGCAACCCGGTCTACCCTCGACTCGACCGGTCGACTGCGACGCAAGGAGACACTTACGGTGGACGGCCCGTACGCGGGATCGCTGCGCCCAACCGGCGCGTTTCATCGCGGTCGATACACGTACGGCCGGTCTGCGGGATCACGGCACCTTACGCGGGCGGCATCCCTTCGGCGCGGCTGCCGAGGTCGCGCAGCTGATCGTGGTTGTGCGGTCCGGGAGGCGATCGCCGTCCTGCCGACCGATCGGGCAGCCAACCGTCCGGCTCGTCTTCGCACCCGTCGACGTGGTGAGTGCTGAGCGGTGCTGTACGCCCTGCGCTTTCCTTTCTCGCTCGCCGTCTTGATTGCGGCCTTTCTCGTCGGTGTCGTCGCCCGGGGACTGGTCCAGGAACGGATCCTCGGTGTCCGTCGTCCGGCTCTCCGTTCGCCGGGGCGGTCTCGGCTCGGCTCGGGTGCGCGGGGAATCCGGCGCTTCATCGATCCGTACGGCGCGCTCTGCGCCGTCCTCGGTGGTGTCGGCTGGGGAAGTGACGTGGTGGACGACGTCATCCCGAGGGTCCGGGGTGGCCGGAGATCACGCGTGGTTGCGGCACTCATCGCGGGCCCGGTCGTGCTCTTCGTGCTCGGTGCCGCGGCACTCATCGGTTATGATCACCTCACCATCGGCCGGCCGACCGGCGGCGGGTTGGTCATCAACACGGTGCACGGCGACATGATGGCCGTCGATCACTTCCACTACCTCGTTGGTTACGGCCCGCTCGCGCTCTACCTCGCCGGTGTCGAACTCGTCGCCATGGCGCTCCTGGCGCTCGTGCCGCTTCCCCCACTGGACGGCGGGCGGTTGCTCTTTGCGCTCGCGCCGAAAACCCTCGGGTGGCAGCGGGCCCGGTATCGGTTGGAAGACGACAATTGGGGACTTCTCATCGTCCTTGTCCTCACCCTGCCGATTTTCGGTAACCCGATCATCATCGCCGTCATTGACGCGATAATCGACCCGCTGATTACCGTCCTCTCATGACGCGCCGGACGTCGACGCCGCCCCACGACGCAGCCGTGACCGACCGTCCGCCCGTCGAGAATCCATCGGGCGACGATTTCGTCGTCCACCTCGGTGTTTTTGACGGGCCCTTCGAACTCCTCCTCGCGCTCATCGCCAAGCACGAGCTGGACATCACCGCTATTTCGTTATCGAAAGTCACCGATGACTTCATTGCATACATCCGGGAAATGGGTCCCACCTGGGATCTCGACAAGGCGACAAGTTTTCTCGTCGTCGCCGCCACGCTCGTCGATTTGAAGGCGGCCCGGTTGCTGCCGTCGGCGCCGGTCGAGGACGAAGAGGACGTCGCGCTTCTCGAAGCGCGTGACCTTTTGTTTGCCCGCCTGCTGCAGTATCGGGCGTATAAGCAAGTCGCCGGCATCCTCGGGGCGATGTGTGATGAGCAGGCTCGGCGGTATCCCCGCACGGCGGGTCCGGATCCGGAGTTTCACGGCCTTCTCCCCGAGGTGTTCCTCGGCTTGGGTCCGGCCGGATTCGCCGCCCTCGCCGCCCGTGTGCTGGCGCCGAAACCGCCGCCCACGGTCCAGATCGAGCACCTGCACGCCCCCATCGTTGACGTGCGGGAGCAGGCGGCGGTTCTGCGCCGCCGGTTGGCGCGGTTGCGCGCGGCGTCATTCCGTACCCTGGTCGCCGATTGTGCGACCACCGCTGAAATCGTCGGGCGCTTTCTTGCGCTGCTCGATCTCTTCCGGGAAGGTGTCGTCGTATTCGAGCAGGTGGATCCGCTGGGGGATCTCATCGTGCGGTGGGAAGTCCCCGCCGACCAAGGCAAGGAGTACTGACGTGAACGGTGGTGCGGCAGGCGACCCGGAACCGGCCCTGATCGAGCCGGGCGACGTCTCCACGGGCGACGTGATGGGCGCGGTGGAGGCGATGCTCTTCGTCGCCGATGAACCGGTGACCGTGACGGCGATGGCTGCGGTTCTTGGTGTGCCGGAACCACAGGTGGCGGAGGCGGTTGCGCGACTCGCTGCGTCACTGGCGGACGCCGGCCGTGGCATCGAACTACGCCAGGTGGCCGGTGGCTGGCGGTTGTACACCCGGCCTGCGTACGCCGAGGTCGTGCAGCGCTTCCTGCGGGAAGGTCAGCAGGCACGGTTGACACAGGCGGCGCTCGAAACGCTGGCCGTCATCGCCTATCGGCAACCGATTTCCCGCTCGCGCGTCAGCGCGGTCCGGGGCGTCAACGTCGATGGCGTCATTCGCACCTTGCTCAGCCGCGGACTCATCGAAGAAGCCGGCACCGAAGACGGCACCGGCGCCACGCTGTATCGCACAACTCGTTATTTCCTTGAGAAACTAGGCATCAACGACCTCTCGGAGCTTCCGCCTCTCGCCGACCATCTCCCTGAAGGCACGTCCATCGAGGCACTTGAGGAACAACTCGCCGGCAATGAGTAACACCCGGTCCTCACCTGGCCCGCGCGGGCTGGCTCCGCATTCCCGGGCGGCTGCCCTCTCCTTACCCGCCGGCGACGACGGCGCGGTTCGCTTGCAGAAGGTCCTTGCCGCTGCGGGCGTGGGATCGCGGCGGGCGTGCGAGGAGCTCATCGCGGCCGGCCGGGTGGAGGTCGACGGCGTGCCGGTCACCCGGCTCGGCGTGCGCGTCGATCCGCAGACCGCCGTCATCCGGGTCGACGGAAAGCGGATTCCGCCGGCAACTCCGTTCGCTTACTTCGCGTTGAACAAACCGCGCGGTGTCGTGACGACGATGAGCGATCCGCGCGGACGCCCGTGCGTCGGGGATCTCGTCGCCGACCTTCCCGTGCGGGTCTTCCACGTCGGCCGGCTCGACACCGACAGTGAGGGACTTCTCCTGCTCACCAATGACGGGCGGCTTACCCACCGTCTGACACACCCGTCGCATGCCGTGCCGAAAACCTACGTCGCCGACGTCGAGGGTCGCCTCGGCCGCACCGGCGTGCACCTGCTCCGCTCGGGGGTTGATCTCGCCGACGGACCGGCCCAAGCCGACGCCGTCCGCATTCTCGAGCGCTACGGTGCTCGGACCCTGGTTGAAGTGGTTGTTCACGAGGGTCGCACCCATTTGGTACGACGGATGCTTGCGGCCGTCGGTCATCCGGTGCGGCGGTTGGTGCGCACCGCGATCGGGCCGGTCGCGTTGGGACAGCTCCGGCCGGGCGCGCGCCGGCAGTTGACGCCTCGGGAACTCGGGGAGTTGCTCGACCTGGTCGGCCTCTAACCGGCGTGTGATCGCAGATTCGGTACGCTGCTCACGGTCGCGCCGGCGTACGGCGCCCCCGGCGGCGCGGGCACCACGC
Source organism: Acidothermus cellulolyticus 11B (assembly GCF_000015025.1). Taxonomy (GTDB): domain Bacteria; phylum Actinomycetota; class Actinomycetes; order Acidothermales; family Acidothermaceae; genus Acidothermus; species Acidothermus cellulolyticus. The sequence continues at coordinate 1,376,297 of NC_008578.1, read as the reverse complement.
GGCGTCACATGAAGAGGTGAGCGGTGGCAGACAGCAACGGCAACCCGAGCGAGCTGACACTGCGCCGGGTGCTCGTCATCGGCACCGGGTTGATGGGCACCTCGCTCGCGCTGGCGCTCCGGGAAGCGGGCATCGAGACGCGGCTGCACGACATTGCGGTCGGCCGGCTGGCCCTCGCGGTCGAACGCGGGGCAGGTGTGCCGCACGACGAGGACCTCGACGGCGGTTATGACATCGCCGTCCTCGCCATCCCCCCCGATGCGGTCGCGGGAGAGCTCCTCCGCTACCAGCGCCTTGGCGTCGCTCGGAGTTTCACGGACGTCGCGTCGGTGAAGAGCAAACCGCTGGCCGAAGCCGAGAAGATCGGCGCCGATATGACGACATTCGTCGGTGGCCACCCGATCGCCGGTCGGGAACGATCCGGACCGGCCGCCGCGCACCCCGATCTCTTTGTCGGCCGTCCGTGGGTCATCACGCCGACCCCGGCGGCCGGCGAGGAAGCGATTGCCGCCGTGCGTGCACTCGCCGTTGCCGCTGGCGCCACTCCCGTGGTCATGACCGCCGAGGAGCATGACGCCGCACTGGCTCTCGTCTCGCACCTCCCGCACCTGTTGGCCTCCGTACTGGCCGCCCAGCTCGTCGACGCCCCACGCGATTTCACTGCGCTCGCCGGCACCGGCCTGCAGGACGTTACCCGGATCGCCGCGGGCGACCCGCAACTCTGGACGGAGATCCTGGCGGCAAATGCCGATCATCTGCTCGGCTATTTGGAGCGGTTCCAGCAGCGGCTTCAGGACGCGGCCGCGTACGTGGCGCGAATTGCGCGTGGGGACGCCGCGGCGACGACCGCCCTCACCGAGTTGCTCCGCACCGGCGTGCAGGGCCGGTTGCGGGTGCCGGTGAAGCGCGGCGAACCGGCCGCCGGCTTCGCCACTGTTGCGGTGACGATTCGCGACGCGCCGGGCGAGCTGGCTGCGCTGCTCCGCGCGCTCGCTGAAGCCGGGATCAACGTCGAAGACGTGCGGGTGGAGCACGAGCCGGGCCGGCCCGTCGGCGTCGTCGAGCTCGACGTCCGGGAGGACAAGGCACAAGCTTTGATCCGGTGTGTCCGCGACGCTGGATGGCAGCTGTACGTGTAGGTGCCGGACGCTACCGTGAGGGCCGACCGGGAGGCTCCGGAAGGCGACCGGGAGGCTCCGGAAGAATTGACCCGATCGGCGGCTGCCCGTCCCGGCACGGCCGGCATGCATCGTGAAGGCGGCACTGGATGAAGACGCGCGATGAGCTTCGCTCGATGGTGATTGCCATCGATGGGCCGGCCGGCGCGGGTAAATCGACGGTCGCCCGGGCGGTGGCCCGTCGTCTTGGCCTGCGCTACCTCGACACCGGTGCCATGTATCGGGCCGTGACGCTCTGGGTGCTGCGGAATGGCGTCTCCCTAACCGATGAGCGCGCGGTCAGCGCAGCGGCCCGGCATGTGGTGGACATTCTCGACCTCGCGCTCGCACCGGACCATCCCGCCGTCCGGCTGGACGGCGTTGACGTGACCGATGCCGTCCGTGGTCCGGAGGTCACGCAGGCGGTCAGCGCGGTCAGCGCTGTCCCGGAAGTGCGGAGCGTGCTCGTCGGCCGGCAACGGGAACTGATCGGCGACGGCGGCATCGTGGTGGAAGGCCGGGACATCGGCACAACCGTCTGGCCTACCGCGGCGGTGAAGATTTTCCTGACGGCCGATTCCCGAGTCCGTGCCGCCAGACGGCATGCCGACACCGTCGCCGCTCGGGGGACGACCGACGTCGACGACGTCCACGACGACCTGCGCCGCCGCGATCAGCTGGACCAGAGCCGTGCAGCGTCGCCGCTCACCGCGGCCGCTGATGCGGTGGTGCTGGACTCCACGGACCTCGACGTCGACGCCGTGCTGGACCGCATCCTCTCCCTGGTAGCAGAGCGGCTCGGCTCCGGCGGCGATCCAACCAGCCCGAGCGACGCCGGCCTGGACCGTACCGTGAACCCTTCGCCGGCCACACCATGAGTTCCGTGGCGTCAGCATCGGATGAGACCGTTCGGGTTCCGATCGTTGCGGTGGTCGGCCGTCCGAATGTGGGGAAGTCGACGCTCGTCAACCGCATCGTCGGCCGGCGGCAGGCGATCGTCGAGGACGTGCCTGGGGTGACCCGGGACCGGGTGAGTTATGAGGTCACCTGGTCCGGGCGGCGCTTCACCATCGTGGACACTGGCGGTTGGCAGCCGGGAGCCGGCGGCCTCTCCGCCCGGGTGACCGCGCAGGCCGAGCTTGCGGTCGCCGCTGCGGACCTCGTGCTCTTCGTCGTCGACGCAACTGTGGGGATCACCGAGACCGACGCCGCGGTCGCGAAGCTCCTCCGCCGCGGCGACAAGCCCGTCCTGCTGGTCGCCAACAAGGTGGACAGCGCCGCCGGTGAGCTCGACACCGGTGAGCTCTGGTCGCTTGGGCTGGGCCAGCCGTACACGGTCAGTGCCCTGCACGGCCGGGGAAGCGGGGACCTGCTCGACGCCGTCATCACCGCGTTGCCGAGCAGCGGAGCAGGTGGCGAGCCGGAGACCGCGCCGGATGCTCCTCGGCGGGTGGCCATCGTCGGAAGACCCAACGTCGGCAAGTCCAGCTTGCTCAACCGGCTCGCCGGCGAGGAGCGGGCGTTGGTCGACGCAGTGAGCGGCACGACCCGGGACCCGGTCGACGCCATCGTCCGAATCGGCGACCGCCGTTGGCGGGTGGTGGACACCGCCGGGCTGCGCCGGCGCATGCGGGACGCCGTCGGCGCGGAGTTCTACGCCGGCTTGCGCACGGACCAGGCGATCCGGGACGCCGAGGCAGCCGTGGTCCTGCTGGACGCGGCTGAACCGATAACCGAGCAGGACGTGCGCATCGTACAGAAGGTGATCGACGCCGGGCGGGCGCTCGTCCTTGCCTTCAACAAATGGGACGCCGTGGACGCCGACCGCCGGCTGGCGCTGGCCCGCGAAATCGAGACGGAGCTTGGACACGTTGGGTGGGCGCCCAGGCTCAACATTTCGGCCCGCACCGGCCGGGGTGTGGAGAAACTCGCCGCGGCGCTGGAAACCGCCCTGGCCGGCTGGGAGCAGCGGGTTCCCACCGCCCGGCTCAACGCCTGGTTGAGCGAACTGGTTGCCGCTCGTCCGCATCCGGTTCGTGGCGGCCGCCAACCGAGGCCGCTCTTCGCCACCCAGGCGTCAACCCGTCCGCCGCGGATCGTCTTGTTCACGTCCGGGGAGCTCGAGCCGACGTACATGCGTTTTCTCGAGCGGCGGTTGCGCGAGACCTTCGGTTTTCCGGGGACACCGATCGACCTGTCGGTTCGAGCCCGGCAGCCGCGCACCCGTCGACGGTCGCGCGGTCAGCGGTGAACCTCGGGTGGACGCCGACCGTGCGGTACGCTTCGGACGGGCAACTGCCTTCGGGACGTGGCGCAGCTTGGTAGCGCACTTGACTGGGGGTCAAGGGGTCGTGGGTTCAAATCCCGCCGTCCCGACCACTCGCCGCCGCCATCGGGGAACGGCCTGCGGCGGCATGCGCCGGCACCGGAAGTCCCGGTAGGGAGGTCGGGCAATGCCAGAGCCGGGAACGGCGACCGGCGCCGACCGGGAGGCCAGTCGCATCGTCACGCTGCCCAATGCGCTGAGTTTTGCCCGTCTGCTCGGTGTCCCGGTGTTCGTCTGGCTCGTTCTGGGACCTCACGCCGACGGTTGGGCGCTCGGCGTGCTGGCCGGTGCTGCGGTGACCGACTGGCTGGACGGCAAGCTTGCCCGGCTGCTTCGCCAGGAGAGCCGGCTTGGCCAGTTGCTGGATCCTGCCGCCGACCGGCTGTACATCATCGCGACCCTGGTTGCCCTATCGGTACGCAACATCGTGCCGTGGTGGTTGACGGCGGTTCTTGTGGGGCGCGACCTCCTGCTTGCCGGATGGTTGCCCGCGTTGCGCCGGGCTGGTCTCGGCCCTCTTCCGGTGCACTTTCTCGGGAAGACCGCGACGCTGACCCTGCTGTACGCCCTGCCGCTGCTCCTCCTCGGCGCCGGGCACGGGGCGGTGCCGCATCTCGCCCGGACCGTGGGGTGGGCGTTCGCCCTCTGGGGTGTCGGGCTGTACTGGTACGCCGGTGTGTTGTACGCCCTGCAGGCCCATCGGCTCTTGGCGGTTCGACGCCTGCGCCATCATGATGGTCGCGTTACGCACGCGCCATCCGGAAAGGCGTCGGCATGACCGTTCCTGCTCCGCCGTCCCCCCTTCGGGCCGTCGTGATGGCCGGCGGTGAAGGCACCCGCCTCCGTCCGATGACCGCCAATCAGCCCAAGCCGCTGCTGCCGGTGGTGAACCGGCCGATTATGGAACACGTCCTGCGCCTGCTGAGACGGCATGGTCTGACCGAGACCGTTGTCACGGTGCAATTCCTCGCGTCCCTCATCCGCAATTACTTCGGGGACGGCGACGAGCTCGGCATGCGCCTGCAATACGCCACCGAGGAGCGGCCGCTCGGTACCGCCGGCAGCGTGAAGAACGCCGAAGCGGAGCTGCGGGACGGCCCGTTCGTCGTCATCTCCGGGGACGCGCTGACAGACATTGACATCAGCGACATGCTGGCGTTTCACCGTGCCCAGCAGGCCCTGGTGACGGTTGCGCTCAAAAGTGTGCCGAATCCACTGGAATTCGGCGTGGTCATCTGCGATGACTCGGGCCGGATCGAGCGGTTCCTGGAGAAGCCCACCTGGGGTCAGGTCTTCTCCGACACGGTCAACACCGGCGTGTACGTTATGGAACCCGAAATTCTGGACTACGTGCCGGTCGGCGAGCCGACGGATTGGGCGCATGACGTTTTTCCGCAATTGTTAGCGGCGCGGGCACCGTTGTACGGGTACGTCACCGACGCGTATTGGGAAGACGTCGGCACCCTGGAGAGCCTGCTCAAGGTGCAGGCTGACGTTCTCAACCGGGTGGTGGATGTCGACATCGACGGTTTCGAGGTGCGGCCGGGAGTCTGGATTTGCGAGGGTGCGGATGTCGATCCCGACGCCGTTCTCGAAGGCCCGCTCTTCATTGGCGATTATGCGAAAGTCGAGGCGGACGCCCAGGTGCGGGAATACTCTGTGCTTGGCAGCAATGTGGTGGTCAAGCGTCACGCGGTGCTGCATCGCGCGGTGGTGCACGACAATGCCTTTATTGGACCGCAGGTGACGCTGCGCGGTTGCATTATCGGAAAGAATACGGATGTCATGCGCGGCGCTCGTATTGAAGAGGGCGCGGTGGTCGGCGATGAGTGTGTCGTGGAGGAGGAGGCGTTCTTATCGTCGGGTGTCCGTGTTTATCCGTTCAAGACAATCGAAGCCGGCGCCGTCGTCAATACCAGCGTTATCTGGGAATCCCGCGGGCAACGGGCGCTTTTCGGACCCCGCGGCATTTCCGGCCTGGTGAATGTCGAGATAACCCCTGAGCACACAGTGCGGCTGGGTGCGGCGTACGCCACGACGCTGCGCAAGGGGGACGTCGTCACGGTTTCCCGGGATGCCTCCCGCGCGGGCCGCGCGCTGGCCCGGGCGATGATCAGCGCATTGACTGCCAGCGCCGTCAACGTCCGCGACCTGGAGGCGATTCCCGCGCCGGTGGCCCGGTTCGAAATCGCGCATTCGGACGCCGTCGGCGGAGTGATCGTGCGGACGACGCCCGGTGACGCACAGAGCGTGGATGTCACGCTGCTGGACGAGAACGGCGCCGACCTTTCCCCGGCACAGCAACGGCGACTGGAGCGGGTCTTCTCCCGGCAGGAATTCCGGCGCGCATTTCCCGGCGAAATCGCGGATATCACCGTGCCGTACCGAACGCTGGAAACCTACTCCCAAGAAGCGCTTCGGTGTATTGACACCTCGGGGATCGCTGAGGCCGGGCTGAAGGTTGTGCTGGACACGGCGGGCGGGACAGCCGCGTTGGTGCTTCCTACTCTGCTGGGCCGGATCGGGGTTGACGTCCTCACCGTCAACAATCGTCTCGACGAGCTGTCGCCGACCGAGACGACCGCGGAACACATGCGCGCCCTGGAACGGCTTGGTGACTTGGTGTCGTCGTCGCACGCGGCCTTCGGCGTCCGGTTCGACGCGATGGGCGAGCGTCTTAGTTTGGTCGACGAACGCGGCGTCATCATCCACGATGACCGAGCCCTACTGGTCTTCATGGACCTCGTTGCCGCGGAACGCCGCGGCGGGCGGATCGCCTTGCCGGTCACGACCACCCGGGTTGCCGAGGCGGTGGCCCGGTTCCATGGCGCGACGATCGAGTGGACGCCGACGGCGCCGAGCGAGCTGACGCGGGCGGCGCGACGTGGTGACGTCATCTTCGCCGGCGATGGACGCGGGGGATACATCGTCCCGGAATTCAGCGCCGCGCTCGATGGGCTCGCTGCGTTTGTGCGGTTGACCGGGTTGGTTGCCCGGACCAAGCTCACGTTGAGCCAGATCGACGGTCGCATCCCGCAAGCTCACGTGCTGCGGCGTGTCGTGCCGACTCCGTGGGCGGCCAAGGGGCTGGTCATGCGCTCGGTGCTGCACGCCGCCGGTGGCAAGCCGGTGGAGACCACCGACGGGGTTCGCATCGTCGAAGATGAGCAGTCGTGGGTGCTCGTGCTGCCTGACCCGGCCGAGGCGATCACGCACCTCTGGGCGGAGGCACCGGATGCCGATGCGGCGACCGAGCTCTTGGAGAAGTGGGCCAGCGTCATCGACGCGATTGCCGGCTGATCGATGACAAGTGAAACAGATGACAAGTGAAACAGCGGCGCGTCAGCCGCGGCACGAGGCGCCGCGGCAGTCTCGTCCGGACGCATCGATGTCGTTGCTTGCCGACGTAGCGGCGCATGCGCTCGACGAGGGGTACTACGAGGCGGCGCGGCGTCGTGGGATATCGCCGCCGGGGGCGGCGCAGCGGCCGGCGATCGGCCGGTTCTCGGCGACGATTGCGGCAGTTGTGCTCGCGGCGGCCGGTGTGTTGTTTGCCACGTCCTGGGTGACGACCCGGCAGAACGCCGCCGCCGCTGCGCGCGACCGGGCGGCGCTGCTTCGCAGCATCGAAAGTCAGAGTGCGGTTGTCGATGCGTTACGCAGTCGAGCGAACGACTTGCGGGCTGAGATCGCGAGTGCCCGGGATGCCGCGCTGTCCACGTCGACGCAAGGCGCCGCGCTGCGGGCCGAACTGGACCGCCTATCACTCCTCACCGGGGCGACCCCGGTTGCCGGTCCGGGGGCGGAGGTCACCCTCGCCGATGCGCCTCGAACGGGGGACGAGCGGACCGACGCGCTCGGCACGGTCTACGATCGCGACCTGCAGGCTGTAGTTAACGCGCTTTTCGCCAGCGGCGCTGAGGCGATTGCCGTCGGCGGCCAGCGACTGACCGCGACGACCGCGATCCGGCAAGCCGGCTCGGCGATCCTCGTCGATTACCGGGCGATTGCCGCGCCGTACCGGATCGATGCGGTCGGCCCGCCGGACCTTGCGGCCCGCTTCCTGGCCACCCAGACGGCGGCGCTTTACCAGACCTGGCAGCAGGTTTACGGACTCCGGTTCACCGTTACCGCCAGGTCACGGCTCACCCTGCCGGCGGCGGGCACTATCGTCATCCACTACGCGCAGGTCCTCAGTCGCCCGGGGGGATCGTGATGTCCGCAGGCACTTGGTCAACCGTCGCGGAGGTCCGGTGATACCCGCACTCGCACTCGCTATCGGGATCGTGGTTGGGCTGATTGCGCATCCGAGCGTTCCGGCGGGTTTGCAGCCGTACCTGCCGATTGCGGTCATTGCCGCGTTGGACGCGGTCTTCGGTGCGGTGCGGGCCATGCTCGACGGTCTCTTCGACGACCGAGTCTTTGTCGTGTCGTTTATCGCGAACGTGCTGGTGGCGGCGTTGATCGTGTTCTTGGGAGATCAACTGGGTGTCGGAAGCGAGATGTCCACCGGTGTGGTCGTCGTGTTGAGCATCCGGATTTTCTCCAACGCAGCGGCGATTCGCCGGCACGTGTTCCGGGCTTGACGTGGGTTGAGGCAGGGATGGCTGAGCAGTCTGTGGACGAGCAGTCCGCCGGCGGGGCGCGTCGCGGCCGGCGGTTCGGCCCGTTTCGCGGCCAGCTCGCGATTGCGGTGCTCTGTGGGCTGCTCGGTTTCGCCATCGTGACCCAGGTGGACACCGCCGCCTCGGCGAAGCTGAAGGCCGCCCGGCAACCCGACCTGGTCGACGTCCTCGACAATCTCAACACCCGCGCGGATCAACTGCGTGCGCAAATCGCCGCCCAGGAGAGCACCCTGAACGATCTGACCAGCGGCACCGATCAGACCCGGGCGGCACTCACGGAAGCACAGCGGCAACTGGAGGCACTGGAGGTCTACGCCGGCACGGTTCCCGTCGCCGGGCCCGGCATCGATCTGGCGATTGACGACCCCACCCATGCCGTCACCGCCGACGTGCTCGTCGACACCATTCAGGAATTGCGGGACGCCGGGGCGGAAGCGATCGAAATCAAGGGTTCGCCGTTGCCCTCGACCCGGACGCCTGCGAACGGAGCCGGCCCGTCGGCCGCTCAGCCGGACGTCCGGCTGATTGCCAGCAGCTACGTGCTCAACGCGTCGGACGGCCAGGGCATTGTCGTGGACGGCGTCGCAATGGCCCCGCCGTACGACGTCGTCGCGATCGGTGACCCGCAGACCCTCGATCGCGCCCTTGGCATTCCGGGCGGTGTGCTCGACACCCTCAAGAGCAAGAACGCCCGCGGTACGGTGGTGCGGCACGAGCGGGTCGAGATCACGGTCGTCCGAACCCCGGCGGCACCCTCGCATCTTGAACCGGTACCGTCGGTCTCAACGAAGTGATCGCCCTGATTGGCAGAGCTGTGGAGACGCCCGATCGATCGACCATCCAGGAGGCAGCGTGATTCCCGACGATGTTCGCTATACCGCCGAGCACGAGTGGGTGCGGATTGTCGACGAGCGAGTGCGGATCGGTATCACGGATTATGCGCAGCGTGCGCTCGGTGACATCGTCTACGTGAGCCTGCCCGCTCCGGGCACCGAGGTCGTCGCCGGTCAGCCGCTTGGCGAGGTGGAGTCGACGAAGAGCGTCTCCGACGTGTACGCCCCGGTCTCCGGGGAGGTGGTCGCGCGGAACGACGAGCTCGCCTCCCGACCGGAGTTGATCAATACCGATCCCTACGGGGACGGGTGGATGCTCGAGATTCGCCCATCCGATTCGGCGGAGTTGGCGGCATTGCTTGACGCTGACGGATACCGTCGCCTGGTGGAGGCGGCGGAGGGGACCGGTTGATGCCGCGTGACCTGACGCAGGCCGTGGTTCGGCGTCTGGCATAGGTGGAGAAAGGGAGGCTGACCGATGCCGACGGTGTTCTGCACGCAGTGTGGACGCGAAAACCCGGAGGATGCCCGGTTCTGCGCGCACTGCGGCAACACGCTCACCAAGCCGGGGCAGCCGGTCGGCGGCGGTGACGCGACCTCAACGATCTCCATCAGTGCCGTGGAAGCGTGGGAACCGTCGACGACGGATGAGGCTGATCTCGCGCTGCACGCCGAGGCCGTACAGGCGTTACCGCCGGGTGCTGCGCTTCTCGTCGTCCGCCGCGGCCCGAACGCGGGCAGTCGGTTCCTGCTCGACCGGGAGGTGACGACCGTCGGGCGTCATCCGGAGAGCGACATTTTCCTCGACGACGTCACTGTCTCGCGCCGGCATGCGGAATTTCATCGCACCGAGAACGGGTTCGTCGTCCGCGACGTGGGCAGTTTGAACGGTACGTACGTCAATCGCGAGCGGATCGATGAGGCGGCGCTCAGCAGCGGCGACGAAGTGCAGATCGGCAAATTCCGGTTGGTGTACCTGACCGCGGCGACGCGCGCGCATCCCGGCGAGTGACGGAGCGACGATCGCCATGAGCAACCGGTCAGTCTCCCGGGCGTTCTTCAGCATCGGCGAAGTACTGGCCCAGTTGCGTCCGGATTTCCCGGACGTGACGATTTCAAAAATTCGGTTTCTCGAATCGGAAGGTCTTATCGAACCTGAGCGCACGCCCGCCGGTTACCGAAAATTCACCCCGGCGGACGTCGCCCGGCTCCGGTACGTGCTGACGGCACAGCGCGACCATTACCTCCCTTTGCGCGTCATCAAGGAACACTTGCACGCCCTGGACCAAGGGCTGCAGCCGCCGCTGCCGGGCGGCACCGGGTTGCCCCGGGTGCCGGTCAGTGTCGTCGGCGGCGAGGGCATGCCCGGTCCGGATGCGTTTGCCCCCGACGGCGGCGAGGTACGCCTGAGCCGCGCCGAGTTTCTCCAAGCGGCTGGCATCGCGGACGAGGAATTGGCGACGCTGGAGAATTTCGGTCTCATCGCGCCGCGCGGCTCCACGTACGACGGGACCGCCCTCGCCATCGCGAAGACGGTCAAGGAATTGACCCGATTCGGCATCGAGCCTCGTCACTTGCGCGCCTTCCGGGCCGCCGCGGACCGCGAGGTGGGTCTCGTCGAGCAAGTGATTACCCCGCTGGTCCGGCAGCGGAGCCCGGAGGCGCGTGCCCGGGCCGAGGAGGTGGCGCGGGAGATTGCTGCGTTGTCGGTACGGCTGCATGCGGCCTTGGTCCGATCCGGACTGCGGCCGCTGCTCTCCCGCTGATCGTGAGGCGGTTGCCTGGCCTGCTTCGGCGCGGGGTGTTTGCGCGGCGCGGTGTACCGTGCGGCGCGGTGTACCGTGAAGACGTCGTGGCCGCCGTACGGCGAAAACCTGATGGATGACGGTGAGCGCGGATGGTGAGCATGCACGAATTGCAGGTCGTCGGGGTGCGGGTCGAGCTGCAGACCAATCAGCCGATTGTCCTGCTCCGTGAGGTCGGCGGGGATCGGTATCTGCCGATTTGGATCGGAGCCGTCGAGGCCACCGCAATAGCGTTCGCCCAGCAGGGGGTCGTTCCGCCCCGTCCGCTCACCCATGATCTGATGCGCGACGTGCTCGACGCGCTCGGGGTCAAGCTGAACGCCGTTCGGATCACCGAGATGCGCGACAACGTGTTCTACGCCGAATTGGTCTTTGACCGTGGTCCGCAGGTGAGCGCCCGGCCCAGCGACGCGATCGCGCTGGCGCTCCGGACCGGGGCGACGATCTTCGGTTCGGAGGAGGTGCTCGAAGAGGCCGGTGTGGAGATGCCCGGGGAGCGGGACACCGAGGACGAGGTGGAGAAGTTCCGCGCATTCCTCGATTCGATCTCCCCGGAGGACTTCGGGAAAGCGACCGGATAGCGGGTTCGGCGCGGATCCGCGCGTCGCGTTGACTCGGTGCGCGCCCGTGCCTACCGTGACGGACATACCGGCGTCGCCGCACGGTCGAGGCCGGTGGCGGATGCTGGAGGAAGCGTGGCGACACACAACGACGCCGACCGCGATGGTCCGGTGATCCGAGCCCATCGGACGCCGGTCGTCGCTGAGCAAGAGCCGCTCTTCGCCGACGATCTACCGGTCGTTGATGAGACCGTCGGCTACCGTGGCCCGACGGCCTGCGCCGTCGCGGGGATCACCTACCGGCAGCTCGATTACTGGGCGCGCACCGGCCTGGTCGAGCCGAGCGTTCGGCCGGCGTCCGGATCGGGCACGCAGCGGTTGTATAGCTTCCGCGACATCCTCGTGCTCAAAGTGGTGAAGCGCCTGCTGGACACCGGCGTCTCGCTGCAGCACATTCGCGCTGCGGTGGAACACCTTCGGTCTCGGGGGGTGCATGACTTGGCCCAGGTCACGTTGATGAGCGACGGCGCCACGGTGTACGAGTGCACCTCGGCTGATGACGTCGTCGACCTCGTCAAGGGTGGTCAGGGGGTGTTCGGCATCGCTGTCGGCCAGGTCGTCCGCGAGGTCGGCGGATCGCTCGCCCGGTTTCCCAGCGAACGCGCCGCAGAAGACTCCGCGGTGGCGTATCCGAACGACGAACTCGCCCGGAGGCGGCGGCAGCGCCGTACCGGCTGACCGCTCCGCGGCAGGGTAGCCTGAAGACAGCCGAAGACCCCACGCGGGAGAGGCCCTTCGCAGCCGGCGGGGGGCGCCGAAGGAGCAACCATCCGGGAATCTCTCAGGCGAAAAGACCGCGTGGGCGAGGCACCTCTGGAAAGCGCGCGGATACCCCGCGCCACCGACGGTGAAAGTCGTCCGGCCGGACGGCGAACCTCTCAGGTGCGATGACAGAGGGAACCTGCTACGTGACAGCGGAGGTCCCTCGTGACGATGACACTCGCACCGCACGGCCAGCCGGTTTCTGACGCGTTCACAGCTGGTGCAGCCGACGGTTTCCTGCGCCGGCACATCGGTCCGGACGACGCCGAGATTACCCGCATGCTCTCGGTAGTCGGCTACCCAAGCCTGGACGCCCTGATGGATGCGGCGCTGCCGCCGGCGATCCGTGACCCTGTGGACCGGCCCAGCCTGTTGCCACCCCCGGTGGACGAAGCAGCGGTTACGGCCGCACTGCGGGAGATTGCCGGCATGAACCGGCCGCTCACCTCGATGATCGGACTTGGCTACTACCGGTCGCACACGCCCGCGGTGATCCGGCGGAACGTGCTGGAGAATCCGGCGTGGTACACCGCGTATACCCCGTACCAGCCGGAAATTTCCCAAGGCCGCCTGGAGGCGTTGCTCGTCTTTCAGACGATGATCGAGGACCTCACCGGGTTGGACGTTGCGGGGGCTTCCCTTCTCGACGAGCCGACGGCAGCCGCCGAGGCCGTGGCGTTATGCCGTCGGATGTCGACGTCCGCCAGCCGGCGGGTCGTCGTCGACCGTGACGTTTTTCCGCAAACACGGGCCGTTCTGCAGACACGGGCGAAGCCGATGCAGTGGGAGGTCGTCGTCGCAGACCTTGGCGCAGGTTTGCCGGACGGCGACTTTTTCGCGGTGCTGGTGCAGAATCCCGGGACGAGCGGCAGGGTCCGCGACTATCGCGCGCTGACGGCGGAGGCACACGCGCGCGGCGCGTTCGTCATCGCGGCCGTCGATGTGCTGTCCCTTGCCCTGCTGCCGCCGCCGGGGGAGTGGGGTGCGGACGTCGCCGTCGGTTCAGCCCAGCGTTTCGGTGTTCCGCTCTGGTACGGCGGGCCGCACGCCGGATTTCTTGCGGCACGCGCCGACTTCACCCGTTCATTGCCCGGACGGCTGGTCGGCGTCTCGGTGGACGGCGACGGCCGGCCGGCGTACCGGTTGGCGTTGCAAACCCGCGAGCAGCACATCCGGCGGGAGAAGGCGACCAGCAACATCTGCACGGCGCAGGTCCTGCTCGCGGTGGTCGCGGCCATGTACGCCGTGTACCACGGACCGGATGGGCTGCAACGCATCGCCCGACGCGTGCACGACACGGCGCGGACGCTGGCCGCGCTGCTTCGCGGCGCCGATTTCGCGGTCACCGATGACTTCTTCGACACGGTGGAGGTGAGCGTGCCGGGGCAGGCCGACCGGTACGTCGCACGAGCCCTCGACGAGGGCATCAATATCCGACGCGTCGACGCCGACACGGTCGCCGTTTCCTGCGACGAGACAACGACTCTCGATGACCTCCGTCGGCTGGCTGCGGCGTTCGGCATCGCAACGGATGTCAACCACCTCACTGAGCTCAGCCATCAGCTGCCGGCGTCACCGTTGCCGCGGCGGGACTCGGAGTTTCTCACGCATCCCACCTTCCACCGGTACCGGTCCGAGACGGCGATGATGCGGTACCTCCGTCGGCTGGCTGACAAGGACATTGCCTTGGATCGGTCGATGATTCCGCTCGGCTCCTGCACGATGAAACTCAACGCGGCCGTCGAATTGGAGGCGTTGAGTTGGCCGGAGTTCGCCGACATTCACCCGTTCGTCCCGGCCGACCAGGCGGCGGGGTATCACCGCATCGTCGCGGATTTGCAACGCTGGCTCGCCGACCTGACCGGTTATGACGCGGTGAGTCTGCAACCGAATGCCGGTTCCCAGGGAGAATTCGCCGGCTTGCTGGCCATTCGCGCGTATCACCAAGCTCGGGGTGAGGGGCATCGGGACGTCTGCCTGATTCCGGCGTCGGCTCACGGCACGAATGCGGCGAGCGCGGCAATGGCGGGTTTCCGGGTGGTTGTCGTCCGGTGCGACGCGGACGGGAACGTCGATCTCGACGATTTGGAGGCGAAATTGGCTGCACACCAGGGTCAGGTGGCGGCCATCATGCTGACGTATCCGTCGACACACGGAGTTTTTGAGGAAGCCGTGACCGACATTTGCCAGCGAGTGCACGAGGCCGGGGGACAGGTGTACCTCGACGGGGCGAATCTCAACGCGTTGCTCGGCTATGCCCGGTTCGGCGCGTTCGGCGCCGACGTTTCACACGTGAATTTGCACAAGACCTTCTGCATCCCGCACGGCGGGGGCGGACCGGGTGTGGGCCCGATCGGGGTGCGGGCGCACCTTGCGCCGTACCTGCCGAACCATCCGCTGGATCCCGCGGCCGGACCCGCCACCGGCCCCGGGCCGGTGGCGGGCGCGCCGTACGGCTCACCGGGCGTGCTGCCAATTTCTTGGGCATACCTGCGGCTGATGGGCATTGACGGGTTGCGGCGCGCGACGGACGTCGCGGTGCTGGCCGCCAATTACGTCGCCCGGCGGCTTGCCGATGCGTTTCCCGTGCTCTACACCGGGCGGAATGGTCTGGTCGCCCACGAGTGCATTCTCGATCTGCGCGACATCACGCGTCGCACCGGGATCACCGTCGAGGATGTGGCGAAGCGATTGATGGATTACGGTTTTCATGCGCCGACCATGTCGTTTCCGGTGGCCGGTACGCTCATGGTCGAGCCGACGGAATCGGAGAATCTCGCGGAATTGGACCGTTTCGTCGCCGCTATGCGGGCGATCCGGGCGGAAATCGCCCGGGTGGAGCGGGGCGAGTGGCCGGCGGACGACAATCCGCTGCGCAATGCACCGCACACCGCATTGGCGCTTGCCGGCGAGTGGCGGCATCCGTATTCACGGGAGGAGGCGTTCTTCCCGCTGCCGGAAATCCGGGAGAACAAGTATTTTCCGCCGGTGGCCCGCATTGACGGCGCGTACGGCGACCGACATCTCGTCTGCGAGTGCCCGCCGCTGAGCGCCTACGAAGACTGAGGCGGTGGCATGATTTTGCCATGCACGGTGAACACGGCCGGACGCCGCATCCAGCGGATCAGGTGATTCAGCGACGTCACTTGAGGATCGCCCTCGCCCTGATCTCAGCTTTTCTTGTCGCTGAGGTCGTTGCGGCGATCGCCGGACGGTCGCTGGCCCTGCTGGCGGATGCGGGTCACCTGCTGGTCGACGTCGCAGCGCTTGCCGCGAGTCTGTGGGCCGCGCATCTGGCGGCCCGACCGGCCGGCGGGGTCTGGACGTACGGACTCAAGCGGGCGGAAATTCTCGCTGCCGCGGTGAACGGCGTGACGCTCGTCGCCCTTGCCCTGGTCATCGTCGTGGAGGCGGTTCGCCGCCTGACGTCGGCTCCCTCGGTGGTCGGTTCGATTGTTCTGCTGACGGCGGTTGCCGGCCTTATCGTCAACGCGGTCGCGACAGCCGTCCTGGCCCGTGGACAGCACCGCAGCCTGAATATTCGTGGCGCATTCGCGCACCTGCTGACCGACGTCTACGCCTTCGCCGGAACGGCCGCGGCCGGATTAGTCATTTTGATCACCGGTTGGGGGCGGGCGGACGCGATCGCGTCCTTGCTTGTCGCCGCATTGATGGGCAAGGCGGCGTACCGGCTGCTCCGCGACGCCGGGCGGATTCTCCTACAGGCCGCCCCGGAGAGCATCGATCTCGCCGAAGTGCGCGCGCATTTGATTGATGTCCCGCATGTGGTCGACGTCCACGATTTGCACGTTTGGACGGTCACGTCCGGGCTGCCGACTCTGTCTGCGCACGTCGTCCTTGAAGACCATTGCTTTGCCTCCGGCCATGCGCCGCAACTTCTTGATGCGCTGCAGAATTGCCTCGCCGGCCATTTCGACGTCACCCATTCGACATTCCAGCTCGAGCCGCGGACCCACCTCACGCACGAGGTCGGCGCTCACCGGTAATGCCCGGCGTGCGCCCGGTGTTCGCGCGCCCGAGCGCCGGCTGTTCACGCGCCGATCCCGCCGAGAGCGCGCCGATCCGCCGGCAGCGGTGCACAGCGGACCGGACGCGACACGGTCGGGCGGCCGCCGACCGCGGCCCCGGCTATGCCGAGCGGCGGGTCCGATCCCGCCAACGAGGCGCACGCTGCGCCTCATCCGCAGCGCCGATGCCGGCGCGAACGGCGAGGTCGGTCACCCGACGGCTGACCCACGCCTGATAGCCCGCCGGCGCGTACGCGGAGCGGCCGTACAGGCGCTGATAGAGCGGAACGAGTTCCGGATGCCGTTCCGAGAGCCATCCCAGGTACCACTCCCGCGCCCCAGGCCGGAGGTGAAGAACGATCGGTGTGATGTGGCTGGCACCCGCCTTCGCTGCGGCATGGACGGTCGCGGCCAGGTGCTCATCGTCGTCGGTCAGGCCCGGGAGGATCGGGGCGAGGAGGACGCCGCACCGCAGCCCCGCGTCGGTGAGCGTCCGGCACACGTCGAGTCGCACGAACGGGCTCGGCGTGCCGGGCTCGACGTCACGCCAGAGATCGAGGTCAACGAAGCCGACCGACACCGCCGTGGCGACCTCAACGCGGCGAGCCGCGTTCACCAGATGGTCGATGTCACGAAGAATGAGCGAGCCCTTGGTGAGAATCGAAAACGGCGTGTGGAATTCCGCGAGCGCGTCGATGATGCCTGGCATCAACCGGTAGCGCCCCTCGGCCCGCTGGTAACAGTCCACGTTGGTGCCCATCGCGACGTGTTCTCGACCCCAGGTCGGACGGGCGAGTTCGCGTCGCAGCACGTCGACCGCGTTGATTTTCACCACAATTTTGGAATCGAAGTCGGCGCCTGCGTCAAAATCCAAATACGTGTGGGTGTTGCGGGCAAAGCAATATCGGCACGCGTGGGAGCAGCCGCGGTATGGATTGATGGTCCAGCGGAAGGGGACGCGCGAGGTCTCCGGTACCCGGTTGAGAATTGACCGGGCCCGTATTTCGAAGAAGGTGATGCCGGCGAAGTTCGGGGAAACGACCCGGCGCGCCGGGCCGTCCAGGAACCTCGAGTCAAAGAGCGTGTCGGTCGGCTCGGCGTCAATCCGCATGCCGTCCCAGCGCATGGCACCCATTAGAACACATGTTCGACGCCGAACCGGAGTGTGACGCGGCGAGGTGGGGTGCGGAGGTCAGGGAGAGCGCTCCTGGCAGCATGGCGGCGATGGGAGGTCAGACGTCGGTCGTTACGCCGGAGCGTGAGCTCGCTCTTCCCGCACGTGCCGATCTCGGCCTGCTCGCGCTAGCGGTCACTGCCGTCTCAACGTCCGGTCCGCTGATCGCCGCGATCAGTATGCCGGCGCTGGCCATTGCCTTCTGGCGCAATGCGATCGCGAGCTGCGTCCTGGTGCCTGTTGCGTTCGTTCGCCGGCGCGAGATCAGGTCGGTGCTTGCCACGACGTGGCGACCCATGGTCGGCGCGGGTCTGCTGCTGGCGGCGCACTTCGCGGCGTGGACATACGGGGTGAAGCTCAGTTCGGTTGCCTCCGCGACCGCGCTGGTTGCGACGCAGCCGGCGTGGTCGGCATTGATGGCACGGGTGCGCGGCGCAGTGATCAATCGGCTGGCCTGGCTCGGCATCGCGCTGGCGATTGTGGCGACCGGAGCGCTCACCGGCTTCGACGTGATGTTCTCCCGTGCCGCGCTTGTTGGTGACCTTCTTGCTCTAGCAGCCGGCATGCTGGCCGCCGGCTACGTCACCGTCGGTGCGGTCGCCCGCCGCCAGGCGTCCACCGTCCTGTACACGACGGTCTGTTACGGCACGGCGGCCTGCGCTCTTGCGATCGGTGCCGCGGCAGCTCGCGTGCCGTTCAGCGGCTACCCGCTGGGGACGTGGCTGAAAATCTTGGCGTTGACCGGGGGAGCGCAGTTGCTCGGGCACTCCGTTTTCAACCATGTCTTACGGACCACCAGCCCGACGGTGGTCAGTCTCGCTATCTTGTTCGAAGTACCCGGCGCCGCAGCAATTGCTGCGTTAACCCTCCATCAACATCTGCACCTATTCCACATTCCCGCGCTCGCGGTACTCATCGGCGCTCTCGGACTCGTCGTCTTCGCCGGTGGTCGAGCGGTTCCCGCCGAATAGGGCAGGTGCGTGCCGATGTCGAAGAATCGCGGCGATTCGCTGATGGGAGACACCAAAGATGCGGGCAATGTGTCGAAGTGAGAGTCCCTCCGCGAGCAGAGCGCGTGCCCAGGACCGACGCAGATGGGCAAGTACGCGGGACAATTGACTGATGCACGTGGTCAGCATGGCCAGGATGAGTCGGAGTTGCCGGGCCTGATGGGGCGCGGTCCATGACGCGCCGTGCGCATGCGCCGTCCGTGCTTCGTCGGCTAATTCGGCAATTTCCTGCTGATGGGCTGCGGTCTTCCGGGCGACGTCGGCGGTCTCTTCGAGGGCTTCCGTCACCTCGTCCGTCATGCTCATTGCTCGGTCCCTTCCGTGCGGCGGAGCTCACCGGACGCCGGCAACAGCGGTTGCCATGTCGGGGAGGTTCCCGAAATGGCGGGCGAGTATGCCGACGGGAGGTCATCGTCGACGTACCGCGGGACGCCGACCCACCAGCCGCTCACGAGAATCGCCGCCAATGCGGTGAAAAGCATGACAAACATGCCTATCCAATTGTGGAATGCGCCGTGCGTGACGCCGACGAGTAACGGCCCGGTGCCGGCGACGATGTATCCGATGCTCTGGGCGAACGCCGACAGGGTTCGCGTGACAGCCGCGGTTCGAGCCCGCAGGCCGAGGAGGGCCAGCACCAGGGGAAAAACGCCGCCGCCGATGCCGGCGAGCGTCGCCCATGCCCAGTCGCCGGCGCGCGGAGAGACGATCATGCCGAGGTACGCCGCGAGGTAGCACGCGACGAGCCCGACGACCAGGGGGCGTTGGGAGTTGAGCCGGCCGGCGAGAACGGGAACCAGCAGCGAGACGGGAATTTGTACCGCGGACAAGACGGCGACCAGCAGACCGGCGTGTCCGGGTGAGCTGTGCGCGGCGGCCTGGAAATAGGCGGCGAACCAGCCGAACGCCACGTACGCCTGGATGGACTGGGACGCGAAGAGGATGGCCAACGCCCAGGCCGTACCGCTGCGGTGGAGCGGGAGTCGCGTTCGGTGTTCGCTGGTGACGCGGACTCCATGTGCCCCGAACGCCGGCGGCAACCAGAGCAGGGTGGCTGCCGCGGCTGGGATGGCCCACACGCCGACACCGAGTCGCCAGTCGAGGTGGCCGGGCAGCTCGGCGATGGGCACGGTCAGGCCGGCCGCCAGGGTGGTGCCGATGGCCATCACCGTGGTGTACGCCGCCGTGAGCGGGCCGATCCGGCGAGGGAAATGCCGTTTCACCAGGACCGGCAACACGATGTTGCCCATTGCTCCGCCCGCAAGCGCGGGCACACTCAACGCGAGGAAGAGCCACGCTGAGTTGACGACGCTGCGCAGTGCGACACCCATGGTCATGACGCCCAACGCAACGGCGAGCGTCCGTGCTTCGCCGAAGCGACGCGCAAACCGGGGGGTGAGGGCGCCTAGGCCGGCGAAGGCGAGGACCGGCAGGGTGGTGAGAACGCCGGCCATCGCGCTGGACAAGCCGATCCGGCGTTCGAGGACGTCGAGCAGCGGGCCGACGCTGGTGACGGCCGTCCGCATGTTGATCGCGGCGAGCAGGAGCAATGTGGCCAGCCACGCGGCGTGGCTGGCCCGTGGCGGCACATGTGACGAGCTGACGGTGGACACCGCGCTCACGCTAACCGGCGCGCATTGATCCGCACGTGCGGCGGTCTCGGCGCGGGTCGTCGCGCGTTACAGGGTCGAGGTCAACGTCCGGAAATCCGAATTAGTTGACATAATGTCTCTTATCGGCGCAGTGCGGTTGAGTTTCCTTCGCCGAGATCAAGCAGTTCCGAGGGCTCGGGCGAGCAGCTCACGGATCCGGGTGGCTTCGGCGTCGCCGAGCTGGCGTAACGCGAAGCTCGTGGGCCACATCTGGCCGTCGTCGAGCTGCGCGGCGTCACTGAAACCGAGGGTCGCGTACCGCGCCTTGAACTTGGACGCCGGCTGCAGGAAGCAGAGCACTTTGCCGTCTTTTGCGTACGCCGGCATGCCGTACCAGAGCCGAGGCGTGAGCGTCGGGGCGAATTCGCGGATGAGTTTGTGGAGGTCTTCAGCGATCGCACGGTCGCCCTCCGGCAGCTCGGCTATCTTGGCGAGCACAGCCGCCTCCTGCTCGGCCGGCGTTGCGGTTCCGGCGCGCTCAGCTGCGATTTCCGCCGCGCGTTCCTTCATCGCACGGCGCTCCTCCGCGGTCCACCTGCCGGTCTCCTCGGTCCGTCCTCGTGATCGTGAGCCAGCCACCGCGGACCTCCGTATTCGCCTCGTCGATAGGCGCGAGGCTACCACGCGGCACGGACGGCGCCAGGCCGGCGGACGACGTGGCAAGGGTTCTTCGGGGTAATGTTCCCGTTCCGGGCGCGTCTGGGTTTTCGTCGCCGCGCGAAAGTGAATTTCACGTACTGGCACCGCGCATTCCCCTGTCGGTAATGAGAATTCGCGTTCTGCTGCATCACGCTGTCGAACCACTCCACCGGCGACCGTTATGATCGAGGTGCATGCTCCGACTGGGAGGAGGCCGTGATGAGCAAGGCCACCGTCGCACGAGGTATCGCAAGCTTTGGGTGTATCGGCACGGCACTCGGAGGCATCGCCGGCTCGGTGCATTGGTTGTTTGTCGGGACGGCAGCTGGAGCGGCCGAAGGCGCGCTGGCGGGAATTGTTATCGGCGCGTTGAATGGGGGAATTCTCGGCGCGATCGCGGCACGGACGACGTCGAAGCGGGCGGCACAACTGGGTTCGGGCCTGCTCGCCACGGTCGCGGAACTCCTAGCGGCCGAGTTCTACCGCGGTCCCATTGACGTGCCGGTCGCGGTCGAAGTGGCGCTCGTCCTCGTCGGTATCGTTGCTGCGGTTCTTGTCGGACCCCTCGTCGCTTTTGGCGCGCAGGCACTCCCCGCAAACCGGCTCGTCCAACTGCGGCAGACCGTGAGTCGACCGCCGCGGAGCGTGAGCGACGTCCTCGTCGCGGGACTCGCCGTCGGCGCGGTTCTTGGGGCGATTGCTGGATTTATCGTCGGTGTGCGCACCTACCTGCCGACGTCGCCGTTCGCGGCGGTTGAAGGGGCGATCTTCGGTGCGTTGATCG
The DNA here is from genome assembly GCF_000015025.1 of Acidothermus cellulolyticus 11B. GTDB lineage: Bacteria > Actinomycetota > Actinomycetes > Acidothermales > Acidothermaceae > Acidothermus > Acidothermus cellulolyticus. The sequence goes on along the minus strand of NC_008578.1, from coordinate 1,354,882 downwards.
GCTTGGCGGCAGCCTGCATAACAGTGGGAATCGCTGGTCTGTCCCGACTGCGCGCGCACCGCTGAACGCGCAGCGCCAACGCTCCCTGCCTTAGGGGCAACCGGGTCGACCCTGCGCCGCGACGTCGCTGGCAGCGCCCCAGACGGCGGCTCTTACCCAGCGGCTCTTTAATGCGAGCACTGGTCGGCGTACCATTACCGAACATGCCCGCACGGATCGTCAGTCCGCTCATCGGCGAACCGCTGCCGCTTGACCTTGTCAACACCGCGCGCAGCGCCGCCGGTGAGGCCGGCGATGTGCTGGCCTCGGTGGGTGGATTGGAGGAGTGGCTGCTCGCGGAAGCGGACCGGCTCCCCGTCGTCACGGTCACCGCGCGGACCCTTGACCGCGTCCGGGCGTTACGCGGCCACGTGCAGACCCTGGTTGACGCCGCCCGCTTTGGTGACCGGCTTCCGGCCGATGCCATGCAGGCGGTAAATGAGCTGCTCCGTGCGGCGCCGAGTTTTCCGCAGCTTTCCTGGGACGACGGCGTGCGCGTCGACACTGCGCGTATCGGCTCGCCGGAAGCGCAATTGTTGGCCGCGCTCGCCGAAGCCACGGTGGAGTTTCTCGCCAGTCCCCTTGCCGTTCTGGTACGTGAATGCGCCGCCGCGGACTGCACGCTCCTTTTTGCCGCAACGCATGCGAGGAGACGTTGGTGTTCGGCGAGTATTTGTGGAAATCGCACCCGGGTCGGCCGGTATTACGCGCGGCACCGGCTCAATGACGCCGTGGGATTTTCACGACAGGATTGACGGACGGCGTCTCCCGTTGAACTGCCGGAAAGAATCAGGCGTTGGCACACGTCGTGGGGACGAGCGCCGCTTCAGGCCGTTCGGGTGTCCGCTGCATTCTGCCGGCTAGCGGGACACCGCGTCACGCCGAGCGCGGAATTCCGCTATCTCAGCATGTGTCGGCAGCCCTTCCCAATCTCCGACGGCGGCAACAACGAGTGCCCCGCAGTAATTCGCCAGCGACAGTGCCTCGGACGCCGGCATATCGTCAAGCACACCGGCCAGAAATCCTGCAACGAACGCGTCACCGGCGCCGACAGTGTCAGCAACGGGTACCGGAATGGCCGTGTCGTGGAAAATTTCCCCGTCGACATACGCGACGTAGCCCTGTGCTCCCCGCTTGAGCACCGCCGTACGAGGTCCAAGGTCGCTGAGCGCTCGGACGGCCTCCACCGGATCCGTGGCCGTCACGAGCAGCTCCGCTTCGTGTTCCGACGCAAAGACGACGTCGGCCAGCGCCGTCAACTCGCGCAGCACCGGCCGCGGATCCGCGTCTCGCCAGAGCCGTGTCCGCAGATTGACGTCGAAGCTCACCGTTACGCCCGCGTTCCTCGCGATGTCCACCGCGGTCCGGATCGCAGCGTGTGCCGAGGAGCTGAGTGCTGGCGTGATACCGGTGACGTGCAGGATGCGTGACTGACTGACGACCTCCGCTGGCACGTCTGCTGGTGCGAGGTGAGCTGCCGCACTCCCCTTCCGCAAGTAATGCACCTCGGACGCCGCCGCCGTCCGCTGAATTTTCATCATGAGACCAGTCGGCGCTCCGGGGTCGACCCGGACGTAGTCCACGTTCACCTGCTCCGCACGCAGCTCACGCACGATCAGCGCACCGAGCGGATCGTCACCGACCCGGCTGATCCAGGCGGCCGAATGACCGAGCCGGCGGATGCCGATAGCCACATTGGACTCCGCGCCGCCCAGCCCCAGGCGCATCAACGCACCATTGCGGAGGGGCCCGACCTCGGTCGCGCCGATTAACCCCATGGTCTCCCCGATGGTGCAGAACTCGACAGCCCCCGCCGACGCGGCTGTGGTGGGCACCTCAATTGCCGTCATCCGGACCTCGCGCACCGAGCTGCTGCGAGTGCCTCGGCGGCTCGGCCTTTGAGCGCCGTGAGATCGCCACCGGCGAGTGCGTCGCCGAGGAGACTCCCACCCAATCCGACGGCCACCGCGCCGGCGGCTAGATACGCCGCAACATCGCCAACCGCGATCCCGCCGGTTGGGATCAGCGGAATGTCCGGCAACGGTCCCCGGATGTCCCGCAGATAGCCGGGTCCGCCGGTGGCCGCGGGAAACACCTTCACAGCGGCCGCGCCGGAACGCCATGCGGCCAGGATCTCCGTGGCTGTGAACGCGCCCGGGATCACCGGGACATCCGCAGGTACGGCCGTCATGACCTCCGGCACCAGGCACGGAGCGACTAGGAATCGGGCTCCGGCGTCCAGGGCCGCTCTCGCCTGGTCGGTGTCAAGGACGGTACCGGCGCCGACACATGCCCGGTCTCCGACGGCAGCGACGATGTCGCGAAGCACGCCGAGAGCGTCCGGTATGGTCATCGTGATTTCGACGCAGCGCAGCCCGCCGTCCAAAAGAGCGTCGACCACCGCGCTGAGGCGTCGGACGTCGTTTCCCCGGATGATGGCGATGACCTGTGTCTGACGGATTTGCGGCGGCAGGGTCGGGCGGTTGGTCATCGGCGTCCTGGCGGGTCGGGAGGCGGCAGTCCCCTACCCTACCGGGATCGGGCATGCTGGAAGACACAGCGGTGTTGGAAACGGATCGCGGAGTCGATCCGAAGGAGGCACGATGGCGGAGCGAGCGCTGCGAGGTAGCCGTTTGGGCGCCGTGAGTTACGAGAACGACGAGGGGACTGAGCCGGCGCAGCGTCAGATCGCAAAGTACACCTGTCCCAACGGTCACCAGCTGGAGGTGCCGTTCGCCGCTGATGCTCAGGTCCCTGCGGTCTGGGAGTGCCGGTTCTGCGGGGCGAGCGCGCGGCGAGAGGACACCGGGCCTCCCCCGGCGCCCAAGACGAAACCAGCCCGCAGCCACTGGGACATGCTCCGGGAACGGCGCAGCATCCCCGAGCTGGAGGCTCTGCTGCAGGAGCGCCTCGCCGAACTGCGCAAGAGCCGCGGTACGTCGTCCTGAGCCGGCCAGCCCCGGCGAGCCGGCCAGCCCCGGCGAGCCGGCCAACCCCGGCGCGGCGCGGTGCGACCGGGCCGGCATAGCCCCGGTGGGCCGTCGGAGGCGCGCATACCGGGCGTCGGTGGTTGCGGGCGTCGTCGCGTGAGTCAGCCCCCGACCGAATCGGGGACGGCGGGTCGCGCCGGGGTTGACCGTAGTCCGAGCCGCCGCTGGACACCCCAAACGGTCACCCGCCAGAGCGCCTCAGCGACGATGGCCCGGCTCATCTTGCTGGCACCGTGCTCGCGTTCGACGAACGTGATCGGGACTTCGACGACCCGGAACCCGTGTTCGATGCTGCGGAGGACAAGGTCGACCTGGAAGCAATAGCCCTGCGACCGGACGTCGTCCAACGGAATGGCTCGCAGCACGTTCGCCCGGTAGGCCCGGAAGCCGCCGGTGGCATCACGGACCGGAATGCCCAGAACCGTTCGGGCGTAGGCATTTCCCAGACGGGACAGGGCTTCCCGGGATTTGGGCCAATTCACCACTGCTCCCCCGGGCACCCACCGGGAGCCGAGAGCGACGTCGGCGTCCGTCAGGGCGGCGAGGATTTCCGGCAGGTGCTCCGGACGGTGTGAGCCGTCGGCGTCCATTTCGACGACCACCTGGTAACCGCGGTCCAGCGCCCAACGGAAACCGGCGAGGTACGCGGCACCGAGACCCGCCTTGCCGGGCCGGTGCAGGACGTGAATCCGCGCATCGCGCTCGGCAAGCTCGTCGGCCAGCCTTCCGGTGCCGTCCGGGCTGTTGTCGTCGGCGATCAGGATGTCCGCGCTCGGCACGGCAGCGCGCACCCGGGCCACGACCCCCGGGAGGTTGTCCCGCTCCTGGTAGGTCGGTATGACGACGAGGATTCGGCCGAGATCTGCGATGTCCACGATGCTCCCTCTACTCCCGTTGGCGCAGCCTCTCGGTGACGAGACCGATGAGCACGGCCAGTAGGCCGAGTATGCCGAGCACCCACTCGGGTGCCGCGCCCAGCCGGTCCGCCACGGTGAGTGTTGAGCGTAGCGGCACGGTTTCGTCCAGGACCGCGGGCGTCAACTGGGCGGTCCGGGCGACGACGCGGCCGTCGGGACTGATGACCGCGCTGATCCCGCTCGTGGACGCCACGACGACCGCCCGGCCGTGCTCCACGGCACGCAGCTGGGACATCGCCAGCTGCTGTGCGGGCTCGGCGGTGCGCATGTACGTCGCGTTGTTGGTCTGCACGACGATGAGCTGCCCGCCGCCGACCACGCCGCTGCGTACCGTGTCGTCGAAGGCGATCTCGAAGCAGATCACGTCCGCCAACCGGGCTGCGCCGGTGTCGAGGACGCCGTTCCCATGTCCCGGCAGGAAATTCCACGGCACCAGGTTGACGAGGCTCGTCAGATGCGAGACCAGCCCACGCCACGGGATGTACTCGCCGAACGGCACCAGGTGGCGTTTCGCGTACGACGCCGCAGGACCGGTCCGCGGCTGCCAGACGATGCCCTCGTTGCGCAGGTGATCCGGGCCGGCGTCCACGACCGCTCCGACGAGGAGCGGAACCCCGAGCTCGTCGGCCGCCTGTTGGATCGCCGTCCGGGCGGATGCGGTCTGGAGGGGGTCGACGTCAGAGGCGTTCTCGGGCCAGATGACCAGATTCGGTGCCCTCCACCGACCGTCCTGTACCCCGGTTTCCAGCACCGCGGTTTCCCGCAGATGGTTGTTGAGCACTTGCTGGGCTCGACCCAGGAAGTGCGTGCCGGGATGCGGCACATTGCCCTGAATCACCGCGACCTGCAATCGGGTTCCCTTCGTCGGACGCGGAATCCCGGTGGCGAGAGCGGGAATCGCGGCAGCGACGAGGACGGCGACGATGGCAGACGTCGTCGCTCGGTTCCGGAAGGCGACGAACGCCCAGGCGAGCAGACCGCCGGTGACGGCGACGGCGAAGGAGACGAGTGGCGCACCCCCGAGTGCGGCGAGCCCGGTGAACGGCGTGTCCGGTTGGCTGAACGCGAGCCGTCCCCAGGTGAAGCCGCCCAGCGGCCAGCGGTCCCGGATCAGCTCTTCGGCGACCCACAGGCAGGCGGCCCAGACCGGCCAGCCCGGCAGTCTGCGGATCGACGCCAGTGCTGCGCCCAAGGCGGCGAAGTACCCGGCCTCGGCGACGGCGAGCACCAGCCAGGCGAGCGGCGTGACGGTGGTCAGCCAGCTGAGCAACGGAACGAAGAAGGCAAGACCGGCGATGAACCCGACGCCGGCGGCCCGGCCGATCCGGCGGAGGAGCCGATCGCTGTACGATCTCGGTGCTGTTGATCGCCGAATAGCCAGGGTGAGCACCAGAACGGCGATCGGCGCTGACGGCCAGAACGCGACGGGCGGGAACGCCGTCCAGAGCACGCCGCCAGCGGCGGCGCCAAGGAGCAGCTCAGCGGCGAACCGCTCCCACCGGCGTCGCCCGCCGGCCGGGTGGTGGCGTGCATTCCGGCGCGCAAGAGTGGCCAGTCCGGCGATGACCGGGTCTGGGGCCACCGGCGTCATCCGATCGCGGAAACGTCTGACACATCGGCAAGAGTACGGCCGGTGGCACGGCGAGGGCCGGACGCCCTTCGGACCGGCGGTCTCTCACTGGCCGTCAGAGAATCGCCGTTGTCTACTGGACGTCCGGCCCTTCTGCAGATCGCACCCCCCTCGTCTGGCCCCGGTGCTCGGCTGCCCGGGCCTGGTCTCGGCGCTGGCGCGCCGACCCGGGTTGGTGAGCAGGCACCGTGACGGTGGCCGAACGACATCCGGGCAGTGCTCGGTGGTCGGCTCGTGAACTTACCGCGTCATCTCCCGCTGCTGTCAAGGCCACGCTGACCTGCGAAAACGCGTGTCTTCGCAGGTCAGGAGGGCGCGGCGCGGAGGGCGAAATCGAGGAGCCGGCTGACCGGGTCGCCGCCGACGACAATGACCGCCGCCAGCCGGGTCAGGTAGGGCGCCGCGACGAGCGCCGGACGTCCGCCGGGCACGTCCCGAGAGACGGCGTGCGGCGGCACGCGCGCCGGAGTGGCGGGTGGCGCGGGGGTGGCGGGTGGCGCGGCGACTACCGCGGGCGCGACCGACGTCACCGGTCCAGAGGACGGATGCGAGGTCGGAGGGGGGTTCGCGGGCGCGCCGAGCGGTGCCCGGAAGATCTCTGAGATCCAAAGCGTGCCGGAGCCGTCGGCTGCCACGCCGATACCCACTTGGCGGAACGCCGGGTCCAGGATGTTCGCTCGATGCGGCGCTGAGCTCATGAACATCTGGTGGACGACGACGACCGAGCCGCCCTCGCCGACGTTCTCGCCGATCTTCTGCCAGCAGCAGATCACCGATCCGAGGTTCGGTGTGTGGTACAGGGTGTGCGATGCCGCCATGCGATTGGCTTGCGCCTGCGCCGCCGCGGTCAGGTCGGAACGCACCGCGAGCGGCGGGAGGTTCGCGTTGGCGCGGGCCTGCTCGATCAGGGTGACCAGAGTGCCGGCGCTGTCCGCACGGCTCGTCGCAGCCAGCGGCAGGGCGAGCAATGCGGACGCCGTAGCGGCGGTCAGAGCGAACCGGGCGAGCAGGCGACGGCGCAGCACAGGTGGTCCTCCGCGGAGACGGTGCTGTCGTTACCCTGCCGTAATCCGGCGGGGATGTCCAGTCGGGACGTCGTCCGCCGTGTCGCGGCCCAGCGTCCGGGCGATGACGAGGCGCTGAATCTGGTTCGTCCCCTCGACGATCTGCAGGGCTTTGGCTTCCCGAAAGTACCGCTCCACGGGGTAGTCCTCGACGTACCCGGCACCACCGAAGATCTGGATGGCATCGGTGGTGACGCGCATCGCGGTGTCGCTGCAGATCAGCTTGGCGATCGCCGCATCGCGGGTCACCACCCGACCCGCGTCCAAGCTTCGGGCCGCGGCCAGGTACGTCGCACGCGCCGCTGCCACCGCGGCGGTCATCTCGGCCAGCAGAAAGGCCACCCCCTGGAATTCCCGGATCGGACGGCCGAACTGGTGCCGCTGTGCCGCGTAGTCGACGGCGGCGTCCAACGCCGCCTGGGCGAGGCCCGTGGCGCACGCGGCGATGCCCAGCCGGCCGACGTCCAACGCGGCCAGGGCGATGCGGAGTCCCTCCCCTTCGGCCCCGATCCGCCGGCTTGGCTCGACGACAACGTCGGCGAGATGGAGCTGCGCGGTTGGCGAGGCGCGAAGCCCCATCTTCCGTTCCGGGACGCCGGCCTGGAGGCCGGGTGCGTCCGCGGATACGAGAAAGCAGCTGATGCCGTGGTCACGGTCCGGCGAGGTGCGGGCCATCACGGTGTAGAAATCCGCGTGCCCGCTGTGCGTGATCCACGCCTTCGTCCCGGAGAGGCGGTAGCCCGCCGCGGTGGGTTCAGCCTGGGTGCGCAGCGCGGCGGCGTCCGACCCGGCGTGCGGCTCGGAGAGACAGTACGCGCCGAGCAGCCCGCCGCCGATCATCGCAGGGAGCCATCGGTCGCGCTGTTCGTCGGTGCCGAAGCGGGCAAGCGGGTAGCAGGCGAGGAGGTGGACGCTCACGCCGAGGCCGACCGTGAGCCACGCCCGGCTGAGTTCTTCGAGAATCTGCAGGTATGCGACGGCGGGTTGCTCTCCGCCGCCGTAGCGGGCGGGGTACGGCAATCCGAGCAGCCCAATCCCGCCGAGCAGCCGGAAAATGTCGCGGGGAAAACGGCCGTTTCGTTCATCCTCGGCTGCCCGTGGCCGCAATTCGCGGGCGGCGATGTCGGTGACAACGTGCAGGAGTTCTTCGCTCTCGGGGGACGGCATGTCGCGCACCACACGCACGATCTCAACGCTAGTCGACGCGCAGACCCTGAAGCGGCACATCTACGCTGACGGAATGGTGTCATCACCGTCCACCGCTCCGCCGCGTCCGCCGGTTGGGAAATTATTGGCGGTCGACGCGGCGTCCCTGTATTTCCGCGCTTTTTACGGCGTCCCGGAGCGTTTTGCCGCGCGGGACGGGACGCCGGTCAACGCCGTCCGCGGTCTTCTGGACGCCCTCGTGACGCTCATTCGCTTGTCAGAACCGGAGTTTCTTGCCGTGTGCCTGGATCCGGATTGGCGGCCGGCGTTCCGGGTTGCCGCTCTGCCCGCCTACAAAGCGCATCGAGCGGCGTCGGACGGCTCCGAAATCGTTCCGCCGGAATTGGCGGTGCAGATTCCGCTGATTCCGAAGGTGCTTCAGGCGCTGGGCATTGCCGTCGTCGCGGTTCCCGGCTTCGAAGCCGACGACGCCCTCGCGACGCTTGCCGCCCGGCACCCGGGACCGGTCGATATCGCCACAGGGGACCGTGACCTTTTTCAGGTCGTGGACGATGCCAAGCCGGTCCGCGTTTTGTACGTGCAGCGCGGGGTGCGTGACGCAGAAGTCGTCGACGACGGGTACGTGCGGCACCGGTATGGCGTCCCAGCGTCCAGCTATGCCGATTTCGCAATGCTCCGCGGCGATCCCAGCGACGGGCTGCCCGGCATACCCGGGGTCGGTGAGAAGACGGCGGCCCGGCTGCTGCGAACCTTCGGCAGCGTCGATGCGCTGCTCGCCGCGTGCGCGGCTGGGTCAGCGGACGTCCCGGCCCGGCTGCGGGAGCGCATCAGTTCCGCCGCGTCCTACCTGGCTGCTGCGCACATCGTGGTCACCGTACGCCGGGACGTGCCGATCGATACGGCGCCCGTTCCGGTGAGCGGCGTCCGGCCTGCGGCCGACCTTGGCGCCCTGGCCGATGAGCTTGGCCTCGCCGGCCCGGTGCACCGGCTGCTCAACGCGCTCGGCCACGCGACGGGAGCAGCGCGGTCTCACGCGACCGGCGTGTAGTCGACCACCCCTCGGCGCAGCGACCCGGCCGCCGCCGCCGCAACCGCACGCAGGTCCCCGTCCGCGGCTTGCTCGATCTGGCCGAGAAGATCGACGAGTTGCCGCGTCCAGCGGACGAAATCGCCCGCCGACATGTCCTGTTCGACGAGGATCGTTTCGAGATCGGCGCCGCGGGCCCAGCGGTAGGCGGCGGTCACGAACCGCGGTGACGGTTCGCGGAGGAAGTTCAACCGGTGCCGCTGCTCCACCTCGGTAAGGTCACGCCAGACGTCGATCGTGCGAGCGCACGCCTCGGCGAGCCGGCCCGCGGGCAACCGCACCACCGCCGGTTCATCTTCCCGGGGTTCGTACACCAGGACGGCGACCGCCCCGGCCAGCTCCGCCGGCGTAAGTCCTGACCAGACGCCCCGGCGCAGGCACTCGGCGGCGACCAGGTCAAGCTCGGTGTACAGCCGGGCAAGGCGGCGGCCGTCCTCGGTCACGTCCTCGCCGGCGAGATAGCCGAGGTCGCCGAGGACGTCGCAGACCCGGTCGAAGGTGCGGGCAAGGCTGCCGGTCCGGCCCTCGACCCGGCGGCGCAGCGTCTCAATCTCCCGTTCCAGTTGCCAGGAGCGGTTCGCCCACCGGGCGTGCTCCTCCCGGTCGGTGCAGCCGTGGCAGGGGTGGCGGCGCAGCGCAGCCCGCAAGTCCGCGATGCGCTCCTCGTAGCCCGTCGCGGTCCGGCGCTCCCGATGGGCTGCCAGGACGCCGTCACGCTGCCGCGACCGCAGGCCGGCGGCCAAATCCCGCCGGTCAGCGGCGCTGCGCGGGTTGAAACTCCGCGGAATCCGCAGCCGTCCGACCGGTTCGATCGGGCCGCGTACGTCGACCACGGTGAGCCGTTTGACCCGCCGCTCTTCGGTGAGCACCACCGGCCGGGCTTCTCCCCCGATGAGTCCGGTGTCCAGGACGACGGCGAGCCCGCCGCGGCGTCCCATCGGCAGGGCCACGATGTCCCCGGGGCGGAGCCGGAGCAGGGATTCGGCGGCCGCCGCCCGCCGAAGCTGGGCCGTTTCGCGGCTGGCGGCGGCTTCGACGTCGGACAATTCGCGGCGCAGTGCAGCGTACTCCGCGAAGTCGCCCAGGTGGCACTGCATGGCCCGTTGGTACTCGGCGAGGGTTGCTTCGTTGCGCCGAATCTGGCGGGTCAGGCCGACGACCGCCCGGTCGGCCTGGAACTGGGCGAACGACGCTTCCAGGAGGGCGTGGGCTCGCTCGCGGCCCACCTGGCCGACCAGGTTGACGGCCATGTTGTACGACGGCCGGAAGCTGGACCGCAGCGGGTAGGTACGCCGGGACGCGAGTCCGGCTACCGCGCCAGGGTCGACGTCCTCGGCCCAACAGACCACCGCGTGGCCTTCGACGTCGATGCCCCGCCGTCCGGCTCGGCCGGTGAGCTGCGTGTATTCACCCGGGGTCACCGGGGTGTGCTCCTCACCGTTCCACTTGATCAGGCGTTCCAGGACGACGGTCCGGGCCGGCATGTTGATGCCGAGGGCCAGGGTCTCGGTGGCGAACACAACCTTGACCAGCCCGGCGGCGAAGAGTTCTTCGACGGTCTCCTTGAAGATCGGCAGCATTCCGGCGTGGTGGGCGGCGATCCCGCGGCGCAGCCCTTCGACCCACGTGCCGTATCCGAGCGCGCGCAGGTCGCCGTCGGCGATCCCAGCGACCCGCGCTTCGGCAATTGCCTGAACCTCGTCGGCTTCCTCCGGGCGGTTGAGCCGCAGCCCGCTGCGAAGGCACTCCTCAACGGCCTGGTCGCAACCGTTCCGGCTGAAGATGAAGATGATCGCGGGGAGCAAGCCCTGCGCGTCGAGCCGTTCGACAATCTCCACCCGGCTTGCCGTCGGCCGCCGGCGACCGTGCTGCCTGGAGCGGTGTCGCCGCGTCTCGGCGAGCTGCCGGCGGCGGGCGGCCTCCTGAGTGGCGCGGATCAGGTGCGGGTTGACCCGGCGTTCGCCGTCCACCTCGACGAAAAGGTCGAAGAGCCGGTGACCGACGAGCATGTGCTGCCAGAGCGGCACGGGCCGGTGTTCGTCGACGATGACCTCGGTCGCCCCTCGTACCGTGATCAGCCACTCCCCGAACTCCTCGGCGTTGCTGACAGTCGCGGAGAGCGCAACCAACCGCACCGACTCGGGGAGGTTGATGATGACCTCTTCCCAGACTCCCCCGCGGAATCGGTCGCCGAGGTAGTGCACCTCGTCCATCACCACGTAGCCGAGCCCGGTCAGGGTTGACGACCCGGCGTAGAGCATGTTGCGCAGCACTTCGGTGGTCATCACGATGATCGGCGCCTCACCGTTGATCGTGTTGTCCCCGGTGAGGAGGCCGACCCGGTCCGGCCCGTGACGACGGACGAAGTCGAGATATTTCTGGTTGGACAGGGCTTTGATCGGCGTGGTGTAGAAGCACTTCACGCCGCCGGCGAGCGCAAGGTGCACGGCAAATTCGCCGACCACGGTCTTTCCCGCGCCGGTCGGCGCTGCGACCAGGACGCTCTTTCCCTCCTCCAACGCCCGGCAGGCCTCCACTTGGAAGGGGTCGAGCGGAAAGTCGTAACCCGCGGCGAATTCCGTGAAACGCGGCGTGGCCGCGCGGCGGCGGGCGGCCGCATACCGCTGCGCCGGGGAGGGGGAGGTGATCTCGCCGATTGTCACACTTCCAGGCTACGGGTGGCAGCAGGCTGGCGGTCGTCGCTGAATCCGCGCCCAGTTGTTGAGGGGAAGGCCCGCGTGCGCCGAGGCCGGCGTCCGTCAAGACCGGCCTCCGCTGAGGCCGGCGTCCGCTGAGGCCGGCATCCGTCAACCGGTGCTGAGATCCAGCGGCGACGGCTCATCATCGGACAGGTGCGCGTACGCCGTCGCGGCGGGCGCCCGCGCCTTGCGGGCATCGTGAATACGGGCGATCTGGGTGGCGGTTTCAAGGAGCACGACGAGCGGTACGCCGAGGGCGAGCATCGTGAACGGATCCCCCGACGGTGTGACCACCGCGCTGAAGACAAACGCCAGGAAATACGAAATCCGCCGGGATTTGGCCAGTCGCCGGTAGCTGAGAATGCCGATCCGGTTCAACAGTACGACGAGAAGCGGGATGTCGAACGACAGGCCGAAAATCAGCAGCATGGCGAGAATGTACGTGAGGTAATGGTCGATGGAAATGAGGCTGACCGTTCCCGCCGGTGCGAAATTGAGGAGCACCTGCAGACCCTTCGACATCACGAAGTACGCGAGGGTCGCGCCGCCGCAGAAGAGCGGAACGGCGGTTGCTACGAACTGCAAAGCGTAACGCCGCTCGTTTTTGTGCAATCCCGGTGTGACGAAGGCCCAGAGCTGGTACAGCCAGATCGGCGAGGCAAGCAGGATGCCGCCGATCGCGGCCACTTTCAGATGCCAAATAATCGGGTCGAAAACGCTGGAAAAGACGAGGTCGCCGCAGCCGTTTGCGGTCGTTGCGATGCTGTGCGGCTGATGGACTTGGCAGTACGGCCGCCGCAGAATCGACCAGATCGGATTGAAGAATGCGTACGAGACACCGGCGCCGACGAGAATGGCCAGCAGGCTCTTGAGAATGCGGGCTCGCAATTCGCGGAGGTGTTCCCCGAGCGGCATGCGCCCCTCGGGGTCACGCCGGCGAGCCATTGGCGGAACCCCAGACTGCTAGTGCGGCGCTTGCTGCCCTTGAGCCGGCGGCGCCTCGCCCGCAGGTGGAACCGGCGCGTACGGAGCCGGCGGCGCCCAGCCTTGAGGCGGTGCCGGCGGTGTGCCCGGCGGCGGGACGGGCGGATAGCCCGGCGTCCCGCTACCCGCAGTAGGGACCGGCGGATAGCCCGGCGTCCCGCTACCCGCAGCCGGCGGTTGCCCGTATCCGGCGGGTGGGTAACCGGGCTGGTACGGCGCCTGAGCGGTGGGGAGCTCGCCGGGTGCCGCGGCCTGCTGAGGTCGATCGTCCTCCGTGAGACCCTTGACTTCGGCCTTGAAGACGCGAAGTGATCGACCGAGCCCGCGTGCGGCGTCCGGCAGCCGTTTCGCGCCGAAGAGCACGAGGGCGAGACCGGCGAGGATCACCCAGACTAATGGGTCTTTCATGATGACGACCCCTCGGGAAACGTGTTGACGATTCGAAACCTCATGCTACGCCCTGTCACCTGCCGCCGAGCCGGTGAGCCGCGCGGCAAGGTCGGCGACGTCACGCAGCAGGGCCTTCACCGTCCGCCAGAGCCGGATGACCAGCAGGGCGGCCACTGCGCCGGCGAGGATGAAGAGTCCGAGGAAGACCATGGCCCAGCCGAAGAAGCTCACGAGGTCATTGCATCACGTGTCCGGCAGGCAAGTGTGTGTGCGGTACATTCACGCGCCCGGCGGGCAGCTGCGTGTCCGGCTACGGCGATTCGACGTCCGTTGATCAGCCGGCGGCGCCGTTCTGCCGGCCGCGTCGCCCATCCGCCCTCCGGGACGGCCTCCCCGGTAGCAGCTCAGCCGCGGAACGCGTGCTCGGCTAACGCGGCGAGATAGTCGGAACGTTCGAGCGCGAGGGCGAAATCGAGCAATTCGTCGTAGCTGAGAGCTGGTCCGCGGTGCGGTTCCAACGCCTCCGCTGGCACGCTCCAGTGAATCGGCCGCACCCCACCGGACACCAACAGCGAAATGATGTGGTCGTCGGCCGGCTTGCGTACTTCCTCGATGCAGCGCGGGCAGCGGAAGGAGTAGTACGAGAGCACCGCTTGGTTGCACACCATGAGGCTCAGATCGGCGGGGGTGAGCTCGACCTCGCCACAGGTGGGGCACGTGGCCTTGATGGTCGTCATCTTGACTCCTTCCCTGGTGTCAACCGCTTCGGCAGGCACCCGCGGAGTCTTGACGACATCTCGGAGGCATTCGGATAGCCCGGACGGCCCATTTTTGGCCTAGGACCGGCTGGACGGCGCACAGCTGCTCGGCCGCTCGGCCCATCGTTGGCCGGCTCGGCCTATCGTCGGCCGCTCGGCCTATCGTCGGCTGCTTAGCATGCGGCGGCGTCCGGTGAGCTCGACCGCCGGCCGCGGATGCGGCGGCCCTCCCCGTTCGCGTCAGTTCGGGTCAGTCGGTGTGTCGAGCGAGAGCGTCCGATACGCCTCCAGGGCCGCCCGCGCGTCGTCGCGTACCTGGGCGGCGAGGTCGCCTGGGGCGAGGATTCGGCCGGTCTGCCCCAAGCGGAGGGCGAGGCGGCGGACCCAGCGGGTGTCCGGTGTCCGGAGCGTGACCGTCAACCCGCCGTCCGGCTCGGCTTCGATCCGGTCGCAGGCGTAGTACTCGACGACCCACCGTGCCTCGGGGGCGAGCCGGAGAGTGACCTCCACGGCGCCGGGCCCCGGCTGGAAGAGGCCCGCGTCGAGATCCCGGGGGGCAATATCGGACGGCGGTTCGGCCGGCACGTCAAGGACTTTTGCCGCTGCGATCCGGTCGAGACGGAAGAGCCGCAGCGCGTCCGCCCGCCAGCACCACGCTTCCAGGTAGGTTCGGCCGTCGACGACTTCGACGCGAAGCGGATCCACTTCCCGCTCGGTGACCTCATCCCGGGACGGCACGTAGTACGACAGGTGCAGCCGCCGACGCTGCTGAAGCGCCTCGTGCACGGCGGCGCTGACCGTCGGGTCGGGCACGGTTTCGACGTCCACGGCAACCGGCGCGTCCCGCGCCGCGTCTTGCATGGCGCTTTCCAATTTGGCGAGCGCGGAGTCCACGGCTTCCCGGTCGATAAGTCCGGGGAGATCCGCGAGCATCCGCAGGGCCACGATGAGCGGAAGCGCTTCGTCCCGCGTCAACCGGAGCGGTGCGGAGATGGTGTCCGCATTACGGATCGTGATGGTGTCGTCGTCGGCGATGTCCACCTCGATGAGGTCATCGGGATAGTAGCCGGGCAGGCCGCAGACAAAGATCAAGTTGAGGTCGCGCCGCAGTTCGGCCTCGGTGACACCAAACGTCTGCGCAACCTCCCCGAGCCGAGCGCCGGGATGCCGGATCAGGTAGGGCACCAAGGAGAGCAACCGGGCCAGGTGAACAGTCGAGTTGGCCGCCACGGTCAGCCCTCCACCAAGGCGCGCAGACGGGTGAGCGCCAGCGTCCGTGCTTCCAGCGGGGCGGCGACGACGACATCGGCGCCGTACTCGAGAACCTCGTCGACGAGCCGCTCCAACCCGCGCTGCCGAATGACGACGAGATCCCAACCGTCACGGCGTTCCTCGACGCGGATCGCCCGGCGGCGCAGGGCAAGTCCCGCGTCCGGCCGGACAAGCAGCTCGACCTCGATCTCCGGGGAGTCGGCGGCGCTGACCGTCCGGTGGACCAGGTCGCGGACGTCGACGCCGTCCGGGACGGTCACGCTCCCCGGTGGTCCGATCCGTTCGACCCCGCCGACGATGCGGCTCAACCGGAAGACGCGTTCGGCGCCGCGGGCTCGGTCGAACCCCGCGAGGTACCAGTTGCCATGCCAACTGACCAAACCCCACGGTTCAACCTCCCGGGCTGCGCCGGGCGTCCGGTAATCGAAGCGCACCGCGGATCGGGAGGTGACAGCCTCCCACAGGTCGCCGAACGCCGGTTCACGGGTGGCCACGCGGGAGTCCAGACCGGAAGGGAATGCGTCCTCCACCGGAACGCCGGCCGCCTCAAGCTTTCGCAGCGCCTCGGATGCCGGCGCGCCGAACGTCGACTGTTGCCAGGTGCGCGCTGCCAGCGCGAGCGCCGTGAGCTCGGCGGGGGTGAAGGTGAGGTCCGGCAACCGGTAGGCGTCGCGGGGAATCCGATAACCCGGCTCGTCGTCGAACACGCTGTTCGTACCGAGTTCCAACGGGATTCCCAGCTCGCGCAACTCCTCCTTGTCGCGTTCGAACTTTCGCTTGAACGCTTCGTCGCTCAAGTTCTCGTAACCGGCGACGGTTTGGCGGATCTGCTCCGCGGTGAGGTAGCGACGGGTGGCGAGCAAGCAGATGACGAGGTTGAGCAGCCGTTCGGTCTTCCGTGCCGACACGATATGACGTTAGCCGATCGGGGGCGTGGGATCGGGCGGTTCGGCCGATCCCGTCGCTCGCTCAGCCGTGGCTGGATCGGTCAGCGCGGTTGGGTGAAGACGGCTACGCAGTTCTGTCCCCCGAAGCCGAATGCCTGCGTCATCGCGGTGTGAACGAGCATCGTGCGCGCAACCTTCGGGACGTAGTCGAGGTCGCACTCCGGATCCGGGGTATCCAAGTTGATCGTCGGTGGCACCCGTTGGTCGCGGATGGCCAGCACAGCGACCATCGCCCCGAGGGCACCGGCGGCACCGATGAGATGGCCGACCATCGACTTCGGACTGCTGATGGCAACCTCGTCAGCCGTCGCGCCGAACGCCTGCCGGATCGCCCGGGTCTCCTGCCGGTCGTTGGCCTTCGTCCCGGTTCCGTGGGCGCAAATGTAGTCCACATCGGCCGGCGCGACTCCAGCGCTCTTCAGTGCCTGGTTGATGGCCGCCGTGGCGTGTTCCGCGCTGGGGTCCGGCGCAGTGACGTGAAATGCATCGCAGGTGAGCGAACCGCCTGCGTACGCCGCGTAGCAACGGGCGCCGCGCGATCGAGCGTGCTCCGCCGATTCGAGGACCAGGACGACCGCACCTTCGCCGAAGACGAACCCGTCCCGGTCGGCGTCAAACGGGCGGCTCGCAGCGGCCGGGTCGTCGTTCCGGCGGGAGAGCGCTCCGGTGGCTGCCAAGCCGGCGAACATGACGGGCGTGATCGCCGCATCGGTCCCCCCGCAGAGGACGACATCCGCCTCGCCGGATCGAATCAATCGCGCACCCTCGACGACGGCGTACAGGCCGCTGGCGCACGCCAGTGCGCTCGCCGTGACGGGACCGTGGATGCCGAGGTCCATGGCGACCTCGCACGCCGGCATGTTGGTCAACGACGAGGCGACAAAGTACGGGCTCAACCGTGCGGAGGCGTTTGCCGCCAACCGGCGGGTGGCCTGCTCAACGGTGTCGAATCCGGCGACCGCCGCATTGATGACGACACCGATCCGCTCGGAATTCCGTGTAGTGATGGTGATGTCGGCGTCCTGAATAGCTTCGCGTGCCGCAGCGATGGCGAATTGGCTGAACCGGGCGGTCCGCCGCAGCCGCTTGGCGTCGAGCAGCGCTGCCGGGTCGAAGTCCCGCACCTCGGCGGCGATCCGAACCGGCAGAGAAGTCGCGTCAAACGACGAGATGAGGCCGACTCCGGATCTCCCGGCGCAGAGGGCTTCCCAGGTTGCTTCGCGACTGAGTCCCACCGGGGTAATTGCGCCGATTCCGGTGACGACGACGTCGTCGATCACACGGTAACGCTATCGCAGTGGGCTCGGCGGCCCGGCAGGTGTCTGCTTGGTGAGCTGGGCGGCCAGCCGGTCGGCCGCAGCGAGCCCTTCGGCGAATGCGCGGACGGCGTCCAGCCCGTCGACGTCCCTGGCGCCGCCGATCACCTCGTAGTGGAGGCCTGCCGCGGCCGCTGCCGGGACGAGGTCGTTGTTCGGCTCCTGACCGACGGCCACCACGACGGTGTCCGCGGGGAGTTCCCGGCGGTGCCCGTTCTCGTCAACGATGTGCAGCCCAGAGCTGTCGATCCGTTCGTACTGTGCGCCGTGCAGAATCTGGACGCCCGCGTGGCGGAGTTCGCCGAGGACGACCCAGCGGCTCGACCGCCCAAGCCGTGCGCCGAGCCGTCGCGACCGGTGCACGATTGTCACCTCGCGTGGTATGTCGTCATGCGATATGTCGCTGGGCTCCGGTGTCGGTGGGCTGCCGAGGATCGGGCCGAGCCCGTATGCGGCGCAGAACCGGTCAGTTGCCGACGCGTCACCGGCGGCGGCCGCGAAGTGGGCCGCGTCTACCGCAATTCCTCCCCCGCCGACGATGACGACCCGCCGGCCAAGGTTGGCGGCGTCAAAGGCGGCTGAATAGTCGAGAACGAACGGCAGCGTGGCACCGGGAATTTGCAGCGGCCGTGGATGGACGCCGGTGGCGATGACGATGGCGTCGGTATCGCCGAAACCCGCAACGTCGCCGGGAGCAATCCGGCTGTTCAGATGGACGGCGACTCCAAGCTCGGCAAGCCGCGCGGCGCAGTAGTCGATGGTCCGTCCGTAATCGGCTTTTCCGGGGACGTTGCGGGCCAAGCGGAATTGGCCGCCGAGCTCAGGCGCCGCTTCGAAGAGTTCGACATCGACGCCGTGCTCGGCAAGCCGGATGGCCGCCTGCAGTCCGGCCGGTCCGCCGCCGACGACGACGACCCGCCCGCGCCCACCGCCGACGACGACAACCGGACCGCGGCCGGTGTCTCGGGCAACCGTCGGGTAGCGCCTTTCCCATCCGGCCCGCGGATTGACGAGGCAGGAGACGTGCTCGTCAACGAGGGAACGGTCAATGCACGCCTGGTTGCACGCGATGCAGACGTTGACCGCCCGCCCGGCGCGATGTTTCGCGATCAATCCGGGATCGGCGAGAAACGGCCGGGCCATCGAGACGAAATCCGTGTCGCCGCGGGCAAGACATGCCTCCGCCTGGTCCAGGCGGTTCACCCGGTTACCGGCGATAACAGGTCGACCGCTGGCGACGGCTTTGATGCGGCGCGCGATCGGCAGCCATACCCCGTGTGGCACAACCGTCTGCACGGTTGGTACGGGTGACTCGTGCCAGCCGATGCCGACGTTGAGCGCATCGACACCGACTTCCACCAGGGCCGCGGCGAACGCGTCGACGTCCTCTGCAGGTGTGCCGCCCTCCACGAGATCCGCGCCCGAGATGCGCACGATCAGGGGAAAATCGGGCCCGAGCGCGGCCCGGATCCGCCGGGCGACCTCAACGCCGAACCGCCGGCGCCGCTCCGGATCGCCGCCCCAGTCGTCATCCCGCAGATTCGTTGCCGGGGCGAGGAATTCGTTGATGAGATACCCCTCCGAGGCCATCACCTCGACAGCCGCGAAGCCCGCGTTTGCGGCGAATTCAGCAGCGGCGACGAAGTGGTCGAGCGTCGCTTCGATGTCGTCGGCGGTCATCGCGCGCGGCTCACGGCCGGCGAATCGGCTGAAAACCGGGGACGGCGCGACCGGCTGCATCTGCTCGCCCAGGAGCGCGTAGCGGCCGGCGTGAAAGAGCTGGAGCGCAAGGAGTCCACCGGCGCGGCGAATGTGCTGCGCGAGCGTCGCCAACCGGCGGCGGTCGGCGTCCCGGGTGAGGACGGCGTATCCCGGGCCGCCGGCGCCGAACGGATCGACTGCGGCTCCTCCGGTGACGATCAGCCCCGCCCCACCCTCGACCCGTTCCCGATAAAAGGCGACGAGGTCGTCGACGTCACCGGTCTCGGTGCCCAAGTGCATGGCACCCATCACGATGCGGTGTGGAAGATCGAGGGTTCCGATGCGGCCGGGCGTGAAAACGTGCCGAAAGTCGCGAGCGTCGATCGTCATCACGGTGTCACTGCGCCGGCCTATGCATCCCAGGCAAGCGGCGGGGTGAGGTCGTGAGCGAACGGAGGCGAGACGATCGAGAGCCCCCCGTCGACGACCAGCGTCTGCCCGGTGATGTACTCAGCCGCCGGGGAGAGGAGGAATTCCACGGCGTCCGCGACTTCCTGCACAGTGCCGGGACGACCCTTCGGAATTTTCGCGAGCACGGTTTCGATCGGCGCCATTCCCGGAATTCCGTAGAAGTAATCGAGGGAATCCGATTGAATGAGCCCGCCGCTCACCGCGTTGACATTGATGCCCCGCGGCGCGAATTCCATCGCCATGTACCGGACCCATGCTTCAATCGCAGCCTTCGCCGCCCCTAAATTCGCGTACGTCGGATACGCGCGGGTGCTGCCGTAACTGGAGAGCGCAACGATGCGCCCGCCGCGATCCATCAGCTCGACAGCCCGCTGCGCGCCGAGAACGAAGGCGCGGACGTTCATCGCGAAGCTGCGATCCAGGTGGTGTTGGCGGATGTCCATGATGTTTTTGAACGCGCTGGCCGCCGCGTTGGAAACGAAATAGTCGAGCCGGCCGTAGGCGTCGCGTGCCGTCTCGAAGAGCCGGTTGATGTCATCGGGATTTTCGACGTCCGCAGCGACCGTGATCGCTTGGCCCCCGGCCTGCTCGACCTCCTTGCGGACCTGCTCGGCAAGGTCGGCGTTCTTCTTGTAATTGAGGACGATTGTCGCACCCCCCGTGGCGAGGGTTATGGCGACTGCACGCCCGATGCCCCGGGATCCGCCGGTGATCAATGCAATGCGGCCGCGGTAGTCACCTACCGGGCGGTGTGCTGTCGTCTCCTCCGACACCCTCGACCTCGCAGCCTCTTTCCGTCGACGTCTTCTCCGCTTCTCCGCGCGGTCTGTTCTCTGCTCCCCTTGGCCGCCGCCCAGTGCAGTCGGGGGCGGGCGGCAGTCCGGTGACCGGCGCTCCGTCCAGCTTGGCCCGCCGTCCGTGAGCTAGCGATCCGGCGCGGCGCGCGACGGCGCCGTCCGTGGCAGCATAACGAAACACTGCGGGAGGCCGGCGGCGCGCAGGCGCGTGTGCCGGTCAGGGCACCGAGGACGGCGGGGTCGAGGGATCGACCGCGGGGGTCGGCTCCACCACCAACCGGTAACCGATGCCCGGCTCGGTCCGCAGGTACCGGGGGTGCGCCGGATCCGGTTCCAATTTCCGGCGCAGCTGAGCCATGTACACCCGCAAGTAGTGGGTCTCGTTCCGGTAGGTGGGTCCCCACACGTCGTGGAGGAGTTGGCGGGTGGTGACGAGCCGGCCGGCGTGCCGGGCAAGGATGTCGAGGATGTGCCATTCGGTCGGGGTCAGCCGGATCGGTTCGTCGCCGCGGCGCACGGTCTTGTCCGCGAGGTCAATGGTGAAGTCCGGAGTGATGATGCGCGGTTCGGCCGATGTCGGGCGGGCCCGTCGGATGGAAGCCCGGAGTCGCGCCAGGAGCTCGTCCATGCCGAACGGCTTTGTCACGTAGTCGTCAGCGCCGGCGTCCAATGCCTTGACCTTCTGCGCTTCCTGGTCGCGGGCCGATAGGACGAGGATCGGCATGGTGGACCACCCTCGAACGCCGCCGATGACGTCGATGCCGTCCATGTCCGGCAGGCCCAGATCGAGAATCATGAGGTCCGGTTTGTGTGCCGTGACGAGCTGCAGGGCCGTGCGGCCGTCGAACGCGGTGTACACCTCGTAGCCCCGGGCGGTGAGATTGATCCGCAATGCCCGGACGATCGCGGGTTCATCGTCGACGACCAGGACGCTGGCCACTCTGCACCTATGCGTCGATGTCGCTCGGCACGTAAGCGGATATCGGCAGCTCAACGCGCATCGTGACACCGCCTCCCGGCGTCTCGAGTACGTGAATCTCGCCGCCCAGCGCTTCTACGAAACCCCTCGCTACCGCAAGGCCAAGTCCCACTCCGCCGCCGCGTCGGTCGTCGAGTTGCTGAAACGGTTGGAAAACGCGGTCACGCGCGTGTGGCGGTATCCCCGGGCCGTGGTCGACGACATCGATGCGGACTTTCTCGCCGCGGATTCGCGCGACGACCGCAGGGGGGAGGTGCGGTGGTGAATGACGCAATGCGTTGGCGACGAGATTCGCCAGTACGCGTTCGAGAAGCCCGGGGTCGGTTGCGATGAGGGGGAGGTCCTCGGGAATGTCCAGCTGCACCCGCTCGGCGTCCGCCAAACCCGCCAGCGCGAGCGGGGCGACCTCCTCGAGGGCGGTGGGCCGGAGGAACGGTTGCACGGCACCCGTGTGAATTCGGCTCATGTCCAGCAGGTTCGCGATGAGCGCGTCGAGCTGATCCGTTGCTTGGTCGACCGAACTCAGCAATTCCGCGACGTCGGACGGCGACCACTGGATGTCGGTCTGGCGAAGGGTGCTCACGCCCGCTTTGATCGACGCCAGCGGGGTGCGCAAGTCGTGACTCACGGCCGCAAGCAGCGCGGTGCGCATCCGGTTGCCCGCAGCAAGCGCTTCAGCTTGCGAGGCTTGGATGCGGAGGCGTTGCCGCTCGAGCGCCGCCGCGGCTTGCGCCGCGTACGCCCGAAGCAGCCGATCCGGCGGCGATTCGGCGCTGACACCGACGACCAGCCGCAGTGCCGCTCCGGCGGGCAGGATCGCCGCGTGCTGCGGGTCATTGCCCCCTGCCGCAGAACCAGCTTTCGCAACCGTGACCCACGTGCCGCCGCAGCGCTCCTCCAGAACGACCGGGCTGCCGGTCTCCTTTGCCAGCTCGTCGAGCACTGCCTGCGGACTGTCGTCCCCGCCCAGCAGCCGCTCCGCAAGCGCCAGCAGCAGATCTGCTTCCCGACGGCGCGCTTCCGCAAGCTGCGCCCGGCGTGCCGAGAGATGGACGAGAAAGCTCACCGAGAGCGCCACCGCAACGAAGAGCAGGATGCTGGCGATGTTCTCGGGCGCATCGATGGTCCAGGTATGCACGGGTGGGCTGAAGTACCAGTTGATGAGCAGGCCTGCCGACAGTGCTGCGGCGATCGCGACCCAGACGCCGCCGATCATGGTGACGACGAGGACGACGAGGAGGTAGCCGAGCGCAACGTCCGCCAGCGCGTGACGCGCGGTAGTCGTCAATAGGACCGTCGCTATCGGGAGCAGGACGGCACTGGTAAGCAGGCCGAGTACCTGCCGGCGCCAGCTGAGGCTGGCGAGCGCGTGCGGCCGGCGTCGTGTGCCAGCGGATCGGGCCATTGCCACGTCGTCCAGTATTCCGGCGTCCCCGTCGGCGCTGTCGGCAGACCCGTTCGTCGTTGCCCTCGATGCGGACCGGCGCCTCACAGCTCCTGCCGCGGATGCCGTGGAGGTCACCACGCCCAGGACGACGGCCGCGACGGGCGCTTGGCTGAGGTGAATCGCGGCAAACGGCTGGGCGGAGAACGAGGCGGCGAAGAACCACCCCAACAGTCCGAGCAACGGCGCGGTCGCCGGTTGACTGCGAAACGAGAACCAGCCGACGATCCCCGCTTCTCCCGCGGTCACCGCATCTGCAGGGAGGCCGCCGACCGCCACCACAAAGGCGGCGAACAGGAGGGAGACCACGAAGAGGGCGGGCAGCGCTACCGCGGCCGGCAGGGAATCTCGCACCCTTCCATTGCAAGCATGCGTTTTCGAGTACGAAGAAATCTTGACGAATTCTTTACGGGTGCCGGGTGATTCTTGACGCGATTGCGACGTCCCGCCGCGCCGCCGCGACGTACGGTCGGATCGTGCGTATGGGGATATCGGAGCAAGCGCTGTTCGTGCCCAGCATTCCGCGGCGCGGGGCGTGCGGCACGCGGCCAGCGGATGGTAAGCGCCGTTCGCGCCCGGCATGCCACGGATGAGTCGTCGGACGTATCGGTGACGCACCCGGTGGACCATCAGATCTCCTCTTCCCCAGCCGCTGTTGACGCCCTACCGCTGCCCCATCCCCCTGCGCTCCGGGAATCCCTTGCGTACCGGCTGAAGTGCCGGCTCCTGGGCCCGCCGTTGGTGACCGCGCGGTTGCGTCACGAACGGCTCTCGGAGCCGGTCGCACTGGGCGTGCTGTCACCGGATTGCATCTCGTCCTCGGCATACGGTCCGGAGGAGATGCTCATCGAGTTGCTTCCGTATTTCGGCGTGCTTGCGTTCACCTTGGTGTTGCCGGTTACCGCGACGATTCTCTTTATCTTGCTATTGCTCACATTCTCGTACCGGGACGTCGTCAGCGTCTATACGCGATCCGGCGGCAGTTATGTCGTCGCCCGGGAGAATTTCGGCCCGCGGGTGGCCCAGATCGCCGCAGTCGCCCTGCTGATTGATTATGTCGTGACGGTGGCCGTGCAGTGCTCAGCTGGTACGGTTGCCGTGGCCTCCGCGATTCCCGCGCTCGGTCGGTACAGTCTAGAGATCACGATTGGTGTTGTCCTGCTCATTGCGTATGGGAATCTGCGTGGCATCCGCGAAGCCGGGCGGTCTTTTGCCGCTCCGACGTACCTGTACGCCTTCTTCATGGTCGTAATGATTGCGGTCGGCCTGGTTCGAGCCGCCCTTGGCACACTGCCTGCTGTCGATCCGAGGACGATTTCTGACGCCCTTCCTGTCGGTCATCACTCGGATGTGCTCTCCTTCGCTGCGATCTTCGTTCTCCTGCGGTCGTTTGCCAACGGCGGTTCCTCGCTCACCGGTTTTGAAGCAATTTCCAACGGCATCAGCGTGTTCCGGCAGCCGGAGTCGGTCCACGCCCGGCGCGTTCTCGTCGCCATGGCGCTGATTCTCGGCGTTCTCGTCGGCGGCGTCTCCCTGCTCGCCTATCTGACGCACGTGCCGCCCCGGGTGACCGGTTATCCGTCGGTGGTCGCGCAGGAGGCGCGGCTCGTCTTCGGCGACGGGGTTGCCGGACACGTGCTCTTCGCTCTCCTGCAGATCGCGAGTGCCCTCATCCTGTACACCGGCGGGAACACAAGCTTCAACGGCTTTCCGTTCCTTGCCAGCTTTGTCGCCGAAGATTCGTTCCTGCCTCGTCAGTTGACGAAGCGGGGCCATCGATTGGTGTACTCCAACGGGATCATCGTCCTGACAGCCGTGGCCGTGGCGTTGCTGCTCGTCACCGGCGCCCGGGTCAACGCACTCGTTCCGTTTTACGCCATCGGCGTCTTCACCGGCTTCACGATGGCCGGAGCCGGGTTGGTGCGCTACCACTGGCGGCGGCGTGGCACCGGTTGGCGTCGGTGGGTTGTCATCAACTTTCTTGCCGCTGTCATGTGTGCAGCGGTCGTCCTCATTTTCGCCATCGTCAAATTCACCGAAGGCGCGTGGGTCGTCGTCGTACTTTTCCCGATACTGGTCTTTGCACTGATCCGTATCAACGAGCGCTACCGGGCGGAGCAGGCCGCGCTCGCTGCGCAACGCGATCAGGTGCTCACACCGGCGAATTACGTTCGCCACCAGGTGTACGTGCTGGTCAACGAGATAGACCTGGCAAGCCTCGCGGCATTGCGTTACGCCGCGACGCTGCGTCCGACGACGCTGTCCGCCGTGCACGTGGCGATCGACGGCCCGCATGCGCGGACCCTGCAAGACGACTGGCAGCGCATTATCCAGCGGATACCGCTGGAGATTGTGAACTGCCCGGATCGGCGGCTGGAACGTGCCGTCATGCAACTGGTTTTCCAGGCCGCCCAACGGCCGGGGACCCACGTGACCGTCGTCCTGCCGCGCCGGCGCTTTGGATGGCTCGGCCAACTCATGCATGACCGGACCGCCGACAAGCTGGCCGGCATTATCAGCCGGATCCCGAACGTCGTGGCGACCATCGTGCCCCACGACGCGTTGCCCCGGGAATTCGGCCGCCGCCACGCAGCAGCAATGGCCGAGCGGCAGGTGACCAACGAAGGCGCCATCGCACGGAGCGCGCCGCCGGACGGGCTGGTCGCCGATGACGGAGCCACCCGAATCGCCGCCCTGCGATGGCGGCAGACGGCGACCGTCGTCGGACGCATTCATTCCGTTGAGGTGCAACCGGTCGGCGCCGCACCGACGCTCCGGTGTGAAGTCTTTGACGACACCGGGGGGATTCAAGTCTTGTTTCTCGGCCGACGGACCATTCCGGGGATCGAGCCCGGGCGGTGCATCCGACTGACCGGAACAGTGACCGAGCACCGGGGCAGTCTGGCGATTTTCAATCCGAAATACGAACTGCTGACCGAACCGTGACCCGCCGCGCTGCTGAGCCTAGACGCCGGGCTGCCGACAGAACCGTGACCCGCCGCGCTGCTGAGCCTGGACGCCGCCGGCCCGCCGACGGGCCCGCGCTGCCCGCGACTGCAAGGCTCCACGCGTCCGCGGTGCGGAGGCTCCGGGGTCATGCACCGAGGACGGATCGGGCGATCACCGTTTTCTGAATTTCGTTCGTGCCTTCCTCGAAACGCTGGGCGCGGGCGTCGCGGTACACGCGTTCGATGGGACTCGACTGGAAATACCCGATGCCGCCGTGAATCTGGAGGGCTTTGTCGGTCACGCGGGTGAGCATGTCGACGGCGTTGAGCTTCGCCATGGAGGACAGGGTGAGCGCATCGGCGGCACCGCTCTCCCACTGCCGGGCGGCGTACAGGGTCAACTGCCGCGCCGCTTCGATATCGGTGGCGTTCTCGGCGAGGGCGTAGGCGATGACTTGCCGGTCCGCGAGCCGCTTGCCGAAGGTGACCCGCTGCTTGGCGTACTCGACGGCGAGTTCCTGGGCCCGGCGGGCCAAGCCGACGCACGTCATGGCGACCGAGATCCGGCTCGGTGTGAGGAAACCGCCGAACGCGACGTCCAACCCTTCCCCTTCGGCGCCGAGGCGGTTGGCGACCGGCACCGGTGTCTCCCGGAAGATGAGGTGGGCGTGGTCCGTGCCCCGCACCCCCATCGACGGTGACATTTCTTTCACGACGACGTTCGGTGAATGCCGGTCGACCATGAGCGCGACGGTGCCGTCCTTGCCCGTGGTGCCGGCGACACGGGCGAAGAGGAGCCAATAATCGCACCGGACGCCGAACGTGATGAGGTGCTTTTCCCCGGTGAGGTAGTACGTGTCGCCGTCCCGCACCACGGTGCTCCGGATATCCGCTCCGGTGCCGGCTGTCGGCTCGGTGAGGGTGAAGGCCACCCGGATATCGCCGGCAACCTGTGGAAGGACGAATTTCTTGCGCTGCTCGTCGGTTGCGAGCTGGTCGATGGCCCGCCAAATGCCGTTGACGACATGCACAATCATCCGGAGCGAGGCGTGGGACATCGCGAAGAGCTCGACGAGCTCGAGGTATTTGGAGAATTGCAGTCCCCGTCCGCCGTACTCCTGGGGCGCCGCAAGCCGAAGGTAACCGCGGTCCCGAAGTTCCGTCCAGAGGCTCTCCGGCACCCGGTTCTCGGCTTCGATCTGTTCGGCGTACCGCTCCCCCGGTCCGCGGACGAACTCCTCGACCTCCCGCCGAAGCGCCTCGAATTCCTCGTCGTCGTTCACGGTCACTCACTTTCCGTGTCGCAGGGATCCAGGGTTGCTCTCGCTGCGCAAAATGTCCGCGATCCGCTCGCGGAGTTTGAACTTCTGGATTTTACCGCTCGGGTTGCGTGGCAGTTCATCGATGATCTCCAGCCGCTCCGGCCAGTATTGCTTGGCGACATGACGTTCGTCGAGGTACTGCTGCACCTGCGGAAACGTCAGTGTTGCCGCCGGCCGCAGCACCACGAACGCGCAGGCACGTTCGCCCAGCCGCTCGTCGGGCATGGCGACGATCGCGACGTCCCGAATCGCCGGGTGGGTGTGCAGAATCTGCTCCACCTCGGCGACCGGTATCTTCTCGCCGCCGCGGTTGATGACATCCTTGGCCCGCCCGGTGATGCGGACATATCCAGATTCATCGATGACCGCGAGGTCGCCGCTGCGATACCAGCCGTCTGGGGTGAGCGCCTGCGCCGTCCACTCCGGGTGGTCCAGGTACCCCTCGAAGAGGCACGGGGTCTTCACCTCGAAATGTCCTTCCACCCCGCGGGCGAGCTCCTCGCCGTGGTCATCGACGACGCGGACGGCGATGTCGGCAAGCGGCCGGCCGTCGGTGCCCCAGACTTTGGCGGGCTCATCCGTGGGCGCAGCGAGCGTGCCCAAGCACGTTTCCGTTGTGCCCCAGGCCCCGCAGACCGCCGCGCCGAGGAGCCGGGTGGCCCGTTCCGCGAGATTCCGCGGCACCGCGGCACCGGTGGCGACGAAAATCCGCAGACTCTCCAGCGGCTCGCCGCTTTCCTCCACCGCGCTCACCAAATCCGCGAGGAACGGCGTCGCGGCCTGCACGAATGTCGCGCGGCGGCGGCGGATGGCCGCTGCAGCGATCCGCCCGTCCCACACCGGCTGCAGAATCTGCGGTACGCCGAGCCCGAAGGCGAGCCACATGCCGTAGAGAAACCCGGTTTGGTGGGCAAGGGGTGACGGGACGAAAATGCGGTCGGCGTTGGTGAGTCCCAAGTGGCGGATTTCCATGCCGACCGCGCGGGTGAGGGTGTTCATGCGGTGCAGCACGCCCTTGGGTTCCCCGGACGTCCCCGAGGTGAAGAGAAGCTGGGCCCGCGCGTCCGGCGCCGGACGGCGCGTCGCGAGAATGCGGTCCCGCTCCGTACGGTCCGTTCGCGCGGCGGCGACCCAGTCGTCGAAGGTCTGCCACTGCACGCCCGCCGGCCCGTCCGGAACCGGACCCGGTCCCAGCACGATGACGCGGCGCACCGACACATCCGGTTCTTCGGTGAGAAGGGCATGGGTTTCCGCGACATAATCGCGGTTGCGGAAATATCGGGGCACGACAAGAACACGGGCGCGGGAGCGTGTGAGCATGAACGCGACTTCCCGCCGGCGGTAGAACGGCATCAACGGGCAGCTCACCGCCCCGATCCGGGCGACCGCCAATGCCAGCGTCGGGAATTCCGCGCAATTCGGCAATTGGTACGCCACCGGCTCCGCCGGCTCCACTCCAGACCGCAGCAAGGCGAGCGCGACGTCGCTTGCCTGCTCGTCGAATTCCCGCCAGGTGATGGTGCGATCCGCGTCACCGGTCACTCCGATGTCGATGACGGCGGGTTCGTCCGGCCGCTGCCGAGCCCATCGCGCGACAAGCTGGTCAATCGGTACGGCGGCCAGTCGTCCGGGTGTCACCGTTGATGCGGTGCGGCGCGGCGCGGGCCGCGTCGTCCGGGCCGGCGCCGCTTCGACCGACATCGCCACGCCAATACCGTTCATTTCATCCAGGAAGCGCGGATACGAAATGCGATACGCGTTTGGGTAGGTCAGCCGGGTCTCGCCCTCGGCGCGGGACGCCGCCACCGCAAGCGCCATCAGCACCCGGTGGTCATTGAAGGACGACAGGTCCGCACCGACCAGCCGGTCGACACCGTCGCACACGAGCTCGTCTCCGCGCTGCTCCAACCGTCCACCCATGCGGTTCAGTTGAAGCATGGCCGCGACGCGGTCGGATTCCTTCAGCCGGACATGGGCAATATTCCGCAATCTGCTGCGCCCCTTGGCGAAGGTGGCGAGCACCGAGAGGATCGGCAGCATGTCCGGCACGCTGCGGCAGTCGACGTCGATCGGGGCAAGGTCGATCCCGTGATGGGTGACCCGGACCACGCCGGCGTCAGGGTCGATCCGCATCGGCAGGCCCATGCCGGCGACGATGTCGAGCAGATCCGCCTCGGGATGGTCAGTCTCGGACGCCGAGAGGGCCGGCAACCCGCGAAAGAGGACATCCGAGGGGTGCAGTGCGGTCACTGCGAGCCCAAATGCGGCGGCGCCGACATCCGGCGGCAGCGTGACGGTCGCCGGGCGGGGAGTCTGGTTGGGCGGGACTTCAAACCGCCGGCCATCGGGCGCGGCGTCGACGTGGAGGCCGAACTCCCGCATCATCCGGATGGTGAGATCGATGTAGGAGCGCTCGTTGAGTTCGCCGTCCACCTCGATGACGGTGGTGGCGGCGGCGAACGGCGCCAGAAGGAGCAGCCCCGAAATCCACTGCGACAACGTTCCGGCGATCGTCACCCGGCCGCCGCGCGGACGGCCCGGTCGCACCTCGATGGGCGGGCACCCGGTGGCCGATCCCACCTGCATGCCGAGGGCCTGCAGAGCGGCGAGCAGCGGCCGGATCGGGCGGCGCTGAAAGTAGCGTTGGCCGACGATCCGCACCGGCGCGTCGGCGAGCCCGGCGAGCCCGGTGAGGAAGTACAGGGTTGTGCCCGAGCTGCCGACCGACACGTCGGCACGGCGCGGCCGGTAGGGTCCGCCGCGGACGACGAAGGTGTTGCCGTCGACGTCGATGCGGGTGCCGAGGGCGCGGAGTGCGCCGATGGTGTACCGGACATGCCCGGCGTCCGACAGGCCGTGGATGTAGCTGGTCCCGTCTGCCAGCGAGGCGAGGATGAGGGCGCGGTGGGCGTGGTACTTGGAGTTTGGGATAGCCAGCTCGCCGGTAAGCTCGCCGACCGTCTCCTTGACGATGAGGCGCATGAACCCCTCCCGCTTGATCGGGCCGGTCAGGGGGTGAACCGGCCACGCGTGCAGCGCGGTCGCGTCAGGACGCGGCGATCGTCAGCCTATGGCGTCGACACTGGATCTCCGGCGAAGGGTCGGCTTGGACGCCGGCGAAGGGTCGGCTTGGACGCCGGCGTGGGGTCGGCTGCGATGCCGTGGCGGTCGGCCGGCTGCCGGCTGCAGCGACAGGCCGGCTGCCTGACGGCGGCCGGTTCTCGGTTGCGGCGACGGGCGCGACGCCGTACCGCCGTACCGAGATCACATGCTGGCGATCAGCTTCTCCACCCGCTCGTCGACCGAGCGGAACGGATCTTTGCAGAGCACGGTCCGCTGCGCCTGGTCGTTGAGTTTGAGGTGCACCCAATCGACGGTGAAATCCCGGCGCTTTTCTTGGGCGTGCCGGATGAATTCACCGCGCAACCTCGCCCGCGTCGTTTGCGGCGGCGTCGATTTCGCTTCGAAAATCTGCACGTCGTGGGCGACCCGTTCCACCGCGCCTTTCCGCTCGAGAAGGTAATACAGGCCGCGCGTCCGCTTGACGTCGTGGTACGCCAGATCAATCTGGGCCACCCGTGGCGAGGACAGCGGAAGGTCATGCCTGGCGCGGTAGGCCTCGATGAGCCGGTACTTGATGACCCAGTCGATTTCCCGGTCGACCAGGGACAGATCACCGGTGCGGACCGCGCGGAGCGTGCGCTCCCACAGGTCGAGAACGCGTTTCGTCACCGCATCGGTGCCGCGCCGCTCAAGGAATTCCTGCGCCTTGCTGAGATATTCCTCCTGGATCTCGAGAGCGCTGGCTTCCCGGCCGTTGGCCATCCGGATCCGGCGGCGTCCGGTGGGGTCGTGACTCACCTCGCGGATCGCCCGAATCGGGTTCTCCAGGCTGAGGTCGCGGAGGACGACGCCCGCTTCGATCATGCGCAGCACGATGTCCGTCGAGCCGACTTTCAGCAGGGTGGACGGCTCGGCCATGTTCGAGTCGCCGACAATCACGTGCAGCCGTCGGAACCGTTCCGCATCGGCGTGCGGCTCATCACGGGTATTGATGATCGGTCGACTGCGCGTCGTCGCGCTGGAGACGCCCTCCCAAATGTGCTCGGCGCGCTGGCTCAAGCAGTACACAGCGCCGCGGGGTGTCGCCAGCACCTTGCCGGCGCCGCAGATGAGTTGGCGGGTGACGAGAAACGGGATGAGGACGTCGGCAAGGCGGCTGAACTCGCCTTGCCGTGTCACGAGATAATTTTCGTGGCACCCGTAGGAATTTCCGGCGGAATCGGTGTTGTTCTTGAACAGGTAAATATCGCCGGTGATGCCTTCCTCGCGCAGCCGGTGTTCGGCGTCGACCAACAGACCCTCCAGGGTCCGCTCCCCCGCCTTGTCATGGACGACAAGGTCGACGAGGTTGTCGCACTCCGGTGTCGCATACTCCGGGTGACTTCCGACGTCCAAGTACAGCCGTGCGCCGTTGCGCAGGAAGACATTGCTCGACCGTCCCCAACTCACCACCCGGCGGAAGAGGTAGCGGGCGACCTCATCGGGGGAGAGCCGGCGCTGGCCGTGGAACGTACAGGTGACGCCGTACTCGTTCTCCAGCCCGAAAATGCGCCGGTCCATACGTCGAGCCTAGGCCACGGTCACCATCGCGTGGACCGTGCCAGCGGGCCGATCGCCAGTCCCGGAATCTGCCATCCTCGTTGCAGCAGGGCCTCTTCGTACGCTTCGGCGGCAGCCTGCTTCTCGGCGCTCAGGCGATCGATCTCCGCCTGCGGCAGACCCTGTTCGCGCGCGTCGTCCAAGCGTTGTGCAGCGGCGAGATAGTCGCGCATGAGAGCGTGCAGCTGTCCGTCATTCGTCCACGAGGCCATGGTTCTCCTTCCCATCACCCTGGGTAATCGGCCGAATGGTGTAGCGGACTTGAGCCCGACCGGCGGAAAGGTTGCCGGTGTTCGGCGCAACGCCGTTACGCCGATTGCCGCAAACCGGGACGCATCCGGGTGAGCCGGGCAGGTTCTCCCAGGGTTCGGGGTGCGGCCGCCGCAAGCCGTCCAGCCGGGGCGCCGGCTTGCGGCGGGCGGGTACTGAAGCCTCGGCCGAGGCCCGGCGCTCGGCCGGGACGGCCGCTACGAAGTCGGCCGGAGCAGTTCCTGCAGCTGGGCGCCGATGAAACGCCGGAAGGCGCGCCGCCCGCGGGTCCGGTCGAGCGCGGCGACCTCCAGCTGGTCCGGGGTGAGGGTCCGCGGCTCCCCGCCGTCCGAGGCTCGGGAGAGCACATCGACCGCGAGCCGCAGCGCCTCACCGAGCGGCAGGTTCTCCACGTACCGATCCTTCAGCTGCGCTGTGATCTGTTCGGCTTGGCCGCCCATCGCGACATAGCCGTGCTCCTCGGCGACTGAGCCGTCATAAGTCAGCCGGTACATGCTGTCGCCGTCCGGCGTATCGCCCACCTCGGCAACGACGATTTCGACTTCGTACGGCTTCTCCGTCGCTCCACTGAAGATCGCCCCGAGGGTCTGGGCGTAGGCGTTCGCGATGGTCCGTCCGGTGACATCGCGCCGGTCGTAGGTGTATCCGGTGAGGTCGGCGAGCCGGACGCCGGCCACCCGGAGGTTCTCGAATTCGTTGTACCGGCCGACCGCGGCGAACGCGATACGGTCGTATACCTCGCTGATTTTGTGCAGCGCTTTCGAGGTGTTCTCCGCGACAAAGAGAATCCCGTCGGCGTACTGCAAGACCACGTTGCTGCGGCCCCGCGCGATTCCCTTCCGCGCGAACTCCGCGCGATCTTTCATGATCTGTTCAGGCGAGACGTAAAACGGGGTGCTCACGCTTGACACTCCTGACCGGGGAACCGGGGTGGACATGGCGCGTCGGGTTGTGACGTGCGGATCGTAGGCCCTCTCCTCGCACTATGGCAGGACGGCGACCGGTCCGCCTGGATTGGCCATCCGTGCCGCAATCACCTGCTCGACGACTCCGCCGACCGTGTCATCGGCGAGGCGGCGAAAACCATTGGCGTCGACGACGGCGACCACTGGATAGATGCGACGGGTGAGGTCTGGGCCGCCGGTAGCGGAATCGTCATCGGCCGCGTCGTAGAGGGCCTCGATGCAGGTGCGGACGGCGTGCGGTTCGTCGAAGTCGTCGCGGAACAGCTTCTTCAACGCGCCCCGTGCGAATGTCGAGCCCGAACCGACGGCGTGGAAGGAATGCTCCTCATACCGGCCGCCGGTGACATCAAAGGAGAAGATCCGGCCGGCCCGTTGCGGATCGTCAGCGAACAGGTCGTACCCGGCGAAGAGCGGCACAACGGCCAAACCCTGCAGCGCCATCGGCAGATTTGCCCGGATCATCATCGCCAGCCGGTTCGCCTTGCCCTCCAGCGAGAGGGTGGTGCCTTGCAGCTTCTCGTAATGCTCGAGCTCAACCTGGAAAAGCCGGACCACCTCGAGGGCGATGCCGGCGCTTCCGGCAATGCCGACGCAGGAGTGCTCGTCCGTCTGGAACACCTTCTCGATGTCCCGCTGGGCGATGACATTTCCCATGGTGGCCCGCCGATCGCCCGCCATGACCACACCGCCCTGGTAGGCCACTGCCACGATCGTCGTACCGTGCGGCACCTCGGGCGGTTGTCCGCCGGCCGGCATCTGCAGGCGCCCTGGCAGGAGATCCGGAGCCTGCAGGGCGAGAAATTCCACAAAGGAGGTGATTCCCGGTTGGTGGAACGGCTGCGGCAGGCGGCCGAACGCGCCCGGGCCGGTCAGACCTCCGCTCGTCGTCATCGACACCCTCGTTCCGTCCTCAGCGCATATGAGATCGTCTCGATGTCCGTCAGACCGTCCCGCGGCGAGACGGTACCACCTTGTGGCGGCGGCGGGCGCCGGCTGTCGGCGTCATTCGCCGCCCTTCTGGATGTAGGAGCGGACGAACTCCTCGGCGTTCTCCTCGAGCACGTCGTCTATTTCGTCGAGGATCGCGTCGACATCGGCGTCGAGCTTCTCCCGGCGCTCCTGGACGTCGCTCGTCGCGGTCGCCTCGTCGATCGTCTCGTCGTGCTCCTCCGTCCGGCGGGTCGCGCGGTGCTGACCCCCCGTGTCCTTCTCGGGCATCTCCCCTCCCGTCCTTGCATTCGGGTAGGAACCCGGCGGTACTGCCGCCGAGACTACCGGTACGCGGTCGAATCTATCGTCGGCCGGTGACACCCATCCTTCGGCTCATGCGCCGGCTCAGCTGAGGAAGTACACGCTCATTAGCTCTCATCGGCCGCCGGTCAGTGCAGCGACGAGCTCCGTCGCGCTGCGGCATCGGTCGAGCAGGTCGCCGACGTGCGCCCGTGTGCCGCGGAGTGGTTCGAGGGTGGGGACGCGTTGCAACGAGTCGCGGCCGGGCAGGTCAAAAATGACGGAATCCCAGGACGCCGCGGCGATTTCGGCACCGAATTTCGCCAGGCATCGCCCACGGAAGTAGGCCCGGGTATCGTTCGGCGGCTCGTGCATCGCCGTGCGCACCGCAGCCTCATCGACGAGGAGATTCATCCGTCCCCGGGCGACCAGCCGGTTGTACAGGCCGCGATCCGGCCGGACGTCGTGGTATTGCAGGTCGACGAGTTGCAACTTGTGCGCAGACCAGGGCAGATTCTCCCGCTGGCGGTAGCCTTCGAGGATGCTCAATTTCGCGACCCAATCCAGGTCGCGGGACAGCTGCATGGGGTCATCGGCCAGCCGGACGAGGGTCGTCTCCCATCGGTCCAGCACATCGCGGGTCATGTCGTCGACGTCGGTGCCAAAGCGGTCCTCGACATATTTGCGGGCCTGCTCGAGATACTCCATCTGCAGTTGGACGGCGGTGAGCCGTCGTCCGTCATGCAGCCGGAGCTGGTAGCGCAAGGTCGGGTCATGGGAAACGGCGCGCAACGCCCCGACCGGGGATTCAACCGAGAAGTCTTGCGAGAGAAAGCCGTCTTCAATCATGGCAAGGACCAGCGCGGTCGTGCCGAGCTTGAGGTAGGTCGCGATTTCGCTCATGTTCGCGTCGCCGATGATGACATGGAGGCGGCGGTATTTCTCCGGATCCGCGTGCGGCTCGTCACGGGTGTTGATGATGGGCCGTTTCAGCGTCGTCTCCAGGCCGACTTCGACTTCGAAGAAATCCGCCCGCTGGCTGAGCTGAAATCCTTCGCCCCGGCCGTCGGCGCCGATCCCGACCCGGCCGGCTCCGCAGAATACCTGTCGGGTGACGAAAAAGGGAATGAGATGGCGCACGATGTCGGCGAAGGGTGTGGACCGGTTCATCAGGTAGTTCTCGTGGCAGCCGTAACTGGCCCCCTTGTTGTCGGTGTTGTTCTTGTAGAGCTGGATGGTCCATCCCATCGGCAAATCCGCGGCGCGGCGGGCCGCTTCGGCCATGATCCGCTCACCGGCCTTGTCCCAGAGCACCGCGTCACGCGGATTCGTCACCTCTGGCGTCGAGTACTCCGGATGGGCGTGGTCGACGTACAACCGGGCGCCGTTGGTGAGAATGACATTCGCCAGCCCAAGATCTTCATCGGTGAGCTGCGAGGGATCGGCGGCCTCCCGGGCCACTTCAAATCCCCGGGCGTCGCGCAACGGGTTCTCTTCCTCGAAATCCCAGCGGGCCTGCCGCTGCGCCGGCGCACCGATCGGCGCGTATGCGTTGACCACCTGGGAAGAGGCGGCCATCGCGTTCGCATTCGGTTGGTGCGGCACCGAGATGCCGTACTCGGTTTCGATCCCCATGACCCGGTGCACCGTCACACTCCCAGCCTACGGACTCGGGCCGGGTGGACGGCGGCACGCAGCCCGGCGCGGGTAGGCGCGGCCGGCGGGTGGGCGCCGGGCTGCCCGGACTGGCCCGGCACGCGGTCCCGGCGCGGGTAGACGGTGAGCCTGCGCGGGCCTGCGTGGAATGGCCCGGCACGCGGGAGAATGTGACGGTGGCCGGCGATACCCCTGCTCCTGGGACCGGTGATATCCCGGCCGCGGTCGGCGCGGCGTCCGAGCTCGTCACCGTCCTAGCCGAGGATGGGCGTCCCGTTGGGGTGGCGCCGCGGGCGGAGGTTCGCCGCCGGCGGTTGTTGCATGCCGCGACCGCGGTCGCCGTTCGCCGGGGGGACGGCCGGATCTACGTGCATCGGCGCACCCCGACCAAGGACATCTACCCCGGGGCGTACGACTGCTGGGCCGGCGGTGTCCTGACGCACGGGGAGCGGCCGGAGATTGGCGCCGTCCGCGAGCTCGCCGAAGAACTCGGCATCCGAGGAGCAGTGCTCCGGCCGTTGACCGTTGTCCGCTGGGCGGATGATCGGGCCCAGGCGGTGTACCACGTGTTCGAGACGACCTGGGATGGGCCGATCATTCACCAGCCGGAAGAGGTCGCCTGGGGCGACTGGTGGACGCTTCCGATGCTCGCGGAGCAGCTCGCGAGGCCCGACTTCCCCTTCGTCCCGGACGGTCGGTACCTCCTCGAGGTCACCGGCCTGTTGCCTCCGCTCGGTTGACTTCCGGTGCGTGGCTTGTGCAGGCCAGTCGGATGACGCCCGGTCCGCGGCCTACAGGCCGCTCGGTTGACACGCAGTCCGCAACCTACAGGTACTGACCGGTATTGGCGATGGTGTCGATCGACCGGCCGGCCTCGGTGCCCTGCTTGCCGGAGATGAGCGTGCGGATGTAGACGATCCGTTCGCCCTTCTTGCCCGAGATCCGGGCCCAGTCGTCGGGGTTGGTGGTGTTCGGGAGATCCTCGTTCTCCTTGAACTCGTCGTAGCAGGCGGCCATCAGGTGCTGGATGCGCAGGCCCTTCTGCCCGGTCTCCAGGAAATCCTTGATGGCCATCTTCTTGGCCCGGTCGACGATGTTCTGAATCATCGCTCCGGAGTTGAAGTCCTTGAAGTACAGCACCTCTTTATCGCCGTTGGCATACGTCACCTCGAGGAACCGGTTCTCCTCGGTTTCGGCGTACATCCGTTCGACGGCGTGCTGAATCATCGCCTGCACGGTGGCTTCCCGGGAACCGCCATGTTCGGCAAGGTCGTCCGGGTGGAGCGGAAGGTCCGGCGTGATGTACTTGCTGAAAATGTCCCGCGCCGCCTCGGCGTCCGGTCGCTCAATCTTGATTTTCACGTCCAGCCGGCCCGGTCGCAGGATCGCGGGGTCGATCATGTCTTCCCGGTTCGACGCACCGATGACGATGACGTTCTCCAACCCTTCGACACCGTCGATTTCGCTGAGCAGCTGGGGAACGATGGTGTTCTCCACGTCCGAGCTCACGCCGGAACCGCGGGTGCGGAAAATGGAATCCATTTCGTCGAAGAAGACGATGACCGGCCAGCCGCCGCTGGCCTTCTCCCGCGCCCGTTGGAAGACGAGCCGGATGTGTCGCTCGGTCTCCCCCACGTATTTGTTCAGCAACTCCGGGCCCTTGATGTTGAGGAAGAAACTCTTCCCCTCCGGTTTTCCGGTCACTTCGGCGACCTTCTTCGCCAGGGAATTCGCCACCGCCTTGGCGATGAGGGTCTTGCCGCACCCCGGCGGGCCGTAGAGCAGCACGCCTTTCGGCGGCCGCAGCTTGTGCTCCTTGAACAGCTCGGGGTACAGGTACGGCAGTTCGATGGCGTCCCGGATCTGCTCGATCTGCGCGCTGAGGCCGCCGATCTTTGAGTAGTCGACGTCCGGCACTTCTTCCAAGACAAGTTCCTCGACTTCGGCCTTGGGAATTCGCTCGTACGCGAAGCCGGAACGGGGTTCGATGAGGAGCGAATCGCCCACTCGCAGGGGGGTGTCGGCCAGCGAATCGGCCAGCATGACGACGCGTTCTTCATCAGCGTGGGCGATGACCAGGGCGCGGTCGCCGTCCAACAATTCCTTGAACATGACGACTTCGCCTTGCCGTTCAAACGACATGGCCCGGACGACGTTCAGCGCCTCGTTGAGCATCACCTCTTGCCCTTTGCGCAGGCTGTCGACGTCGACCGACGGGCTCACGGTGACACGGAGCTTGCGCCCGCCGGTGAACACGTCAACCGTGCCGTCCTCGTGGCGGCCGAGGAAGATGCCATAACCGGACGGCGGTTGCGCGAGGCGGTCGACTTCTTCGCGGAGCGCAACGATCTGATCCCGGGCCTCTTTCAGAGTGGCGACGAGTCGTTCGTTCTGACTGGTCAGACCGGCGATGGTCGCTTGCGCGGCGGCGAGCCGCTCCTCCAGGGATCGGCTGCCCCGCGGCGACTCGGCGAGCCGGCGTCGCAAACTCGCGACTTCCTCTTCGAGTCGTTCCACCTGCTGCTGAAGCTGGATCACTCGTGCATTGGCCGCGTCGCGGTCTTCACGGCTCGCCACCAGCCTCACCTCCTACCGTCGAGGTCGACGCCGTCTCGTTACTGTCTACGAGTCCCGCGACCGTCCGGTTTGCTCCTATGGTCCGACCTCTCTTCGACCCTATCGTCGCTGCGGACCGGTGTACCGCAGCGAATCGAGCCGTTGTTCGGGTCGTTCGTTGCCATGGTTATCGTCGGAACGAACCCCGACCTGACGCGATTCCGGGCGGTCCGTGCCTGCCGGGAGGCCGATGGTCGGTACGGCATCGATCGGAGGTGAGGTCAACGTCCGGCGACGAAACGGCCACCGAACCCGCGGTCGAGGTCTGGATCGACCAGTCGCTCTGCACCGGCGACGGGCTGTGCGTCCAGGAAGCTCGTGACGTGTTCGAGCTCGACCTGGATGGTCTGGCCTACGTGAAGGGCCCGGACGGTGAGCTCCGCACCGAACCGGGTGCGCGGGTCCGGGTGCCCGGCGGCTGCCTCGCCGAAGTGGTCGATTCGGCCCGGCGTTGTCCTGGGGCGTGCATTCACGTCGTCCGGGTTGCTGACGGGGTCGAGATCGCTGGTCCGGACGCGGCGGACTGACCGCGGGAACCCGGTTACCCGTCCTCGCCCCCCGGCGGTTGGCTCTCGGGGAGCCGGTGGGCGCCGTGAGCCGGACGGCGGCGCCGCGGCGGCGGGATGACGCCGTCCGCGACCCGGCGGGCCAGCACGAGGAATCCGGTGTGGCCGATCATGCGGTGGTCCGGGCGAACGGCGAGTCCGTCAACGTGCCAGGTGCGCAGCAACGTCTCGAACGCGACCGGCTCAGCGAATTCCCCGTGGGACCGTAGGGTCTCGACGATCCGGCTGAGCTGCGTCGTGGTGGCGACGTAGCTGCAGAGCAGTCCACCCGGCACCAGCAGGCGCGCGACCGCCGGCACGCAGGCCCACGGTTCCAGCAGATCGAGGACGATTCGATCAACCCGCCGGATAGGTGCCGCGGCGGTCACCTCGGTGAGATCACCGACGACCAGCCGCCACGTCGGCGGGAGGGCGCCAAAGAACCGCGTCACGTTGCGCCGGGCGATCATCGCGAAATCCGGCCGCCGCTCCACAGAGATCACCTTGCCGCGATCGCCAGCCGCCCGGAGCAGCCAGCAGGTGAGGGCGCCCGAACCGGCGCCTGCCTCGAGCACGACCGCTCCCGGGAAGACGTCGGCGTACCCGATGATCATCGCGGCGTCCTTGGGGTAGACGACCGCTGCACCGCGCGGCATGGCCAGGACAAAGTCAGCGAGCGTCGGCCGGAAGGCAAGGTACGCCGTCCCCCGGGTGGACTGGACGACGCAACCTTCCGGCTGGCCGATCAGGTGATCGTGCTCGATGATTCCTTGGTGGGTGTGGAATTGCCGGCCCGGTTCGAGGACGATCAGATGACGCCGTCCCTTGGGGTCGATGAGTTGGACCCGGTCTCCTGGCGCTAACGCGTCGGCGGTCACGTGCCGCAGGGTATCGGGTGGTCTCAGCCCCGCAGCGCGGCGGCGACATCCGCCGCGGCGAGGACGCCGTAGATCGCGCCGTCCGTGTCAACGACGACGTACTCGGAGGCCGGCGTGGACCGCAGCCGCTCCAGCAGGGCTTCGCCGGC
This sequence comes from Acidothermus cellulolyticus 11B, assembly GCF_000015025.1. Lineage (GTDB taxonomy): Bacteria > Actinomycetota > Actinomycetes > Acidothermales > Acidothermaceae > Acidothermus > Acidothermus cellulolyticus. Next base: position 1,314,989 of record NC_008578.1, on the reverse strand, counting down.
GAGATCCGCCGGAAGGAGCTCGGAGTGCGAAATTGTGCGGCTCACGGTGGCGACGCTCACCCACGGCCGGCGGGACTCCGGGGTGGCGACGACAGCCGCTTCGCTCACCACGGCAGTGGGCCGGCCATACCCGTCGACAATGACGAGTCCCCCGGCCTTCGACTCCTGCGCGCGGCGTACCGCTTCGGCCAGCGGCACGTCAGCGGTGACCGGAAGCGCCCGGCGGGTGAGGGCCCGGGCGGAGAGCTGAGGCAACTTGTCCCGCAGCGCCTGCTGACGCAGAACCGCGCCGGATGACATGAGCAGCATTCCGCCGATCAGCAACGCCCAGAGGCCGTCGAGCTGGGCGTTCGGTTCCCGACGGGTGAAGAGATAGGCGCCGAAGAGTACGGTCGCCAGTCCGACCAGCCGGCCCGACCAGGCGCCGACAAGGACGCCGAGCCGCGGCCGGCGGGTTATCGCCCAGACCAGTGCGCGCAGCATCTGGCCGCCGTCCAGCGGGAGCCCGGGCAGCAGGTTGTAGACACCGACGATGCCGTTGGTCCAGGCAAGACCTGCCGTGAGCACCGCGGAGACCGTGTGCGCCGGCAGCACCCGGTGGGCGGCCGCCGCGGCTGCCGCGATGAGCAGGTTGGCGAGCGGCCCGCTCAGGGCCACGACGAACATCCGCCGTGGCCGGTCGGGTTCGCGGCTCAGCGCAGTGTGGCCGGCCAGTGCGGTCAGGACAATGCGGTCGCTCGGGATCCCGAACCACCGGGCCGCGACGAGGTGGGCAAGTTCGTGCGCGAGCACCGAGAGGCCGAGAAACACCCCGAAGCAGGCTGAGACGAGGTAGCGCCCCTCTCGGATTCCTGGTACTGCGTCAGCGACGACGGGCGCGAATTGCCAGGTGATCCACGCCAAGAACAGCAGCCAGCTCGGACCGACGATGACCGGCGCGCCGAAGACGTAGCCGAGCCGCAGCCCGCTTCCGGACGACGGGCGGCTCGCTTCCGGCGGGGACGCTGGATTCACATCTCGATGCTAGGCGGCCGAAACGCGGCGTGGATTGCTCAAGAACGTCGGTGGCGCCGCGTAAGCTGCCGACCATGGTCCAGTTGCCCGATCTGATGGAGGTTTCTGCGGCTCGGCCGGCAAGTGCCTCGCGGTCGCGGCCTTCTGCGGTGCCCGGCGCACCGGTGGCTCTCTCGCCGTCCCGGGCGGCTGATTTCATGACCTGCCCGCTGCTGTACCGGCTGCGCTGCATCGACCGGCTGCCCGAGCCGCCCGATCCGGTCAGTGTGCGGGGCACACTGGTCCACGCGGTTCTCGATCAACTCTTCGATCTCCCGCCGGCCGAGCGGGTGCTCGAGAAGGCGTTGGCGCTGGTGTCGCGGTCGTGGCAGGAGCTGTGCGCGGCGCGGCCGGAGCTTGCCGACCTCTTCGCCGACCCTGAGATGCCTCCGTCGTCCTGTGACGACTGGCTGGCCAGCGCGGCGGATTTGCTCCGGCGGTATTTCACCATTGAAAATCCGACGCGAATCCAGCCGACCGAGCGGGAACTCCTCGTGGAGACGCAGCTGGCGGATGGTATTCGGCTCCGTGGTTTCGTCGACCGTCTCGATGTCGCACCGACCGGGGAGGTGCGGATCGTCGATTACAAGACCGGTGTCGCGCCGCCGGAATCGTTTGAAGAGAAGGCGCTGTTTCAGTTGAAGTTCTACGCGCTGGCGTGGTGGCGGGTGAACGGTGTCGTTCCCGCTCTGTTGCAGCTCATTTACCTGGGTGACGGCCAGGTGCTGCGGTATGCCCCGGAAGAGGCGGATCTGCTGGCCGTCGAACGAAAGATTCGAGCCCTCTGGGCGGCAATTGACCGTGCGCTGCGCACTCGGCATTTTCCGCCTCGCCGCAGCCGTGGCTGTGAATGGTGTGCCTTCCGTGCGGTGTGCCCGGAATTCGGCGGCACCCCGCCGGAGTGGCCCGACTCGGTGGTTGTCTGACCGCAGCGCAGGCGGCGGCACGTCGTCGGCTCGGTGGAGTTCTCCATGACGATTGTCATTGGCGATTGCTGACGCCGGTCTGATGCGGCACCTCAGGTCGGGCTGTTAGCGTGAGCTCGCCACATCAACCAGCAGAGGGGGCAGGATAGTGGACGACACGGCACAGGGTGCTGTTCGTGCGGTTGCCGCTCGAAATCTGACAAAGGTGTACGGCGCCGGTGACACCGCGGTCCGGGCGCTCAACGACGTCACGCTCGAATTCTTCCGCGGGCAGTTCAGCGCGATCATGGGCCCGTCGGGTTCCGGAAAATCGACATTGATGCATTGCCTGGCCGGCTTAGATTCGGTTACGTCCGGTCACGTCTATATCGGAGATCTCGACATCACGACCCTTGATGACCGGGCCCTAACCCGGTTGCGCCGTGAATCGATCGGATTTGTTTTCCAGTCGTTCAATTTGGTGCCGACCCTGACGGCCCTGGAGAACATTACGCTGCCGCTGGACATCGCGCGGCGCAAACCCGACCAGGCCTGGCTCGACAGCCTGATTGACGCGATTGGGTTGCGGGATCGGTTGCGGCACAAGCCGACGGAACTCTCCGGCGGCCAGCAGCAGCGCGTCGCCTGCGCCCGTGCGTTGGCGGCCAAACCAGCCGTGGTTTTCGCGGACGAGCCGACCGGTAATCTCGATTCCCGGTCCGCGACCGAGGTGCTCGGGCTGCTCCGCTGGTTCGTCAAAGAACTCGGCCAGACCATCGTCATGGTCACCCACGACCCGGCAGCGGCCAGCTATGCCGACCGCGTCGTGTTCCTGCGCGACGGTCAGGTGGTCGGCGAATTGCCCGCACCCACGCAGCAGGCCATTCTCGACCAACTGGCGGTCCTCGAGACGCCGGTGGTGAGCCGCTGATGTTCCGGGTGAGTCTGCGGACCCTCGTCGCGCACAAGGTGCGGTTGGTGTTGACGGCGCTTGCGGTTGTCATTGGCGTGGCTTTTCTGGTCGGCACGCAAATTTTCAGCGACACCCTTCGCGCGACGTTCAATGACTTGCTGGGCCGGACGAGCAAGAATCTTAGCGTTGTCGTGCGGGCCAAGACGGACTTCTCGGCGAACGATTTCGCGAGCGCCGGAACCCGGCCGCTGGTGCCCGAGTCGATGGTCGCGAAGGTGGCCGCCGTGCCTGGAGTCGCCGCCGCGGTCGGCTCCGTCTCCGGGCTGGACACGCTGGTCACGGTGGACGGCCGTCCGATCGTGCCCAAGACCTTTGGGCCGCCCACGTTGGCCGTTTCGTGGACGCCGTCGAATTTCGGCAGTCTGGAATTCGTCGCCGGTCACGGGCCGACGGGACCGGGCGAGGTGGCGATCGACAAGGCCGCGGCGGACCGTTTCCATCTGCACGTCGGTGATCCGGTGGTGGTGCAGACGCAGCATCAGCCGATGCGCATGCGGATCGTCGGTATCGTTACGGTTGGAGCGAGCAGCAACTTGGCCGGTGCGGTGCTCAGCGTATTCGATCTGGCCACAGCCCAGCAGGTCGTCGGCAAGCCGGGGTACGTCAACGAGATCGACGTCCAGGCCCGACCGGGAATCAGCCAGGAAGAATTGGCCAGGCGGATTCAGGCTGCGCTGCCGGCGAATCTCGAAGCCGTGACGGCGAAGAAGGTGACGCAGGAAACAACGGCCGCCATCAGTAAGGGACTCGGTTTCTTCAACACATTCTTGTTGGTCTTCGCGGGCATTGCGTTGTTCGTCGGACTGTTCATCATCGTCAACACGTTCACCATGCTCGTCGCGCAACGCACGCGGGAGCTGGCGCTGCTCCGGGCGGTCGGCGCGAGCCGGGCGCAGGTTGTCGGCGCGGTGCTCATCGAAGCGGCAGTCGTCGGCGCGGTCGCCGCGACGATCGGCATCGGCTTCGGCGTGCTCGTCGCGCTTGGTGTTCACGGTCTGCTGTCGGCGGTCGGCGTCGGACTGCCGGCCAATTCCCTAGTGATAACAGGCAAGACCGTTGTCGCGGGATATCTGGTCGGCATCTTGGTCACCGTGCTCGCTGCGATCGCCCCGGCACTGCGGGCATCCCGGATTTCGCCGGTCGCTGCGATGCGGGACACGGTCGCGCTACCCGAGCGGTCGTTGCGGGCCCGCAGCATCATCGGGGCCGCCGGTATCGTCATCGGAACGGCACTCATCGCGTCCGGGGCCGGTCGCAGCGGTGGTCAAGCTGCTGCACTGGTCGGCGTCGGTGCGATGCTGGTTCTCGTCGGTGCGTGGTTTGCCAGCGCGTGGGCTGGGCGGCCGATCATCCATGTCCTCAGCGCGCCGCTGGTGGCGGTCGTTGGTGTCACCGCGCGCCTTGCACGACTGAACGCCATTCGCAATCCGCGCCGGACGGCGGCCACCGCCGGGGCGCTCATGATTGGGCTAGCTCTTGTCTCGGCGCTCTCGGTGCTCACCGCATCGACAAAGGCGTCCATCGCGTCGCTGGTGGATCGCAATTTGGGTGCCGACTATGTGCTGGTCAGTGACGGCTACGGTTTCTCCCCTGATGTCGCCGCGCGCGCTGCGGCAACACCCGGTGTCGCCGCGGTGGCGGAGACCCGGGCCGGGGCGGCCATCATCAAGGGCAGGACGGCACCGATCGCGGGGGTCTCGCCGAATATCGGCTCGATGATCGCCATTCAGATGACGAGCGGATCGCTGGACGCGTTGCAGGCCGGTGAGCTGCTGGTGTCCCAGACCCAGGCCGGCCGTATCGGCGTCACAGTAGGCGACCGGGTGCCCATTGAGTACGGCGATGGTTTCAAGGGATCGATCCGCGTCGGCGGTATTTACGAGAACAACAATCTGCTCGCCAACGGAGGCGTCGGGTATCTCATCACCATGAGCCTCTTCGCGCAGCACTACGACGTTCAGCGCGACGTCATCGCGTACGTGGAGGCGAAACCCGGCCAGCAGGACGCGGTGGCGGCGGCGCTCACCAAGCAGCTGCGACTCTATCCGCAGATTCACGTGCAGAGCCAAGCCGAGTACAAGAAATCGATTCTCACGCAAGTCAATCAGATCGTCGGGCTCATCATCGGCCTGCTCGGCGTGGCACTCGTGGTGGCGATTCTCGGCATCGTCAATACGTTGGCGCTCTCGGTCTATGAACGGGTCCGGGAAATCGGATTGTTACGCGCGGTCGGCATGACCCGTCGTCACATTCGGACGATGGTCGAGCAGGAAGCTCTCATTATCGGTGTCTTCGGCGCGCTGCTGGGCGTCGTGCTGGGAACGCTCTTCGGTCTCGCCCTGGTCGCAACCAGCGGAAATCAGATTGACCACGTAGTCGTTCCGGTGGGTCAGCTCATCAGCTACCTCATCGTCGCTGGGATACTCGGCCTGCTGGCGGCGGTCTGGCCGGCATGGCAGGCCGGACGGCGATCGATCCTCGCCGCGATTGCCACCGAATAGCAGCGCGGAGAGCTGGTTGATGCACCCATGTAATACTGCGCCGGCCGGCGGGTAATCTCCGCCGGGGTTAGCATGGCAAGAGACTGACGATGCATACACGAGACAAAGTGTCATCAGCGTCAGGATGACGGGAAGGTCAGGAACGCGATGCCGACGACGACCGTCCGGCAGCTCAGCACCCGGCTGGCGCGGCTTGACGACGCCACTCTGGTCGGCCTGATCGATAATGTCCTGGCGAGCCGCCCGAGTCTGCGCGCGGTGCGGGACGAAGTCGTCACCTACTTGCGGCTCGGCGGCGGCGCTGATTCGGTGACGGACGCAACCGTCCGGCTGCTTCTCGAAGCCGCCCAGCCCTCACCCCGCACGCTCACCGCGCAACTTCGCCGCGAAGCCGAAGCCCGGGCGTGGCTGTTGCGCGGTGACCTGCTCGAAGCCCGGGACGTCGCCGACCTTCTCGGTTCCACCGGCCGGAATCGGCGGCAGACCGCAAGCGCGCTGCGGAAGGCCGGAAAATTGCTCGGACTGGAGGATCGCGGCCGGGTGTACTATCCGGCGTTTCAGATCGATGCGACGCGCGGACAGGTGCGTCCGATCGTCGCCGAGCTGAACCAGCAGCTTGGTGCCGCAGTCGATCCGTGGGGGGTCGCCAGTTGGTGGCTGACCCCGCATGCCCGGTTGCCGCGCGGCAAACGGCCGGCTGATCTCGCTGTCTCATCGCGACCTCGCGATGAGCAGACGTTGCGCGACCTGGCCCGAACCGTGGCGGAGGAGTAATCTCCGTGTCACGCCGGGCGCCGCCGGATCAGTGTCCGGGCCCGCTACGGTTCATCACGATTCGGCGCGGCACGCGGCTTTGGCGGGTGCATGCGGCGCACCGGGCAGCGACCACCATGAACTCCACCCCACGTCCGCACGCCTCGAGCGGCGGCCGCTTCGACAGCCTCGACGGAAGCTGCGCGTACCTGTACGCCGGAGGCAGTGTCCAAGCCGCTGTTGCGGAGACGCTCACCCGGGACCTGCCGCTCGACGGCACGCCGCGGCTGCTCCCCCGGTCAGCGCTTGCCCATCGCCGATTGAGCGAGCTCCAGGTGAACCGAGCGCTTCGGTTGGTCGCCCTCCACGGACCAGGGCTCGCGGCTGTCGGCCAGGACACCTGGCTGACGAAATGTGAGGCCCGGGATTACCCGCTGACCCGCCGTTGGGCGGCGGCGATCCGCCGGTGGGCACCGCAGGCCGTGGGTTTCGTCTACCGATGCCGGCACGATGAGGACGAATTCGCCTATGTCTTCTTCGCTCCGCCCGAGGTCAGCGAATGTCCTTTCCTGTCGGTCACCGGAACATGTGTCGACCTTGACACGCCGGTCGGGCACCTGCTCGTCCGTGCCGTGCTGACCCGGTACAACGCGACTCTCGCCCGGGACCGGTGACGTCACGGCCCGGCTAGAAGTCGGCGGAGCTTTCGGCCTTGGTAACGTCCGGTCCGGTCTGCGGTTTCTCGGCGAAAAGGGACCGGAGAAACGCGACGTCGACACGGGTGAGGGCGGGGACGACGACGCACCGATCCGTCGGCTCAATCGGCGCAACACTGGGGATCGCCACAACGCGGCAACCGGCGGCGAGTGCCGCGGCTACCCCCACCGGGGAATCTTCGAGCGCGACTCCGGCACGGGGATGAACCCCGAGCAGCTCAGCGGCCCGCAGATACGGCTCCGGATCCGGCTTGTTGCGCTGGACCGCGTCACCGCTCACGACAGCGTCAAACCGGAGTCCGAGGGCCTCCAGCGCAGCGTCGACTAAGACCTGGTGGGAGGACGACACCAGGGCACGGGGAATGGACGCGTCGTCGAGCTGGGCGAGAAGTTCCCGGGCTCCGGAGTGCAGTGTGGCCTTTTCCCGCAGCGTGCGGGTCATCCGGGTCACCAATTCCCGGGCGACTTCCGCCGGGGTGACCGGAGTTTTCGCCCGCTCGGCGATGAACGCTGACGAGACGGCGAGTGCCGACCCGACCAGAAGGGCGTGGTCGTCAGCGGTCCACGAGCCGCCGAGTTCTTCGAGCAGCTCGGTCTCAACGGCGAACCACAACGGTTCGGTGTCGAGGAGCAGACCGTCCATGTCGAAGAAAACCGCGTGCGGCAAGGGAATATCCGCCGATCCCGGCGCCGCGCCGCGGCTGCCGGCAACCGCCAGGTCTGACGGCGACGCCTCCGGTGGTGCGGCGTGCGAACGACCCACGCATTCCCTCCCTAGCCGGCTTCTTCGGCTCACACCGAGAAGTACTTTGCTTCCGGGTGATGGACGATCAGTGCATCCGTCGACTGCTCCGGGTCGAGTTGATACTCCTCCGAGAGCCGTACGCCGATACGCTCCGGCTTGAGCAGTTGAACGATTTTCGCGCGGTCTTCCAAATCGGGGCACGCCGGATAGCCGAAGGAGTACCGCGATCCACGGTATCCCTGGTGGTCGAGGATTTCCCGCAGCTCCGGGTGGTCCGCATCCGCAATGCCCAGCTCCTCCCGGATGCGCCGATGCCAGAATTCCGCCAGCGCTTCCGCCAGCTGGACGGACAGTCCATGGACCTCCAGATAGTCACGGAAAGCGCCGTCCGCGAACAACCGTGCGGTGAACGCACTGACCCTCGCGCCTATTGTCACGAGCTGAAAAGCGACGACGTCGGTCTCCCCGCTGCCGGCCGGCCGGAAGAAATCCGCGATGCACAGCCGCCGCCCGCGTTGCTGGCGCGGGAACCGGAAACGGCACCGCTCGGTCCGGCCGTCGTCGGCGAGAATGATGAGGTCGTCACCCTCGGAGACGCAGCGATAGTAGCCGTAGACAACGCCGGCGGCCAGCAGATTCTCGGCCTGCAGGCGGTCAAGCCACTGCCGTAGGCGGGGGCGCCCCTCGGCTTCCACGATTTCCGCATAACTCGGCCCGTTCGGACGGCTGCGCAACCCCCACCGGCCGGCGAAGAGTGCCTTTTCGTCGAGGTAGCCGAGATAATCGCCGAGCGGAATTCCCTTTACGACGCGGTCACCGAGGAAAGGCGGCGTGGGTATCGGGATGTCGGTGGCGACGTCGGAACGGGACGCCGGCTCGGACACCGCGGTTGCCGATTGTGCAATGCGGCGGCGCCGCAACGGCGGCAGGCTCGCGCCCGGCTCGCCCCGCTTGATGGCCATCAGGGTGTCCATCAGCCGCAAGCCTTCGAAGGCGTCCTTGGCGTACCGGACCGTGCCGTCGAACTCCGATGCGAGGTCGTCTTCGACGTACGCGCGGGTGAGCGCGGCACCGCCGAGCAGGACGGGCCATCGTTTCGCGAGTCCCCGGGAAGAGATTTCCTGCAGGTTCTCCCGCATGACAACGGTGGATTTCACGAGCAGCCCGGACATGCCGATCGCGTCGGCATCATGCCGTTCCGCAGCCTCGAGGATCGCGGTGATCGGCTGTTTGATGCCGAGATTCACCACGCGGTAGCCGTTGTTGGACAAGATGATGTCGACGAGATTCTTGCCGATGTCGTGTACGTCGCCCTTGACGGTCGCGAGGACGATCGTCCCTTTCCCGGATCGATTGCTCTTCTCCATGTGCGGTTCGAGGTAGGCGACCGCGGCTTTCATGACCTCCGCGGATTGCAGGACGAAGGGCAATTGCATGTCGCCCCGGCCAAAAAGGTCACCGACCTCCTTCATCGCCGGCAGGAGAATCTCGTTGATGATGTCGAGGGCCCGCCGGGTCGTCAACGCCTCGTCGAGGTCCGCCTCCAACCCGTTGCGTTCGCCGTCCACAATCCGTCGATGTAACCGCTCCGCAAGGGGCATTGCCGCAAGCTCCGCGGCTCGGGACTTCTGCGACGCTGCCGCCGTCACCCCGGCGAACAGTTCCATCAACCGGACGAGCGGATCGTAATCCGGCCGGCGTCGATCGTAAATCACATCCAGGGCGACGGCCTGCTGGTCCTCGGGAATCCGCGACATCGGCAGGATTTTCGCCGGGTGCACAATAGCGGCGTCCAGCCCCGCGCGGAGGCACTCAGCGAGGAAAACCGAATTCAAGACGGCGCGAGCCGCCGGGTTCAGGCCAAAAGAGATGTTCGAGATCCCGAGAATCGTGTGCACGTCCGGATGACGGGTTTTCACCTCGCGAATCGCCTCGATGGTGGCGATCCCGTCGCGTCGGCTCTCCTCCTGACCGGTGCCCAGGGTGAACGTCAACGTGTCGACGAGAATATCCGTCTCCCTCATCCCCCAGCGGTTGGTCAGCGTGTCAATGAGCCGTTCGGCGACGGAGACTTTGTGCTCGGCCGTCCGGGCCTGCCCGGTTTCATCGATCGTGAGGGCGACGACGGCGGCCCCATGTTCGCGGACGATCGGCATGAGGCGGGATATTCGCGATTGCGGCCCGTCACCGTCCTCGAAATTCACCGAATTGACGATGCACCGCCCGCCCAGGCATTCCAATCCCGCTTCGATGACCGCGGGTTCCGTCGAGTCGAGCATGACCGGCAGGGTGGTCGCGGTGGCCAACCGGCGGGCGAGTTCCCGCATGTCGCGGACGCCGTCCCGGCCCACGTAGTCCACGCAGACGTCGATGAGGTGCGACCCGTCCCGGGCCGCCCCGCGGGCCAGTTCGACGCAATCCTCGTACCGTCCGGCGAGCATGGCCTCCCGAAACGCCTTTGACCCGTTGGCGTTGGTCCGCTCCCCCACGGCAAGGAAAGCGGTCTGCTGGCGGAGCGGCACCGTCTGATACAGCGAGGAGACGGCAGGCACGGTCTCGGCCCGCCGCGAACCGATCGGCCGGTGGCGGAGCCGCTCGGCAACGAGCCGCAGGTGCTCCGGGGTGGTTCCGCAACATCCGCCGACGAGAGCGAGCCCGAACTGCGCCGCGTACTCCTCCAGGGCGTCGGCAAGCTCGCCGGGGGTCAGCGGATACTGTGCGCCGTCCGGGCCGAGAATCGGCAATCCGGCATTGGGCAGGCACGACACGGCGACGGCGGCGTGCGCGGCGAGGTACCGCACGTGTTCGCTCATCTCCGCCGGACCGGTCGCGCAATTCAATCCGATCATTTCGATGCCGAGCGCCTCGAGGCTGGTCAGCGCAGCACCGATCTCGGAGCCGAGCAGCATTGTCCCGGTGGTCTCGACCGTCACCGAGGCGAAGATCGGAATGTCGACACCCGCAGCAGCTCTGGCCCGCTTCGCGCCGATGACGGCCGCCTTCGCCTGCAAGAGATCCTGTGCTGTTTCCACGAGGACCGCGTCGACCCCACCGTTGATCAGCCCGGTGACCTGCCGCTGGTAAGCGTCGCGGAGCTCGGCGAACGTCACGTGCCCCAGGCTCGGCAGCTTCGTTCCCGGACCCACCGAGCCGAGGACGAACCGCGGCTCGGACGGCGTGGACCATCGGTCGGCGACCTCCCGGGCGATCCGCGCCCCGGCGGCGGCAAGCTCCTCGATCCGGTCGGCGATCCCGTACTCGCCGAGGTTTCCCAGGTTCGCCCCGAAGGTGTTGGTTTCGATGGCGTCACAGCCGGCGGCCAGGTAGGCGTCATGGACGGCGGCAACGACGTCGGGACGGGTGAGGCTGAGGACTTCGTTGCATCCCTCGAGGACGCCGATATCCGGCAGGGTGAAATCGGCCGGCCCAAGCCGGGCGGCTTGCAGCATGGTGCCCATTGCGCCGTCCGCGACGAGGACGCGTCGAGCCAGTTCACGGCGGAGCAGGGCGGCGCGGGTGGTCATGTCCTCTCAACGGTACCGGCCGTACCGCGACAGGCCGGCCGGCGGCCGCCGTCCGCAGTCGTGGCAAGGCCGTGCGAGCGTGACCTCGGCGATAGCGCCGAAATGCCCGCCGCCCCACGCCGCGGCGAGGCCGTAGGCTGGATGGCAGGCGCGCCGTGTTGATCGGGTGAGCGCGCCGGAGAGAGAGGAGCTGGGTGTGATCGAGTTCTCCGAGCTCCGGCCGCTGCGGAACCCGGTCATGATTACAGCGTTTGAGGGGTGGAACGACGCGGCAGAGGCCGCTACTGACGCGATCGAGACGTTGGAGCTTGCCTGGCACGCCGAGCCGATCGCCGAGATCGACCCGGAGGAGTACTACGACTTCCAGGTGAACCGGCCGACCGTGGCGCTGATCGACGGAGTGAGCCGGCGGATCGCGTGGCCGACGTCGCGATTGTCGATCGCCAGCCCGCCGGAGAGCGGTCGTGACGTCGTCCTGCTGCGCGGTCTGGAGCCGAACATGCGGTGGCGGACCTTCTGCGCCGAACTGCTCGACGCCGCCGGACGGCTCGGGGTGACCGAGGTCGTCAACCTCGGCGCGCTGCTCTCCGACTCTCCGCACAGCCGACCGGTGCCGGTGACCGGCAGCGCGACCGATTCGGCGGCGGCCCGCCGCCTCGGTCTCGAGCAATCGCATTACGAAGGTCCGACCGGCATTGTCGGTGTCTTCAACGACGCGTGCATTCAGGCCGGGCTGCCCTCGGTGTCGCTCTGGGCGGCGGTCCCGCATTACGTCGCGTCGCCACCGTGCCCGAAGGCGACGTTGGCGCTGCTGCGCCACCTGGAGGTGGTTCTGGACATTCCCATGCCGTACGGGGATCTCCCCGAGCTCGCGATCGCGTGGGAGCGCGGCGTGGACCAGCTTGCCGAGGAGGACAGCGAAATCGCGGAGTATGTCCGCTCTCTCGAGCAGCAGAAGGACGACGACGACGTGCCCGAGGGAGCCGGCGAGGCGATTGCCCGCGAATTCGAACGGTATTTGCGGCACCGCCGGGAAGGGCAGAGCTGACGACCGGGAAGGGCAGAGCTCACGATGGTTTGCAGCTGACGTCGGTTCACAGCGGACGCGGCGTGCAGCTGACGACTGCTCAGAGCTGACGCCGGTTCACAGGTGTACGCCGAGTAACGCGTCGGCCATCGCGGCGACCAAGGTGGGCGCATCCGGGTCGTCGCCGTCCTGCGTCGTCCACTCGTCGATGAGGGCAATCGCCCCGGGTGCGTCGAGGTCGTCGGCGAGCCGGTCCCGGACGGCGGCGAGCAGGCCGTCCCCCGGCGCTCCCCTCGGCCGCCGGACCGCAGCCCGCCATTCGGCGAGTCGATCGGTCGCTTCGTCGAGCAGCCGCGGCGTCCACTCCCATTCGGTGCGGTAGTGGTGATCGAGCAAGGCGAGCCGGACCGCCATCGGGTCGGCGCCGGCTGCACACAGGTCCGAGACGAAGACCAGATTTCCCAGAGATTTCGACATTTTCTCGCCTTGATAGGCGACGAGGCCGGTGTGCACGTATGCGCGGGCGAACCGGCGTCCGGTTGCCGCCTCGGCCTGTGCGGCGGTCATGTCGTGATGCGGGAAGACCAGGTCCGCTCCTCCGCCCTGCACGTCCAGCGGCAGCGGCAGATGGGTCAGCGCAATCGCGGCGCACTCGACGTGCCAGCCCGGCCGGCCACGGCCGAACGGCGCCGGCCAACTTGGCTCCTCCGGCCGCTTGCCCCGCCAGAGCAAGGCGTCCAGCGGGTCTTTCTTCCCGGCACGGTCGGGGTCGCCGCCACGCGCGGCGAACAGGGCAATCATGTCGTCGCGGCCGAGATGGCTGACGGCCCCGAAGTCGGGGATCGCGTGCGTCGCGAAGTACTGGTCGCCGTCCAGCTCGTAGGTCAAACCGCGGGATCGGAGCACCTCGATGAGGCCGATGATCTGGGGCAGGGATTCGACGACGCCGACGTAGCGGTCCGGCGGGACGACGCGCAACGCCGCCATGTCCGCCCGGAATTTCGCGGTTTCCCGGGCGGCGATGGCTTCCCACGGTTGGTCAACCTGCCGGGCCCGTTCCAGCAGCGGATCGTCAACGTCGGTGACGTTCTGTGCGTAACGGACCGTCACCCCGGCGTCGTGCCAGGTCCGGACGAGCAGGTCGAAGGCGACGTACGTGGCGGCGTGCCCGAGGTGGGTGGCGTCGTACGGCGTGATGCCACAGACGTACATCGACGCGCCCTGCTGCGAGCCAACGGTGACCAGACGGCGGCTCGCCGTATCGAACAGGCTCGGCAAGCGGTTGCGACCCGGCAGACTCGGAATCTTCGGAGCTGGCCAGGCGTGCATGGTGCGCACTTTATCCGTTGCCGGTTACAGCGGCGGCCATGGGATCGCCGGCCAGTGCTCCGGCGGTTCGGGGAACCGCCGGGTCGCCAGCAGCCGGTTCACGCGGCGACGGGTGGCCGCAATTTCCTGCCGGGAGAGCAGGGCGGCGAGCTCGGCGCCCAAGTCGCCGGCCAGCTTGTCGCGAAGGGCGCGCAGCGTCTCGACGGCGTCAGCGGGCAGCGGCTGGGACCGCCATTGCCAGAGCACGGTCCGCAGCTTGTCCTCGACCGCGAAGCAGACGCCGTGGTCGACACCGAAGATGTGACCAGCCTTGGTCGGCAGCAGGTGACCGCCCTTGCGGTCGGCGTTGTTGACCACAGCGTCGAAGACCGCGATCCGCTGCAGCCCCGGATGGTCGCTGCGCAGCAACTCGAGGAGATCGACGTCCGGGTCCACCTCCACCCAGACCTGGCAGGCACCCGGGCCGAACGGGCCGTCGCGGAGCACGGTCGGCGGGACGATGCCCCAGCCGGTTGCTTGCGAGACGAGGTACGCCGCCACCTCCCGGTACGCGAGCGTGCCGTCGGGAAAATCCCACAGCGGCCGCTCCCCGGCGATCGGCTTGTACACGCACGGAATCTCACAGCCACCGAGCCGCGCACAGGCGTACAGGGTGGTGTTCGACGCGTCGACGAGCCGCCCTTCCACCCGGAGCTCGCCCTCGGCGAGCACGTGCCGCACTTCGGCGTCGTCGTAATTGGTCATTAGGAAGAGCCGTGCGGCTTGTGACCGTTGGCCCGTGCGCAGATGTGACCGGTCGGGTCGATGGGTTGTCCGCAGAATTGGCAGGTCGGCCGGCCGGCGGCGACGACGGCCAGTGCGCGTTTGGCGAATGCCCGGGCGACCGCTCCGGACATGCGGATCCGCAGCAGCGGCGGGCCGTCGGCGTCGTCGTCCTCGACGAGGATTTCCTCCTCGGCGTCGGGGTCGATGGCTTGCGCTTCGATGACGACCTGCTCAGTCTCCGGATCCCAGCCGAGCCCGAGTGCACCGACACGGAATGCCTCGACAATTGGCTCGTCCAGGGGCGCGTCGTCGTCCAGGTCGGCCGGTGCGACCGCGGGGACGGACGCGACACCGCCGGAGACGCGGACGACTTCGTCGAGCATGGCGTCCAACCGCTCGGCGAGCACCGCGACTTGGGCCTTCTCCAAGACGACGCTGGTGAGCCGATCGTTCTCGCGGACCTGAAGGAAAAACGTACGGTGTCCGGGCTGCCCGACCGTGCCGATGACGACGCGGTCGGGGGTGTCGTAGACGTACACCTCGCGGGGCATGGTTCGACCTTATGGCGTGGCGCGCGGACGGGTGGATCCTCGGGAACGCCGGCGGGCGGCCGGCTCGATCAGGGAAGCGAGATCGCCGCCGGTGTCGTTGACGCGCAGGACGAAGGGGCGGGTGGTGGTGTACCGGACAATGCTGACCGAGCACGGATCGATGATCAGCCGCTGGAATTCGTCGAGGTGCATCCCGAGGGCGTCGGCGAGGACGAGCCGGATCACGTCGGCGTGGGTGCAGCAGAGCCAGGCGGCCTTGGCGCCGAGCCGGGCGTTCCACGCGCGGACGGCGTCCACCGCCCGGTACTGCACGGCCCGCAGCGATTCGCCCTCTGCACCGGGGAAAACCACCGAGCTGGGATGGGTCTGGAGGATCCGCCAGAGCGGATCCTTGGTGAGGTGCCGGAGGTCTCGGCCGGTCCAGTCGCCGTATCCGCATTCGATGACACCGGGCTCGATCTCGATCGGTAGGCCGGTCTGGTCTGCGATCGGTTGAACGGTCTCCCGGCACCGCTCAAGCGGGCTGCTCACGATGGCGGAGAGCCGGATCCCGGCGAGCCGTTTGGCTAAGTCAGCTGCCTGGGCGAGGCCGCGGCTGTCGAGGTGGACGCCGGGCATCCGGCCGGTGAGCAGCCGTCCGGTCGACTCGGTGAGTCCGTGGCGGAGGAAGATGACCGTGGTCACCGGTCAGCCGACGACGCCGGTCTGCTCTTGATGCTGGTACGGCGGGAAGCAGTTGGCGTTCGCCGGGCGGGAATCCTGCCCTGGGTTCGGGCACGAGCTGTGTGCACCGACCGTGCCGGCCAACGCGAGGAGAGCGAGCGCGCCGCAGACGACCAGGATGATGATCCCTGCCCAGAATTGCCACGGCTGCAAGGGACGCGCGGAGGAGAACCGAGCCACGTTCCGCAGTGTATGTGTCGGGTGGATCGGCCCCGCACCGGGCTTGGCCTGCCATGTCGGGTGGATGAGCGCCGCACCGGGCGTCGTCCGGCGTGTCGGACCGGAACCCGTTCGACGGGACGGCGCCGCACGGTAGCGTGCCGTCGTGGAAATCCGGTACCTCGGCACGAGCGGATTGGCGGTCGGGTGGCTGGGCCTCGGCACGGCGTTGTGGGGCCGCGACACCGATGAGCATGAAGCCGCCGAGCAGCTGCGGGATTTCGTGGAGAGCGGCGGACAGCTGATCGACACCGGTGACGCGTACGGCGGCGGTGCAGCTGAAGCGGTGGTCGGCGCGTTGCTCGCCGGCCGGTTTGCCCGCTCCGACGTCGTCCTTGCGGTCAAGACCGGCGGCGGAGCTCCGGACGCCGCGGCCGGCGACGCGGATTTGTCGCGGCGTGGGCTGCTGGCCGCGTTGGATGGGTCGCTGCGCCGGCTCGGTGTCGACCACATTGACCTGTGGCAGATTGACGGCGTTGACCCGGTGACGCCGCTCGAGGAAACCCTGTCGGCGCTGGATATCGCGGTGAGCTCGGGGCGGGTCCGGTACGTGGGGTTGGCAAATTTCTGTGGGTGGCGAACGGCGAAAGCCGCGGCATGGCAGGCAGCCTGGCCGGGCCGCGCACGTTTGATTTCCAACCAGGTCGAGTATTCGTTGCTGCAGCGGGGTGTTGAGCGGGAGGTGGTACCGGCGATGCGGGACGCCGGAATGTCGATTCTCGCGTGGTCCCCGCTGGGCCGGGGGGTGCTGACCGGTAAGTATCGCACCGGGATTCCAGCGGATTCGCGGGCGGCCAGCGACCATCTTGCGGCATTCGTCCAGCCCTACCTTGGCCCGGAATCCACGCGCATCGTGAACGCCGTGTGTACGGCTGCGCAGGGGCTGGGGGTTTCCCCGCTGGCAGTGGCGCTGGCATGGGTGCGGGATCGACCGGGTGTCGGCGGCGTGCTGGTCGGCGCGCGGACCGCGGCCCAGCTGCGCGGGATTCTCGCGGAATGTGACCTGACGCTGCCGGCGGAAATCAGCGCAGCGCTCGACGAGGTTTCCGCGGTGCCGTCTGGATATCCGGAGCGGACGGCCGCTGAGCGGGCGACGGCCGGCCCGTCGCCGGCGTTTTCCTGACATCGTCGATGCTCTCGGATGGTGTTGCTGTGCCGGCCGGCGGCCCGGCGATGGACGCGGTGGGCGGCGGCGGGTTGCCGGGGCCGGGCTCTCCTCGGGTCGGTGGAGTGAGCCGCGACGAGGAGAATGCGGCAGCGGCCGTCCTGCTGGGTTTGCTCGAAACCGCCGCCCGGGACGGTCACACGGTCGTTCCGCTCACTGTGGTTCGGGCTGCCCTCGCCGGCCGGGGCGTCGAGTGTGACGACGCGCTTGAGGGTGCCAGGGCGGATGTCGCGGTTTTCGCCGGGACGCGGCTTGGGTTGCGTCGCTTGCTGGACGCCGAGGATCGCATTGCTCGGGCGGTGGCTACCCGGATGGCGGGCGGCCGGATCGCTCTCGTCGCCGGACCTGCCGGTGAGCGGCGTGACGATCTGGTGACGCAGGTCGGCGGGGATGGCGCCGCGGTGGCGGACGACGCGCAGTCCCTGGATGTTGAAGCCTTTGCCGCATTCTTCGAGAGCTGCGGGACGGACGAGATGGTCGTCCTCGCCGGTGATCCGGACGAGTTGGGCTCCCCCGGGCCTGGCGACGTGTTCGCGAGTTTGCTTGCTGTTGACGGGATTCCGCGATATGACGTGCCGGACGACGGTGCCGGAGCACTGGCGCAGTTGCTGGCCGGAATTCGCCGCGGCGAGCTGCCGCGGATCGAGGATCCGGACCGTCAGGTTGTCGTGGTCCCGGTGGCGAATGCCGCCGAGGCGGTACATCGGGTCTCGCAGCTGTTGGCGACGTCGATTCCCCGGGCGTTCGGCATTCCACCCGCGGAGATTCAGGTGCTCTGCCCGTTGCGCCGAGGGCCGGGCGGGGTGCTCGCGTTGCGGGATGCCGTCGCCACCGTCGGCGCGCCGGCGCCACGGACCATCCACGAGGCCGTGGGTTATCGCTGGCCGGCGGTGGTCGTGGTGTTCTCGCCGGAGTGTGCAGGGGTGTTGACCCGGCAACTGGTGTACACGGCGCTCAGCCGCGCCGAGCGGCACGTGTCGATCGTGCACGGAGTCGGAACGGCTCTTGCCGGGGCCGTTCGCAGTATTGCGACCCGGCCGCGCCGGACGACGCTTCGGGAGCGGTTGACGCAGCTGACAGCCGACCAACGGTTGACGCAGCTGACAGCCGACGGATAGGGGTGATCGGCGAGCCGCGCTGGCTTCTGCGACCTGCCGGCCGGATTAACTGTCGGCCGCTGCGTCGACAAGCTCTGCCAGGCGGATGGGTGCGTCGCTCAGCGGCTGTCCGGTTCCCATTCGAGGTCGTCGCCGAACCCGGCGTCGTCGTCCTCGTCAACGTCGTCTTCGTCATCGTCCTCGTCGACGTCGGACGGCCCGAACGGGGTGACTTCCTCGTACGCCGAGAAGAGCAGGTCGTCGTACGTTTCGGCTGCCGCGGCTAATGCGTCGTACGCCTGCTGGACCCGTGGGTCGTTCTCGCCGGACCGGTTCTCGACGGCGGCGAGGTGGGTGTCGATGGCGGCTTTCAGCGCTTCCGCGGCGGACCGGACGTCCGCAGGGCTCACCGGCATGTCGTCGGTCACGGAGTACACGGTATCGGCCGGCGGCGTCCGGCGCGAGTCGTTTGCCGCTTGGGGACGGTCGGCAGCGTGCGTTTGCCGGCATGGGAGGCTGCGGCGCCTTGCGCTCGCGCGCGGCCTGTCACAGCCGTGGGATCCGGTGGAGGCTTGGGTCTCGTTCAGCGGCATAACGCCGCATCCGCAACGTCCGCTGTCGGACCCGTGAGATCCGGCGGCGGACTGGCTCGGCGCCACGCGGTCAGCACAGGTCGAGGAACCGGTCGAGGACGCGGACGCCGAATTGCAGCGCCGCAATGTTGACCCGTTCGTCAACGGCGTGGAACATGCCGGCGAAATCGAGGTCGGGTGCAAGCCGAAGTGGCGAGAACCCGTATCCGGTAATGCCAAGCCGGGAGAAGGACTTGTCGTCGGTGCCGCCGAATAGGCAGTACGGAATCGGTTTTCCGTCCGGGTCTTCGGCGGTGAGTGCGGTGACCATGGCGTCGACGAGCGGACCGGACCAGGGATTTTCCAGCGCAACGTCGTCGTGGACGATTTCGTATCGGACCCGCGGATGGAGCAGTTTCTCAATGGTGGTGAGGAATTCCTCGCGATATCCGGGAAGGTAGCGGCCGTCGATGTAGGCGTTGGCCGTTTGCGGTACGACGTTCACCTTGTAACCGGCTTCGAGCATGGTGGGGTTGGCGGTGTTCCGGAGGGTCGATGCGACGAGGGCGGTGACCGAACCGAGACGGGGGGCGAGGGCAGAGAGATTGTCGGGGTCTATCGGTTCGCCGAGTGCGGCGCCGAGTGCGGTGAGGAATTCGCGGGTGCAGGGGGTGACGCGGACCGGCCAGTCGTAAGTGCCGATTCTGGCGACGGTTTCGGCGAGGGCAGTGACCGGATTCGCGTCGTTGACCAGACTTCCGTGTCCTGCCCGGCCCGTCGCTGTCAATTTGAGCCACGTCATGCCGCGCTGGGCGGTCTGGACGGGGTAGAGCCGGGTTCCATTGAGGTCAATGGAGAATCCGCCGACTTCGCTGATGGATTCGGTGCACCCGTCGAAGAGGTCGCGGTGATTGTCCACGAGAAACCGGGCGCCCTTGCCGCCGCCGGCCTCTTCGTCGGCGACGAAGGCCAGGACGACGTCCCGTGCCGGCGGGCGTCGTGTGCGCATGCGGTCCCTGACGACGGCCAGGACCATGGCGTCCATGTCCTTCATGTCGATGGCGCCGCGACCCCACAGGTAACCGTCCTTGATTTCCCCGGAGAACGGGTGCACCTGCCAATCGGCCGGGTCGGCGGGGACGACGTCGAGGTGTCCGTGGATGAGGAGCGCCGGCCGGCCGGGGTCGGCGCCGGGCATGCGCGCGACGACACTGGCCCGTCCGGGCTCGGATTCGAGGATCGTCGGGGTCAGGCCGACCTCGGCAAGTTTGGCGGCGACGTACTCGGCTGCCGGCCGCTCCGGCTTGATGGGGTTGGAGGTGTCGATGCGGATGAGCTCGGCGCAGAGGTCGACGACTTCAGCTTCGGCGGTGGTGGTCATCGGCGGCTCCCCTGGTGGTCTGACCCGGTTTCTGGCGGGCCTGTTCCGGTCACTCTGGTATACCGGCGCCGGCTTGCCGGCTTTGGCTTCCGCGGCGCCGCGGCGTCCCCGGCGGGACTGCGCTGGCGACCTCCGGCTTCCCCGGCGGGCCGGCGGCGCGGCTTTGGCTTCCGCGGCGCCGCGGCGTCACGGCGTCCTCCGGCGGGCCGGCGTCATGGCGTCTCTGGCGGGACTGTGCTGGTCCTGTCCCGACCCGCCTACTCCGGGCTCCCCCGGCGCGGCCATGTTCCGGCCTCCCCGGCGCTGCGGCGGGCCTCGTCTGGTGTTCCGGTCTCCCCCGCCGTCCGGCTGCCACGCCGGAGAGTCTTCTCGCGCTTATGCTGGCCTCACCTACCCTAGCCGATCATGCGGGAGCGTTTGGTGAGGCCACGGGTGTGGCGGGTGGTTGCTGCGCCGGGTCGTCCGCGCCGCGTGATTCATGCCCACCTTCCTGCCAGCTCCGGCCCGGCTGATGATCCGTTCGTGCGACCCGGCGATTCCAGTCGGCGTACCGTTGGGTCTCTCCTGCCTGGCGGCTCGGGTATGCGCGCGAAGGGTTGCTCGACTATGCGGTATCGTGTACGCCGATCCCCGCACGTCGGCCGGTCTTCGCGACGCCGACGTCCGGCCGGGGAGAGGTCCGGGTGGCGGAATAGGCAGACGCGCTAGCTTGAGGTGCTAGTGCCCGTTGAGGGCGTGGGGGTTCAAGTCCCCCCTCGGACACAGGGGCGCAGTCGCGTGGTGGGGCGTCGTACGTCGTTGGCGGTCGGCCGGGTCCGCTAGTGGCGCGGTGGCGAGTGCACTCGTCCTTGGCGTTAGCCGGTTGGCGGTCCGACCACGACGAAGGTTTGGCGTTAGGGATATCTGAACGTGAAGACGTCTTTGAGCATTTGGCGGAATCGGCGCATCGCCGCTTCCTCGAGCCGACGCTCGCGAGCCATGTTCATCAGCAGGTCGAAGAGCACCGGTAGATAGCGAACATCGTTTGTAGCGTACCGGATTTGCTCTTGTGTGAGCTGTGCAGTCGTCCAGTCGGAGCATGTCTGATCTTTGATTATCTGGACGGCGAGATAGCGCTCGAGAACTTCACGCAGGGTGTGACCCGCCCGTTCTCGCGGATTGAGCAAGCGAACAAGCTCAAGTGTGCATGCGACGTTTTGCGGAATTACTGACCAGTGGTATACCATGAATCGTAGGTCAAATCGGGCATTGTGAAAGATCTTTAGGATGTTCTGGTCACCCAGAATTTGTGAAAGTCGTTGCGGAGTATGACCTTCGGGTAGTTGAACGACGGCAACTCGATTTCCGCACGCGAGTTGTACCGTGCAAATGCGATCCGCGTACCAGTTGAGACCGGTCGTTTCGATATCCCATCCCGCCTTTCCTGTAGAATAGATATAACGGAGAAAGTCAGGAGTCACATCTTGACTCATAACCTCAATCCGATATCCGTCGTGGTCATCATCGGTGCGTCGCACCCTCGAAGCTGTGGTTGAGCCGTCCACCTGGCCACCGTGGGAGGGCAAGTCGAAAGACTGATCATTGTTACGGATGGTAGTTCCGTGCGTTACCTCGTCTCGGTGCCGACGACCGCTGGTGTCGAGATTACTGATGTCCGACGGTGAGTCCTGGGATGAAGGCGTCGGTGGAGGTTCGGCTTTGCGCCCGTTCGCGTGGCGAGACGTAGATGCCGGATGATTCGTCGCGTGCAGTCGATCTGCGACGTCAGCGTAGTCAGGGTCCTCCGCATAGAGCTTCTCCCATTCGACACGGGCTCGTCGATGTTGACCCATTTTGTCATAGAGGCAGGCTCTTTCGTAGCGAAGAGCACGTTGAAGTTCCGTTGGTCGGTTAACCTTGCGTCGAATCATAGCGTTTAGCGCGTCATGCGCTGCCTCAAGTAATCCTAGTTTGTGTAGCGCTCTGGCGCGACACAGCAGGAGCGCACCGTGTAGCGCAGTTACCTCATCGAGGTCAGGGATCAGCGAAACGACACGCCGAAAATTGTGTTCAGTGGAAGGACGCGCCTCCAACAAAATATCCGCTAGACAAAGTCTGGCACTCATATCTGCAGGGTCGAGGTCGAGGAGCTTCTCGGCGCGTGATATAGCCTCGTCCCATTGCTCCCGCTGCCGATACAGGACCGCCAGGCTCAAGAGGACGCCGCGCTGATTTGGTGTGATCGGGACGGCAACCAGCTTACCTATTGGGATTAGAACAGTAACGTTCACGCGATATTTGGCTAAATACCGGCCGAGTTGCTTGTGTCGTTCGAGGGCTGAGGTGAGCCATGTGGCGGCATTGTCGAATTGTGCGTTGTTGAGTGCGAGAAGCCCGGCGAGATACGCAGCATCGGGTAGCTTTACTGCTTTGCCGAGGTGCTCAAGGGCGAGCTCCTCGTCGCCGGTCAAGTAAGCGCGTGCGCCGTCTACTAATGCCTGTTCTTCTGGTGGTGTGAAGAACCGTCTGACTCGCCCCAATGTGAGGCGCTTGACAAGTGTCGACATCTCATTTGAAGGAGATGTAGTCACGGTTCCCTCGTTCCGTAGTTTCCTCTCTTACTTCCCAGACCTGCCGTGAATCGCTCGAAAGGTGCCGATCACGAAGACGTACCGCGACGCGCGTCTCGCATCGTCCCGTCCAGGTGACCAGTTGTCAGTTCTGCCTTGTTGCTCACGATAAGAGCGAATGCTCAGGGCTTGTTTGCATTCGTCCGCCCACCTCGTCCGGTGCCCGTACGGGGTCAGTATCGAGGAGTCATCGCTACCCTCGCCTTTGTGAAGCACCATTTCGCGCCGTTGGTCGGTCAGGCCGGCGTCAGCCTACCGCGTGGCGCGCGGTGGCGGGCTGGATTTATGAAGAATCTGTAAGCCGATCGAGGCAAGCGGTGTCGTATCTGTGGAGGCGATTCGCCGTTCACGGAACGGTGGTCCATTGGCGCGCATTGCATACATTCGGTGACGCCGGTGCAAGGACACAGCTTTCACTCACAGCTCAAGGTGCCTCGACTCCCCCACGTCATCCGTGCCGGCCTGTCATAGGAGTTCCTGACATGCCTGCGGGGGCCGGTTCGGGTGAACCGGCCCCCGCAGGCGGAGGGGTGTTTGCGGACGGGAGATCGAGAAGAACGGCGACTCGGAAGAAAGCGGGCTTGGGAAGAGCGGGAGCTCGGAAGGCGCGGGCTCGGGAAAGGGAGGGCGGTTGGTACGACTCCGCGGCGTGCACGAATCCTCGTGCCCCGCCGGCTCCCCGCGACGCGGTCGGCTACGTCGCGTGAACTACGTGGTCACGGACGGCGTAACCGAGATACGCGGCGCCCGAGCCACGCGCCGCACCCAGCCCGCGCCGGACGACCTCAGTCGCCTCCGCCACAGGCTTGCTCGTCGCCATGACCGTGGTGCGATCCGTGATCAGACCCGACGCCCAGTGATGCACAGACGCCAATCTCGGCTCCGGCCGATGCTTCGGGCTCGGCTGATTCGGTTTCCTCTGCGGACTCACTCGGCTCGGGGCTCTCTGATTCGCTGGGTTCGGCGCTCTCCGACGCATGCTCCGATGCCTCAGCGAAGCCGCACTCGGAATGAGCGGCTTGCGACACCCACGAACCATGGTTCGGCTCACCACTCTCGTGCGCCTGTTCGCCGCGCGGCGCGCTGTGAGCGACGTCGGAGACGTACGAGCCGTGGTTCTCACCGGGACTACAACTTGGCAGCACAAACCCACTCGCGGACGGCGACGGTGAACTGGTCGGGCTCGCTGACCCGCTCGGCGTGGTCGAGGGCGATGACGTCGGTGTTTCTGAAGCCGACGTCGACGGCGTTGCTGTCGCGGACGGCGACACGGAGGCCGATGCCGACCCTGAGTCGCTCGCCTGGGCGGCCACGACACCGGACGAGTTCGATGATGCGGTGTACAACGTGACCGCCGTACCGCCACCCCCTACGGCAACGACGGCGGCTGCAATCGCCGCAACTTTCACATTGCCGGCCAGGATGGAGAGCTTGAACACGCTGGTCCTCCTTCGGAGCTGCACCGCCGGTGGGGCGGCTGTCGGGCAGGCTTCGCCGGTGAAACCGTCCGCACTCCCCGTGGCGTTACAACCGACTTCGCCCGGTCAGCCATGCTCGCAATCCGATCTGCGGCCGGGCGGGTGCCGCCATGTTCTTCCCGCCGCAGCCCCGCCGAGTTTGCCTTGCCAGCCTCCGCCGCCGGTGGCGCCTAGCTTCCGCGGCCGGGCGGGTGCCGCCATGTTCTTCCCGCCGCAGCCTCGCCGACCCCACGCGGAAGCGACGCATGCACCGGGCAGACTGGTGACCCTATGGATCCGGTACTCCTAGCCCCACCTCGCCTCTCGGCTCAGCGCGCCCGGATCGTCATCGCGACCATCTTCGCGGTTCACGGCGTGGTGTTCGCGACCTTTGCAACCCGCATTCCGTGGCTGCAAGACCGGCTCGGCCTCTCCGCCGGCTCACTCGGCGCCGCCCTGCTCTTCGGCGCGATCGGCGGGCTCCTCGGCATGCCGTTCGCCAGCCGACTGCTTCACCGCTTCGGCGGCCGCCGTACCACCCGCGTGCTCATGGCCGCCTGGTGCATAGCCGGTGCCCTCCCGGTACTCGCGCCGAACCTCGCGGCACTCATCCCCTTGCTCCTGCTATACGGCATGACCTCCGGGATGGCCGATGTGGCCATGAATGCCCAGGCAATTCCGGTCGAGCGGGACCTTGGCAAATCGATCATGTCCGGTCTGCACGGCATGTGGAGCGTCGGCGGCATCGTCGGCTCGGCGGTAGGAGTCGCCGCCGCTCACGCCGGGCTCGACGCCCGGATTCATCTCGCCATCGTCGACGCCGCATTGCTTGTCGTCGCGCTGGGGGCAACGTCGAAATTGCCGGTGAACCTGCCGGACGCCGCCGAGCCGCCGCCGAAACCGTTTGTCGTACCCTCCCGCGGCGTCTTGCTCATCGGCCTGGTCGCGTTCTGCGCGATTTTCGCGGAAGCGGCCTCCTCGGACTGGTGCGCGGTCTACCTCACCCGGATCACCGGTGCCGATCCCGGCATCGCGGCCGCTTCGTACACGGCGTTTGCGTGCACCATGGCGGCGGCGCGGTTCGGGGGCGATTTCGCCGTCCGTCGGCTCGGTCTGCGGTCCACGGTGCGGATCGGCGGCGTGGTGGGAACACTCGGGGCCTTGCTGGTTGTCGCGGCATTTGCTATTGCGCCCACCATCGTCGGCTTTGCGTTGATCGGCCTGGGAATTGCGGTGACATTTCCGCTTGCCGTCGCTGCCGCCGGACACGCCGACCCCATCCCCGCGCGCGGAATTTCCGGGGTGGCGACAATTTCGTACGGCGCCGGCATCGCTGCGCCGGGCATCATCGGCGGTATTGCCGATGCGACGTCACTGCAGGTCTCTTTCGGTGTGGTTGCCGCCGTCATTGCATTCATTGCCGTCGGCGCCCGTTACCTGCGCTGACACCACATCGACTTTCGCTTTCCGCACTGAAGCCGCCGGCTCTGACCGCTACCTGCGCGGAAACGCCCGGCTCTGACCGCTGTCTGCACTGAAACGACCGGCTGCGAAGCAGCCGGCTGAGAGCGTTAGCATCCGTTGCGCGCCGCTGATTCAATCGACGATCGGCTGCCGCTCGGTCCGCAGATCAATGAGCCGTGGGGTGTCGCCGGTCAAATCGAGCACCTGCTGACGGACACCGGTCGCGACCCGCACACAATTACGACCGGCCCGCTTGGCCTCATACAGGGCGGCATCAGCCGCGTCCAGCAGCTCGAGGACCGAGTGGCCGTTCTCCCGGAACGCAGCGACCCCGACGGAGACCGTTACGCTGACGGGATCGCCGTGCAGCGGCGTGTCCACGGTCAAATGCGCGATATGTTGCCGGACACGTTCCGCCGCCACAGCCGCCTGTTCGAGATCCGAACCGGCCAGCAGGATAACGAATTCCTCACCGCCGAACCGTCCGACGAAATCCCGCGGCCGCAAGCCGTGGGTCAGGCCGCCGGCGACCGCGCGGAGCACGTCGTCACCGATGAGGTGGCCGAAACGGTCATTGACCGCCTTGAAGTGGTCCACATCCACCAGAAGAATCGCCACGGACTCGCCGCCGCTGCGCGCCCGCGCGATCTCACGTTCCGCGACTTCACGCCAGTACGCGGCGTTTGCCAAACCGGTTTTCGGATCCGTTCGGGCGGCGTGCCGGAGTTCCGCGATGAGCAAGGTACGTTGAAAAACAAGTACCGGTGGAATCGCGAGTGGAACGGCGTACAGTGCGGTCGCGCATGCCAACGCGACCAGCACGCCGGTGCACGCCTCGGCTGCGGAAATACCCAAATTCTCCCGGTTTTTCAGCAGGGCGAACGGCGAGGTTTTCGGTTTCGTCAGAGCGACCACCTGGCCAACCAACAGCAGATTCACGACGTACCGGACGAGCACGCAACTCGCGGTGGCGGCGAGCGCACGGGGTGAACCGACCAACGTCTCCGGCGTCCAGACAGTGCCCGACCCGAAATATGCCTCGTGCACGCTTGCCGCGACGAAGCCGGCAATCCCGGTGGACGCGATGCTGAAAATCAGTTTCACCGGAGCGCGGCGCACGACACGCACCTGCGTGAACAACAGCACCGGTACGACGACGAGAGCGCTGTACAGCGGCGGGAGCAGAAGAGCGACCGGGAGCGTCCAGACCGCGAGCAAATCGTTGGTGCTTCCGCCGCCATGCGGCCGATGCCACACGAATCGCAGCGACGTCTCGATACTGACAATCGCCAAACCGGTCAGGACGCCGGCCGTGACCAGATCTGTTGTCCGAAAACTGGTGCGCATGCCGCCGGCGATCAGCGCCATGAGGTAGAGCGCGTCCACG
This sequence comes from Acidothermus cellulolyticus 11B, assembly GCF_000015025.1. GTDB lineage: Bacteria > Actinomycetota > Actinomycetes > Acidothermales > Acidothermaceae > Acidothermus > Acidothermus cellulolyticus. Next base: position 1,288,073 of record NC_008578.1, on the reverse strand, counting down.
GCCAGCACGAAATGCCGAGCCGGCCGGGGCATGGTCGCGAGTGCCCATGCGCGAGGGAGCACGGTCACCCGGCGACGACTCCCAAGGGCTCGAGCCACCGCACCACCCCTAGTGAACGCCCATCCCCCGCCGAACGTCCAACCGCAGCCGGTCGCAGGTTGGCCGGCGGTTGGTTGGTGAGCCGAGCCTACCCCTTCGCACCCTCCGTTGTCTGCTGAGTCGATCTGATGTCGTCTCGTGTCGCATGTTCTATTCGCCGCGAATCTAGCTGTCGTTACTAGATGTGGCGTATCTCGCACACTTGTCGGTTTTTGGTGCTTTGATCGGTTTTTAGTTCGGCTCACGCGGTGCCGAGATAGGTGATGGCGAGCCGACTCGCCTTCGCAGGCACCCGGGAGCCCGGAGTGCGCGAAGGGAGGCGGCCATGCGCGACACGACGTGGATTTGAAGAGAACGTCGCTCCGGCTGATGGCGGAGCCTCACTAGACCGGGCCGCCGGATCGTCCCCCCCACCGATTCGGCGGCCCCTTCCGTTTAGTCGAGCCGTGGCGGCGCCGGCTCGCCGACCACAAAACACGCGATCGCCGCGGCTGCCGCAACGTTGAGCGAGTCCACCCCGGCGTGCATGGGAATGCGGACCCGCAGCTCCGCCCGGTCGAGTGCCTGTTTCGACAGCCCCGGGCCTTCAGCACCGAGCATTAGGGCGATCCGCTCACCGGCCGCAACCCGAAGGGTCCGGATGTCGGTTGCGGCCGGATCAGGGGTCAGGGCAAGCAGACGGAACTGAGCAGCGGAGACGCCGGTCAGCTCATCAGGCCAAGTGTCGAAGCGCGCGTACGGGATCGCGAAGACCGCGCCCATCGACACCCGGACACTGCGCCGATACAACGGATCCGCGCATCGGGGGCTCAGCAGCACGCCGTCCATGCCGAGCGCAGCCGCGCACCGGAAGACGGCGCCGAGGTTCGTGTGGTTGTTGACGTCTTCAAGGACGACGATCCGCCGCGACGTGCGCAGGATCTCCTCGACCGACGAAAGCGGACGCCGAGCGAATGCGGCAAGGGCTCCTCGGTGGACGTGAAAGCCGGTCACCGATTGCAGCACCTCTGGAGCGCCGACGTACACCGGCGCCTCGACGCTGGACAACTGGTCGGCAAGCTCATCCAGCCAGCGGTCGGAGACGAACGCGGAGATCATCCGATACCCGGCGGCCAGCGCCCGCTGGATGACCAGAGCACTCTCGGCGATGAAGATTCCGTGCGCTGGTTCAACCCGTTTGCGCAGCTCGACGTCGGTCAGCGCCCGGTAATCGGCGAGCCGCGGATCCTGGGGATCGTAGATCGGGACGACCTCTGCCACGCCCGCATGATGCCGCACCACGGGTCCGGGCCTGGCGGGGGCGGGATCGAGCCTGTGCGGACGCTGCAACAGCGACGGATCGGCGTCCATGGCGACGCTGCAGCCCGGTCACTCCAGGCGGGCCGCACCTTCCCTGGCAGACAGCGACGGATCGGCGTCCATCCCGGCGCGGCGCCGGTCAATCGCGTACCGTAAAGAAAGGGCGCTGGCAGATCGCGAAGAGCGTCTCGCCGGCATCCGCCCTACCTCCGGCCTCCTCCTGACCGTAGTGAGAGAACTTCCATGAATGATCTGGACCTCTTCTCCCGCCGCCGCGGTGGTTTGATGCGCGGTGTGCGGGGCGCCGTGGCATGGTTCGGCAGCGGCTTTGTCGTCGGGATGGCGCTGGCGCTGCTCTTCAGCACGCTCGTTCGCGCGTTGATCATCGCTGCGGCGATCGTGATCGTGCTGCTTGCCTTGATTCGTACGGCGATCGGTGGCCGGCGTCCCTATTGACGAGCTCATGACGAGTCGGCCGCGGTACGCCTGGCTCGTCACGAGCCAGCCGCGGTACGCTCGGCGCTTGGCACGTAGGCCTCGGTCATTCCGGCCGACGGAAGCTGGGCTGCGAGAAGCCGTGCCCTCGGCAGCTCGGGCGACGCTCCTGGTGCCGGCACGGCCCTCGGCAGCTGTGGCGGAACTCCTGGTGCCGACTCTGCCCGGCGTACGCCAGCGTTTCGGCCAGGCTCTTACCAGGAGGCGAAGAGCTTGGCCGCGACAACCAATCCGACGATGACAATGACCGCGCGGAGCAGGCGCGGCGGGATGCGCCGGCCGACGACCGCGCCGAGTTGCCCGCCAACCACAGCCCCCAAGGCCTCGACGAGCGCAAACCACCAGGCCACCGGGGCAAAGAACGCAAAGAGCAGTGCAGCGATACCGTTCACCAGCGCAGCGAGCACGTTCTTGACAGCGTTGAGACGCTGCAAATCCTCGGGGACGAAGATGCCGAGCAACGCCATCAATATCACGCCTTGTGCTGCACCGAAATAGCCGCCGTAGACGGCGGTCAGTCCGTTCGTGGTGTCAAGGATGGGATCGGTTCGCTGCGGATCGTGTCCGCGTGCGGAGTTGCGCCGGGCGACGATTCTGCCCAACCGCGGCTGGACGAGAACCAGCAAGGACGCCATAAGCACGAGGAACGGCACAATCCGCTCGAACGATCGGCTTGGCAAGACAAGGAGCAGAACCGCGCCGACACATCCTCCGATTAGCGAGGAGACGGCCAGCCGCAGGCAGCGGCGTCGTTGACCACGCAATTCCCGCCGGTAACCGAGGGCGCCGCTCACCGATCCAGGCACCAAGCCGACCGTGTTGGTCACGTTCGCGGCAAGAGGCGAGAGGCCGACGCCAAGCAGAACGGGGAAAGTGAGCAGCGAACCGGACCCGACAATGGTATTCACTGTTCCGGCAACAATTCCCGCACCGAAGACGCCGGCCACATTGAGCAGATTCAGTGCCGGCACGGCACGAGCATAGGGTGTCGCTCGGACGGCGGAAGCAGGCGGCGGGCGGTTGCGCCCGGGCAGCCCAGCCGGGTGGACACCACGGCCGCGAGGCGGACGGCGCGGTTGCGCCGATAGCGCCATGTGCCCGGGTGGACGCCGCGGCCGGGCGGCGGTTTGCGCCGACAGCGTCGGCGTCCGGGTCGCGAGCGCCGGCGGACGGCGTCCGGTGTGGCGTCAAGGCATCCCGGATCAACGCCGACGTTGCCTACGTGCCGATTGGCGGGGAGCTGGGTCATCGTGCGAGGCGCTGGCTTGCAACCGGCGCCTGCGTCCTTGCCCTTTCCCCGCTCCTCGTTCCGACCGCGGCGGACGCCGAATCAGCCGCTCAAGCGCAACGGGAGGCGGCAGCCATTGCCGCTCAGGTGCAGGCGCTGCAGCCGCAGGTGACAGCTGCTTTGGCGGCGTACGAAGCCGCCCTTGACGGAGTGGCCCGCAGCGTCTCAGCGACTGTGGCGGACCGCAGGGTGTATGAGGCTCTCCAGGCGCAAGCGGACCAGGCCGCCGCTACGTACGCCGCCGGGATAGCCGCGCTTTACGAAGCAGGCGGACCGCTCGGCATCTACGCCGCCTTGCTGACCACCGGTGTACCCCCGGATCTGCGGCATCTCCCTTATGTGTCAGGCGTGTTGAGCCGGCAGGCGGCATGGGCCGAGACGACCCGCCAATTTGCGTCCGCGGCCAAGCAGCGGTTGGACGCCGATGAGGCTTCCATCGACACTGAGCTCGACAATGCGGCCACCATTCAGCAGCGCTACCTCGTTCTGCAGGGATTGCTCGATCGTGCGCAGGCCATTCTCGATGCGGCAACCGCCCGGGCCCGCGCGCTTGCCGCGTGGGAGTCCGCCGCGGCGGCTCTTGCCGCCGTCCGGGTCGCCGCGGACCAGGCCGGCGTCGATGCGGCCGCGAATGCCGTTGCTGAACCGATACCGGACGCGTACCGCGCCTGGTATCAGGCCGCTGCCAAGACCTGCCCGGGACTACCGTGGCAGGTGCTTGCGGCGATCGGGCAGGTCGAGAGCCATCACGGCCAAGGCACGATGGTTTCCGCCGCGGGTGCGCTGGGTCCGATGCAATTCCTCCCGGCCACCTTCGCGCGGTATGCCACCGACGGAAACGGCGATGGCAAGGCCGACATCTGGAATCCGGCCGATGCCATCTTCACCGCCGCCCGCTACCTCTGTGCGAACGGCGCCGGACAAGGCGAGGCGGGACTGCAGGCCGCACTGTGGAATTACAACCACGCGGAGTGGTACGTCCAGCTCGTGTTGGCGATTGCCGCGAAAATACGTTGAGCAGGCGGGCCACCTGCGTCACTTCGGACGCGCCGGCTCCGTCACTCCGGGCTTGTGGTCCGTTGAGCGGCGGCGCCGTCGGGATTGCCCGGCGCGGCGGCTCGGCCGAAAAGATTGCCGACACCCTCGAGCGCCTTGCTGATTTCGCTCGGAACGATCCACACCTTGTTCGCATCACCCTGCGCGATTTGCGGCAATACCTGCAGGTACTGGTAGGCCAGGAGATCTGGGTCCACCTTTCCCTCGTGAATCGCGCGGAAGACCGTCCCGATGGCTTGGGCTTGGCCGTTGGCCCGCAGCGCCTGCGCCTCGGCTTCGGCACGGGCCTGCGTGACCGCCGCCTGCGCCTGACCTTCGGCCCGGAGAATCGCGGCCTGCTTCTCCCCTTCCGCGGTTAGGATTTGGGCCTGCTTCTGTCCCTCGGCAAGCAGAATCGCGGCGCGCTTGTCCCGATCCGCACGCATCTGCTTCTCCATCGAATCCTTAATGGACAGCGGCGGATCAATCGATTTCAATTCGACCCGGTTGACGCGGATTCCCCACTTGCCGGTGGCTTCGTCAAGGACGCCGCGGAGCTGGGCGTTGATCTCCTCCCGTGAGGTGAGGGTCTTTTCCAGATCCATGCCGCCGATGACATTCCGCAACGTCGTGACAGTGAGTTGTTCAATCGCCTGAATGTAGTTCGCTATTTCATAGGTTGCGGCTTTTGCGTCCGTAACTTGGAAATACAAGACGGTGTCGATGCCGACGACCAGGTTGTCCTGGGTGATGACAGGCTGCGGCGGGAAAGAGACGACCTGCTCCCGCATGTCGATGAGAGGCCGGATCCGGTCGATGAACGGCACGACGACGTTGAGCCCGGGTGCAAGGGTGCGGTGGTAGCGGCCGAGTCGTTCAACGATTCCGGCGCGGGCCTGCGGCACGATCCGCACCGATCGGCCGAGCACGATGAGGACGAAGATGGCAATAACGATAAGGGCGATGACAGCCGCAGGCATGGTTCACTCCGTTCCAAAAACCAATGCAATTGCACCTTGGATTTTGACCACTTCAACCGTCGTGCCCGGCTCGTAACACTGGCCGTCGACATACGGCCGGGCGCTCCATAATTCCCCGCCAATCTTTATTTGACCGTGGTGGGCGTCGACCCGTTCCACGACCAGACCCCGCTGCCCGACGAGCGCGTCGACACCAGTCCGTAATGCGGGCGGGGTGTACAAGTGCGCTCGGGCGATCGGACGCACCACACCCAGCAGGGCGGCGGCGCTCCCGACGAAGACGAGGAGCTGCGCGACGATGGGCGCGCCGAGAACTGCGGCGACGAGGGTCAGTGCCGCCGCTGCGGCGATGAACCCGAGGATCAGGGTGAGCGTGAGGGCCTCGGCGCCGGCGCAGGCGACAGCAACAATGGTCCAGATCAGCCACATGGGCATGGCTTGATGATACGCGGCCCGGGGTCAGATACTGCGCGCGAAGAATCGGCCGTCGTGTGCCTCCACTACCAGGTCGCGCGCGAACGTGACGGAAAGATTCGCCGCGGTGAGAACCTCGGTCAACGGTCCTCTGGCGACAATGCGGCCGGCGCGCAACAGCAGGCCGTGGGTGATGCCCCGGGGAATTTCCTCGACATGATGCGTGACCAGGACGGTGGCCGGCGCGGTTGGGGACTGCAGCAGGTGGGCCAGCTGTGCCAGCAGGTCCTCTCTGCCGCCGAGGTCGAGGCCGGCCGCCGGCTCGTCGAGGAGGAGCAATTCGGGGTCGCTCATCAACGCCCGGGCAAGCTGCACCCGCTTGCGCTCCCCCTCCGAGAGGCTTCCGTATCGGCGGTCCCGGAGATGACCGACACCGAGACGGGCGAGCACCGCGTGCGCCCGGGCGAAATCCGCCTCGTCGTACTGTTCGCGCCAGCGGCCGATCGTGCCGTAGCTGGCGGTGAGCACGACGTCGCGTACCCGTTCGCCGGCTGGGAGGCGATCGGCGAGTGCGGCACTGGAGAAGCCGATTCGGGGCCGCAGTTCGAAGACGTCGACCGCGCCCATCCGTTCGCCAAGAACCTCGACCTCGCCAGTCGTGGGGTGCCACTGGGTGGAAAGAAGTTTGAGCAGGGTCGTTTTGCCCGCGCCGTTCGGCCCGAGGACGACCCAGTGCTCCCCGCCGCGCACTTCCCAGTCGATGTCGGCGAGCAGGGTCGCTCCGCCCCGGACGACGGACGCGCTGCGCAGCCGGACCACCACGTCGCCGGCGGATTCCGCGACCCGGACGCCGAAGAGCGCCGGATCGTGGGCCGATCCGCGTACCGCATGCCAGACCTCAACCATGTCGGCACGAACCTATCGAGCCGCTTGGTGGCATGGTGGGACGGCTAGCCGCCGAGCCAGAGGGCTGGGGCAGCTCGGGCATTGGTCGTTGGGACTCCCCGGCGGCACCGCCCTCGGCGAGCGGGAGCTGTGCGGAGCACCGGTCACGGCTCGGCGCCGCGGCTCACGTTCCGAACAGCGCCCCCCACACCTGCGGGCCGACGACGCCGGGATCCTCAACATGCAAGTGGTGCGCGCGTTCGAATGCTGTGGTGGCGGCAGCGGACTGCGGTCCGTACCGGCCGTCGACGGCGATGTGGTAACCGTGGGCGACCATCGCCTGCTGGAAGAGCCGGACGTCGTCCCGCACCTGATACACATCGCGGACCGTGAGATAGTGCCCGTTCCATGGCAGCCGCGGAACGGGCGCAGGACCCGCGGGACCGCTGCGAACGGCCGGTCCGGTGTCCTGCGCTGCGGCGCGGACCACCTCCGCCGTCGCGGTGTCCGTTCCCTGCGGAGGGTCGACTCCCTGCGGCGGGTCGAGCGGGGGCCGGTTCGCGCTTCGGCTTGCCCGGTCGTCGACGAGTCCGAGCTTTCGGGAACACGCCGGCCACGGTTGCCAGCCTCGCTGGGCGTAGAGCCGCTGGGCCGCCTCATCCTGTACCGCCGGCGGTGCGTCCGACGGAAGCCCGGAGTATCCCAGGCCGCGCCAGGTCCGGAGGTCGAATTGGTATGCGCCGTAGTAGCCGTTGCCGGTATTGATGTGGTAGTTGCCGCTGGATTCGCACATGCGGAGCGCCGCCCAGACGTCGGAGCCCACCGCTGATGCGGAAGCCGCGCTCGCGAGCTCCCCGGTGAGCATGGCCACTGCGAAGCCGGTAGCCGCCACGGTTCGCCCGGCGACGCTTGGCGGCGCCGGTTTGGCGTGGCGTGGTCCCTTCGGCCGCGCGTGTCGCGGTCCACGGTAGCGATGTGCGCCCATTGCCTCCCACCTCCGTCACTTCGGCTTCGGAGCGTCGGCGCCCTTCCTTGACCTAGCTCCTCGTGACGCTAACGCCGTCACGCCCCGCGCGAGCCAGTGATGGCGAAAGTTGTGGGCGGCTGCGGCAGCGTGCTGTGGACAGCGCAGGTGGGCGGCAGCCGGAGACTGATGCGCCAAACGCTCTGGCGTACGCGGTCAGTGCGCCACGCAGGTGGGCGGCAGCCGGAGCGTTACGCGCCGACTGCGTGCACCCCGCCGTCGACGTGCACGATCTCCCCGGTCGTCTTCGGGAACCAGTCCGAGAGCAACGCAATGACGGCCCGCGCCGGGGCCTCGCCGTCCGAGAGGTCCCAGGACAGCGGCGCACGCTCCGTCCAGATGGCCGCGAGCGATTCAAAACCCGGAATGCCCTTCGCCGCCACCGTGCGAACCGGGCCGGCGGATACCAGATTGACCCGGATTCCCCGTGGGCCGAGGTCGCGCGCCAGGTAGCGGGCGCAGGATTCCAAGGCGGCTTTCGCCACCCCCATCCAGTCGTACAGCGGCCACGCCACGGAAGCGTCGAAATCCAAGCCCACGAGGGAACTTCCCTCGCCCATCAGCGGGGTCGCCGCCGTGGCGAGCGCCTTGAGCGAGTACGCCGACACGTGCAAGGCGGTCGCCACATCCTCCCAGGGCGTCTGGAGGAATTTCCCGCCGAGCGCACCCTCCGGTGCGTAGGCAATCGCGTGCACGACGCCGTCCAGCCGGGTCAGATGCGCACGCACCCGGTCGGGCAACGCGGCGAGATCCTCGGCATTTGTCACGTCCAGCTCGATGACCGGCGCAGGTTTTGGCAATCGGCCGGCGATGCGCTCGGTGAGCCGGAACGCCCGCCCGTAGGAGGAGAGCAGGACCTCAGCGCCCTCCAGTTGGGCCAACCGAGCAACGTGAAACGCGATGGACGCGTCGGTGAGGACGCCGGTGACGAGAAGCTGCTTGCCGTCAAGAATTCCCATTAGTGCCCCATTCCCAATCCGCCGTCGACCGGAATGACCGCTCCGGTGATGTAGCTTGCGGCGTCGCTGGCCAAGAATCGCACCACACCGGCGACCTCCTCCGGCGTGGCGTATCGGCCCAGCGGCACCTGTTTGAGAATCTCCGCACGCCGTTCGTCCCCGAGAACGCGCGTCATTTCCGTGTCGACAAAACCGGGCGCGACGACGTTCGCCGTGATGCCGCGGGACCCGAATTCACGAGCGAGTGAGCGGGCGAAACCAATGAGCCCTGCTTTCGTCGCCGCGTAATTGGCCTGCCCGGCCGAGCCGAGCAAGCCCACCACCGACGAGATGAACAGCAACCGCCCGGAGCGGGCACGGAGCATGCTGCGCACCGCCCGCTTCGCCACCCGGTAGGCGCCGGTCAAATTCGTCTCCAGCACTGTGCGCCAGTCGTCCTCGGTCATCCGCAACAGCAGCGTGTCGCGGGTGATGCCGGCGTTGGCGACGAGCACCTGAACAGGACCGAACTCCGCTTCCACCGCATCGAAGGCCTTCTCGACCTCGTCGCTGTTCGTCACGTCGGCACGGACGGCGAACAGCCCCGCTGGGGGTTCTGAGCTCCGGTAGGTGACGGCGACGTGGTCACCGTCCGCGGCAAACGCCTGGGCGATGGCCAGACCGATGCCGCGAGACCCGCCGGTGACGAGAACGCATCGGGCCACGGCGCTTCGCTCCCTCGGCTCAAGGACGGTTCACCGGCGACAGCCGGCGACCGCAGCGTACCGGACAGCCGTTCCGCGCTCCGACGACCACCGGCGCGGGCCGGCATTGCGCCGAGCGGCCTAACCGCCCTTGGCTGGCCGGCGGGAGGGGGGACCGCCCGCCGGCGGAGTGCAAATCGCGCCAACCGGGTCTGCTGGAGCCTCCCCGGCCGCCCGATGCAAAGGATGTCATCGCATCGGACCGTGGTCTCGCTCCCTGGAGGTCGTCATGACCACCATGACCGCCGACAGCCTCGGCAGTGTCAGCACCACCGTTCTCGCCGACGGCATCGTCGTCCGGCTCGGTGGATCCCTTGACGCGGCCAGCCTCCCCGAACTTCGTGCCGCTCTCCTCACCGAACGTCCCGAGGGGCGTGATGACGTCCTCGTCGATGCGAGCCGGGTCACCGAAGTGCATGAACGCGCGCTTGCGATCCTCGTCGCGGCCGTGTCCTGGGCGGAGCAGACCGGCGGCCGGCTGCAATTCGCCGCAATGTCGCCGGCGCTGGCCGAGACAGCCCGATACTTCGCCGTCCACGATTTGCTGCCACTTCTGCCCGGTCCAGGGGGGCGGGCAGAAAGGGCGGCTCTGACGGTCGCAGGGGACGGTTGCTAGCGGCAGGCAGGCACCCCTCTGCGCCGTCCCCGACCCACTGCCCCGCCGCCCGCGCACCCGGCGGGGCAGTGGCGCGTTTGCGGTCTTTCCGCCCGGTCTTAAGGTGGCGGGGGAACCGCTACCGGGAGGGACGCCGATGCCTGCCGACCATCGCGCCATTGAACCCGCCTTCCTCGCGCTGCCCCTCACGCGATTGGCGGACGCCGCCCTCGATGAGGCGCGTCGCCTCGGCGCGCAGCATGCCGACGTTCGGGTGGAGCGCATTCGCAGCCAACACCTCCGGCTGCGGGACGGCCGGCTGGAAGGCCGGATCGACGACGAGGACATCGGGTTCGCGGTCCGGGTCATTGCCGACGGGACATGGGGTTTCGCCGCCGGTGTCGACATGACCCCGGAGGCGGCCCGCGCGGTCGCCGGACGGGCGGTCGAAATCGCCCGCGCCGCCAAGGCCATCAACCGTGAACCGGTTGAATTGGCGCCGGAGCCGGTCTATCGCGACGCGATATGGATTTCGGCGTACGAGGTCGATCCGTTCAGCGTGCCGGACAACGAGAAAATCGAATTGCTCGCCGAGCGCAGCCGCCGCCTTCTCGCGTCACCGCATGTCGACCATGTGGACGCCGGTGTCGCGCAGGTGCTGGAGAACAAGTTTTACGCGGATACCGCCGGTACGTCGACGATCCAGCAGCGGGTTCGGGTCATGCCGACCCTGACGGCGGTAGCGGTCGACGAAACCACCGGGCGGTTCGAGACGATGGACACGATCGCCTCACCGGCCGGCCGCGGCTGGGAGTACCTCACCGGCACCGGCTTTGACTGGGAGAGCGAACTTGCCCAACTCCCCGAGTGGCTGGCCGAGAAACTGGTTGCGCCGTCCGTCGAACCCGGCCGCTACGACCTGGTCATCGACCCGAGCAATCTCTGGCTCACGATTCACGAGTCGATCGGCCACGCCACGGAGCTCGATCGAGCACTGGGATACGAGGCCGCCTACGCAGGCACCAGTTTCGCCACCTTCGACAAACTCGGTTCGCTGCGGTACGGGTCGCCCATCATGCACGTGACCGGCGACCGGACCGCCGTCCATGGCCTGGCCACCATCGGGTACGACGACGAGGGAGTCGCCGCCCAGCAGTTCGACCTCATCCGCGACGGAATTCTCGTCGGATATCAACTCGACCGGCGGATCGCCCGGCTCAAGGGATTTCCGCGCTCCAACGGGTGTGCGTTCGCCGATTGCGCCGCGCACATGCCGATTCAGCGGATGGCCAACGTCTCCCTGCAGCCGGCGCCGGACGGGCCGTCGACGCAGGAGCTCATCGGGATGGTCGACCGGGGCATTTACATCGTCGGTGACAAGAGCTGGTCCATCGACATGCAACGGTACAATTTCCAGTTCACCGGGCAGCGTTTCTTCGAAATTCGTGGCGGCCGTCTCACCCGGCAAATCCGGGACGTCGCTTACCAGGCGACGACGACCGATTTCTGGGGCGCGATGGAAGCCGTCGGCGGACCGCAGACGTACGTTCTCGGCGGCGCCTTCAACTGCGGGAAAGGTCAACCGGGTCAGATCGCAGCGGTGAGTCACGGTTGTCCCAGCGCGTTGTTCCGCGGCGTCCGGATTCTCAATACCGTCCAGGAAGGAGGCCGGTGACATGGCCGCATTCTCGCCGCAGGACGCCGCCGAGACGATTCTCGAGCGTGCGCGGGGCACCTGCGACGTCGACGGGTGCATTGTGCTGGTCGACGAGGACAGTTCCGCGAATCTGCGCTGGGCGAATAACACGCTGACGACGAACGGCGTCACCCGGCAACGGCGCATTACGGTCATTGCGACGGTGCCGCAGCACGACGGCGCCGGCACCGGTATCGCCGCGGGTGTCGTTTCCCGCAGCGTCACCGCCGACACCGATGTCACCGAATTGGTGGACGCCGCGGTCGGCGCCGCCCGGTCGAGCACTCCAGCCGAGGACGCCGCGCCGCTCGTCGAACCCGGCGACCGGAATTCCCCCGCCTGGTCCGAACCTCCGCATGAGACGTCCGGCGGTGTCTTCACCGACCTGGTTGCCGGGCTCGGCGCGGAGCTGAGCCGGGCGGACAAGGAGGGCCGGCTGCTGTTCGGCTTCGCCGAGCATCAGATGCGCACGACGTACCTGGCGACGTCAACGGGTGTGCGGCTCCGGCACGACCAGCCGACCGGAAAGATCGAGCTGACCGGCCGGTCCACCGACCACCGGCGGTCGGCCTGGGTCGCGGCCGGGACCCGTACCTTCCAGGACGTCGACATTGCCGCTCTGCACGCCGACATCGCGCAGCGGCTCGGCTGGGCTGAGCGGTCGATCGAGCTTCCGCCCGGCCGGTACGAGACGCTGCTCCCCCCGACGGCTGTCGCGGACTTGATGATTTACCTGTACTGGTCGGCCGGTGCGCGGGACGCCCATGACGGTCGTACGGTCTTCAGCAAGCCGGGCGGCGGCACCCGTGTCGGCGACCAGCTCACCGGCGTACCGCTTACCCTGCGGAGCGATCCGTTCGAGCCTGGTCTGGAATGCGAGCCGTTTGTCATCGCGCACACGTCCACCGGGGAGAGCTCGGTTTTCGACAACGGCCTTCCGCTCGGCCCGACCGCATGGATCGACCGTGGCAGGCTCGCGGCGCTGCTGCAGACCCGCTATTCGGCCCGGCTCACCGGGCTGCCGGTGACGCCGGCGATCGACAACCTCATCCTCACGCACGCCGACGGGCAAGCGACGTTGTCGGAAATGATCGCATCGAGCCGGCGCAGTCTGCTCGTCACGTCGCTGTGGTACATCCGCGAGGTCGACCCGCAGACCCTCCTCCTCACCGGGTTGACCCGCGACGGTCTGTATCTGGTCGAGGACGGCGAGGTGGTCGCCGCGGTGAACAATTTCCGGTTCAACGAGAGCCCGGTCGACCTGCTGGCACGCGTGACGGAAGGCGGAGGGACGGTGCCGTGTCTCCCCCGCGAGTGGAACGACTACTTCACCCGTACCGCGATGCCGCCGCTGCGGGTCGCTGACTTCAACATGAGCACGGTCTCGCAGGCGTCCTGACAGACTGGGCGTCCTGACAGACTGGGCGGATCAGGGATCCTCCAGCCGGAAACCGACCTTCAGGGTCACCTGGAAGTGGTCGACCTCACCGTTGATCAGGTTTCCGCGGATCTGCGTGACCTCAAACCAGTCCAGGTGGCGCAGCGTCTGTGCCGCGCGCTTGATGCCGTTGCGAATTGCTTGCTGGACACTTTCTCGCGACGTGCCGACAATCTCGGTGATCCGGTAGGTTCGGTCCGTCATGGTCCCTCCTCGCATCCGCTGATGGGCGTACCAGTCGGTACGGTGAAAAGCGTGACAGGTTGGGGCCGCTCGCATCGCACGCCGGTGCCCCTGGTGACGACGGCGCGTCCGCCGCACTCGGTCGAGTTGTCACATCGATTCCGCCGGTACGTGTTCTCGATGGCCGTGCGGACCGCCGCCGTCGTCCTCGCCATCTTCGTTTTTCACGGCTGGATGCGGTTGGTGGCTATCGTCGCCGGCGTCGCCCTGCCATGGCTCGCCGTTGTGGCGGCGAACGCCGGGCCGTCCCGGGACGAGCAAGAGCCACTGTTCCTCCGGCCGGGCGAGGGTGGGCGTGCCGCCGGATCGGAGGAGGCCCGGCAGATTTCGCCGTCCACCGGCCGGCATGATGACGCTGACCGCGATTCACCGATGAACGCACACCTACCCGAAGCGACAACGAATCGGATGGACAATGACCGCTGAACCTGCCGTCATGACGTCGTGGGCGGCCGAAGTCCGCCGGCTTGCCGATCAGCGGAACGCCGTCATTCTCGCGCACAACTACCAGCTGCCGGAAATTCAAGACGTCGCCGACCACGTCGGCGATTCCCTGGCGTTGTCGCGGGTCGCGGCGGAACACCCGGCCGACGTCATCGTGTTCTGCGGCGTGCATTTCATGGCTGAGACGGCCAAAATTCTCTCCCCTGACAAGACTGTGCTGCTTCCCGAACCGGAGGCGGGTTGCTCCCTAGCGGCGAGCATCACCGCGGACGACGTCCGCGCGTGGAAAGCCACTCATCCGGACGGCGTCGTCGTGGCGTACGTCAATACCAGCGCTGAGGTCAAGGCGGAGTCCGATATCTGCTGTACGTCGTCGAACGCCGCTGACGTCGTCCGCTCCATTCCGGAGGGCGTGCCGATTTTCTTCATTCCCGACCAGTTTCTCGGTGCGCACGTCCGGCGGGTGACCGGCCGTGACATGGACGTGTGGGCCGGCGAATGTCATGTGCACGCCGAGATTTCCCCGGCCGAGCTGCGCCGCCGGATCGCCGACGAACCGGATGCCGACATCCTCATCCACCCTGAGTGCGGCTGTACGACGACTGCCCTCTACCTGGCCGGCGCCGGCGACTTGCCCCGCGAGCGTACCAAGATCCTCTCGACCGGAGGCATGGTCGCGTACGCCGAGCAGACCCAGGCGCGGCGGGTGCTGGTCGCCACCGAGACCGGCATCCTGCACCAGCTTCGCCGACGCGCGCCCGGCACGGATTTTCAGCCCATCACCGACCGGGCCGTCTGCCCGTACATGAAGATGATTACGCCGGAGAAGCTCCTCCGCAGCCTGCGCGACGGCGTCTTCGAGGTGGACGTCGATCCCGAGATCGCCGCTCGGGCGCGGCGCAGCGTCGAACGGATGATCCAGATCGGCTCACCCTCCCGCGGCGGAGAATAAGCCGCTTCACTGGTTATCGCCTCCGGTGATGGAATAACCGGCGACGCTCGGATCCCGCTGCAGACACTGGATCAGTTGGGCGAGGTCGTAGTTCGACGCCGTGTCAACGCGATACCGCACGTTGTTCAGGAGGGTTGCGGCGTAGCTGCTCGTGGTGTCCAGCGGTTCGCGGACGATGCGTGGACCGCCTGGGCAGGCACGCCACACTCGCTCGTGGTCGGCCTGAGTGGCACCGGGCCGGAACTGCACGACGAGCTCCTGGCGGGCCAGGCCGGCGGTCTGCTTACAGGAGGCGAGCATGCACCCGAGGGCAATAACAGCGGCTGCCGCCACGCGGCGTTTCACGATTCCCCTTCGCAACCTGTTTGCGGGTTGGTTCCAGGGTACGGAAGGATGAGAGCCACCCGCGCGCGGGTCGTCGCACCGGCCGCGGCCGCACCGACGACTGCCCGGCGCGCAGGCGACCGGACGCACCGTCTTGGGAGGTGGGATCAGCGTGTCACGACCCATCGAGGACTACGGTCTGATCGGCGACATGCATACCGCTGCGCTGGTCAGCCGCGGTGGTTCGATCGATTGGCTCTGTTTTCCAAGGTTCGACTCCGCCGCCTGCTTCGCGGCGCTGCTCGGTGACGAAGAGAACGGCCATTGGACGATCGCGCCGGCCGCTGGTGGTGACGCCACGCGCCGGCAATACCGCGGCGACACGTTGATCCTGGAACACGAGTGGGTCACACCGGAGGGCACGGTTCGGCTCATCGACTTCATGCCTCCGCGTGACGAGCTTCCGGACGTCGTCCGCATCGTGGAGGGAGTGTCCGGCCGGGTCCCCATGCGGAGCACGCTCCGCATCCGGTTCGACTACGGCCACATCGTCCCGTGGGTGACCCGCCACGACGGCGTCCTCGGCGCGATCGCCGGCCCTGATGCGCTGTGGTTCCGCTCACCTGTGCCGACAAAGGGCGTGGACTTCTCGACGGTCTCAGAATTCACCGTCGTCTCGGGCGACCGGCTGGCGTTCTCGCTCACGTGGAATCCGTCGCACTGGCCGCCGCCGCGCAGTCCCGATCCCACGCGCGCCCTTCGGGACACCGAGAAATACTGGCAGAAATGGATATCCCGCAACGCGTTTGACCGTGAGAGTCCCTATTACGAAGCGGTTGTTCGCTCGCTTATCGTGCTGAAGGCCTTGACCTACCGGCCGACCGGCGGGATCGTCGCTGCGGCGACGACGTCACTGCCGGAACAGATCGGCGGCAGCCGGAACTGGGATTACCGGTACTGCTGGTTGCGCGATGCGACGATGACCCTCCACGCATTGCTCGACGCCGGTTATGAGGAGGAGGCGAAGGCGTGGCGGGAGTGGCTCATTCGCGCAGTAGCCGGTGACCCGAAAGACATGCAGATCATGTACGGCATCGACGGACGACGACGGCTGCTGGAGTACGAGGTGCCGTGGCTCGCCGGGTATGAGAATTCCCGGCCGGTCCGGGTGGGCAACGCCGCCTCCGAACAATTCCAACTCGACGTCTATGGCGAGGTGATGGACGCGCTCGACCTGGCCCGGACGGCGGGATTGGCTCCGGACGAGCAGGCTTGGTCGTTTCAGCGTGTCGTCATGGACTTTCTTGAAGGACACTGGCGGGATCCGGATAACGGCATCTGGGAAATCCGCGGCGACCCTCAGCATTTCACCCACTCGAAGGTGATGGCCTGGGTTGCGGTCGACCGGGTGATCCGCGGGGTGGAACGGTGGGGGTTGACCGGCCCGGTCGACCGTTGGAAAGCACTGCGGGACGAGATTTCCCGCGACGTCCTGGAACACGGTTACAACGCGGAACTCGGTTGCTTCACGCAGGTGTACGGTTCGCGCGAACTCGACGCTGCGTTGCTCCTCATCCCCGCGTACGGATTTCTGCCGGCCAAGGATGAACGGGTGCTCCGGACGATCGAAGCAATCCAGCGGGAGCTCGTCGTGGACGGCCTCGTCCGCCGGTATCGCACCTCGAATGACACCACCGGCATCGACGGGCTGGCCGGCGAGGAAGGAGTCTTCCTCGCGTGCACGTTCTGGCTGGCGGACGCACTGTGCCTTGCCGGCCGGACGGCCGAGGCTCGGGAGATTTACGAACGGCTGCTCTCCCTCCGCAACGACCTCGGCCTGCTGAGCGAGGAATGGGATGTCGCCCGCCGGCGGCAAGTGGGCAACGTGCCACAGGCCTACAGCCACATCGGAATCGTCAATACGGCGTGCAACCTCGCCGGTCAGACCGGCCCGGTTCACAACCGTGCTCAGCAATACACGGTCGGAGCGTGGCGCCGGTTGCGCAGCATACCGCAGGTGCTCAGCCGGGTCGCCGCGAATTTCGGTGAGTGGTAACGGGGTGTTGCACGCTTACCGCAGGCCGGCGATCTCGGAGGCGTCCGGTTCGCCGGATGCCGCGAAGTCCAGGGGCGGCGACGCGGCGAACTGGGTGCGGTACAGCTCGGCATAGAGCCCGTTGCGTGCGAGCAGCTCCTCGTGCGTACCGCGTTCGACGATCCGGCCCTCGTCGATGACCAGAATGAGATCCGCGTCCCGGATGGTGGAGAGCCGGTGAGCGATCACAAGCGACGTCCGTCCCGACAAGGCCGTCTTCAGCGCCCGCTGCACCGCGACTTCCGATTCGGAATCCAGGTGGGCGGTCGCTTCGTCCAACACGACGATGCTCGGTTTCTTCAGCAGTAACCGGGCGATGGCCAGCCGCTGCTTCTCCCCGCCGGAGAGCCGGTAGCCGCGGTCCCCCACCACAGTGTCGAGGCCGTCTTTCAACGACGACACGAGGTCCCAAATCTGCGCCGCCTTGCACGCGTCGATGAGCTCCGCCTCGGTCGCGTGCGGATTCGCGTAGAGCAGATTCGCCCGGATGGTGTCGTGGAACAAGTGGCTGTCCTGCGTCACGACGCCGACGACCCGGCGCAACGAGGCAAGCGTCACGTTCCGGACGTCGATTCCGCCGACCCGGACCGCGCCGCTGGTGACGTCGTACAACCGGGGCACCAGCGATGCGATCGTTGTCTTGCCGGCCCCGGAAGGACCGACCAGGGCGACGAGCTGTCCCGGTTCCGCGCGGAACGACACGTCACGCAGGACGATCTCACCCGGCTTGGCGTCCAGCACGGCCACCGACTCCAGGGAGGCAAGCGAGACCTCGCTCGCGGCGGGATACCGGAACGTCACGTGATCGAACTCGATGGTCCGTGCCTGCTGCGGGTCAAGCTCGACCGCGCCTGGGGCATCCGCGATCGCCAGCGGAAGGTCGAGCACTTCAAAGACCCGCTCAAAGGACACCAATGCCGTCATGATCGACACATTGACGTTGGACAGCGCGGTGAGCGGCCCGTACAGGCGGGTGAGGTACGCACCCAGCGCCACGACAGTCCCGACGTCCAACCGGCCGACGGCAGCCTGCCACCCACCCCAGCCATAGACCAGCGCGGTTCCCAGCGACGCGACGAGCATGAGCGAGGCAAAGAAGACCACGCCGTACATGGCTTGCGTGACGCCGATGTCCCGGACCCGGCCGGCTTTGGCTTGAAAAGTGGCATCCTCCTCCTCCCGGCGGCCGAAGAGCGCGACCAGCAGGGCGCCCGCGACGTTGAACCGCTCGGTCATCATCGTGTTCATCGCCGCGTTCAGGTTGTAGCTCTCGCGGGTGATGGCCTGCAGTTTCCGGCCGAACCAGCGGGCCGGCACCACGAAGATCGGCAGGAGTGCAAGCGCCACCAGGGTGATCTGCCAGGAGAGCGCAAACATCACCCCGAGGGTGAAACCGACGCTGAGCAGGTTGCTCACCACGCTGGAGAGAGTGGACGTGAATGCCTGCTGGGCCCCAAGGACGTCGTTGTTCAGCCTGCTGATCAACGCTCCGGTCTGCGTCCGGGTGAAGAAGGCGATCGGCATCCGCTGGACGTGGCCGAACACCCGTGACCGCATGTCGAAGATCAAGCCTTCGCCGATCCGGGCGGAGAAGTAGCGTTCGACGAGCATGAGCCCGGCGTCCACGACGGCGATCGCGGCAACCGCCAGGGCGAGGACGACGACCAGTCCCGGCCGGTGGCCGAGCGCTCCCTTGTTGATGATTTCGCGGAAGAGCAACGGATTGACCGAGCCCAGCGCGGCGTCAACCCCGAGCAGGGTGACAAGCGTGATCACTAGCCAGCGGTAGGGCTTGGCGAACCGGATGATCCGGCGAATCGTGCCCGGCGCGAGCCGCTTGTTCACCACCGAGCGATCTTGCATGAACGATCGCATGCCATGCCATGCGCCGCCCATTCCGCCGACGCCGCCGAGCATGCTCATACGGGAAACTCCTCCGGTCGCCTTGCCATGTACAGCATGCGCTACCGGCGTTCACATTCCCACCGACGACCCAACGCCGCGGCTTGCCGCAGAAGCCGCGGTTGACCGACGAGGCCGGCCCGATCACGGTAATCTCGCGGAGTCTTCGTCACCGCTCCGCCGCGAGCCGCATCGTCCGCGCCTCGCCGCTGCAGTCGATCAGATCCGTGCTGGCATAGGCAAACCGCTTGTCAACCAGACGCGGCGCTTCCAGACGCAAGACTTCGCCGCGCCCGCCCCCGTTGTTCTCCGTACCCGAACCGATATCGCCCGGACCGGCCGTGCAGACAGGGCCGAACCGGGCGGTCGTCTACACCGGGAACCCCGTCTCGGCTCGGCGTGCTTCGGCGGTTGCACCATCAGCCCGCCGAAGCTGCCGAGCTCAAGACGCTCAGGATTGACGGGACCGGCCGCGAGTTGCGCCGCCGCGTCCCCGCAGCTGAGTCCCGGATTCGGTCAGGATGCGGTGGACGAAGCCGTACGACCTTCCGGTCTGTTCGGCTAGTGCCCGAATGCTCAAACCCTGGTCGTACTTCTTGCGCAGTTCAGCGGCGAGCCGCTCCCGCTCGCTGCCGGTTACCCGGCTTCCCTTCTTGACGGTGTCGGCCACGGTCCTTACCCCTTCTCGGTCGAACGGTCGGTGGTCCTCTTCCGATGATCACCCATAATGCGCGTGTTCGCTACTCCACAAGGTCGGCTTTTTGACCGGGTCGCAGCGACCGCCGCACAGGTGATCATTCCGCGGTGACCACCGTGGAAAACCTCCGGTTGGACGGGACTTCCACGGCCATAGGCACGTCACCACGGCCGTGGTCTTGAGCTCACCCTACGAAATCAGTTGAACGTTTTGGTATCCAGGTCGCCCGGCGTGTCGACGCAAAATGTCCGCCACAGTGCACGGTTTGCGGCGTCGGCTCAGACATTGAACCCCATAGCACGCAATTGCTCGCGGCCTTCGTCGGTGATGCGCTCCGGACCCCACGGCGGCATCCACACCCAGTTGATGCGAAAGTCCTTGACCAGACCGTCGAGCGCGACCCGTGCTTGATCTTCGATGACGTCGGTGAGCGGGCACGCGGCGGACGTGAGCGTCATGTCAATCACCGCGACGTTGTCGTCGTCGACCGTTATGCCGTATACCAGGCCGAGATCCACGACATTGATACCGAGCTCGGGGTCGACGACGTCGTACAGCGCTTCCTTGACGTCCTCCTCCGTCGCGGGCATCGCGGACAACCTCCTATCCCTGGCAATCATCCAGGAATTTCGCTGCTGGCCGAACCTTCGTCCGCCCGGCTCATCGCTTGCAGCGTAGCGTCCTTCCACGCCATCCAGGACAACAGCGCGCACTTCACGCGGGCGGGGTACTTGGCCACGCCGGCAAAGGCGACCGCATCACCGAGGAGCTGCTCGTCGGCCTGCCCGGCGCCCTTGGATTGCATGAGCTCGAGAAAGGCCTGGTGCACCGCCAGCCCGTCCTGCACCTCACTTCCGATCATGAGATCGGCGAGGACGGAGGCGGCCGCCTGGCTGATGGAGCATCCGATGCTCTCGTACGAGACATCCACGATCTTTGGCCCGTCGAGCTTGACCCGCAGGGTCACTTCGTCGCCGCAGGTCGGGTTCACGTGATGGACCTCGACGTCGTACGGCTCGCGCAACCCACGGTGATGCGGATTGCGGTAGTGGTCCAGGATGATCTCCTGGTACATGGCCTCGAGGTCCATCAGGCGAAGAACCTCCGCACCGCGTGCAATCCCGTGACGAGGGCGTCGATCTCCCCCTCGGTGGTGTACAGGTACGAGGATGCGCGGGTCGACGCGGCAACCCCGAAGCGCAGGTGGATCGGCCGGCCGCAGTGGTGGCCGGCGCGGACTGCCACGCCGTGCGCATCCAGCACTTGGGCGACGTCGTGGGGGTGGACGCCGTCCACCACGAACGAGATCGCGCTCCCCCGGTCGACCGCTTCCGTCGGGCCGAGGATGCGCACGCCGGGAAGTTCCGTGAGCCGCCCGAGGGCGTACGCGGTGAGCTCCCGCTCGTGCGCCGCGATCTGGTCCATGCCGATGCTGCGCAGGTAATCGACCGCGGCGCCGAGTCCCACCGCTTGCGCGATCGGCGGTGTGCCGGCCTCGTACTTGTGCGGCACGGCGGCGTACGTGGACTTCTCCATGGTGACCGTCTCGATCATTTCGCCGCCGCCGAGGAACGGCGGCAGCTCCTCGAGCAGGTCGCGGCGTCCCCAGAGCACGCCGATGCCGGTCGGTCCGCACATCTTGTGCCCGGTGAAAGCCAGGAAGTCCGCGCCCAACGCGGCCACATCCACCGGCATGTGCGGGACGGACTGCGACGCATCGACGACCACGAGCGCCCCTACCTGGTGGGCGCGTTCGGCAAGGAGCGGGATCGGGTTCACCGTGCCCAGGACGTTCGAAACGTGGACGACGGCGAGGACCCGGGTGCGCTCGGTGAGCAGGTCGTCCATGCCGTCCAGGTCGAGGCGGCCGTCATCGGTGACGCCGAACCAGCGGAGCCGGGCGCCGGTCCGCTCACAGAGGATCTGCCAGGGCACGATGTTCGAGTGGTGCTCCATCTCGGTGATGACGATCTCGTCACCGGGACCGACCGCCCGCGGCCCCCAGCTCAGCACATTGGCTACCAGGTTGAGCGCCTCCGAGGAGTTCTTGACGAAGACGACCTCTTCCGCTGCACCGGCACCGATGAAGTCCGCGACCTTCATCCGCGCGGTCTCGTACGCCTCGGTCGCCTCTTCGCCCAGGGCGTGGGTCGCGCGGTGGATGTTCGCGTTGTGCCGTTCATAGAAGGCGGTGAGCGTGTCGAGGACGGCGCGCGGCTTCTGCGACGTGTTGGCACTGTCGAGGTAGACCAGCGGCCGTCCATCCCGCACCGTGCGCTCAAGGATCGGAAAATCCTTCCGCACGACGTCGACGTCGAACGCCATCGGGACCTCCTCAGGACCGGCGGCTACGCGGTCGCCCTCACATACCGCTCGTACCCTTCGGCCTCCAGCCGCTCGGCCAGCTCCGGGCCGCCCTCTTCCGCGATTCGCCCGTCGACAACGACGTGCACGTGATCGGGTGGGACGTAGCGGAGAATCCGCGTGTAGTGGGTGATGAGCAGCACACCGTGCTCCTTGTCGGCCCGGAACCGGTTGATGCCCTCGGAGACGACTTTCAACGCGTCGATGTCCAACCCGGAGTCCGTCTCGTCGAGGACGGCGAATTTCGGATTCAGCAGTTCGAGTTGCAGAATTTCGTGACGCCTCTTCTCGCCGCCGGAGAAGCCTTCATTGAGATTCCGGTCGGCGAAACTCGCGTCGATCTGCAGCCTGTTCATCGCTTCCTTCATCTCGGTCACCCACGCCCGGAGTTTCGGCGCCTGGCCGCGAAGCGCGGTGACTGCGGTGCGCAGGAAGTTCGAGACCGACACCCCCGGCACCTCGACGGGGTACTGCATGGCGAGGAAGAGCCCGGCGCGGGCGCGTTCGTCCACTTTCATCGTGGTGATGTCGACGCCGTCCAGCAGGACGGCGCCGCCGGTGATGTGATATTTCGGGTGACCGGCGAGGGCGTACGCCAACGTCGACTTGCCCGAACCGTTCGGGCCCATGATCGCGTGCGTTTCACCGGACCGGACGGTGAGGTCGATGCCGTGCAGAATTTCCCGTTCACCGTCGGATGAGTCGACAGTGACGTGCAAGTCACGTATCTCCAAGGTGCTCATGCCATCTCCTTGACACAGGTACCGGACACAAAGGATCGTGGAACGTCCACCGCAGACCGGGTCATCGGTTGACCGCCGTGAGCTCGGTCAATTCCAGCTCCCGGTCGACATGGGCGAGCAGCCGGGTCACCAACTCCGGGATGCCGATGTCCTCGATGACGTCGGCGAAGAAGCCCCGCACAATGAGCCGGCGCGCCTGATCACGCGGAATACCACGGGCCTGCAGGTAGAAGAGCTGTTCGTCGTCCAACCGTCCGGTCGCACTCGCGTGGCCGGCTCCGATGACCTCGCCGGTGAGGATTTCCAGATTCGGCACCGAGTCGGCTCGGGCGCCGTCGGTGAGCAGAAGGTTGCGGTTGGCCTCGTAGGTGTCCGTACCCACGGCTTGCGGGCGGATGATGACGTCACCGACCCAGACGGTCCGCGCCTTCTCTCCTTGCAGCGCACCGCGGTAATTCACCCGGCTCCGGCAATTCGGCGCCGAATGGTCGACCATGAGCCGTGCGTCGATGTGTTGGCCGGCGTCGGCGAAGAAGACACCGAGCAATTCCGCATCGCCGCCCGGCGCGGCGAACGTGACGAGGGGTGAAATGCGCACGGCCGAACCGCCGAAGCTCACGTTGATGTGCCGCAATCGGGCGTCCCGGCCAATCCGGGCCGAGTGCGCGGCGACGTGAATGGCGTCGTCGTCCCAATCCTGGATGGTGACGAACGTCAGGCTTGACCCGTCGGCGACATCGAGCTCGACGTTTGCTGCGTAGGTGCCGCTCCCCCTGTGGTCAAGGACCACAGTGCCGGCGCTCCCGGGACGGGTCGTGACGAGCAAATGCCCGTAGCTCACCCCGCCCGTGCCTTTGGCGGCGAGAGTGACCGGCTCGGCCGCCGTGTCACCGATGTCGACGACTAAAGCCTCGGTGACCCGCTGCCGGGCCACCGCGGATATCCGGTCGAACGGCGTGTGGACGACGTCGAGCCTCGGATCCGTCATCGGCACCGTCTGGACCGGCGCTGCGTCAGGCCAGCTGACGTCGACGGTTCCCGTCGCCGGCGGGCCCGCAAACAGCGGCCGGAGGCGGGGAAGCGCGGCGAACCGCCAGAGCTCCTGGTGACTGTCCGGCTCCGGAAAGTCCGCCGGGTCAAAGGAGAACGTCCGCTCAAGGTGCCGGCCGCCTTGGAGACCGTGGCTGTGCGGCTGCGGATGGACCGGCGCGTCGTCGACGTCGATCCGTCCGCGTTCGAGCTCGGAGAGCTCGGCGGTTTCTAGCATGTTCGTGCGCTCCGTCATCAGCCGACGGCCCCTTCCATTTGCAGTTCGATGAGCCGGTTGAGCTCCAGGGCATACTCCATGGGCAGCTCCCGGGCGATCGGCTCGACGAAGCCTCGGACGATCATCGCCATTGCTTCGTCCTCGGTGAGCCCTCGGCTCATGAGGTAGAAGAGCTGGTTCTCATTGACCTTTGACACGGTTGCCTCGTGCCCCATCGCGACGTCGTCCTCGCGGACGTCCACGTAGGGGTAGGTGTCGGACCGGCTGATCGTGTCGACGAGCAGGGCGTCGCACTTGACCGTGGACTTCGAGCCGTATGCGCCTTCCATGACCTGCACCAGACCGCGGTAGCTCGTCCGTCCTCCCCCTCGGGCAACGGATTTCGACACGATGGTGGACGACGTGTACGGTGCGGCGTGCACCATCTTCGCGCCGGCGTCCTGATGCTGGCCCTCACCGGCGAACGCCACCGACAGCGTCTCACCTTTCGCGTGCGGACCGACCAGCCACACCGCGGGGTACTTCATCGTGACTTTCGACCCGATATTGCCGTCCACCCACTCCATGGTGGCGCCCTCATGGGCGACCGCACGCTTGGTGACCAGGTTGTACACGTTGTTCGACCAGTTCTGAATCGTCGTGTACCGGCACCGGGCATTCTTCTTCACGATGATTTCGACGACGGCGGCGTGCAGGGAATCGCTCGAATAAATCGGCGCGGTACAGCCCTCGACGTAGTGCACGTACGCCCCTTCATCGACGATGATGAGGGTCCGCTCGAACTGGCCCATGTTCTCGGTGTTGATGCGGAAGTACGCCTGCAGCGGGATGTCGACGTGGACGCCGGGCGGCACATAAATGAACGAGCCGCCGGACCAGACCGCGGTGTTCAACGCGGCGAACTTGTTGTCACCGGCGGGGATCACCGAGCCGAAATACTCTTTGAAGAGGTCCTCGTGTTCACGGAGTCCGGTGTCTGTGTCGAGGAAAATGACGCCCTGACGGGCCAGATCCTCGCGAATCTTGTGGTAGACGACCTCCGATTCGTACTGCGCGGCGACACCGGCGATGAGGCGCTGCTTCTCCGCTTCGGGAATGCCGAGGCGGTCGTAGGTGCGGCGGATGTCCTCCGGCAGCTCGTCCCAACTGTTCGCCTGCTTCTCACTGGCGCGCACGTAGTACTTGATGGTGTTGAAATCGATGCCCGACAGGTCGGCGCCCCACGTGGGCAGCGGCTTCTTCTCAAAAATGCGCAACGCCTTCAGACGTCGCTCGAGCATCCACGCCGGTTCCCCCTTCTTCGCCGAAATGTCGCGGACCACCTCTTCGGAGAGCCCGCGGCGGGCGGAGGCGCCGGCGATGTCCGGATCCGCCCATCCGAACTTGTACCGGCCGAGCTGGTCCAATTCGGGACGCTGCAACGTCGTCATGATGTGACCTTCCTCCTACGCCTTCTCGTACGGTCTCGTGGCCTGCGTGGACGTCGGTTGCCGTCGTCCACGCCGGCGTGTCCGGCGGGGACGCTGCGTCAACACCGGAAGGTGACGGCTGTCACCATCGGGCTGCACGGCGGCCGGAATGTGGGTGGTGCAGACGCCGTCACCGTGGGCGATGGTCGCCAGCCGCTGGACGTGGATGTCCAGCAATCGCGCGAACGCCTGCGTCTCAGCCTCGCACAGCTGCGGGAATTCCGCGGCGACATGGGCGATCGGGCAGTGGTGCTGGCAAATCTGCGTGCCGGTCGGCACCGTTTCGACGGAGGCTGCGTATCCGTCGGCGGTAAGGGCCTCGGCGAGGGCGGCTGGGCGCTCTCGCCGGTCGAGTTGAGCGAGGACGGTTGCGTAACGGCCCTCGAGCTCGGCGGCATGCCGGTACGCGAATTCCCGAACGCCCGGTTCGCCGACGAGCTGGGCGACGTAACGCAGCGCGGCCGCGGCGAGGGAGTCGTAGGCGTGCGGGAATGCGGAACGGCCGAGATCGGTCAGTGCGAAGAGCTTCGCCGGGCGGCCGCGATGGCGCACGCGACCCTTCGGTTCGGGAACTTCGCAGACCTTTCCGGCCGCGATCAGTGCCTCGAGGTGGCGCCGGACGGCGGCCGGTGTGAGGCCGAACCGCATGCTCAACGCCGCCGCAGTCTGCGGTCCGTGCTCGTGCAAGGCGCGCGCGACGCGATCGCGGGTGCGGACGTCGTCCGACCCCAGCAGGGTGACCGCGGATTTCACAACCGCAATGTTACCTATTTCAGCCTGTCGGCCGGGTGCCGGCACCCCGGCCCGCACCGGACCACGTGGCGGCCGCGCGAGCCGCTTCCCATCCACACTCGCGAGCGGCGGCACGATCGGCGGCCCGTAGCATCAAGGCGTGCCCGCGGCAACGATACGTGCCCGCCTCCGGTCGTGGCGGGCAACACCTCAGGTGGTGCGCCGGTGCACCGCAGCGGCGCTGGTCGCGAACGTCGCGATTGTGGGCACCGGCGGTCTGGTCCGACTCACCGGCTCCGGCCTGGGGTGCCCATCATGGCCGGACTGCGCGCCGTCGTCGTTGGTCCCGACGCCTGAGCTCTCGTGGCACAAGTACGTCGAATTCGGGAACCGGCTGTTCACCTACGTCGTCTTGGCAGCCGCGGTCGCAGCACTCGTCGCCGTTTACCGGGCCGCACCGGAGCGCCGTGACCTGCGACCGTGGGCGTGGGCCACGCTCCTCGGCATTCCGGCGCAGGCCGTGCTTGGCGGTATCACCGTTCTGACCGACCTCAACCCGTGGGCGGTTGCGGCGCATTTCTTGCTCTCGATGGGCGTTGTCGCCACCGCGACGGTGGCCTGGTTTCGATCGCTTCCACCGGCAGCCACCGGTGCGCCGCCGGTAGCTCTCCGGCGGGCCGGGCAGGCCCTCCTTGCCCTGACCTTCGCGGTCTGCGCAGCCGGCACCACCGTGACGGGTGCCGGTCCGCATGCGGGCGATCCTCGGGCCGCCCGGATACCGGCGCGACCTGCCTCGCTGGCGCAGCTCCACGCGGATCTCGCCATGCTCCTCGTCGGCCTCGCGGTGGGTCTGGCGGTCACCGCAACCGTCATGGACGTCGGACGACGAACGATCCGCGCGACGCGCTGGATGGTCGTCCTCCTTGCGGTCCAAGCGGTCATCGGCTGGACCCAGTACTTCCTCGGCTTGCCTGCGGGGTTGGTCGAAATTCACATGCTGGGCGCTGCGTCTCTTGTCGTCGGGGCCACCTGCGTCAGCGCGTCCCTGTCCCGGCCCGGCCGTCGGATCGACGTCGCACGGAACCCCGACGGCACGCGGGACTACGTACCGGACAACATGCCGAGCGACGTACCGGGCGACGTCGCGAACGACCTGCCGGAGATCGGCGGGCCGAAGCCCGTTCCCGCCCAGGTAACCGCTCTCACACCCGCCGGGAGCGACAAAACACCTCAAAAGCCACCGGCCGCTAACCCGGCTGTCACGTCTCGGTAACGGATCGATACCGAACCAAAACGACGGGCCGAATCCCCTTCCGCTGATCACCGCTTCCGGCATATGTTGTCCGACGCAACAACTGGGCCGTCCTGCGGAGCGAACGCTCCGCGCCCAGCGTGGAGCAAGAGGGGATCTCTATGTACAAAAACGCTGTTCGCATCGCTGCTCTCACGGCTATCGCCGGTCTTGGCATTGCCGCGTGCAGCAGCAGCAAGAGCACAAGTGGTACGACCAGCCCAAGCGCTGCCGGGAGCAGCTCCCAGTCCGCTGCTGCGTCGTCGTCGGCCGGCGGCGGCGGCGGTGGCGGCGCTCAGGTCGGCGTCATCCTGCCCGACACGCAGTCGTCCACCCGGTGGGAGAGCCAGGACCGCCCGAACCTGCAGAAGGCGTTCCAGGCCGCAGGTATCAAGGCGGACATCCAGAACGCTCTCGGCGACAAGAACAAGTTCGCACAGATCGCTGACAGCATGATCCAGGAAGGCGTGAAGGTCCTCATCATCGTCGACCTGGACAGCCCGTCCGGTGCGGCCGTCGAGGCCAAGGCGGCACAGGCCGGTATCAAGACCATCGACTACGACCGGCTCACCCTCGGCGGAAGCGCCTCGTACTACGTCTCATTCGACAACGTCCAGGTCGGCAAGCTGATGGGCCAAGGACTGGTGGATTGCCTGAAGGACAAGGCGGCTTCGGCTACCACCAGCAACCCCGTCCGCATCATCGAGATCAACGGTTCGCCGACGGACAACAACGCGACCCTCTTCAAGCAGGGCTATGACTCGGTCCTCGACCCGCTGTACGCCACCGGCAAGTGGAAGAAGGTCGGCGACCAGTCCGTGCCGAACTGGGACAACGCGCAGGCCGGCACGATCTTCCAGCAGTTGCTCACCGCCGCCGGCGGCAAGGTGGACGGCGTGCTGGTCGCCAACGACGGCATGGCGCAGTCGGTCATCACCGTGGAGAAGTCGCAGGGCCTCAAGGCGCCGGTCACCGGGCAGGACGCCACGGTTCCGGGTCTGCAGAGCGTTCTCCGTGGGGACCAGTGCGGCACCGTCTTCAAGAACACATCTCTCGAGGCGAGCGCAGCGGCCCAGCTTGCGATCGACCTGATCCAGGGCAAGGACCCCGGTTCGCTCATCAACGGCAAGGTCCACGACCCGCAGGGCAACCGTGACGTGCCGTCTGCCTTGCAGACGCCGGAATGGATCACCGCGGACAAGGTCGAGGACGTCGTCAAGGCCGGTCAGGCCTCGGCTGCGGACATCTGCAAGGGTGACGTCGCATCGCTCTGCCAGAAGTACGGCGTGAGCTGACGTCACAACGCAGTGGCGGCACGGCCCAGGCGGGCCGTGCCGCCACATGGCGACCGAGCCGGGTGATGCGCTGCACGGACGCGGCGTCGGATCTATCGTCGTGGCAAGGAAGCGCGAGCCCACCTGACGCTCGGTTCGTCGCGGACCCCCAACGACCGGCGTTGCATCGGTAGGCGATCCGAAAGAAGGCAGACGTGAGCGAATCCCCCATCCTCGCCCTTCGGGGCATCAATAAGAGTTTCGGCGCGGTCCACGTGCTCCGCGACGTGGACTTCAATGTCTATCCCGGCGAGGTCATGGCGCTCGTCGGCGACAACGGCGCAGGAAAGAGCACTCTGATTAAGTGTATTGCCGGTATCTATCCGGTCGACAGCGGCGAGTTTTACTTTGCCGGTAAGCAGATTCATATTCATGGCCCGCGGGATGCCGCCGCGTACGGCATCGAATTCGTGTACCAGGACCTCGCCCTCTGCGACAACCTCGACATCGTGCAGAACATGTTCCTTGGCCGGGAGCTTCGGACCCGACCATTGCATGCCCTTGACGAAGGAACCATGGAGCGCCGGGCCCGGGAAACCCTCGCGAGCCTCTCGGTGCGCACCATCCAATCCGTCCGCCAGGTCGTCTCGAGCCTCTCCGGCGGCCAGCGCCAGACCGTCGCGATCGCCAAGGCGGTCCTGTGGGAAAACAAAGTCATCGTGCTCGACGAACCGACCGCCGCGCTCGGCGTCGCGCAGACCAAACAGGTCCTCGATTTGGTGCGGCGGCTTGCCGACTCCGGGCACGGCGTCGTCCTCATCTCGCACAACATGAACGACGTGATGCAGGTGGCGGACCGGATCACGGCGATGTACCTCGGCCGGGTCGCCGCCGAGGTGTCCGCCTCCGACGTCACGCACGCACAAGTCGTCGAGCTCATTACCGCCGGGCGCAGCGGAAACCTTGGCCTCCAGCCGGCCGAAGCTGCGCAGAGCGCTTGATTCCTCCGTCGAATTCCTGAAATTCCCGCGTTAACAGGTGAGGACAGTGACCGAACTCAAGCCCCAGGCCACCGGAAAGACGACAGCCGGCATTCGGCAGGCGGTTGGCGAATTCGCCGGCGACATCGGTGCCCTCAACTTGAAGGAAGCATTTTTCGGCTACGTCGCCAAGGTGCGTCGCGGCGATCCAGGCGCCCTCCCGGCCCTCCTCGGTGTGATCGTCCTGCTCGTCGTCTTCTCCACGACCAGTCCGCGGTTCTTCACCGTCGGCAATCTCGCCAACCTGCCCAGCCAAGCGGGCGGTTACATCCTCCTCGCGATGGGGTTGGTCTTCGTCCTGCTCCTTGGCGAAATCGACCTGTCCGCCGGCACGGCGAGCGGGGTCTGCGCAGCCGCAATGGCGCTCGGACTCAACCACAACGGAAACCTCTACAACGTCCTCAAAGGGGGGACGTTCGGCGTCTATCTCGCGGCAATGGTCTTCGCCCTGGGCATCGCCGTCTGGCAACGGCTCTGGCCGGCGGCGATCGCCGTCGGCGCAGGCACCATCATCCTGGCCGGCGGCTTTGCCAGCAATCAACCCACCGCGCTTCTCCTCGCGGTCTGCACGGGGACCGCGATTGGCGTCGTCACCGGGTTTCTCGTGGCCAAGGTCGGTATTCCGTCGTTCGTCGTCACCCTTGCGCTCTTCCTCGCCTGGCAAGGAGTCGTGCTGAAATTCATTGGCAACGGCGGATCCCTTCCGACCCGGCAGTTCACCGCTGTCAATGCCTTGGCAAATAAGAACATTCCGCCGGCGTGGAGCTGGCTTATGTTCGTCGTCTTTGTTGGCGGCTACGGGCTCGTCACGACTCTCCGGTCAATCCGGCGCCGACGCGCCGCTCTCTCGGCGGACCCGCTGAGCCTCGTCTTTCTCCGCGTTCTCGCGCTCATCGTCGGCGGTGGCCTCGCGGTGTACTTCCTCAACCAGCAGAGGTCGCCCAACCCCAAGCTCACCTCGGTCAAGGGCACACCGTGGGTCGTGCTGGTCATTCTGCTGTTGCTGGTGGCACTGACCCTACTGCTGACCAAGACCGCGTACGGCCGGCACCTCTATGCGGTCGGCGGAAACGCCGAGGCCGCGCGTCGCGCCGGTATCGACGTCGCCCGGATGCGGCTCTCCGCATTCGCGATCTGCTCGACGCTGGCCGGCTGCGCCGGTGTCGCGTTCGCATCAAAGATCGGCGGCGTGCCGGCTGACGCAGGAAGCGGAAACACCCTGCTGTACGCCGTGGGCGCAGCTGTCATCGGTGGGACGTCGCTCTTCGGCGGCCGGGGCCGGGTCCGTGATGCGGTCCTTGGTGGCTTAGTCATTGCGCTCATCCCGAACGGGCTTGGTCTCCATCCGCAGCTTGGGGCGGCGTACGAATTCGTCATCACCGGGCTCTTCCTCCTCCTCGCTGCCGCTGTCGACGCCTTGGCGCGGCGACGACAGGCCGTCTAACGCAGACATCGAAGACAGGGAGCGCTGTCGGTGCCGGGCGTCGCCACCCAAGACGTCATCCGACAGCGCAACTTGTCTGTGCTGCTTCGCCGCTTGCACGTTGACGGCGCATTGTCCCGAGCCGATCTGACTGCCGCCATGGGGCTCAACCGCTCCACCATCAAGGCACTCGTCGAAGAGCTTGCGGCGATGAACCTGGTGACGGAGACAATTCCGGGGACCGCGCAGCGCGCCGGCCGGCCGTCGCATGTGGTTGCCGTCCGATGTGACACGGCGTACGTGCTGGCCGCGAATGTCGGCGTCGATACCGTGACGGTTGCCGCCTTTGGTTTAGGCGGGCACATCTTGGCACGCCGCGACTACCCCCTTGGTGGGCCGGGCGCAAGCGCCGATGCGGTGATTGCGCGGCTCGCCGCGGAATGTGCGGCAATTCGCTCGGCGTTGGAGCGCTCGCCGGATCGGCGGTTGGTCGGCATCGGGGTTGCGATTCCCGGCATGGTTCACGCCGAGGACGGGCGGGTGGAATTCGCGCCCAACCTCATGTGGCGGAACGTCCCGTTCGCCGCTCCGCTCTCCGCGGCGTTGGACGTCGACGTCCCGATTCGCATCGGCAACGACGGCGACCTTGGCGCGCTCGCCGAACAGGTGCGCGGCGCCGGCCGTGGCGTCGCCCATCTTGTCTACATCGCCGGTGAAGTAGGTATTGGCGGCGGCATCATCGTTGACGGCCGGCTCGTTCTCGGCCGGCACGGCTTCGCTGGGGAAATCGGGCATGTCATGGTGCATCCAGACGGACGTCCGTGCCGATGCGGTGGCCGCGGCTGTCTTGAGACCGAGGTCGGTGAGGAGGCGATCCTGACCGCGTGCGGCCGGGATCCGCGGGCGGGCCGCCAGGCAACCCACGAGGTCTTCGAAGCCGCCCGGCGTGGAGATCGCCGTGCGCAGGACGGCCTGCGGCACATCGCGGTCTGGCTCGGCCGGGGGCTGGGCAGCATCATCAATGTCTTCGACCCGGAAGTGGTCATTATCGGAGGCCCGCTGTCGTCCCTGCTGCCGCTTGCTGAACCGGTCATCCGCGAAGAACTCGCGGCCTCAACGCTGCCCCATCGTCGCAGTGTGCAAATCCGCCCGCCCGGTCTCGGTGAGGACTCCAGCCTCTTCGGGGCAGCGGAACTCGCCTTCGAACGGTTGTTGGAAGACCCGTCGATGATGGGCGAAGGGGCGGCCCGCGTTCGGTTGGCGGCAGAGGATTCGGCTACGGCCGATGCGGTCGTCGAGGATTTGGCTACGGCAGATACGGCGCCAACGCGACCGCGACAAAGAGCAGTGTCAGGTAGCTGATGGACATGTGGAAGAGCCGCATCGGCCGAGGGTCACGCCCCAGCCTGACCCGCTGGACGATGCGGTGGGCCTCGGCAAGGAACCACCCACCGAGGAGGGCGGCAATGGCGACGTACACCCATCCCACGTGCGCGACGGGAGCAAGCGCCAGCGAAGCCGCCACCATTCCGTAGGAGTACCAGAGAATCTGCCGGGCGACGACCAGCGGCTCGGCGACGACGGGAAGCATCGGGACGTGCGCGGCGGCGTAATCCTCCCGGAAACGCATGGCCAACGCCCAGAAATGCGGCGGTGTCCACGCAAAGATGACCGCAAAGAGCACGACCGCCGGCCAGCCCACCCGGCCGGTCACCGCGGACCACCCGATGAGCACGGGAAAGCATCCGGCGGCGCCGCCAATAACGATGTTCGACGGAGTCCGGCGTTTCAAGCCGATGGTGTACACGCCGACGTAAAAAACGATGGCCGCATCGGCCAGGATCGCCGACAGCCAATTCACCAGAAATCCCATCAGCAGGGTGGCGACGACTCCCAACGCCACGCCAAAAGCCAGCGCTTCAGCGGGCCGGATCACGGATCGCACCAACGGACGCCGGGCGGTCCGGCGCATCACCTGATCGATATCGCGGTCGATGAAGCAGTTCAGCGTGTTGGCGCTTCCCGCGGCGAGCGCCCCCGCCAACACGGTGACCACCACCAGCCGGGAGGACGGCCATCCCCGGGCGGCGAGCATCATGGTCGGCACGGTCGTCACAAGCAGGAGCTCGATAATCCGCGGCTTAGTGAGCGCAATCAGTCCTTTGACGATGTCGACGGCACCGCGCCGCCCGGCAGGCAGCGGTGTTGAGGAAGGCGCGAGCGCGGTCACGATGCCATTCCACCATGTCCCGTTCGCACCAGCGCGACCCGCCCAGCGGCAGCTGCCTGGGTGCGTGCAGCGGATCGGCTGATGCGCGCGTTGCACCGGCCGACAGGGCCGTGACGCATGACGGCGATCGGCGGTTCGGCGCGGTGGCAGAGTGTGATCACGCTACTTGGGTAGGGTGAGAGCGAGGATCACCTGCGCTTGGGATGTCCGGGCAAGACGGCGGAGGCTGTTGTGACTGAGCATGACACGGTGGAGTGGACCGAGCTGGACGCGCGCGCTGTCGACATCATCCGCGCCCTGGCGATGGACGCGGTGGAGGCCGCGGGCTCCGGTCATCCCGGAACGGCGATGGGCCTCGCCCCGGCGGCGTACCTGTTGTTTCAGCGCCTGCTCCGGCACGACCCGACCGATCCGCGCTGGCTCGGCAGGGACCGTTTCGTGCTGTCCTGCGGACATTCGAGCCTCACGCTGTATATCCAGCTGTACCTGTCCGGCTATGGGCTCACCCTCGACGATTTGCGGAGCTACCGCCAGTGGGGCAGCCTTACCCCGGGCCACCCCGAGTACGGCCACACCCCAGGCGTGGAGACCACCACCGGCCCGTTAGGCCAAGGTTTCGGCAATGCCGTCGGTATGGCGATGGCGGCGCGTCGTGAACGAGGGCTTTTCGACCCTGATGCCGCGCCGGGTTCCAGTGTCTTCGACCACACGATCTGGGTTTTCGCCTCCGACGGGGACATCGAGGAGGGCGTTCAGGCTGAGGCCGCGGCGATCGCCGGGCATCAGCAGCTCGGCAATCTCGTCGTGCTGTATGACGACAATCGCATCTCCATCGAAGGCGACACCCGCGTCGCCCACTCCGAGGACGTGGGGAAACGGTACGAGGCCTACGGCTGGCACGTGCAGCACGTCGCCGATGTCAACGACGTCCAGGCCCTGTACCGGGCGCTGGTGACGGCACGAGACACGACCGACCGGCCGAGTCTGGTCATCGTGCGCTCCATCATCGCCTGGCCGGCGCCGAACCTGCAGAACACCGGGAAGGCGCACGGTTCGGCGCTCGGCGCCGAGGAGGTCGCCGCGACCAAGCGGGTGCTCGGTCTTGACCCGGAGAAGACGTTCTACGTTCCGGACGACGTGCTGAGCCACGCGCGGCAAGTGGTCGACCGGGGCCGGCTCGCGCACAAGGAATGGCAGGAGCGCTTCGAGGCGTGGCGGGCGGCGCACCCGCAGCGGGCCGCTGAGCTCGATCGCATGCTGGCCCGGCGGCTTCCCGAGGGCTGGGACGCCGACATTCCGCACTTTGCGCCGGACAAACCCATGTCCACGCGCAAGGCGTCCGGCGTCGTCATCAATGCGCTGGCGAAGAAATTGCCGGAATTGTGGGGCGGTTCGGCGGACCTCGCTGAGTCGAACAACACGACGATCGAGGGTGAGCGGGATTTCCTGCCGGCCGCGCACGGCGGGGATCCCTACGGCCGAGTGCTGCATTTCGGCATCCGGGAACACGCAATGGGTGCCATTCTCAACGGCATCACGTTGCACGGCCCGACACGTGTCTTCGGCGGCACCTTCCTTGTTTTCAGCGATTACATGCGGCCGCCGGTCCGGCTTGCCGCCATGATGAAACTCCCGGTGATTTACGTCTGGACCCACGACTCCATCGGACTCGGTGAGGACGGCCCGACGCACCAACCCGTCGAACACCTCGCGGCGCTGCGGGCCATCCCCGGGCTGGACGTCGTCCGCCCGGCGGACGCAAATGAAACGGCCGTCGCCTGGCGGACGATCATGCAACAGACCGACCGCCCGGCCGCCCTCTGCCTGACCCGGCAGAACGTACCGGTCATCGACCGCACGCAGTACGCGTCGGCGGACGGGACGGCGAAAGGAGCGTATGTTCTCGCGGAGGCGGGCTCCGGGGCGCCGCAGGTCATCCTCATCGCCACCGGAAGTGAGGTGCATCTCGCCCTTGCCGCCCGGGAACGGCTCGAAGCGGACGGCGTCCCCACCCGGGTGGTCTCCATGCCGTGCCGGGAGTGGTTCGAGGCGCAGCCGGAGTCGTACCGTCGCACCGTCCTGCCGGACGACGTGCGCGCACGGGTCTCCATCGAAGCGGCGGTGGCTCTCGGCTGGCGGGACTACGTCGGTGATTTCGGTGAATGCGTCAGCCTCGAGCACTTCGGCGCGAGCGCGTCGTACCAGGTGTTGTTTGAGCAGTTCGGCTTCACGCCGGAGCGGGTAGTGGCCGCGGCGCATGCCAGCATGGCGCGCGTCCGTGCCGCCGGCCTGCCGGTGCTGGGATCCTGACGGCGGCCGCTGTCCCGGCCGTCGGCCAAGACGAAGAGGAGGCCCATCCGATGACTGACCCACTCGCCGAACTCTCCGCTGCGGGTGTCTCGATTTGGATCGATGACATCAGCCGGGACCGATTGCAGACCGGGAATCTCGCCGCACTCATCCGCGACCGGCACGTGGTCGGCGTCACGACGAACCCGACCATCTTCGGCAAGGCCATCGAAGGCAGCGCCCGGTACCAGGATCAACTGCGCGACCTCGCGGTCCGCGGTGTTGACGTGAACGAAGCGCTGCGGGCCTTGACGGCGTACGACGTGCGCTGGGCGTGCGACGTGACGCGGCCGGTATTTGACGCTACCGATGGTGTCGACGGCCGGGTCTCGATCGAGGTGGACCCCCGGCTGGCCCATGACACGGAGGCGACCATCGCCGAGGCACGGGCGCTATGGTGGCTCGTCGACCGGCCGAATCTCTTCATCAAAATTCCGGCCACCGTAGAGGGTTTGCCGGCGATCGCCCAATGCCTGGCCGAAGGCATCAGCGTCAACGTGACCCTCATCTTCTCGGTGAAGCGCTACGAACAGGTCATCGACGCGTTCTTCGACGGCGTCGAGCGGGCCATCGAGGCCGGACATGACCTCTCGCGACTCGCGTCGGTTGCCTCCTTTTTTGTCTCCCGCGTTGACACGGAGGTCGACAAGCGACTGGAGAAAATCGGCGGCGAGGCGTTGCAGTGGAAGGCTAAGGCCGCTGTCGCCAATGCACGGCTCGCATACCGGACCTACGAGGAGAAATTCGCCACGCCGCGGTGGCAGGCGCTCGCGGCGAAAGGCGCCCGCCCGCAACGGCCGCTCTGGGCATCGACCTCGACGAAGGATCCGTCGCTGCCGGACACGCTGTACGTGACCGAGTTGGTCGCGCCGGGAACGGTGAACACCATGCCGGAATCGACCCTGCAGGCTGTCTACGACCACGGGGTCATCCGCGGCGACACGATCCGCGGGTATTACGCCGATGCGCAGGCAACCCTCGATGCGTTGGCGACACTTGGCATTGACTACGACGACGTCACGGACACGCTCGAGCGTGAGGGCGTTGAGAAATTCGAGGCGTCCTGGACGGAGCTCGCGGCGGCGGTGACGCGTTCGCTGGAGCGGGCACGGCGGGAGCGAGGTCGATGAGCGTGCACACGCACTCGGTTGAGGCCGGCGGTGTCATCGTCACCGTCGCCGGTGAGCAGCTTCTCGAAACGGCTCGGGAAGCGGCTGCGGAACTCGCCGGTGTCCCCGCGCGGCTTGCGGCAAAGGACGCCACGTTGTGGGGACCGGAGGCCGAGGCAGAGGCTCGGATCCGGCTCGGCTGGATCGACTTGCCGCGAAGCTCACGGGAATTTCTCCCCGAGCTCCGCGCGTTCGCGGCAAGCGTCCGGTCCGCCGGTCTGACGCACGTCGTCCTCGCCGGAATGGGCGGCTCGTCGCTCGCCCCGGAAGTTATTGCTGCGACGGCCGGCGTCGGGCTCACCGTCCTGGACACCACCGACCCCGGCCAGATCCGCAACGCGCTGGCCGATCGGTTGGAGCACACCGTGCTCGTCGTCTCCAGCAAGAGCGGCACGACCATCGAAACCGACAGTCACCGTCGGGTCTACGAAGCGGCTTTCCGGAATGCGGGAATTGACCCGGCCGAACGCATTGTCGTCGTCACCGATCCCGGTTCCCCGTTGGAGAAAATCGCCCGCGAGTCCGATTACCGGGTGTTTCTCGCCGATCCGAACGTCGGCGGGCGGTACAGCGCCCTGTCCGCTTTCGGGTTGGTGCCTACCGCCCTCGCCGGGGTGGATGTCGCCGGCCTGCTCGACGACGCCGCCGCTTTCGCCGAGACTGTGGCAGCGGACGACGGTCCCGGGGCGCTCCTCGGTGCGCTCCTCGGCGGTGCCGGCCGACGCGGCCGGGACAAAATCTTCTTCGCGGATTTCGGATCCCGGCAGCCGGGTTTTGCGGATTGGGCGGAGCAACTCCTCGCCGAATCCACCGGGAAACGAGGCACGGGTCTGCTACCGGTCGTTGTCGAATCGGTCGATGCGGCGGACTACCTCGACCTCCCCGATCGCGTGCTCGTCACGCTCGGAAATCCGCTGAATCTCGAAGGCGTCACCGTCTCAGGCACCCTCGGCGGTTCCTTCCTTGCCTGGGAATTCGGCACCGCCCTCGCCGGCCGTCTGCTCGGCATCAACCCGTTCGACCAGCCGAATGTGGCGGAATCCAAGGAGAACACCGCGCGGATTCTCGACGAAGCGGGTTCCGGTCCGCTCACCGAACGGCCGCCAGTCTTCGTCGAGGACGCTGTTGCGGTGTACGCCGACGATCCCGAGCTCCTGGCGGGCGCGGCGACGATTCGGGACGTGCTCGCCGTACTGCTCGGTGCGATACCGGAGCACGGATATCTGGCTGTCATGGCGTACCTGGACCGCCATGAGGATGCAGCCGCCGCGCTGTTGCGCAAGAGCCTGGCCCTGCACACCGGCCGCCCGGTGACCTTCGGATGGGGGCCCCGGTTCCTGCACTCGACCGGGCAGTACCACAAGGGCGGCCCGCAGGTCGGCGTTTTCCTCCAGCTCACCGGCGCGCATGAGGCCGATCTGGAAATTCCCGGCCGGCCGTTCACCTTCGGCCGGTTGCAGCTTGCCCAGGCGCTGGGCGATTTGCGGGCACTGCGCCAACGCGGCCGCCCGGCGATCCGGCTCCATCTGCGGGACCGGACGGCCGGCATCGAACAGGTCCTTGACGCCGCCAACGAGCTGGCCTAGTGACGGATCCGAGGATGTCGACGGTTGCCAATCCGCTCCGCGACCCTGCGGACCGCCGGTTGCCGCGGGTGGCCGGGCCGTGCGGACTGGTCATTTTCGGCGTGACAGGCGATCTTTCGCGCAAGAAGCTCATGCCGGCGATTTATGATCTGGCGAATCGGGGACTGCTGCCTCCCGGATTCGCCCTGGTGGGATTCGCCCGGCGGGATTGGGCGAATGAGGATTTTGCGCAAGTGGTCCACGACGCGGTCAAGCAGTATGCGCGTACGCCGTTCCGCGAAGAGGTGTGGGCCCAGCTCGCGGAGGGATTCCGGTTCGTCCCCGGGGAATTTGGCGACGATCAGGCGTTCGACACGCTGGCCCGCACCATCCGTGACCTGGACCGGGTCCGCGGCACGGGCGGCAATCACGCCTTCTACCTGTCGATACCGCCGAAATTCTTTCCGCAGGTCATCTCGCAACTGCGTCGTTCGGGCCTGTCGGCCAGCGAAGGACACGCGTGGCGGCGCATCGTCGTCGAGAAACCATTTGGCCACGACCTGCAGAGCGCCCGCGAATTGAACGCCATCATCAGCGAGGTGTTCCCACCGGAGGCAGTGTTCCGCATCGACCACTACCTCGGGAAGGAAACCGTTCAGAACATCCTCGCCCTCCGGTTCGCCAACACGCTCTTCGAGCCGATTTGGAACCGGTCGTACGTCGATCACGTACAGATCACGATGGCGGAGGATATCGGCATCGGCGGGCGGGCCGGCTATTACGACGGTATCGGCGCAGCCCGTGACGTCATCCAGAATCATCTGCTTCAGCTCCTTGCCTTGACGGCAATGGAAGAGCCGGTGAGTTTTGATGCCGACGCGCTCTGCCAAGAGAAGACGAAAGTGCTCTCCGCCGTGCGGCTGCCCCGCGATTTGGCGCTGTACACGCCACGCGGGCAGTACGCCGCCGGTTGGCAGGGCGGGGAACGGGTTCGCGGTTACCTCGAAGAGGACGGCATTCCGAAGAATTCGCACACCGAGACGTTCGCTGCGATAAAACTGGAGGTCGACACCCGGCGCTGGGCCGGTGTGCCGTTCTACTTGCGCACCGGCAAACGGCTCGCCCGGCGTGTCACCGAAGTGGCCCTCGTCTTCCAACGCGCGCCGCACTTGCCGTTCAGCAAGACCGCCACCGAGGAGCTGGGTCAGAACGCGCTCGTCATCCGGATCCAGCCGGACGAGGGCGTGACGCTGCGCTTCGGCTCAAAAGTTCCCGGCACCGCGATGGAAGTGCGCGACGTCAACATGGATTTCGCGTACGGCGAGTCGTTCACCGAGTCGAGCCCCGAGGCGTACGAGCGGCTGCTGCTCGACGTCCTGCTCGGCGACCCGCCGCTCTTCCCCAGCCACGAGGAGGTCGAACTGGCCTGGAAAATCCTCGATCCCATCGAGGAGTTCTGGGCGGCGCAGGGACCACCCGAGCCCTATCCCGCCGGCGGGTGGGGACCGGCGTGCGCCCACGAGATGCTGGCCCGGGACGGCCGGAGTTGGCGGCGGCCATGAACCGGGATCTCACCGACACCCGGGCGGCCGAGGTGCTCGCCGCGCTCGGCGAGGCGCGCCGACGGGCCGGTATCGCCGCGCTCGGCATGGTCCTCACTCTGGTCATTGACGTCGACGAAGCCGGCCACTACGACGCCGTACGCGCGGCCGTTGCCGCCTCGCGGGAACATCCGTCCCGGATCGTCGCGGTCATCCGGCGCACCGGCGACCGCAGCACCCCACGGATGGACGCCGAATTGCGGGTGGGTGAGGACTACTCGCTGGCCGAAGTCGCCGTGCTCCGGCTGTACGGACCGCTTCGCCAGCACGCCGCGTCGGTCGTCCTGCCCCTGCTTCTTTCGGACGCTCCGGTGCTGGTCTGGTGGCCCGGGGGCGGCCCGGTCGACCCGGCCCATGACGAGCTCGGTGCGTTGGCCCAGCGACGGGTCACCGACAGCGCCGCGAACCGGGATCCACTCGCCACCCTCCGGGAGCGGGCGGCGCATCACACCCCGGGTGACACGGATTTCGCCTGGACCCGCGTCACCCCGTGGCGCACGCTGCTTGCCGCCGCACTCGACCAACCTTTCGATCCGCTCACCGGAGGTGTCGTCGCGGCGGCGCGTCGGAATCCCAGCGCAGAACTGCTCGCCACCTGGCTGGAGTGGCGGCTCGGTATCGAGGTTGAACGCCGGGTCAGCAAAGGCCCGGGCATCACCGAGGTGCGGCTCTGCACCCGCAGCGGTGACATTGCGATTACCCGGCCGGACGGCCGGCTTGCCCGTCTCAGCCGACCAGGCCAACCGGACCGCACCGTGCCGCTCCCCCGCCGGCCGACCCCGGAGTTGCTTGCCGAAGAAATGCGCCGTCTCGACCCCGACGATACCTACAGCGAGGTGCTGCGCCGGCTGAGCATGTCGGCCGATCCGGCGACCGAGGCGGCCGAGGCCACCACCGGATGACCCGCCAGATCATCATCCATCCGGACGCCGGGACTCTCGCCGCTGCAGTCGCGGCCCGCCTGATCACCCGGCTCATTGACATGCTTGCGGCGCAGGCCGAAGCTCACCTTGCGCTCACCGGCGGCCGGATCGGCACCGCTGTTCTCGCGCAGGTTGCCGACTCTCCGGCGTGCCGCG
This sequence comes from Acidothermus cellulolyticus 11B, assembly GCF_000015025.1. Lineage (GTDB taxonomy): Bacteria > Actinomycetota > Actinomycetes > Acidothermales > Acidothermaceae > Acidothermus > Acidothermus cellulolyticus. Next base: position 1,246,870 of record NC_008578.1, on the reverse strand, counting down.
CGCTCGATTGGTCCCGGGTGAACGTTTGGTGGAGTGATGAACGCTTCGTTCCGGCTGGACATCCCGACCGGAACGACGCCGCGGCGCACGCTGCACTCCTCGGCAAGGTGCCGGCCGATCCTCGACGGCTGCACCCGATGCCGGCAGCGGACGGTCCGCAGTCTGACCCGCACGAAGCGGCCCGGCGGTACGCCGCGGAACTGGCGGCCGCCGCCGGACCGCACCGCTCGGTGCCGGCGTTCGATGTGCTTCTGCTCGGCGTCGGTGAGGACGGGCACGTCGCCTCGCTCTTCCCTGGCTCGCCGCTGCTCGCCGCGACCGATCCGGTCGTCGCGGTGCGGGATGCGCCGAAACCACCCCCAACCCGGCTCTCGCTCTCGTTACCCGCCCTCAACGAGGCGCGCGAGATCTGGCTGGTCGTCGCCGGGCCGGAGAAGGCAGCTGCCGTGCGGCAGGCGGTTGGCGGCGGCGGTCTTCCCGCGGGACAGGTCGCCGGCCGGGAGCGGACCCTCTGGTTGATCGACGAAGCGGCTGCGACGGGATTGGCAAGCCGTTCTCCCGGGTGGACAAGCCCTACGTCATGAGGAACAGCAGCGCGATTATCGACCCGATCCAGAGCAGCACAGTGACGAGGGTGATGCGGTCCAGGTTCCGCTCGACGACCGAGGAACCGGCGAACGTGGACGTGAACCCGCCGCCAAAAAGATCGGAGAGGCCGCCGCCCTTGCCGCGGTGCAACAAGATGAGCACGACCAGCAAGAGGCTGGTCAGCGAAGCGACGATCTGCAATGCTCCGATCACGTACGCTCCCCTATCCGCGGATCACGAGGCGTGGCAGCCACGGCGGTCATAGTACCTGCACCACCCGAGCGTAATGGCAGGCGACCGGATGACCCTGACCGCGATCAATCAACTCGGGGACCTCCTCGATGCACCGCCGGCGCTGCTCATCGGTCAAGGCTTCGGCAAATAACGGGCAGCGGGTACGGAACCGGCAACCGCTCGGCGGGTTGACGGAACTTGGCACGTCACCGGTGATGACGATCCGCTTCCGTGCCCGTTCCTTGCGCGGATCGGGAATCGGTATCGCCGAGATCAGGGCCTGAGTGTACGGGTGCGCGGGCGCGGCGAACAGCTCGTCAGTGTTCGCAATCTCCACGATCCTGCCGAGATACATGACGGCGATGCGATGCGAAATATGCCGCACGACGGCCAGATCGTGGGCCACGAACAGGTATGCCAAACCGAACTGCTCCTGCAGCTCTTGCAGCAGATTCAGCACACCCGCCTGGATCGAGACATCCAGAGCGGAGACGGGCTCGTCGAGGACGAGCACCTTCGGCCGAAGGGCCAGAGCACGAGCGATGCCGATCCGCTGCCGCTGACCGCCGGAGAATTCGTGCGGATAGCGGTTGCCGTGCTCCGGGTTGAGCCCGACGGTCTGGAGCAGTTCAGCGACACGGCGCCGTCCGGTCCGCCCGTTGTAGCGGCCGTGGATGCGCAGGGGCTCCGCCACGATCTCACTGACCGGCATGCGCGGATCGAGTGAGGCGTAGGGATCCTGGAAGATGATTTGAATTTCGCGTCGCAGGCTGCGCATCTGGCGGGCGGAGAGTGTGGTGATGTCCTGTCCCTGGAAGACGATCTGCCCGGCGGTCGCCGGTTGCAGCCGGAGAACGACCCGGCTGGTCGTCGTCTTCCCGCACCCTGACTCGCCGACCAGACCCAAGGTTTCCCCTGGATAGAGGTCGAAAGACACTCCGCAGACCGCGTGCACCTGACCGACGACGCGGCGGACCAACCCGCGCCCTCGCACCGGGAAATGCTTGACGAGGTCGCGGACCGCGAGAATGGGCTCGCGGCCCACCGGCGCCGGTGGGGAACCCAAGGTTTCCGTCATGGTCACGAGGACACCTCCGGTCCCGGCTCCCCCTCTGCCGGGAGCACATCGTCTCGGGCGGTCGGGCGGAACAGATCACCCGGGGAGACACCCACCAGCTGGTCGCTGAAATGACATGCCGCCAAGTGGTCCGGACGATCCGTTGGGCGAAGCTCAGGCTCCTCGACCAGACACATGGGTTGCCGGATCGGACAGCGTGGCGCGAACGGGCAGCCCGGTGGCAGGTTGATCAGTGACGGTGGGGAACCCTGGATGGGCGTCAGCCGGCGCCGTCCGGTGCTGTCCAGCCGCGGCAGGCTGCCGAGCAGGCCGAGAGTGTACGGCATCCGGGGTCGATAGAACACGTCGTCGGCCGTGCCGACTTCGACCGCCCGGCCGGCGTACATGACGAGGACCCGATCCGCCTGGCCGGCGACCACCCCCAGGTCATGGGTGATGAGGATCATTGCAGCGCCGGTGCGCTCCCGGGCCGCCCGCAAGCTCTCCAGCACCTGCGCTTGCACCGTGACGTCAAGCGCGGTCGTCGGTTCGTCCGCGATGATGACGTCGGGATCGTTGGCGATGGCCATGGCGATGACGGCCCGCTGCCGCATGCCGCCGGAGAATTCGTGCGGATAATTGTGAACCCGCTCTTCGGCATGCGGAATTCCGACCACCCGCAGCAGTTCGACCGCCTGGCGGAGTGCGGCGGGCTTGCTGATATCGCGATGGGCGCGGATGGCCTCGACGATCTGCCAACCGACGGTGTACACCGGATTCAGGCTGGTCATCGGATCCTGGAAAATCATCGCGATGTGCTCGCCGCGGTAGCGGGACAAACCATTCTCCGTCAGGCCCAGCAGGTCTTCGTCCCGGAACCGGACGGTGCCCCGTACTTGGGCGTTTTTCGGCAGCAGACCCATCACCGCGAGTGACGCGACCGATTTTCCCGAACCGGATTCACCGACGATGCCCAGCACTTCCCGAGGGGCGAGGGTGTACGACATGCCGCGGACCGCCCGGACGATGCCGTCGTCCGTCGGAAAGTCCACGTGCAAGTCCGCCACCGTGAGCAGGCCGTTCGACCCGGTTGCGGCCGTCGGGGTGAAGGAGCCGTTCACCAACTCGCCGGTCATGCCCGCACCCGCCGCTGCGTGGGGTCGAACGCATCCCGCAACCCGTCACCAATGAAGTTGATGGTGAGGGCGATCAGGATGATGAAGACGCCGGGAAAATAGAACAGCCACGGGCGTGTTTCGATTGCCGTCTGATTCTGGCTGACCAAGAGACCGAGGGACGTGTCCGGGGCCTGCACGCCAAAACCGACGAACGACAGGGCGGTCTCGGTGAGGATCGCCGCAGCGACCAGAATCGTGACGGTCACAATGACCGGACCCATCACGTTGGGGATGACGTGCCGCAGAATGATCCGTCCATTGCTGGCGCCGAGGGCACGGGCCGCTTCGATGTACTCCTTTTCGCGGATCGACAGGGCGACCCCACGGACAACGCGCGACACGTACGGCCAGGTGAGGGCGCTGATGACCAGCGCGATCCACAGCCAGCCGTTTGCCTTCGGACCTAGCTGGTCGCCCAGAATCGCGGCGACGGCGAGCAGCGGGAAGGTGAGGAAGAGGTCGACGAGGCGCATCATGGCCGCGTCCAGCAGACCGCGGAAGAACCCTGCGATCGCTCCGTACACGGTGCCGAACGCGGTGGACGCAACCGCGACGAAGAGCGCAATTTCCAGCGACCGTTGAGTGCCGCGAAGAACTTGCGCGAAGGTGTCGTGACTCGCCGCGTCCGTGCCGAAGGGGTGCTTGAGACTCGGCGGCGCGCTGTAGTCGTTGGTGAATTGCTGGTAGCTGTAGTGCCAGAGTGCACCGCCCACGAAGGCGAACAAAATGATGGCCACGAACACGCCAAGGCTCACGACGGCGAGCCGATGCTGAAAGAACCGGCGCAAGACCAGCTGCCATTGTGACCGTGCGCGGACGGTGAACTCGTACTCGCCGGGCTCGGTCGCCGGTCCCCGGTCCAGCGGCGCCCCCTGGATCTGCGCACTCGGCGCGGAGAGTTTCAGCGGTTCCTCGGGCCGGCTACTCATAGCGGATCCTGGGATCGAGCACGGCGTACAGCAAATCCGCAATCAGGTTAAAGACAATGACAATGATTGCGGCGACGAGCAGCCAGGCGAGGACGGCGTACACGTCCAAAGCCTTGATAGCGCTGAACAGGAAGTCGCCCATGCCACGCCACTGGAAGACCGTCTCGGTGACGATGGTCTGGCTGAGCAGCCCGGCGATATCGAGTGCCGTCACCGTGACGAACGGGATGAGCGCGGTACGCAGGGCGTGGCGCACCAAGACCCGGGAACGACGCAGGCCTTTGGCGCGCGCGAGGCGGATGTAGTCGCTGGAGAGCACCTCAAGCATCGATCCCCGGTTGAACCGGCTCCACGCCGCGTAGGTGCCCAATGCGAGCGCAATCGTCGGCAGGATGAGGTGCTCGAGTGCGTCGACGAAGTGATTCCCAAAGCCGGGACCGACGGTCGGCGAGCTCTCCCCCAGTGTCTGAATGCGGGTGCCGACATGCACGTTCAGCCAGATCGCGGCTTCTTTGAGCAGCAAGGCGAACCAGAAGATGGGCAGCGAGAGAAAAAGGAATCCGGTAAAGGTGAGGAAGTAATCGGTGACGGTGTACTGGCGCACCGCGCTGACGACGCCGACAATCACCGCGATAATCATCGCAATGATGATGGCCGCAATGACCAGCCGCAACGAGACGACGATCCGCCGGGCGAGTTCGTGACCGATGTTCAGCGCACCGCCACCCTGAACGGACGGCCCGAAATCGCCGTGCAGCAGCCCGGTGATCCAGTGCCAGTACCGGAGCAGAATCGGTTGGTCAAGCCGAAGCATGTGCCGGTAATTGGCGATGACCTGAGGGGTCGGCGGGGGCTGCTTCGTCCGTAACTGCGCGAGCGGATCGCCGGAGAACGTGACGAGCAGGAAGACCACGAAGGTCGAAACAATAAGGAGTGGAATAGCGACGAGAATTCGCCGCACCGTGTAGGCCAGCATCACGAGCCTCGCTACCGTCGCCACACCGAGTGGATGGCCGCCCGGTTGGCGGCCATCCACTCGCAGCGTCTCATGTCAGGACGTCAGGCCGCCGAGGGCTTCAAACCCCATTCCTGCACGTTGTACGGCGGTCCGACGCTGGTCGCGTTGTCTCGGATGTTGCCCCACGTGTTGTAGTAGGCCAGCAGCGTCGGCTTCTGGTAGAGCGGCAACGTGTATGCGTCCTGGGAGATGAGCTGGTCGGCCTCGTTGAGATCCTTGATGACCTGGTCCGGATTCAGGTTGGACGTCGCATCTTGGAGCAGTTGGTCGGCCTGCGAGTTCACCCAGTGACCGTAGTTGCCGCCCCAGTCGCCGCCTCGCGCCTTGTTGCTCTCATACAACGGGGCGTTACCTGACGCCGGGAACGGTGTCGCCACCCACGCGAAGACGACGACGTCGAAGTGGTGCTGCGCGTCCGCGTTGGTGAGTGTCTTGCCCAGACTGTCGGTGCTCTGGACGTTGACGGTCACACCCAGTTGCTTCGCCGCCTGGGCGAAGAGCTGGCACTCCGTCTGCCGGATCTGGTTGCCGACCGTGTATTGCATCGTGAGAGCCGGGAAGGGCGTGCCGTCCGGCTGGATGAGCTTACCGTTCTCAATCTTGTAACCGGCCTTGGTCAGGATGTCCTTCGCCTTGGCGATGTCCCCAGTGCCAAGACCGTACTTGGTGACGTTGTCCTGGTAGCCCTTCTGGCCTGGCACGAACATCCGGTTGTTCAGCACCGTGACGTCAGGGTCGAACTGCTTCACCGTGGCGTCCAGGATTTGCTGGCGGTTCACCGCCGTGAACAGCGCCTGACGCACCGGCAGGGTGAGCGCCTTGTTCTCCAGGTTGAAGTCGAAGTGTTCGAATATGAGGCCGAGATCCTCCTGGTAGACGACGTTCTTCATCCCGTTCAGCGTCTTGATGAGGTCAACCTCAGGCTGGGGATACATCGCGTCAATCTCGTGGTTCTGCAACGCCGGCGGTTCCTGGGTCGCATCCGTAATCATTCGGAACACGAGCTTGTCCAGGTACGGGCCTTTCTTGCCGTACCACTTCGGATTCGGCACCAACGTGACGCTCTGGTCCTTCTGGTAGGAGCTGATGACATACGGACCACCGGAAATCTTCGGTGGATTGTCGGCGAAGCCGTGGTTCCAGCTGTCCGCGAGCGTCTGCTCGTCGGTCGGTTTCGGCGTCGCCGCATGCGCCGGGAGCAGCGGGCCGAACAGCGACTTCCAGTCAGAGAACGGCTGCTTGAACGTCACGGTCACCGTCTGGTTGTTCGGGCCGGAGCCCTCGATCGACTGGATTGAGGTGTATCCGACGGACGACGCGACGTCGCAGTCCTTACAGTTGGCGCTGGCTTGCCAGACGTACTTGAAGTCATCGGCGTTGATCGGCACCCCGTCGGACCAGACAGCCTTCGGGTTGATCTTGTAGACGATCGTTTCCGGGTTCTGGTTGGTGACCTCGGCGCTAAGCAGCAGGTCGTCATTCATTTTGACGGAGAGGTCAGGCTGCGCAATGAAAGTCGACGGGTAGATGGCATCCATCACCTCGGCCGTCTCGAAGGTGTTCCCCGCCGACGTCAGGATGTTCCAGTTGTCGATCGTCTTCTCCAGGGCGTATGTGAACGTACCGCCCTTCTTCGGATTGGCGACCGAGTTGATGGTGTTGGGATCTCCTTTGATCCGGCCCTGAGAGGCGCTGCCGCCGCCCCCTTTGCTGCCGCACGCTGTCGCCGCCAACGCCAGGACGGCGAATCCGGCAGCCACCCGGAATCCACTGCGTGTGCCGAGCATCTCACTCCTTCTTCCGGCCGCCTTGTGAGCGGCCCGCCAGTAGTTCCGACAGTCCACCAAGCCGCGCCTGGCGGCTCAGCGTGGTGCATCCGATCGCTGCGACTGTAGCTCCAGCGACCGGTGAGCTCGGGTTTCTCGGCGAATCTACCGCGTTTCGTGACCCGATAGTTACGGATGGCGACCTCGTTGTACGAGATGTCGCCGAAGTGACGCTACTTCGTGTCGTATCGCACGATCCGTGCGAACTCCTCGGCGTCCAGGCTTGCGCCGCCCACGAGTGCGCCATCGACATCCGGCTCCTCCATGATCCCGCCGGCATTATCACTCTTGACCGACCCGCCGTACAAGATCCGGGCTGATCGCGCCGCGGCGTCACCGAAGCTCTCGGCCAGCCGGGCGCGGATCGCCGCGCACACCTCCTGGGCGTCCTTCGGCGTGGCGACCTCACCGGTGCCGATGGCCCAGACCGGTTCGTAGGCGATGACGAGCGAGGCGACCTGCTCAGCGGAGAGTCCGGCGAGATCGGCGTCCAGCTGACCGAGGGTGAACTCGACGTGCCTGCCGCTCCGGCGCACGTCAAGCGGTTCACCAACGCAGAGGATCGGGGTCATCTCAGCCCCGATCACCGCCCGCACCTTCGCGTTGATCAGCTCGTCGTTCTCGTGGTGATAGTGACGCCGCTCGGAATGTCCGACGATCACGTAGCTGCAGCCGAGCTTGGCCAGCATTCCGGCTGAGATGTCCCCGGTGTACGCCCCGGAGGGATACGGCGAGACGTCCTGAGCGCCGTAACGGATCGGGAGCTTGTCGCCGTCCACCAATGTCTGGACGCTGCGGATCGCCGTGAACGGCGGGAGGACGGCGACCTCGACCCGCTCGTAGTCGGCCTCGGAGAGGATGAAGGCCAACTTCTGGACGTGCGCGATCGCTTCCAAATGGGTGTAGTGCATTTTCCAGTTGCCGGCCATCAGCGGTTTGCGGGCCGGCGATCCCGACCGGCTCACGGCGTGTCGGCCTCCAACGCCTGAAGGCCCGGCAGTTCCTTGCCTTGTGTCGGCCTCCAACGCCTGAAGGCCCGGCAGTTCCTTGCCTTCCAGGTACTCCAGGCTTGCGCCGCCCCCGGTCGAGACGTGACGGAATGCGGACTCAGGGAATCCGAGTTTGCGTACCGCCGCTGCCGAGTCCCCTCCGCCAATGACGGTGAGACCGTCGAGACGGGCGATCGCCTCGGCCACCGCCCGGGTGCCGGCCGCGAAGGCGTCGAATTCGAAGACGCCCATCGGACCGTTCCAGAACACGGTCCGGGCGTCGGCCAGCTTGGCGGCGAAGAGCTCGCGGGTTTGCGGTCCGATGTCCAGCCCCTCGCGGTCGGCCGGGATCGCGGTCGCGGGCACGACGACGTGGTCGGCGTCCGGCGCGTAATGGGACGCCGCGACGATGTCGACCGGAAGGACGAGGTCCACGCCGCGCTTCTCCGCCTCGGCAAGGAAGCCGCGGACGGCGTCCACCTGATCCGCCTCGAGGATCGAACGGCCGACTTCATGCCCTTGCGCGGCGAGGAAGGTGTACGCCATTCCGCCGCCGATGAGAAGCCGGTCGACCTTCTCCAGCAGGTTGGCAATGACACCGAGCTTGTCGGAGACCTTCGCCCCGCCGAGGACGACGACGTACGGACGGTCGGGGTTCTCGGTGAGGCGGCGCAGCACGCTCACCTCGGCGAGAACGAGGCGTCCAGCGGCATGCGGCAGGCGGAGCGGCAGGTCATACACGCTGGCGTGCTTGCGGTGCACGGCGCCGAAGCCGTCGCCGACGTACAGCGCCCCCTCCTCGCCGGCGAGGGCGATGAGCCGCTCGGCAAACGCCGCGCGCTCGGCGTCGTCCTTGCTGGTCTCCGCCGCCTCGAAGCGGAGGTTCTCCAGCAGGGCGGCCTGCCCGGGGCGTAACTGCGCGACGAGCGCGCGCGCCGCTTCGCCGGCAACCCCGCCGTCGGTGGTATCAGGGAAAGCGACCGGTTCGCCAAGCAGCTCCGCGAGCCGTGCCGCAACCGGCCGGAGGGAGAGCTCCGGGCGGACCTCACCCTTGGGCCGGCCGAGGTGGGCCAGCAGCACAACCCGTGCACCACGGCCGAGCAGGTCACGGATCGTGGGCAGGCTCGCTTGAATGCGCTTGTCGTCGGTGATCCGTGGGCCCTGATCGGTTGCTTCCAGCGGCACGTTGAGGTCGACCCGGACGAAGACCGTCCTGCCGGCGACCTCCAGGTCGTCGACACTGCGCATGATGGCCGTCCTACAACCGGGAAGCGACGAGAGCGGTCAGGTCGGCAAGCCGGTTGGAATACCCCCACTCGTTGTCGTACCAGCCGATCACCTTCACCTGCCGGCCGTTGACCATGGTGAGCGAGGAGTCAAAGATGCAGGACGCCGGGTTGTTGACGATGTCCGACGACACGATCGGGTCCTCGGTGTAAACGAGATAGCCCTTGAGCTGCCCCTCGGCCGCCGCCTTGTACGCCGCGTTGACCTCTTCCTTCGTCACCTCGCGCTCGAGTTCGCAGACCAGGTCGGTCACCGAGCCGTCAGGTACGGGCACCCGCAGTGCAAAACCGTCGAGCTTCCCCTTCAGCTCGGGCAAGACGAGCGCCACCGCCTTGGCGGCGCCGGTCGTCGTGGGAATGATGTTCTGCGCCGCGGCACGCGCCCGGCGGAGGTCCTTGTGCGGGAAGTCAAGGATCACCTGATCGTTCGTGTAGGCGTGAACCGTCGTCATGAAGCCCCTCACGATGCCGAACGCCTCGTGCAGGACCTTGGCCAGCGGCGCCACGCAGTTCGTCGTGCACGACGCGTTGCTGATCACATGGTGCTTCGCCGGATCGTAGGTGTCTTCGTTGACGCCGAGGACGAACGTCGCGTCCTCCCCCTTGGCCGGCGCGGAAATGATGACCTTCTTGGCGCCCGCCGCCAGGTGCGCCCGGGCTTTCTCGGCGTCGGTGAAGCGTCCCGTCGACTCAACCACGATCTGAACACCCAGCTCGCCCCACGGCAGCTGCGCTGGATCTTTCTCCGAGAGCACGCGGATTTCCTTGCCGTCGACGACAATGACACCGTCGCCGGCACGAACCTCGCCCGGGAATGGGCCGAGGACCGTGTCGTACTTCAACAGATGCGCCAGCGTTTTGGTGTCGGTGAGGTCGTTGACGGCTACCACATCGAGATTGCTGCCCTGGTGCGCGGCAACCGCTCGGAAAAAGTTACGGCCGATGCGCCCAAACCCGTTGATGCCCACACGAATCGCCATGGTGCACTCTCTCCACAGAAGTTGTCGTAAACCACGCGTGCCGCGCCCCCGAGCCCGGCTTTCCGCGGGCGGCAGCCGAGGGCGGATCGGCAAGGCCACCCTATATCGGATGCGTCCGCCCGGATGCGCCCGCCCTGTCGGTTGGTGACCCCCAGCCCGCGAGCAGGCCGGCGGCCGTGCCGCCGGGCGCGCCCGCACCGCGGCGGCGTAGCCATCGGCCGCTTCACGGTAATTCGCCGACCAGGGCGGCCTCCGTACCGGGAATCCCGAGCTCGTCCGCGCGCCGGTCAGCCATTGCGATCAGGCGTCGAATCCGTCCCGCGATCGCATCCTTCGTCAGCGGCGGATCGGCAAGGGCGCCGAGCTCCTCCAGCGACACCTGAGGATGAACCATGCGCAAGGTGCCGGCGGCCGCAAGGTGCTCGGGCACGCTGTCACCGAGAATCTCCAGGGCGCGCTTGACTTTCGCGGCCGCGGTCACCGCAGCCCGCGCCGACCGGCGTACGTTCGCGTCGTCAAAATTCGCCAGCCGGTTTGCGGTAGCCCGCACCTCGCGGCGCACCCGGTACTCCTCCCAGGCAAGGACGCTGTCATGCGCCCCCAGGCGGGTAAGCAGCACACCAATGGCGTCGCCGTCACGCACGACCACCCGTTCGACGCCGCGCACTTCCCGTGACTTCGCCTGGACGCCCAACCGGCGTGCGGCTCCGACGAGCGCGAGCGCCGATTCCGGCCCCGGACAGCTGACCTCCAACGTGCAGCCGCGGCCGGGTTCGGTCAACGAACCGTGCGCGAGAAACGCGCCGCGCCACGCCGCTGCCGCGTCGCACACGCCGCCGGAGACGATCTGTGACGGCAGACCCCGAACCGGGCGGCCCCGGCCGTCCAGCAGGCCGGTCTGCTTGGCGAGCGTCTCGCCGTCCCGGCTGACCCGGACGACGTACCGGTTGCCGCGATGAAGGCCACCGGGAGCGATCACCGCGAGTTCCGCGTGTTGACCATACAGTTCGGCCAGGGCGGTGCGGAGCCGGCGGGCCGCGGCCCCGGTGTCCAATTCCGCCTCAACGACAATCCGGCCGCCGACCAGGTGCAGACCCCCGGCGAACCGCAAGGTGGCGGCCACTTCCGCCTTGCGGCAACACGTTTTCGTGACGGGTAGCCGCGCCAGTTCGTCTTTGACCTTGGCTGTCAGTGCCATCGCGAACCTGTCCTTCCACCGATCGACTGTTCGCCGCCGCGCCGCGCCGTGTCGGGCTCTTCGGTGAGATCGGCGAATATCCGCCAATACGCGGTGGCGAGCCGGCCCGGATCGTGCCGAGGCGTGCCGTCGTCCCTGGCGACCGGCGCCACCACCAACCGGGCACCCAGGGCGCCGACCACGCTCTGGAGCGCTTCGGCATCCCCCACCGTGCTCGGATCCGCGAGTACGACGTCGGCGTGGAACTGAGGTGCGTGCGCGATCAACGCTTCCAGATGATTCTCCGGAGAGAAGTCCGCCGTCTCGCCGGGCTGGGGGGCCAGATTGAGGGCGACGAGCCGCCGGGCCCGCGTCGTATTGATGGCGTCGGCCAGGTCGGGAACGAGGAGGTGCGGCAGGACACTGGAGAACCACGAGCCCGGCCCAAGCACCACCCAGTCGGCGTCACGAATCGCCGCCACGGCTTCCGGGCAGGCTGGCGGGTCCTCCGGCACCAGCGACACGCTGACGACCCGGCCCCGTGCGGTGGCGACGGCGACCTGGCCGCGGACCGTACGCAGCGCCGTCGGATCGGCCGGATCCAGTCCGGCGACTTCGGCCTGGATGTCCAACGGGATCGTGGACATCGGCAACACCCTGCCGCGGGCCTGCAGCAGCCGGCCCATGAGGTCAAGAGCGGCAATCTGGTCGCCCAGCAGTTCGGTGATGCCGACGATCAGCAGGTTCCCCAAGGCATGGTCGCGGAGCGGCCCGTCACCGCGGAACCGATGCTGAATGACATCGGCCCAGGTTCGGCCCCACTCGTCGTCGGCGCAGAGCGCGGCGAGAGCTTTGCGAAGGTCGCCGGGGGGCAGGACGCCGAATTCCTGGCGCAGCCGGCCGCTCGATCCGCCGTCATCTGCGACGGTAACGACCGCGGTCAGCCGATCCGTGACCCGCCGCAGCGCGGAGAGGGAAGCGGCCAGGCCGTGACCGCCGCCCAACGCAACGACCCTCGGTGGCATGGTCCTCCCTCACTCCCGGCCGAGGTCGCGGTGGGCGACCTGGACGTCAATTCTCGACTCAGCGGTCGCGAGCCGCCGGAGTCGTTCCGCGAGTTCCTCTGCTATGACGACGCTGCGGTGCTTGCCTCCGGTGCAGCCCACCGCGAGGGTGAGGTAGCGTTTGCCTTCCCGCAGATAACCGTCCACCACGGTGCCGAGCACCTTGCTATAGGTGTCGAGAAAATCCTGCGCCCCCGGTTGAGCGAGCACGTACTCCCGGACGGCGTCGTCGCGTCCAGTGAGCGGCCGGAGTTCGTCCACCCAGTGCGGATTGGGCAGGAATCGGCAATCGACGACGAGGTCGGCGTCCGCCGGCAGGCCGTACTTGTATCCAAACGACACAACGGTCGCACGGAGCGCGGGTTGGTTGTCGTCGCTAAATGCCGCGATAATCTTGCCGCGCAATTCGTGGACGTTGAGATTCGTCGTATCGATGACAAGGTCCGCGACGCCGCGGACGTCACGGAGCAATTCCCGCTCGCGGGCGATGCCGTCAGCCAGCCGTCCGTCGCCTTGCAGCGGGTGCGGGCGGCGGACATTCTCAAAACGGCGGATGAGCTCATCGTCGCTTGCTTCGAGAAAGACAATCCGCAAGGCGGTGCCCCGGTTACGCAGCACGCCCAAGGCGCCGTAGAGGTCGGAGGTGAACGCGCGGCTGCGCACGTCCACGACCGCGGCGATTTTGTTGATCGCACCGCCGCTGCGGACGCCGAGATCCACCATGGTGTCCAGGAGTCCCGGCGGAAGGTTGTCGACGACGAACCAGCCGAGGTCCTCCAGGCACTTGGCGGCTGTGCTCCGGCCGGCACCGGAGAGGCCGGTGAGGACGACAAGTTTGATTCCAGTCAGCGGGTTGAGGGCAGGAGCGGCGTGGCCGTCCGGCAGCCGCCGGACGTCGCCGGTCATTGGTCCGCTCCATGCAGGGCCGCGAAAACAACCTCAGCGGTACGCCGTCCCACGCCCGGCACGGCGGCCAATTCCGCTACGGTTGCTTGCCGCATTCGCTGAACCGATCCGAAATGCCGCAGGAAGGCCTTGCGGCGGGTCTCCCCGATTCCCGGGATTCCCTCCAGCACACTGCGGGTCATCGACGTGGACCGTTTCGCACGGTGGTAGGAGATGGCGAAACGGTGCGCCTCGTCGCGCAACCGCTGCAAGAGGTAGAGTCCTTCGCTGGCCCGCGGCAGGATGACGGGTTCCTCGCGATCGGGGAGCCAGATTTCTTCCAGGCGTTTCGCGAGTCCCGCCAGGGCAACGTCATCGATGCCCAGTTCGTCGAGGGCCTTCTTTGCCGCCGCCACCTGCGGCGCACCGCCGTCAACAATGACCAGGCTCGGCGGGTAGCTGAACTTTCGGTGATGCGCGGCCGCGTCGACCCGCGGCTGGTCCGGCCCGGTTCCGTCGTCGATGGGCGAGTCCGTTTGCATCCGCTCGTCCAGATACCGGCGGAAACGGCGACTGATCACCTCGTGAATTGCCCCGACGTCCCCCCCACCGACGCCGCGCAGGGCAAAGCGACGATATTCGCTCTTCCGCGGCAGGCCGTCTTCAAACACGACCATCGACGCGACGACGTCGGTGCCCTGCAATGTGGACACGTCGTAGCACTCAATGCGCAGCGGTGCGTCGGGAAGATTGAGGGCTTCCTGGATTTCCCGCAGCGCCCGGCCGCGGGCGGTGAGGTCGCCGGCCCGGCGGACCTTGTGCAGGTGGAGCGCCTGGGCCGCATTCTGGGCAACCGTCTCCAGCAGGGCCTTCTTGTCGCCGCGCTGGGGAACGCGGATGGTGACGCGTCCGCCGCGGCGTGAGCTGAGCCAGCGTTCGAGCGTCTCGGTGTCGCTTGGTGCGACGGGCACCAAGATTTCCCGCGGCACGTCGGCGGATTCCGCACCCGTTTCGCCGTACAGTTGGGCGAGAAAATGCTGAACGAGGTCGGCGGTGTCCAGCGCTTCGACCTTCTCCACCACCCAGCCGCGCTGACCGCGGACCCGTCCATCGCGGACGAAGAACACATGGACCGCCGCCTCCAAGTCGTCGTCGGCCAAGGCGATAACGTCTGCATCGGTATTCTCGGGGAGGACCACCGTCTGTTTTTCGATGGCCAGCCGCAGCGCGGCGGCATCGTCGCGCAGCCGCGCCGCCCGTTCGAAGTCCTCCGCGGCGGCTGCGGCGCGCATGTCCTTTTCCAGCCGGCGGAGGTACTCCGTGGCTCTTCCGCCCATCACGTCACAGAAGTCGAGGACGATTTGCCGGTGCTGCTCCTCCGACACCCAGCCGACACACGGTGCGCTGCATTTTCCGATGTATCCCAGCAGGCACGGCCGTCCAATGCGCTGAGCTCGGCGGTAGACGCCGGCGGAGCAGGTGCGGGCGGGAAACACCCGGAGCAGCAAATCCAGAGTGTCACGAATGGCCCAGGCGTGCGCAAAGGGCCCGAAATACCGGTTGCCTTTCTTTCGCTTGCCGCGATAAACCATGAGGCGCGGCACGGGTTCGGCGAGCGTGACGGCGAGGTAAGGGTAACTCTTGTCGTCCCGATACTTGATGTTGAAGCGAGGCTCGTACTGCTTGATCCAGTTGTATTCCAGTTGCAGCGCCTCAACCTCGGTGCGGACGATGACCCAGTCGAGGCGGGCGGCCGCTGTCACCATGGCCCGGGTCCGCGGATGAAGGAGCGCCGGATCCGCGAAGTAACTGGTCAGTCGGGCGCGCAGGTTCTTCGCCTTTCCGACGTAGATGACCCGATCATGCGCGTCCCAGAACCGGTAGACGCCGGGTGACTCCGGAATCTCCCCGGCAGCCGGCTTGCGCAGCTGCGGTGCGTGCACGCCTGTCAGCGTAGCCGCCCCGCCGTCGGTACCGCGGAACGCCGTTAGGAGAGGCGGAGCACCTTGCGCAGAAAGGCGCCGGTGTAGCTGCCTTCCGTCGCCGCCACCTGTTCGGGTGGACCCTCGGCGACCACCTGTCCGCCGGCGGCGCCGCCCTCGGGACCGAGGTCGATCACCCAGTCGGCCGTCTTGATGACGTCAAGATTATGCTCAATGACGATCACGGTATTGCCGCGCTCGACAAGGGATTGCAGAACGGCAAGCAGCTTGCGGACGTCTTCGAAATGCAGGCCGGTCGTCGGCTCGTCGAGGATGTACACGGTGCGACCGGTCGCCCGCTTCTGCAGCTCGGACGCGAGTTTCACCCGCTGCGCTTCCCCGCCGGAGAGGGTCGGGGCCGGTTGGCCGAGTCGGACATAACCCAGACCGACCTCGACGAGAGTGGTGAGCCGGCGGGCGATGCCCGGCAGCGGGCCGAAGAAGTCGGCTGCTTCTTCGATCGGCATGTCCAGGACGTCGGCAATTGTCTTGCCCTTGTAATGCACCTCGAGGGTCTCCCGGTTGTACCGCGCGCCATGGCACACTTCGCACGGCACGTAAACGTCGGGCAGGAAATTCATTTCGATTTTGATGGTGCCGTCGCCGGCGCACGCTTCGCAGCGGCCGCCCTTCACGTTGAAGGAGAAACGCCCGGGAGTGTATCCGCGCACCTTGGCTTCCGTGGTCTCCGCGAAGAGCCGGCGGATGTCATCAAACACACCGGTGTAGGTCGCGGGGTTCGACCGCGGCGTCCGGCCGATCGGGCTCTGGTCGACGTGAATCGCCTTGTCGACGAGGTCGAGACCGAGGATGCGGTCGTGCCGGCCGGGCACGGTTTTCGCCCCGTTCAGTTCCTTGGCCAACGCGGCATAGAGAATGTCGTTGACCAGCGTTGATTTTCCCGAGCCCGAGACGCCGGTCACGACGACGAAGCAGCCCAGCGGAAACGCGACGTCGATGTTGCGGAGGTTGTGCTCTCGGGCACCCTTGACGATCAGCCGGCGCTTGGGATCGGCGGGCCGCCGGATCGCCGGTACCTCGATGGTTCGCCGTCCGGAAAGGTACGCGCCGGTGAGCGACTCTTTGCACGCCAGCAGTTCAGGCACCGGCCCGGAGACGACGATCTGTCCACCGTGCTCACCGGCGCCGGGACCGATGTCGACCACCCAATCCGCCGCGCGGATGGTGTCCTCATCGTGCTCGACCACGATCAGCGTATTGCCGAGATCGCGGAGGCGGAGCAGGGTCTCGATGAGACGGTGGTTGTCGCGCTGGTGCAGGCCGATACTCGGCTCGTCCAGCACATAGAGAACGCCGACAAGACCGGAGCCGATCTGGGTGGCCAGCCGAATGCGTTGCGCCTCGCCACCCGCCAACGTAGCGGCGGGACGGTCAAGCGTGAGGTAGTCGAGACCGACGTCCAGCAGGAAACCCAGGCGGGTGTTCACTTCTTTGAGCACGCGCTCGGCGATCTGCCGTTCCCGTGCGGTTAGGTCAAGGGCGCGCAGGAATCGCGCACATTCGCTGATGGGCATGGCGGACACGTCGGCGATGGACTTCCCGCCGACCGTCACGGCGAGCGCGAGCGGCTTGAGCCGTTTGCCCTGGCACTTCGGGCACGGCACTTCCCGCATGTAGCTCTCGAACCGCTCCCGGCTGTAGTCGCTGTCGACTTCGCCGTGCCGGCGTTCGATGTACGGCACGACACCTTCGTAGGTCGTGTGGTATGACCGGTGCCGGCCGTACCGATTGCGGTATTGGACGTACAACGGTTCGGGGTACCCGTACAGGATGTACTTGCG
Source organism: Acidothermus cellulolyticus 11B (assembly GCF_000015025.1). GTDB lineage: Bacteria > Actinomycetota > Actinomycetes > Acidothermales > Acidothermaceae > Acidothermus > Acidothermus cellulolyticus. Next base: position 1,229,875 of record NC_008578.1, on the reverse strand, counting down.
GGCTTTGGCGGGCAGCCGGTCCCAGCGGGTCTGGGTGGAGAATCCCGCCGCGTCGGCCAATGCCTCGAGGAGGCGGACAAAGTAGTCCGACACGTGCCCGGTCGCCCACGGCGCGATGGCGCCGTCCGCGATGGATTTGCTCGGATCCGGAACGATGAGATCGGGATCGGCGACGAGCCGGGTGCCGAGGCCGGTGCATTCCGGACAGGCGCCGTACGGCGAATTGAAGGAGAAAGAACGCGGCTCCAATTCTTCAAAATCCAGGTCGTCGTCGGGACAGGCGAGATGTTCGGAGAACATTCGCTCCCGGTGCGGGTCGCTCTCCGGCAGATCGACGAATTCGAGCGTGACCAGACCTCCGGAGAGCCGCAGCGCCGTCTCAATCGAGTCAACGAGCCGATGGGCGACGTTCTCCTTGACGGCAAGCCGGTCGACCACGACGTCGATGGTGTGCTTCTCCTGCTTTTTCAACCGAGGCGGATTGTCCAGCGGGTGGACGACGCCGTCGACCCGTACCCGCACGAAACCTTTGCTCTGCAGCTCGGCGAACATCTCGGCGTACTCGCCTTTGCGGCCGCGGACGACCGGCGCAAGCACCTGGAATCGCGTACCGGCGGGAAATTCCAGGATGCGGTCGACGATCTGCTGCGGCGTCTGGCGGGAAATCGCCCGTCCGCAGACCGGGCAGTGCGGATGCCCGATCCGCGCGTACAGCAGACGCAGGTAGTCGTAAACCTCGGTGATCGTACCCACCGTGGAGCGCGGATTTCGCGACGTCGATTTTTGGTCGATGGACACCGCCGGCGAGAGCCCCTCGATGAAATCAACGTCCGGCTTGTCCATCTGACCGAGAAATTGCCGGGCGTACGCCGAGAGGGACTCCACGTACCGCCGCTGGCCCTCCGCGAAGATCGTGTCAAATGCGAGGCTTGATTTTCCCGATCCGGAGAGGCCGGTGAAGACGATCAATGCGTTCCGCGGGAGATCGAGAGAGACGTCCTTGAGGTTGTGCTCGCGAGCGCCCCGGATGACAAGCCGATCAGCCATACCCGCAGATCCGTCCTCCTCAGCTGGCGAGCTGCGCTTCATCCTATGTGGGCGCGGACGCCGGGCCTGCCGTGACGCGGCTGCCCGGCCGGTGAGCCGAGACGGCCCGATAGCATCGGCGTCGTGACGTACACCGGGGACGTGCGGGTCGGCGGCCCGCCGGATGTCCGCGTGCTCCCGGGATTGCAGATCACCAAGCTGGCGGTCGGGCCGTACGACAACAACGCCTACCTGCTCCGGTGCCGGGCGACCTGCGACACCGTGCTCATTGATGCTGCGGCCGAGCCGGGACGGTTGCTGGACGCGATCGGCGACGGACGGCTGGTCGCCGTGGTCACGACCCACCGTCACCACGACCACTGGCAGGCGCTCCGGGCCGTCGTCGACGCGACCGGGGCAGAGGTTATCGCGCATCCCCTGGACGCCGATGCGCTCCCGCTCCCGGTGGGGTGGCCGGTCAGCGACGGTGACCGGATCACGGTGGGAAACAGCGAGATCGGCGTCATCCATCTCCGTGGTCATACTCCGGGAAGTATTGCGCTGGTGTACGACGCCGATCCGGATCAGCCGCATATTTTTACCGGCGACTCACTCTTCCCGGGCGGTCCCGGCAATACGCGAGGCAACAAGCAGGATTTCACGACCCTGATGAATGACCTGGAAGAGAAGGTCTTCGGCCGATTTCCGGACGCGGCCTGGATTTACCCGGGGCACGGCCGTGACACCACGCTGGGAGCCGAACGACCCCACCTCGGTGAATGGCGGGCTCGTGGCTGGTGACGTATCCCGTCCCGGCGACATCGTGTTCCGTCCGGTCACGGACGAGGAGTTCCCCCGCTTCCTGGCGACCGGCATGCGCGCCTTCGGCACCGCCTGCCGAGACGAGCACGTCACCCGGGAGCGGCTGGTATTCGAACTTGACCGCACCACCGGGATGTTCGACGGTGACCGGCTCGTTGGCACCGGCGGGATTTTCTCCTTGCAGATGTCGGTGCCTGGCCGGGTCGTCCCCGTGGCGGGAGTGACGTTCGTCTCCGTAGCCGCCTCGCACCGGCGTCGCGGGCTGCTCACCCGGCTGATGCGCCACCAGCTGCATGGGTTGCACGCCGACGGTCGTGAGCCGATCGCGGCGTTGTGGGCGTCGGAATCGTCGATTTACCGGCGCTTTGGCTATGGGCCGGCAAGCCAGACGGTCTCTGTCGAGATACGCCGTGACGCCCGAGCCATCGACGATGACCGGGTGGCGCAGCGGGCCGATTTCCGCCTGTCATTGCGCGATGAGCCTGCTGAGACGGTGCTTCCGGAGATAGCGGCGATTCATGCCGCGCACCTGCCGGACGCTCCCGGTGAATTCGCGCGCGACAACCGGTGGTGGCAATACCGATTGTCCGAGGCGACGGTGGAACGCCGGAGCGGTTGGACACCACTGTCGGCAGTGGTCATTCCAGACACCGGGTACGCGCTCTACCGCACCAAGAGTGAATGGTCAGACGGCGTTGCCGCCGGCGAAGTCGAGATTCTCGAAATCGTCGCAGCCGAGCCGACTGCCCAGCTCGTGTTGTGGGATTACCTGTTGCGCCGTGACCTCATGGCAACGTGGCGGGCATGGCTTGCGATCGACGACCCGATTCTGCTGGCGGCAGCGGATTCCCGCCGCCTCCACGCCCGCCTTGCCGATAATCTCTGGGTGCGTATCGTCGATGTCGACCGTGCGCTCGCCGCTCGCCGCTACTCGGTCGACATTGACCTGGTACTCGAGGTTGCCGACGAGTTCTGCCCGTGGAACAACGGCCGATGGCGTCTGATCGGCGGGCCGGACGGAGCGTCGTGCGAGCCGACACGGCAATCTGCGCACCTCGCCGTACCGGCGTGGGCGCTCGGCGCCGCTTATCTCGGCACGACATCGCTGTATCAGCTTGCCCGAGGCGGTTGGGTTTCCGCGTCAAGCTCCGCGGCGCTCGCTCAGGCTGCGTCGGCCTTCCGTTGGCCCGCCGCCGCGCACTGTTCGTTGGTTTTCTGACGGTGCCGGCTCTCTGCTGAGCGAATCCCGCTGAAGCGGCGCTGGCAGCTCCCGCTGAAGCGGCGCTCAGCCGACGCCGGCGGCCTCCATCGCGCGTAATTCCTTCTTCAGCTCCCGGATCTCGTCCCGCAGCCGGGCGGCGAGCTCAAACTGCAATTCCGCGGCGGCGGCGTGCATCTGTTCGGTGAGTTCCTCGATGAGGCGGGTGAGTTCCTGTCGCGGCATGGCTGCGAGGTCCTTGGCATGCCGGCCGACCGGCGGCGCCGCCTTGGACGCGAGCCCGGGAGCGGGTGCCTTCCCTCGGCTGACCTGCCGCCCGGTCCCGCCGAGGAGAGCCTGGGTATCGGCGTCCTCCCGAATGAGCGTGTCGAGAATGTCGGCGATTTTCTTTCGGATCGGCTGCGGGTCGATGCCGTGCTCGGCGTTGTACGCCAGCTGCTTGGCCCGCCGTCGGTTCGTTTCGTCGATCGCTTCCTTCATGGCCGCGGTCACGGTATCGGCGTACATGTGCACCTGTCCGGAGACGTGACGTGCGGCGCGCCCGATGGTCTGAATGAGGGACGTCGCCGACCGGAGGAAACCCTCCTTGTCGGCGTCGAGAATGGAGACGAGGGAGACTTCCGGCAAGTCCAGTCCTTCGCGGAGCAGGTTGATGCCGACGAGGACGTCGAACTCGCCCTGACGCAGTTCCCGGAGCAATTCGACGCGCCGCAGCGTGTCCACTTCGCTGTGCAGGTAGCGCACCCGGATGCCGAGCTCCAGGAGATAATCGGTCAGATCCTCGGCCATTTTCTTGGTGAGCGTGGTGACCAGGACCCGCTCGCCGCGCTCGGCGCGCACCCGGATTTCGTGCACCAAGTCGTCGATTTGTCCCTTGGTCGGTTTGACGACGATCTCCGGGTCGACCAGGCCGGTGGGGCGGATCACCTGCTCGACGACATCCCCGCCGACCTTCGCGAGTTCGTAGGGGCCGGGTGTCGCCGACAAGTAGACCGTCTGGCCGATCCGGTCAAGGAATTCGTCGAACCGTAAGGGACGGTTGTCCAGTGCGCTCGGCAGGCGGAAGCCGTGCTCGACGAGGACCCGCTTGCGCGACATGTCGCCCTCGTACATGCCGCCGATCTGCGGAACGGTGATGTGTGACTCGTCAATGACCAGGAGGAAATCCTCCGGGAAATAATCCAGCAGGGTGTTCGGCGGGCTGCCGGGCGGGCGGCCGTCGATGTGCCGGCTGTAGTTCTCAATGCCCGAACATGTGCCGATGTGGCGGAGCATTTCCAGGTCGTAGGTCGTCCGCATCCGCAACCGCTGCGCTTCAAGGAGCTTGTTCTGCTTCTCCAGTTCGGCGAGCCGCTGTGCGAGTTCCTCCTCGATGTCGCGGATCGCCCGAGCCATCCGCTCCGGACCGGCAATGTAGTGCGACGCCGGAAAGATGTAAATTTCCTCGTCCTCGCTGAGGACCTCACCGGTCAGCGGGTGCAGCGTCGCGAGCCGCTCGATCACATCGCCGAACATCTCGATCCGGACGGCGAGTTCCTCGTATTGTGGGATCACATCGATCGTGTCGCCGCGCACCCGGAACGTGCCCCGGGTGAATGCGACGTCGTTCCGGGTGTACTGAATGTCAACAAGCCGGCGGAGCAGGATGTCCCGCTCTATTTCCTCACCGACCCGCAACCGCAGCATTCGATCCACGTACTCCTGCGGAGTGCCCAGGCCGTAGATGCAGGAGACGCTGGCGACGACGACGACGTCCCGGCGCGTGAGCAGGCTGTTGGTTGCGGAGTGCCGCAACCGCTCCACCTCATCGTTGATGGAGGCGTCTTTTTCGATGTACGTATCGGTCTGCGGAATGTAGGCTTCCGGCTGGTAATAGTCGTAGTAGCTAACGAAATACTCGATCGCATTCTCCGGCATGAGCTGCCGCAATTCGTTCGCGAATTGCGCGGCCAAGGTCTTGTTGGGTTCGATCACGAGGGTCGGCCGTTGCAGGCGCTCAATCAGCCAGGCGATCGTCGCCGTCTTCCCGGTGCCGGTCGCGCCAAGGAGCACGACATCGCGGTCGCCTCGGCGGATCCGCCGTTCGAGCTCGTCGATCGCCTGCGGTTGGTCCCCGGATGGCCGGTACTCGCTGATCACCCGGAAGGGCGCCACCCGGCGCTGAACATCTGTCACCGGTCGCATGGTTCCACCGTACGCACGCCGCGGCGCACTCCTGGGGATGACTGGGGTGCGCCGCGGATCAGGATCGCCCCGTGTCTTGAGCCGCCTACGGACCGCAGGCGCTCTGTCGGGCCGGCGTCCGGCGCAGGCGAGAACCCGGGACGTTCGCGCGGTTCGGGGAGGACTCCGGTCCGGGGAAACGCGCGAACGTCCCCGGTCAGTACTCGGACAGCGCGAGGCTAACCTGCGCGCACCACGCGTACCGTCAGCTCACCAGATCGGCAACGACCTGGCTGTCGATGCTCCGCCGTCGGGCAAGCGCTACGACAAGACCCACGATGAGCATGACGAACGGCAGCGCAATGAGCACCCATCCCGTTGGTGACAGCGCCCACGCCGTCTTCGTGGGATCGACCCCGGCTGCTGCGGTACCGGCGAGAAGCCCGAACCGGGCCATGAGGAGGTAGAGACCGATACCGAGGGCGGCAATGGCCAGGATCGGCGCGACCACGGTGTTCCAGAGCCGGGTATCGGAATGATCACGCCGGAAGAAGGCAATCACCGCAACGGAGACCAGAATTTCCACTATGACGATCGCCATGACGGCAATGGCACTGGACCAATAGAAGAGGTTGAGCACCGGGTCCCAGCCCTTCGCCATGAAGATGAGCACCACGAGGGCAGTGAGCCCGGACATCGTCAGCGTTCCGTACATCGGGGATCCGCGCCGTGAGACGTGACTCAGAGCCTTCGGCAGGACGCCGGCACGCCCCAGCGCGTAGAAATACCGCGCATTGGCGTTCTGGAACGCGAGCAGGCCGGCGAAAAGGCTGGAGATCACGAGAATGCGCATGAGATCCGCGAGCCACGATCCAACGTACTGCGTGGCGACGTGGAAGATGACTTGTGCGGGATCCGCCAGCGGTGTATCACCAACCGTAGAAATCTTCAGCGTCTCGTCGACGACGCGGCCTTGCCCTAAGCCGCTCACAATTCCCCACGACGTAACGGCGAAGAGCAGGGCAATCGTTCCCACAGCCGCGTAGGTAGCCACCGGAACCGTACGCTTCGGATCCCGTGACTCCTCGCCGTAAATCGCCGTCGCCTCAAAGCCAATATAGGAGGCGAACGCGAACGCCAACGCGATTCCAGCCGATCCGGCGAGGCCGCCGACGAAGACATGGCTTGGCGCGAACGACGCCGACACACTGAGTCCTTGCGGGCCGCCGCCGCGGAAGATGACAGCGAAAGCCATGATGAGGAGCGAGCTCAGCTCAAGAATCATAAAGCCGCCAAGAACTTTAGCGCCGACATCCACGCTGAAGAGGGAAAGGAGAAGCACAAGGCCCCAGGCGATAAAGACCCATCCCCACCAGGGAAGGGAGATGCCGAGATATTGCTTGGCTTCCTGCGCGACCAGCCCGCCCATGAAGCCATAAATCGCGAGTTGGATCGTGACGTACGCGAAGATAGACACAAAGGCGGAAGAAATTCCGGCCCGTACGCCGAGTCCACGGCCTACATAGGCGAAGAATGCCCCGGCATTGGTGACTTTGCTGCTCATGGCGGCGTAACCCACGCTGAAGATGAGGAGCGCGATACCGACCGCGAGGTAAGCGCCGGGCGTCCCGGAACCATTCCCCAGGCCGATGGCCACGGGAACCGCACCGGACATGCCAACCAGCGGCGCGGATGCCGCAACCACATAAAAAACAATGCCGATGACCGCAATCCGATCTCGCCACAGGTGTCGCGACGGGGCTCTTGCCTCAACCGCCGCCAGCATTGCGCCGCGCTCTCCGGAAGCGCTTACCATAGGGCCTCCTCGATCGACACGATAGGAAGACGCGTTCGAACGACGGCAGCCGCGGCGGTACCGACGGGCACCGTCAACTACTCGGTCTCGTAATGATGAGCCACGCGTCTGGTGAGATATTAGGGCCCGAACTATCTTCTGACAAGACCCCTGAACAGATCGTCACATTGTTGTTGACCAACAGAAACACACCGCGCGAAGGCCGCCGGCTTAGCGCGGCGACGACCGAGTCACGGTCGAGACCGGGTGGCCCTCATCCTGCCAGGAGCGCCGGACCGCGTCGTAAAACTCCGGGAGTCGTGCGGCACAGCCGAGTGCAGCGATGCCGATCAACCGTCCGGCCCGGAAGTACGAGATCGCGACTTCGCCGGCCGCGCTGTCATGCCGTACCCGGATCTCGCCGTCATGCATCTCAGGCAGACCCACGCCGGAGAGCCGAACGCCATATTGGTCTGACCAGAACGTCGGCACCATCGGCACAGACGGCGCACCTGCCGCCGCACCGGACAAGGATGCAGCGAGGGTGCGGCCGGCGTACCGTCCCGTCTCAATGGCCATTGACCAGTGCTCCACTCGGCCTTCAATTCCCGCCCCGCGCAGCAGGGGCACTCGTGCGACATCACCGCATGCCACGACGTTGGGTATGGGCTGTCCCGAAATGTCGAGTGCTCGTAACATTCCGTCACACCGCACGCCGTTGTGGATGTCGAGCTTGGTGGTTACGAGCCAATCCGTCTCCGGGGCGCCGCCGATTGCTTCAACGACGATGTCGGCGGCCAGTTCGGTGCCGTCGTCGAGGACTACACCGCGTACATGGTCGGTTCCCTCGAAAGCAACGACCGCTCGTGCTCCGAGGAAGCGGACGCCATGTGTCTCGTGAAGTCTCCGCAGTTCGCTTCCCAGAATGTCGCCCAGCCCGGGAAGAGGGTATTCCGAGCGTCCGACAACGACCACGTGGACCCCGCGTTCCCTCGCGGCGGAGGCGACCTCGCAACCAATGAACCCCGCACCGATCACGACAAGCCGGGCACCGGGCTGCAGCACGTCTCGGAGTGCCCG